>CAJUPN010000001.1 GCA_910588195.1 uncultured Bacilli bacterium
ATTAGGGTTTAAATAAATGTTTTTTTACTGTCTACTTTTTGTTGACAACTTCAAGGATTATTTTAATCCTACTATTTTTTTATAATCGAATCTATTTCTCTTTCAATAATCTTTTTTGCAACTTCTACAGCTGAAAAGAAAGAAAAATTGTCATAGTCGTTATCTTTTAGGAACTTCTCAGTCATACTCCATATTTTATCATTACATATGGCATCTATTGCTGCGTATCCTTCTCTTTCAAGCCCCACAATTTTATTATATTTTTCTAACGTAAAACAATCCATTGAGTACTTTCCATCAATACGTATAACATATCTGGTTGCTAAACCAGATAGAATTGTTAAAAATTCATCTTCATTAATATTTTCAAATTCTTTATGTAAGTCATCAATTAGAATTCCTTGATTACATTTAATCTGTCCAATTCTAATTAATAATTTACGAACTTCATTTCTATCCATTCTATTTGTCTCCTTGGAGTTATTATATATTTTCAAGATAAACAAGTCAATATATAACTTTGTTATTGATATTTGTTAAAAGTATATGTCATACATAAAATATGAGTATGTAATTAATATAGATGGATTAATATTCAAAATAATTTAGCAAGAGTAAATCTTTTTTTAGATATCCATTTAGAAACATCTAACTAATTTGATGGTTTTTATTATGAATTTTAACATAAATATGACGAATATAATTCAAAAAGAAACACACTAATTATTTACATTTTCTCTTTACTTATTTTAAGAAAATATACATCCCACATAAAGATAGAAATAAAGATATAATAAAACTAATAAAAAAGATTAAAAATATATTTAATAAATTTTTAATAATAATTTGTTTTTTACTATATCCTAGTGATCTATATATTTTCTTTTTTATTTTATTATCCTTCGATATGTCATAAAGAGATACTATACATATTATAAAAAATACTACATATATAACTAATGCATAAATATTAAAACTATGTAGAGACACAGTTAAATCCATATTGCTAGTGCTTGTGATATACGTATCAGGCTCTACACCACAACGGTTTTTTATATAATTATTAACTTTATCCAAATTGGACCAAGAATTAATGATAACAATATGGCCAGATTTGTTATTTAAAAGAAGTCTATTAAAATCTTTTTTACTAATGTATACTTTTGTAGTTATTTCTTCAGTGTCATAAAAGTCGCTTATTGTAAAATCATAAGTTTCATCATTTAAATTAAAGGAAAAGATATCTCCTAAGTTATAAGTTTTGTTAAAAAAACTTGGTAAAACTATTTTGTTTTCATTTTCTATACTTTCATCCATTAATAAAAAATAGATATCAGCTTTTATAACTTCGTTAACATCTTTTATCATTGCATTATTTTTTAAATCAGCTATTGATTTAGAGTCTTCTAAATACAAAAAAGAATTTTCATAATTGTGATTATATTCATTTAAAAACTCTCTTCTTCCAATAGTAATAATTAAAAAAATACTAAATATAAATGAAAAAATTATTATATATATTTTTGTTTTTTTATCTCTGAGAAAACTCTTATGTACCATAATATTCCTCCTAATTTTGTAAATTCAATACAGTTTTATTATTTTTTCTATTTGTTAGGTAGATTACAATGATACATATAAATAACATATATATCAGAGATATTACTAACATTGTTATAATTGGGAATGTAAGATAAATATTATAAATAGTTAAGTATTTCAAATAGAAAGATTTTACAATAATGAAAAAACAAGTATATATAGTTATTGCTAAGGCTATTCCAACTAAACTCGTTAGCATTGCTTCAAAAAGTTCAATTTGTATTAAATTAGTTTTAGAGTAACCTATAGATTTCATTATAGAAAATTTCTGCTGATTATTATGTTCCTTTTTTTTATAAAAACTATATGTTAATATTAAACAGATTGTCAAAATAATTATTGCAATAAAAATAGGAATATTTGTTAATTTATAAAAAAAGTTTTCGTTGAATGTAAACATTCTAAATGAACTATAGCCCAACTTTTCTAATTCTTTTTCTACATAGTTCATATTTTTGTATTTATCAACTCTTATCATATATAAGGAGTATTCGTAACATTTTTTATCATCGCACACATCAATATCACTTTTAAATTGATCAAAATCTTTTATTGAAACATAGCATGTACCTAAAGAATCCATAGGCTTATTTTCAAAACTACCTACAATTTTAAATTTATATTCTAAATTATCTATATTTTTTAAATAAAACTCTTCTCCAATAAAGTTAGTTCCTTTTTTTATATGTTTATTGTAATTATTAAGATTGTAGTTTTCGTTAGTAATAATAAAACTATAAGGACAAACCATCTCTCCATCATTTAATGGTATATTACCTTTAATTATATTAACTTCATTAGAGTTTAATATGGGTTTAATTGATAAGTTACCAATTTCATTCTTATAATTTACTTCAACAACGGCTTCGTTAGAATATTTTTGGCTTACAGCTACTTCAACATGTTTAATATTTTTGATTTTCCTGAGCTCATCGTCATTTTTGGGAACCGAAATTAAAAGACTTCTTCCATCTGAATGTTCCATTTGACTATTTTTTAAAAGATTAGCCATTATTATTGTATTTATACAGGCGTATATACTTAATAAAAGTAGAGTAGAAATGATAAATATTACAACATTATCTTTTGTAAAAATGTTTTTTCTGATTATAGAAAATAAATCACTAGTAGCCATATTTAAGATACCAACTTTCCGCCCTTAAGATTTATAATATCATCAGCATATTTTTTAATATTATTACTATGTGAAACAACAATTATACATTTTCTTTGATTACTTAGATTTTTTAGCATAGTAAGTATTTTCTTTTCATTCTCTTCATCTAAATTACCAGTTGGTTCATCACATAATATGTAATCAGGATTATTCGCAAGAGCTCTAGCTAGACAAACTCTTTGTTGCTCTCCTCCAGATAATTCTTTAGGATAAGAGTTAATTTTATCTTCAAGTCCGACCATTTTTAATAGTTCAGTTGCTCTTTTTATTCTTTCATCTTTTTTTATTTTTTTATTTATTAGCATAGGTAAAATAACATTTTCAATAGCCCTTAAATTTTTATCCAAAAAATAATCTTGAAAAACAAAGCCTATTTTTTCTTTTCTTATCTCTGATGCAGTGGTGTCATTTAAATTAACAACATTCTCACCATCTATTTCTAAACTTCCGCTTGTCATTTGATCCATCAAACCTATAATTCTTAAAAGAGTTGATTTACCACTTCCTGAATGTCCCATAATTGCATAGAAATTACCTTTTTTAAATGTATAAGAAAAGTCAGTAATTGCGATTACTTTTTCTGTTGAAGTTGCATATATTTTTTCTATTTTCTCTGCTTTCATTAGCTCACCTCTATAGTGCTATTTTAGCATATTTTTATATACTCCACTACTATGAATTCCCAGTAACTTTTCAGCCTTACTCATTGATAATCCTTGTTTTTATAAAATATCTTTTTCTACTTTCTTTTTTTCTCTTAATTGTGTGTAATTTACTTATTGATTCTACTTTGCTAGGGGCTCATTTTCATTATAACAAAAAAACACACCTCAGTGGTGTGGTTCAAATTTTCCTTTAGGAAAACAGTAGGATTATTTTAATCCTACTGTTTTTTGTTTAGAGTTATCGATGAAATTTAGTATTTTATTAGCATCAATTGTTTGAAATAATGTACTCGGTATTTTATTAAAAGTTATACTATTAATTAAGAAGTCTAAATGATCAGCTATGTAACTTAATTCTGTATAATATTTATTTATAAAAAATCCTAAGAATCCTGATGATGTAACAATTGCAGCTTCTGCTAAATTTTGTGTATGTTGTTCTCTACTAATATTCCATTCTTTTCTTTTTTTCGCTCTTACTTCTTCGGCTTGAGAAGCTGGCTTAATTATTCTACATGTATTTTCTATAATAACAGATTTATTACATCCCTCTACTTTGTTTGAATAAATAGTGTGTATTTCTGGAAACTTATAAGTAAGTTCTGCAACACTTTGTATATTTCTTAATTCAGTAAGCTTAGCTTGAATACGTCCTTTAATGAAATCAATTTCTTCTTCTTCAGAAGTTGCAACCTTGCTATTTAAGCTTATTCCTAATAGTTTTGCTAATGGTCTTACTAATGACATTTTGTCAAGTCCGATAGATAGTAGTTCTCCTTCAACGTAGGCATTTACTTCTGGTATTATTTCTAAATCAACATAACCACCAAAAACTGTTTTCAAAAAGTTATTAGCTATTTTTTTGTAATAGTATACCTCTGCTGAAAAACTTTGATCTTCTACTAAAAAATCATTAATATTATCAATTTTAAAAATTTCCATAATTATATCCCCTTTTCTGGTAAATGATAATAACATATTTTAATTAAATTTGCAAATTTATTGTTTTTGTTTAAAGTTGATAGTATACTTAATCTTAGATAGGAAGAATGTAAATGTTAGCTAAAGTAAAGTTATTTATCTTTTCAATATGTGTTGGAATTTGTTTTTTAATTAAAATAGATTTGGTAAGTGATTTGAGTGTTTTAAAAATTACTACTTTGTATGAAACAAACTTTTTTGCTTTATCGGTTTTTACAGGCTTTGCTTTTTATTTTTTTTCCAAGCATCCTTTTCACAAGATAAGTAAAATAAAAATATTTTTAAGTGTTTTATTTTCTTTATTTATGTTAGTTGGAGAAGGTTATGCTTCTTATGGAAGTTATAAGCTTTTATTTTTAAATATTGCAACTATTCTTTTGAGTTTAGTAAAATTTGTTGGGTATATTTATTTATTTATTCATCTTTTTTCTTTATTAGACGATTTAATAGATAAATCTAAAAATAAAGAATTAAAATTTAAAAATAAGTATTTATCTAAATACTTAGAACTTTTTAATAAGTATCCTTTTAAAGTTTCTTTTGTAACTATTTTAATTGTTCTTTCAATTTATATGTTAGCTTTTTATCCAATTGTTTTATCTCCTGATCCATCTTTTCAAATAAAAATGTATTTTAATGAACATACAAAATATATTGATTGGGTTATACAAAGAGATCCTGAGATTTTTATGACATCACATCATCCTGTTTTTCAAACTTATATGATTGGTTTTTGTCTTAGCTTAGGAAGATTTTTAGTTAATGATAATTTTGGATTATTTCTATATACTTTAATACAATCTTTAATTTATTCTAGTGTTCTTGCTTATACGATTAAATATATGTCTAATAATGGAATCAAAAGTAAGAATAGATTAATTGTTTTAGGAATGTATTTAATTATACCAATGTATTTACTTTATTCAATGTCTGCCGTTAAAGATACACTTTATACAGCTTTTATGATTCTTTTTATTCTTAAAGTTTTTGATATAATAAAAAATTATAAAGAAATTAATCTTAGTTATAAATATATAGCTGTTCTTTATTTTATAATGTTATTTATAGGTTTGTTTCGACATAATGGTGTTTATGTAATTGCTTTAACAATATTTGTCTTGATATTTTATACAAGAAAAAATGCTTTGAAAATATTAATTTCTTTTTTTGCCTTTTTTGTTTCTATTTATGCTTTTGATAAAGTGTTAATACCTTATTTAGGAATAAGTGATGGTTCGGCTAGAGAAATGCTTAGTGTCCCATTTCAACAAACTGCTAGATTAGTTTCAGAAAAGCCAGATTTTTATAATGAAGAAGACATTAAAATAATAGACTATATATTGAAATATGATACATTAGCTTCTCGATATAATCCCGATTTGGCAGATCCAGTAAAAAATGAATATAATAAGAATACAACTAAAGAAGATTTGAAAGATTATTTTTATGTTTGGTTTAAAGGATTAAAAAAGCATCCTGATATTTATGTTGATGCGACATTAAATAATACTTATGGATTTTTTTATCCAGATAAACACAATTGGTATATTTATGCGAGGTATGATAAAAGAGTAACAGATAATGGTTTAGTTGATTATCATTATAATAAGTTATCTTTTCTTAGAGCATTTATCGATGGTTATGCTAATACTGTTCCTTATATACCTATCATAGGGGCGGTATCTAATATTGCTCTTAATACATGGGCGGTGTTAATTTTGGCAGCTTATTTAATAAATACAAAAAATAAAAGATTTTTAATAAGTTTACTTCCTTTATTTGGATCAATTTTATTTTGTTTTATTGGACCTGCGAACACATATTTTAGATATACAATGCCATATATTTTTGCACTTCCTGTATTAACTGTGTTATTATTAGAGTATATAAGAGGTGAAAAAGTTGAAAAAAAGTAATATAGCAATATTGATTCCTTGCTATAATGAAGCAAAGACAATAGAAAAAGTAGTAAGAGATTATAAAAAAGCAATACCAGAGGCAACAATATATGTTTATGATAATAATTCTAATGATGGTACAGATAAGATAGCTTCAAAGGCTGGAGCAGTAGTAAAGTATGAGTATCGTCAAGGAAAAGGTAATGTAATTAGAAGTATGTTTAGAGACATTGAGGCAGATTGTTATCTAATGATAGATGGTGATGATACTTATCCAGCAGAGTCAGCACGTGAAATGTGTGATTTAATATTAGAAGGTAAGGCAGATATGGTTATTGGAGATAGACTTTCTAGTACTTATTTTCAAGAAAATAAAAGAATGTTTCACAATTTTGGGAATGTCCTTGTTAGAAAACTTATAAATTTCATATTTAAAAATAATGTTAAGGATATTATGACTGGATATCGTGCTTTCTCTTATGATTTTGTTAAAGGATTTCCAGTTTTATCCAAAGGTTTTGAAATAGAGACAGAAATGACCATTCATGCTGTTGATAAAAACTTTAAACTTGTAGAGATACCAGTTCAATATCGTGACAGACCAGAGGGTTCTGTATCTAAATTGAATACAGTTTCAGATGGTATAAAAGTATTAAAAACTATTGGAACTTTATTTAAAGAATATCGTCCAGCTTTATTTTTTAATATTTTTGCTTCTTTAACGGCGATAGCAGGAATAATAATTGGTATAGCACCATTTGTTGATTATTTTAAAACAGGAGTTGTTTTAAAATTTCCAAGTTTGATATTTGCATGTTTTTTAGTTACTGTTGGAGTGTTACTATGGATAACAGGAATGATACTTCAAGTTATAGTTAAGAAAAATAAACAATCATATGAACTTTATTTAAATGAGATAAAAATGCTTGAAAAATTAGTTTTAGAAAAAAGAAAAAAGGATTAAATAATGATCCTTTTTTTATAACTTTAATGTTGAATCGTTAGTGTCAGATTCGTATCCTTGGTTTCCTAAAAATGCTTCAATTGCAGCTACATCTATAGCTTGCTCAAAAGAATCTCTATCTTCTGGTTCAATCATTGGTGGAATTTCAGGATCTGGTATTGAAGTAACTGTGTCATCAATTATTGGTGGAACTGCCAATTCTGTAACATTTTCATTTTTAATCGCATCATAATCAGTTATTTTTGCTGCTGATGAAGGAATAGGATTAAATTCGCCAAATTTTGTTGTTACTTCTTGAGCTGTTTTTTCTTTTACAACATATCCTTTATCAGGATCTGGGATAATTTCTAAATTATCTCCACCATTTTCAAATGCTGTTTGTATATTTTTAATTTGTTCAATTACTGAATTTAGTTTTGCTGAAGCTTGTTGTTTTGATTCTTCATCAACGAAGTTTATTCTTAACATAGATTCTACGGTGCTTATTCTTGCTTTCATATATTCTGTACATTCTTTTGCTGGAATATATATATTTAAGTGATTTGTGAACATGTATTTTTCGAATTCATCAACTGCATTATGAGCATCTGTAACAAGGTTTTTAATATTTTCCATTTACATAGCCTCCTATCTTAATAAGATTATAGTATTTTTTCCCAATAAAGTAAATGTTTTCTTTGACAAATTTACAAAACGATACTATAATAGGCAACACAAAAAAAGAGGGGTATTATGGAATTAGATGCATTACTTTATTTAAAACATATTGTTATGAATGATGAAATAAATAATTCTGATCTTTTATTACTTAAGTCGATTATTAATAATCATGGGAGGATAGATTTTAATTCTTCTATAATAGATAATCTTAAGAATATTATTTTAAAATATAGTGATGAATCGATAGCTTTAGATTATTTAGAAGAATTTTTAGATTTAGATGCTACTTTATTAAATTTGCCAATTTATAAGGTCTTTTTAGATAATGAAATGTTTCATGTTTTATTACCATTTGCAGTCGAAAAAGGTGTTATTAATGAAGATTCTTTTTCAAAGATAATAGAAATGTTTCTTAATTATTTATTGTCTTTTGATAATAAGAATAATGATGATTGTTGTAAATTAATACTATTAAAGGATATTATAAATGCTCGAAAACGTGTTAATTATGATTCATTTGCTTTTAAATCTTTAGTTCTAGATTTTGTATTTCGTAATATAAATGCAATTCGCAGTAATAAAGAGTCAATTATTTTATCAATTTCTAAAGAAATTATATTAAAGTTCTTTTTATATGATTATGTTCATTTAAGTGATATAGGTAGACTTTCTCTAGATGATTATTTAGATATTTTTGTAGAATCTCTATTAGATATTTCTGACTTTTCTATATTGCTTGCTTTAATAAATGATAGATCTGTAGATGAAAATGTTAGCGTTTTAATTTCTAAAATAATATGTGATTATTATGGTGATGTTTCAGATATACCATTGTCAATTCAAAACATTTTATCTAAACTAAGAACCTTACAAACTTTTAAAGAAGAAAAACCTTTAGCCTTAGTGTAAACTTAAGGCTTTTTATTGTTATATTTTTTATTGTTATATGCTAAACTTATAATAGGTGAGGCATATGGACGATACAACTGAATTTTTTGATACGTTAGGTGTTCTTGACGAAATGGAAGAAATAATATCTACTTTGGAAAATGAAGAAGAAGAACTTGTTTTAGATTTAGATGATGGGGATGAAAAAGATGCCTAGTTTAGAAAATTATCGTGAATTAATTAGAACAATAAAATCTATGGGAGTTGATAATGTATCTCCCAATGATAAAAAGGTTTTGATGGATTTCTTAAAAACTATCACTTTTATGGGTGAATTTAAAATATTAAAAGAGTGTTATGATAAAGATGAAGATTTGAAAAAAATTTATCCTTTATTAGAAGTAAAAATAAATGATTTGGGTTCACAAATTAATGTATTAGAGGGAAAATTAACTGAAACTGGAAATTTGAGTGAGTTTGAGAAAGTTAAGCTTAGAGCATTAAAGATTTCTTATAATAGATATGTTGAAATAATGAAGGCAATTACAACTCGCAATTTTGATCATTATGTGCAGTTTATGAATGATAAGATTAATAATGAAGAGCAAATAGCTGCTATTTGTTCAGGTGTTTTAGACCAAGCTGATGTTGATTATGCTAAAGTATTTATAATTAACGGAAATGAGAAATCATCTTTAGATATTATATATGATTTAAAAAATCAACAAGAATTATTAAATGAACTTACTACTTATTTTAAACGTAAAAAACATTATACAGTTGATAATGAAGAAAAGATTAGACAAGATGAACAATTTTTAAACTATTTAAATTTAATTAAAGACAATGAAGCGTTAGTGAGAACTTTTATGAAATCTGTTTCAATAATAGGAACTGCTGAAAATGATAAAGAAGTTATAATGCAAGATAAATTAAGTCGTGCAGAATTAGAACTTGCTGATTTAAGCAAGAATCTTTTTAGTAGCTTAAAAAATGGAAAAGCTATAGCAGAGTTAGAAGCAAATATTGAAAAGTATAAGGATGAACTAGAAAAGATAAAAGTTGTTAAGGAACGTTTTGGTCGTTTACTTGAACAAATGGCTGATGTTAATCTTTTACCTATAGCTCAACAGTTTGTTTCCCCAACTGCTAATATTGATGATACTGTTGAACAAAAGGTTGTAACCTATGTTAAATCTTCTATGAGAAACGATAGTTTCGATATTAGTAAGGATCAAAGAAAAATTGAAGAAGAAGTAAGAGCTTTGAATAGTCAAATTGTAAGAAAAGAAGAATTATTGGATGGATCTTATAACCGTTTAAGTTCTTATGGAAAAGAGTTAGTTCATAAATATGAAGATGAAGTAATACATATTTTAGATGTTGTAAATGGAAAAGTTCAAGGGGAGGTAACTCCAATACTAGCAGCTTATGTTTTAAAGGCTTTAATGGATGCTAAATCTTTAAGTGCCTCAGCTTTAACAAAAGTTACAAATTCGTCATCCAAAGGAATGGATTCTCTTGTTGCTTCTTCTGAGGCTATTGTAAAAAACACAATTATTAATATTCAAGAAGCGATAAATGGTGTTACTAATAGGGCAGCATTTGATGTTAATGAACTTGGAGCATTTCATTTAAGGTAAGAATATTTCTTACTTTTTTTATGCAGCAAGGGAAAAGTATGATATAATATTATTATAATTTATTTTGGGGTGATGTGACTATGCAAAAGAAAAATGCTTATATAGAAAAAAATATTAATATATTAGATTTGGATAAATCAATTGTTGAAGTTTTTCGTAAGAATGACATAGTTACGATAGAGCAGCTTTGGGTATTAAATAGAAAAAAGTTAAAAGAACTTGGTTTAAAGGATAATGAAATAAAACAGATAACTATTAAATTACAATTATTAGGGTTAGATTTAAATAAAAGAGTGTATAATTAGGCTCTTTTTTATTTATTTGTTTATAATTTGATGATATAATGTCTTTATAATAGATAGTCTAGGTGATTATATGGATTTAAATGAATTTAGAAATTGTACGAAAGTTGAATTAAATGAAAGTTTAGTACGTTCAGTAGTAGATGCCTTTTTGCTTTCAAATCTTCCTTTTTATAACGAAAACAATTCTCTTATGGCTTGTATGGAATTAAATCCTGATAATTCAGGAAGAGTAAGTGAAGAAGTGCATGACGAATTTGTTAATGAGTTAATGCTTAATATGTGTTATGATTTTTCTTCTGGGAAAGAATCATATATGGCTTTAGACGAAGAAAATCGTGTTAAAATGGCTCAAGTATTTTATAATCGCATTAGAGAACAAGTATTTAAGAAGAGCACAGTAGTGTATGATGCAACTGGAGTAAATATAAGTGGAGATATAAAGAATTTAGAACATGAATTTGTTTTTAATGTTCCTCCAGAGAATTTTGTTCAAGCAGTTCAATATTTATATAGAAATATACGTGAAAAAGCTTTACGTGGTTTTAGAATAGTTACTCCAGCTACTCGTTTTATTTGTGCAGGTTATAATACTCCAATAAAGTTAAAATGTAGTAGTGAAGAATTAAATAAAATGATTGATTTCTTGAATGACATTAGGGAAGATTTTGTTGAATTTATTGATGTTAATTATAATCCATTAGTTAGTACTGTTCCAGAAATTTATGATATAGCTTATGTTTCGTGGTTTGGTTATACACAAGTTTTAGATGGAAAAACATCAGCATCTCGTTTATGTAATGCGATTTATGATGCTTTATGTAACGTAATAATTGGCTATATTCATAATAATGATTATGTTATGGCTGATGGAAAAAAAGCAGAGGATTTCTATAATGAATTTGGTAATAAGTATGTTGCTATAAGAAAGATTTTTCAAGATATCTGTCTTAATAAAAACTTAGAATATATTTCTATTGTAACAAGTATATTTGAAGAAACATTAAATAATTTTGAACGTTTTAGTATTGACAAAAATGATATATTGAGATTTGCAGAAATTAATGAAAAAGTCGAAGAATTTTTTGGAAAAGTAGAATTTTTAGAAGATGATTCTAATACTTTATTTGAAGAAGGAGAAGGTGTTATAGAAACTCCAGTTTCTATTATAAGTAATTTTGAGTTAGTAAGTCCTGAAGAAGTAAAAGATTTAACTGAAGAAGATTATTTAAAAGCAGAAGAATTATTTAGACAAGCTATGGTTGAATTAGAATCTCAAATTAGAAGTAATGCTCTTTTCCTTGAAGAATGTAAAGAGAATGATGATTTTGAAAGTGTAATAACAAGTCTTTTTAAAAAAATCGAAAATCATGAATCATTAGTTAATGATTATGAAATTATGACAAATAATAATATTTCTCCTGATGAACTAGCCGATTATAATGAATTAATAGAACAGTACTATGATATGCTTTATGTTGAAAAACATTATGAAGATGGCATTATTTGGTGGTATTTAAATGATTATTTAAAAAGAGAAAAGGCTTTGGAAGAGGAAGAAATTAAAACCCCAGAAGAAAAAGAAAAAACTGATGATAAATTTAAAGCATTAGATTCTGCTATTGCTTTTATAGAGAGAATGGAAGAAGAAGAGGAAGAAGAAAGACAGCGCAAAGCTCGAGAAGAAGCAGAGCTTAATGCTTTCGCTCCTCAGAATCAATCAGAAAATGAAAGTGAAATTTCTACTGATGTATCTAAAAGAAAAGAAGAATCACAACCTTATCGTTTGGTTGAAGGAGGCTATAGTCTTGACTATCGAACTAAAGATGGTATTTTAATACCTGATTTTAGAGCAATAGCTTATGATGGAAATAATCTTGGAGAAGCTTTAAAAACTTGGGGGTATTCTTTAGATGATGGCACACCAAAGGATATAGCAGCTCATTTTGGATTTACTGATTATACAGGAACTGAAGAACAGGATAAAGCTATAATTGAAATACTAAAGAATTTATCAGAGTATGATATGTATGGTTATAAGTTAGGTGAAAATAAAGAAACAGTTGCTTCGACTAATTTAGTTGAGACAGAAAAACAAGAGGATTCTCCTTCGCAAGAAGAGGGTGATTTATATAATATTCCTGTAATAACTGCTTATCGTGCAGCAGCAAAACTTACTTATTCATTTTATGTATCTGATCCAGATTATTTAGATTATCACGTAAAGGGTACTAATTATACAGTTTTAGATTATTTTAAATATTTTAATTTGAAAGAGCGTATTAAGTATGACGATAAGTTAGTAACACATGACGATTCTAAAGTAATAACTGGACGTGAGTTTGCAGATGGATTAGTAGCATATTTAGTTAATTGGGGACCTGATACTCTTGATAACATAATAGCTTCTTCTATCCAAGAAATTAAAGTTAAGAATACGGCAAATGTTCCATCAAATAAAGGGAGATAATCCCTTTTTATTTGTCTAATAAACTAAATTATGATATATTATTTTTTGTTAGGGGAATTTTTATGAATAATGTTGTTATGAAAGAAATAAATATAGATACACATGATATTAATTATCGAATAAATTTATTGCTTTCAGAAAAAGGATATTGTGATATTTTTGACGAAGAAGAAAGAATTAAATTGATGTTAGAGTGTTTAAGAATCTATTTATTAGATAAACTTTTAGCATGTCAAAGTGATTTAGGCTTAAATAATGACTCCACATTGTATGAAATAATGGAAGCTATTGAGAATAATCAAACAGAGGATAGAATAGATTCTTTATCACCTATTATCCATTATATGTTAAATTTGATAAATATTTGTATTGGTAGATCTTTAATTTGGGGAATAGATGAAAAAGCGACTCCAGAAGATATTTATTTTCTTACTAGAGACGGAGTTTTAGATGAGTTTATGACAGGGTATGAAATGGACTTTTCTAAAGGATTTGAGCTTATATATAAAATATTAGTTGGCGAAATTAAATATGAAAATAAGAAAAAGATTACTTTAAAATCATCTGAGAATTGATGAGTATAACTTTTTACTATTGAGGTTTTTATGAAGTATAATCAAATAAAAGATTTATATAAAGAATATGATAAATTACAAAAAAAATATGGAGATAAGAGCTTAGATTCTATTTATAATGGAGGATGCGAGCAAAATCCAGATATTTGTTTTGTGTTTATGAATCCGACAATGCGTAATATAGCAGCTGAAAAGAGTTGGACTGGACCTAAACATCCTTGGATTGGTACAAAAAACATATGGACTTTGTTTAAAAAGCTTGATTTATTAGATGAGGATATATTTCGAGAAATAAGAGCAAAAAAGGGGAATGAATGGGATTACGATTTTGCTGATAAGGTTTATGATAATGTAAAAAAACATAAATACTTCATAACTAATCTAGGAAAATGTACACAGGTTGATGCAAGACCATTACCTGATTCAGTTTTCTTAGAATATAAAAAGTATTTAGAATATGAATTTAATATTGTTAAGCCAAAAGTTATTATTCTTTTTGGAAATCAAGTGAGTTCAATCGTATTAGAAGAAAAAATAAGTGTTTCGAATGTGCGAAAAAAAGAATATAGAAAAGTTATCAATGGTGAAGAGTTTATTTTTTATTCAGTTTATTATCCAATAGGAAATGGTTCATTTAATGTTGATAAAGCTATAGAAGATATAAAATGGATACAAGAAAAAATAAATTAAATATGTTATAATATAAAAAAATTTTGGGGGGATTTTAATGGAAAAGATAACGTCAATATTAGAAAAAGATAAAATTCTTTTGGAACAAATAATTGCTGATAATGTTAGTTTATTATTTGGTGAACAAGATAAATTAGCTTTAAATCTATTTATAGATAAAATAATGGACCGAATTAGTAGCATAGATATATTTGATTGGAAATTAACAGAAAGCAGTTCAGATCCATTTACAAGATATGGTAGTAGTGAAATTTTAGAAGATGGTAGAATAGCTGTTAAATTGTGTGGAACTAATAATTATAAAGGTCATTTAAGAAATATTGAAAGAGTTTATTCATATGAGATGTGGAAAATTTTAATGATAGTTTTAAATAGTTCTTATGGTTCTTATTTTTCAAGAACAGTATCAAATGGTTCTTCTAAATGTGAAGTAAAAAACTATGCAGGTTTTTTAATATGTGATGATGGTCGTGTTGTTGGAAAAATGATGGCTGATTCATTAGCTCAAGTACTTTCTTTAGTTATACAGCTAAATAGAACTGGTCTTCATTTTATTATAGATGATTTCTTTAAAAATAATATGACTGATGAAGATTTTAATTTTAAAGCATTTGATTTACTACCTTTTTTCTATTTATTTGTAGGATCTTTTAAATTAATAGGATCTAATTGGATGGATAAAAACTACGATAAAGGAAAAGGCTTATTAGAAGGTATAACTATAAAAGATTCATTAACTGTACAAAATAATATATTTATTTCAGAAAGTTTTAGAAATCCGATAGCTGTAATGGACGAATATGATAGATATACTTACAAAGGAGCTTATGTAAGTTTAATGAGTAGAATTGATGACATTTATAACGATTATTTAGAAAATGGTTATATTAATGTCAAAGGATTCATTAAAATTGCAAGAGAGTTAAAAAACTTTTTCTATACAAGACTTTATGATTATTTAGATAAAGGTAAAATAACTAAAGATGTTTATGAAAAAATAAGCGAAGAATTTGATCAAGTTTATGCAAGTTTTAAAGAGAAATTCCATGTTTTTAAAATAACTGCTAGGAGAGAAAAGTTTAAAAAAAGGGTAAATAATGTATTAAATAGAAAAATGTAAGAGATTTATTCTCTTTTTTTTGTTATAATGATAATAGGTGAAATTATATGGTAAGTATAACTAATGAATATTTTACAATTCAAGCTAAAGATGAATATCAGCCATATTTGGAAATGATTTTAAAAATGATTACGGAAAAAGCCGAAATAGTAAGAAAATTTTTTGATGTTTCTGAGTATCGTCCTGTAAAAGTAACTATATTTGAAGATATTTCTGATTTAAAGGATGAGGCTTTAAAAACAAAAAAAGTATATGACGATCATTGTGAGGCTAGTTTTTCTAAAAAAGGAATTGGCGTATTTGATAGTGAAAAAGATGTTGAAAATAGTCTGGATAAAATAGTTAATAAGATTGTTCATCAATATTCTCATATTATTTATTCGACTATTTATACTGATATATTTGATAGACCACTTTGGTTAGATGAGGGAATAGCTCAGATTTTATCAGGAGAAAGATATGACTTGCAGCTTAGTGAAGCTAAATCTAAAAAAGACTTTTTAAGACATATTTTAAATAGACACAAAGAGATTCCTAAGATTGAATATTTATGTAAGGATGGAAATACTTCTAAAACTATTGGTAGTCCAAAATATTCTGGACATTTGATGAGTTATTTTATGGTTAATTATTTGCTATCATCACAAGTTGTTGATAATGAATTTACGAAAGATGAGATAGCTTTAATTGATAATAAATTTAATACTTATGAGAGTGATTTGGCTATTGCTAAAGCTAAAAAAAATAATCTTCCAGTGAAACCAAGATATAATTTTAGTCTTATAATGAATGACCCAGAGTATAGAAAAAAGATTGAGGACTCTCTTGTAAGTAAAACGATTAATTATTTTGGTAGTAGTCTGAAAGTTAAAATGTCAGCAGCCTCAATTAAGTATATAAGAGAGCCTAAAGATTTTATAGATTATTTAGATGCCAATATTGTATATGGTTGGTTTGATGAGGATAAAAATGTTCATAAGGATGATTCCAAAATGATGAAACTTTATCGTACTGGTTCAACAGAGTTAGTTAATAAACATTTTGTTGGTACTAGTATTGAACTATCTAAACTTGAGTTAGAAGTTTTACAGTCTCTTGGTTATAGTGGGACCATACATATTCATAAAAAGGAAGACAAAGAAAACAATGTATCTTTTCAAGCGTTTGTTATTGTTGAAAAAGATGATAGGTACTATTATTTAAGAAATAACCGTTTGGGTTTAGATGGGGTATTTGAGTTTGGTTCTTACAAGGCTTTTTTAAGATATTATTTACCTAATATAAAGGATAATTCTACTCTTTATGAAGTTGATGATATTCCTAGTGGATTATCTTTAGAGGAGTTAAATGATTATCTGGAGAGACAAGAAATAGTTGATTTTGAAAGTGTTCAAGCTATTATAAAGAAAGTATAGAGATTTTTATACTTCTTTTTTATTTGTTAAAAAAACATGTTATAATATTTTTATAAGTTGGTGATTTAATGGATAAGATAAAGGAATGTGAAATTTTAATGGCAATGTATAAAAAAGGATTACTTGGGGGAGAGATAATGCCAGAAGATGCTAATCCTCATTTTTCTAAATCTTCTTTAGAAAATTATTTGTATTTTACATTACCTATGGCGCTTAATTATCAGAGAAATTCGTATAATCTTTGGGAAGGTGCAAATAAAACGGCAAATGATTCTACTACTTCTTTTGTTTTTAATCCTCATGAAGTTATAAAAAAAGATTTTTTAGAGGTCCAAGAAGCATTAGTTAAGTATAAGGTTGCACTACAGAAAAATAAACAAACAGAAATATGGATAAAATTATGTCATACCTTTATTAATTTATTTGATGGTGATATTAGATTAATTTTTAAAGAAAATGATTATAGTGTTGATAAAGTTAGAAAGTTTATCTTGGCACATAAAAAAGATTTTCCTTATATAAGTGGGACAAAGCTAGTTAATTATTGGATGTATGTTATTATGCAATATACAGATATTAGTTATCAAGATCCAGAAAATTTAACTGTAGCTCCTGATACTCATGTGATTAAGTCAACTCATAAATTAGGTCTTATAAGTGATAAGGATTTAGAAGATGCACATGTTCAAGATATAGTTATTGAAGCTTGGAAAGAATTACTTAAAGATACTCCATATAAGCCTATCGATATACATACACCGCTTTGGTTATGGAGTAGAAGTGGATTTATTCCATTAGATGAAAGTGTTTTAAATGAAAAATAACGAGTTCATCAAATTATTAAGTGAGATGTCTAAATGTCAATGCTGTACAAACTTGAAAGAAAAGGCATTAGTAAACTTTTATTGTGATGAAATGTGCAAAAATATTCCTTCAATTTGGACTGATTGGTTTAAGCGTTTAGATAGTAAAATAATGATTATTGGTCAAGACTGGGGACCTTTTAGTGATATGGAGAAACTTTATAAGAGATATATGAGCGGTGAATCTTACGATGATATAGTAGATTCTGAAAAAAGTTTAACAAAGAAAAATCTCTTTAAATTTTTAAAAATGTCTAATTCAAAATGTGATTTTTCTAAAATATATATCACTAATGCGATTATGTGTGCTAGAATGGGAAATACCTATAGGGGAGATAATATAAACTTGAAATATTCAACTATTTCTTGTTCTAAATATTTAAAAGAACAAATTAATATAGTTAAGCCAAAAGTTATATTAACATTAGGATATTTTCCTCTTTTATCTATTTCTAAAATATTTAATTTTGAAATAAATGATAGCTTAACTAAACAAATTGAGGATTTTCCTATTATTGAATTTTCTGAGTGTGTAATAATTCCTGCCTTTCATCCAGTAGCACAAGTGAAGACAGAGAAACAATTAGAACAGTATAGAAAGATATGGAGGTATTTATAATGGATAGTAATTTAGATATTTGGTCTGTACAAGAAGATGCTACAGAAGTTTTTATAGCTTTAGAGCAAATAAAATCGGGCTTAAGTATAATTTATGATAATGTTAAATGTAAAATCAATATTGGAAGTAATAAAATAACAACAAGACTTTTTGATACAATACTTTATAATGAAGATAGTGATACTCTTATTATGATAATGCAAGGTTCTAAGGCAACAAAAGATGACATGATTAATTATTTAAGTGAAAAAGATCTTAAATATGTTGAAGTTTCTTTTTTAGATAATGATATTGATTTTGAAGTTCCTGAAGAAAGTGATGAAAAGAAAGTACCAGAGTTATGGTTTGCTAGGGATTTGTATGTTGTTAATGACGCTATTGATAGTAGTGTAGAAAGAGGAGTTTTCCAAGCTTCATTAATGCCTTTAGTTACCGGTAATTTAGTTTTATCCTATAATGATAACTACGGAGAACCTAATAGTATTGATGGACGACTTTTTAAAGGTGTTGTTGCTTGTCCTGATAAGTTAATTTTATTAGTAAATCAAAAAGATGAAAGTAAGAATATTGATGTTGCTGATATAGAATCTATTTTGAATGCGAAGGACTTTATATATTCAATAGATTATGCTATGGATATAGATTTAAGTTGTTATAAAAAAGTCAAGATGCGCTAGAATGTTTGAGAGGGTAAATGGTTAATAAAAATATTATATGTGTTATAGATGGAGAAGCTGGTTCTTGTGGAAAAGCTAAAGTATGTGGACAAATTGCACTTGATGAAAGATTAAATATCATAGCAAGCGTAACTAATTCTATGCCGAATGCGGGACATACATTTGTAAGTGAATTAGGAGAAACTTATTTATTTAGAAATATTCCTGTAGCAGTAGTAAATCCTAATGTTAAATTATTTATTGGTCCTAGTTCAGTAATTGATATGGATGTTTTTAGAAAAGAGTATGAAGAATGTGAGAGTCTACTTGGAAATAGACAAATATATGTTCATGAATTGGTTCCATTAGTGGAGGACCGTCATAAAGAAAAAGAAAAAGAAACAATTAAAAGTGGATCAACATACCATGGGTGTGCTGCTTGTAATCAAGAGAAAATTATAAGAGATCCCCATTTGAAATTTTTTAAAGGGTATAAAAAGGCAATTGTTTTGACTAATGAAGAATGGTTAAATGAACTTTATAATTGTTTAGATGATTCAAATGGAATGGTCTTGTTTGAGGGGGCTCAAGGAGCTGGATTGTCACTTAACTTTAGTGGTAATTTTCCTTATGTTACATCTCGAAACATTAATGTTTCGAATATGCTTCAAGAAGCGGGAGTTTCACCTAGGAGACTTCATACAACAGTTATGGTAGTAAGACCTTTTCCAATTAGGATAAATGATATTACTAATGAAGGTAAATTTGTTTTTACTGGTTCTTATGGTAGTGGGGCATCTTTGACTTGGAGTAATATTAATATTGGAGCTAAATTAGGTTTTTATCCAACAGCATTTGATTTTGACTTATTCGATAATATGCTAAATGATGATTTAAAAAATAAATTGTTAAATGCTTCGGAAAAGCGTTCTTTAATGCAAATATTTGGTGAAAGATATAAGGACATAACGTTATCTGACATTAATTTAATAGATGCTTTAGAAATGGAAAGATTAATATATAAAGGAAAAGGAATTAGAGAATATGTATCTAAGGTTATTGACTTAAGTCATCTTGATGATCCTACTTTAAGAGACTTATCAGAAATGACATCAGTAACTAAGTTAGAAAGAAAGATTTTTGATTTGGATATAAATAAATTAAAGAGCAGTGTGCGAATAAATGATCCAGATTGTTTATATCTTAACTTTTTTCAACATTTAGATCTAGAATATGAAAAGTGTTGTGGTGACTATAAAGAATTCTTGATTAATAGATATATTAAAGAGTATTTAAATTGGTTAGAAAGTTCATTAGGTGTTGATATTAGTACTTTAGGTACTGGATCTAAAAATAATGAATATATTAAAAGAAGAGAATTAATCATTTTAGATTAATTTTTTTATTTGTCACTTGGATGTCACTTTAAGTAAGTTATAATTAATTTGTTCAAGGAGGAAATTATGGATATTTTAAAAGTTGAAGGATTAACAAAAATATATGGAAAGGGTGAAAATCAAGTTATTGCTCTTGATAACGTATCATTTTCTGTAAAGAAAGGTGAGTTTGTCGCTATTGTTGGAGCTTCAGGTTCGGGAAAGTCAACTCTTTTACATTTGATTGGTGGAGTAGATAGACCTACAAGTGGAAAAGTATTTATTGATGATAATGATATTTATGCAATGAATGATGATAAACTTGCTATTTTTAGAAGAAGACAAGTTGGTTTAATTTATCAATTCTATAATTTAATACCTATTTTAAATATAGAAGAAAATATAACATTACCAATGGAACTTGATGGTAGAAAAGTTGATCAAGCGTCACTAGATGAGTTACTTGAATCTTTAGGACTTAGTGCAAGAAAGAAACATTTACCTAATGAGCTTTCAGGTGGTCAACAACAAAGAACATCTATTGGACGTGCGATGATAACAAAACCTGCCATTATCTTAGCAGATGAACCTACAGGTAATTTAGATTCTAAGGCTAGTGATGAAATAGTTGAATTATTAAAACTATCTAATAAAAAATATAATCAGACGATAGTAATGATTACACATAATCTTGATATTGCTGAAGCGGCTGATAGAATTATAAAAATTGAAGATGGGCATATAGTTAAGGAGGATTAACGATGAATCTACTTAACAAATTAACAAAGAAAAATCTTATTTTAAATAAGAAAAGAACAACAGTTACAATTATTGGAATTATTTTATCCGTTGCTTTAATAACAGCTTTAGCAAGTTTAATTATAAGTTTTAATAAATCACTTTTAGTGTTTGAGAAAATGCGAACAGGGGACTTTCATATTGCATTTGATCATGTCTTATCAAATGATATAGATAAGTTTAAAGATAATAGATATATTGAAGATGTTTATTTTTCTAAAGATATTGGATATTCTAAATTAGAGGGTATAAAAAATGAGAGTAAACCTTATGTATTTATTAAAGCATTTGATTTTAAAGCCTTAGATAAAATATTTAAAAGTAATTTACTTGAAGGTAGATTACCTAAAACAAGTGATGAAATTGTTATATCTAAACATTTGAAAACAAATGGTAGATTAAATTTAAATATTGGAGATACAATTAAATTAGATATTGGTAAGCGTTTAGTTGATGGATCGTCTTTAAATCAATCTAATCCGTATGATTCACTTACTGAAGAATTTAAAAAAGAGTATGAGAAAGAATATAAAATTGTTGGAATAATTGAAAGACCTAGTTATTCAGTTGAACCATATTCAGCTCCAGGGTATACTTTTATTACTTGTTTAGATGATACTAGTGAGTCAAATTATACAGCTTATGTTAGATATAAACATAAATATCTAAAGAATCAACATTATGTTACTGCTGATATTTTAGGTGTTGATAGAGATATTTATAAAAAAGCAATGACAGGATCTTTTTCAGGCGATACTGAGGAAGAATACCAAGAATTTTTAAATAAATTTAATGAAGAGATGGAAAAAGCAAGATATGATGTATCTACTGTTAACTCTTATTTGATTTCTTTAGAATATCAAGATATAAGTGATCCATCTATGAGAGCACTTTACTATGTTGCTGGAATAGTAATACTTATTATAATGGTTACATCAATATACTGTATTAAAAATAGTTTTAATATATCAATTACCGAAAAGACTAAACAATATGGTATGTTAGCAAGTATTGGTGCTA
Organism: uncultured Bacilli bacterium; assembly: GCA_910588195.1. Lineage (GTDB taxonomy): Bacteria > Bacillota_I > Bacilli_A > RF39 > UBA660 > CAG-582. Next base: position 22,383 of record CAJUPN010000001.1, read on the forward strand.
CAAGAAAGCAAATTAAGAAAAACGTTTTATATGAAGCATTTATTTTAGGACTTATTGGTATACCTATTGGTATTTTCTCTGGTTTATTTGCATCGTTTGTTTTAATTAAAATTTCTAATTTGCTTTTAGGAGAAACTTTGAACATAGGTTTGATTTATAGTGTTTCAATTGGATCAATTTTACTTTCAATAATTTTAGGTTCAGTAACTATTTATTTATCGGCTGTTAGAAGTGCTAGAAAGGCTAGTAAAATATCTCCTATCTCAGCTATTCGTAACAGTGATGATATAAAGATAAAATCTAAAAAAATAAAATCTCCTAAATTAGTAAAAAAACTTTTTGGTGTAGGTGGAGATGTATCATATAAAAATTTAAAAAGAAACAATAAAAAATATCGTACGACTGTTATTTCAATAGTTGTTTGTGTATCAATTTTTATTTCACTTTATTCATTTATGGACTTGGCTTTTAAAACAGTTGATATAAACTTCCAAAAAGTTGATTATAATATTGCTGTAAATTTTACTACAGAAGATAAAAAGATGAAGGATACAATTGTCAATAATGCGATGAATATTGTTGATGTAAAAGATTATTCTATTAATACATCTATAGCTTATTCTTTAAAAAATCCTGTTTTTTCAGAAGAATTTAAGAAAATTGGAAATACCGAAATTGAAAGTATAATGGAAGAACATGGTGGTTTAGATCTTACGCTTTTGAGTCTTGGTGATTATCAATATAAAAAATACTTACAAAAACTAGGATTAAATTATGAAGATACAAAAGATAAAGCTATAATTTTAAATAATACTATGGTTATGTCTGATGATGGTAAAAAACATGAAGTTCCTATTTTTGATTATAAAAAAGGAGAAAACTTAACTGGCTCAATATATGACTATAATTGTGAAGATGAAGATACTTCTAAATGTTGGTTGGATGCCAGTATTAAAGTAGCAGCTTTAACTGATATACGTCCATTTGGACAAAGTTTATCTTACCATTTTATTATGATAGTAAGTGACGAATTTATTAGTAAATTTACTTCTAATTTTAGACATTATGAAATTTTACTTGATGTAGAAAACCCAGATAAATATCAAGATGAAATGGAAAAAGTTTTATCAACAGAACCTGTTAGTGATTATTCAATATACAATATTGATAAAGAAAGAAAGACTAGTAAATCTTTATTCACCCTTGTTGCTATATTCTTATATGGATTTATAGTAGTTATTGCTTTAATTGGTATTACTAACATATTTAATACTATTACAACTAGTGTTGAATTGCGTGCTCGTGAGTTTGCTACATTAAAAAGTGTAGGTATGACAAAGCGTGAATTTAATAAAATGGTTAGTTTAGAAAGTATATTTTATGGAAGTAAGTCTTTATTAATAGGTATCCCTATTGGAAGTATTTTATCTTATTTAATTTATAAAGCTTTAGTTGGAGGAAATTTTGAATTCCCATATTCTTATCCAATAACGGCTGTTATAATTTCAATATTAGCAGTACTTATATTAGTAACTGTAATAATGAAGTATTCTATAAGAAAGATTAATAAGCAAAATACAATTGAGACAATTCGAAATGATAATATTTAATTAGAGGGAAGAAATATCCCTCTTTATTTGGTATAATAGAGGTGTTTAGGAGGGAATACTCATGATATTACTTGTTGAAGATAATATGAAAATAGCTAAAGGCTTAATCTATGCTTTAAAACAAAATAATTATGAAGTTATTTATGCAAGTACTTTAAAAGAAGGAAAAAGTAAACTAGAAAATGAAAAAATAGATTTAGTTATTTTGGATGTTTCTTTGCCTGATGGAAATGGTTTTACTTTCTTTGAAGAAAATATAAAGGGTATTAAAACAATCTTTTTAACCGCAAAAGATACAGAGGATGATATTGTCCATGGATTAGAAATAGGAGCAAGTGACTATATAACTAAACCATTTTCAACAAGAGAATTGCTTGCTAGAATAAAAAGATTATTAAATGATAGTCGTAAAAATTTATTTAAAATAAAAGATATTGAATATGATGTAAATAAAATGGTAGTATACAAAAATAAAGAAGAAGTAAATCTTTCTAGTTTAGAGTTAAAAATATTAAATTTGCTTTTTACCAATATAAACAAAGTTGTAACAAGAGACAGTATAATAGAGCACATATGGGAATGGACTGGAAATGATGTTTATGATAATACCATTACTGTATATATGAAAAGAATTAGAGAAAAGCTTGGTACTGATATAATAAAAACACTTAAAGGAATCGGATACCGTATAGATAATGAATAGAAAAAAATTAAATTTGATTCTTGTTAGTTTATTTGTTGTTTTGTTGGTTTTATTAATAGTTAACACAAAAAAATATTTGCATGATTATACAGTTAATACAAATATTCTTTTAGCTAAAATAGTATGTTTAGTTCAGGAAAAATATCCTGAAGTTAATAAAAAAGATATTATAGGATTATTAAATGAAAAAGATTTTAAAAATAATTTAACTGAATATGGTATAGATATTTATGAAGAAGAAATAAGTAAGGATTCGGAAAGAATAATTATTAATATGTATGTTTCTAATTTTTATATTATTATTTTTGCTCTAATTATAGTAATTATTTTTATAAATGTATATGTCTATCTAAATAATAGAAATGTAAAAAAGCTTATTTATTATGTTGAAGGAATTAATAAAAAGAATTATAAGTTAGATATTATTTCTAATAAAGAAAGTGATTTATCAATACTACAAAATGAAATTTATAAAACAATGGTTATGTTAAGAGAGAATGCTGATAATTCTTTAAAAGATAAGAAAAATCTAAAAGATTCATTATCAGATATATCACATCAATTAAAGACTCCTTTAACCTCAATAAGTATAATGTTGGATAATATAATTGATGATCCTAATATGGATGATTCAGTTAGAAATGATTTTATAATGGATATTAAAAGAGAAATTATCAATATTAATTTCTTAGTTTATAATATTTTAAAGTTATCTTTGTTTGATACTAATACAGTAAAATTTAGAAGAGAGAAGGTTAAATTAGATGAAATTATTAATACTTCAATTAAAAATGTTTCTCTTTTAGCTGACTTAAAAAATATTAATATAAAAGTAGAAGGTAATTTGGATTATTTTATTAAAGCTGATACAAAATGGGAAATAGAAGCTATTACGAACATAATTAAGAATTCTATTGAACATTCTAATGAAAATCAAGATGTGATAATAAAAACTAGGGAAAGTGATGTTTTTACAGAACTTTCAATAAATGATAAAGGTGTAGGAATTTCTTCTAAGGATATAAAAAATGTTTTTAAGAGATTTTATAAACTAAATGATAATGATAATGGATTTGGAATTGGACTTTCTTTAGCTAAAGAAATAATAGAAGCTGATAATGGGACAATAAAAGTGAAAAGTGAAGTTGGAAAAGGTACTAGTTTTATAATAAGATATATGAAATAATGTAATTAAAGGAGTTAGTATGAAAATTAAAAGTAGTTTAAATGTCTTTTTTATAGTTTGTATTATTATTTTTCTTTTGGGTATTTTATTTATTGGAACAAAAAATAAATCTCAGAAACAAAATAATACGACTACTACAAATAAGAGTGAAGTCAATGAATACTATGATATATCAGAATTTGATAGTATTATTGGGTCTGATGTAAATAGTTTTGAAAATGATAAAATATATGTTGTATTAATAGGTAGAAAATCTTGTAGTTTTTCAAAACAGATTATTGATGTTTTTAAAGAATTACAAGGAGAATTAAAATTTAAGGTGCAATATCTTGATTTAGATAAAATGATTAATAGTGATGGTAAAGTTATTGATAGTAATTCATATACAGCCCTTAAACAGTTGGATAAGGCAAGTGATCAGACTGATGTGTTAAATGATTTAGGTAAGACACCAATGACTTTAATTATAAAAAATAAAAAGATTATTTCTAGTTATTTAGGATATGCCAATAAAGAAACAATGAATGATATATTAAAAAAAGCAGGATTAAAGAAAAAATAATCCTGTTTTTTATACGTATTTATTCGATTGAGTTAATTGCTTCTTTTATAACATTAATTGAATTTATTAGTTTGTTTTTCTCATCTTCTTTTAGGGGAATAAATATTTTTTTCTTTATACCTGACGCACCGACAACTGCTGGAGTTGATATACAAATTTTATTTTCTTCATCATAAGAAGATACCGATAAAATAATATTTTTGTCTTCTAATATAGCATTAGTTATTCTAACTAGTGATGAACCAATACCATAATAGGTTGCTCCTTTTCTTTTAATTATGTCATAAGCTGACTCTCGAACGTCTTTTTCAATTTTTAGCATTTCTTCTTGGGAAAGAAATTCTTTAATAGAAGTAAGACCAATTGTTGCATTACTCCAAGGGACAAACTCAGAATCACCATGTTCTCCAATAACATAGGCTTCAATATTTTTAGGACAAATATCAACACGCTCACTAATCATATATCTTAATCTAGCTGTATCAAGAGTTGTTCCTGAACCAATTACTTTATTTGCTGGTAGATTAGAATATTTTAAAGTTAAATATGTCATTACATCTAATGGATTAGTGGCGATTAAAAAGATTCCATTAAAGCCACTATCCATGACTTTCTTAGTAATTGTTTTAAATATAGCACTGTTTTTATTTATTAAATCTAATCTTGTTTCCCCTGGGGCTTGGTTTGCTCCTGCAGCAATTACGACAATTCTAGCATCTTTACAATCACTGTAGGTACCAACATTAATATTTATTTTCGATGGAGAATAAGGAAGTGCATGATTTAAATCAGCAACTTCACCAATTATTCTTTCGGTATTAATATCAATTAAGATTAAATCATCTACATAAGTGGTTTGATTTAAAAGGGCATATGCATAAGCCATGCCAACATTTCCACATCCAATAATTACAACTTTGTTTTTCATAATATCACCTTAATTTAACTATAACATATAAGTTAAATTTTTAGTATTTTTTCAGGTTATCTTTACACATTACTTGTGTTTTAAATGAAAAAATCTTAAAATATTATTAAGAGGTAGGTGTGAAAGTGAAAAAGGAAAATGCTAAAGAAAATGTCAGTACTTATGTCCCTAAAAAGACAAATCGAGGTTTAATTGCGATAATGATTGTCTGTGCGACTTTAATGACACTTTTAACTGTTATTTTACCAATTGTATTTGCAATTATGGTGTTATTTGTAGCAGGAAATAATGCAGAATTTAAAGTTGTTTCTGATGATGCTATTGAAATTACAAATCTAGGTTTGCGTGTAAGTGTCGATGATTCTTACTATGATGATAAAAGTAAATGTTATGTTTTAAATACGAGAGCTGAGATTTTTGATAAAGAAAAATATAAGAATATTCGTTTTATTAATGATACAGTAACAGTAACATATTCTTTTATTGATGATGATGGTTATATTGTAGGGAATGAAGCTATGTTTATCGAAAATTTAGATAACGATAAATGGAAGTTTGATGTTAATTATTGTGGTAGTCATGCACAATCTGTAGATAGTTATAAAGTTGAAAGTGTAGATAATTATTAGATGAAGAAAAAAGTTATAAGTATTCTATTTGTAGTAATATGTGCTATTATAACTGTTTTATATAATAATTACTCTTATTCTAATCATGAGGTTAATAATTATTCTAAGTCTGTTTTAGAAGTTTCTCCTTATGATGGAAGTAGTAGTTATGTGATAATAAATAATAATGAGCCAGAGTTTTTAAGTGATGATTTAGTTACTAGATCTTATGAATTTTACAGTGATTTAGATTCTTTAGGACGTGCTGGTGTTGCAATGTCTTCAATTGGAATTGATTTAATGCCAACAGAAGAAAGAGGTAACATTGGAAGTGTTAAACCTAGTGGCTGGCATACTATAAAATATGATTTCATAAATGGTAAATATTTATATAATAGATGTCATCTAATTGGTTATCAACTTACTGGTGAAAATGCTAATGAAAAGAATTTGATTACATGTACTAGGCAAACTAATACAGGTATTATGCTAGAGTATGAAAATAAAGTAGCTAAATATATTAAAGAAACTAATAATCATGTTCTATATCGTGTTACGCCGATTTATGAAAATAATAATTTAGTAGCAAGTGGAATACAAATGGAAGCAATGTCAGTTGAGGATAATGGAACTGGTATTAAATTTAATATTTATATTTATAATGTACAAGATGGTGTAGATATAAATTATGAAACAGGAGAGAGTGAAGAAATATGAAAAGAGAAGTAGCTGAAGAAGTGTTAAAGAAAAATTCTAAAGTTATATTTGAGTATTTTGATAAATTTATGGAAGATGTGTCTGTAATTTCAGGTATTGTTAATTTTTATTCAGAAAATAGTAAATTGGTTGTTGATATTGAAATATCAGAAGATGGAAGAGTAGTATTTGGGACAGGCTTTAATATGGGAACTTCAGCTGTATATGCTGATATATTAACAAGAGAAATATCCGAGTATTTGCTTGAGACATATTTGCCAAGTGCTAATTATGGAGTTAGTGAATATGCAATGATTAAAGATCATCCTACTCATTCAAGAGATGGTTTTTACATTTTTAACTCCCATGGTTCTCGTGTAGTAATTAATTTTAGAGCTCAAGGGGAAGATTTTAAAAATATTATGTTAGAACATAATAAAGTAATAGAAGAGAAACGTGAACGAGAAAAAACTATCAAAAGATAGTTTTTTTAGTTTAATTCTTTTAAAATATTAATTAGTTCCATTAAATTAGATATTTGATAGTCACATATGATGTTATCTTCTTTTTTATCATGTAACCAGCATGTTTTTATTCCCGCTTTATTCGGCATAATTACATCATCGTGATAGCTATTTCCAGTCATGAGATATTCTTCTTTTTTTGTATTTCCTATAAATGTTAGAAGTTGTTGATAATAGTCTAAGTCAGACTTTGATTTTGGAGGATTGGTTAAGTCAGCAGAAAATATACCATTAATGTAATTACTTAAACCAATTCTATTTATTTTTTCTTTTGCAACAAAAGAGTCTCCATTAGTAGAAATATAAATATTATAATCTTTGGATAAAGTTTTTAGAGCTTCAACTGCTCCATCTAATGGAACTATGCCTATTTTTAATCCTTCTTTAAAATGTTTTTGCATTTCAAATGGATCTAGTTCAGTTTTGAAAAAAAGTTGAAAACGTAGACCTCTTAAGTATTCAGCACTGTCACTGCCAGTTTTAGAATATTCAGCTGGAACAGTTATAGTTTTAAAATAATCTTTCCAATAAAAAGTGTCAAAATCTAACCATTGTTGAAATAATTCTTCAGTGTAATCTATTTTTAAAAATTTTAAAATATATTTAAATGCTTCTTTGTGATTTTCTCTGTCATTTACAAGTGTATCATCTAAATCAAAGATTAGATTTTTTATCATATAAAATCACCCTTTCTTAATTATTGTAACATCTTATATAACAAAAGTAAAAAAATAATATTGCATAATAATTATTAATGAGAATAGTATTAAATAGGTGATTGATGATGAAAAAGATAATTCCAATACTTGGTGTTACAGTACTTATTTTATTTCTTATAATAATTGTTATAAAAGTACAAAAACATGAGAAAGGACGATATGGTAAAATTGAAGGAACAGTTATAGCTAAACAGGATGAACTTTTAGTATTTAAGGATATGGATGATTTTATTTATAAATTAAAAGCTAATGAAGAACTAGATATTGGAGATCATGCAATATTAGAATATACAGGAGTTTTAAATAAAAACTCTAGTAATAGTGGCGTAGAAATTGTAAGTTCAACAAAGCTAGTTAATGTTCAAGGAGAAGATTTAAGTAAGTGGACAGATAATGGAATATTTTCTAAATTTTATACTCAAGCTTATAATACATTAACTACTTTATCTTTAGATGAAAAAATAGGTCAATTATTACTTGCAAGATATCCTGATAAAGATATTAATAATTATAATGTTGCTGGGTATGTTTTCTTTGAAAAGGATTTTAAAGATAAAACTAAAGAACAAGTTATAAATATGATTGATAATTTAAGTAAAACAGCAAAGATTCCTCTTTTAACAGCAGTTGATGAAGAAGGTGGAAAAATAAATCGTATTAGTACTAATCCTAATTTATCGGCATCTCCTTTTAAAGGTTCTAAAGAAATTTATGATGCATCTGGTTTAGATGGAATAATGGAAGATATAAAGAATAAAAGTAAGTTACTAAGTTCTCTTCATTTAAATGTTAATTTAGCACCAGTAGTAGATATGTCAACAGATACTAAATCTTATATTTATGATCGGACAATTGGTTATGGAGTTGATATAACTAGTAAGTATGCTGATACAGTTATTTTTTCTTCTAAAGGTAGTGAAGTGTCGTATGTATTAAAACACTTTCCCGGGTATGGTGATAATACAGATACTCATAATGGAGAGTCAACAGATGATACACCATATGATGAAATAATTAATAATAATATTTTACCTTTTAAAGCTGGTATAGAGGCAGGAGCTGAAGCAGTTTTAGTTAGCCATAATAAGTTTACTAGTATTGATGCTACTCCAGCAACTTTATCAAGTGCAATACATAATTTACTTAGATCTAATTTGGGATTTACAGGAGTTATTATTACTGATGATTTAGATATGGGTGCAACAAAAAATATAAGTGATAGATATGTTAATGCTTTGCTTGCTGGTAATAATTTATTAATTGTGACAGATTATGATGCTGCTTTCAAACAAATAAAAAGTGGTATAGAATCAGGAAAAGTTACAGAAGATTATATTAATAAAGTAGTGTTACGAAATCTAGCTTGGAAATATTATAAATTATTAGGATTTCAAACAAATAAATAATTTACAATCATAATACACATGCTTATAATAGGAAATAAGGTGATGTATTATGATTCTTTTTGTTAGTGGAAGATGTGATATTGTAGCTTTTTTTTCAGAATGGTTTATGAATAGATATAAAGAAGGTTTTTTGGATGTTCGTAATCCTTTTAATAGAAAATTAGTTAGTAGGATTTATTTTGAAGATGTAGATGCAATTCTTTTTTGTACAAAAAATCCTATACCTTTAGTAGATAAAATTAATTTAATTAAAATACCAAAAGTATTACATGTTACATTGACTCCCTATAATAAAGATATTGAACCTAATGTACCAGATAAAAGTTTAATAATTGACGCTATTAAAAAGATATCTAAAATAATCGGAAAAGAAAATATTTATATAAGATATGATCCTATATTTTTAAGTGATATATATGATATTGATTATCATAAAAAAGCGTTTTCTAGATTAGTTAAATTACTTGATGGTTATACAGAACATATAATTGTATCATTTATTGATGATTATAAAAATGTCCGTAAAAATATGAATGTACTAAGATATCATGACTTTACTAGAGAGGATTTTCAAGAAATTGGGAAGTATTTTAGTGAGGAAGCTAAAAAATATGGAATGAGTGTGCAGACTTGTTTTGAAGATAATACTTTAGTGGAGTATGGTTTTATTAAGAATGAATGTATGTCTAAAGAACTTGCTAAAAGATTAACTGGTAAAGATTATAAAAAGTGGAAAGCTAGATCACAAAATAAATGTGAATGTGTTCAGATGGTTGATATTGGAGTTTATAATTCATGTAAGCATTTTTGTAAATATTGTTATGCTAACTTTGATGAAAAAAAAGTTTTAAAAAATATGGAAAAACATAATCCTAATTCCTCTTTACTTATTGGAGAATTAGAAAGTGATGATGTTATAAAGGTAAGAAGGTAGAAGTATGTATGATGAAATAATTAAAGGATTAAAAGGCAATATTGCTGATTCGGAACTTGAACTTATTAAAAATAGTGAATGTCATTTAGGTGTTTTTGTTGAACCTTACTTAACACATATGTTAGAGGGTAAGAAAACAATTGAATCAAGATTTAGTAAAAAGATGATTATCCCCTGGAATAAAATTGCTTTAGATGATATCGTGTTTGTAAAAAAATCTGGTGGGGATGTTTTAGCATATTTTAAGATAAAAGATTTGCAATTTATTAATTTAGATGAATATTCTATTCAAGATATTAAGAAAAAATACTCGAAAGAATTATGTGTTAATAATGAGTTTTGGGAATTAAAAAAAGATAGCAAATATGCTACCTTAATATTTATAAAAGAAATAGTTAAAATAAAACCTATTAAGGTTACAAAAAAGGGGATGAATTCTTGGATTAAAATTAAGAAGAATTAATTATTTTTGTGTTCAAGGATATAACTTAGAAGAACACCAACTGTTCTTTCTTCATTTATTTTTTGTTCAATACACATTTTGATAATTTCATCAAATGACTTCCAAACATAACCTTCTACAAATTCATTTTCTTCAAGATGTGCACCATCAAGAGATTCTTCATAGTCTTTAATTTCATAGTAGAATAGATCCCAGATAACACCTGCTCCATCATGAGATATTTTTAGAAGTTTTTGAGATTTTACAATTAATCCAACTTCTTCTAAAACTTCTTTAGCTACAGATTCATCAACATATTTTTGAACGTCATTTCTAGCGATTGCTTCTTTATATAAACCTAGTGTATCAAAAACTTTACCTCCAGGGAGACGATAATCCCATTTATCTAGTTCGTATCTAAATTCTTTGGATAAAAGTATTTTTTGATTATCATTTTTATTTAGGATAAGTGCTCTTACTCCAGGAGGACGTCTAACCATTTTTCTTTTAATAAGTTTCTTTTGATTATTAATTGTGTGTTCTTCTTCTGTTTCTAAGAATTCAAGAAATCCATTATTAAAGACTGACTTTTCCATATGTTCACCTTCTATTAATAATTATAGTATAATTTTTATTGTTTTTAAAGATTAGTTTGATACAAGTTAAAATTGATAGGTATTAAGTTTTAGTTATGTTAAAATAGACTTATGAGGTGGTAAAAATGAAAGTCATAACTGTGAAACAACCTTTTGCATCTTTAATTGCCGCAGGAATTAAGTGTTATGAATTTAGAACATGGAAAACAAAATATCGTGGAGAGTTATTAATTCATGCTGGTAAGGGTGTTAATAAAAGAGCAATGGAAAAATATAAAGACTATAATTTAGACTATCCAAGTGGAGCAATTATTGCTAAAGTAAATTTAACTGATTGTGTACTCATTGATGGTAAAATGCGTGATAAATTGAAAGAAGAAAATGCGATAGTTTATTCAAGTGTTATAAATGATACTGAGTGGAATGGCTATGGATTTAAACTTGAGAATGCAAGAAAGATTGAACCAATACCAATTAATGGAAAGTTAAGTTTGTGGGATTATGATTACAAAGAATAAGTTTTTTTTATTTAGATAAAGTAATTTAAATAGGTGAAGTTATGAAAGAAATTTTTTTAAGTTTTAGACCAGAATATTTTAAACCCATATTATATGGTTTAAAGATGTATGAATATAGAAAAAGATTTTGTAATGAAGAAACGAAAGCTTATCTTTATTTATCTGGTAAAAAAAGAATAGTTATTGGTGTAATGGAATTAGGAGTTCCGATAAGATTAGATAAAACTATAGACGACTATTGTGATTATCCTGATACTCTTAAGAGAGTTAAAGAATATGTAGATAAACGTGATGTTTGTGCTGTTCCGATTAAATCACTTAGTTTATTTGAAAAGACAATTAGTCTTGAAGAGATTAGAGAGTCTATACCAGGGTTTATGCCACCACAGATGTATTATGTTTTGGATAATCATGAAAATCTTAAGAAGTTTTTGAGAAATAGAAATATTAAGTCTCCTGAGATTTTTCATAAACATGATAAAGTTTATTATGATAATCTTGCAAAATCAGTAAAAGAAATAATGACCACTGAAAAATACAAAAAAATAGATGCTGTTGTTAGCAAAATAAATGATTATGAGGAAATCTTATAGAAATACTATAGTTGCATATAGTTTTTTTTATGACAAACTTTTTTGTTTTTTGATGTTATAGTTGAGATGATTATAAAATATGACAGTTAAAAAAACACACCAAAAGTGATGTTGAAAAAATGGCGATGATTGGTTACAATTATTAGATAGAAGGTCAAGAGTATGAAGAAAAGAAACATAATGATATTAGTATTTATGCTAGTAATCGGATTTGCAGCAGTGAGTACAACACTTGTTATAAATGGAAATTTAAACATTGGATATAATGAAGAAAACTTTTCATCAAGTGTAGTATATACAAGAGCAGAAACAGAAGATGGAACAGCAGAGATAAATCAAGATGACAAAAATATAACATTTGAAACAAATAAGTTAGAAAATGTTAATCAAACAGCTACATTAGAGTTTGATGTAACAAATAAAAGTAGAAATTATGATGCCAGTGTTACAATCAAATGTGGTCTAAAAGAGAATTTTGAAAGTTTCAGTGAATATTTAAATATTGAAACAGATATAGTAAGTCCTTTTAGATTAGAGTCTAGTGAAACAAAAACTGGTAAATTAGTTGTAACATTAAAAAAAGCCTATGATAAGGCCTTAGAAACAACAGCAGAAATAGAATGTAAGTTAGTAGCAGAACCATTAGAAAGAGACACATTAGGTGATGAATATGTGCTTGTCTATGAAGATCCAATCTTAAATGGAGCAGATCCAGTAATAAAAGAAAATTTAGTTCCAGTAACTATAGCAGACAATGGAGAAGTAACCTATGCTAACACGCAAAAGAAGTGGTATAGTTATGAAAATAAAGAATGGGCAAATGCAGTTATTTTAGTAGAAAACCCAAGTCAGGAATATGTTAAAGGAGATGTTATCCAAGAGTCAGATATCGAATCATACTTTGTATGGATACCAAGATATAGATATCAAATATTTGATGAAGGAAATTATACAACATATATAGAAAGTAAGCCAACAGAAAGTATAGCAAAGGAAATCCAAATTGAATTTGAAACAAATGCAGTTGAAGCTTCTACAGGTTCAACAAAAGGAGAATGGTTAACCCACCCAGCCTTCACAAACTTTGATGTAAATGGGTTGTGGATAGGAAAGTATGAAACAGGATATAAAGGAGCAACATCAAAAGAGACAGCTCAAGTAAATGCAATGGATTCTTCTAAAGTAATAGTAAAGCCAAATGTATATTCTTGGAGAAACTCAACAGTAAGTAATATGTTTAAAACAGCATATAATTATGAAAGAAATCTAGATTCACACATGATGAAAAATACAGAATGGGGAGCAGTTGCTTACCTAAGTCATTCAAAATATGGAATCAATACAGAAGTAAGAATAAATAATAACTCAAATTATTTAACTGGATACTCAGCCGTAGAAGGAACAGATCAAAGTAGTTATCCTGGGGTGTCTGGGACTACTTCAGACATAACGCTTCCATATAATACAGAAACAGGATATAAAGCAAGTACAACAGGAAATATAACTGGAGTATATGATATGAGTGGAGGAGCATGGGAGTATGTAGCTGGCTATATGCCAAGTTCTAGTGATGCTTCTGGATTTACTTCTGATGAATTAATTACATATTCAAAATACTTAGATTTATATCCAAATAATTCTACAATGATATCTTATAATAATAGAATTTTGGGAGATGCAACAGGAGAGATGGGACCATTTTATCATTATGAAGATAATGAGGGTGTTAATAGATATTATAATAATTGGTATAAAGAATCTCCTGGATTTGTAGAACATACATATCCTTGGTTTGTTAGAGGTGGAATATATTCTCATGGATTTCTTACAGGTCAATTTAATTTTGATGGAGGGACAGGTGGTATTTATTCTCATGTTGCATCTAGAATTGTTCTTATACCATCCAAAATTTAATAAAACAAAACATTATTTTAAAACAATAAAAGAATAGAGGTAAGTTATGAAGAAAAGAAACATAATGATATTAGTATTTATGCTAGTAATCGGATTTGCAAGTGTAACATCAACATTAGTAATAAGAGGAAACTTAAATATTGGATATAATGAAGACTTTTCATCAAGTGTAGTGTATACGAGAGCAGAAACAGAAGATGGAACAGCTGAGATAAATCAAAATGATAAAAATATAACGTTTGAAACAAAAAGGTTAGAAAATGTTAGTGAGACAGCTACATTAGAATTCGATGTGACAAACAAAAGTAGAAATTATAATGCGAGTGTAACAATTAACTGTGGATTAACTGAAGAGTTTAAAAGTTATTCAGAGTATGTAAGAATAAATACAGATTTAGAAAGTCCGTTTGAGTTAGTATCAGGTAGTACAAAAACAGGACAAGTAACAGTAGAGATGATAAAAGCGTTTAACGAAGAATTAACAAAAGATATTCAATTTGAATGTGAGTTAGTGGCAATACCAGAAGAAAGAGAGACTTTAGGAGATGAGTATGTAAGACCATTATATAAAGAAGAACTATTAAATGGGACAGATCCAGTGATAAAAGAAAATCTAGTTCCGGTAACTATAGCAGATAACGGAGAAGTAACCTATGCTAATACACAAAAGAAATGGTATAATTATGAAAATAAAGAATGGGCAAATGCAGTTATTTTAAACGAAGGTGTTACTTATAATGTGGGAGATATTATCCAAGAAAGTGATATCGAATCATACTTTGTCTGGATACCAAGATATAAATATCAAATATTTGATGAAGGAAATTATACAACATATATAGAAAGTAAGCCAACAGAAAGCATAGCAAGAGAGATACAGATTGAGTTTGAATCAAACAGTACTAATCCATCAGCTGGAAGTAAACAAGGAGAATGGTTAACTCATCCAGCATTCACAAACTTTGATGTAAATGGGTTGTGGGTAGGAAAGTATGAAACAGGATATAAAGGAGCAACAGCTACTGAAGAAGCCCAAGTAAATGCAATGGATTCTTCTAAAGTAATAGTTAAACCAAATGTATATTCTTGGAGAAACTCAACAGTAAGTAATATGTTTAAAACAGCATATAATTATGAAAGAAATCTAGATTCACACATGATGAAAAATACAGAATGGGGAGCAGTTGCTTACCTAAGTCATTCAAAATATGGAATCAATACAGAAGTAAGAATAAATAATAACTCAAATTATTTAACTGGATACTCAGCCGTAGATGGGACAGATCAAAGTAGTTATCCAGGGGAAGTTGGAGCAGATTCAACAAAGACACTTCCATATAACACAGAAACAGGATATAAAGCAAGTACAACAGGAAATATAACTGGAATATATGATATGTCAGGTGGAGCTTGGGAGTATGTTGCAGCATACATGCCAAGTTCTAATGATGCTTCTGGATTTAGTGCATCAGAACTTACAACATATTCTAAATATTTAGATTTGTATTCAGCTAATTCAACAATAAATTCATATAACAATAGAAAATTAGGAGACGCGACGGGAGAAATGGGACCATTCTACTTCTATGCCGATAAAGATAATAATAAACGATACCATAATAATTGGTATGAAGATTATTCTGTTTTTATAGGATCTACTCATGTTTGGTTTCTTCGAGGAGGACATTACTTTAGTGGAAGCCTTTCGGGGCAGTTTTATTTTAATAGAAATACAGGTTCTTTTAATATTTATGGTGGTTTCCGTTTAACTCTTACAATAAAATAGTGAAATTATATAAAAAACGTTTTAGGACGTTTTTTTATGTTATAATTATTTTAGGAGGAAAATTATGAACAATTATTTTTTACTACATGGTAGTTTTAGTAGTCCTTTTTCTAATTGGATTCCTTATTTGAGAGAAAAATTAGAAAGTCTAGAAAAGATTGTTTATACACCTGATTTACCTTCAGGAGTTGGTTATCAAAGTTATGATTCTTGGAAGAAAATAATGGATGTATATTTAGATTGTGGTTTAATAAATGAAAATACAATTATATTTGCTCATTCTATAGCACCAGTTTTTATAGCAAAATATTTAGTAGAGAAAAAAATAAAAGTAGAGAGATTAATTTTTGTAAGTGGTTTTAATAATTATTTGGGAATTGATTCTGATTATGATGCAGTTAATGAGTCAATGTATTTTGATAATTTATCAGATATAAAAGAATATGCTAAGGAAATAGTTTGTCTTTATTCAGATAATGATCCTTATGTAAAATATGATGTTGAAAAATCTTTTGCAGATGCTATTACAGATAATGTTGTAATTTATCCAAATGGCGGACATTTAAATAGTGAATCAGGATACACTGAGTTTAGTGATTTATTAAAATATATATAGTTAGGGAGTAGAGTAATGAAATATTATATAGATTTAGGTTCTTCAACAATTAAAGTTTATCGATATGAGAATTCTTTAAACTTGTTAGAAGAACATTCAATTTATTTTAAAAATGATTTTGATAGTGAAAAGGGAATAAGCGATACTAACTTAGAGGAACTTTGTAATTATTTTAGTGAGATACAAAGTAAATATGGTTTGAGATATGATAATACTTTTATATATGTTACAGGAATATTTAGAAATTTGAGTGACAATAAAAAGGTCGAAATGTTAAAGTTATTTAATGATAAATTTGATTTGCATTTTAATATTAT
Source organism: uncultured Bacilli bacterium (assembly GCA_910588195.1). Taxonomy (GTDB): domain Bacteria; phylum Bacillota_I; class Bacilli_A; order RF39; family UBA660; genus CAG-582. Next base: position 39,041 of record CAJUPN010000001.1, read on the forward strand.
ATCTCATGGGATTGAAGCTTATTATTTAAGTAAAGCTATGGAACATGATTATAATGGTAAAAAAGTTTTAATTATTAATATGGGTGGAAAAACAACAGAGTTAGTTACATATTTAGGTGATAAGTTAACAGGTATTAAAACCATAAATGTCGGAGTCGCTGATGTATTAAATATTTTCGATAGAATAAATGAGGAATATTCTGGACATTCTGTTGAAGAAATAGAAGAATTTACTTTTAATAAATTAAAAGATTTAAATTTAGATAATGATTACGATGTGGCAATTTTTACTGGCGGTGAAGAGAGATTTGAACTTTTAACTGGTTTTAATTTAGTAGAAAATACATTGTTTGAGGATCAAAATCATAAATATATGGTTAGCTTAGAAGATTATATAAAAGGAACAGAAAAGGTATTTAAAGATATTTCTTTAGCTGAATTATATGATTTAATGCCAGGGAATCCTAAGTGGATGGATGGTGCAAGAGCAGGTGCGATTATACCACTCTCATTATTTAAGATGTCTGGTGCCCAATGGGTTATTCCATCAGATTTAAATTTAATTAATGGTGTAATTAATGATAAATAGTGAAGACGATTTTAAAGGTATAGAAATATACCTTTTTTTATATAATAAAACCCCGCTTAAAAATGGGATTTATATTGAAGTGATCAAGTTATCTAATTAAATTGTATTTAATTAAAAAAATATATTTATTTTTATAATTATGATACAATGATGTTGTAATGTATAGGATTTTTAAAGGAGTAATGATAACTATGACAGATGAAGTTAAAACAAAGTTTTGCAAATATTGTGGAGAAAAGATTCCAGAGGATGCTGTGATTTGTACTAAATGTGGAAGACAAGTAGAAGAAATAAAAAGCAGCAAAAGCGAGAATGTAATTATTAACAATAATGTTAATGGTTTTTATGGAAATTCTAGAAAACAATGTGATAAATGGGTTTCTTTCTTATTATGTTTTTTTCTTGGTGGACTAGGAGCACACAAGTTTTATGAAGGAAAAGTCGGGTTAGGAGTTTTATATTTCTTAACTGCTGGACTTTGTGGTGTAGGTTGGTTTATTGATATAATAAGCATATTATTTAAGCCAAATCCATACTATGTATAATGTTCATATTAATTAATAATTTAGATTTAACAAAAGAAATCCTCCCAAGGATTTTTCTTTTTTAATCTATCTTTAATATTTTTTATTGTTATACTATTTGGTTTTATTGTTTCTAGTTCACTCCATTTTATTGGACAAGAAATAGTGGCACCTTCTTTTAATCTAAGAGAATAGGGAGCGACACTAGTTGCTCCTTCTTTATTACGGAAATAATCTATAAATATTTTTTTATTTCTTTTTTCTTTTCGCATGTTTGTTGTGTATTTATCTGGGTGGTTTAATACCATAAGTGAAGAAATATTTTCGGCAATTTGTTCACATTTCTTCCATGAGGTTGATTTTAGAGGAATATAAATGTGATATCCTTTACCGCCACTAGTTTTTAGATATGATTTTAATTTTAGATTGTCTAAAATTTTCTTTAAATCTTTTACACCGTTTCGAACACTTTCTAATGATAATTTTTCATCAGGATCTAAGTCGAATACGAGAATATCAGGACTTTTTAATTTATTTTGCTTTGATCCCCATATGTGATATTCAAAACTATTCATTTGTACTTCGGAAAGTAAACCATTGATGTCTTTAATATAGTAATATTCACTTTTTTCTTCATCTTTATTTTTTAGTAGTTTTTTCCCTAAATAAGGAGATTCACTGTTTAAATGTTTCATAAAAAATGTGTTAGATAGATTACCATTTGGACATCTAACTGTGCTAATTAATCTGTTATCTAAAAAGGGCATCATTCTATCACCTATTAACTTATAATAATTGAAGATATCTTCTTTAGTAATTTTTTCTTTTTTAAATATAATCTTTTGGGGATTAGTTAATTTTATAGAATTATCTAGTGGTGTAATATTTTTTTCTATTTCTTTTATTGTTCTTCCTGTTTTAATACTTGTTTTAAATTTATTAATGTTGGTATTTTTTACAAATTCATCTTTTTCTTTTATAAGTAACCAATTCTCTTCTTTAAATTTAATTAATGCCCATTTTCCTTTAAATCTTTTACCATTTAAAGAGAATTTTACTGGTCCATTAGTAAAATCTACTTTTTTATTTTTGTAAGGTTGCCAAGTACCTTTATCAAACAGCATTACTGTACCAGCTCCATATTCTCCTTTGGGAATTGTACCTTCAAAATTTCCGTAGCTTAGTGGATGATCTTCAACTCTAACAGCTAAACGTTTATCTGTTGTTTTAAATGATGGTCCTTTAGGAACTGCAAAACTTATATAAACACCTTTATATTCTAATCTTAAGTCATAGTGGTCTTTTCGAGCTAAGTGATGTTGAATTACAAAACTTAAATTTTTACTTTTACTCTTTTTTTCAATACCTTTAGGTTCTTTAGTTTTATTAAAATCACGTTTTTTATTGTATTTAGTTAGTTTCATATTATCTCCTTATTATAAATCTTTAAATTTGGGGTGGCGTAGTCGATTATTACTGGTTCTTTCTAAATATTCAATTCGACATTTTATTATTGGTTTTATAAAATTTATATCTTCTTGAAAATTAGAAAAATAGTTTTTACTTTTCTTAGATTTTATTACATCCTTATAAATAAGTTTCTTTTTATTGATCGAGGTTTTGCCTACAAAAATAAATAGGTCATTAATATATTCTCCTAAAGCTAGTGATATTATATCGTTTTTCTTTTCTTCATAGCCTCCAATATAGAAGTCATCTATTTGAATATTTTTAATTTTTATGAAATCATCAGTTCTTTTATTTATGTGATATAGTCCACTTTTGTTTTTAGCAACAATTCCTTCTAATTTAAGTTTTTTAATTTCTTTAAAAAGTTTGATTCCATCTTTTTCAATATATTTAGTTTTTACAAATTCATCTGTATCGGGAAATTTATTTAAATACTTTTTTCTTTCTGTAAGAGGGAGTTCTCTTAAGTCTTTATTTTTATAAAGAATGTCAAAACAAATAAAGATAATTGGATTATTTTTTGCCTCATTTTTTATTTTTTCTGTATTTTTTAAACGAATTCTTTTCATAACATTTTTAAAATTAGGGGAGTTTTTTTCAAAAGATACTAATTCCCCATCAAATATAGTATTTTCTTTTACTAATTTTTTTATGTTTTCAAGTTCAGGAAAATATTTAGTTAAGTCTTCATTATTGCGGCTCATGATGTGAATTTCTTTAGAACTTACAAATAAGATGGCACGAATTCCATCAAATTTAATTTCGTATAAAAAGTTGTCATTATTAAATGGCTTAGGAAGTTTGTTTAATAGCATTGGTTTCCAATCACGATTTTTCCAAATATTCATCTTTTATTTAAACTCTTTTCTAGGGCTTCCATAAGATCTGTAATAGCTTTTTTATTCTTTTTAGTTTTTCCTTTTATTTCTTTACCATCTAGTTTATCATTAATGGCTTTCTTTATATTATCTTGATATTCATCTTTATATTTTTCTGGTTCAAACTTTCCTTTTAATGAGGTTATTAGTTCAATAGCTAAGTCCAATTCTTTTTCATTTGATTTTATTTCATCGTCTTGATGAATATTAATCTCTTCTTCAAAATAAAGTGTTGTTAGAATAATATTTCTGTTATTAAATCTAAGAATACAATAATAAAATTTAGATCCAATTACAGTTTTAGCTAGTGCAACTAATTTTGTTTTCTTTAAAGCTTCAGCAAATAGGTAATAAGCTTTGCCTTTTCCTTCAGCGTCTAAATCATAGCTCTTTTCAAAATAGATTGGATCAATTTCGTTTATAGGTACAAAGGAAATTATTTCAATTACTTTTTCGTTTTCTGGTTTTAATTTATTTAATTCATCTTTGTTAAAAACTAAGTATTTATCAGATTCATATTCATAACCTTTGATTATTTCTTCTTCTTTAATTTTTGCTTTACATTTTTGGCAATATTTTATGTAATTAATACGATTACCACATTTTTTATGAAGTTGATTAAATGATGTGTCATTATTCTTTATTATGGGGTTTAATATTACAGGAATATTAACTAAAGCAAAATTTATACTACTATGGATATTTGGCATAATCCTCACCTGTTAATAGTATCGTCATGTTAAGTTTAATTTATTCATATTTAATTCATAAATATATGCTATATATTTGTAAATTAGATAGGTTGGTGTTATGTATGAAAACAATTGGTATTATTGGGGGAATGAGTTATGAATCTAGTATTCATTATTATGAGAGAATAAATAAACAAGTTAATGAGATTATGGGAGATTTAAATTGTGCTCAATTACTTATTTATAATGTTAATTTTCAAGAGATTAGAAAAAGAATGTTAGAGGGTAAATGGGATGAGATTGGAAATATTCTTGTAAGTATTGCTAAGACACTTGAAAGAGCAGGAGCTGATGCAATAGTGATAGCAACTAATACGATTCATAAAGTTGCCGATTATGTAGAATTAGAGATAAGTGTTCCTTTAATTCATATTGCTGATGCTGTTTCAATAAAATGTCAGGAAAAAGATGTAACAAATGTAGGACTTATTGGGACAAGATATACTATGGAAGAAAATTTTATTATTGATAGACTTGCAAGGAATGGTATCAAAGCTATAGTTCCAGAAGATAAGAATGACATAAGTAGTATTGATAGAATAATCTTTGATGAATTATGTAAGGGTCAAATAAAAAAAGAGTCCAAAGAGGAATATTTGAACATAATAAATAAAATGATAAAAAATAATCATATTGAAGGAATAATTTTAGGTTGTACAGAGATAGAAATGCTTATTAAGGAAGAAGATTTAGACATACCTATTTTTGATACGACCCAATCACATATTGATGCAATAGTTAATTATTGTTTAAATGAACGATAGGGATTTTTTATAGGCTCTCTTTGGTAGCCAAGGACTCTAGTGCCTTCATGTCTAACTTGGCTATCTTCATTTATTAAGAAATTCTTATAGTCTTTAGCTGAATACGGTGTTTCATAAATAAGATCTTTATTTTCATAGTAAAGAGCATTTCGGTAACTTAAAGCAAAGCCATCTAAATAAGCTTTTAAAATATCGTCATTAAGTTCTATCCAGCCAAATTTGTTTATTATAGTGGCAATATTTAAGCGAAATTTATCTAGTACCATATAGGCCCCAGCTGTTGGTGGGAATATTAAAGGAATTCCCATTCTAGAAAAATTGCAGTAGCGTGCTATAAAAAATTGACTGTAGGATACATCTACTAGATAATATCTGTTTTGGTGTTTTATGATATTAAAGTAGTGAAATCCACCATTGTTTAGTAAATTAGCATCTTCCTCAAATCCAGGGTCTATTCTTATGATATAACATTCTAAATCACATAATTCAGAACCTTCTTTAACAAATTCAGAAGAATCTAAACATCTGTCACTAAGGTCGTACTTACTAAAATTTTTTCTTAAATCACGACCATTAATAAGTTTTTTTCTTGCGTAATAAACAACATAGTCGAGATAGTCTTCTATTTTAAAATTATTTCTGTTTTTACTTAGTAGAACATTATTATTAACTTTACGAAGATCACGAAATTCAAAGGAAGTATCACAGATATATTCAGCTGGTAATTTATGCAATAATTTGTCTATATCCTTTATTTTGTATTTATATTCATCATTCATGCTTATTTCATTAAAGTATGATGGGACAAGTAACTTTAACTCATTAAGTATTTGATCAATGTTTTCATATCTTTTGTATGGCTTATTTAAAGCCTCTTCCAATTTTTTTAAAATTGTATCCATAGACGGTTCTCCCCTTTGTTTAAAAGTTATTTTATCTGCTTTAGGTTTGGATGTCAAACTTTAATATGTTTAAATATAAATTACATTTTTTGTATTATTGTAATAAAAAATGTTATAAAATAATTTATATATGTGTAATTAAGAAAAGGAGATTTTTTATGAAGGATAAAATAGCTTTAGTTACTGGTGGTACTAGTGGGATTGGTAAAAAGATTGTTGAACATTTACTTAAAGAAAATGTATTTGTTTATGTTAATTATGGACATAATGAAGAGCAAATGGAAAAGGCAAGAAAGGATTTTGCTCAAATAAGAGATAGCTTTGAATTTATTAAGGCTGATGTAAGTAATGAAAATGAAGTAATTGAAATGTTAAAAATAATTAATGATAAAAGTAGAAAGCTTGATTATCTAGTTAATAATGCAGGTACTAATATAGATTCTTTTATAGAAAATGCTGATATGATTGATTATAAAAAAATAATTGATGTAAATTTAGTTGGAAAAGTTATGGTTACTAAATATTCTTTTCCTTTACTAGAAAAGGGGAGTAATGCTGCTATTGTAAATATAGCTTCAAGGCTTGGAAGTATGCCATGTGTTGAAGCAAGTGCCTATTGTGCTTCAGCAGCTGGAATTATTAACTTTACTAAAGCAGCAGCTTTAGAATTTGCTAATAAAAAAATAAGAGTTAACTGTGTTAGTCCAAGTTTAACTATTACGCCACTTGCTTTGTCTGGGTGGACAGATGAAGAGATAGAGGAACAAAAGAATAATAACCCACTTAAAAGACTTGCAGAGACAGAAGATATTGCCAATACTGTATTATTTTTACTTTCTGATAAAGCAAGTTATATAAATGGACAAAATATTAATGTAAATGGAGGAACTTTCTAAAAAAATGCTATAATCAAGGTAGAGGGGTCTGCCCTTCAGTAGATTATGGTGGTAATATGAAAAAAAGAGTAATAAGTATAAGAAATATATTTGACGGAGTAATGATTTTTGTATTGTTTATAATAATAGTCGTCTATGCCTTACCATTAAATGGAGTAATATATGATAATAGTAACAGTGGATCTAGTTAACTAATGTAACAATTTTTTATAAAGTAAAATTATCGTTTATTTTAGGAATTAATAATAATTATAAAATATATGACAATATTAAAGTAATGAATTCTGATAATTTAATTATGAATTTGATCTTGATATTATGCTAGATAACATATAATAATCTTTAGACTAAATCATTACTAAGTCAATGATTTTTTCCGTAATCATTTTGTTTTATGATATAATACGTATATGGATAGCGAAAAAATAGGTAAGTAAAAATGAGAGAAAAAAATGGATGAACTCAAGATGAATTAGCAGAAAAATTATATATAAGAAGGCAGTCAATTTCTAAGTGGGAAATTGTAAAAACGTGTCCCAATAGTGAAAATTTTAAAATGCTTTCGAAGATATTTAATGTATATCAATATTAGTTTAATTAGTGATTTACTATAAGGTAGTTTAATAATAGATCAAATAAAAAAAGAAGGAGGTGAAATGATGAAGAAAGGAATAATAAAAACTTTTTCCTTTGCTTTAATCATATCACTAGCATTTGGATCAATTAATTTTGTATATGCAGCAATGGTTCAAAAAGGAATTGGATATAAAGAAATTATTTCATTAGGAGAAACTGTTCCAGAATATTTTCATACCACACTATATCCTAGAACTGTAGAAGCTGGTCCAGTCACAGTGGAAAATACTGTTCAAAGAAAAAACAGTAATAACGTATTTGTAAATGTTGGACGAGGATATTTGAGTGTTAATTCAACAAATAAATCAATGCATCTTAATTTCCGTAATGCAGGCACTAAGTTAACTCGATCTATTTGGGTTAATCAAACTAGAAATTCCTATGTAAGTGGGGATTGGTATTTAGATCCTAATCACATGAATTAGATTAATAAGTTCACACTTTTTGTGTGAACTTGAACTTGTTGTAGGAGGAAATAATGATAAAATTAACAATTAAAAAACTGTTTCGAAATAAAGTTAATATAACAATGATAATTATTTTTGCAATTTGTTCTCTTACATTAACTGGGGCATTAATGTTTGAGAAAAATTATATTCAGATGCAAAAAGATGACTTTGATAAAAATGTTGATGGTAGAACACTTTTAGTAAGCCCCTCGAAAAAAATTATTGAAGAATTGAGTGAATCGGGATTTGAAAATTATGAATATGATTATAAAAGTATTCTAGCTATTAAACATATTCAAGCTGTTTTTGATTCAAATTTGGAGACTTTTGGAGAAACAACTTTAAAAAATGATGATTATGATGGCTATGTCAACTTTAGATACGGAAATGAATATACTCTACCAAATAATATCAAAGGTGAAAAGTTTAGTGGGAATGACTCTGGTGTTGTTATATGTCCTAAAAATTTTTATCCAGATAGTAATGATATTACTTCCGATAGTAAATATATTGATGGTGAGACCCTATTAAACACAACATTTGATTTTACTTATAAAGACTATGTTACTAACAGCAAAGGAATCAATAGAACTAAAACATTTAAAATTATTGGTCTATATGATAATACTGTATTAAAAGAAAAATCTAACACTTGCTTTGCTACAGCAAAAGACTTACAAGAAATGTATGATGTAGAATTAGCTGTGCTTAATAAAGGTGCTCTTATGAGCATTAATGTTATAGTTGATGACATCAAAAATTTGCCATATGTAAAAGAAGAATTAACAAAATTAAACCTAAGAGGATCAGACAAGCTTGTAATTGATAATAATGCAGTGAGTGGGTTAAGAGTAATCTCTTATACTTGCATTGTTTTTGCTATTATAATGATAATAGGCATTACAATTACATATATGAAAAAAAGAAATATTATGAATAAAAAAGAAATAGGTGTGTTTTCATCATTAGGTTTTTCGTCATTACAAATTCAAACTATATATATGGTAGATATACTTGTTTTATCAGCAATCTCAACAATCATATCAACCATCCTATCTTTTGTAGTATATTTCTTCATATTAAAAAAATATGAGATATATTTTATTAATGCTTTGTATCAGCCAAAATTATATATACTACGTTATTTATTAGCTTATCTAGTAACTATTATAGTCCCTTTATTAATTAATTATGTTTTTACTAGATCATCGTTAAAAAATAGTGATAACTATTTAATGAAGGAGGCTCTATAATGTCAGTTGTTGAATTAATCAATATAGAAAAAAGTTATTCATTAAAAAATCATGAAATACCAGTTTTAAAAAATATTAATGTTAAATTTGAAAATGGTAAGTTTTATGCAATTATGGGCCATTCTGGAAGTGGAAAATCTACATTAATAAGTATAATTGATGGAATTGAACCATATACGTCAGGCAAGGTTATTATTAATAAGAAAGACTTATCTGATATGAATAATAAAGAAAAATCATTTATGAGAAATAACGAAATAGGAATAATTTTTCAAGATTTCTTTTTAGATAATTATTTAACTGCTCTTGAAAACATTGTGTTTCCAATGACAATTAATGATAAGTATAAAAAGTCTGCAAATAAAAGAGCATTAGAACTATTAAAGAAAGTGGAGTTAGAAAATAGGAGTAATCATTTTCCTAAAGAGTTAAGTGGTGGAGAAAAGCAAAGAGTTGCTATTGCTAGAGCTTTAGCTAATGATCCGAATATTATTATAGCTGATGAACCTACTGGAAATTTAGATGAAGAAAATGAAAGCAAAATATTTAGTGTTTTAAAAAGATTAAGTCAAGAAGGAAAATGTGTTATTGTTGTTTCTCATAGCAATGAGATTTTAAAATATGCTGATGTATTCTATGAATTAAAAGAAGGGTCTTTAATTGAAAAATAAGTTGATTATACTTAACTTTATTAGAAAAAAGTCTTTTGTTTTGTACTTAATACTTTTGGTGATTTTATATTCTAGCTTGTTAACTCTAAATGTTCTTCTATCAAATCTTCAAGAAAATAAAAGAAATAATTATTTTAATAATTCATTGGCTACTATTCATCAGTCTATTGATATTTATGATAATCTAAGAAATAATAAAATGCTAGGTGATGTTAAAAGAGCTATTTACTTTGAAAATGTAGTATTATTACCAGATATCTACGAATGTCTTAGAGAAGTAAGAGTTGATAATAATATTTTATTTATTGAAGATAGTAATTTAATTGATAGTCAAATAGAGTTGTATTTAAATGAGTATAATTATGAAGAAATAAAAAAACAACTATTGTATAATGACACATTAGATTTTATAGTTAATGGTAAGTCCTATAAGTTTATTATTAATGAAATCCACTATAGTAAGTATATAAACCATATTTCTGTTTCTTCAAATATATTTAATGAATTAATGTATTTAAATGATGGATATGATTACATTTTTAAAATTTATTGTTCAGAAGAAGAGGTAAAAAGAGAATTTAGTAATCTTAAAATGCTTATGGGAACCACCGAAGATGAAGTACTAATTGCTAACCGTATTAATAAACATATTAAAATATTAGGTATTTTTAATATTATAATTGGAATTGTTTTTATAATTGTAATATTTATCATTGCTAATAATATTAATCATGATTTGCAAAAAAATGTTATATTAGAAAATTTATTGGGGTTTAATATTAAAGAAATATCAAAAAATATCATTATAAGGCTAAGTATTTTAAATGTGCTTTCATTAATTTTGGCCATATTAACATCTATAATCGTATTATTATTTATCAATTTATTTTATATAATTAATATTTGTGCTTTTAATTATTATATTATTATATTAATTTTGATAATAGTTGTCGTAAGCATTTATTACACTGCAAAAATGAGTACAAAAAAAATAAGATAAAAAATAATGTAAATATATTGAAACTTATATTATTAGTTTATTTTATTTCTTTTTGTTTGCAAAATAAAGATTTTTATTATATTATAATTTTGCTTGGATGTGATTACATGAAAAAGTTAGATTCTAAAGAGGCACTTTCGCTTCTTTTTGATGGAGTTATTGAAAATCCTAAGGAACTGTCACTTGATAAAAATCGTTGGGTTAGACATTCGATTTATGTTGGAATTGCTGCTGGTAGAATAGCTAGAGCGATAAATAATAATTATGCTAATTATACTTATTTTAAAGAATATTTAGATGAATTTGGTCCGTTAGATGATGATTATGCTACTGCTTTAGGTTATATTCATGATATTGGACGAAAGATAAGTCATCCACTTCATACAACTGAAGGATATAAACTTTTATGTGAATTAGGTCATGAAGAGGAAGCTCGAGCTACTTTAACACATTCTTTTATCGATAATGATGTTAATAATTCGGCTGATGGGATTACAGGTGAAGATAGAAAAAAAGCTATTATTGAGTATTTAAATTCAATTCAATTAACTGCCTACGATAATATAGTTCAATTATGTGATTTATTTTGTTTAGAAACTGGATTTACTACCGTTGAGAGAAGACTTTATGATATTGTAAGTAGAAAAGGTGTTTATGAAAATACATTAGCACATTTTTATAAAACATTAGAACTTAAAAGAAGATTTGAACCTGATGATGACTATATAGAAATTCTGTCTAAAGAGCTAGACAAGACGATAGATGATTTTAGCTTATATGCTTTATTTCCTGAAATACCAAGAGAAGAGTTAGCAAGTCAAAATGAAGATAGAAATAAACTTTTAAGATTAATTAATAATTCTAAAATAAAATCATTGTAATAAAAAAAGACTTACTTTTTGTAAGTCTCTTTTTTTTCTAAAGTTTTAGCTTTATCTCTTCCTTGTGTAACGTATGTAACTGTTCCTTTTGACCAATCATAGTCAATATAGAAAATGTCATCACCATTATAAAATTCTTTTGTTTGAATATTATTTTCGAATTTAACTGTATATGATTCATCATATTCTTGAGTTACTTCTGGCCAAATATATTTAGCTTGAATATATTTGCCATTTATATATTCATAGTATTCATTTAAGAATTCCCAAGAATTTGCGTTATATTCAGGAACATCTTCTACATCAACAATAGTTTTTTGAATATCTGCATATTCAGTTGTAGTAGCGATTACGTAACGAGCAGTAATATCTTCTGCTTTAAACCATCCAACGATTTCTCCGATGGTATTATCTTGATTTACTGAAGCTAAAGCATAAGGATATTTTGCATCTTTATTTTTAATATTAACGATTGCAAGAGATGCATTTTCATATTCTTTAGTTTCTGCACCATCACCTTTTGATGAGGTATTACCAATTCCATTAACTGTTACAACGTCACCTATTTCAAGACCTGTTAAGTTTTTTACTATTTCTTTTTCTACAGTAGTTTCTTCATCACTTTTAATAATTGTTGTTCCGTTTTCAACGTCAGTGCTGTTTTCTAAATCATCATATGCCATTTCTAATACATCTTCAACAGTTGTATTTGCGTGGCATTTGATAGGTGAAATGATAACGAATCCACTAAGAACAATGGCTGAGATTTGTGCTAAATTTTTTATTGTCATGTTTATTTCCCTTTCTCAATACACACTTGAGATATTTAATCATATTATGTGTGTTAAGTCAATAAGAAATTTATAATATATTTATATATTTTTAACTTATTTTTATTACTTTTTTTCGCACTTATAACACTTTTAATATATTGGTTATAAAATAAGAGTATTTTATTTTTTTTGCATCCTTTATTAATCTAGATTTAGGAAGTGATAAAATTGAAAAAAATAGGTTTATTTAAAGATTATACTGATGGCTCTTTAAAATCAGTATACGAAGGTAATGGAAAGAATATTGTTGAAATGACGTTACTTTTCAACAGAGATTTTAAGGATGTTGTTTGTGCACCAACACATCATTTTTGTAATTTAGGATGCAAAATGTGTCATTTAACTAATGAAAAAGTTAAAAGACCAATGTTAAAAATTAAAGTAAGAGATTTTGTAGAGTGTTTAGTAGATACTTTAATTCTTGAAGGTAAAAGAATTACGGATAAAAAAAATCTGCTTATATCTTTTATGGGAGTAGGAGAACCACTACTTAACTTGGAATTGATTGAAGGTGTTTATGAGTATGAAGAATATTTGAAATTAGTTTTAGGATATGAAAGTGTTGGTTATGCAATTTCTACAATGATGCCTAATAATAATATTTTAGAGTTAACAAGATTAGTGCAAAAGAAAAATATTCCTTTAAAGGTTCATTTTTCCTTACATACTCCTATAGATACATTAAGATTCAACCTACTCCCTGGTACTAGAGTAAATATAAATGAAGCACTAGAATATTTAAAATCTTATGGGAATTTATTAAGGGATAATAGAAATATTATGGAAGAATATATCAAGTTACATAGAACAAGTGATCCAGTAGAAATCCATTATACGCTTATTGAAGGAGTGAATGATGGTGAAGAAGAATTGAGTAGGCTATGTGAATTACTTAATACTTATAAAATAACTATTAAGTTTATACGCTTTAATCCAATCAATGGTATGAAGCCAAGTTCAAAAGAAAAAATGTGGGTGGATACGATTTCTTCAATTGTGCCAGATGTTCGAGTAAAAGTTTATTCTCCTCCAGGGAGAGAAATTGGTAGTTCATGTGGGGAGTTTACTAAGCATTATTACCATTCTGACATGGAAACTGAAGAAGAAAAATTGGAATTTGAAAGATGGGAACAAAAACATAGAGTTGATGTAAAACGTCTAATAAAATAGTATTTATCATAATAAATAATTAATATTGTTTGGAAAACATTTATAAAAAGTGTATATATTTAAATATAAGATTTATTTTATGATATAATAACATTAGATAGTGGGTGCTTTAGTGAAAATAGTTATAAAAAATTTAATGCTTTTATGTTTATTTATGATTGGAATGTTTAGTTCTTTAATTATAGTCAAGGCAGATGAAGAAGAATATTATAATAAAATAATGGGCTTATCATCAGGTTATGAAATAGATTCTTATGATGTAAATATTGATGTTAAAGAAAATAATGAATTTATTGTAACGGAGAATATAGAAGCAAATTTTAAGGTTCCAAAACATGGAATTATAAGAGAGATTCCGTTAAAGAATGTTGTTAAAAGAAATGATGGCAGTACGACTAAAAATAGTGTTAGAATAACTAATATAAATGTGAATGAACAATATACTTTAAAGAATAAAAATGGAAGTAAAGTTATTCAAATTGGTGATGCTGATGAAACTATAACAGGAAAAAAGTTTTATAAAATAGAATATAAATATAATTTAGGTAAAGATCCATTAAAAGAAATTGATGAGTTATATTTTAATATTATAGGGGATAAATGGGATACGAGAATTAGTAATATTACATTCACTGTTAATATGCCAAAAAGTTTTGATGTCTCTAAATTAGGATTTTCAGCTGGTAGATATGGAATGATTGGTTCTGATAAAGTAGAATTTAAAGTTGAAGGAACTAAGATTATTGGAAAATTTATTGGGACATTGAACGCTAATGAAGCTTTAACTGTAAGATGTGAACTTCCAGAAGGATATTTCACTAATGCTGGTGTACCTTTACCAATACTTTTTCCTTTAATGTTTATTGTGCCTTTATTATGTTTAAGTATATCTTTTTATTTCTGGCATAAGTATGGTCGTGATGATGAAGTAATTGAAACAGTGGAATTTTATCCACCTGCAGGCTTAAATAGTGCAGAAGTTGCTTATTTTTATAAATCGAGTGTTTCTTCTAATGATGCTAACTCATTGTTAATATATTTAGCTAATAAAGGTTATATAAAAATAGTAGATACAGGAGATAAAACAAAAAAAGATGACAATTATAAAATTATTAAATTAAAGGATTATGATGGGGATAAAAAAAGTGAGAGTATATTTATGGATGGTCTTTTTGGAGAAAAGATGGAAGTAACTAAGGATGATCTTTATAATAATTTTTATAAGACAATTGAAAAGGTAAAACTAAATATAGATAATTTTAAGAACAAAGCTTTAATTTATGAAACTAATTCTTTTAAAAAAAGAACAGTAGCTATTTTATTAGTTATTATTTCTTTGATTACAACTTTGATTATTCCAACTCTTGATTATGGTAGTTTTGAAGATATTTTCACTGTACTTATAATTATGGGTGTGTTTGCAATTGCATCTTTTTGTTTACTAAAAAAAGAAATACCTCTTGTATTAAGAATTATAATAGTTGGAACAATAGTTTGTTCACTAGGACTTTTAGTGGATTCACCAATTTACTATGCTGCCGAAGCTAATTCGTTAACTTTAGTAGCTTTGATATTTGGAATGTTAGCTTCTTTTGGTATAGCTGTTTTTATTAAATATATGTCAAAAAGAACTCCATATGGTACTTTGATGTATGGTAAAGTTAAAGGCTTTAAAAACTTTCTAGAAACAGCTGAAAAAGAAAAATTGGAAGCATTAGTTTTAGATGATCCAACATATTTTTACAATATACTTCCTTTTACTTATGTATTTGGTATTTCAGATAAATGGATTAAAAAGTTTGAAAGTATTACTTTATCAGAACCAGAATGGTATGATTCAGAAGATCCTTTTACAACTATCCGTTTAAATAGATTTCTTTTATCAACTATGAATTCAGCAAGTTATCAAGTTGTTGAGGCTAGTAGTTACTCATCTGGAGGTGGTTTCTCTGGTGGAGGCTTCTCTGGAGGAGGCTCTGGAGGCGGTGGCGGAAGTAGTTGGTAATTACTTCTTAGAAGTTCTTATGAACTTCTTTTTTTATATCTATATTATTTAAAAAATGTTATATTATAATTAGAGTAAATATAGATTGGAGTTTTGAAAATGTCTTTTGATTTTAAAAAGGAATATAAGGAATTTTATATGCCAAAGAATAAACCTAATATAGTTTTAGTTCCTAAAATGAATTATTTAGCAGTAAGAGGTAAGGGTAATCCTAATGATTTAAATGGAGAATATAAGAAAAGTATAAGTCTACTTTATGCCATTGCTTTTACAATTAAAATGAGCTATAAAGTTTCTTATAAAATAGACGGATATTTTGAATATGTAGTTCCACCATTAGAAGGATTCTGGTGGCAAAAAGATACTAAAGAATTTGATCTTAATAGAAAAGATGATTTAGAGTTTATTTCAATAATTAGACTTCCGGATTTTGTGACAGAAAAAGATTTTTTATGGGCTATTGAAGAAGCAACAAGAAAGAAAAAACAAGATTTTTCAAAGGTAGAGTTTTTAACTTATGATGAGGGAATTTGTGTACAATGTATGCATGTAGGATCTTATGATACAGAAATTGAAACAGTTAATTTAATGCATGAGTATATGAAAGAAAATGGTTATGAATTAGATATAACTGATAAACGATATCATCATGAGATATATTTAAGTGATCCAAGAAAGTGTGCTGTAAGTAACCTTAAGACAGTTATAAGACATCCAATTAGAAAGATAAAATAACATTAGAGGTATTGTTAAAATGATTTCGTATTTAAAATTTAAAGAGTTATTTGACAATCTAAATGCGTCAAATGAGCCAGAAATAGAATTTAGTTTTAAAAATAAACAGAATAAATATATGATAATTAAATATTTTTCTTATATTACTTTTCAAAGGTGTGGGACATTGGAAGAACAAAGTGGAGAAGTTAAATTTTCTTCTTTAGAAGAACTTCTTAGTACAAAGACAATAGATGATATTGTTTTTATAGATGAATGGGATAATATAGAAGACATTATAATTAATTGTACTCTTAGTGTAGTCGATGATAAAAAAGATATTTTTGATGCGTATGGGGTTGAATTATAATGTTAGACAAATAAAAAAAATAGTTTTTTATAAATGTAATTTTGGTTGATTTGCATTAATTTTACTTAATTCTTTTCTTTTATTTAGTTGATTTTCTGCTTCATTAATTACTTTTTCTTCTAGGTTTTCTATATTACCGTCATACCAATTATATAAACTAATAATTTCACTAGAAGTATTTAGTATTGAAGAAATATCTCCATTAGTAATACTAACTAAACTATGATAAATTTTGTCAGTTAATATCTTTTCGTCAAAGCTATTTTTTTTGTGATCTGTATTTCTATTATATAGTTCAATTCTTTTTCTAATTATATGTCTTATAACATCAGTATTTCTTCCGTATAATGTAGAAATAAAAGAATATCCTTTATCTTCTATTTCTGCTTTTTTATGTTCATCTTTTAATTCATTATCGTCAGTTGTAATTATTACTTTATCAAACAAGTCAAAATATGTACTTATAAATTTTTGTACGTATGCACTGCTACCATTAATCCAGTCAAAACGATCAACGGCTAATGTTAGTGAATCAATATTTAAACATTTTTTTAGTCTTTTTAATATTTTTGAAGATAGTTCAGTTGGGGCTAGAAAACTCTTAAATTTTAAATTTTCATAAAATATATTATTTATGTAATCATAAGTTTTATTTGTTATATCACTTAGTAAAAAATCGATATCTTTAAAATTAGCTTCATAAGTAAGTGGGTAATTATTTCTTACGTAAGATAGTAATTTATTAGAAATAGACATTTCATAGAAATGCTTGAAAAAATTTTCATCATATTGTTCATTTGGATTAATGCAAAAAGAAATTACTGAATCGAATCTTATCAAAATGGTTTGATTTCTTGTTCCTAAACCTTTATCTTGAATGTTTTCGAGAACGACACTTTTTCCAGAACCTCTTCCACCATCTAAAATTATCTTCTTGCTTGAGCTTTCAGTTAACTCTCTACTTAATGTATCAACTGGTTCTCTTATAAATTGTTCTGTTTTAATCAATTGTTGTGGGTTAATATGTTTTATCATCTAATGACCTCCTATAGTTATTGTAACCTTTCCATAATTTTTTCTCTTTAATTGTTAAATATTATAACACATATTTTTATGAGATAGTATTATTAAATGCAATTACACTTTTCTGGTATTTATTGATACGATTAGTTTAATAAGTTATAATTATATTAATAGTAGAAAATAATATGATACTTTTTATGGGAGGTTATTATGGATAAAATATATGTGGTTCATTGTTGGGATGGTACAAAAGATGATGGATGGTATCCTTGGCTAGATAAGAAAATATCTAATGACTTTGTTAAGGTGTATAGATTTAATATGCCAAATACTAAATCCCCTAAAATGGATGAATGGATTTCGAAATTAAAAAAGCAAGTTACTGATTTAGATGAAAATACTTATTTTGTTGGACATAGTATTGGTTGTCAGGCGATAATGAGGTATTTAGAGTCTGTTGATGTAAAAAAGATTGGTGGGGTATTATTTGTAGCTCCTTGGTTGGATTTACTTCCAGAAGCTATAAGTGATGATGAGTCTTATAGGACTGCATCTCCTTGGCTTAATACTCCAATTGATTTTAATAAGATAAGAGATGTTGTTCATAATATTACATGTATATTTTCTGATGATGATTATTTTGTTTCTTTAGAGCAGGAGAGAAAGTTTAAAGAATTACTTAATGCCAAAACTTTAATTGTAAAAAATAAAGGACATATTAGTGCTGAAGATGGTGTTGAGGAATTAGAAGAAATATATGATGAACTTTTGTTAATTATTAATAAGGGTAAAAGTAATGATTATGATAAATTTGCCAAAAAGAGACAAATGGATTTAATTAGTGGTGCAAAACAATCTCACCGTTTTGTTGAAAAACCAATGATGAAAAGTATGCTTCCTGAACTTAGTGGGAAAAAAGTTTTAATGTTAGGTTGTGGAACAGGGGAAGAATCTCTTTTGCTTGAAAGTTTTGGGGCAGTAGCAAAAGATATTACAGGAATTGATTTATCAAGTAATTCTATTAAGATTGCCAAAGATACTTATCCAGATATAAACTTTGTAATAGGTGATATGTGTGAGTTACCGTTCGCTGATGAAAGTTTTGATTTTGTTTATAGTAGTTTAGCAGTGCATTATAGTGAAACGCCAGAAAAAGTTTATGAAGAAGTCTATAGGGTACTTAAAAAAGATGGATTATTCTTATTTTCTGTTGCTCATCCTTTAAGATGGGGTTCGGTAGAAAAAGATATAGATGGTGAAACAATTAGAATTATTGGTTGTTCTAAAAGTGAAGATGGAGATACAGTTTATGGCAATTATCACACGTTTGAAAAGCATATTTTTTCATCTTTTTCAAAGCAAAATGATGGTGAAATATTAGAGTTTTATGTAGGTTCACCTTCAATGCATTTTAAAATGCTAAGGAATGCAAATTTTGAAATATTAGATTTTACTGAATCAAAATGTGTTGAGGAAGCAAAAGATGTGGATATAAATTATTATAGAAAGCATAGAGAAATTCCGCAGTTTATGGCATTTTTGGCTAAGAAATAAATTAGTGAGGAAGATGATTATGAATAAATGGGAAGTAGCAATAGAAAAATTTTTAGAAAGCTATATAAAAAAAGAATATTTTTTAGGTGCTATTTTGACAGGAAGTTATGCAACAGGTAATAATGATGAAAATAGTGATATAGATATTTATATTATTACAACTGATGATACTAAATGGCGAGAAAGAGGAAATAAAAATATAGATGGCTTTTTGATCGAATATTTCATAAACCCTAAAAGGAAAATATTTTCTTACATGGAACAAGAACTTCAGACTTATTGTCTGTCAACAACAATGATTTTTGTTAATGCTAAAATACTTTACGATAAGAATGGTTCAGTTCAAGAACTAATTGATGTGGCAAAGAGTAATGCTAATTTAAATAATTTTGCTGACATTGATGATTTTAAATTTAAAATGAATTGTTATGGTGTTTGGGATAGTTTTGATGAATTAGAATCTAAATATAAAAAACATGAGGATATTGATTTTAGTTATTATATTTTCATTCAAAAAGTGTTAGAATCTTATTTTTATAATAAGCGAATTCCATCTATTCCATTAAATAAAATTGAAAAAATATTAAAAAAAGATAATTTTAGAAATAGATATAATGTTAAAAAATTACCTGACCAAGAATTTATTTTAAAGATTATTAATTGTTTTGAGGAAAAAAATTATGATAAAAAGTTTAATTATGCACGTGATTTATATAATTATTTTTTTAGCCAATTTACGAATTTTGATATTAATAATTTAATTATTCGAAGTAGTGCAGAATAGAAGATGATATAATCGGAGGTAGTTATGGAAATAATAGATTATTCAAGTAAGTATGACAATGATATTAAAGATTTACTTGTTGAACTTCAAGAACATATTGTAAAAATAGATAAAGAAAAATATAATATTTTAACTGATGATTATAGAGAAAAGTATTTTGAAAAAACTATGAGTGAAGTAGATAAATTTGAAGGTAAAATATTTTTAGCTATAGAAGGCGAAAAAGCAATTGGTTTAATAGTTGGATTGATAAATAATGAAGAGGAAAATACTTATGACTTTTCTGCTCCTAAAAGAGGTCGTGTAACTGAGTTAATTGTATCAAAAAACTGTCGTTCAAATGGTGTTGGAAAGCAATTATTAAACGAAATGGAAAAATACTTTAAAAAAGTTGGGTGTTTGGGTATTTTAATTGATGTTTTTGCTTATAACACTCATGCTCAAAAATTTTATTATAAGAATGGTTATTTTAATAGAAATATTGAAGTAATGAAGAAAATCTAAGAGTTGGAGAAAAAAATATGATAAGATTAGACGAAGATGTGATTTCTGTTGAGGATTTTAATTATTTAACTGATAAAGTCGGTTGGGGTACTAGAGATGCTAATGTTGTAGAGGAAGCATTAAACAACACTTTATACTCAGTAAGTATATATGATGATAATAAAATCATTGGCTATGGAAGAATTATTGGAGATAAAACAATCTTTCTTTATATTCAAGATATCATGGTTGTTCCTGAATATCAAGGTAAGAAAATTGGCACTAAAATTATGAACACGCTTCTATCAAAAGTAGATGAATATAAAAAAGTAAATCCTAATATAAGAACATATTTAGGCGCCTCTAAAGGAAAAGAAAAATTTTATGAAAAGTTTGGATTTAAAACTAGATCAAATGCTGATTTAGGAGAAGGCATGGTTTTATTTTAAATTTAATGTGTTAAATGTTTTTTTAAATAAAAACGAGCAAATTGTTGCTCATTTTGAATTTACGTATTGCTATTTAAAAGAATTTTTTGGATATCTTTCCAGTTGTTTACTCTAATAATATTTTGTTTTGCTAATTCTTCTTCTGTTAAATCTTTATTATGCCAAGCTGTAAATAATAATTTTGTTTTTGCACCTTCAATATTATTTAATTTATCATCTATTTTAATATCACAATTTACAATAGATTTATCTCCAACAAAAATAAAATTCTTTGGTTCAATAAAATCTAGTTTTTTATATAGAAAATTGTATTTATTTTTTAGATTGTTTCCTGCAAATTCAATTATTTCTCTCCAAATATAATCCGTACAAATATATATTTTATAATGTTTACTTAGTTCTTTTAGTATTTCATAGCTATCTGGTAAAAGAGTTGCATTTTCATACATATTCATGTCTTTAAATTTGCTAAAAAAATCTACTTTTTTATCTCCCAATATATCTTGGATATAATAAGTTTTAATATTGTCATAATCAGGTTTATAGCCTAAATAATCTTCTAATATTTCAGAAAAGTTACCATAAGTTAGAACATCGTCCATATCAACCATTATAGTTTTCATAATTATCACCTATATTTTTCTTATTTCATAATTTAACACTCGACAGTTATCATCTAATAAAAATTTTCCTTCAAATAATTCATCTTTAAATAAATGTGGTGTAAATTTTTCGTTTTGTTCAAATTGTTTAATTTTTAGTAAATCGTCAATTTTGATCCATTCTAATTCTCCTTCTGAGGAGTTTAAAGTAAGATTTCCTTCAAATTTAGTTGCTGTATAAACAAAAATTATACCTTCATAAGAATCTTTCCAGTAAGATATTCCTTGTAGTTTGGGATTTATTAAAGTTAAACCAGTTTCTTCTTTAAATTCTCTTATTATACAATCTAATGGTGTTTCTCCTGTTTCAAATTTTCCCCCAGGTGGTGCATATACTTGGCCCCCCATTTTTTATTAAACTTAAGCATTAGTACTTGATTATCTTTCTTTAAATAACATACTGTAGCATTTAAGTGAATTACTCTTTCTTTCATAAAATACCTCCAAGTTTTCTATTAACTATTTTATCATGTTTAAATAAATGTTTACAGTAGTTTATTTATTATATCATTTAATTTAACAAAACTATATGAAATAACAGATTATAAGTTTAAATGTGATTTTTTATTACAATTTAATTTTTCAAAAATTGGAATATTACCTTTATAACTTTTTGGAGAGATAGGGCTAGGGTGATATATAGGAAGTATTTTATATTCACTAACTTCGTATATTTTACCAACCACATCAGAAAATTTATTAAATTTAAAGTTAAGTAAATTTCTAGTTGGAAATTCTCCTAATGTAATTATTAATTTTGGATTTAATATTTTTAATTGTTCTAGCATTATATTTTTACAATTTATGGAACAGGTTTTTAAGTTTTTTCGCATTAATGGATAACACTTCACTGATTCTAAAAAGGTTGTTTCAAAAATATCTCTATCAATAGTATCAAATAGTTTTTGGAGAACAATTCCACTAGGAAGCACTTTTCCATTTATATCACACCACAATTTGTGACTTTTTCTCCAACCATTATTAGCTGTGGCTTCTCCAACTAAAACTATATCATTGTCTTTACCTAAAAATACAGTAGAGTCATTGGGAAATTTATCAACTAATTGATTACAAGATTGACAAGAATATACTTTTTCATCAACCTGGTTTAGTAATTTTTTTGTTAATCTTATTTTTAATATGTTATATCTATTCTTCGTATCATCAGTTAGGATATTTTCCCTGTTTATAATCTGATAATCTTTATAATTTATATCATGATTAAATTGATTTGAAGTTAGATCTACTATGTTATCTTCTATCTTATTAAAGTAGTGGCCAATACCATCAACATAAATCTTACATATATTCCCACCAAAGTAATCATTAATAATAAGAGAAGTTATTGCACACATACCAAAACATTTATTATTTTCAGTCCAATTGTCTTGAACTTTAGGATAACATAAGTCTTTTGAATAGCAATCTAATAATACTTTTTTTATGTTTTCAATGTTCATTATAACACTTTCTTATATGTATTGATATTATATCATTTTTAATAATAATACTAAATAATGATGTTATAAATGCTAGTTTTTTTATGTATAAAAGAATAACAAATTGTAGTATAATTAGTTTAATTAATTGCTTGGAGGAAATATGTCTAAAATTAGTAATGTATTAACAATGCTTGAATATTTAAGTTCTGGAAAAAAATATAGTATAGCTGAGTTATCAGAAAAACTAGAAGTCACTCCAAGGATGATTCGAGTTTATAAAGATGAAATAGAAAAAGCTGGTATTTATATTGACACTATTAAAGGTCCTTATGGAGGGTATGTGTTAAATCAAAATATAAATGTTCCTAAAAGATTTATAACACCAAATGAAATTAATGTAAAAAATAAAGAATTCTTTAATTTAGTAAATAGAGCAATTAAAGAAAAGAGAAAATGTTTTATAGAGTATTATTCTAAAAATGGAAAAAGTATATCAAAAAGAATAATTCATCCTTATGATTTAATTCTACTTGGGAGTGAATGGGGAGTAGCAGCCTTTTGCGAATCAAAGGAAGAAATAAGACATTTTTATATAAATAGAATTAAAAATATAAAATTATTAGAAAACTTTTATAACTGACATATATATTTCCTCTTCTTGTGAGATACTTTTATTAAAGAAAGAAGATGAAGTATATGAAAGAAATGGAAATATCGGTTGCTTTTGATAATCCAAAAGAAGAGGTATTGAGAATATTATCTAAGTTTAATTTGGTTGGTGAGAAGGAATTATATGATACATATTATGTTGATCCTTTACGAAATAATTTAAAACCAGAAAGTGATTTGCGATTAAATGAAACATTTAGAATTCGTAAAAATAAAGATGCTTGTTTTGTAACTTATAAAAAACAACATTTTGAAGGAAAGCTATGGACTTATTCTGATGAATATGAGACAGAAATAAAAGATTATAAGATTATGGAACATATTATATCTATGTTAGGTTTAGAACCACTTATAGTAGTTCATAATAAAAGAACTATTTACAAGTATAAAGATTATGAAATAGTTTTTGAAGAGGTAGAGAATTTAGGATGTCTTTTAGAAGTTGAAAAGTTAGGGACTGATGAAAATGAAGCTATGGGAGTCAAAGAAGAGCTTCGTGATTTTATTCGAAGTCTGAATCTAAAAAATGTTAAAGAATTAAATATTGGAAAGAATCAGTACTTATTGAGTAAAAAACTAGGGCATAATATTACTGTTTTTAATGATACTGTATATTAATGGTTAGTTTATTTAAAAAAATCCATAATATCAAGTATTATGAACCTTTTTATATGTTTTGGCAATTCCAACAATGTAACGAATGGCGTAGATAATTACAACTTTTTTCACTTTTTAACGATTTGATATATAAATTTAGTAATGTTTTAACATTTAGGCGCAAAAACATTAATACAAAAAAACGTTATTTTAAAAAAAATAACGTTTTTTTGTATTGTATTCTTTTTTTGCTATTTGCTATAATTTGTATAAATTGATATATGAAAGGAGATAAAAAATGAATACAGAAAAACAAACGTTTATAAGAGTTAATTTAGCCAATGGTGAATTCGAAATTTCAGGAAGCGTTGAATTTGTTGAAAAGCATTTAGATGAGTTAAAGGGGGTTATAAACAAAGATTTAATAAAAACACTTCCAATCCCAACAAAATATGAGAATAAAAATAAATTTCAAGAATTAGTTCATGATGATACTATTGATAAGTATCAAAAATCTGGTATTTTCACAATTGATGATGAAGGAAATGTTATAATACATAAAAGAATTCCTGGTAAAACTAATGCAGAGAAGACTAAAAACATTGCTTTGATAACCTTATATGCAAAAAAAGAAAAAATACTAGCATCAGATATTAAAGAAATGTGTAAAAAACAAAGTTGTTTAGATAATAGTAACTTTGCTGCTATATTTACAAGAGATTTTGAAACCTTTATGAAAGCTGGAAAAGGACAAAAGTGGACAATTGAATTAACAATAAAAGGCGAAGAAGATGCAAAAAAATTATTGGATAGTATGTTAAATGAAAAATAATGTTATTTATAATATTTTAATTCGGAAGTATCCACAAGAAATTGTAGAAAACCTTTTAGAAAATTATTTTGCTGCTTTAAATGAATTTAGAAAAGAAAATTGGAAATATTTTGGAAATGAAGTTGGGCAATTTATAGAAGATTGTGAGAGACTAATTGATTTTCAACTAACTAATCGATATATACCTTTTAGTAAAAAGTTACCTATTTTCGATAGCAATATTCTATTAAAGTGGGAAAATTGCAGTTCTTCTTTCGACGAGACATATAGATTATTAATTCCAAGAATATTATTTTCTATGAATTGTATAAGAAATAAACGTGGAATGATACATAAGAATCATATAGTACCAAATAAAATGGATGCTATATTATTGTTAAATAATATGAAATGGATAATCGCAGAATTGATTAGATTAAATTCAAATTTATCTTTTGATGATACTAATGATACAATTAATTTAGTTGTTGAAAAAGAAATTGACATAATATGGGAAATAGATGGTAAATCAAGAATATTAAGAAAAAGTAAAAGTTGTAAAGATCAAGTTTTATTCTTTTTATATAAGTATCAAAAACTATCAACAGAGAATTTATTTGAATATACTGAATATTCAAATAAAACTAGGTTTAATCAAATTATTAAATCGTTACATAAAGATAGATTATTAGAGTTATCAAATGGGGAATGTACTATTTCACCTATTGGTGTAGATTATGTAGAAAAAATAGTAAAAAATGAAGCAAAAAAAAAGTATATTAACTAAGAAGCTGATTTTATACAATTAATACTTTGTGATGGAGGATCTGGAGAACAAAATACATTAGCTAATAAAAGGTTTAATGAAATTATAGACCATACTAAGCCTATATTATATATACCATTAGCCCTGGATGAAAGTGATCATCCTTATGATGGATGTTTTGAATGGATATAAGGCGAATTATCAAATGTAAATGTTCCAAGTATTGAAATGGTTAGAATTTTTGAAGAACTTGCTTCTAAAAATTTGCAACATTATGCTGCATTGTTTATCGGTGGTGGAAATACATATAAATTATTATTCGGTGGTGGAAATACATATAAATTATTATTAGGATTAAAATAAAGTGGAGCTTTTAATGGTATTAAGGATTACATCAATAACAATGGTATTGTAATAGGTGGAAGTGCTGGAGCAATTATATTTGGTAATGATATAAATATTATTGAGAGTATGGAATCAAATGATGTAAATTTAACTGATACTATAAAGGATTTTATGTATTATTTTGAATTTCTATTTTTCCACATTATACTAACAAAAAATTTAAACTAACTGAAGAAAGATTAAATAAATTTACAAATTCAATTATTCATTTCTCACAATCGGTAGGAGAAGTCATTGCTATATCAGAAGAAGATGCAATTTATGTAAGTAATGATAGTATTGAATTATTAGGAACTAGACCTTATCTTACATTTAAAAATGGATTGATAGGAAGGTAATAAACAAATTAAAAGATGATAGAGAGCATTAAATTATCACTCAATATCATCTTTTTCTGTTACAGCTTTATTTTTATTATTTGTATTTTTATTATCTTGGAGAAGGTTTCAAAGCCTTTAGCTCCAACAACGATAAATAGATATAAAATACGTGCTTGTAATAAAAGAAATATAAGACCTATTAAGCTACATCAATTTAGGCATAGTCATGCTACTTATTTATTAAATAAGAAAATTGATATACATGTTATAAGTAAACGTTTAGGTCATTCTAAAGTATCTACAACATTAGATGTATATACACATGGTAATTTATTACAAGAAAAAAGACTTATAAAAAGTCTTAATTCTAGATTTAGTTTGTTTTAATGTATTCCACTACAATTCTAATAAATTAAATCTATGTATAAACACATATAAATATGTATTTATCTAAAATGGAGCAAGTGAGGAGAATCGAACTCCCGTCTCAACCTTGGCAAGGTCGCATTCTAGCCGTTGAACCACACCTGCATTTAATTGCATAATTAATATAACAAAAATAATACTTTAAATCAAGAGTATCTTTTGTATTATTTTGATAAATTTAAGCATTGTCTATAAAAATTGATTTATTTATGCTATAATGTTTTATAGTAGAAAGGTAAATTAATATGTCTAAAAAGTCAAATAAACATTTAAGTGCTTTAAAAAAGAAGATTAAATCCTTTAACTTTAAACATTTTATGCAGAAAAATAAAACTAATTTTATTAATTTTTATAAATATAATATTCAGTTTATGTCATTTGTTTTATTGTGTTTACTTAGTTGTGCATTATTAAGACATTTTACTATTGATAAGTTTTTTGATTTAGGTGGTACATTTTTTGATTTATCGGCTATTCTTTTATTGGGATCATTAGCTTATCTTTTTAAACCGAGAAAACAATTCACATATTTTTTTACCGTTATGTTAGTTATAACTTTAATGAATATAATTAATGCTGTTTATTATTCATTTTTTAGTTCATTTGCGTCTTTTGGACTTCTTGCATCTTTAGGTCAAACTGGAGAAGTAACAGACGCAGTGTTTGATAAGCTTAGAATAACACATTTCATCTATTTACTAATGCCCATAGCATTTTATATTATTCACAGACTACTTACAAAAGGAGACTATTTTAATAAAGTTGAAAAGGTTGAGGTCAGAAAAAAACTATTCTTTGAAGTAATTATTTTAGGTGGAATTTGTTTATCAATTAATATAAGTACATTAACAGGAACTGATGTATCAAGATTTTCTAAACAATGGTATAGGGAATATATAGTTGAGAGATTTGGAATTATTGTTTATCAAGTTAATGATGGTGCTCAGTCAGTTATAAGTAAGCTTAATACTTTATTTGGGTATGAAGAAGCAGCTCAAAGATTTACAACTTATTATAAAGAAAGGGATTACAGTCATTCGAAAAATGAATATACAGGTGTATTTGAAGACTACAACGTAATCGTGATGCATCTAGAAAGTATAATGACATTTCTAATTGATTTAGAAATAAATGGTAAAGAAGTTACACCTAATTTAAATAAGCTAGTTAAAGAGTCTTTATATTTTGATAATTTTTATCCACAAGTAAGTGCAGGTACTTCTAGTGATACAGAATTTACTTTTTCATCAAGTTTAATGCCAGTTCAAAGTGGGACAGTGTTTGTTTCATATTATAATAGAAGTTATATAACTTTACAGACTTTATTAAAAGAAAAAGGTTACTATACATTCTCTATGCATGGAAATAAAGCTAGTATGTGGAATAGAAATAAAATGCATCCAAATTTAGGTTATATTGATTTTTATTCACAAGATTATTATACGATTGATGAAGAAGTTGGTTTAGGCTTATCAGATCATTCCTTTTTTAAGCAAAGTCAATCTTTTATTAAAGATATAAATACAATGGTTACTGAAGAAAAAGAATTTACTAATTACATGGGAACAATTATAACTTTATCTAATCATATACCATTTATGAAAGATGGGGTTCCTTTTTCTGATTTTGATGTAACTTATCATACTGGTAAAAAAGATGAGTTAGGTAATGAAATAATTTATGATTATTTAGAAGAAAAAAATCTAGCAACAATGGGGAATTATATTAAAAGTGCACATTATGCTGATAAGTGTTTAGGTGAGTATTTAGATTATGTAAGATCTAGTAAAGAATATGATAAAACTTTATTTGTTTTATATGGGGATCATGCAGCTCAGTTATCTAGAAGTCAGTTTGGCAGTTTTGTTAATTATGATTTCTTAACAGGTGAACAAAAGACAGAAGAAGATCCTACTTATGTGGATTATGATTATTATACAAATGAATTATTTAAAAAGACTCCATTAATAATATGGAGTAAAGATAAAAAAGTCCATGGTAAAGTTAGTTATCCAATGGGAATGATTGATTGTTTACCAACATTATCTAATATGTTAAATATTGAAAATAAGTATGCTTTAGGACATGATATATTTGATGTAAAGAATAATAATACTGTAGTATTTGCAAATGGTAATTTTTTAACTAATAAAGTGTACTATAACAATTCTAAAAATGAATCACGTATACTTGATGGAGTAGAAACATTGGATGATAATTATATTGATGATAGAAAGAAATATGCTGAGGATATTTTAACTATTTCTAATGATATAATAGTTTATGATTTAATTGAAAAAGAAGTGTATAAGGATAAAGAGAACGGTGGTAAAAAACATGAGTAAAGAAAAAAGAAGTAAAAAAGAAATGTCTGATACTAAGAGAGTTGTTTTATTTACTTTTGTAATTGTATTAGTTGTTGTACTTATAGGAGTAACATCATTCTTTGTATTAAGAGAAAAAGATGAAGAAAAAGAAAATGAGACTGTTAAGACTAATACACAAGAAATTTCTGGATATGGTATAACTGTTGATGATCTTGATTCAGAGTATTATAAGCTTGAGTTTGAAAAATTAAAGGCTAATTTGGAAAGCAAAAATGTCGATATGGATGCTTATGCTGAAAGTGTTGCACGTTTGTTTTTAATAGATTTGTATACAATTAAGACAAAAATTAATAAGTATGATATTGGGGGAATTGAAGTTGTTTTACCTGAAGCAAGAGATAACTTTGTTGTTAATGTAACAGACACGATATATAAGTTTGTGGAAGATAATACTAAAGGTAAAAGAACACAAAGTTTACCAGTAGTTTCCGAATTAAGTCTTATAAATACTAAAAAGGGAGAATTTAAAATGGATGGTAGCAATGAAAAGGTTCCATCTTATGTATTTGATTTTGAAATAGGTTATAGTAGTGACTTGGGTTATGATACTAAAGCAGAAATAACTGTAATTAATCGCGATAAGTTTATGTATGTAGTTGAAAAGAATTAGTTTTAATTCTTTTTTTCTAGCCTTTTTTGTGATATCATAAAAATTAAAAAAAGAGATGATTATATGGATAATATTAGAAATATCAGTGAAAAATATAATTTTGATAAGATAACAACTTATGGAGATTTTATTGCTAAAGTTCCTAATAATGAGAAATTTGGTAAAGGGAAGGTAATATTGGTCACAGCTACAACACCTACAAAGTATGGTGAAGGAAAGACGACTGTTGCTATAGGTCTAAATGATGCCTTAAATATTATTGGAAAAAAATCTATTGCCAGTTTAAGAGAACCTTCAATGGGACCTGTTTTTGGACTTAAAGGAGGAGCAACAGGTGGTGGAAATGCTAAAATATTACCAGAAAATGAAATAAATTTACATTTTACTGGGGACTTTCATGCTATAACAACTGCTAATAATTTAATAGCTGCTGTAATTGATAATGAAATATATCATGATAATAAACTGGATATTCAAGAAGTTACTTTTAATAGATGTATGGATATGAATGATCGAGCTTTAAGAAGAATTAAGTTAGAAGGAAGAAATGAATCTTTTAATATTACAGCTGCAAGTGAGATTATGGCAGTATTTTGTTTAGCAAAAGATTTTAATGATTTAAGACATAGACTAGATGATATTATAATAGGATATAATTCTCGTCTTAGTAGTATTCATTTAAGTGCTCTTGGTATAACGGACGCTGTTTTAGGAATATTGGAAACAGCTTTTAAGCCAAATTTAGTCGGGACATCTGGTGGCTATGCTGCATTAATCCATGGAGGACCTTTTGCAAATATTGCTCATGGTTGTTCGTCGTTAGCTTCTTTGAAAACAGCAACTAACTATGCTGATTATGTAGTTACGGAAGCGGGCTTTGGTGCTGATGCTGGAGCGATGAAATTTATTGATATATTAACTCGTGATAATAAGTTTGATTTATGTGCGTCAGTTTTAGTTACGACAATAAGGGCACTTAAAGAATGTGGTGATGGAGAGTTAGAAAAAGGAATTTATAATTTAGCAACACATGTTAATAACTTATTACTTATGAACAGTAATGTAATAGTTACAATTAATAAATTTGATGATGATTCTATAGATGATATTGATTTTATAAAAAACTTTTCCAAGTCTTTAGGTGTTAAATGTGTTATTAATGATGTTTATCAAAGTGGGGGATATGGGGCTTTAGATTTAGCTAAGGAAATAGTCGAGATAGAAGAGAAAAATAAAATAAACTATTTATATGAACTTGATGATAGTTTGTATAATAAAATAGATAGTTATGTAAAAGACATATGTCATGTAGCAGGATTTACTTGTTCTTTTGAAGTTATGAATAAAATTAACTCATTTGATAAATATAAATATCCAATTTGTGTTGCTAAGACTCAATATAGTTTAGGTGATAAAAAAAGTTTAAAAGGTGATATAAGCAATCATAAAATGGTTTTGACAGATATTGAAGTGAAAAATGGTGCAAAGTTAATAATTTGTTATTTTGGCAATATTTTAACTATGCCAGGGTTGTCAGAAAATCCTAGTGTTAAAGAAATAAAATATGTAGATGGAGTCATCTCTTTACCAAGATAAAAACATCAATTTAATTGATGTTTTTTGTTTAATTAAATAAAATAAGAGCCTAAAGGCTCTTAAATTTATTAATCTTCGTCTAAATGAGTAAATAGGATACCAACATTAATTAAACCTGTTAATCCTACAATTGAGTAAATAACTCTTGCGATTACAGATCCAACACCAAATACCGATTCAATAATGTTGATGTCAAGTAACCCTATAAATCCCCAGTTAAGTGCTCCAATTATTGTTATTACTAAGCACGCTTTCTGTAATGTATTCATGTCTCAACCTCATTTCTACTAATATTGTTGACAATTATTATGATTTTATACATAAATATTTACATTTGTTTTTGTCTTGTTTTTTTATGTTTTGTCGAATGACTTTAAGAGGAAGTTTTATTTATAGTAAACTTTATTTGGGTGATAATTATGTTGAAAATTAATTTGGAATATAGAAAAGGTATTTTATTTGTAAGACTTAAAGGTAATTTAAATGCAAATACATCTAAGAAGTTTTTAGAATATGCTATACCTATTATAAAAGATTATGGTATACGTTATGTCGTATACAATTTAGGGGAACTAGTAAGTTTAGATGAAGCTGGT
Organism: uncultured Bacilli bacterium; assembly: GCA_910588195.1. GTDB lineage: Bacteria > Bacillota_I > Bacilli_A > RF39 > UBA660 > CAG-582. The sequence goes on from CAJUPN010000001.1 coordinate 71,378, forward strand.
GAAAAAGCTTTAGCTACTGCTGGCGAAGAAGCTAAAGTAAATAATAATGGAAAAGTACTTATTGTGAATAATAAAATAAATTCATGTTTAGATTATGACAATGTATCGAATGAATTAGTGGCTTTGGATACTATCAAAGTTTAATGGATGACGTAAGTCAGTATGATTGGTTAATAAATAGTACTGCTCGCAAGTTTTATAATGTTGAGTGGGAGGATTTGTATCAAGCCGGATGTTTGGGACTAGTTAAAGCGTACAATAACTATAATAATCCAGATGTTGTTTTTAGTGAATATGCTAAAAAATATGTCTTTGGAGAAATGTATGAGTTATCAGTTAAAAGTCGTAATATAAAGTTAAATAAGTACTATCTGAAAGTTTATAAGTTAGTTAATCTAGCAGCATCAACGCTTACACAAGAATTGGGAAAATCACCAACTCTTGCAGAAATAAGTGCTTATTTAGAGATAGATTTATCGGAAATTGAATATGTAATTAATATAATGGAAGATATGTTTAGTTTGGACGATGAATATGCCAATATTCAAGTTGGTGAAGAAAAGAATTTAGATGATGAAATTATGATACGTGATTCCATAGCTAGTTTAGATCCATTATCATCTGCAGTAATTGACTACCGATATAATAAAGATTTAACGCAAAGTGAGGTAGCTAAACTGCTTGGTATATCACAAGTAAAAGTATCAAGAATTGAGAGTAAAAGCAAAGATAAAATACTAGAATATATTGCCTAGAGACTTCTAACATTTAATTGTTAGGAGTTTTTTTGTATAAATATAATTTTTAGGTAAATAATAAAAGTGGGTGATAAAAATGTCTTATCAAGAATTAGTTGATAGTGTAACTCCTAAAGAAAATAAGTGGAAAAATATGATGATTGCTTTTTTCTCTGGTGGAGTAATGGGTTTACTAAGTGAACTTTTAGTAAATGTTTTTGATGTAAATGTAATGCTTATTATATGGATAGTTATTGCATCTATTCTTACAGGTATGGGCGTATTTGATGATTTTGTAGATAAATTTAAAATGGGTGTAATTATCCCAATAACTGGTTTTTCACATTCTATTACTTCTTCATCAATAGATTATAAATCAGAAGGATTTATAACAGGCATTGGTTCTAATTATATGAAGCTTGCAGGATCTGTAATTTTATACGGAATTGTAAGTGCAACAATATTTGCAACAATTAGAGGTTTATTATGGTAACTTTAAAGTTTAATAATAGTTATATAAAAAGTTGGTACTCTATTGGTGGTGTTGATGAAGAAAAAGGGAATATAAAAGATGCTGATAAATATTTAAGTGATCTTTATTATGGTGAGAAAACGCATGAAAAAGCCGAAATTAAAATGGTTGAAGAAGTTATAACAACAATGAAAAAAGATAATAAAATCGATTTAATTATTGGTGGTAATTTATCTAATCAATTAGGCACTATGAATATAGCTCTTAGAGATATTAATACAAGCTTTTTAGGTCTTTACAGTGCTTGTGCAACTTTTGCTGAAAGTGTTATTAATGCTTCTTCTTTACTACAAAATAAAGCTATTAGTAATGCTTTAGTAATTACTAATTCTCATGCCCTTACAAGTGAAAGACAATTTAGATTTCCAGTAGAATATGGTAGTTTAAAGAATTGTTATACGACAAATACAATTACAGCTGCTGTTGGAGTAGTATTAACGAATGAAAAAACTCCTTATAAAATAAGCTCTGCAACTATTGGTGGAGTAGTTGATTATGGTATTAAAGACGTTGCTAACATGGGAGCTATTATGGCACCCGCTGCAGCATTAGTTATAAAGGAACACTTATATAACACTAATACAACTATGGATAATTATGATTATATATTAACAGGAGATTTAGGAAATGTTGGACTTACCTTACTTCAAAGTGTTTTAAAAGATGACTATGGAATAGTTACAGATAAAATAATGGATGCAGGTTCAATAATTTATAAAAAGAGTCAAAATAAATGTGCTGGTGGGTCTGGACCAACCTGCTTACCATTTGCTTTTTTTAATCGATTTATTCAAGATAAAAAGATAAAAAAAGTATTACTTGTAGGTACTGGAGCACTTCATAACCCAACACTCGTGAATCAAAAGAATAGTATTCCAAGTATTGCACATTTAATAGAAATAGAGGTCAATCATGATGCTAATTAGATCATTTATATTTACAGGGCTTATTTGTTTAATAGCTCAAGTAATCAAAGACAACACTAAATTAACTAGTGGTCATATAACATCAATATTTTGTTCCATTGGAGCATTCTTAGGTTTTATTGGTGTCTATGATAAAATAGTTAAGTATTTTGGAGGAGGAGCCTCTGTTGTTATCATGTCATTTGGTAATGCTCTTTATAAAGGAGCAAGTGAAAATGGTATTCTCATGATGCTTAGCAATGTATCTGTTGGGATAGTAACAGCTATACTTATGGGATTTGTTATGACACTTATATTTAGAGTAAAAGATTAGTGCCCTTGTAAGAGTACTAATTTTTTTATATAATTAATTATAGGTGATAGTTTGAAAAAGTTAGTTATACCAATTATGGTTTTAATAGTTGCCTTTATTTTATTTAGTAGTTTTAAATCTTTAAATAATGATAGTAGAGATTTTTCTTCAACTAATGATATTTTTGAAAATATTAACATTGATGGAAATGAATTAGCAGTAAAATATAATTTAGGTAATATGATTGATGAAGAAATACCTTATGGAAATAAGGTTACAAAGGTAATTGATATTACAAATGATATGGATAAAGATATAAGTTTTGCTGTTTCCATTTCCGAAGTTATTTTAAGTGATGAATATTTAAGATATAATGTTTTTTATAGTTATGGAGACTCCGGTTATCAAAATCTAAGTGATGCTGTTAGTCTAGTAGGTGATGATAATTTAGCATATAATTTGGTGGTAGCTGCTAAATCTTCTTTATCTCTAAAAATAGAGTTTTATGGTAATAATCAAGTTGATAAGACAAAGTTTACAGGCAAATTAAGTGTTATTAGTAATCTTAGTGAAAAAGATATTTACAGGAAAGACATTCTTGCTATTCAAAGTGAGATTATGTCTAATATTCAAGCTTTAAACGGAATTAATGAAAGAGGATATTATGTTGTAGATGTTAGTACACTTTCTAGTGATATTTCTAAGAGTTTCAAGGGATATGTATTAATAGATGCAAGTGATTACAGTAATCCAACATTTAATTATTTTGTTTCAAATGGTAAATATATTCTTAATAATTATAAGGTAGTAAAAAATGAAGTATCGAAAAAAAGCGTATTAGACTATGATGAAAATATTGTCTCTAATTTTAATGAAGAAAAGGTCTGTTCTCTTTTTACCAAGAAAGAGTGTGTTGATTTTAAAAATTTAACATTTAATCCAAGTGGTGGTAAAGAAAACTTTTATAAGTTTAGTATGGAAGTTATAAATATGGTAAAAAGTGATTTTAAAGGGAACCAAAAATCAGTTTATATTTATGATGTGAAAAAAGATATCGAAAATAATACCAATATAAGAGGATATATCCTTGTTGATAATACCCCTAATAATCCGGAATACTATATTTATTTAACTAACGATATTTATATGGTAACAGGCTATAATATTACAAAGTTTGGGAATTTTAAGGTTAACTCTAATACGATTAGAAGTTATACAGATACAGGATTTAATTTATCAAGTGAAAATATGTTAAAAGTGTGTGATTTTTCTGGTTTTAGTGAATGTGTTAATAAACTTGGCGAGAAATTATCTTAAATTTTAAAAGTATAATATTTTGAAGTGTTATACTTTTTTTTTACTATTTTTTATTATATAATATATTTATAATTGAGGGGATTAAATGAAAAAAAAAGTTATAGTAGTTATTACTCTTTCATTGGTAATTACTGTTAGTTTAGTTTTATATAATTTTATGTATTTTAGCAAGAAAGAAACAATTAATTATGTAACAAATGAGATAAAGACAAGTTTGGATTTAATTAATGATATTGTGGGGAAGTTTCCGGTTAAAAATACTGGAACAGTTGAGGTTACAGCTAATTATAAAGGTGCTCATGGAGAAAATTATCCAGCAGTATTTAATTATAACTATGAATTATCGGATAAACTATATTTAGAAAATGGCGAATTTGGTTATATAAATATAGATTCTAATTTGAAAAAAATGGTTAATATATTTTTAAATTTAAAGAAGTTAGATTTGACTAATTATGAAATTTCTAAGAGTGATGATAAATACATTTTAACTTATGATGAAAAAGCAATTAATGAAGTTTTAAAAACTACTTTTAATAAAATAAATGTGTCTATAGAAGCTAAAGATATTTTCAAAAAAGAAAAGAATATTCAAATAGATTTAGATGATATACATATAGATATTTTAAAGAAAGATATTGTTATTAAATATCAGGGAATATTAACTTATATATCTTTAGATAGTAATTTATGTTATTTAAATGTTAATAATAAATTGAAAATGAATTTATTTATGAAAGATAATTATTCTTCCAATATTGTTTGGAATGGACAAGTTTATACTCTTCTTTTAGAAGATGAGGGATTTTTATTAAAGTTTAATACTAGTGCCTCAATATATAATAGTATTAGTATGACTTTTAAATATGAGGATGTTATTTTGAATAAAAATAATAAGTTAGAGAATTTTAAAGATAATCCAATAATTAGATATATATCTGAAAGTGATTTATCTTTATAATTATTTTATTGGTTGGTGAGTGTAATGAAAAGAAATGCTATGTTAATACTTGTTATAGTTATTATATTTTTAGTTGCTAGTGGATTTTTAAGTCTTTATTTTTATAAAGAGACTGAAACTGTTAGTAATTTTTTAGTAGGTGATAAGCATACTGCGATTCTTGAACAAGTAAGTAAACAAGAAAGTATTAACGAAAAATTAGATAAGATTTCTAATGAAAAAAAATATACTTTTAACGATGCTTATGTTGAAGTAAATCCTTATGAGATTAGCCCTTTATCGGGTATTATAATTTTTAATACAAGTAAAGAAGAAGAAGTAAATGTTTATATAAATGATGTCTTTGCAACAACAATGGAATCTAATACTAAACATATTATTCCAATTTTTGGCTTAAAAGAAAATTTTGATAATCAAATTAAATTAGTTATGGGCGAAAATGAAAAAGTTTATTCAATGCCTACAAAAGCTAGTAATTTAGAATATCCTTTGACAGTTAATTATAGAAGCGAAGTTTTAAATAATGAAGAAATTTATTTTACAGTTGCATCTTATAGTACATATCTTTCTGGATGGGATTCTTTTGGGAATTTAAGATTTTACTTAACTGTTGATAATAGAATGGATGTTGAGTGGTTAGATAATGGACACTTTTTAATCGGGACTTCTCAAGGACAGTTTGCAGAGAATTTTGTTTCTTTTGTAGAAATGGATTATTTAGGTAAGATATATAATTACTATGTTCCATCAAATGGCTATTCTTTTGAATTTCAAAGTTTAAGTGATGGTTTAGTTATGTTAGCTGGTGGTAAGAAACCAGTTTATTTAGAAGAACAAGTTATTTATACTGTTAATCCAAGTGATGGAAGTACTGTTAACTTAATTAATTTATCTTCTTTAATTTTAGCTATTGATCCTGAGTTTGATAAAAACTATTTAGGTCAGAAGGCTATTAGAAATGCTTTTTACTATAATGAATCAACAGATGAGTTATTAGTTTCTTTTAGAGGGTTAGATGCTATTGTTTCATATAATTTTAAAGGGAATACTTTAAATTGGGTATTTACAAATCCCAGTAATGAATTATTTCAAAGAGATGTTTGGAAGAATTATTTAGTAACTACTAAAAGTAATAGATATCCTTTGGGTCAACATTCTGTATTTATAACACAAGATGGTAATATTGGAATATTTAATAATGGATATGATCGTCTCCATGGATTTGAAAATGGCGGAAATGATCAAGTTAGTTCTTATGCTGCTAATTACTCAAGTGTTGATATATATAAAATAAATGGAAGACAAGCTAATTTAGTTTGGCAGTATGATGCTAATAAATCATTGTTCTCGCATCAGTATGGAAGTATTAGAGAAACTAATTACGGATACTTAATGAATTTTGGCTATAATTTAAAGGATGAATATCGTAATAATGCTTTAGGACTTTTAAGTGAAGCAGAAGCTAATCAAGATAATATATATGCTAAAATAATTGAAGTTGATAAAAATAAAAATGTTTTATTTGAAGCAACTTCAGAAGAAGGTAAATTCAGAGTATTTAAAAATAGTATGTATAAAAGTGTAACTTCTAATCCGGTTATTTCTCAACTTAATATATTTGAAAATCTTGAAGAGGATACGTTAACTGAAACAACTTATAAAGAAGTAGATATTGAGATTTCGAGTGAGTGGATATATGAAACAAACTTTACTAAAAATACTTTTGATACAAATTATGAGATATTAGATAGTGATGAATTAAAGCTATATTTTGTTAATCGAAATGGTAAAATTTATATTTTAGATTATAAGAAAAAAGATAGTTTAAATAATAAAAGAATATTTAATGTTAATTTACCAAAAGACGAGTATGCTTTATATATTAACTTAAATGATAAAATTTATAAGACAAATAATGTATATAAGTTCTAGAAAATGTGTAATGCATTTTCTTTTTTTGTTATAATGAATGCAGGTGATTTTATGAATATAATTGATGATATAAAAAGAAAAGCTAAGAGTAATAAAAAAGTTATAGTCTTACCAGAAAGTGAAGATGAAAGAGTAGTAGAGGCTGCTATTAAAGCTCAAGGAGAGGGCGTAGCTCAAATAATTTTAATTGGTGATGAAAATGAAATAAAGCAAAAGTATACTAATTTTGATTTTTTAAATATTAAATTTATTTTACCTAGTACTAGTTTTTATATAGAAGAATTTATTAATAAATTTTATGAGATGCGTAAAAGTAAAGGAATGACTTTAGAAGAAGCTACAAATATAATAAAAAATAATTATAATTATTTTGCTTGTATGTTGGTTAATGAAGGTTATGCTGATGGGGTAGTATCTGGGGCACATCATTCAACTTCAGATACATTAAGACCAGCTTTGCAGATTATTAAAACTAAAGAAGGAGTAGCAAAAGCTTCATCATTCTTTTTAATGAATGTACCAAATACATCTTATGGTGAAGAAGGTGTATTTATATTTTCTGATGCTGGTTTAAATCAAAATCCTACTAGTGAAGAACTAGCAGATATTGCTTATTCTTCAAGTGTCTCTTTTGAACTTTTAACAGGTAAAAAAGCGAAAGTTGCTTTTCTTTCACATTCTACTAAAGGTTCTGCAAAACATGAAGATGTAGATAAAGTAATAAATGCTTTTAATATTACTAAAAATAAATATCCTTTTATTCTTTGTGATGGAGAATTACAATTAGATGCGGCAATAGTTCCAGAGATTGCAAAGAGTAAGGCTAAAGATTCTTTAGTGGCAGGTTATGCAAATACTTTGATATTTCCTGATTTAGATTCGGGGAATATCGGTTATAAACTGGTAGAAAGACTTGCAAAAGCAGAAGCTTATGGACCAATTACTCAAGGACTTAGAAAACCTATTAATGATTTATCAAGAGGTTGTAGTGTTGATGATATAGTGGGAGTAATCGCGATTACAGTTTTACAAACTCAAGAATTTTAGACAAAATAAAAACTGCTTTTTTAAGAATTAAGCAGTTTTTTCTGTTAATGTATTATTTTTATTCAATGTTTTCCATTCTTTAGCTGTTAATGTAACTTTAACACCATTTATTTTCTTTGAATGTTTATTAGTTTTTTGTCTCATTTTTGTAGCTATGTTAGAATGGCTTCTTCTGTTTCCAGTTAAAGGTTTTTTAGTACTTAAATTACTTTTTGTCATAGTTTTTCCCTCCAATCACGAATTCCCTAAGATTATATCATTCTTATTTTCAGAAGTCAATAAAAATGAAAGTATATTGTAAGATGAAGATAACTGTTTTCAATGAAATATTTAGTCATTTTACTATTAATTATAGTACATTTGTTGTATAATTCAATTAGGTGATTATATGTATACTCCATTAGGCATAAAAACAGATTACTCACTTTTGAAAAGTCTTATTAAAGTTAAAGACTTAGTTTTATATGCTAAAAATAATGGATATACAACTTTAGGTATACTAGATAATAACTTGAATTCTTCTTATACTTTTTATAATGCATGTAAGAATGCTTCAATTAAACCCATAATAGGTCTTTCTACAGAAGTAGATAATTATGCTTTGTATCTTTATCCTAAAACGAGAAAAGGCTTAATAAATTTAAATAAATATACAAAGGACAAAGTTAGTAATATATTAACAATTGCAGATTTAGAAAACTATACAGAAGATGTTATTATTGTTTTACCATTTGAATCTATTAAATTATATGACGTAGTTAAGAAAATATTTGATATAGTTTATTTAAGTTATAAAAATTTTTCTGAGAAGACTAATGAATTATTAATAACAGAAAATGTTGTTTATATTAGTGAAATAAATAGTTTGAGTGTTAGTGCAAGTAAGTACGTAAATTATTTATATATGATTGATAAAGGGTTAAAATTAGGAGATATTGAACTTGTCGATTATAAAGATAATGTATTATCAATGAAAGATGAGGATACTGATAAATTTACGGATTTAATTAATATAGAGTTTGAAACAGGAGTTAGGCATATTCCACATTATGGTGATGAAAATCTTGATTCAGAGGAATATTTGATAAATCTTGCTTATAAAGGTTTAACTAAAAGAATGGGGGGAGTTATTCCGCCAAAATATAAAGAAAGACTTGATTATGAATTAAAAGTTATTGCTGATATGGGATTTACTGATTATTTTTTGATTGTATTTGATTATGTCAGATTTTCAATTAAGAATAATATTATGGTTGGGGCTGGTAGAGGTTCCGCAGTTGGTTCGTTAGTGGCATATTCTTTAGGAATTACTTGTTTAGATCCATTAAAATATGATTTGCTTTTTGAAAGATTTTTAAATCCTAATCGTATAACAATGCCAGATATTGATATAGATTTTGAGGATGAAAGAAGAGAAGAAGTTATTAACTATGTTAGAAATCTTTATGGAAGTGATAGAGTAGCTAAAATAGTTTCTTATGCTACAATGACTGCTAAAGATGTTTTAAGAAGTGTTGCCAAAATTAATAATGTTGATGATTTAACTTTAAGTAGTTTATTAAAGAAAATTAATCCTAAAGATGATTTAAAGAAGAATAAAACGAGTGAGATTGATGAATTACTTAATAGAAATTCTCTTTTAAAAAAAGTTTATGAAGAAGCCTACTATTTAGAGGGGATTAAAAAACATATTACGATAACAGCAGCAGGAGTAGTTATTTCAAGTGTACCTTTAACAGATGTTATTCCACTTACTTCTTCGTCTGGTGAATTTCTTACAGGTTATGATAAAGATGAGCTTGAAGGGTTAGGTATTTTAAAGATGGACTTTTTATCAATTAGAAACTTAACTATTATGTCAGATGTTTTAAAGGATATAGAAAGTTCAACTGGAAAGAAATTTAATATTAATAGTATACCTTTAGATGATAAAGAAGTATTTAGTTTATTTTATAAAGCAGATACTGTGGGAGTTTTTCAGTTTGAATCGGTGGGAATGAAAAACTTTTTGAAAAAATTAAAACCAGAATGTTTTGATGATTTAGTAATGGCTCTTGCTATTTATCGTCCAGGACCTATGGGATCAATTGATGAGTATTTAGCCAGAAAAAATAATCATGCTCCAATAAAATATGTTGATGACTCTTTAATGGATATTTTGAAGCCAACTTATGGAATTTTGATCTATCAAGAGCAAGTTATGGAAATTCTAAGAAAAATGGGTAATTTTAGTTATGCTGAGGCGGACATTATTAGAAGAGCTATAAGTAAGAAAAAAATGAGTGTTATGGAAGAGGCACGAGTTAAATTTATAAATAATGCAATTGATTTAGGATATAAAGAAGAAAGTGCCAAAAATGTTTATGATTTAATTGTAAAATTTGCAGATTTTGGTTTTAATAAATCGCATTCTGTTGCTTATGCTTTTATAGCCTATCAGATGGCTTATTTAAAAGTTCATTTCAAAGAATTTTATTATATTAACTTACTTAATACTAATATTGGTGGAGAAACTAAGACTAAAGAATATATAGATGAAGCTAAACATGCTGGTATTACAGTTTTAAAGCCAGATATTAATCTATCTAATATTAAGTATGCTAAAGAAGTAGATGGAATAAGACTTCCTTTAAGGGTTATTAAGGGTGTAGGCATTGTCGCAGGAAATAAAATAATTGAATTAAGAGGGGATAAACCATTTACAGACTTTTATGATTTTATAGCTAGATGTTATGGCTTTAATGTTAACAAAAAAGTATTAGAATCATTGATAATGGCAGGAGTTTTTGATGCTTATGGATATAATCGTGCAACTTTAATAAAAAATATAAATTCGGCTATTACTTATGGAGAACTAATAAGAGAAATTGATTCTTCTTTAGTAAATAAACCTCTCATGGAAAAATATTCAGAATATTCAGAGATTGAACTTATGAATGCTGAGCTAGAATTATATGGTTATTATGTTTCTACACATCCAGCATCAAAATATCCTAAATGTTTTAAATTAATTAATATAGAAAAATATTTTGATAAATTTGTTGAAACTGTTGTTTTAATTGAGAGTATAAAGACAATTAAAACTAAGACAAATAAAGATATGGCTTTTATCAAGGCAAGTGATGAGACCTTTTCAGGGGAATTTACTTGTTTTGAGTCAGTGATGTCAAGTGTTAATTTTTTAAAAAAAGGAGATTTAGTTAAAGTAAAAGGGCGAGTTGAAAAAAGACTTGATAAGTTTAGTGTGATAGTTCAATCAATAGAAAAAATTTGAATGAAGTATAGAAAAATGAAGTGTAAGAATGATGAAGCCAAATTATGGTGATTATTAGAATAACAGAAGGTGTATTAATTAGGATAATAGAAGCAAGTAGTAAAATAGATGCTAAATTAGCAGAATATTATTATGTTTATAAAAATGCAACTGTTGTACCAGATATTATATTGCCAAATACTAAGCAAATAATTTTAACTCCTTATGTAAACGGAAAGAGGATTAAGTAATTATGGATTATAAATGGAATACATATAAAATTTATGAAAGTGATGAAGCTTGGAATTTAGGAAAGCAAGAGTTAGAAGATAACATTAAAGTTTTTGAAAGCACTTATATGAGCATGATTAATTCATTAGAAGATTTTTTAAGGGTTACTAAGTTACATATACTAATTAATGAACTTATTGAAAGAGTTTATTGTTACCCTAGAAGATTCTTAGATTTAGATATTAAAGATAAAAAACATAAAGAAATGTTTGATGAAGCTCTTGATATTTATAGTAGAATTTTAAAGTTAACATCAGATTATCAGGATTATGTTCTTGAGAATAAGGGAAAAATAGAAGGATTTTTAGAAACTAAAGATGCTTCATTTTTTAGAAGATATTATGAGATAATATTTAACAAAAAAGATGCCAAAGAAAGTGGTAAGTATTTTAAAATATATCAAGGTATTAGAAATGAATATCAAGAATTAATTAGTAATTTGGATTATAAAAAATTAACTATTGATGGAGAATATGTTCTTGTAAATGAAGAAAATTATTCTAATTTACTTCTTAATGATGATAGAAATGTTAGAAAACAATCTTTTGAGTTATTAAATGAAACTTATTTAGAGCAGGCTGATTTAATTGCCGATTTATATATAAGAAAACTAAAGAATGATATTGCTTCTTCAAGAAATAAAGGTTATAAAACATTAAAAGAAATGAAGCTAGTAGAATTAGAGTTGCCAGTTAGTTTAATTGATAATACAATTGAGGCAGTTAATAAAAATTTAGATATAATGAACAATTATGTTTCTCTAAAAAAAGAGTTAAATGGTTATCAACAATATTTTCTTTATGATTCTTCTTATCCTAAAAGTGGTGGAGGAAAGAAAGTTAGTTTTGATGATGCTTTGTCAATTGCTGAGTCTTGTCTTGCTTTTTTTGGAGAAAACTATATTGATAAAATTAATTCTTTAAAGGATGGTTCAATTGATGCTTATCCAAAAGAGGGAAAGAGAACTATGAATTTTACTGGTATTACATATGCTGGTATTCCTTACATGTGTCTAAATTATAATGGAAAGTTATCAGGTGTTAGAAGTTTGATTCATGAAATTGGGCATGCTGTTCATTTACTTTATACAAAAGAAAAAAATGACTTCACTTACTTTGAATTTAGTTTATTTTTAACTGAAATAGTTGCGAAAGTAAATGAAGTTATATTTAATAATTATATTACAGATGAAGATGGGGAAACAGACATAAAAAATATATTGTCAGTTCAATTAAATTCTATTTTTAATCAAATAATGTTTACAGAATTTGAAGATAAAATAGTTACCATGATTGAAAATGATGAAGAAGTTAATACTAATATTATTAGTGAAATTTATGAAGACTTATTGTATAAGTATAATGGTGAATCTTTAGGTAAACATGAATATAACAAATATGGTTGGTTGAGAATTGGACATTTTGTTATGCAGGAACCATTTTATTTGTATCAATACTCAATTGGAACGATGCTTGCGAATGCTATATATACTAAGTTAGTTGATGATAATAATTATAAAGAGAAGTATTTAGAATTTTTAAGTATTGGAAATAAACTTAATATAATTGATTCTTTAAAATCAATTGATATTGATTTATTTAATGAGAGGATGTTAGATGAATCATTTAATTATTTAAATGAGATGATTACTAAATTGAGAAAAGTTATATAAATCTATTAAGACAATGAGAGGATTTTTATCCTCTTTTTTATATTTAGACAAAATGTGACATAGTCTCCTATTGATATTGTAAGAAAAGGTGATTATTATAGTAGCTTGTGAAACAGAAGTAAAGATGCAAAACACTCACTTTTATTCTTTGGCTAATTTGTTCAGGGGGATGTAGTAGTAAAAGGAGTGGTGCTTATGAGTAAACAAGGCTTATTAAGAATTATCGAGTTATTGTTGAAAATAATTTTGGTGTTAGTAATAAAATACTGACATCAAAAAAGCATCTTTATTTTCTGAATAAAGATGCCCAAAAAACTATAGTGTTTAGCATCAGCCAAAGAAGCTTCTGTTTCACACTCAACATAATTATAACAAAGCTTGAACTGCTATTCAAGTTTTAAATTTATATAAAAATGTCTAAATTTAGATTCTTTTTTTGACAAAATAAGGTGTTAAAAATCTTATATAATTTTGTTAAGTTAGAGTAAAGGGAATATTAAATGTTTGAAAAGTAATGTAATAATAATACATCTATGTTAACTTTAGTTATATAAAGCGTAAGGTAAAATATACCTAAAAGGAGAAAATTTTAAATGAAAAAAAGAAATGTAATAATCCTAGTAGTAATGTTGATAGTAGGATTTGCAGCAGTAACATCAACATTGGTAATAAATGGAGTATTTAATATTGGAGAAAACAAAGATGACTTTAAAATAATATTTACAAGTGCAAGTATAGATGGAACAAAAAGAGATGATGTAATAAACGCAGATAAAACATCAATAACTTATGAAACAAAAACATTAACAACAATAGATGAAGAATCAGTTCTAGATTATGAAGTAACAAATACAAGTAGAAACTATGATGCAGAAGTAGATATAGTATGTAACATTGTTGATGAAACTGATAATGTAATTGAAGGAAATAATATCTATGTTGATATGACATATGAACCAAATAAAATGACACTTTTATCAGGAGAAACAAAGAAAGGTAAAATAACCGCAAGACTAATAAAAGCAGTAACAAAGCCAATGGATATAAACATCAAATGTGCCTTAACTGGAACAGCAAAGGAAAGAGATACATTAGGTGATGAATATGTAGATCCGAATAAAACTGGTGGAACAATGATGTCCTATAAATATAATATAGCATTTTGGCAACACAAGGCTAAAATAACAAAAGTAGTTTTTGAAAATACATTAACACCACATGAAACAAGTGAAGAGTTAACCTATGATGTATCTAATTCTCAAGATAGAAGTGTAATGTCATATTTAGTACCAAATGAAGAAGATACAACAAAATATACATTATACATAAATTCAGATGGAAAAATATTAGCAAATGAGAATTGTTCAAGCCTATTTGATGGTTTTTACTACTTACAAGAAATAGAACACATAGAATATTTAGATACGAGTAATGTAACAAATATGAGTTATATGTTTACTTACTGTGAAAACTTAACAACATTAGATATAACTAACTTTTATACAAGTAACGTAACAAGTATGAGCAATATGTTTGAAAATTGTACAAGTTTAACAATATTAGATATAAGTAATTTTGATACAAGTAATGTAACAAATATGGCAAGTATGTTTTCTGGTTGCAGTAGTTTAACAACTTTAGACATAAGTAATTTTGATACAAGTAATGTAACGTCTATGGGTAATATGTTTTCTTGGTGTAATAACTTAACTACATTAGATATAAGTAATTTTGATACAAGTAATGTCACAGCTATGGTTAGTATGTTTTCTGGTTGTAGTAGTTTAACAATTTTAGACATAAGTAATTTTGATACAAGTAATGTCATAGATATGAGTTGGATGTTTTGTGATATACCTAATACTGCAGTAGTAAAAGTAAAAGATAAGATAACTCAAGATTTGATACTTGGGTTATCAGCAAGTGATCGTCCAAGAGGATGGACAACTGAGAATGTAATAATTAAAGAGGCATAATAACTTGCTTCTTTTTTCTTTATAACTATTGCTACTATTAACTTAAAAGTTAATAATATTGTTATTAGTTATTAGGTAATTTATTTAATCATTTGAATAAGATAAAATAAAGTTTTTTTTTGTTAAAGTTAAGTAAAAAAAGTTATAAAATACATCATATACGGTGTATTTTACCTAGTATATTGCTATAATTAGAATAGAGAGGATATTTATCTTATGAGGAAGAAAAATATTATTGTGTTAGTAATATTACTAGTAATTGGATTTGCGAGTATAACATCAACATTAGTAATAAGAGGAAACTTAAGAGTTGGTATTAATGATAAAGATTTTGATGTATATTTTTCTAAGGCAATAGAAAATAGTATAGAAAATAAAAAATTAATAAAAGATGATACACATATAAGTTTTACAAAGGATATGAGTTTAAAAGGTGAAACTTATGAACTTGAGTATGATGTAACAAATGGAAGTAGAAATTATGATGCTGATATAAAAATAAATTGTACAGAGTCAAATGAGTATATAAGAGTTGAGAATGAGTTTGATGAGAGTAAGGTATTAGAGGCAACAAAGACTAGAAGAGGAGTATTAAGAATAGAAGTCGTAAAACCTTATAATGGAAGTGAAGAAGAGACAAAGAATATAGAAATAACTTGTACAATAGTAGGAAGTGCTTTAGAAAGAGATATATTAGCTACTAATACTCCTGCTGATAAGGTTAAACAATGTACTTTAGATGATCCATTAGTTTATAAAAAGGGATCTTGGGAATATAGAGATAATGATTGTAGTGGTGATATAAGTGTAGGAGATTTAGTAACATTGGATACTGAAAGTTTTTATGTTTATAATCTAACAGAAGATAATGTTATAGCTCTTAGTAAATATAATTTGTATGTTGGAAATAATTGTTTTTCAACTGATCCTAAAGTATGTGAGCCAATAGAAAATCCAACAGGACTACAAGATAGTAGAGCTATTGGCTATTTAGCGGGAGAGGATGGTGAACCAGCATTTCCATATGTGGGAGTAGTTTCATTCAATACTAATTCTAATAATAATGAAGTACCAGATTATAGTAAAAGTATAATAAAAGAATATGTAGATGCCTATGCTTTAAAATTAGCAGATTTAGGTGGAACAATTAATAGTTCACGAATAATAACAAAAGAGGAATTGGAAAGCCTTGGGTGTAATTCAAATAATTATAGTTGTAAGGATGCTTTAAGTTTTATATTTTTAACAAGTTATTGGACTTCTTCAATAAGCGTAGAAAATAATAATTATATTTGGGCAGTTAATTCGCAAGGGACATTTGGAGTTAATCCACAATGGTATGATCTTGGACTTGGAATTAGACCAGTAATTGAAGTTTCAAAAAATATATTTAAATAATTGTTAGATATAAATACTAAATAATGAATTTGTTAATTAGATAATTTAAGTAATCATTATCAGAGGATTTTTATCCTCTTTTTTAATATTTAGACAAAATGTGACATAGTCTCCTATTGCATTCAAGAAAATGTGAGATTATTATAGTAACTTGTGAAACAGAAGTAAAGATGCAAAACACTCACTTTTATTCTTTGGCTAATTTGTTCAGGGGGATGTAGTAGTAAAAGGAGTGGTGCTTATGAGTAAACAAGGCTTATTAAGAATTATCGAGTTATTGTTGAAAATAATTTTGGTGTTAGTAATAAAATACTGACATCAAAAAAGCATCTTTATTTTCTGAATAAAGATGCCCAAAAAACTATAGTGTTTAGCATCAGCCAAAGAAGCTTCTGTTTCACACTCAACATAATTATAACAAAGCTTGATTTGTCATTCAAGATAAAATACATCCTTTAATATTGTTGATTTATTTGTATTGTTTTGTAGAAATAAATATATTTATTTGATAAAATAGTTATCCAGAAATTAGAAAATGTTAAATGTGTTACTTGATTATTTAAAATCTATACATAATTTGATATAATCTAGTTATATAGAAATGGAATGTTTTTATGGAAGATAATAATCAAAATATAAATAATGATAAAGGCAAAGTAATGGTTTTAATTTCATTAATTATTGCTGTTTCAATTGTGTTAGTGTTTTTTGTATTTTTAGCTATTCTTGATATAACTCATAAAGATACAAAATCAAAACTTAGTACAACAACAAGAAGAACGATTAAAGAAGAAGAGAATACTACTACTAATTCGGAAGTAACGGAACCAATTACAGAGAATTCAACAACTACTGTTAGTACTACGCAAGTTGCTAGTTCTAATTCAACAAGATCTTCAACAACGAGAAAGACAACTACAAAAGTTGTAACAACAGTTGTGGAAGAAGAAACAGATACAGTAATTCCATCACATGATTATGAAATAGTTTATGATAAAACTACATATCCAGATGCTTTAGACTCATGGGAATGGGAAGTAATTAATTTAATTAATCAAGAAAGACGTAAGAATGGTTTAAGTGAACTTTTAGTAGCTAGGGAACTTCGTAATATGGCTGAAGAAGCAGCATATATGTATTATGCGAGTGGAAGTAGTGCTATAAAACCATACTTGAGTGGTTATTCATATTTATATATGCATAGTAATTTAGATATTGATGCAAATACTTTATATGAAAGTACTTTAAATTCGACAAAAATAACTACTAATCCTGATATTAAATATGTTGGGGCAGGAGTACTTGTTAAAAATATTACTTTAGATACATATTTTTATGTAATTGTTTATGAATAGGTGGGTGATAATATGTTTGAATATATGGGAGATAGATTATCCAATGCTATAAAAAATATTAAAGGCATGGGTAGAATTACAGAAGAAAATATTGGAGATGCTATGCGTGAAATACGTATGGCTTTGCTTGAAGCAGATGTTAACTATGAAGTAGTTAAAGAGTTTATTAAAAATGTTAAAGAAAAAGCTTTAGGATTAGAAGTTGAAAAAAATTTAAAGCCAGAAGAACTTTTTATAAAACTTGTAAAAGATGAATTAGTTTCTTTATTAGGTGGTGACTATGTTGCACTTGAGGTAGGAAAAATGCCAACTATAATCATGATGGTTGGTCTTCAAGGATCTGGTAAGACAACAACTAGTGGTAAAATTGCTAATTTAGTAAGAAAAAAGAATAAGAAAAATCCTTTATTAGTTGCTTGTGATGTTTATCGTCCAGCAGCTATTGATCAATTATGTGAAATAGGTGCATCTTTAAATATTCCAGTATTTGAAAAAGGAAAAGAAAAGCCATTAGAAATTGTTAAAGAAGCTTTAGTTTATGCTAAAGAAAATAAACATGATTTTATAATTATAGATACAGCTGGTCGTTTACATATTGATGAAGAATTAATGGATGAGTTAGTTTCAATAGAGGAATATGCTAAGCCAAATGAAATACTTTTAGTGATTGATGCGATGATGGGACAAGACGCTATAAATGTTATTAAAGGATTTAATGATAAACTAGGACTTACAGGTGCAATTTTAACAAAGATGGATGGTAATACTAAAGGTGGTGTTGCTTTATCTGTTAGACATTTAACTAATGTTCCTATTAAGTTTATTGGTGATTCTGAAAAATTAGATGGTTTATCGGAGTTTTATCCAGAAAGAATGGCAGAACGTATCTTAGACATGGGAGATATTTTATCAATAGCTGAGAAAGTTGAAGGAATAGTTTCTGAAGAGGAAGCAAGTAACATGGCTAAGAAGATGAAAAAAGGTGATTATACTTTAGAAGATTTTCTTACTAATTTGAAGCAAATAAAGAAATTAGGACCTCTAGAGAATATATTAAAGATGCTTCCTGGAGCTCGTAAAATGGGACTTGGGGACATAAATATTAATCCTAAAGATATGGCTCATGTTGAAGCAATTATACTTTCAATGACACCATATGAAAGAGAGCATCCAGAAGTTTTAAAAAACTCTCGTAAGGTAAGAATCAGTAAAGGTAGTGGAAGAAGCGTTGAAGAAATTAATCGTTTGTTAAAGCAATTTGAACAAATGAAAATGATGATGAAACAGGTAAGTAATGGTAATATGAAAATGCCATTTTAAATAAAATTAGAAGTGAAGTATTTAATGAAAATATATAATGGTTAAGTACTTTACTTTTTTTATGCGATAGTATATAATTAGTTGGTGCATTATATGGGAGGTACATTTATGGACAAGAGCATTTTGGAAAGTTTAAGAGAATTGAATATTTTAATAAAGAGAAAACTTTTCTTGATTTTAAAAGAAAATGGAATTAACGAAGCTCCTAATCCTTTACAAGTAAGTATATTTATGTACCTTTATAATAATAAGAATAAAGAAGTATCTCAAGCTGATTTAGTAAAAGAGTTACATGTTTCAAAAGTAGCTATAAGCGAAGCAATAGCAAAAATGGTGAGTAATGGTAATATTGAAGTAATTGCAAGTAAGACTGATCATAGGAAAAATATTTTATCTTACACTGATCAAGGAATTAAAAGAACGAAGAATATGATAAAGTCTTTGAGTTTATTAAATAATGAGTTACTTAGAGATATAGATGAGTTTGAGCTTAATACTTTTATGAATGTAATGCAATGTATGAAAAAAAATATTGAGGAGGAAAAAAATGTTTAAAGTATTTAAAAATTTTACTAAAAAAGATGTGTTTTTAATTATTATTTGTGTTTCTTTTATAGTTTTTCAGGTATTTTTAGATTTAAAATTACCTGATTATATGAGTGAAATTACAAGATTAATACAAACTGAAGGTAGTAGTATGAATGAAATCTTAGTTCAAGGTGGATTTATGCTTGCTTGTGCCTTTGGAAGTTTGGCAACAGCTATTTTTGTTGGTTTTTTAGCAAGTAGACTTTCAGCAAATTTCTCTAAAGTTTTAAGAAAGAAAATATTTGTTAAAGTAGAGAATTTTAGTATGGCTGAAGTTAAAGGATTTTCTACTAGCAGTTTAATTACTAGAACTACTAATGATGTTACACAACTTGAGATGCTTATTGCGATGGGATTACAAATGTTATGTAAAGCTCCAATTATGGCTGTGTGGGCTGTTTTAAAAATTGTTAATAAAAGTTTAGAATGGAGTCTTTTTACGGCAGTATTGGTTGTAGTTTTACTGTTAACAGTTGGAATGCTTATGATTATTGTATTCCCAAGATTTGAACTTGTTCAGAAGTTAATTGATCATGTAAATGGAGTTACAAGAGAGAACTTAACAGGTATTAGAGTTATTAGAGCTTTTAATGCTGAGAAGTTTCAAATGAATAGATTTGAGGATGTTAATAATACACTAACTAATACCCAATTATTTAATCAAAGATGTTTTTCAATTCTTAGTCCTGTTATGAATTTAGTTATGCAATCTTTAACATTAGGTATATATTTTATAGGGGCATATTTAATTGTCGATGCAGGTATGGTAGGTAAAATAAATTTATTTAGTGATATGATTGTTTTTTCTAGTTATGGAATGCAAGTTATTATGTCATTTTTAATGTTAGCCATGATTTTTATG
Source organism: uncultured Bacilli bacterium (assembly GCA_910588195.1). Lineage (GTDB taxonomy): Bacteria > Bacillota_I > Bacilli_A > RF39 > UBA660 > CAG-582. The sequence continues at coordinate 91,837 of CAJUPN010000001.1, forward strand.
ATGTGGCCAAGAGCAAAAGTTTCTGCTAAACGTATAAATGAAGTTTTAGAAACAGAAGAGTCAATTAAAGATGGTGAAGATAACTTTAAAACTGATGAGGTTGGTACAGTAGAATTTAAAAATGTTTCTTTTAAATATCCTGATGCAGATGAATATTTACTTAAAAATATTTCTTTTAAAGTAAATAAGGGTGAAACAATTGCTTTTATTGGATCTACTGGTTCTGGTAAATCTACACTTATTAATTTGGTTCCAAGATTTTATGATGCAACCGAGGGAGAAGTTTTAGTAGATGGAGTAAATGTTAAAGAATATTCTTTAGAAAGTCTTTATAATAAATTGGGATATGTTTCACAAAAGGCTTTTATGTTTACTGGAACAGTAAAAGAAAATGTTTCTTATGGCAAATCTAAATCTAAGAAAACAAAAGCAATTATAGAAGAAGCAATACGTGTTGCACAAGGTGAAGAATTTGTTTTAAAGATGGATGAAGGATATGATTCTCATATTGCTCGTGGAGGAACTAATGTTTCTGGTGGGCAAAAACAAAGATTATCTATTGCTCGTGCTATAGCGAGAAATCCCGAAATATATATATTCGATGATTCATTCTCTGCTTTGGATTATAAAACAGATTTAACTTTAAGAAGTGAGTTAAAAAAATATACAAAGAATGCGACATCAATGATTGTTGCACAAAGAATCGGAACAATTATGAATGCTGATAAAATAGTTGTGTTAGATAAGGGAGAATGTGTTGGAATAGGTACACATGAGTATTTATTAAAGCATTCATCTGTCTATAAAGAAATTGCTTTATCACAGTTATCAAAGGAGGAGTTAGAAAATGCCTAGGCCAATGATGAAAACACCTGAAAAGTCTAAAAACTTTTTAGGTTCGATAAAGAGATTATTTAATAGTTTAAATAGATGGAGAATATTATTAATAGTTTCCTTGTTACTTGCGGGAATTAGTTCAATTCTTTCTATTATATCTCCTGATATATTATCTAATTTAACTGATAATATTACAGAGGGAATTGTACCTAGAGGTGAAAATATTCAGATTGTTGCAGAAAAGATTTCTGAAGCATTTAATGAAGATAATATAATTAATTCAGTTAATAATATCATGAGTGATGATAATATTAGTTTAGAAGATAAAAAAGAATTAAAAGAAACTTTAATAGAATTAAATTCTAGTGAAAATAAAAAAGATGTATTATTCTCTTTAAAAAATGATTTGTTACTTAAATTCTTTAAAGAGTTTAGTTTTGAAGGAGAGAAGATTAGTGAGAAAGATCAACTTGAGTTTATTCGTATAACTTCAGAAATAAAGAATTATGAAAATAATGAAGAGATGTTAGAGGTTATAGATAAATTTCCTAAATCTATCTATAAAGTAGTAGAGCCTCAAATGAACATGAAAAAAATAAAAGAGATCGGTTTTTCTTTAGTTATTATATTTCTTTTATCTGCTTTGTTTGGTTTTGTTGAGTCGTATATATTGGCAACAGTTTCAAATAATTTTGCTAAATCATTAAGAAGCAGTATTGCTACTAAAATTAATAAGTTACCACTTAAATATTTTGATACACATGAGACTGGTAATGTTTTATCAATTGTGACAAATGATGTTGATACTATTGGTATGCAAATGAATCAAAGTTTATCAACATTAGTATCTTCTTTAACTTTATTTATAGGATCTTTGATTATGATGTTTATTACAAATTATATAATGGCTTTAACAGCTATAATTTCTTCTTTCTTAGGATTTATTTTAATGTTTATAATTTTAGGAAAGTCACAAAAGTATTTCAATCAAAGACAAGTAGAACTTGGTAATATGAATGGTTACATAGAAGAAATCTATAGTGGACATAATGTGGTTAAAGTTTATAATGGGACAGAAAAAGCTATAGAAGATTTTGATGAATTGAATGAAAAATTATATTATTGTAATCGTAAGAGTTCGTTTCTTTCTGGTTTAATGCATCCAATTATGGGCTTTGTTGGTAATTTTGGTTATGTTGCAGTTTGTATTTGTGGGGCATTATTAGTAATGAATGATTTAATTAGTTTTGGTGTTATTGTAGCTTTTATGATATATGTAAGATTATTTACTAATCCACTTGCTCAAATAGCTCAAGCTATGTCTAATTTACAATCATCTGTTGCAGCTAGTGAAAGAGTATTTGAATTTTTAGATGAAGAGGAAATGCTTGATGAAAGTAATAAGACAAAAGTGTTGGATAAAAAGAAGGTTAAAGGAAATATAGAATTTAAGAATGTTAAATTTGGTTATGATAAAGATCGTCTTATTATAAATGACTTTTCTGTTTCCGCTAAAAGTGGTAAAAAAATTGCCATTGTTGGTCCAACTGGTGCTGGAAAGACCACTATGGTTAATCTACTTATGAAGTTTTATGAAATTAATGATGGAGATATTGTGATAGATGGAATATCTACTAAAAATTTAACTAGAGAAAATATTCATGAACTATTTATAATGGTTTTACAAGATACTTGGCTTTTTGAGGGATCAATAAGAGATAATATAAGATTTAATAAAGAAAATGTATCTGATTCTAAGATATGGGAAGCTTTAAAAACTGTTGGTGTTGATCATTTTGTAAAAACTCTCCCTGGTGGATTAGACGCTAAAATAAGTGATGATGATTCGATAAGTCAAGGACAAAAGCAACTTTTAACTATTGCAAGAGGTATGATTGAAGATGCTCCTTTCTTGATTTTAGATGAGGCAACTAGTAATGTTGATACAAGAACTGAAGAATTAGTACAAAAAGCCATGGATAAACTAACTGTTGGTAGAACGTCTTTTATAATTGCTCACAGACTTTCAACAATTAAAAACGCTGATATGATACTTGTAATGAAAGATGGAAATATTATTGAGATGGGTGATCATAAAACACTTATGAAACAACAAGGTTTCTATTCTGAATTATATAATTCTCAGTTTAAAAAGTAAGAAAACTAATTTAGTTTTCTTTTTTTCTTTAAACTATATATAAAATTATGTGCTAAAATATATTTAAGTAGGTGGTTTTATTGAAAGTTAAGTATTTTATTTTAGGAGTTTTTTTTACAGTAGTTTTTGGTGTTTTATTAAATCTCTTTTTATTAACACGAAATGATGATGATGTTATTATTAAAGAGATAAAGGATTTTGATAAAAGTATTTCTTTAATAGATGAACAAATTAGTAAAATAAAGGATAAAGAATGTCAAAAAGCTTTTATTGAGTTAGAAAATAATATAAAAAAGACATATTTTTCAAAAAATACAACTATCTCTTCTTTTTATGAAGCTTATTTTTCTGATAAAATTTTTTTAGATTTATATAAAGATGTTGAGGATGTATGTAAAATTAAAGAAGATAATTCAAGATATTCTTTAGCTCTTGCTTCTTATGCTTTTCCAAGTTCAATAAAATCTAAATATAATTTAAAACATGAGATTAAATTTAAAGATGTAAATACGCGAGAAGAAGTTTTAAAAGATGAATATGAGGTAGGAAGTTATTCTTCAAAAATTTTAGAACTTAGAGTTATAAATGAATTATTGGATGGTTTAAAAATATGAAAAATCTTTTCTACTTAACAAATATTTGTAATCTTTTTTTAGGAATACTATTATTTATTAGTACTTATATTATTTATGAGGTAAATGTCAATACAATCCTTTTATTTATAGGAGTCATAATATTTGAAGTTGCAATGTTTATAGTCTATATAAAAAGTGAAAAAGAAGTAACAGTTATAGATTACTTAATTAATTCTTGCTATTTTATCTTTGTAATTTTCTATTTGTTATTTATTCTTTATTATCAATATAATAATAGTTCTAGTTTAAATATAGTTTATTTTAGTAAAATTTTATTTATTCCTCACTTTATTTATGCTGTAGTTATGTGTTTTTAGGAGAATAATAAAATTTTTATTGCTAGGGTGGTGAAGATATGTCTAAAAGTTTAGAGAATGAAATTTTGAAAGTTTATGATAATATATTGTCTGGGTTGCCTCATATATCATCTTTAAATATTGATGTTAAAAATATTAAGAAATTATTTGAATATACGGATTCAAAAAGACATGTAGTAGATGAAGATGTTATTTTAGCTCATAGAAGATTTATTGGAGAAGTTGTATACTCTATTGATGATGCAGATATCATGAGAGTAAAAAAGTATATTTCATTTCCAGATTTTAAAGTTAGATCTTTTATGATAAATCCTGAATATTTTTATGAAGATACATATTCTTTAGAAAAATCTGTAGTAATGGGAAAACAACAAGAATTGAATTTTGTTATAAATGATCCTCAATATAATGTGTTAGATTCGGTGAGAAGTATATTAATTTTAAATGTTACAAGGGTTTCTTATACTTTTGATGTTGATTACTATTGTTTAACTATGAAGTCTATTCCATCTAGCTTGTTTTATGATTATTATGCAAGATTAATAAATTCATATAAGAGATATAGACAAATAAGTGATGATGATTATATTCGTATTAAAAGCTTAGCAATAAGAGAATGTTTAAATATTCTAGGTGATGTTCCTTCCGATTTAGAAGGGGAGTTTACCATTAAAAGAAATGATTATGCAAAGTTAAAAAGTTATTTAAAAAAGAAATATAATTTAGATTTTAATGATGAGTTTAAATCAATTACAGGTCAAACAGCCAGTGTTTGGAATAATCTGGGTGTACTTCGTTATGATAATCGGGATTTGGTAGAAAAGGATAAAGAAGAGGATTTAGTACCTTATCCTTTGATATATCAGAGAAATAATCAATTAAAATAAAAAATCGACTTATTTAGTCGATTTTTTTTGGTTTAATAAACTATTTATATATCTATTATACTGTTCTTCAAGTTTACTATCTTGGAAACTTGCACCATATTTTTTTCTTAATTCTACCATAGCATTAACTTCAGTTGTTGAATCATCTTCAATTAATTTTTCAGCTAGAGTTTCTTTAATATTATCTTTTAAATTATCTAATGTGTCTTTCTCTTTTTCATCTAATTTAATGATTAAATGATATCCATAAGTTGTTTTTACTGGAGCTTCAGAATAACCACCTTTTTTCAATGCAAATGCAGCTTTTTCAAATTCTTCTACCATGTCACCTTTGTTAAAGTAGTCTAGGTCTTGGAATGTTACTTCACTGTTATCTTTATATTTTTCAAAAGCGTCTTTTGCAGATGTTCCATTTTTTATATCTTCTTTAATATCATTTAATATTTTCTCCGCTTTTTCTTTAGCAGCAGTTGAGCTTCCGTTGTCTGTTCCTTCTGGTTTAATTAAAATATGTTCACAGTGGATATCACCAACAGTTTCATTTTTGTAATAATCATTAATTTCTTTGTCGGTTATTTTTCCTTTAGCATAATCAGTTACTGCTAAATTAGTTAAGTAAGTAACTTTTTGTTGATCAAGTAATATATCAATTGATGAATAACCTGCACTTGCTAAAGCATCATTCATAGCTTGTTCATCAAATTTTCCTGCATCATCAACATAGTTAGATTTTAGATATGTTTCATAATTTTTTAAATATTCTTCCATATCAGATTGTTTATCTTTATATTCTTCAAGTAAGATTTTTTCATCAATCTTATTTAACATTACAGATAAAGCATAGTTGTCTTTTACTTCATTCCATATTTCATCAACACTGTACATTGTGCCATCATCGAATTTTATGATAGCATCATTTCCATTAGATAATTTTGGGACTTTACCACATCCAGTTAATAGTCCGATAGTTATTATTATTAGAATTAATTTCTTTTTCATGTTATCCTCCCTTACATTTATTCATTATATCATGGGTTTAAAAAAAATAATAGTAAATCATGCACAAAAATAAGATTTTAACCATACAATAAAGTGAGTAATGAAAAGGAGGGAAAATAATCATGAATAAGTGTGGAAACAATATTTCTAGTGCTGCATTCATCCTAGTATTATTTATATTATTAATTATCATAGTAGGGGCATTTATCTAATAATTATTTAGGAGGTGAAGTATATGAACTGCTGTAAATCCCAATCCTCAAATAATGCTAATATAAATACTTATGGTAATACTTTTTTTATAATATTAGTATTATTTATTCTACTTGCTATTATTGTTAGTTCAATATATGCATACTAAGAGGCTAAAAACCTCTTTTATTTTTGTTTTAATTTATACATAAACTCGTGGTATAATTAGATTTATAAGGTTGTGATAAAAATGAAAGAAAATATTCTAGATATATTTTACAATCATATTGTTCCAGAGGCTAGTAATGGTAAAATAGATTGCTTCATGTATTATCATATCTGTTTTAATTCATTAATAGAGGGTTCTCTTATAGAAGGCAACTGCCCAGAGTACATTGATGCTCCTTTGCTAGAAATTAGAGATAAGAAAAAATTTAATGAATTACTAATTGAATATGTAAAACTTGCTTTAGACTTTTATGATGACCATTATTTTTATGAAGAAGTTTTAAGTGGAGAATATAGAACAAGTGCAAATGAAATTTGTAAAGAAAAGGTTTTGATGACTCTTTTATGGGGTAACGCTACGATAGAAGATTTTCAAGATCCTTGTCGATTTTTAATAAGACAGAAATCATACTTAGAAAACAATTTTTTAACAGAAAAAAAGATTTAGGTTATTCAAAAGTATTGAGTGGGAATATCGTTACTGAAGTTTTAAAAACTGGCAAATTAAGTTGGGAAAGTCCTTATTCTTTTTACTCAGCAGTATTTAATGAAAGTGACACACATGATTTACCAACAGTTCGATTTGGGATCGAAGATGATATCGTTTATGTTTATAGTGTTCATCAAGAAAAGAATTCAAGAAAAAGCAAAAAGATAAATCGTAGTTTATATAAAGTTAATGAAAATTTTGATTCTTTAGGAGAAGCAAATAGTTTAAAAGATGTAACTCCATCGTTTCTCGTTGCTTTGACTTTATTCATATTGCATTTTCAACAGTTAGGTTATAAAAATTTTAAAATTGTTCAGTATTTGCCAGAGAGATGGATTGATAAGAAAATAATGATACATAAAAAGGCTTTAAAATCTGGCCAAAAAACAGCAACATACAAGGAGAATATGAACAAACTAGTATACATTCAAGAAAATCTAGTACAAAAAATTTGTACAACTTTACTTAGACTGCAATATCATTATGGAGATAATATCACTATAAAATCTTTCCCTTTTGAAACAGATTCTTATTTAACTTTTTCTTGTGAAACTTTATCTTATTCAAATAACGAATTATTTCAGGAACTTTCTGTTTTACATAGAAGTGATGAAAAGAAACTCCATTAATAAGATTAAATATTTTTATACAGTGCCATTAATTACAAATATACATCGTATAATGTTATCTAAATATCCATAGGATTATTTTGGAGAAAATTAATGCAGTTAAAGAAAATGTTAATGTTAAAGAAGAAGGTATTGTTAAATTTACATTAAAACTTGATGAATACTCTAAAACTATAAAATTAATTAATGGTAGCATTAATCAAATGAGTTCTTATATTTCTCCACGTGAGAAAATAGCTAAGTCTGATCCAGAATTAGAGAAATTCTTAAGAATAAGTGGTTATAGATACGAGACTTTATGTGATACTTTAGATTATATAAAACAAATTTGGTCAACTGAATAGTTAATAAAGTGGGTAGAATAGATATTCACTTTTTTTATTAAGCATAAAGATTTCAAATTTTATAATCTAAAATCTTTATGCTCAACATTATACATGGTATAATTAATTTAGAGGTGAACTAATGAAAAGGATAATAAAATATGTGCTAGCTTTATTTATGACTTTTTTAAGTTTATATTTAGTATTTATAGTTTTTAAACTTAATGTTTTACCGCTTAAATATATGCTTTTATTTATTGCTGTAATTTTAGTACTTAATGCTATTGGTCATATAACATTATTTATGAAGAAAGGATGGGTTAAAGTATTTACTGGTATTAGTTATATTATTTTGACTATAATATCATTTTTAGGTATTAATTATGGGTTAGATACTTTAAACTTTTTAAATAAATCTTTTAATAATAATGATATTGAGATTACGACGTATAATCTAATTGTTTTAGATAATTCAAGATATGAAGATTTAGTTGATTTAGATAATGAGAAAATTGGATATTTAGATAATGATGATAATAAAGATAAGATTTTAGCTAATCTTCGAGAAAAGATTGGTTTTAAAGAAGTAGATTATACAGATATTTATGATATATATGATGATTTTGTAAATAAGAATGTTGAAGCTATTTTCTTAGATAATTCTTTTATTGAGATGTTAGAAGATGAGAAGGATTCGATTTATGATTGTATAACAAAGTGTAGTTTTAAGGATAATTATAGAATTATTTATAGTGTAGATATAGAGACAAAAAAGGAAAATAAACATGAAGGTGTTAAATTAAAGCCTATGAATATTTATTTATCTGGTTCAGATTCTAGAAGTAAGGTTATTCAAAATAAAAGTAGAAGTGATGTTAATATGATTTTAACTATTAATCCTAATACTAAAACTATTTTAATGACTTCTATTCCAAGGGATTACTATGTAGCTATTAATGGAAAAACAGGATTAAAAGATAAATTAACACATGCTGGTATATATGGAATTGATACTTCTAGAAAAACATTAGAAGATTTATTTGATATTGATATATTATATTCTATAAAGGTTAGTATGTCGTCTGTTACAGAAGTAGTTGATTTAGTTGGTGGAGTTGATATCTATTCTGATACAGAATTTAATAGTTATCATTATAAAGGATGGCATGTAAAAAAAGGAATTAATCATATGGATGGGGAGCATGCATTAGCTTATGCAAGAGAAAGATATGCTTATGCATCAGGAGATAGACATCGTATAATGAATCAACAACAAGTTTTAGAAGCGGTATTAAAAAAGATAGTGCAAGATAAAACTATTTTAACTAAATATGATAAGTTATTAGATTCTTTATCAAATCTTTATAGAACAGATATTCCATCATCCTTAATTACAGAATTAGTAAAGGGACAAATTGATGCTATGGATAGTTGGACATTTATGAGTAATTCAGTTAGTGGAAGTGATGCTTCTATGGCAACTTATACAGCACCAAAATCAAAAAGATATGTAATGGTGCCATATGAAAATGATGTAGATAATGCTAAAGAAAAAATAGAAAGTGTTTTGAAGGGATAAAATGAAAGAAATAGAGAAAAAATATTTAGTTGAGTTTTTACCTGATTTGAGTAATTTTAATTCATGTAAAGTTAGTCAAGGCTATTTAAGTTTTAATCCAGAAGTACGTATTAGAATGATGGATAATGAATGTTTTTTGACTCGTAAGGGAGATGGGACATTATCTCGTGATGAAGATGAGGAAAGTATAACACTTGAAGTTTTTAAAATACTTTATGATTTAGTTCAAGGAAATTTAATTGATAAAACAAGAGTGTTTATTCCCATCGAAGAAGGCTATACAGCTGAACTTGATATTTATCATGGTGAATTAAATGGTCTTTTAACTATTGAAGTTGAATTTCCTAGTGAAGAAGAAGCAAAAAAGTTTATTCCACCAATTTGGTTTGGTAATGATATTACAAATGATAAAAGATTTAAAAATAAGAATTTAGCAAGATCATTTACCTCTTTAAATGAATTATTAGATAAAAATACCAAAAAGAAAACTTTAGAGTAATTAGTTTTCTTTTTTATTAAACGAATTTGGCATGTTAATAAAAATTTAATTAACATGTTTTTGTATGATAATAATTATTTTGTTCAAAATATAAATGGTGATGATTATGGCAAGAGTGTTATTTATAGTAGGTTCAAGGAGAAAAGGAAATACTTATCATTTAATGAAAAAATTAAGTGATGGGCTTAAAAATGTAAGAATAAGTACAGATACAATTATTCCAGGGAATCAAAAAATTTATTTATGTACAGGCTGTATGGATTGTGATAAAAATGGTGTATGTGATTTTAGAGATGATATGGAAAGTAATATTGAGAAGGTTAGAAAGGCTGAAGTCCTTATTTTTATAACCCCAACTAGATGGAATACTTTATCTGGTGATTTAAAGATATTTATGGATAGGTTAAATCCTTTATATGCGACTAAAGAACTTAAGAATAAAAAAATAATCGCAATTGCTGTTGGTTCGAAAAAACATGACGAATATTCAACAGATGGTGCGTTAACTTCAATTGGCTCATTTATAGAAAGTGCTGAAGCTAATTTAATTTATAAGTGTGAATTTGATAAGTGTTTAGATTTTACTGATATTTTAAATCAATCAGAAAAGATTGACAGAGTTTTACAGGATATAATTAAAGTTATTGGCTAGTTATGTTATAATTATCTAGGTGATAGTATGGCATCAGCATTAATACATTTGGCAGTCGCTAAGAAAGTTTTAGAGCATTTTGATGTTAAGGATGAGAAACATTATTATTTAGGTTCTATTGCACCTGATATTGCAAAAATGGTTGGTCTTACAAGAAAACGGGGACATTTTATTGAAGAAGGAATAAAAAGTGATACCCCTAATATAAAAATGTTTTTAAGCAAATATAAAAAATATTTAAATAATTCTTATGAATTTGGTTATTATGTTCATCTTTTAACTGATGTTTTATGGTTTGATGAGTTTTTGCCAAATTTCGTAAAAGATGACTGTTTAGTAAGCAGAACAGGAGAACTATTACATTTTGATGAAGATGAATTACTAAGTATTTTATATGATGACTATACTAATTTAAATCCGCAAGTTTTATCATATTATAATCTTGACTTATCATTATTTTATGAAAAATTTCCATTTCCAGTTAGTCATATAAGTGAAATTCCGGAGAAATTTTTCCCTGATATTATTGAAAAGATAGGAATAATATGTAGTAAAGAATGTAATTCTAATTATATTTTACAATTTGATAAAATAACACATTTTGTAACTTATGCTACTATGTATGTAGTTGATGAAATTAGACGAACTCTTTAGGAGTTTGTTTTTTTGCATATTTATTATAAATCTGTTATAATACGAAATCATTGGAGGGGAAAAATATGTTAAGTGATAAAGAAATGCTTAAAATTACGAAAGGACTGTTAGAGATTGCTGAAAATAATAAAGATAAGGCTTTTGAAGAGTATTCAGAATTAATATCGTGCATGCTTTATAGGGATATTTATAAGGTAGAAAATCCATTTGTTTTACAATCTATTCCAATATCATTACTTTTATCATTTGTTTCTTTTGCAGAAGTTCAAAAATTAATTGAAAATATTAATACACCTCAAGTTCTAGAAAATCTGAATATTATCAAGATGGGCTTGGGCGGAACAATTTTTGTAAACGCTTGTGTATTAAGTATAGTTATATCATCTTGGAAAACAGTTTTTAAAGCAAAGAAACATATGAAAGAACATGGAGTAAGTTCAGATGTGACAGTTAAAGACCTAAGTCATTTAGTTGATGAAAAAGATATTAGTTTAAGAGACTGCTACTCTGTTATTAATTCTTTAAAAAGTTTTATGAATGATGGTAAATATGAAGAATTATTTTCTAAAATAAATGAAAGCAAAGGAATTTATCCTGTCGATTTTACTAATTATGTATCTGAATTAAACAAAATCTGGTGTGAATTTTTAATGGAAGAAAGTACAGGATATGCATCAGACTTAACTAGTGCTAGTAGAGATATAAAAAGAATTAGTCTAACTTCTAAATAGTTAAAGAACTCTTTAATTTAGAGTTCTTTTGTTTTATAATATTATTAGTGATTTTTATGAAAACGTTAGATGAAAAATTAATTATTGATATATCAAAACAAAAAGATGAACCAAAGTGGATGCTTGATTTTCGTTTAAAGTCTTTTTCGGCTTTTAAAAAGCTTGATAATCCAAATTTTGGACCTAAGTTAGATATAGACTTTAATTCTATTAATTATTATAAAAAAGTTGGTAATAATGAAACAGAATGGAAAAATGTTTCTTGTGATATTCGTAATAAGTTTAAGTCTTTAGGAGTAATTGATGCTGAAGAAAAGCATTTAAGTGGTGTTACCAATCAATATGAAAGTGAAGTAATTTATCATAAAGGCAAAGATGAACTAAAAGAAAAGGGAGTAATATTTTTATCTAGTGATGATGCTTTAAAAGAATATCCAGATTTGTTTAAAGAATATTTTAATAATTTAGTTAAATATGATGAAAATAAGTATACTGCTCTTAATGGAGCACTTTGGAGTGGTGGATCATTTATATATATACCTAAAAATACTAAATTAGATCGACCTCTTCAAAGCTATTTTAGAATAGATTCAATTGCTTTAGGGCAATTTGAGAGAACTATTATTATTGTTGATGAAGGTTCAGAGCTTTCTTATATTGAAGGATGTACTGCTGAGAGTCATTCAGCTAATTCTCTTCATGCTGGTGTTGTTGAAATCTATGTTAAGAAGAATGCTAAATGTAAATATTCTACTATTCAAAATTGGAGTGGAGATGTTTATAATTTAGTTACTAAAAGAGCGATTGTTGGGGCATCGGGTTTAATGGAATGGGTAGATGGAAATATTGGTTCAAAAGTCACTATGAAATATCCTTCGTGTATATTATTAGGAGATTATGCTGTTGGTAATTCTATTTCAATTGCCTATGCCAAATCAGGACAGATTTTAGATGCTGGAGCTAAGATGATTCATATTGGGGCTCATACTAAAAGTAATATTGTCTCTAAATCTATCGCGGCTGATGGTGGAACTGCAAATTACCGTGGCACTACAAAGATTTGTGAAAGTGCTATTAATTCTGAGGCTCGAATTAAGTGTGATACAATAATGTTAGATGATAATTCAATAAGTGATACGATACCTTTTAATGTTGTTTATAATGATTCTAGTATTTTAGAACATGAGGCAACTGTGTCGAAAATTAGCGAAGATAAATTACAATATTTGATGAGTAAGGGCATAGATGAAACACATGCTAAGGAGCTTTTAGTAATGGGATTCATAGATGATTTTAAAAAAGAACTACCTATGGAATATGCTGTTGAATTAAATAGATTGCTTAAAGAAATTTAAAAATTTGTAAAATTAGCTATTAAAATATGCAAATATTAATTATTTGTGTATTTTTTTTGGCAGATTTTATTTATTTGTTTAGTTTAATTGTTAAATCTATATCAAATACTTAAAATTTGCAATTTGCTATAGATTTTGTGGTGTGTTAATTTGAAAGCGAAAGGAGGCAACCAATGCATAACTTAGTCTATTTAATCGGAAGATTATGTGAAGATCCTGTTACAAAAGAGTATGAAGATGGAAAAAGCATGCTTACGATTAATTTAGCAGTACAACGTAGTTTTAAAAATGAAAATGGCATTTATGAAACTGACTTTATAAGATGCATTCTTTGGAATGGTATTGCAGCTCATACGAGTGAGTATTGCAAAAAAGGTGATCTTGTTGGTGTTAAAGGTCGTATTCAAAATAGAAGTTATGACGATAGTGGCGAAAAGAAGTATATTACTGAAGTCATTGTTGATAAAGTATCTTTTTTGGCAAGTAAAAAAGATACTGTAAGTGAAGAAACAGAATAGTTTCTTTAAATAAAATACTAAATTAATATTACTCACTAAAGTAAGGATCATTCCTTACTTTTTATAATAAATTGAATTAATTTATGATATAATTATAGTGGTGATAATATGGAAATATTAAAAGCAATATTTTTTGGTATTGTTGAAGGAATTACAGAATGGTTACCTGTATCTTCTACAGGGCATATGATTTTATTAGATGAATTTATTCATTTAGAAGTTAGTAGTGAGTTTTATAAATTATTTGAAGTAGTCATACAATTGGGAGCAATACTTGCTGTGGTTTTAATGTATTTTAAAACAATTTTTCCTTTTGGTTTTGGTAAAACGAAAGATGATACTAAGAAGACTTTTAGTTTATGGGCAAAAATAATAGTTGCTTGTTTACCCGCAGCTGTTATTGGTATTTTATTTGATGATTGGTTGGATGCACATTTATATATACCAATGGTTGTTGCTTTAATGTTAATACTTTATGGAATTATATTTATAGTAATTGAATCTAAAGGTTTAGGCAAAATAGCAACTGATGATATAAATAAAATCACTTATAAACAAGCCGCTGGTATTGGATGTTTTCAACTTCTTTCTTTAATTCCCGGAACTAGTAGAAGTGGAGCAACTATTATAGGTGGTTTAATACTTGGTTTGAAAAGAAGTGTAGCAGCAGAGTTTACTTTCTTTTTGGCAATTCCTGTAATGGCAGGTGCATCATTTTTAAAACTCCTTAAATATGTAATGGATGTTGGATTTGTATTTAAGAGTAGTGAACTAATAGTCTTAGGTGTTGGCTCATTAGTAGCTTTTCTTGTGAGTGTTTTAGTAATTAAATTTTTACTTTCGTATATCAGGAAGCATGATTTTAAAGTATTTGGTTATTATAGAATTGTTCTAGGATTATTAGTAATACTTTATTTTATGTTTCTTAAGTAGAGGTATTTATGAAAAATTATAAGTATAAAAGTACAATTTATTTAGTTTTTTTAACAGTTAGTTTATTAGTTAATGCCTTATTCTTATATGTTTTAGTATGTGAATATCCTCAAAATAAAGTAAGAGAAAATGAGGTAGTAGAGCCAAACTACGATGTGGAATTTAATGCTGTAAAAAAGTTTTATTTAAATGCTTATAAATTTATTAATGAAGATAATAATTTATATGTTCCTGTTGAATATAAACTTAATTATGATAGTACAAGATCTTGTTTTTTAGTTAGATTGACTGGTTTAGAAGAATATTTTACTTCAAATTTTATTGAAGGATTATCAAATAATCTTATTAAAGATGGTGAAAACTATTATGATTGCAATAACTATATTAAAGATAGATTATTTAATAAATTATTTATTAGTTCTGATAATAATATTAAGAATTTAGAATATGTTATGATGGAACAAGATTTAATGTTGGTTAAATACACATATGAAATGAATTATGGATATATTCATACCTCATATATGTTACTAAAAAAAGAAAATGAAAATTGGCTAATTGAAGCTTTTGAGTAATGTTTTAATACATTGCTTTTTTAGTGTATAATATAGTTAGATTTGGTGGGATATTATGAAAGTTGTTATTACTGGGGGTTGTAGTGGACTTGGTCTTGAATTTACAAAGTATATGGCAAGTCTTGGTCATACTGTATATGCTCTTTATAATAGAAGTGTTGATAATGCTTTAATGTTAGAACAGGATTTTGACAATGTTCGTTCTATAAAATGTGATATTAGAAATGAAGAAGAAGTTGATAAAGTACTTTTTAATATTGGAGATATAGATATAATAATAAATAATGCAGGAATCGCTAAAGACAATTATTATAAAGAAAAGAGTAAGAAAGAGTTTATGAGTGTTTTAGAGACTAATGTTGTTGGGACCTTTTTAGTTACTAAGCATGCCCTTGATAAAATTAATAAAAAGGGAATTATAATCAATATAAGTAGTAACAACTCTCTTACAGCTTATACCAGTTTATCAATGGATTATGATGCATCAAAATCGGGAATCAATATGCTCACAAAAGATTTTGCATTAGTAATTGAAGAAGAAAAAAAAGATATTAAAATTATATCTATTGCCCCTGGGTGGATTGATACTGATGAAGTAAAAAAGATGAACCCAGTTTATTTGAGAGAAGAAATTTCTAGAACTGGTCAAAAGGACCTTTTAAAGAAAGAAATGCTTGTTAAGTATATTATTGAAAATATTAATAATTATAAAAATGGTGAAGTAATTGAGATAAAAAATTTGGAGGTATAAGTTATGAATAGAGATGAAATAAAAAGAATCGTTGATGATTGTGAAAAAAAATGTGTTGAACAGTTTCAATTAATTGATGATATTAACTTTTATTATAGCGAAAAAGTTTTGAATGCTATGCAAGAAAGTGGATTAAGTGAGAGTTCTTTTTCATCGACAACAGGTTATGGATATAATGATATTGGCAGGGATACAATTGAAAATATTTATAAAAAAGTATTTGATTCAGAAGATGCTTTAGTACGTAATCAATTTGTTTCTGGGTCACATGCTTTAGCAGTTACTTTATTTGCTCTTTTACGA
Organism: uncultured Bacilli bacterium; assembly: GCA_910588195.1. Classification (GTDB taxonomy): domain Bacteria; phylum Bacillota_I; class Bacilli_A; order RF39; family UBA660; genus CAG-582. The sequence continues at coordinate 108,082 of CAJUPN010000001.1, forward strand.
CCAGAGGATACATTACTATCAATAAGTGGGGTTCCTTATGATACACTTCATGAAGTTATTGGAATAAAAGGAAATGCCTCTTCTTTAGCAGCCTTTGGTGTTAAATATGCTGAAATAGATTTAATTAATAATGATTTTGATTATGAAAAAATAGAGGCATATTTAAATAGCAATAAAGTAAAAGTTATTGAGATTCAAAGAAGTAAAGGATATTCAACAAGAGATAGTTTGGGAATTGAAAAACTAAAAAAGGTTATAAATTTAATAAAAAATATTGATAGGAATATTATTGTAATGATTGATAATTGTTATTGTGAGTTTGTTGAGAAAGTTAATCCTATTGAAGTTGGTGCTGATATTGTAGTTGGTTCTTTGATAAAAAATTTAGGTGGTGGTATTGCACCGAATGGAGCTTATGTAGTTGGTAAGAAGAAGCTTGTTGATTTAGTTGGTGAAAGACTTACACTCCCTGGGGAAGGTCGTGAAGTAGGACCAACACTTGGAATTAATAAGCAAATTTTACAAGGACTTTTCTTAGCTCCTTCAGTTGTTGCTTCTTCCTTAAAAACAGCTATTTTAACAAGTGCTGTTATGGATATGCTTGGTTATATGGTAAGACCTAAATATGATGATAAAAGAGTAGATATTGTTCAAAATATTGAATTTAATGATAAGGATAAGCTTGTTAAATTTGTTCAAGGAATACAAGCTGGTTCACCAGTTGATTCAAATGCACTTCCAATTCCTTGGGATATGCCTGGGTATGATGATCAAATAATTATGGCAGCAGGATGTTTTACTCAAGGGAGCAGTATTGAACTTTCTTGTGACGGACCTTTGCGTTCACCTTTTATTGCTTATATGCAAGGAGGTCTAACTTATGAATATGGTAAACTTGGTTTAATTAAAGCGATAGAATTTTTAACTAAAGGATAGATTTATCTATCTTTTTTTTATATAATTAATACAATGGAGTTGGTCATATGAGTAGTAAGATGAAAAGAACTATTATAGTTGTAATTGTGTTTGTTATTTCAACTATTTTAAGTGTATGTATGCTTTATAATAGTGATAAAATACTTGTTAATTTTGATATTATAAAATTAACTAATAACTATACAGAATACTATTTAGAATTTACTAAAGTGAAAGCAGCTGATCACTATGTAATTCAAATTAATAATTCTAATAACAGAAAAGTTTTTGAATTAGAAACAAAAGAAGTGAAAAACAAGTTTAGTTTAACTAATTTGAAATATAATGAAGAATATTCTTTGATGGTTTTTGCTTATGATGAGTTGGGAGATTATCGTCCATGTGAAGAAGAATATAAATTTGTTTGGAATGAGCCTACATTTAAAGAAGATTCTAGTTTACTTTTAAATAATTCTGATTATACGCTTTTTATTGATGGTGATTTATCAGGGAAAGACTACTACTTAAATGTTAAAGACAATGAACAGGTTTATTTAAATGAATTAGTAGATAAAAATGAAGTTATTATCTCTTCAACGATTTATCAAGATTTAGAAAAAGAGCTAATCGTAACTTTAAATTCAAATAATGAGATAGTTGATGAAATACATCTTTTTAATAATATGAATCCTGTTAGTGATCTTTCTATAACTAATGTTACTAATGATACTATTGTACCATTTAATGATTTGACTTTAAGTTATAGTGGTGGAGATAATGCTTTAGAATATGAAATAAGAGTTATTAAAGATAAGAAAATAATAAGACAAAGTACAACATCGAAAAAAACGGTTGTATTATCGAAAAATTTATTTAAAGTTGGAGAAGCTTATTCTTTAGAAGTTGTTGGTAAATATGATTCGTATTTTAAAAGTTCAATAGTAAATATTACAATGAGTGATTTGATTCAGTTAAATCCTGTTTATATTTCAAATAATTGGAAATATGTAAAAAAAGGAACTAAGTTAGAATTAGCATCAAGTGATGAAGATGTTAAAATTTATTATACTTTAGATGGTAATGATCCCGAGAGCTTTGGTACTCTTTATACTGAGCCAATTATAATAAATGAAAATGTTACATTAAAAACAGTTTCAATGAAAGAGGGATATTTAGATAGTGTTATTTCTACTTATGATATTAATGTAGGAGAAAAGAAAAAGTTAAGTGTTTATTTAAGTCCATCTAATCAACATGGTAATTTGGGTGTAAAAAGTGTTGGTTTTACAAATGAAATGGACGAAATGAATGATGTAACAAATTATATTCAAGAACGACTTGAAAAAAATGGTGTTAAAGTTTATCGAAATAACTCAGCTGGTAATATTAACCAATGGAATAGAGACTCCAATTATTATGGCGTAGATTTTAAAATAGCTATACATTCAAATGCTTCTATTGAACATGATAAATATGGAATAGAGACTTGGGTTGATACGCAAAATAGTGCAACTTTAAGTATAGCAAATAAGATTCAAAATGGTCTTATGAGTATTTATCCTTATAAAGATAAACCAAATGCTAATAGAGGTGTTAAATATGCTAATGGAGCTTTGGGTGAGGCAAATGATAATTATATTCCTTTTGGTATTTTAGTAGAAGTAGCTCATCATGATAATAAAGAAGATGCAGAATGGATTATGCAGAATAAAAAACTAATAGGATATAATATAGCTGATTCAATACTTAAATATTATCAAGTTATAGAATGATTTGTCGAATCGCTTTTAATTAGTAAAATAGTTTAGTATATTTATCTCGGTGATGAAATGGAAGAGATAAATAAGTTGTTTGATAGTATAATTGATAATATTGATAAAGCAGTAGAATTACTTAAGAAAACTTCCACAAAGATGTAGGAAGTTTTTTCTTTCTTTAATAGATATTGCTCATATTGACAAATGGTTTAAAATACACTAAAATTAATGGTATAAGAAGGGTGAAGCATATGTATAATGAAAAGTTGTTTTTAACACCACAAGAAATTTTAGATAAAGAATTTAAGGTTGATGCTAAAGGTTATAGACCACAAGAAGTAGATAAGTTTCTTGATATGGTTATAAGAGATTATACAGAATTTGCTAGTATCATTAAAAAGTTACAAAATGAAAATAAGATGTTAAATGATGATAATGCTAAATTGAAAGCGGAATATCGTAAACTTAAAAATATTATTGATTCAGCTAATGAGTCTACAGCAACTGGTTCAAATAGTGGTTCTAGTAAAAATAATTTTAATAATGTGGATCTTCTTAAGAGAATTAGCAATTTAGAAAAAGTTGTTTACGGAAAAGAAGAATAATATCTTAGATAAACGCTGCATATAATTATGTTGAGGAAAGTCCATGCTCACACAGTCTGTGATGACTGTAGTGTTTGTGCTAGAGGAATAAATAACTCTAGGTAAGTTTAATACTTAACGGCTCCGAAATAACCTTAAATGGTTAAATTAGGTATAAAAGTGCCAAAGAGACGAGCTATTTTGGAAACGAAATAGGTGGAACGTGGTAAACCCCGCAAGTGAGAAATCCAAATTTTGGTAGGAGAGTCTTTAGGAACGAATGATAAGGGACTAAAGGACACGTAAGTGTAGATAAATGTTTATCACCCATTAGGGTACAGAACATGGCTTATTAGATATTATTTCTTATTTTTATTTTGGGAGATGATTGATTCTGATAGAAGCAGGAGAAGCTTTAAGGAGTACTAGAGAATCTAGTGGCGTTTCAATTGATGAAGCAAGTAAAGATTTAAATATTCCAGTTATTGTCTTAGAGCAAATAGAAGATGGATCAATTGGTTCTTTTGAAGATATATATGATTTAAAACAAAAAATGGTTGAGTATGCTAAATATTTAGGATTAAATACAGAAACTGTTATAAATAAATTTAATGAGTATATGTTTGATTATACTTCGAAGATACCAATGGATGAAATAGAAAAACAAGTTAGAGAAAAAAATAAAGAAAAAGAAGATGAAGATAGAATCTTTTCTCCGTATACGAGAGTTTATCCAAAAGAAAAAACAATGCCTTATATTATAACAGGTATTGTGGTTATAATTTTAGTGATAATTGCGATTGTTTGGAGTATTAAACAAATTACTATAGATAATAGTAGTACAGATATTATTGGTGTTCTTAATATCTGTAATTTAGATGGAGGAAGGGTATGAATTTACCAAATAGAATTACAATCGTTAGAATAGTTCTTTCGATATTATTGTTAGTATTATTGATATTTCCTTTTGATATGTGTGGTATTAGTTTTCCAATATTTCATTTGTTTGGAAGTATAACTGTTAGTTTACAATATATAATTGGTGGAGTTATCTTTTTAGTTGCTTCATTAACTGATTTTTTAGATGGAAATATAGCGAGAAAAAAAGGATTAGTTACTGACTTTGGTAAAGTAATGGATGCTATTGCTGATAAGGTTTTAGTTAATGGTGTTTTAATTGTTTTAGCTTGTAATGGGCTAATAAATGTAGTTATTCCAGTTATAATCATTACAAGAGATATTTTTGTTGATTCTATAAAGATGGTTGCTGGTGGCAAAGGAAAGGCTGTTGGAGCTAGTATTTTAGGAAAGTTAAAGACTATTTGTATGATGACAGGTTTGACTTTAGTTTTCTTCTATAACATTCCTTTTGAACTTTTAAATGTGAATGTTGCTGAAGGTCTTTTATATGCAGCAACAGTTTTATCAATAATTTCGGGAGTTCAATATTATATAGTTAATAAAGAATTTTTTAAAGAAAAATAGCAACTTATAAGTAGTTGCTTTTTTTTGAAGTAATTTAAATAATATTGGGTAATAAATATATGAGTAGTAATTAATTGGTATAATAATTAATTGTACATTTGTTCGAAAAAAGATTGACAAAGAAAAGATAATTTATTAAAATTAATTTAGAAATAGGAGATACAAGATGAAAAAAATAGAGACTAAAACGGATGATAAAGATAAAGCCTTAGAACAAGTAATGGCTGAGATAGAAAAACAATTTGGTAAGGGAGCAATAATGAAGCTTGGAAGTGATTCTCATATTGAAATTGAGACAACACCTTCAGGTTCACTTGCACTTGATGTTGCACTAGGTGTCGGTGGTTTTCCAAAGGGGAGAATAATTGAAGTTTTTGGTCCAGAATCTTCTGGTAAAACGACAATTGCACTACAAGCAGTTGCAGAGGTTCAAAAGTGTGGAGGACGTGCAGCATTCATTGATGCTGAACATGCTTTAGATCCTGTTTATGCTAAGAAATTAGGGGTAAATATAGAAGAGTTATTACTTTCGCAACCGGATACTGGTGAGCAAGCTTTAGAAATTTGTGAAGCTTTAGTTAGAAGTAATGCCGTTTCTATTGTTGTAATTGATTCTGTTGCGGCATTAGTTCCACAAGCAGAGATTGAAGGAGAAATGGGTGACTCACACGTAGGCTTACAAGCTCGACTTATGAGTCAAGCTTTAAGAAAACTAGGTGGTATTATTAATAAAACTAATACAACTGCAATATTTATCAATCAGCTTCGTGAGAAGGTTGGAATTATGTTCGGAAATCCTGAGACAACTCCTGGAGGACGTGCTTTAAAATTTTATGCCTCAGTGCGTTTAGATGTTCGCCGTGGAGAGCAAATAAAACTTGGAGATTCGGTAATTGGTAATAGAACTAATATAAAAGTTGTTAAAAATAAAGTTGCTCCACCTTTTAAAACAGCTGTTGTAGATATTATGTATGGTGAAGGTGTATCTCATGAGGGAGAACTTGTTGATATTGCTGCTGACTTAGGAATTGTTGAAAAGAGTGGAGCTTGGTATTCTTATAATGGTGAAAAAATTGGTCAAGGAAAAGAGAATGCCAAAATATTCTTGAAGAATAATCCAGACATAGCAAATGAAATTGAAAGTTTAATAAGAGAGCATTACGAATTTAAAGACTAAATATTAGTCTTTTTTCTTTTTTCTTGTAAAATTTGACATTTTACTCTATAATTTAATTATAGATATATAACTTCATATGTGTGAAGTTTTCTATAAATAGAAATGAGGGAAATATGGAATTTAATACTATGTCCATAGTTACTCTTCTTATTGGTCTTGTTATTGGTGCCATAATTGTAGTTGGTGTGACTTTATTATTTGGTGCAAATGCGAGAAAAAAAGCCGAGAAATTATTGAAAGAAGCTAGCAGAGAAGCAGAAAGACATAAAAGAGATGCTTTAGCTGAGCTTAAAGAAGAAAGTTACAAATTAAAGCAAGAAACTGAAAAGGAAATAAAAGAAAAAAAGGCTGAAATATTAGCCAGTGAAGAGCGTCTTTTGACTCGTGAAAAATCTTTAGATAAAAGAGAAGAAATGTTACAAAATCGTGATTCAATGTTAGAACAAAAAGATAATAATTTGAGTGCTTTACAAAAACAAGTCCAAGAGAAAGAAAACAGAATGGACGAACTTCTTAAAGAAGAATTAGAAAAATTAGAGACTATTGCTAAGTTTTCTAAAGAAAAAGCTCATGATGAAATCATGAAGCGTGTAGAAAGTAATATGGAAGTTGAAATAGCTGAATTTATTAAGGAAAGAGAAGCAGAAGCTAAACTTGAAGTTGATGAAAAAGCTAAGAATTTACTTGTTAATTCAATGGAAAAATATTCTAATGATGTAACAAATATTCAAACTGTTTCAACAATTAGTTTACCAAATGATGAAATGAAAGGTCGCCTTATCGGTAGAGAAGGAAGAAATATAAGAACTTTAGAGGCTGTTACTGGTGTTGATTTAATTATTGATGATACACCTGAGGCAATAGTTATTTCTTCATTTGATCCTTTCAGAAGAGAAATTGCTAAACAAACAATTGAAACTTTAATTAAAGATGGACGTATTCATCCAACAAGAATTGAAGAGATTTATGATAAAATTGTAAAAGATATGAATACAAGGGTTATGGAAATTGGAAAAGATGCTGTTTATCAACTAGGTCTTTCTAAAATAGATCCTGAATTAGTCCAAACAATTGGAAAACTTAATTTTAGAACTAGTTATGGACAAAATGCTTTACAACATTCTATTGAAGTTGCAAATCTTGCTGGTATAATGGCAGGAGAACTAGGAGAGAATGTGTTATTAGCTAAAAGAGCTGGTTTGTTGCATGATATAGGAAAAGCTATTGATTTTGAAGTTGAAGGAAGTCATGTTGACATTGGAGTAGATGTTGCTAAGAGATTTCATGAGGATGAAGTTGTTATTAATTCAATTGCTTCACATCATGGCGATACAACTCAAACAAGCGTTATATCTTGTTTAATTCAGATAGCTGATACTATGAGTGCTGCTCGTCCTGGAGCAAGAAATGATTCGATGGAAAACTATGTCAAACGTTTAGAACAACTTGAGAGTCTTGGTAATTCATTTAAAGGTGTTGATAAATCTTATGCAATGCAAGCAGGAAGAGAAATCAGAGTAATTGTTAAACCTGATGAAGTTGATGATTTAGAGAGCTTTAAAATTGCTCGTGAACTTAAGAATAAGATTGAAGAAGAAATGCAATACCCTGGGACTATTAAGATTACTGTTGTTCGAGAAACAAGGGCACAAGAAGAAGCAAAATAATGCTTCTTTTTTTGTTGCAAGAAAATTCGATGTTTTTTATAGTATGGTTTATTATACACCTTTGAGAGGTGTGAAGATGCCTACCACTAAAACACAAGCTAAGTTATTCAGGGGGTAGTAAAGAAGGTGGTACCAATGACGAAAAATCAAATGTCTATATTGATATTTATTCTAGTTATTATTATTTTTATCTTAATAACAAGGTAAAAAAACGGCATCTTACTCATTTGAATAAGATGCCCAAAACTTAAAAATGTGGCAGGCATTAGCTTGTAATGTAACGCCTCTCACCTAATAAAAGTATATCACAAAAAATTTAGATTATACAATATTTAAATTTATAAATAATCAAATTATTTTTTGAAAGAAAAGTGTGCTAGTGTACATTGGTAATAATAATTGAAATAAGTATTACACATTTTATTTAGGTATTATTTTATTTTACTAAATTCACTTATAAAATATTCATCAGTCATTCCTGAAATATAATCTATAACTATTCGAGCATTACTAGTGTTTTTCTTATAATCGTCATTCATGTTATTTAAATATACTTTTAATATGTTGTTATCACTATCGATGTTTTGATCTTCTAAAACTTTATAAAGGTAGTCAAAAAGTTTATTAAACATTTCTTCAATTTTTAAAAGATCTTTATCAGAGTTGGCTTTATCATATATATGTTTTTGATTAAATGATTTTAAATCTTTTACAGCATTGTAAATATTAGGAGACATAGATATATAATCTTTGCCGATTGAGTTTTCAATAATATCTTGAGTAATTGATGAGACAATATCACGATTTGAATCACCTAGTATTTCTTTTAATGATTGAGGTATTTCTTCAATATTAAATACTCCCAATCTGACCGCATCTTCAATATCTCTCCCTAAATAACCAATAATATCACTTATTCTAACAACACAACCCTCAAGAGTCATAGGGACTAATTTTTTTATATAAGATAAGTCCTCATAACAATTTTTATAATCTGTTAAAAAGTCTTCTTGAGTTTTAATTCGTGGGCGATATTCTTTTTGAACAAATTCACCATTATGACATAAAATTCCATCAAGAGTTTGAACGCAGAGATTTTTACCTTGGCCATTATCCTCTAAATACATAAGTTCTCTTACTGATTGAACGTTATGCATAAAGTGACCTTCATTATAACGCATTGATATTTTATCTAAAAAGCGTTCTCCAACATGTCCAAAAGGAACATGCCCAATGTCGTGTCCTAAAGCAATAGCCTCAATTAAATCTTCGTTTAATCCTAAAGCGCGCCCAATTGTTCTAGCAATCTTACTAACTAGTTGAACATGAATTATTCTTTTTGATATGTGATCGTTTTGCTTGTTTGAGAATACTTGTGTTTTATCTATATACCTTGTATATGATAAACTATAAATAATACGATCAATGTCGCGAAAGAAATTAGGTCTAATATCTTCTGATAGTGGACCATTAATTCTAAAAGCATCTTTATCTTTTGTAGCATATTTTGACAAATAAAGTTCATTTTTTAACATAATTTCTTTTATGTTCATAAATCATCACCTAATAAAATTATATCATTAAATTTTTTAACATGTATATAAATATTAGTGGTATAATAATTTTAATATAGTGAGGTGTTAAGTATGAAAAGTGAAAAAAATATACTAATTGCATTTATTTTAAATTTGTTTTTCTCTATTTTTGAATTCTTTGGTGGATTTTTTACAAAGAGTATTGCAATTATGAGTGATGCCATACATGATATGGGAGATGCTGTTACTATTCTTGTATCATATTTTTTAGAAAGAAAGAGCAAGCGTAATCCTGATGACAAATATACTTTTGGTTATCTAAGATATTCTGTTCTTGGAGCATTTATTACGACAATGGTTTTAACAATTGGTTCTTCTTTAGTTATAATTAGTTCTGTTGTAAGAATTATACATCCTGTTCAAATTAATTATAATGGAATGATTGGTTTTGCTATATTTGGAACTGTAATTAATTTTTTAGCTGCTTATCTTACTAAAGATGGTGATTCTTTAAATCAAAAAGCAGTTAACTTACATATGTTGGAAGATGTTTTGGGGTGGGTAGTTGTCTTAATAGGATCTATTGTTATGAAATTTACTCAAATCAATATAATTGATTCTATTATGTCAATATCGGTTGCAATATTTATATTAGTTAATTGTATAAAAAATATTAAAGAAGTATTGGATTTATTCTTAGAAAAAACACCAGCTAATATATCTATATTGGAGCTTAAAGAGCATATTTTAAGCATTAAAGGTGTTAAAGGAGTTCATCATATTCATGTATGGGGGATTGATGAAGCTAATTTACTAGCAACCATGCACATTATAACTGATGAAATAGATTTAGATTTGATAAAAGATAAAGTTCGAAAAGAAATGAATGAACATGGAATTATTCATGTAACTATTGAAATTGAAAACTCTAAATCTGTTTGTAGTTCTGAAGAATGTCATATGGAACAAAACAGTAAAAAGGGACATAAACATAGTCACTAAAAAAGAGGATTTAATCCTCTTTTATTTTAGTCGAAAAAATATTTAAAATATCTTGCCAAGAATTAACTCTAAAGAAGTTATGGTTATTTTCATTAAAAATATTGTTATACATAATTGTTTTTATACCGTGGTCAGATGCAGAGTTTAAATTAACTATCGAGTCATCAATTAAAACATCTATGTTATTAGTTTTACAAAATAATCCTTTATTAGAAACATTAACATTAATTTTATCAAAATAAATATTATGTTTTTTTAAATAATCATAAGTTATTTTATAGGGATTTTCATATTCTGTATTATTTCTAGCTGTAACTATTTCAATAGTGTATCCCATATTATGAAGAGCATTGATTACTTCTTTTGCATCTTTTTTTACTTTAACATGAGGAATAATTTTACTAAACGATTTGATTGTAAAGTCTTTATAATTGGGAAATACTTTTTCAAAATCGTAGTAAGATAATTTATATTTTAGATATTTTTCTTTATCAACATTGCAGCAGAAAAAGTAAGAATCTGTTATTAAATCATAAGAATCTGTAATTGTATCGTCTAAATCAATGCCAATTTTCATTATATCACCATATATAGTTTAGCATAGTAAGAGTCTTTTTATAATAAAAGTATTGGATAATATGTTTAATTAGTGTAAATAATTTTTGTTAAATATTTCGCCGTTTCCAAAAAGTTAGTTTTATCTAAAATATAGTAGGAGGTGAATTATGAAATATTTTATTTTAGCAATAGTGTTAGTTGTTGTAATTACTGTTATAGTTATATATTTTATTCGAAAAAGATGGGCGATAAAAAAAGTAAAATGTCTAACTGATGAGGAAAAATTTATTTCACTTGATGCAGCTTTAAATCCCTTTGGTTTTGCATTTGATTTAAATTGTGACATTGTCGTATCAAGAAATGATGCTTGGCAAAGAAATTTTGGCTATATGGATTTATATGATAAAAAAGCCCCATTTTTTAATATGGTTTTTGACGCTGAGCCGATATGTTTTGATTATGATGGCAAAGAATATCGAATTGAATTTTGGAAGGGACAATATGGCATTACAACAGGTGCAGAAGTAGGTGTATATATTCATGATTGTAATTGTCCTAAAGATTTTTATCGCGCTGCTTGTGATGATGAAAGATTAGATATTAGTTTTGTATTAAATAAGAAATGTAATTTATTTTGTAGATGTGATAAAAGTTGGTGGTTAACAGGTTTTGATGTAGGGAACTTTTCTAAGCCGAAAGAATTGAAAATGGACATTTGTATAAGATTTCCGAACTCACAAATGCAATTAAATTTTGTTAATGCTTTAATAAAAAATGGTTATTCGGAATGTCAACTTAATATTTGCGATAATAAAGTGTGCTTTGAATATTGTTGTCCTAATTATTACAAACCAAATAAGATGCATTTTATAATAAAGTGTTTGGCACAGATTATGAATTATATTAATACGCATATGTATATGTTTTTTACAAGATATTTTAATCGTACTATAGATAAATTAACATATACACGTTTTATGTTCCCATGTGTTTATAATTTTATTATACGATTATGTGTTCCTAGAAGAAAAATAAAGTGTCGTAATAAAAAGAAGTTTAATTAAACTTCTTTTTTGTTTATTTATAAAAAGTAAAAAGCTATCTAAGATAGCCTTTTTTCTAGTAAGTTGATAAGTATATTTAGCAAGAAAGATAATAAAGATAGAATTAGTATACCACACATAACTAATGATAGATTGAATACTTGAGTACCATAAAGGATTAAATATCCAATTCCTTTTTTACAACTTAAGAATTCTCCCATAATAACTCCAATTAGTGACATTGACATATCAATTTTAAGAGAAGATATTATTTCTTTTTTAGATGATGGAATTATTAGTTTTGTTAGTATTTTTATTTTATTTGCTCCAAATACTTTAAATAATTTAATAAGGTTGCGATCGCATGCTTCCATACCATTTAATATTGTCATACTTGTAACAATAACACTTATTAGAAGAGAGTTAAATATTATAGATTTGGTTGTTGCACCTAACCAAATTATGATTAAAGGTCCTAAAGCAACTTTTGGCAAACTATTAATTGCAACAATAAATGGATCTAAAATTTTCTTTAATGTTTTGAAAGAATAAAGAGCTAGTGCAAGAAGAAATGCGAGCATAAATGATAGTACAAATGATGCTAGTACTTCTAGTGTTGTTGTTTTTATGTGAATAAAAAGATTGTTATCACGAATTAAATTTATTAGAGTTGATAAAACTTTTGATGGAGATGAAAAGATAAATGAATTAATGACATTAAAACGTGATAATAATTCCCATAAAACTAAGAAGAAAATGAGTAATGAAATTTGACTTAGCTTTATAAGTAATTTATTTCTTTTTATTTTTTTTAAATATAAGATGTGTTCGTTAGTCATGATCTATATTACTCCACATATCTTCGTATAAAGTGTTAAAAAATTCGTCTTTTCTTCTTTCACTTGGTAAAACTTTTTCTAAAAAATTAAGTTTATAAATAGCTTTTATTCTCCCTGGACGTTTGGTTAGTAAGATTACATCATCACTTAAGCTTAGAGCTTCTTCGATATCATGAGTTATTAATATGGCAGTTATTTTTAATTCTTTAATTATTTTGAATACATCATCACTTATATTTTTTCTTGTTTCAACATCTAATTTAGAGAATGGCTCATCTAAAAGTAAGATGTTTGGTTTTATAGCAAGAGTCCTGATTAAGGCTAATCTCTGACGCATTCCACCAGATAGATTATCTGGATATTCATCTTTAAAATCGTATAATTCGTACTTTTTTAATAAATTATTTACATATTCTAATGTATCCGTATCTTTGATATCTTTTAAGTCTAAACCAAGACAAGCATTTTCATAGACTGTTAACCAAGGCAAAAGGGCATCACTTTGCATCATGTATCCTATAGTTAATTTTCGATTATTTCGGATACTGCCTTCACTTGGTAGTTCTGTTTTGGTAATTAGATTTAAAAGAGTAGATTTTCCACATCCTGAAGGACCAATTATGCTTATAATTTTATTCTCTTCAATATTAAGTGAAATATCATCTAAAGCTTTTATCTCTTTAGTTGGGGTGTGATATATTTTAGTTAACTTGGTGATATTAATTAAGTTCATAAATTAGATCTTTATAATCTACATAACTTTCTAAGTCTTTATTATCTATCATTATGTCTTGTAGATTTTTAAATGCATCTTCTGGTATTTCAGGTGTTTTAAACCAAACATCAGCATTTTTATAATTTGTTACCATAGTTTCTAAATCATTTATACTAGTATCTGGGAATTCAGATACAATTACATTAGCAATTTCTTTAGGTGTATGAGTATTGACATATTCTAAACCTTTTTCAATTCCTTTATAGAATTTTTCGATTATATCTTTATTGTTTTCGATATAACTTTTTTTAGCATTAAATGCTGTATAAGGAACAACCCCTGAATATGTACCAACAGCATCAGCGATAAAACCATATCCTTCTTTAACTAATTTAGTAGCATTAGGTTCACTAAGTGTAACCAAAATGTAGTAGCTCATTTATAAATTGTTGTAATTATATTACTATTTGATTATAATAGGATAAAGTTGGTGAATTATGATTAAATTAAGAAAAATGACTGTTGAAGAAGTTAATAATAAACCATTTCTAATTAATCAAATAGATGATTTATATCATTATGTTGAAGATTCTTTTTTTGAGTATGTTTATAAGGGAGAAGTTAGATGGCTTTATACAACTGATTCAACTTGTACGATTTTAGCGATAGATGGAATTTATATTGCTTACGCTACCTTTGTTTTAGATGAAGATTATAGTATTTCTTATATGGAATTTGATGATTTTGATGTGTATAAGCATAAAGATGGATCTTTAGTACTTTTAAATGAGGATTCAAAAGTGTCTGAATCTTTAGATTTATTTAATAGAGGTGAAATCGAGGAAGGTGAGCAAAATGGGATTATTTTATATAGACAAATAAATAATGCTACTAATGAGGAGATGATTATTGGTTATTTATGTAATTATAGAGAACCAGCTCGTTATTTTCCTTTTAATTTTTCAAAACCTTTTTTTATCGCATTTGCTAAAGGAAATAAGTATAAAAAGTTTTTACTTTATGAAACAGACTTAGATTATTTTAGTTATGATATTATAACTATAAAAGAGTTTGGAATTTTAGAAGTACTTAAAAATGGGGCTTTCTCTTTACAAAAAGATGAAAGTATACAAAGATATTTTAGTGTTAAATATGAAGATAAGAAAGGTAATTGTTGTCTACTGATGCCATTAAGTCATCCATATAAAATAGAGGAAATTGACAAAATCATCGAAGATAAGGGCTTTAATAGAAAAGTATCTCAAAATGTTTTGGATTACTATAATGAAATATTACCAGAAAAAGAAGAATTCTTTTCTTTAGCAAAAGCTATTGCAGAGTATGATAAGAGCCTTTCTGAAATTATAAAAAAGGAATTAAAATAGGATAATTTCTTTTTTTTTGTCAATTCTTTTTAATAAAATGATAAAAACATATTGACAAATGATTATTGTTATTAATATAATGTTATTAACAAAAAGAAAGAAGGAATAAATATGAATACTTTTACATTGAAAGAATTATTTGAGAAAGGGGAAAGAATGCATCATATAACTAATACAGCTTATCCTTTAAGACCAACATCACTTTTAAGATATAAAATTAAAGATGCTGAGGAGATTCGAAATTTACTTAAAAATGATATTTCTAAAATTGATGAACTAGCATTATATGTTCATGTACCATTTTGTCAAAGTAGGTGTAAATTTTGTGAGTATGCTGTAGTATCAGGAGATGATTTTGATAAAAAAGAAGAATATGTTCAAGCTTTATTAAAAGAAATTGATATGTATAAAGAAATAGTAGGAGATAAAAAAATACTTGGTTACGATATAGGGGGAGGAACACCTACTCAATTAGAAATTGATCAACTTAAAAGAATTACTGAAAAAATATTTAAAACATTTAATTTTGATGAAAATACTGAGGCAAGTATTGAAACAACTCCAGTTATTGCTGCTCGTGATTTTGATAAAATTGCATCTTTATATGATATGGGATATAGAAGGATTAGTATGGGAATTCAAACTATTAATCCAAAATTACTTGAGGCTTTTGGTAGAGAAGGAAATAACAATATTTATAAATCAGCTTGTGAAAATATTCGTGCTGCTGGTTTTAAAAAATTTAATGTGGATTTGATGTATGGTTTTTTAAATCAAGACATGGACGATTTTAAAGCAACTTTAGAGTATGCAATTAGTTTAAAACCAGAGTATATAACTCTTTATAGAAACCGTTATAAAGGAACTAAAATTGCAGAAGAAGCAGAACATGTTACTTTAGATAAAGTAAATAATCAATATAAAGAGGCTTGGCGTATATTAAATGCTGCTGGGTATGAAACACCATATGGAAAAAATACTTTTAGTAGAATAAAAAATGATTATGGAACGAGTGATTATCTGACAAAAAGAGTTATTGAAGGTCTTCCATATATTGGAATGGGCTTAGGTGCTCAAAGTTTTGGCTATCAATATTTAGCCTATAATTCAGGTGCTGCAACAAAGACCTTAAAGAATTACTTTACTAAAATTGAAAAAGGTGAATTTCCAATTCAGGATATTTATCCTCTTCCAATAAGTGAGGCAATATCTAAAATGATTTCTGTAGCTTTCTATTTTGCTTTTTTAGATTTAAATAATTTTAAGAAAAGATTTAATATTGATTTTTTAGAATATTTTAAAGAAGAAGTGGAGTTTTTAACTAATCAAGGTTTTATTGAAATAAAAGATGGTATGATGATTGTAACTGAAAAGGGTGTTGAAAATGTTGGTGGAGTAATACCAATGTTTTATACAAAAGAATCTCGTGAAGAATTAATGAATATGACAGGAATGTTTTGATTTGAAAATTGAAAGAATGGTTTTTAAACCGATAAGAAAGAAACCAATCTCTCTTAATAATTTAATAAGTTTTGAGAAAATTAATATTGATAAATTAGAAACACTTCTTAATGATGTTATATCTCATTATACTTATAATACCTTTGATTTACTTAAATTAGTTATGTCTAACTATGATGGTAATTTGAAGGAAGCTATAACAAGAATAGATGATTATTCTGATGTTAGATTTAACTGTTATTATGCATGTAGATTATTAAAAGAAAAGTTAAGTGATATAGGTTTAAAAAGTTATTTAATAAGTTATAAGTCAGTTGGTTTTTCTTTAAATAAGGGTGATGAAATAATAAAAGAAGCTCATATGGCTTTAGTTATTCCCACTATAAAAGAGAAAAAAGTTTTTTATATTTTATTAGACCCTGGGTTAAGAATTCCAAAATGTATAACTTTTTATAAAGATGATGCAGAAACTAATATTATAATTGATAATGATGAAATCACTATTAAAAAATGTGATGATAAATTATACAGTTATACGATGATTATGCAGGGATATAATCGATATTCTGAAAATAGCAATAGTTATTTTTGTCAGGAATATTTTGATATTAATAATGAGCTTATTAATCCAATAGATGTTTTATTTCCTGTTTCTCTATATGTGTTATTTGGTTATCGTGTTATAAGATTTAATGTTCAAAAAAATAATCAAGCTTTTATTAAGTTAATGCTTGTTGATGAATGTATAGAAATAAAGAATAATCAAGAATATAAAAAAATAAGCTTTTCTGAACTTGCTTCTATGTCAGATATTAATTTAAGAATGGAAATAAAAAAAGTAACTCAAATTTTAAAAATAGACGATTATGAATTTATGAGATTAATTAGATTTGTTTTAATGATAAAAGATGAATTAAAGAGAATTGTACTTGACACAACTCTTTAATTTTTTTTTAATTGTTGTTAAAATGATAATGGTGTAGTAATTATGAATGAAGTGTTAATTGCAAATATTATTGCTTTAATTGGCTCAATTTTTATGGTAGTAGCAAGTTATTCTAAAATAAATAAGAGAAGTGTTATTTATCAGTCTATACAGATATTTGCTTTTATTATTAGTAATATTATTTTAGGTGGAATAACAGGCATCATTATTAATTCTTTAAGTTTATTAAGAAATTTACTTACAAGTATTGGGAAGTTAAATAATATTTTTAAATATGGTATATTATTATTGATTGTTATATTAACAATAATATTTAATAATTTAGGATTTATTGGTTATTTACCTTTAATAGGTACTGTAATCTTCACTATTTTTATTGATAGTAAAGATAGATTTAAGTTTAAAATGTCTTTAACTTTTTCCATATTTATGTGGTTAATATATGATTTTTATATAATGTCTTATACATCAGCTATTTTTGATTTTGTGAGTGTAATTGGGGGAATAATTTTTGTAATAAATAGTAAAGTAAAATGAAGTTTAATTTACATATATATACTTTTTTTGATATTATATTGTTAGTAATTTGGGAGTAGTAATATTATGAGAGAAATTTATACAAAGCAATCTTTATGGAGTAAGATTTTAAATAATATATTTATTTTTACCAATAGTAAAAAGAATTCTAGTTCAGAAGAAGAAGCAAAAAGGTTTATTAGTAGGGTTTCTAAAAAAAAATATAATTTAAAAAATTTAAAGAATTTTACTTTAGATTTAATTGATAGTGAAAAAGTTTACACTTTTAATGGTTCATTAAATCAAAAAAACTCTAGAATTATACTATATGTTCATGGAGGTAATTTTGTTGAAAGAGCTAATAAACATCAATTATCATTTGCTAAGAAAATAGCAATTCAGACTAATTCAATATTAGTTTTTCCTTTTTATGAATTATTACCTGAAGGAAATTATAAGAAGATGAATGAATTGCTAAGTTTGGTTTACAAAAGAATATTATTGACAGAGCCTAAAGAAATAATTTTTCTTGGAGATTCAGCTGGTGGAGGTTCAGTTTTGTCTTTTGCGATGCAGTTAAGAAACGTTCGGATTTTTCAACCTTCTAATATAATTTTATTATCTCCTTGGCTTGATTTATCGATGAGCAATCCACAATTATATAATGATGCTAAAAAAGATAAAATGAATGATGTTGATGGAATAAGGTATGAGGGATTCTTATGGTCTGCAGGTGATGATGTTTATAATCCTATCATCAGTCCTATGTATGGTTCTTTTGAAAATCTAGGAAAAATAAGTCTTATATTTGGAGGACAAGGAATATTATCTTCAGAGTGTATGAAATTCGATGAAATTTTAAATAATGCTAAAATTGACCACAATTTTCTGTTTTACAAAAATGAAGGACATGATTTTGCAGCATATCCTACAAGGGAGGGGAGAAAGGCTATTAAGGAAATTGCTGATATTATAAATAATAGCTGAAAAATATGGATTACAAAAAAGAAGCTTTATTAAGGCGACAAATTGCTAATTTTACTCCATTTAATGAGGACGAAAGAAAAATTTATTTAAAGAAAATGGAAAAAAATCAATTAAAAGATTATTATGAAAAAGAGCGTTGGTATAATTATGTACATGGTATACCACCTTTTGATATTGAACAAAGACAAAAAGATTATGCTCTTATAAATACAGCGTTAAAAATAAATAGAACCTTTTCTAATCATCCTTTTTGTAAAATTATAGGAGATAAAAGAAAGAAAACAAATCGACCAGTCATTTATGCTGTTACACATGTTGGTTTATATGATTATCAAATGATAACAGAAGCTATAGGTGATCAAACTTTTGCACTAGCAGGAGATCCTGAAATAATGTATGGAACTTTTGATGGCTTTTTTATGGAAAAGAGTGGTGTAATTTATTGTGATACAAATAATGCTTTAGATCGTTATGTAGCTGAGAAAACAGCTATAAAATACCTTGTACATGGTGCTAATATTTTACTTTATCCTGAGGGAGTTTGGAATTTAACTCCAAATCTATTGGTTTTACCTTTGTGGCCTGGGGTAATAAGAATAGCTCAACAAGCTAATGCTGACATAGTTCCTGTAGCAATTGAGCAGTATGGACATTCTTTTATAATTAATTATGGACCTAATTTTGAAATAACTAACCATGATATTAACGATTTGGAATATATAGATTTATGTCGCAATATTCTTCGTGATAATCTAGCAACTCTGAAATATGAAATCTTTCTTTCAAAAAGATGTATTAAGCGTTCAAAAATTGGTGAGTATGAAGAATATTTAAAAAAATTTGAAAATACAAGATTAAATGAGTGGAAAGATAAAGATAAAAATCCTATTTATACATTAGATCTAGTAAAAAGTAGAACTTATAGAGAATCTGATAAAAATGTTAGTGATTTAGTTGGCGAAAAAGTTTTATATGCATCCCCAATTGAGGCATTTAATTTTATTAAAAATTTAAGTGTATCTAAAAATAATGCTTTTTTATTAAGGAGAGACTTTTCTATGCCAAAAAGTATTGAAATGGATAAGGAAGAAAAAGTAGGAGAAATAATTTATACTAATAGTAAACAGAAAGAAAAAGTTTTGAAAATTAGTTAAAAAAAGAATTTTAAGGATAAGGAGTTTTATATGACATCCATTTTACTGCCATTATCGGCTTTATTTATTGATTTATTAATTATTTGTTTGTTTTTTAGTAAAAAGGTTTATAGAAATAGTGAAACAAAAGTATATTCTATTTTAGTAACAGTTAATTTTATAGAGTGTCTTTTTAACGTTGTTGCATTACTGTATATAAGGTATGTGGGTAACTTTTTTATATCATCAATTTTGCAAAAAATAGATTTAGTTCTTATTATATTTTGGGCAACTTTGATGTTCATATATATATATTCTGTTTCTAATTTTAAACAAAGTATAATTTTCAAACGTTTAACTTTTTATATATCTTTCATATATTCTATTGTTATTTTAGTATCTACATGTCATCCAATTATAACGAGTGAAGCAATTGATTCTTCTGGAACTGCCCCTGTGTTGGCCTATATAGGTGTTGCATTTTATATTCTGGGTATTATTTTTTGTATTGTCAATTCTGTTTTAAAAGATAAAAAAAATATTTTTAATAAGAAATATATTCCGTTTTATTCTTTTATTGTTTTGGCAATTGGAGCTTTAATTCTTCGTTCACATATGTCTGAATTAATATTTGAACCATTTATTATGGGTTATGTTGGACTAATCATGTATTTTACAATTGAAAATCCAGACGTTAAAATGATTGCAGCTTTAAATGAAGCTAAGTTATCAGCAGAAAAAGCCAATCGTGCAAAATCAGAGTTTTTAAGTAATATGTCACATGAAATTAGAACTCCTTTAAATGCAATTGTTGGTTTTTCTGATTGTATATTAGAAGATAAAACATTAGAAGATGCTAAAAATGATGCAAAAGATATTAAACTTGCTAGTGAAAACTTGCTTGAAATAGTTAATGGTATTTTGGATATTTCTAAGATTGAAGCAGATAAGATGGAAATAGTTGAAACTGAGTATAATCCTGTAGAAGTTTTTGATAATGTAGCTAAACTTGTAAAACCAAGAATTGGAGATAAGCCAATTGAATTAAATGTAAAATTTGCTCCCGATATTCCTTATAAAGTTTTTGGTGATGGTGGAAAGTTAAGACAAATAATTACAAATATTTTGACTAACGCTATTAAATATACTGAGGAAGGTAGTGTCAGCTTTTTTATTAATTGTTTAAATGAAGGCGATTATACTAAATTTGTTATATCAGTAGAAGATACTGGTAGAGGTATTAAACCAGAACAGATAGATAAATTGTTTACTAAATTTCAAAGATTAGATGAAGATAAAAATACAACACTTGAAGGAACAGGGTTAGGTCTTGCTATAACTAAGCGTTTTGTAGAAATGCTAGGATGCAAAATAGTTGTTCAAAGTAAGTATGGAGAAGGCTCTAAGTTTACAGTTTATATAAAACAGAAAATTATAACACTTAATAAACCAGATGATGTTGAAGCACAAGAATTAATTAATACAATGCAAATTAAATTATTTGATTTTACAAATTCTAAAGTCTTAGTTGTTGATGATAATAAGGTGAATATAAAAGTTGCTTTGAAGTTATTATCAAATTATGGAATTGAAGCAGATTCTTGTGAAAGCGGTTTTGTGGCAATCGAAAAATTAAAAGCAGGTAATACATATGATTTAATTCTTTTAGATGATATGATGCCTAAAATGAGTGGTGTAGAAACATTAAAGCATATTAGAGAATGTGTAATCTATGATATACCTGTTGTAGCTTTAACTGCAAATGCTTTATCTGGAATGAAAGAAAAGTACTTATCTTCAGGCTTTGATGATTATTTAGCGAAGCCTATTGAGAAAAATGAATTATATCGCATTTTATTAACTTATTTAAATGATAAACTTAATAAGAAAATAAATAAAAATGATATTGGTTTAAATGATGAAAGTGAATCTTTGAAACCTAAACTAAAAGAAGAAGCTCTTATAAAAAAGACAGTGTTGGTCGTAGATGATAATAAAATTAACATAAAAATAGCTGAAAAATTATTATCACATTATGATTTTTTAGTTATTGATTCGGCTTTGTCTGGTAAAGAAGCTATTGAAAAGGTCCGTAAAAATAATTATGATTTAGTATTTATGGATATAATGATGCCAGAAATGGATGGTGTAGAAACTCTTCATAAATTAAGAGATTTAGGATATGAAAAGCCCGTAGTTACTTTAACAGCTGATGCTGTTGAAGGATCAAGAGAAAAATATTTAAGTGAAGGTTTTTCAGAATATTTATCAAAGCCTGTTAGTACTAAAGATATGGATTATATTATAAATAAATACATTAAGAAGAACTAGAGTTTTAGTTCTTTTTTTATATTTATAAGCTATATATTAATATGATAAAAAATGAATTATATATAAAATTAGCACTCATTATTAATCATAATCTTTATGATGAAAATATAATAAGTTATACAGTTTTTTCCAAAGCACAAGAAGAATTGTTAAGTAAATTAGATTCTCTATATTAGTGTATGTTGTAAAATGTCTTTAATCTGTTATAATTATTTTAAGAAGGTAATGTTTATGGGATTATTTGATGAATGGAAAATTAAAAGAGAATGTGCAAAATCTGGCAGAAAAAAAGAATATGATGAATATAAAAAATCTAAAGAAGCTTACATAACAGAAAAAAATATGCATGAAAGATATTTACAAAAAGCAAAATTGTCTTTTGAAGAAGTGAAAAAGATTCATAGTACTTCAAGTAGGGAGTATTTAACAGCCTTAGATGAAGTTAATAGATGGACTTATGCAGTATCTGAAGATGAATTAAAATTAGAATTTATACGTCCTAATAATGCCGAAGATATTAAATATCGTGAGCAAATAATTGATAAATTTAGTGGTGAGATTTCAAAAATACTTTTAGGAGATACTTCTATACGTTTTCATGGAACACCAATTTATTTTACAAGAGAGATTTTAAAATCAGGGGGAATATTTTCTTCAAGTTCAAGATTTGATGGCTATGACAGTAGTACTGATCTAGAAGATGAGATATCTGTTACTACAGCAGAAACGATTAATAGAACTCTTTCGTTTTTTACAGATTTTTATGCTTTTTCGAGGTGTTTGCCAGCAGGATGCCTATTTGTTTTAAGGGACAATGGGGCTGTTGATAGTGAACTAGTCAAGTATGCCTCAATGAAATCATTTAAATTTAGAGAACAACCCGAAAGAATTTTGGGTATATGTACAACAGAAGAAAATATTTTAAGAGTTAAAGGTTGGTTAAAGCAATATGGCTATGATGAAAATATAGTTTATACATATGAACAATTTTTGAATGTTGCTAAAACTTTAAAAAAAGAAAATAAGGACAGAGTTCCTGAAGAAGATTCTGAAAAACAAGGTTACCAATCTGAAATAGTGGATGAAGTGGAACTTATTAATATGCTTGAGGAATCCGAAGAAAATGAATATTTGGAAAATAAAGGCAAAACAAGATAATCTTATATAAAAAACAGAAAAGTATGCAAATAAATAATTTTATTGCATATTTTTTTATGAGGAATTATTTATGGATTTATATAAAATTAGAAGTGAATTAAGTAAGGGTATTTCAATTAATTCTATGCCTCTTAAAGTAACTTATTATTCTAGAGTTTCTACAGAGCATGATGAACAAATAAATTCTTTAAAGAATCAGGTAAATCATTTTGATGAAATGATAATAAATAATAAGAATTGGACATATGTTGAAGGATATGTTGATGCTGGTATTAGTGGAACAACAGATTATAAAAGAGACAATTTTATGCGAATGATTGACGATGCTAAGCTTGGTAAATTTGATCTAATTATTACTAAAGAAATCTCGAGATTTTCTCGTAATACTTTGGATAGTATTAAATATACACGTATTTTATTGGATTACGGTGTTGCAGTATATTTTTTTAATGATAATATAAATACAATTTTACCTGATTCAGAACTTAGACTTACTATTATGGCTTCGATGGCTCAAGATGAAGTTAGACGGTTATCTGAAAGAGTTAAATTTGGAATGCATCGATCAATTAAAAATGGGAATATATTAGGTAATAATTTATTATATGGTTATGATAAAGTTCAAAAGTCTTTAGTTATTAACAAAGAAGAAAGTATAGTTGTAAAAAGATTATTTACGATGTACGCTATTGAAAAATTATCATTAACAAAAATAGCTCAAGTTTTTAATCAGGAGGGCATAAAAACATCTTTAGATAAAAAGTGGAATGTTACAACTCTTTCGCGAATGATTAGCAATCCCAAATATAAAGGATATTATTGTGGAAAGAAAAGTGAAGTAATTGATTATATTTCAAAAAAAGTAAAAAAGTTTTCTGAGGATGAATGGGTAGTGTATGAAGATAATGAAAAAATACCACCTATTATAGATGAAAAACTTTTTTATTTAGCTAATAAAAGACTTAAAGAAAACCAAAGATCTTTTAGTGACGGAAATAATAAAAATAAGTATCCATTTAGTAGTAAAATCGAATGTTTGTGTGGTTCTTTTTTTAATAGAAGAAAAATGAGTAAAAATAAAGATGAGATAATTTGGTTTTGTCCGGAATGTAAAATTAGTATAAGAGAAAGTGAACTATTTTATATTATAAAAAATGACTTAAGAATTGATAAAAAGAAACTAGTGGAATTACTTAATAAACTTTATAGAAAATTAACAGATACTAAAAATAGTAGTGATTATACGTATCAAATTGCTAAATTAAATAAAAGAAAAGAAAAACTTCTTGAACTTAATATTAATAACTTTATGAGTAACTCAGAATTCAAAAATTTAAATGATGAATGCAATAATAAGATTCTAGAGTTAGAAAAAAACTTGAACAAAAATGAAGATAATCAATACAATTCTAGGATAATTAATTATCTAGATAAGTATCTTAAAAGTGATACTTTTTTTGAAGAGCTTATAAAAAACTCAATTGAAAAAATTTATGTATTTAACTCTTATAAAGATGGTATAAGTATCTCTCTAAAGTGTCCTTTTCTTAATAAAAAAGAAAAGAATAAATATCAATTTAAACGAGGATATGATACTGTTGGGACAAGAAGATATTTATTTTTTTATGAAGTATATATTAATTAAAAAAATTATGTTAAAATAAAATAGGTGAGTAGTAATGAAGAAATTAAAGAATTTTATTAAAGTGTTATTTGTGTTATTTATTTTTGGATTATCTATTATACTTTCAGTTAATTTATTTGTTTTTAGTGAAGGTGGTGAGCAAATTGTTCTACCTTATGATGCAATAAATTTAAATGATGTTGACTGTATTTTAGTTTTAGGAGCAGGACTAAAAAATGGTGGACCTAGTGATATGCTTCAAGAAAGACTTGATACAGCTATTTCTCTTTATAAAGAAAATAGTGAATTGAAATTATTAATGTCTGGTGATCATTCAAGAAAAGATTATGATGAAGTTAATGTCATGAAAAGATATGCTGTTTTAAATGATGTTCCTTCAACAAATATATTTATGGATCACGCTGGTATTTCTACGTATGATAGTTTAAAACGAGCAAAAGATATATTTCATGTAAAAAAAGTTATAATTGTTACTCAAGGTTATCATTTATCTAGGGCCCTTTATATAGCTAAATCTTTAGGAATTGAAGCTTATGGTGTTGATGCTAGAAAAAAAACATATCCAGGGCAGAATATGAGAGAATTAAGAGAAGTTCTAGCTCGTAATAAAGATTTTATTATGTCAATTTTTAAGCCAAATCCTACTATGATGGGAAATTCTATATCACTAGAAGGGGATGGTAATAAGACAAATGATAAATATGTCATACTTACTGATAAATATACTAATGAGGAAAGTTTTAGTGGATCTTCATTTGTTGTTGATAAAATTCTTAAACTAGTTAATACAAATGATTATCATGATGAAAAATGTGATGGAATATCTAAGTATATTATGAATGTCAATGGAAATAGATATGAAATTGAGATGTATGACGGTGAGATTCATATTATACTTGCTGAAAAAGAGAAGATTTTAAATAAAGAAGATGCAGAAGTAATTCTTAATCTAATAAGCTAGGTAATATTTAGTTTTTAGTTACTATAAGTAATTGTTTCAATCAATTACTTTTTTTATAGAATATTATTTAGTATTATGGTTGACAGTTTACAATGGTTATTATAAAATAATTGAGTTTATAAAGGGGAATTCTTTTATGTCAAAAATATTTAAATCTGGAAAAATTGTTGTTGATAAAGTAAATGAAAGTGGAAATATAATTGAGACTTTATGTGTTGAAATAGAAAGAGATACAAGAAAACCACAAGATGAAAATTGTAAAAAAGTTTTATATCCACTTTTAACTTGTAACGGTAAGTATATATTTGAAAATATCGATATTGCAGTAATGTCAGGTTTGAAAAAAGAAGATATATTACAAGAAATAAAGAAATATTTAGTTGATAAGAGTAATTATAAAGAACAAGAAAAAATAAAAGAAAACAAAAAAGATTTTAGCAATGCAGATTTATGGGAAACAATTATTGAAAATGTAACTACTTTAGAGGAATTATCTCAAGTATATTATGTTTTAAGTGTGAGAAAAATTATAAATAGGTATAAGGATAAAATTTTTAGAAAATTAAATGAAGTTGATGTTTCAGATCCTTTCTTTTTTGCAGATTTTAGCAAATATAGTGATTTTTGGACAGAAGAAAATAATGAATATTGTTTTATTCGTTATATGTATAAAATAGAGTTGTTGCTTGAAAAATACAAAAATCTGAAGTATGATCAAGTTATTGACTTTAACTTGTCATTAATTAAGAAAGGTGATTATTTAGAAGAATTACTATGTAATTTTATTAATCATTGGCGAGATTATGGTATTAGTTATTTTATCAGTGATGAAGAAAATTTAATCTTTTTCTCTCTTTACTCTAAATTTGAGTATGCTCAGTTTAATAGTTATGTTGTGTCTGTTCTTTTTGCAATTTATGAAAATAGTTGTTTTTATGAAAAAGATTATATTCCTAAAAATATAAAAACAATGCTTTTTGAAATTCAAGAAAAAGTAGACAATAAACTTAAAGAAATTCATTTTCCTGTGATATCTTTTGAATATAACTATATGCGTGCTTTAGAGAATAATAGTTATATTGATTTTGCTAAAGCAAATTTTCAAGCTAATACTAAAGAAAATAAAGACTATATGACTGTTTTAGAAGATAAAATTAAATCTGAGGATTTTGATATTGAAGAAGCCCTTTTATTAATTTTATGTCTTTTTAGAAATCATAAAAGTAAGTTTGAATGGGATATTAATATAAAAGCTTTAACAACAATTTTAGATAATTATGAGTTAAAGAAGAATTCTCATTTTAAGCGAATTCACTTTTGGTTCTATGAAAGTGTTTACTATTACTTAAATGAAAATGATATTAAAACAAAAGATTTATTAGAAATAAAAAAACTGTATGATAATAATTGTTCTAAATATACTGAACAGATGAAAATGGAATTTGATAGTATTTATAAATGGTGTAGGTAATATAAAAATTAATATGTTTAAAGAAAGATGAATACGAGTTATTCATCTTTTTGTATTAAGAAAATTAGATACTTGCTAATGTTATAAATTTTTGAAAAGGGAAATATTACTTGTGTTCTTTTTAAGTCAACTTATTTATGATATAATTCTTGTACGAAATAATGATATTTAAAGTAATTAGCAAGTAAATAGTTAATAGATATAAGTAGAATGGAGAAAAGAGTATGAACAAAGAATACATCCGTGTCGTAAATTTATCTGAAAATTTAGATTATTTAGAAGAGGTATCAAAGTGGATATGGAAAGAATGGTCAGAGATTCATGGAGCATCTTTAGGAGATGTTGTTTATCGCTCAAGACATTCAATATGTAAATCGTCCATTCCCCAGATGTATATTGCCCTTTATGATAAGGAAGTAATAGGTGTTGTTTCACTATGGAATAATGATTTAACAGCAAGACAAGATTTAACTCCTTGGATGGCAACATTGTTTGTCAAAGAAGAGTACCGAGGATTAGGAATAGGGACTATTCTGCAAGAAAAAAGTATTGAGGTAGCTAAAAGTTTAAATTATGATTATCTTTATTTAATAACTGATCATGTAGGATACTATGAGAGAACTGGGTGGGAATTCTTAGAACAAGCACCATTAGGAGACGGAAGAATGACACATGTTTATCAATATAATTTAAAGAATTAATCATTCATAAATATATATAATTTTGTTATACTTCATATTAACGTGTTTTTCAAATTTGTATTAAAATATTTAATGTGTTATAATATCTTCTTAAAAAAGCGGGGGAATAATGTTGCTAGTTTAGAACTTGCTAGTATGTATAATCTGATTGATAAAGAAAATTGTAAGCTTCAATTTTTAGGAAAAGTTTGTGATATCGTAAGCAATAGAATTAGTGATTTACCACGGATTTAAAACAAGGCAAGAATTTTTTGCCTTGTTTATCATTATCAGCAAAATTTATAATAGAAGTTTTGTATTTAAAATAATTAGGTAACTTATTATCATAACACTTAGTTCAAATAGATTAACACCATCACCTTGTCCCGAAATAAATGCACTAGTAAGATTAGCAAAATCTACTGATGAATCTATTTTTACATTTGTTAATTTTTCATTTTTTATGGCATTAGTGAAATTAAGAAGTGGCATACCAGCACTACGGCCAGCAAGAATAGTTAAACCTTCTATATCTTTAAAATCATGATAATCAATACCATTTCTTAAAACTAGAAATTGTCCATCTCTACTAGTTAGTCCTGCAAATGTTTTTAAGTAGTCATTTTTGTTTTCGTTATAGACATAAATAGTTGCTTCAGGTCCACAAAAACCAATTTCAACGTCTCCACTTAAAACAGCTGCAGCTACATTATTGGCACCACTTGTTAATATAACTTCTATTTCTAAGTCTTCAAAATAATTATTTTTAAGTGCTACATACCATGGGGCATAGAATGTTGAATGAGTAACTTCTGCAACTCGTATTTTATTTATGTTAGAGTCAGTTTTATTCTCTTTTGATATAAATACCACTATAGTTGCGATAACTAGTATTATACCAATAAGAATAATTAATAATGCTCTTTTCAAATAAATAACCTCCATTCAGTGTATTATATGGAGGTTATTTAGATATAGTTACAATTTTATTTTTGTTTATAATTTTTTTGATGACATATATAATTATAAAAATAACAATAAGAGGTTTATAGTAGTCTTTTATTATTTCTGAGACAATTATATAGTTTTCACCAATCATGTTACCTAAGAGAATTAATATGGTATTCCAAATTAAACTACCTAAGGTTGTTAAGATAGTGAATTCTACTATATTCATTTTGGCTATTCCTGCTGGAATAGATATAAGACTTCTAATAATAGGAGCAAGACGTCCAAAGAAGACAGATTTTTTACCTGATTTATTGAATTCATTCATTGTTTTACTAGTGTTATTTTTATTTAGTTTTAAGATACTTATAATTTTATCATTTAAAAAATATCCTAAATAATAAAGTATAATAGCTCCTATAACTGATCCTAGTGTTGAAGCTATAATTATTAAAAATAGATTTAAATGAGCTTCTTTAGCAATGAATCCAGAAAATGTTAAAATTATCTCTGAGGGAATTGGTGGAAAAAGATTTTCTATGGTTATTAATAGAAATATTCCAAAATAGCCAAATTTATTTATTGTATTTAATATAAATGTATTTATAGTAATCACCTTTATTATAGTGTATGTATTTTTATTTAATTTATGTTTTTAGATTTTAGTTTTTTTATAATTTATACTACTTTTTATTTACATATTTTATATCCTTTGTTATAATGATAAAGAGAATAGAGAGGTATATTTTGTTATGGAGAAAATGATTAAAGTCATCAATGACAATTTAAGAAATGTAATAAGTGGTATTAAAGAACATAGATTAGACTTAGAGGAAACTTTGGATTCAATTAAGAGTGATATGTCTTTAAAGGTAAAAGAGGCTAATGCATATAAAAGTGATGTTGAGACTGCCAGAACAATTGTATCTACTCTTGAAGGAGAGATTGCAGATTTAGAACATGATTTAGAAGAATTAAATGATAAATTTGGGTCTAAGAACTTTAAAGAAATATTAGCAGCTGGTAATCGCGAGATTAATGCAAAAATAATTGAAAAAAGAACTGCTATAAATGAGCAGGGACAAATAATTTTAGGACTTACGGATAAGGCTCGTAGCTTAAAAGATTCTCTTATCGAATTAAGAGAAAGAAAAATGGTTACTGAGGAAAATTTGCGTAAGACTAAAATTCTAGAAGGATATTTTGATACAAGAATATCTGAGATTATTAAGTTCTCAGAAGAAAGTCCTGAAGAACTTGCTACTTATAGAGAAGAAATTCCTCAAGAAGAGCTGAATATTCAAGAAGATATAGATATTTCAAGCGTTATAGATGGTTCAATATTTGAAGAAATAGATGAGATATCAAGTGGTGAGCCAGATGAAGCTATCTTAAAAAGTGTACTTGCGAATCCAGATGAAATCCCAGTATATGAGCCAGAAGAAAATGTTCAACCAATTGAAATTGAAGAAGCTACAACAAATCAATTAGAAAGTATGATTAGTGAAGCTAAATCTTTTGTTGAAAAAAAGAAAAAAGAGAATAATGAAGTAGCTGAAGAAGAAGTTAAAGAGGAAACAGAACAAGTTGAAGTTCCAAAGGAAGAGGAAAATCTAATTAGTGAAGAAGAAAACGTAACTGATGATGAAATAGAAAGTAGTTCAGAAGAAGAGGAAACTTCTCAAAATGATGATAATTCAGATGAAGATTCTGATGATGAAAATGCTGGATATGTGGATATTTATGTAGATGATGAAAAAGAGTTTGATGATTCTTTAGAAAATGATGAAGTTGATATTGATCCTTTCTTAGATATTAGAGGTCTACAAGAGGAATTAGGATTAGAGGAAGAAGAAACAGAAGAAACGTCTGACGAGGGTGAAGAAGTCATTGATTTAAAAGTTGAAGAAGATGAAGCTCTGACTATAAATATTGATGAAGCTTTAATTGCTAGTGAAAATGACTTTAAATCAGAACCAGAAGTAGATGTTGAAAAAGAATTTTCGTCACTTGGACTTGATTTGAATATGTTTAGTGTTGATTCTATTGAATCTATAAGAAAATCTTTTGATAAAGAAGAAGTAAAGAAATATTTAGAAATAATGAAAAAACATGAATTAAGTAAAGATTTAGTTTATGTTAATGCTAGATTATTGATTGATGTTACTCCAGAGAATTTAGATCAGATTTTAACTTTACTTGAGAAAACGGATGCTAAGAGAGAAGACATTAGTTTAGTATTTAGATATTTAGATAAGGTAAATGTTTCTAAATTAGAACAAATGATTTTGAGTGAAGTTGAACCATCTTTAACAGTTAGTTTGAGTCAAGCAATTGATGAAGTTGATGAAAATGTTGTGGGTAGTGTTTTAGGTCTTTCTAGAAAAGCATCTGAAATATTGAAGAAAACTGCAGCTCCAGAAGATTATAAAATTATGAATGCTCTTCCTGATGTGGTTTTTGAAAATTATCGTGAGATTAAAAATTTACGAGTAGATAATTTGGAAGAATGTATTTCAAAATATCCTCATAGATTTACACTTACTCATAGCAAATTCCATGAGATATTAGATAAATATGATACAGATGATTTAATTAGATGTATTAATAAAAATGCAGCTGTTATTGATAAGCTATAGAGAGGATTATATCCTTTCTTTTTTTGTGTGTAAATAGCTTTGTAAATTCACATTATTTTCACAATTTTCGACAATATGTTTGATATAATGGTTTTGAATACTGGGAAGGTGGGATTTTTATGCGACCTAAGTGGCAAATATTATTAATTATATTTTTATTTCTTTTTGTTCCAATTAGTGTACTTGCTGATGATTTAGAGATTACAGGATCTGATGTTGCAATAAGAAGTCTCCCTGGAACTAATGGAAAAGTATTAGCTCGTAAAAGTCATGGAGCAACTTTTCCACTATTAAGTGAGAATAAATTTTCTGATCAAGGTGGATGTCCTGCCGGATGGTATAAAGTCAATTATGATGGTCAAGAAGCCTATGTTTGCTCTACATATGGTAGAGTTATAAAATCTACCATTACTGTAGACCCTGGAGCTGTTAGTGCTTGTGAAAAGGAACTTGCTTCTCTTGGATTTCCGAAGGAATATTGGCCTGGGTTGTGTAATATTAAAATAAATCATCCCAATTGGGTTTTTAATCCAGTTAATACAGGCTTAGATTTTAAAACTGCTGTTGAAAAAGAAAGTGCTTGTGGAAAAAACACTTTACAAACAACTAATCCCGAATATATAGATAATAGTTGTACAACAAAAACTGATTCGGGCTATGTACATGCTTCTCAGAAAGCTGTTGCATATTATATGAATCCAATTAATTTTTTAGACGAAAAGAATATATTTATGTTTGAATCTAATTATATAAATACAGGTGTATCAGATGCTTCTTATATTGCAATTGTTAATAGTAGATTAGCAAATTATGCTAAAAATCTTCCAACAATAGCAACAGCTATGAATAATGCATGTAAGACAAATAATGTTAATCAGGTAATGCTTTCTTCAAGAATTATACAAGAACTTGGAACTACTGGTCTTGCTACTGCAGGTGATTTTAAAGGTCAACTATTATCTTGTATATCAGGGGCTTATACAACACGTTATGGAACTCTTTTAAATGGTAAATCAATGGATTATTATTATAATTTCTTTAATGTTGGTGTTTTTGATGGTAGTAACGGAGATGCTGCCTATCGAGCAGTTTACTATGCTGCCAATAATGGATGGGGTGGAACCGGAAATCAAGAAACTGATTTAACATTAGCGATTGGTGGAGGAGCAAACTTTTTAAAAACTAAATATATGGATAAGGGACAATACACAGTTTATACACAAAAGTTTAATATTCATCCATTAAATTCAAATAATTTATATGTAAATCAATACATGACGAATTTAAAAGGTCCTTCAAGTGAAGCAAGTATTGCTTACAGTGCTTATAAAAATGCTGGAATTTTAGGTAGTCCATTTATATTTTATATTCCAGTATATTCCAATATTAATGATAATATTGATAACTCTAATAATGGCGCAACAGGAGATTCTAGTGATAATAGTTCTGGTGGAGTAAGTGTTGAGAGTATCATTACTTCATCAGGATTAAAACTTAATGGTTCAAATTTAATGGGGTTAGAAGTTGGAATGACTTTAAATGATATAAATAATAAAATAAATGCCTTAGGTGGTAGTTTAACTGGGGCTGACTTAAGTGTTAAAGCAGGAACTGGCATGACTATTAAGGTTACGAATGGTATCGAAACAAAAACATATACATTAATTGTAAAAGGTGATACTTCAGGAGATGGAGCTATAAATGCTTTAGATTTACTTCAAGTACAAAAAAGTATTTTAGGTTCTTACAAAATGAGTGATTCACAAAAATTAAGTGCTGATACTTCAAATGATGGCTCAATCAATGCTTTAGATTTATTACAAATACAAAAGAATATTTTGGGTTCTTATAAAATAGAACAGTAGGAGGAATTATGAAAAAGATATTTTTAGGATTAATAGCATTGTTAATGTTTGTGCCTTCAATGGTTGTTAATGCATCGAATGCAAGTGTTAGTGTGACAGCATCTAATACAGTTATGGTAGGAAACAGTGTTACTGTTACAGTAACTTTTTCTAGTTCTAGTTTAATTGGATCTTGGGAAGCAGACCTTGGATATGATAAGAATCTTTTAAAGCTTACTAATAGTAGTGCTGAAGGTGGAGGAACATATATGGTAAATGTTGCTCAAAACGGAACTAAAAGTAAAAAATATACATTTACTTTTAAGGCGCTAAAAAGTGGATCTGCTAAGATTTCCATAAATTCATTTACTCTTTATGATTATACAACTATGAAAGAGATGCAAACTACTAGTAATTCAAAGACAATTAGTATTAAAACAAAAGATCAAATAGAAGCTTCGTATTCGGATAATGCTAATTTAAAATCTTTAACTGTTGGAGATTATCTTTTAAGTCCAAGTTTTTCTAAAAATGTTAAAGAGTATAATGTAGAAGTTCCTAATGATGTAGAAAGTATTGTCATTAATGCTTCAAAAGAAGATGCTAATGCTTCTATTGATGGTAGTGGAGAAAAAACTTTAGTTGAAGGTAATAATAAATTTAATATAGTTGTTACAGCTCAAAAGGGGAACAGTCAAACTTATGTAGTTAATGTTTATCGTAAAGAATTAAATCCGATAAGTGTAACAATCAATGACCAAAATTATACTTTAGTACGTAAAGAAGAAAATTTGCCTGAATATAAAACATTTATAAAGAAAACTATTATGTATGAAGATACAGAGATTCCTGCTTTATATAGTGAATCCACTGGTAGAACTCTTATAGGAGTTAAAGATGATGATGGCAATATCTCAACATATATTTATGAAGATGGTAAAATTAAGGATCTTTATATTGAAATATATAACTATGCTTATTCACTTTTACCACTTAAGTTAAAAGAATCT
The DNA here is from genome assembly GCA_910588195.1 of uncultured Bacilli bacterium. Lineage (GTDB taxonomy): Bacteria > Bacillota_I > Bacilli_A > RF39 > UBA660 > CAG-582. The sequence continues at coordinate 142,474 of CAJUPN010000001.1, forward strand.
GATCTTTTTAAGGAATATGAGAAAACTTCAATTGAAATTGGTGGAGAAAAAGTAGAAGCTTATAGAATGCCAGGGAGTAAATATGCAGTAATTTATGCCGAAAGTGTGGAAACAGGCGAGGAAAACTACTATTCATACTTTATATCTGATGGTTCTTTTCAAGTTTATAATAAAGATATTTCGCAGGAATTTGTTAGTAAATTAACAAATTATAAATATGTTATTTATGGCTTAATTGCTTTTGTTGTATTACAATTTTTAATTTTAATATTTATTCCCAAAAGAAAGAAAAAAGATAAAAAGAAAAAACAAGAATATATAAAAACTATTGATTCGCAAATTGATGATGAAATAAAAGAAGAAATAAAGAATAATAAAACAATTAAAGAGGAAATAAATAAAAGCAATAAAAAAATTGAAAAAGAATTTAATACAAAGGTTGAAAAAACGGAAGACAATGAAATAAAGTTAATAAAAAAATAAAAAGAATGCTTAAAAAAAGCATTTTTTTGTTACAAGAAAATTCGACAAATGTTTTTTCAATTATGTTTTATCATACACATCTGAGAGGTGTGAAGATGCCTGTCACCAAACGACAAGCTAAGTTATTCAGGGGGAGTAAAGAAGGTGGTACTAATGACGAAAAATCAAATGTCTATATTGATATTTATTCTAGTTATTATTATTTTTATTTTAGTAATAAAATAAAAAAATGGCATCTTACTCATTTGAATAAGATGCCTAAAACAAAAACATGTGGCAGGCATTAGCTTGTAATGTAACGCCTCTCACTAATAAAAGTATATCACAAATAAGTTAAATTATACAAGGTTATATTTAAGGGTAAATTAGTCAAGTTTTGATAGTGATATCGACTTTATAGTTATCTTTAAATCTTTATTTCAATAACTAAGATATCTCATTATGATAATATATCTTTTTTTTGCATTAACTTAGATTAATTTTCATATAAAATAATAGGTGAAAGTATGAAAAATGTTAAGTATGCGGTTTTAATTGTTATGAGTATATTTTCCTTTTATATATCGGATAAATTATTGTTAATGGTTGAAGGAATGAGTCCCTTAATGCAGACTATAAATGAAGTAAAAGACTTTAGAGAATATGAACCTGTAAATGCTATAATAGAAGGAAATACAATTATCCCTGGGAAAAGAGGGAGAACAATAAATAAAAGAGAAACCTATCTTAAAATGAATGATTTTGGAACATTTAATGAAACTTTCTTTGTTTATGATTATCAAGAACCTGAGATTTCCTTAAAAGATAATTTAGATAAGATAATTATTAAAGGAAACAATAACTCAGCCATTTCTTTAATTGTTGATACTGATATTTTTGATGAATATTTAAAAGGAGAAAATATTAAATATACAAAATTAATTAATGATGAAAATAAGATAAAGAAAAGTGACTTAATTAATTATGTTAATGCTAATGGAGATGAAACAGATTTTTATGATTTAAATTATTATTTAAAACGAAACAAAATAAATAATAAAATATGTTTAGTAGGTTTTTCAAATATAAAGGTTTGTAATGATTTAAGATATTATTTAGTGGAACCTAATTTGAATATGTACCATTCGAATGTTGTAAGTATAAAAAGTAAAGTAAGTGGTGGAGATATTTTATATGTTCATGATAATGTGTCTTTAGCAGAGTTAAAAGTTGTAATAAATGAAATAAAATATAAGGGGCTTACAATAGTTCATCTAAATGATCTGATAAAGGAGTAGGACTTGACAGAATTCGCTTAAGGCTTTAATATAAGCGTGTGTGAGGTGAGTTCACGTGCTAAATACAAGAAAATATAAGAAATATAAAAATGCAGGATTACCTGTTATGGCATATGAAAATAATGAGATGCATTATTTGAATTTCTTTAAAACAAAGAGTAAAAAAGGAAAAGAAAAGATTGAAGCATTTCAATATGAATTATTAAGTGAAGCTTTAGGAGATATTATTAATGATGGTTTTTACTATAGCTTTAATACGTTAGTTCTTGAATATGATGAAGAAGGGAACAAAAAGGAAGTAGTTGGACATTCTCATGCTCATGATTTTGAAAGTGTTGTAAGAGAAGTTTATTACAATCCTAATGTATTTTCTATAGACGAAGAAGATAGAAAACTTTACAGTGATCAAGAGTATAAATTTTTGATGAAAATAAAAAGCTATTTAATGGCAGTAAAAAGAGAAGATATTTCTTTTGATGCTACGATTGAAGAAATAAATGATTTAGCTTTAAATGCTGATGCATCTTTATTTAGAGATTATCCTACTAAAACACTTAATGGCGATGATAAAGCTAGTTTAATAATTGAGAAGAAAAAGAAATATTTTATAAGTTCTAACGTTGATTCTAAAGATGATATAAGTAAAAATAGATATTTACTTGCAGATAATTATGGTAAATATTTAGGGTTAATTGAAGTTGTAAAGAAAAAAGTTTTACGAATTGAAGATATTACTGAAAAAGATGTTGATTATAAGTTAGAAGGATTTAGAAGTCTTAACGCTTATAAAAAAGATTTAAAAGAATATTATAAAAATAATCTAAGTGATTTTAATGATCGTTCAGAGATAGTAATAAATACAGTTAAAGTTATTAGAAAATTTAAGTAAGGAAACTGAAAAAGTTTTCTTTTTTTATTATATTCATTATTTTGTGTGTTAAAATAGTATTAGTAGGTGAAGTGGATGAAAAAGATTGTTTTAGTAGATGGTAATAACTTGATGTTTAGAAGTTATTATGCAACAGCTTATACAGGAAATTTAATGAAAAACTCTAAAGGCTTAGTAACTAATGCGTTATATGGTTTTGCGAACATGATTAATAAGATAATTGAAGAAGAGAAACCAGAATATATGTGTGTGGCTTTTGATGTTGGAAAAAGTTTTAGACACCGTGAATATGCTGATTATAAAGCTGGACGTCATGAAACTCCAGAAGAGTTAAAAAAGCAAATGCCAATAGCTCGTGATTTATTAGATAAAATGGGTATTTTTAATATAAATGTACTTGATTATGAAGCTGATGATATAATTGGAACTCTTTCTAAATGGGCTGATGAAGATCCTGAATGGGATGCTCTACTTATAACAAGTGATCATGACTATTTACAATTAATTACAGAAGTTGTTAATGTAAAATTATTAAAACAATCTGGATTTACTAAATATGACCCCAAAACTTTTATGGAAGAATATGGAATTGAGCCCGCTAGAATAGTTGATTTAAAAGCTTTGATGGGTGATTCTTCAGATAATATTCCAGGAGTTCCAGGGATTGGTGAGAAAACAGCATTGAAATTACTTCAAGAATATAAAACTTTAGATAATTTATATGATAATGTAGATTTAATTAAAGGAAAATTAAAAGAAAAATTAGTTGATAATAAAGAATCGGCATATTTTTCTTATAAGCTTGCAACAATTTGTAAAGATACACCAATCGTAAATAAATTTGCAGATATGAAATATAATGGACCAACTAGTGAATTGGATGATTTTTATCGCGAACTTGAATTTTATTCTTTAATGAATAAACATGATAATGTTAAAAAGATTGAAGTTGTTAACAATTCAAAAATTTTAGAAGATGTATCAGAGATAAATTTAGATAAACAAATTTCTTATTATATTGAATGTGATAACGAGAATTATCATATTGCGAGTATTTTAGGTATGGGTCTTTTTGATGGGGAAAATTTATTTTTTATTGAACCAGAAATGATTAGCAAAGTTATGGATTATATTAGAGATTCAGTCAAATATACTTTTGATTTAAAAAAGAATATGTGTTTACTTAAAGATGTTGATTTAAATACCATATTTGATTTAAATCTAGCAGCTTATCTTCTAAATAAAACTACTAAGGATGATCTTTCTATTTTAATGAACAATGATGGTATAGAAATACCTTTAATACATGATATTATAAAGTCTAAGATGGATGTGAAAAATATTGTTACATTAAAGGCTAAATATATAAATGATGTTCATGATAAGTATATTGATGATTTAAAAAGTGATGAAATGTATGATTTATATATGGATATTGAGCATCCATTAGTAAGAGTGCTTGCTAAGATGGAACTTAAGGGTATTAGATGTGATGCTAATATTTTAAGTGATATGGCTTCTTCCGTTAAGGTTCAAATTGATGAGTTAGAAACGGCTATTTATGATTTATGTAAACAAAAATTTAATATTGGTTCTCCAAAACAATTAGCTAAAGTATTGTTTGAAGATATGGGGTTACCTCACGGCAAAAAAATTTCAACTTCAGCTGATGTTTTAGAAAAGCTCGTTGATACTCATCCTGTTATTTCTAAAATTTTGGAGTATCGCAATGTTACAAAACTTTATAATACTTATTTAGAAGGTCTTTATAAATATATAATGGAAGATGGTAAAATACATACAATTTATAAACAGACTTTAACTCGTACTGGTAGACTTTCTTCTGTTGAGCCTAATATGCAAAATATTCCAGCAAGGGATGAACTTGGTAGATTAGTTAGAAAAGCTTTTTTACCTTGTAATCAAGAGTTTTTATCTTGTGATTACTCGCAAATTGAACTTCGAATACTTGCTCATATTTCAGAAAGTGAGGATTTAATTCAAGCTTTTGTTAATGGGGACGATATACATACGAAAGTAGCTGCAGATATATTTAATAAAAGTATGGATAGTGTAACAAAGATTGAAAGACGTACAGCAAAAGCAGTTATATTTGGAATAGTTTATGGTATAAGTGGTTTTGGATTAGGAGAGAATATTGGTGTTACTCCTAAAGAAGCAAAAGCATTTATTGAAAAATATTATGAGTTATACCCTGGGGTAAAACGTTACATGGATATGATAGTTAAAGATGCTTATGATTGTGGGTATGTTAGAACTTTGTTTAAACGTAAGAGAAATATTGATGAGTTATTCTCAAGCAATTTTATGGTAAGACAAGGTGGAGAAAGAATTGCACTTAATACACCAATTCAAGGTACTAGTGCAGATATAATAAAGAAAGCAATGGTTGAAATAGATAAAGCATTTGAAGCAAATAATATAAAATCAAGTATGTTGCTTCAAGTACATGATGAATTAATTTTTGATTGTGTTGAGGAAGAAAAGGAAAAGCTTGTGGATATAGTTACAACAATTATGGAATCAACTGTTAGACTTTCTGTACCATTGAAAGTAAGCCATGATTTTGGAACAGATCTTTATGAAACTAAGTAATTAAAAGAGATAGTAATCTCTTTTTCTTATGTAAAGAGAAAATTAATTACATCTAATGTGATGTGAATAGTTTAACTTACTGCTATAATATGATTAAGAATAGCAATAATAGTAGTAGAGGTATATTATGAAAAAAAGAAAATACGTTGTAATAGTTTTAGTGCTTATGTTAGTGATAGGATTTGCAGCAGTAACATCAACATTAGTAATAAATGGAGTATTAAATATTGGAGAAAATCGTGATGATTTTAAAATAATATTTACAAGTGCAAAAATAGATGGAACAAAAAGAAATGATGTAATAAGTAGTGATAAAACAGTAATTAATTATGAAACAAAAACATTAACAACAATAGATGAAGAATCTATTTTAGATTATGAAGTAACAAATACAAGTAGAAACTATGATGCAGAAGTAGATATAGTATGTAATGTAGTAGATGAAAATGACAATGCAATTGAAGGAAATAATATCTATGTAGATATGACATATGAGCCAAATAAAATGATACTTTTATCAGGAGAAACAAAGAAAGGTAAAATGACAGCAAGATTAATAAAAGCAGTAACAGAACCAATGGATATTAATATCAAATGTACTTTAACTGGAACAGCAAAAGAAAGAGATACATTAGGTGATGGATATATAGATCCAGATAAAACTGGTGGAACATTAATGAGTTATAAATATAATACATCTTTTTGGCAACACAAGGCTAATATAACAAAAGTAGTATTTGAAAATACATTAACATTTCATGAAACTAGTGAAGAGTTAATGTATGATGTATCAGAAGCTCAAGATGGAAGTGTAATGTCATACTTAGTACCAAATGAAGAAGATACAACAAAATATACATTATACATAAATTCAGATGGAAAAGTATTAGCAAATTCGAGTAGTGTAAGTTTATTTGATTATTTTCCCAACTTACAAAAAATAGAACACCTAGAGTATTTAGATACAAGTAATGTAACAGATATGAAGGATATGTTTAACAATTGTTCAAGTTTAACCACACTAGACTTAAGTAGTTTTGATACAAGTAATGTAACAAATATGAGTCAAATGTTTCTGGGCTGTAGAAATTTAACGACACTAGATTTAAGTAATTTTAATACAAGTAAAGTTATAAATATGGCTCATATGTTTTCTAGTTGTTCAAGATTGACAACGTTGGATTTAAGTGATTTTGACACAAGTAATGTAACAAATATGAGACATATGTTTTCTTACTGCAGCAGTTTAATAGCATTAGACATAAGTAGTTTTAATACGAGTAGTGTCAGATATATGAATAGTATTTTCTCTAATTGTAAAAATTTAATCACATTAGATTTAAGTAATTTTAATACAATTAATGTAACAGATATGCGTAGTATGTTTTCTTACTGTGGAAACTTAACTAGTCTTGATATAGGTAATTTTGATACAAGTAATGTAACAAATATGAGTGGTATGTTTTATGGTTGCAGAAACTTAATTAGTCTGGATATAAGCAGTTTTAATACAATCAATGTAACAAGAAATGATAATATGTTTGCTTTGATGCCAAATATGGCCATAATAAAAGTAAAAGATAAAATAACCCAAGACTGGATACTTGCTTTATCAAGTAATTATCGTCCAGAGGATTGGACAACTGAAAATGTAATAATTAAAGAGGCATAATAAATTGCTTCTTTTTCTTTGCTTTAAAATTGGTTGTTTGACAAATCCTTTTTGTATCACTATAATACTACCCAAAAAAGGGGAGGCTTGTATATGAATAAAGTAGATTTGATAAAATGTGCTATAAATGATGAACTTCCTTATAGAAAGATACTTAATGTTTATGAACCTTTTGGTTTAGAGATAGAAGCTGGATTATATACCCCCTCTGATAAAATATATATTTGTAATGAATACTTAGAAAAAAAGGGATATGTACGTGGTGTAGATCGTACAGTAGGTGGAAATTTTCCTCTTGAAATAAGAACTCCAGTACTTTTTGATGAAGTTGATACTTGGAATGACTTATTTGCTATGAGTAAACGTATGAAAGAATGCCCAATAGATTTCACTAATTCAGCATTTCAAGTTAATATTGATGTTGATTATGATAATGTGCTTTGTTATTATTTGGTTTTGTTTTTTAGAACTTTTGAACATATAATATTCAAATTTTCTACTAGTGGTTGTGATCGTTTAAGATTACTTGGTTATTCCGCTAGTTTACAAAATTTCTTTTTTCTTTTTAATGACAGAAATTTAAATAATGAACTATTTTTTTGGTTAAGTGAAAATCATCGATATGCTATATCCTTTAAATTTAGAAAAGACACACCTGTAGGTGCTCCTCCAAATATAGTTGAATTTAGAATTCCAAATGGGTGTGATGATGCTTGGCTTTGGCAAAATTATGTTAATACATTTTATTATTTAACTACTGCTATACCTAAGATAGATTTAAATTATATTGATTATTCTTTATGTTATGGTGAAATTAAAGAAAAAAATTATTTGAATTTACATTTAGAAGATGCATTAGTTTTTGCAGATATTCTTTTTAAGGAAGATATTGATAAAATATATTTTTTAAAACAGTATATTGGAAAAGATATTGATAAGGCGAATGAATATGTTAGGAAGATAAGGTTATAAAATGGAATTAAGAAAAAAGACACTTGATGAATTAAAAAAATTAAGACTAGATTATGAGAAATCTGAAAAATTATTTGATGCTAATTTTATTAAATCTGGATTAGAGATAATTGAGATGGAGGATAAATTTTGTGGGAAAATCAATCTTGAAATAATGGATGATGAATATATTTCAGCAGAAGAAAATAATGGGTTAATAAGGGTTTCTTTAAAGTCATTAGAAAGGCATGCTTATGAGGTTTTAAATGTTTTTGAGGAATTGTATACGAAAGATACAGTATATTTAATAAAAAATTATTTTGCTCTTCTTACTTTAGTTCATGAGTCAAGTCACGTTTGGCAAGATCTTGGTTTAGACGATGATAGTGTTGTTAATGAATTTTATTATCAGATATATAAAAGGAGAACTTTAAGTGTGGTAACTTCTTTTCTTTCCGATTTTTATTCAAATGAACGTCATGCTAATATTGATGCTCATAAGATTTTATTGGATGTTTATGATGATTCTGAACTTGTAACTATATCAAAAACTTTTTATTTAAATCTTATTTTATATTTGTATGGTAGATTTTCTCCTACAGAAAAAATGCAAATGATGTTTTTAATTCCTAATAAATTTGATTCGTCAAATATATGTACAATGAAAAAATTAGAAGTTGGCTTTCCTGTTTCTGGTGATATTATTAAAAAAATTGATAATCAGCTTATTAGAGAAGCTAGAGGTGATATTAGTTTTGAAGAATGTAAAAGGAGGATAAGAGAGATTAGTGGAGATAAATAATAAAGTTATACATGAGTTAAAAAAATTGAAGAAAATATATGAAGTCAAGGAGAGAGAAGCAGACTTAGAATTTATAACTTCAACTTTAGATATTTTTCGATCTGATGCTGTATTTAGTTCTATTATTAGATACAGATTTGATGATGTAATTAAGGATCCTATAGTGGTTAATGGTAATGGTGAAATAACTATTAATCTTAAAATGTTTTATATTTATTTAAATAAATATGTTTTAGTTTGGAAAAATGAACTTAAAGATGAAGAAATAATTTCAGTAAAAAACTTTTATGTTTTTAATGCTTTATTACATGAATTAGGTCATATAATGCAAGATTTCTCTTTGAATGAATATTCAGAAATAAATAGGCTGTATCAGGATTTTAATGAAGCTGATTTTAACTTATTATGCAAATTAATATATCGTATTAGAGGATGTTTTTTTGCTTATGAGAGAAATGCTAATGTCTTTGCTGGTCGTATTTTAACTGATATTTATGATGATGCTTCTGCTATAGCAAGAGTTGCAACGTTTTCTTATCTTGATCCATTACTTTATCTTTATAATAAAAAATATCCAAACTATTATACTTTAAAATTACTCAGATTAGAAGATGATTATGATTTAGAAGGTATACCTAAAATTGTACTTTTAGAAAATGGTTTTAATATTGAAAAAGAAATTATTGATTATATAAATCTGTTATATTCTAAATTTAATAATTTTGAAATTGAATATAATGAAGTAAAAGAGTATTTAAAAAAATTATAGTTGCTAAACTTTTGTAAAGATGATAATATTTTTTTAGAAAAGAAGTGTTATTATGCCAGAGATAGCTGAGGTAAGAACTGTTGCTAGAACTTTAAATAAAAAGGTTTTAGGAAGAAAGATAATTGGAATAGATACTCCATATGATAAAATAATTGATGGAGATGTTGATAACTTTAAAAAAAGTGTCATTGATAAATATATTACTAATGTTGATAATTATGGTAAGTGGATTTTTATATCTTTAGGAGAATTAACAATAATGTCACATTTACGTATGGAAGGAAAATATTTTGTTAAAGATACTGATGAAGATTGGAATAAACATGAACATATTATAATGCATTTAGATGATGGAACGGATTTAAGATATCATGATGTGCGAAAGTTTGGGAAAATGATTTTGGTTGATACAGAAGATATATATAAACAACCAGAAATAGCAAAATTGGGAATTGAACCCGATAATAAATCATTGACTAAAGAATATATTTATCATTTAATTACTAATTCTAAATTACCTATAAAGACTCTTTTATTGGATCAAACAATTATTAATGGACTTGGTAATATATATGCTGATGAAGTTTTGTTTGCTTCTAAAATAAATCCTTTAAGGATTGGAGCAAGTATTACGTTAGATGAATGTGAGAAAATAAAAAATTCTGCTAAAGAAATTATAACTAAAGCTACAGAAATGGGTGGTTCAACTATTAGAAGTTATACTTCTTCATTAGGAGTAATTGGACATTATCAGGATGAGCTAAAAGTGCATACTAAAGCAGGAGAAAAATGTTTAAGTTGTGGCTCAATTATTGAAAAAACACGAGTTGGTGGAAGAGGAACTTATTTTTGTCCAAAATGCCAAAAGTTAAAATAAAATATAATTTAATAATATTTATAAAGTGATATATCAGATTGATATATTACTTTTTTTATCAAATAAAAAGTAAAATAAGAATTAAACGGTAATAAGAAAGTAGAAGGTGAGAAACACATTCTTAGAAAAAGAGGAAGAAATGAAAGACAATATATTATTACCAGCAACATATGATTGTATGTTTAAAGCATTAATGCTAAAACCAGAGTTAAGTGAATTCTTAAAGGAGTTAATACATATCATAACAGATATACCTATAGAAGCTTTAAAAGATATAAAGGTACAAAATAGTGAATATACAATAGAAAATAAAAATGAAAAAAAGATGCGATCAGATGTAATAGTAAGTATAGGAAATAAGTATATCAATATAGAAATGAATAAGGAATACTATAAAGGAGTATTTAATAAAAATGATGCATATTTAAGTAAAATAAAAGCCAGAATGTATAAAGAAAGTGAAAGTTATATAGAAGCAGGTCAAGTGATACAAATAAACTTTAATAATTTTTATCATTTTAAACATAAGAAAGATATATACAAATTTTTATTTTTAGAAGAAGAGACAAATGAACTAGATGAAGATTCAACAATAAAGTATCATGTATGTCTTCCAAACATATGGGAACGATGTTATAATAAAAGCATAAAAGAGTTAACAAGATTTGAAAGATTTTGTTTAATATTAAAAGCAGAAAAAAAGGAATATGCTAGAAAAGTAGCTGGAGATGATGTGTTAATGGGAAACATAGTAGATGAAATAGCGAAGTTAAGTTTAGATGATACTATGATAGGATTGTATAATGCAGAAATAGAAGAAGAGAAAATAAGAAAAACGAGATTGGAAGGAGCAAGACTAGAAGGATTAGAACAAGGACGAAAAGAAGGAATACAGCAAGAAAAAGAGGATATGATAAAATCTTTATATAAACTTGATGTGCCTTTAGAGTCAATTAGTAAAGCATCTAAACTAACTCTTAAAGAAGTAAAAGATATTTTAAATATAAAATAGGAAATAATAAGTAATAAAATTGAAATGGCTTGTTTTTTGATTACTATATAGAAATATATAGTTTTTTTATTCATTATGAAATATTTATATATTTTAAATTAAAAGCTTTTGTTAAAGATTAGTAAAGGATTTTATAATTATAATATATACGGTGTATTTTACCTAGTATATTGCTATAATTAGGATAGAGAGGATATTTATCTTATGAGGAAGAAAAATATTATTGTGTTAGTAATATTACTAGTAATTGGATTTGCGAGTATAACATCAACATTAGTAATAAGAGGAAACTTAAGAGTTGGTATTAATGATAAAGATTTTGATGTATATTTTTCTAAGGCAATAGAAAATAGTATAGAAAATAAAAAATTAATAAAAGATGATACACATATAAGTTTTACAAAGGATATGAGTTTAAAAGGTGAAACTTATGAACTTGAGTATGATGTAACAAATGGAAGTAGAAATTATGATGCTGATATAAAAATAAATTGTACAGAGTCAAATGAGTATATAAGAGTTGAGAATGAGTTTGATGAGAGTAAGGTATTAGAGGCAACAAAGACTAGAAGAGGAGTATTAAGAATAGAAGTCGTAAAACCTTATAATGGAAGTGAAGAAGAGACAAAGAATATAGAAATAACTTGTACAATAGTAGGAAGTGCTTTAGAAAGAGATATATTAGCTACTGATACTCCTGCTGATAAGGTACGAGATATTGCTACAGAACTTTTAAGTAAGGTTAATGATCCTAATATTACTTACTATTTAGATGGTAGTACAACAGAAATGTTTCAATTTAATCAATTAGCAACAACTCAATTAGAGGAAACTATAGATTATCGTTATATTGGGCCAAACCCTTATAATTATATAAAATTTAATGATGAGGTTTGGAGGATTATTGGGGTATTTAATGAAAATGGTGAACAAAGAATAAAGATTATAAGAGATTCTCCCCTTGCTAATAAGTTAGCTTGGAATAATACGAAAGTTAACGAATGGACTACTTCATCATTAAATAAATATTTAAACGGAGAATATTTAGAAAGTTTAACAGAAGATGCTAAAAAACAAATCGGAAAAAGTACCTATTATTTAGGTGCAACAAAATTATATATGAATTTAAAATATAGTGATTACTATGATTTTGAAAGAGGAATTGAAGTAGTTTCTAGTGATAGAAGTATAAATACTTATAACTTTTTTGGATTAATGTATCCATCTGACTATATCTATACTTTTGCTTTAGGTGTTGATAATTTATGCCATAATGATGGATATAATTGTGCAAACTCAAATAGTAGAATTAATTCTTGGTTATATCCAAAGGATTCAAATGAATGGCTACTATCACCTGTTTCTAGAAGTGATAGAACTATGAGTGCTTTTTTAATTCGAGGAGGATCAATTGATTATAGTATATTTAATCCAGTAACTGATGCTTATTCTGTACGCCCTGTAGTTTTTCTTAAATCAGAAACTCAGTTAATTGCAGGGGATGGTAGTAAGGGCAATCCATATATAATTAAATAATATTTATCTTTGAATTATTAATTATGTATAACTTATGTAATATAAAGGCTATAAAGCCTTTTTTTAATGTAAAGATTGTGTATTTTTTATGTCTACTATGGTATAATTGTTTATAGTAAAGGAGTGTTCATATGAGTCCAGAATTTTTACGTATGGTAACTATATTTTATGGAATTATTACATTTGTTGTTGTTATTGCAATTATTATTTTAACCATAAAAAAACTTAAGACACAATATAAGAATACTCTTATTGAGCTTGAAAGAAGTAAAAATTTAATAATAAGTGGAGCAATTTTGGCTGAACTTAATAAAGTTGAATCACTGATTAATAATAAAGATTTAGAAGAAAAATATAATTATTGGAAAAGTCTTTTTAAGAGCATAAAGGATAATGAAGTAACAAATATTACTGATGAACTTATAAGTGCAGAAGAGTTACTTGATGGACGTAATTATGCACAAGTGAAAGATCTTTTAGGTAGAATAGAATTTGATATTTATATTTCTAAAAGTAAAGCCCAAAGACTTTTAGAAGACATTAAAGAAATAACTTTATCTGAACAAAAAAATAGAGAAATAGTGACAAAATTAAAAGCTGATTATCGTTCACTTTTCTTACAATACAATAACAATAATAAAGATGATTATAGTTTAATTGAAACTCCTTTAGAATTACAATTTGAAAATATAGATAAGTTGTTTTCAGCATTTGAGCTTGCAATGGAAGGAAATGTATATTCTGAAGTTGGAAAAATAGTTAAGGCATTAGATGATTCTATTGGTAATTTAAGAGTAGTTATTGAAGAAGCTCCAAGCATTATTCTATTAGGAAAGAATTTAATTCCTAATAGAATTAAAGAGATAAATAAATTGTATGAAAAAATGAAAAGTGAGGGTTTCAATTTAAATTATTTAAATATTGAATATAATATAAGTGAATCGGAAAAAAAAGTTGCTGATGTTTTTGATAGATTAAATGTTTTGAATTTGGAAGATTCTATTTTTGAACTTCGTACTATTATGGAATATTTTGATTCTCTTTACAGTGATTTTGATAAAGAGAAGATAAGTAAAAAAATGTTTGATGAATATTTTAGAAGTGTTATTATAAAATGTAAGAAGCTTAAAAAGATTATTGGTAATCTTTCAAATAAGATTGATGATATTAAATTCAGTTATGATCTTACTGATGATGACGTTAAAATCATTGTTGAATTAAAAAACGAAGTGATAGAATGTGAAAATGGTTATGAAAATATAGTTACTTTATTTAGAGAGAAAGAGACTGCTTATTCTAAACTAAATAAGGAAATGGAAATAATTAATGCAAGACTTTTAAAATGTGAAGATAAACTTGATTATACTCTTAGAAGCTTAGGGTCTTTACATGAAGATGAAATTCGAGCAAGAGAGCAGTTAGATGAAATTAAATCTATTGTTAAACAAGCAAAGGCACATATGAACTCATATAAATTACCTGTTGTGCCTAAAAATTATGAAGTTGAATTAGAAGAAGCTAATGAAGCTATTAAGAATATGATAATTGAGCTTGAAAGACAACCTATTAGTATTAAGACATTAAATACAAGAGTTGATACAGCTAGAGATTTGGTATTAAAAGTTTATAATACATCTTTAGAAATTGTTAAGACAGCATCAATGGCTGAAAATGCTATTGTTTATGGAAATAGATATAGACCAGTTAATCAAAGTATAGAAGCTGGTTTGACTAAAGCTGAAAGAGAGTTTTTTAAAGGAAATTTCAAAAGCAGTTTAGAATATGCAATTAATTCAATTAATGTAATTGAACCTGGGATATATACTAGACTTTTAGAGGCTTATAAGAATGAATTTTAGGAGGATATATGGTTTATTTAGATTATTCGGCAACAACTCCCGTACTTCCAGAGGTATTAGATAGTTATAATAAAGTAACTGAAGAGTATTTTGGAAATCCAAATAGCTTACATGGTTTAGGTATTAAAAGTCATGAATTACTTGAAAGTGCATATACTCAAATATCAGAACTTTTGAATATTAAGAGACAAGAATTTGTAATAACAAGTGGAGCAACAGAAGCTAATAATTTAGCTATTTTAGGTGTTTGTAATACTTATAAAAGATATGGTAATAGAATAGTAGTATCGAGAATGGAACATCCAAGTATTTATGGAATATGTAAACATTTGGAAAAACAAGGATTTATAATTGATTATGTTGATGTTACTGAAGAAGGTGTTGTCGATTTTGATGATTTGAAAAGAAAAGTTACAAGGGATACTATACTTGTTAGTATTTGTGCAGTAAATTCTGAAACAGGAGCAAGACAACCTTTAAAAACTGTTAGACAAGTTATTAGAAAAAATAATGAAAATTGTATTCTTCATTCTGATATGACACAGGCAATTGGAAAAGTTAATGTATCTATACAAGATGCAGATTTAGCAAGTATGAGTGGTCATAAAATATATGGACCAAAAGGAATAGGTTTATTATATAAAAACAAAAATTTAGTATTGACTCCTTTAATGTATGGAGTTCATGAAGGGGAATTACACCCTGGGACACCACCACTTCCATTAATTGTTTCTTTTGCTAAAGCTTTAAGACTAGCTCTTAAAGATATCCAAAAAAAAGAAGAAATAGTACGTAAATTTAATGAGAAAATTGTAGCTCATTTAAGTGAGTATAAAAATGTTTTAATCAATTCTTCTAAGTATTGTATACCACATATATTAAATATTAGTTTAATGGATATTAAGCCAGAGACGTTTATACATGCTTTGGAGGCAGATGAGGTTTATGTTTCTTCTAATACTGCATGTTCTTCTTTAGAACCTAGTGCATCAGTTTATAATATGTATAAAGATGAGATTCGCAGTAAGACAACTATAAGAATAAGTTTATCGTATTTAACACTGCCAAGTGAAGTAACAATATTTCTTGAATCTTTTGATAAGCATTATCAAGAACTTGCTAATTTAAAATAATTGTGATAATATTAGAACAACTTAAATTGTTGATGTGGATTAGTAACTAAAAAATGAAATTTAAGAGAGTTTGCATGGATGGTGTGATTGCAAATAATGGATAATTAGTGAATGGACCACTGAGAGATTTCTTGAAATTATAGTAGAGAAATACGGAGCTCAACCGTTATAATGAGACATATATGATGGTATATGGATTAACTATTTAGGTGGCTAGACTTTTTCCTATATGGGGAGAGTCTTTTTATTTTTTTAGAAAGAAGGAGTTTTATGAAAACTATTTTAACAGGTTTAAGACCTACAGGAAATTTACATTTAGGGCATTATTTTGGAGCTTGTGTTAATTATTTAAAATTACAAGATGAATATGACTTTTATTTAGAGATAGCTGATGTTCAAGGTTTAACTGACAATTTTTTTAATCCTGAAAAAGTTAGACATAATGTAAAAGAGATTACAATTGATTTATTATCAATTGGTTTAGATTCTAGCAAAGTTCATTTTTTTATTCAATCGAGAATTCCAGAAATTGCAGAACTAACTGTCTTTTATTCAAATTTAGTAACTGTTGCTAGATTGCATAGAAATCCAACAGTTAAATCAGAAATTGCTCAGAAGAAAGAGATTTTTGGCAATGAAGGAGAATCTATTACTTATGGATTTTTAGGATATCCAGTGAGTCAAGCTGCAGATATTACATGTTTTAATGGTGAATTAGTACCAGGGGGGGAGGATCAAATGCCTTTAGTGGAACAGTGTCGTGAGATTGTTAGAAAGTTTAATTCAATCTATGGAGATACTTTAAAGGAACCAGAGATTCTTTTATCGGAAAACAAACGTATTAAAGGTTTAGATGGAAACGATAAAATGGGTAAGAGTTTAGGAAATGCTATATATTTGGTGGACTCAGAAGAAGAAATAAGTAAAAAGATTATGGGGGCAGTTACAGATGAAAATAAAATAAAGCGTGATGATCCTGCCAATCCTAATAAATGTATGGTTTATTATTATCACAAATTAGTTAACAATAAAGAAAATATTAATAAGGTTTGTGATGAATGTCAAAAAGGAACCCGTGGTTGTGTTCAATGTAAAAAAGAATTAATAGAATCTATGAATAATTTCTTAAGTGATTTTCGAGCAAAGCGAAAAGTTTATGAAGAAAATCCAGAATTAGTTGATAAAATACTTGCTGATGGCACAAGAGAAGCTTTAAAGAAAGCTAAAGAACAAATGGTTAAAGTTAAAAAAGCAATGAAGTTAGATTATGAAAATTAGGAAAATGTTTATTTTCCTTTTTGTTTACACTTAAAAAATTTCCTTTAATATTTAGATGTAATATTATATGTTATAATTAGCTTAGAAAGGTGTATTTTTATGAGAAAAAATATTATTGTTTTAGTAACAATTATTGTATTTTCTTCGTTTTTGTTTTTTAATATTTATGCGTTTTGTTCAAAAGAAAGTAAATATAATAATCCAAAAACAAGTACAACAAAAACAACTGTAGAGGCATCTAGTGAATTAATTCAGGATAAGATTTTAATAAAGGATGAAGAGAAGAATATTTATGTTCGAGAATTAATAAGTCATTTAGGTTTCACTATTAACATAATGGATAGTTATTTTAGTATTTCGCATATGTCTAATGGAGCACTTAAAATTAGTTTAGAAGATGCTGAAGAGAATTTTATTTTGATTGAGAAATTACAAGAAAATGTCTATTATAAAGAATATAAAGAACTTAATACTAAAGAAATTGTAAAAGATAAGTGTTTGATTAATTATAAATTTTTAAAGGGAAGTGTTTTAACCTATTTAAAGATTACAAAGTCCGTAGATATTAATTCGCAAAAATTTGAAGAAATTAATGCCTATTTAGATTATATGATAAGTAGTTTAACTTTAACTAGTTAAGTTAGTAAAGTAGATATTAAAATAGTATTATTTTAAAACCTCATTGTTTTATATCAACTGAGGTTTTATTACTTTTAAATATCTAATTATTTATTAATTTTTCTTTATTTTTCTTTAAAATTTTTATATAATTTAAGTGTTATGAAGAGGTGAATATTATGACAGATAAAGAATTAGCAGATTTAATATTTCCAAATGTTACTAAGAGTGTAGAGGATTATGAAAAAATCTATCCTAAAAGAAATTTAAGCGAGGGTGCTAGAGTTACAAGATTTGCACCATCACCAACTGGATTCGTTCATATTGGAAATTTACTTCAAGCTTTAACTGACTTTTTATTAGCTAGAAATTCTGGTGGAGTATATTATTTGCGAAATGAAGATACAGATACAAAAAGAGAAGTTAATGAAGCTGTAGATAAAATCATGGAAACTCTTAATTATACTAATTTAGTGCCAGATGAATATGAGTATAGGGGAGAAATTGTAGGAAATTATGGACCTTATGTTCAAAGTGAAAGAAAAGAAATTTATCATGCTTTTATAAAACATGCAATTGAAATTGGTAGAGCTTATCCTTGTTTTTGTTCAGCAGAGGAATTAGATGTTATGCGAAAAAAACAAGAAGCCAAGAAGGCACAACCAGGGTATTATGGTGCTTGGGCTAAATGTCGTGATTTAACTAATGAGGAAAGAGCTGAAAGAATAAAAAATGGTGAATCGTACGTTATTAGATTTAAAAGTATGGGAAATCCAAATAGAAAAGTAAAATATAATGATTTAGTTACAGGATTAATAGAATTTCCAGAGAATAATAATGATATGGTAATTATGAAATCTAGTGACCTTTTACCAACATATCATTTTGCACATTTAGTAGATGATCATTTAATGCGTACTACTCATGTTGTAAGAGGACAAGAATGGTTACCCAGTGTACCTTTACATATTGAATTATTTCAAGCTTTTGGTTTTGAACAACCTGATTATATTCACAATTCTTTACTTTTAAAGCAAGATGGTGATGTAAGAAGAAAAATAAGTAAAAGAAAAGATCCAGAGGCTTTGATGTCTTATTATATTGAAAAAGGTTATCCAAGTATTTCTGTAATAGAATCTCTTATGACAATCTTAAACAGTAATTATGAAGAGTGGAGAGATGAACATCCAGATGTATCATTTTTAGAGTTCCCATTTAATCCTGCAAAGGTTGGAACTACTGGAGCTTTATATGATTTAGAAAAATTAGATAATATTTCTAAAAATATTATTTCTAAGATGACTAAAGAAGAAGTTTATGAAGAGTTATCTAAATACACTGAAGTTTATGATAAAGATTTTTATGAGATAATTACTGCTAATCCTGATTATACAAAAAGTATTTTAAATATTGAAAGAGAACAAGAAAAGCCAAGAAAAGATTATGCTTGTTGGATGGATGTAAAAGAGTCAATATGGTATATGTTTGATAAACTTTATAAACCAGAAAGTTTTGAATGGAAAAATGTAGTTGATAAAGAAGAAATAAAAAATATACTTAATACTTATATGGAAAAATATTATGATGAATCTGATGATAAAGATACTTGGTTTAATAAAGTTAAAGAATTAACTAAAGAATTGGGATATGCTGATAATATGAAAGAATATAAAGCAAATCCAGAAAATTACAAAGGTAATGTATCTGACATATCTACTGTTATAAGAGTTGCTGTTACTAGTAAGAGTCAAACTCCAGATCTTTACTTTATTTTAAAATTATTAGGTAAAAAACGTATAATAGAAAGGATTAATAATTTATAATAAGTATAGTTATTTTAATTATTGTTTTATAAAATCCACTTAATATAAGTGGATTTTTTATGTTGGCTACAATATTCAACAACTTTTTCTAGAAAGTCGCGTTATTATACACAACCGAGAAGCAGAAAAGATGTTTATCACTTTCTTAATACCTTGGGTGAAAAATTCAGGGAGGGTTTGGTTTCATAAAGTAAAGAAGGTGATATAGTGATCAATATTAAAGATTTAACAATTTTTGCTCTAGTGATTACTATTTTGTTACTAATTTTATTTAGATAACAAAAAACATCCTTATTCTTCTGAATAAAGATGTGCCCCATGTGGTAAGCATCATACCCAAGAGATAATCTGCTTCTCACTAATTAAATTATATCACAAAAATAATAGATTATACAAGTTTACATTATCATGTGAAAATATGACTTGACAAGACGATTAGGTATTGCTAAAAAAAGTTATGATTAAAGTAGGGAAGTACGCCTAAAAGAAAGGAATAATTTATGAAAGGAAAGAATCTAATTTTATTTGTGTTATTGTTGGCAATCGGGTTTGCTACAGTATCATCAACACTTATATTAAATGGTATACTTAAACAGGGTAGAAATAATATGTCAGATGATGAAATTATTATAGAAAAGAATTTTTAGAAATTAGATATCTTTTTATGAGATGTCTTTTTTCTTTACATAGATGGTTTAAGAAAAAAATATTCGGGTTATATTTTATGTTATAATTATTTTTAATAGATGGTAAGAGGTGTTTATGATGGCTTGTCAAAAGTGTGGTAGTATAATTCAAGATGGTCTTTCTATATGCCCCGTTTGTAGGGCTGATTTGACTATCCAAAGTAACTATAAAAAAGTAGAAAATATAGTTAATAATGATAATAACAGTTCAAAAAACCAAACTGTAGTTATACCTTCAAGGAAAAAATCGAAAGTAATCTATATAGTTATAGTAATAGTTTTAATACTTGCTATATTTGCTTTTTTCTTATTTAATTTTTTTAAATTTGGTAAAAATCAAAATAATGATGCTCCAAAGGATATAAATACAGTCAATAAAGAAAATGTAACGACAAGTTCTAAAACAACAACAACAACGACAACTAAAAAGGTTGAAGAATCTATTATATCAGGAGATAAAATAACTGTAAGTGGTGATAATTATACAGTTCCATTAGGTTTTGAAGTTAGATCAAGTACTGAAACGGAAATGTGGGACTATTATCTTATAAGAGTTTCGGCAGATGCAATGATTGGATTTAAAGTTATAAAAGAAGAGGTAAGTCTTGATGTTTTATTAGAAAGTATGTTAAGTCAATATGATTTAACTAAGAATAATATTTCTTGTGATAAGACACTATTTGAATATGAAGGAATTAAATATTATAAAATTGTCCATGTAGAAGAAATATCTAAAAAAGAAAGTATAACACACAATGAATTAATTTTAGAAATAGATAATAATGTCTATGCCAATGTATATCTTTATAATGTAGATTCCTATGGCGAACAAAATTATATGCAAACACTTTTTAAATTTATAAAAAGCAGAAATAATTAAATATTGAATAAGATTTGGTAAATCATCCCATTATTAAGTTAAAGGGATGATTTTTAATGAGCAAATATAAGGTAAATATAACAGGAATTGATACTTCTAGTTTAAAGGTATTAACTAAGCCAGAAATTGATGAACTAATGCATCTTTATAAAATGGGAGATGAAGAGGCTAAAACACAAATAATAAATGGAAATTTAAAATTGGTATTATCAATCATTAACAAATATAATAATGGAAAAAATGATATGAATGATTTATTTCAAATTGGTTGTGTTGGTTTAATAAAGGCCGTTGAAAACTTTGATGAGTCTTATGGTGTTATGTTTTCAACTTATGCAGTTCCCTTAATACTTGGTGAAGTAAAGAGATATATAAGAGATTCTACAAGTATTAGAATTACAAGAAGTGTAAGAGATAGAGCTTACCAAATAATGAAATATAAAGATGAATATTTAACTATCCATGGGGTAGAGCCAACAAATGATGAAATAATTAAAGACTTAGAGATAACTGAGTATGAGCTTGCAAATGCAATGGATTCTTTAAAAGAACCAGTTAGTATATATGAACCAATCTATAATGATGGAGGAGATACAATTTATATACTTGATCAGTTAGCTGATAAAAAAGAATTAGAGGAAAAGAAAGATGATCTTATTCAGTTAAGAAAAGCTTTAACTAAATTAAGAAAACGTGAGAAGGATATTTTAATTGATCGATATATAATTGGTAAGACACAGATGGAGTTAGCAAGTGAAATGGGTGTTAGTCAAGCTCAAATATCGAGAATTGAAAAAACAGCAATTAATAATATGAAAAAATTGATAAGATAAATAAGTATAGTGTTAACTGTACTTTTTTTAAGATTTATAAATAAAATTTAAATAGGTGAAGTTATGCGTATAAGTGATTTACAAACTAAAGATGTAATTAATCAAGGGGATGGAAGAAATATTGGAAGAATAATTGATATGGATATTAATGAAGATGGATCTATTAATTATTTTATTGTGGAACCAAAAAAGATTATGAAAAAACTTAATATATATAACAGTGAAACAAATATAAATATAAAACAAATAGTTAAGATAGGTGAAGATGTAATACTTGTAGATTTGAGGTAAATAAGATATAATTTAGAGGGTGTCTTATATGAATAAGAAAATAGTTATTATTTCAACAATTATGTTAATATTAGACCAAATAACGAAAGCAATAATTCAAATAAATAATGTTCATTTGAATTTGATATCTAATTTTTTTAAGTTTAATTATTATGAAAATACAGGTGCAGCATTTAGTATTATGGAAGGTAAAGTAAGTGTTCTTATCTTGATTTCTGCTATAATGTTAGTTATTATTTATAGTATGACTTTTTCTTATGAAGAGGGAAAAACTACGAATATAGCTTTTGGCTTGTTGTTTGGTGGAGTATTTGGAAATTTAGTTGATCGTGTCTTTTGTGGATTTGTAAGAGATTTTATTGATATAGATTTATTTGGTTATAATTTTCCAGTATTTAATATAGCAGATGTATCTATTGTTATTGGAGTTTTATTAATCCTAATGGTTACATTAAAAGGAGAAATTAAGAATGGTATTAAAAGTAGAGGAAGAAGAAAAGGAAAGAATTGATAAGTATTTAGCTAAACATTTAGATTATTCTAGGAGTTTAATTGCCAAAATGCTAGAAGATGAATTTATTTTAGTTAATGGAAAAAAGATAAAAGCTAATTATGTCGTAAAAGAGAATGATGAAATATCTATAAAAGATGGTTATGTTGAAGAAATAGATATTAAACCAGAGAATATACCAATTAACATTATATATGAAGATAATGATATTATTATTGTTAATAAAGAAAGTGGTATGGTTGTTCACCCTGGTAGTGGAAATTTTAGTGGAACATTAGTTAATGCTTTGATGTATTATACTAATAATTTATCAGATATAAATGGCGAAGTTAGACCTGGAGTAGTACATAGAATAGATAAGGATACTTCAGGAATAATGATAGTTGCTAAAAATAATAAAGCTCATGAAGTTTTAGCTGATATGTTAAGTAAACATGAGATAAATAGAGAATATGTAGCTCTTTTAAAGGGTGAGTTTATGCATGATACAGCAACTATTGATGCTCCAATTGGTAGAGATAAAACAGATCGTAAAAAGATGACCGTTACTGCTGATGGATCTAAAAAGGCAATTACACATTTGAAAGTTTTAGAAAGATATAAAGGATATACTTTGGTTAGACTTTCATTAGAAACAGGAAGAACACATCAAATAAGAGTACATATGAATTATATTGGCTATCCAATTTATAATGATCCAGTTTATACTAGCAGTTCTGCAAGTGAATTTGGACAATTTTTACATTCTGCTAGTATTGATTTTGTTCATCCAATAACAAAACAAAGTTTACATTTTGATTGTGAACTTCCTGAAACTTTTAAGAATTTTTTAGATACGCTAGAAAAGAAATAAGAAATGTGCAATAATACATATTATGAAAGGGAGAAGTATAATGGGAATTTTAAGAATGTCTAATGCTGATGAAGTAACAATGCGATTAGTTCATTATTTTGTAACTAAAGAAAACTATCAACCAATAGTTGTAAATGGTTTAGAAAATGAAATTTGGTTAGAGAATTGTGATAAGCATTATGAAGTTATAAGAATTAATAGTAATTACATTCATAATAATGAGCAATTAGATTTTGATCTGTTTAAGGCTAAAACTATTATTAAACAAATTAAGAAAAAAATGTTATCAATGAGATGTACTACTTTAAATATATTGTTAAATGTGGGTGATAATGTTAGCTCATTTGAATCAAAATATAAAAATATGGAAGTTGTTGCCTTAGATTCTGGTAAATCTTTAGATGAAAATGAGAAAATCACTTCGATATTTCCAGAAATTAAAGAGGATAAAATTGATTCATCAGATGATATGGATTTCTTTATTAATGTAACACAAGATATAAATGAATCAACAGAAAAGAAAAATAAATTATACGAGAAAATATTTAAGAAAAAGCCAATTATAGTTACATATGCTTTAATTGCTATAAATATATTTGTTTATATGTTGGAGATATTAGGAATAGTTAGTATATCAGATTTTGCAACTAGTGCATATGCAATTAGAAATAATCATCTTTGGGTACTTTTAACTTCAGCCTTTTTACATGCTGATATTATACATATATTTTGTAATATGTATTCTCTTTATGTATTAGGTACCCAGATAGAAACAGTTTTAGGGAAAGTTAAGTTTTTAATAGTTTATTTTATTAGTGCTATAGTTGGGGCTTTACTTAGTGGTCTATTAACTGGTGGAGCTTCTGTTGGTGCAAGTGGTGCTATATTTGGTTTACTTGGAGCTTTACTATATTTTGGATATCATTATCGTTTATATCTTGGTAATGTTATATCCAATCAAATTATTCCTGTTATATTACTTAACTTATTTATCGGATTTATTCTCCCTGGTGTTGATAATTTTGGTCATATAGGTGGCTTAATTGGTGGAGTTTTAGCTGCTATGATTGTTGGAGTAAAAGAAAAGAGCAATAAAACAGATAGAATAAATGGAGTAGTAATTTTAACGATAATAGTTGCATTTCTTTATTATATGATAGTAAGATAATCGAATTCGATTATCTTTTTTTTGCTAATGAATTATTTTCTTGATATAATACCTTGAAAAAAAGGGGGCTTTCTTATGGATTTTATTACTAATAAAGTCAATCAAGATTTATCTTTACTATATCGTGATAATACTCGTGGAATTAAGTGTTCTTCACTTGAGTCTTACAAAGGAACTATATATGAACTTTCTAAGATTTTAAATGTTGATGTTGAAACCTTATTGTATAAAAATCATTGGTATTTGTATCAAGATGAATTTTATTATTTAAAAAAACGTGCTTGTATATCGTATATTTTAAATGAGTTATTAGGAGAATATATTTCACGATATATGAGTTTACCAACAGTTACTTATGACCTTGCATTAGATGATGATAAAATTGTTGGTTTATTAAGTAAAAATTTTTTAAGAAGTGATGGGAATTATAAACAAGCATCAGAAATCAACTTTTTAAATATGTTAAAACTTAATTTTACATTATCAAATTTATCTTTTAATAAGGAATTGCATGAGATTTTAATGCGAATTATTGCTAAAGATTATTTTGTGTGTATGAGAGATAGAGGAGTAAACACTTTATGTGAAGAAAGTTTCTTTGATGTGTCTATTGCTCCCTTATATGATTATGAAAAGTCATTTAGTATAAGCTCTTTTCTTGATTATTATTACAATCCATTATTTAGTAGTTATAGTGATGGTGTAAGAGGTATGCGAAAAATAGATATGAGATTTATAAGAAGATTATTTAAAAATGATCCATATTTTCGTGAGCAATTAGAAAAAATGTTGGATTTTGATATGCTTAGAGCTCTTGATAATATTAGAGATGATAAAAAGATAAATTTGCCAGAAGAAGTGGTGCAATATTATCTTTACTTTAATAATTTACGAAAAGAAACGATGATTAAATCATTAAAAAAAGTTGGGTAATACCAACTTTTATAATTTGCGATAAATACCAATAGCTTTACCTAAGATAATACAGTTATTTAAAATAATTGGAGATAAAGCATCATTTTCTGGTTGTAATCTAATATGATCTTTTTCTTTGTAAAAAGTTTTTAGTGTAACTTCGTTTTCTTCTGTCATGGCAGCTACTATATCACCATTTTTAGCTGTACTTTGTTTTTGAATAATAACTATGTCGTTGTCGTATATACCAACATTAATCATTGAATCTCCAGAACATTTTAGAGTGAAAATTGATTCTCTTGCAGGAATAAGACTTGCAGGTAATGTAAAAAATTCATCGGGATTTTCAATTGCTTCAATAGGGTTACCACAAGAAATTTTACCTAAAAGAGGTACAGATACAACATCCTCTTTTTCCTTTTTTTCTTCAAATTCGTTGTCAACTAGTAGTTCTATCGTTCTGAATTTAGAATTTTGTTTTCTAATAAAACCTTTTGTTTCTAACTCTTTTAAGTGTGTGTGTGCTGTTGCAGGACTGGATAATCCCATTCCAGCACAAATTTCTCTTACAGAAGGCGGAAACCCATGGGATACCATATATTTTTTTATGAAGGTTAAGGTTTCTTCTTGTTTTTTAGTTAAATCTTTATTCATACGATTCCTCCTAATATAATAATAGCAAACAAGTGTACAAATGTCAAACAAATGTTTAATTTTTATTAAATACGAACAAATGTATTTATTAGTGTTGATATGACACAAATAAAATGATAAATTAAGATTGTAGAAGGGAGATGGTAGAATGATTAAATTCATTGATGAGTACAAAGGGGTGATTTTATTTATATTAGTATTTGTTCTTATGCTTAATATGTATACTTCTAGAATAAAAGAATTAAATGAACTAGAACAAACTAATATAGCTTATTATGAGGATTAATCAAGTATTTACCTAAGAAATCTTTACGAATTAATTTGTAGAGATTTTTATTTTGAACAGCTTTATGCTATAATAAGTCGCATAAAAAAGAAGGGGTATTATGCAAAAACTTAAGATTGATGATTTAGTAGAATATTACCATTATAAATCATTAAGAGATAATGATAAAAGAGCTTCTATTATATTAGAGGAGTTTCAGGCTACTATAGGCGTTCATTATGATTTTGTTTTAACTGGTGAAAAACCTATATCTTTAGAATATGAAATTATAAAACATATTTCGGAGCTTAATAGTTTAAGATATAAGTATGGAACTGAATCACTTTATTATAAAATATTGCATGAATTAATAAAGTTATATCATTATAATTTTATTATGGATATTAGAGAAGCCGTTACTAAAATTGGAAATTTAACTGATTATTCGCTTGAAGATAATTTAATTAAGAAAATACTTTTATCTCCAGTTATAGATGATATATCTTCTAAACCAGACTCGTTTAAAATATTTAGTGAAGAATATGGAATATTCGAATTTATGCGTTTTAGTGAAATATTTAAGAATAATAAAGATGTTATGAAATATATAAATGAGAATGAAACTGCTGGGAGATGTCATATGAATGTTGAAGCTCTATCTAGTATTTTTCCTAAATATTATACTATTTCGTCTTTACTTGAGTCGTATTATGAAGGTTATTATTATCACTCATATACTTATAATCAATGTGAAAACTTAGTGATTGATGCAAGTAGTAGGATAGTATGTTCTAAAGATGACTATGATAGATTAATGTGTCCTCAAGAAATAATGCGTATAAAGAATTCAAAATTAAGTAAATACTTTAAAAAAATAGATAGATATTCAAGAAATACCTATGAAGTTAGTAATGTCTTTGGAGTTGCTTTAATGATGCAACTTAAAAAAATGAATAGAAAAGATAGAAAGATACTTGCTAGAGAAATTAATAATTCTTAACTATACTTTTTATATCTTACGTGTTATAATCAGTTTGTTTTAAGGAAGTGAAATTATGAATTTACCAGATATGAAACAAGCTAAATCAAGAAATAAAGAAAGTGTTGAATTTATCTATACTAATCCAGTTAAAACTGATAAATTTAGTGGAAAAAAGTATTTTATTAAAACTTATGGATGTCAGATGAATGTTCATGATTCCGAGGAGATAAGTGGTTTACTTGAGAATTTAGGGTTTAATGAGGTTAATACAGAGTTAGATGCTGATATTATTATTTTAAATACTTGTGCAATTAGAGAAAATGCTCATGATAAAGTATTTGGATTTTTAGGAAGATGTAAACATTTAAAAAAAGAAAAGAAGGATGTTAAGATTATACTTTGTGGTTGTATGGCACAAGAGAGAAGTGTTGTAGATGAGATACTTGAAAAACATAAATATATAGATTTAGTATTTGGTACACATAATATTCATGAACTTCCTAATTATTTAATGAACTTGGGCGAAGGATTAAATGTTGAAGTTAAAAGCAATGAAGGTAATGTCTTTGAAGTTGGAGAGTCTTTTAAAAGGGATTCTAAATATACTGCTTGGGTTAACATTATGTATGGCTGCGATAAATTTTGTACTTACTGTATAGTTCCTTTTACGAGAGGAAAAGAAAGAAGTAGAAAGAGTCGTGATATTCTAAGGGAAGTTGAGTGTTTAAAAGAAAAAGGCTATAAAGAGATAACTTTACTTGGACAAAATGTTAATGCTTATGGAAATGATTTAGTAGATGATTTAAATTTTGCCGAGCTTTTAGAAAGTGTAGCTAAAACAGGAATAGAGAGAATTCGTTTTGTTACATCTCATCCTTGGAATTTTACAGATGAAATGATTGATATTATTGCTAAATATGAAAATATCATGCCTTATATTCATTTGCCTTTACAATCGGGATCTAATAGAATTTTAAAACTTATGGGACGAAGATATACCAAAGAAGAGTATTTAAATCTTTATAATAAAATAAAAACACGTGTTAAAAATGCTGCTATTACAACAGATATTATTGTTGGTTTTCCTAATGAAACAGAAGAAGATTTCTTAGATACTTTAAATGTTGTGGAAGAATGTAAGTATGATGGTGCTTTTACATTTATTTATTCTAAAAGAGAAGGAACACCAGCCTCTAAAATGGATGATAGTATTCCACTTTCAATAAAAGAAGAAAGACTTCATAGATTAAATGAGATTATTAATTCTCATTCAAATTTAAATAATCAAAAATATTTAAATACTATTCAAAAAGTATTATTAGTTGGTAAATCAGAAAAAGATGAAAATAAGTTGTATGGTTATACTGAAACAATGAAGTTAGTTAATGTAACTTGTGATAAGTCTTTAATAGGAACAATTGCTAATGTTAAAATAACAGAAGCTAAAAGTTTTAGTTTAGATGGTGTAGTCGAAAATTAAGAGGAAATTTCCTCTTTTTATTTTAATTTATGTAAATATTTGATATAATTGTTTTAAGAATTGAGAGGGATTACTATGGATAATCATGAACTACAGAATACTAGTCAAGAAGTGCAAAATAGTAATGTGACAGATCAAACTAGTTATGTTGATCCAAGAACTATAGAAGCAGAGATTATAGGAGAATTGCGTAAGGATAAGATTGGGAGACCAATACTTGTTGTGCAAATGTTTATTATATTTGGTATTGTTTTAATATCATTACCAATATTTACAAGTTTATTAAATAATCCATCAAGTTTTTTGTATAAAATGTTTAATAGTAATGGAATTTCTGATGCTCCAGTTACTCCAAGTGATGATAAAAGAGAAGAGTTTTTGAACGGAGGAGTAGAGCAACAATTAGCTAGTTCGACAAATATGAAATTTGAAAATATAGTTATGCGAAACTTTACTTTAAATGGAAATTATTTAAACTGTGAAATGTATTCTTATAATGGAGTATTAAATCTTGATAAGGAAAATTATTTTTTAGAAATATACTCATCAGGTTCTAAAAATAAGATAGCCTCAGTAAAATTAGTTGGTTCTTTTGATAATCAAGTTCAAAAAGTATCTTTAACCGCTAATCAACTTTCTTTTAATGGTAACTATTCTTATGTTGGAAAAATTGTTGAGATGAAGGATGCTGATTATCCAAGTTATACAGTTCCAAGTGATGAATCAGGAGTAGGTTCAATGATTTGTTCAATGGATGGAAGAAGTATAGAATATACTTTTAAAAATAATTATTTAATTAGTATAAAAGATAATGTAAAAGTTGTATTAAGTGAGCAAAAAGACAGTCAAGCTTACTTAAATTTGAAAAAAAGTTATGAAGATAAGGCTAATAATTTGGGTGTAAATGCGGAGGTAGAAGAAGTCGCTGATGGTTTTTCCTTTACTTCTGTATTAGATTTGGAAAATTATAAAGTTCCATCTTCTGTTGTTGATTATAATTATTATTTACTTGATACAGAAGCTAAAGTTATTAATTATACTTTAAATGGTAAGGGATTTGATTGTAAATGACATACAATTTCTGTATTAACGATTTTGAAGGTCCTTTGGACCTTTTGTTGCATTTAATTAGAAGTAGTAAAATGGATATTTATGATATAAATATTGAAAGTATTACGAAGCAATATTTAAGTTTTATTGAGGATGCTAAAGATTTAAGTGTAGATGATGCTAGTGAATATCTTGTTATGGCAGCAGAATTAATTCATTTAAAAAGTAAGATATTACTTAATAAGAAAAGTGATGTTGAAGAAGATGATGAAGGTTATGAACTTAATTCAGAAGAAGATTTAAGAAATAAGCTTTTAGAGTATGAAAAAGTTAAAGAATTAACATCAACATTTCACGAACTTGAAGATAAAAGAAGTAATTTTTTTACAAAATTGCCAAGTGATTTGAAAGAATATAAGACAGAAGATACATCACTTGATCCAGAAATTGATTTAGATGACTTAATAAATGCCTTTGAACTTTTTTTAGAAAGACAGAAATTAAATAAGCCATTAAATACTAAGATTACAAAAAAAGAATTAAGTGTTACAGATCGAACTAGACAAATAAGACATATTTTGAAAGAAAAAGGTCGAGTTGAATTTACAAGTTTATTTGAAGAGTTAACTAAACCTTATGTTATTGTGACCTTTTTATCAGTTTTAGAAATGTCTAAAAATAATGAACTTATGATTACTCAAGATAAAACTTTTGGAAGTATTACATTAGAAATGAAGGGAAGCAAATGAAAAATTTAGGTGTACTAGAAGGTATTTTGTTTGTTGTTGGAGATGAAGGAATAGACTTAAAAAGTTTATGTGACATTATGAATATAAGTGATGTTGAAGTAAAAGAATTATTATCTCAATTAAAAAAGAATTATGAGGCAGATGATAGGGGGCTTCGTATTTCTTATTTAGGAGATGCATTTAAGTTGACAACTAAAATGGAACATAAGGAATATTATGAAAAATTAGTTGTAACCCCAGGGACAAATAAGCTTAGTCAAGCAGCTTTAGAAACTTTAGCTATTATTGCCTATAATCAACCTATTACGACATCAGAAGTAAGTGATGTAAGAGGTGTGCAAAGTGGGCAGCTGATAAGAAAGTTAGTGGCTAAAGGTCTTCTTAAAGAAGTTGGCAAATCTGATTTAGCAGGTAGACCAAATTTATATGCAACAACAAGTGAATTTTTAGATTATTTTGGTTTAGCTACATTAGAAGATTTACCTACTATTGATATAAATAATAATGATGGAGAAGCAAGTGAAACTGATTTATTCGCTTCGATTTATAAAGATGAAGAAAACATTTGATAGATTTAAGGAAGTAACAACTTTATATGAGGAAAAAGCTTTAGGTGAAGATGATATTGTAATTTATAAAAGATTCAATGATGTTACATTTTCAGATGAAATAAAATTTTTTAGTTTTGATAATGTAGAATTTATTAATTGCAAATTTGAAGGAAATATAAAAAATTCAGTTTTTCATAATGTGAAGTTTGAGAAGTGTGAAATGTCTAATATAACATTAGAAAAGTGTGGTATTCAAAAATGCTTTTTTGATGGTTGTCATATGATTGGAATAAGTTTTTTAGATTCTAATATTAAAAATTCTGATTTTGTGAATTCTAATATGATGATGTGTAATATTAGTGGGGTAACACTAAAGTTAGATATATTTGAAAATGTTAAGATGACAAGTGCTACTATAACTAATTTATCTTTTGATGATTTGATTTTAAATGAAGTTGATTTATCGGAAAGCGAATTTTATAAAACATCTCTTTCTGGTTTAGATTTAACTAATTCTACTATTAATGGGATAGTGTTAGAATCAATGGATTTGTTAAGAGGGGTAATTGTTAATGAATTACAAGCTCTTGATTTTATAAATTTACTTGGTATAATAATAAAGTAATTATAAAAATTTAATTATTGTGATATAATTAAATTGTCTCGCCCGTATGGTGAAATTGGTAGACGCGTTGGACTCAAAATCCAATGATAGAAATATCGTGCCAGTTCAAGTCTGGCTACGGGCACCAAAATGATAGGAAACTCGAAATTTTCGAGCATTAAGTAAAACGACTTTTAGTCGTTTTTTTTCAGTGATAAAAAAAATTCTACAATTATTAACATGCTGACTATTTTTTATAAAAATGATATACTATTTTTACGAAAGATCAATATGGGAAGTGAACGTATATGAAGAAAGTTATTGTTTTATTTTCTGGTGGTAAAGATTCTATGCTTAGCTCAATTCTATTAATTGAAAAAGGTTATGAAGTTATTTTAGTACATTATGATAATTCTTTTGAATTAGGAAGTGAAAATATACAAAAGGGTTATGAAAGATTAGTAAAAAAATATGGTAAGGATAAAGTAAAATATCTTGGAATAAAGAAAATAGATGCTATATTTAGAACTTTTATAAAAAGCTTTTATAATTTGAAAGTTGATAAAATTTTAAATAATTATGGGAAAGTAACTATTTCTCAATTTAATTGTTTGGCTTGTAGATTATCAATGTATGTTACAACAATTATTTTGTGTAAGCAGTTAAATATATCAAGTGTTGCAGATGGTGCTAGAAAAAGTCAATTATTTGCAATTGAACAAGATGAAATGTTGAATTTATTTAAGGATTTATTCAAAGAATATAAAATTAATTTATTATTGCCTGTTAAAAATTTAGAAGATGATTTTGAAGAAAAAAATGAATTTCTTATCCGAGGTATAATTCCTAAGGTAAATGAATCCCAATGTTTAATTGGAATGCCTTTAAGTACTGGTGATGAAGAAATTTTGATTGCTTCTGCAAATATTTATAAAAAATTACTATATCCTAAAATTAGTGATTTGGTTGAAAGATACATGAATGTTGGTTTTGGGGATGAATATTTATGATAAAGGATAATAGAAGTAAGTTTTTTGTTTTTGTTCCATTTTGTTTACTATCACAGGCGTATCAAGCTCAAGGAATAGTTAAATATGAATGGAAAAGTTCAATAAAGCCTTTTGTTCAGTTGCTTTTAGATAATGATATTAATATAATTCAAATGCCTTGTGCCGAAGCTAGATTCAACAATAATTTAATTAGAGATCCAATGGGATTATCTAAATATGATACCAAAGATTTTAATGAACATTGTGAAAAATTAGCAACGACTGTTTCTATGGAGATTGAAAATATTCTTTCTTCAAATTATAAAGTTATTGCTATTTTAGGAATTGAACAATCTCCTTCATGTTGTGTAAATTATATATATACAAACCACGGTAATGAAAAAAGAAAAGGATTATTTATAGAAAAATTATATGAGAAAGTAAAAGATTATAATATTCCTATAGTTGGAATAAATAGAAGATATATTAATAAATCCTTAAATCAATTAAAAAATATTATTGAAAATATTGCTGAGATTGATAAATAGACTTATTTATTAGGAGTAATTATGGCAAATTTTATTGAAAGTGATAAAGAAAAAATAAACTGTGCTTATAAAACAATTTTGCTAAATCTTAAAGATTATTTACGTTATTATGATATAAAAGATGCAATAACCTGTTCAAAAATTATTTTTAATATGTTACATGGTGGTTCTTTTAGTAGGTATGGGACAATTTGCTTTGATAATAACTATGATTATTTAGGTTTACCACTAGATGTAAGTCAAGGTGTTCAAGTTATGTATGGTGTTTGTTGTTGTAGGCATGCTACAGAATTTCTTTATAATTTATTATGTACTTTAAATTTTAACCCAACTTTAATTTTTATTTTTGTAGATAATAGTACTGGAATTTGGCGTAAAGTTAATCCAGCAATTGAAAGAGCTAACCATCAAGCAATTTTATTAGAGGGTAAGTATATTATAGATCCTGCCAATAAGTTCATTTTGCAAATGCAAGAAAATGGAGATTTGTATCTTATAGATTCAGAATATCTTGGTGATTTTAAATCTTATCAAGAGTCTAATATTGCAGTTGTTGGAAATATTTTAGAAAAGTATTATATGTATAAAAAACTTGGAATAAAAAGTGTTTATTCTTA
Source organism: uncultured Bacilli bacterium (assembly GCA_910588195.1). Lineage (GTDB taxonomy): Bacteria > Bacillota_I > Bacilli_A > RF39 > UBA660 > CAG-582. The sequence goes on from CAJUPN010000001.1 coordinate 176,695, forward strand.
AAAATTTTATTTAATGAAAATCTTTATTTAATTAAAGATTTTTGTTTTTGTAGTATTATTTATAAATGAAAAATATAGAAAATAAAATATTATGTAGTATAATAATTGTGAATTGAAGGTGCAAGTTGTGAAAAAACAGGAAATGATTTCTGAACTTAATAATGTTAAAATTATAGCTCATCGTTTAGGATATCAAATGACTAAATATCCTGAAAATTCTATAGGTGTTCTTGAAGCTATTTTTCAAGATAAAAAATTATTAGATAGTTGTGATGGATTTGAATTTGATGTATGTTTTACAAAAGATAGAATTCCCGTTGTTTTACATGATAAATTTATAGATGATGTAAGTGATGGTAATGGATTAATTTCAAATTATACTTTAGCAGAATTAAAACTTTTAAATTTTAGTTTTAGAAAAAGTCATAATTTAGAAACTAATGATATTACCTATAAAATAATGTCTCTAGATGATTTGTTGAAATTCTTTTTAAAAAATAAAAAGTTGCTAAAAGATAAAGAAATAAAAATAGAAACAAAAGATTATTTGTTTACTAGGAAAAATACTTTTAATATAAAAAACTTTATTATATTGGCTGAAATTATTAATAAATATCCTAGTCTTAATATTACACATTTATCTTATTGGCCACTTAATTTAATTGCCTTAAAATATGTTCAAAATAAAAGACATTGTAAGATTACTAAAGCTGATTATTTATGTGATTTAGGTTTATCTTTTTGGTTTTCAAGATTTATGCCTTTTTTAGGCCGTGTGTCATTAAGGATAAGAGATAATAATTTGTTAGCGATAAGTAAAAGTAATTCCAAATTAGTTAATAAAAAAATAAAGTTTGATAATTATTGGATGAAAAAATCCAAAGTTATTAATGAAAAAAATATTAAATACTGTATTTTAAAATTTGGTAGTGTAGGTTTTTATACTTTAAATAAAATAAAAGATATTGAAGAATTTTCTAAAAATGTTTCATATGAATTTTTTAAAGATAATCTTAAATATATGACGTTTACTTCTAATAATCCTAAATTTTTGCGAGATTTAGAAAAAGAGAAAAAATAAAAGAGATTTTTCTCTTTTTCTAAAATATAATAGTAAAAGAATAGAAATAGTAGTATACTATAAATGTATTTAGTTATTGTCTCATAGCCAAGCGGTAAGGCATCAGGCTCTGACCCTGACATTCCGTAGGTTCGAATCCTACTGAGACAACCAAGTATTTATAAAAATGCTAGATACTAGTATTTTTTTTGTTATAATTAAAGTATGAAAGATGGGATATGTTATGGGAAAATATGCAATTATTGAGATAGGTAGTAATAATACGAAAACTCATGTTTATGATAATAATGCTCTTATTTATGATAAGACTACAACAATTGAATTTAAGAAGAATTATCAATTAGAAGGTTCTGTTTTAAAAAGTGATGTAGAATTACTTTTTAAAGAAATATCTAAGGCTTTAGAATACACTAAGGATATTCATATATATGGATGTAGTATATTTAGAAAATTGGATGAATATGAATTAAATAGTATTAATGATGTTTTAAAAGAAAAATTTAATGTTAGTATAGAGGTTGTATCACAAGAAGATGAAGCAAAGTATACTGCTAAGGGTTGTTATGATAATATCGATTATGATGGTACTCTTTGCGTATTTATTGGTGGCGGTGGTTCCGTTGAATTAATGTTTGTTAAAAATAAAGAAATTATAGGAAGTAAGTTTTATGATTTTGGAGTTGTTGATATTACAAGTAAGTATGATGAATTAAAAAAAGATATTCCGTCTGTTACTTATGATGAAGTTATGACTTATGTTAATTCATTAATTGGGGACATTGAATATAAGGCAGATGCAATTGCTCTTTGTGGAGGAGATCACTTATATTGGTTTAATAATGCCGAATATAAATTAGATACAAATACGATTTATCGGAGTGAAAAACAGAAGTTTATGTTAACAACTGAAAAAGCTGATATTTATGATCGTGATATGATGGTGTCATCTCTTGATGCTGTAAGAAACAGAAGTGATAATCCTTTATGGTTTGATGGGTCTCGTGCAATGAGATTTATTGTAAACTGTATTACTCATAAGATTGATGCAAAATATATTATACCAACAAATATAAATATGGAAGATGGAATAAAATCTACTTTAGAAAAATAGTTGACATTAAATTTTTTCTTGAAATATCAAAAATGCTTTACTTAAATTTTAGAAAATGCTACAATAGACGAGCACTAAAGGGGAGATTTTATTATGAGTATGGATATATATAATTATACGAAAAATAAAGTAGAACAACTAGAAAAAGAAAAGAAAAGTATTACATATTTTCAAGAAAGAGAGCTACTATTAACTTTAACATTGGATGAGTTTCTTTATTTGGTTAGAGGGACAACTATATCTATGTCTGCTGATTCTGTTTTTTCTTTCCATGGATTAGAAAATTCGAGAGAGTTATATGTTTTTGATATGATTGGTTTAGGTGATGTTAAGGATGATGAAAATGCTCATCTTCTTGACTTTGTTGAAAAAACATTGAAAATAGCAGAACTTTCAATTAATATGAAAATGAATAGAGAACAAAGGGAAAGATTTGATGCCTTAGTTAGAGAGAAAGAACGCAATAATTTAAAACCTAGATTAATTGAAAACATATCAACATGGGAAGGAATTGTTAAAAGGATTGCTTTTAAATCAGTTCCAGATAGTGCTGTTTTATATCTAGAAAATTTACATAAAGATATTCTTAAGGATATGACAGATAGAGTTATTGAAAAGACAAATAAATATAGAGTGAGTGATGAAGAGATTCAAACTATTATGACAGAATATTTGAAAGAATTAGAATTGGATTTATTTAAATTACGTCAATTTGATTGGGAAAGTGTTGAAAATTATATGACATCACTTAAACGAAAAAGAAGAGTATAATCTTCTTTTTCTCTGTTTAAAGAAGTAGAGAATGGAGGGGAGAAAATGATATTGAATAGAAATTCATCAAACATAGAAGAATACATTCAGTTGGAAAGAAAAATATGGAAGCATATATTTACAACAAACTGTTATGCTTTTGCTCTTGGCTTAGATAAAAGAGAAGAAAGTATTTGTTCTTGTGCATATATCCCTGGTAATATAGGAAACTCAGAATCCAAAATACAGTTCAAACACTTCTTTTCCTATTCTAATTTAGTCGAAAATATTTTTGATGATTTAGATTTTTTAAAAATAGCAGTTAGGCGAATTAATCCTCGAGAACAAATAGATGATGATTCATGGAAAATAGCTTTGTTTACACGTTTTTTAGCTTATGAGGATTATATCGAATATATATCTGATTTTCATTTTCTTCGTGAATTAAGTGATGGAACTTGGATGCATAAAGAGGGGTGGTGGAAATATCCAACTTGCCGTGATAGCAAGCGTGTAAAGATTATTAGTCCAGATTCTTGTTATATTAAAAATTTCGATTATAGAATGACACTAAAATTAAGAAAAAAATAAAACAGTATGTTATAATAATTTTAAGGAGAGTTAATTATGAATAAAAAAACAATATTATTAGATGTAGATGAAGTAATTTGCTTTGGTGGTTTTTTAGATGCTGCTAATGAATTTTTAAACACTAGTTATGTTATTGATGATTTTACGGATTATTACATCGATGAGGTTATAGTACCAAAAGAAAGATTTGATGAATTTAATGCATTTTTAAAGGAAAAAAACTTATATGAAAATGCTCTTAATAGAATGCTTCCAGGGGCAGTTGATGCTATAAAAAAATTGAACGATAAATATGAGATTTATATTTTATCATCTTGCGTAAATCCATTTGATCTTGATGGTTCAGCTCGTCTTTTTCAAGATAAATATTCATTCTTAAGAAAGGCTTTACCATTTTTAAACCCAAAAAACTTTATTTTTACGAGTGCTAAACATTTATTTAAAGCAGATATTCAAATTGATGATTGTACTTCTAATTTTAGTTCAAGTGTTACTACAAAAATTTTATTTCCATCTTACCATAATAAGGAACTTACAAGTGAGGAATTAGAGGCTCAAGGTATAGTTCGTGCAGGAATCGAGTGGAAAGAAGGATGGAAAGAAGTTTTAGATATACTTTTAGAAAGATAAAAGCACATTTGCTGTTTATCTTTTTTTATGCTATTATAAGTTTCATTTGGAGGGGTTATATGAAATTAATAAATAGAGAAGGAATACCTAGTTTAGATTCTTATATTGAGTTAATTAAAGAAGAAATTAGTGTTAATAAAATAAAAAAGAATAGTATTCTCTTTAAGAAAATGTGTTCTAAGTTTTTCAAGAAGATTTCTAAAAATGAAGATAAATTAGAAGGAGAGAATTTTATTCAAGGTAAATCCATTGAAGATTATTATACAGATTTATATCAAGAGTTTGTTCGTAGTGGTGGAGTAAGTGAGGATGAAGAACGTTATAGAAAAGTTGTAACTGTCCAAAACTCTAAATACAAAGATCAATTTGAAATTTTGGGTTTAGAAGAAACTTTTGCAGTGTTATCTAAACATATTGAAGTTTATTATGAAGCGTATCGTTTGCCAAAATCAGTTATTACTAATTCTGAATGGGATACATTATTTGATAGTATTTTTGAGCTTTTTAAAAGTAAAGAAATTACAAATTTATATTATCAATCAATGGGAATATATCTTAGATCTACTTTGGCTAGAGTTTTAGTGTTTGAAGGGGCTTCATTAAGTCTAAAAGATTTTATTGATAACATAGATGCATTAGTAACATCAATTTCTTATTATTCTCCAGTATCTTTAACTGATGAAGAAATAAATAACTTAAAGGTAAAAATTCAATCGGGTATTATAGTACACCCTGTTGTAGCTTCAAGAAAACAAAAAAAGGTAGTTCAATTTTCTGATTATCAAAAGAAGAAAGAATTAAGATAAGAGCATAATTAATGCTCTTTTTTATATTTTTAAATAGTTACATTATATGATATAATTGTTTATGATAGGAGCATGCGTATGGAAACTTTAAATGTTAATACAATTGATTATATAATTACTGAAGATTCCTTATGTATTTCTTCAGATACTTATGACTTTTTAAAATCAGAAAATCTTGTTCCAGGGACTAGTATTAGTTTAAACTTTTTAAATTTAATATTAGAAAAAGAGGATATTTATAGTTATGTTTTAAAAATATTTTCTAAAGATAAAAAAAATTTTGTTTTTCGCTGTAATCCAAATAGCCCACTTGAATTAAGAAGTTTTGTTTCAAAATTAAAAATTTATGAAGCTTATGAAAAAGCTATAAAATTAAATTTAATTACTTTTAATGAGAAAAAAAAAGAAAGATTTAAAATTTTGAAAGAAATGTCCTCTTTAGAATTTTATGAAAAATGTCATGAAAAGGATATTTATAGTGTTGATATAGAAGATGTTAATTATGATATAAATGTAAGAGACTTCTTTTCATTACTAAAAATGGACTTTTTAAGTTTAGCATTAAAGTTAGAAAAAGAGATTGAGCTATATGGTATAAAAAAAGAATATTTTTTATATGCACTTAAACGATATTTTGCTTCTAATTTTCTTGAGACTTCGTATATTTTCTCTTCGTATATTCATCATAATTATACAACAATAAAAAGAGATGTGTATGCTGATACAAAAGCTATTAATGTTTTCTATAAAAAGGATGAATTGCTAGATGAATTGGAAGTTGATTCTGAATTAGAGGAATTTATTTTAAATGGTTTAGATAGCAGTTTTTCTTTACTTGAAAAAGCTATTTATATTTATTTAAAATTATGTAAAGTTCTTACTTATGATGCAGAGTTTTTTGCAGCAAGTCAAAAAGGAAAAGTTGCTTTAAATCATAAGAATATAAAACATATTAAAGAAATTACTTTAGAGAATAATTCGGTAGTTTGTTATGAATTTTGTGCTATATTTTCTTATCTTCTTTCAAAAATAGGTATTACTTCTAATATAATATTAAAAGATGGAGTTTATGGTAAAAAACATCTAAATATTGAATTTAGAGTTGGTAAATTTATTGTTTTAGCAGATTCAACTAATTCACTTTTCTTTGGAGATTTGTTTGGGGTTAAACTTAATAAGCCGATTAATGGTTTAATGTGTTTTAATATTAATTATAATTCTCAGAAAGAATTTAAAAGAGCATTAGCTAACGTTTATGATCGTATAATGCAAGAAGATATTGAGAATTATGAAAATTTTCTTAATGGTTGCACATTAGATGATTTACTTGGTAATTATAAAATTTTGACCAATAATTATAAAGAAATTCCATTTGATGAAAGAGTAGAAATTCTTTTTGAAAAGGTTAAGTCAATAAAATGGCTAAAAGGAATGGATATTTATTCTTACATAAAATTACTTGGTAAAAATTTCTTCAGCACTGAAGAATTAAAAAATAATGTAAATTTTGTTTTAGTAGCAAATAAAAAGCCAAAAGATGTTTCTAAAGAGGTTATGCCAGTTGGTGTTCTTTGTTTTAATCCAAATGGTTTCTCATCTAAACATTATGAAAATAATTATTATACTTATTCTCCAGAAGATGGAGCAAAACCAATTTCTTATTATACATTAGTTGAGATGTTTGAAAAACATGAATATGAGTATATAGAAAGTAAGGATTTAATAGAAATTCCAGGGGTAAGTGTTTATAAAGAAGGTAGAGGATTAGCATGATTGAAAAATTGAGAGAAATAAATGATGATATTTTGTCAACAACGGAAGATACTGACGTTATAAATAGACATGTACTTATTAAAAGTATTTTGGATGATGATAATTGTTTTTTTAAAATGAATATAGAATATGCTTATGCAATTTTAAGGGATATAGGAATACCAGAAAACGAATTAAAGTATATTTACATGAAACTTATAGATGAAAAAGAATTAAAGAATTTTAATGAATAAATTTAATGTTTAGGTTAAAAAATCCATTTTCATTTTGTAATTTATCTATTATGTGATAGAATAGGTCTAGTTTGGCTAAAGGAGAGAATAAAAATGCAACAAATATTACAAGATGAATACATGAAATTAAGATTAAAGTTTTATAAAAAAGTAGTTATTAATGCTTCTTTTTATATAGAAAAGATTATTTCTAATCAAATAAAATCCGTTGATAGAAAAGTAGCATTAAAATCTTTAAAAAAATTTACTATAAAATATAATTTAGAAGATTATTATGAAGATTTAGTTAAGACTTTGGATAACCATTGGAAGCAAGAAGGAGTTCGTATCATTTGTGATTCGAAGTCTAAAACTCTTGAGTCTCGTTATACTTTATTTTTTAATATTCAAAAATTTGAAACAGCAAATAGTGAAAGTGATGAAATATTTAAAATTAATTTTGTGAGACATTTATTAGAGTTTTTTGAAGAAGACAATAACTATTTATTTTTGGATTTTGATTTATTAAGAGATTTTATTGATGATATTTCTATTAATAAAAAAGAAAAAGCTAACTTAATATTAGAAATTGCTAAGATAAATGCCGACAGATATAAAAGTGGTAATTATAAAATTCCTTTAGATAGGGATGTTTTGTTAAATTCTAATAAACCTCGTGTTTTAGGAATGTTTATTAGTCTGTTAGTTGATTTTAATATGATAGATGAATTAGAAAATCATAAAAGTAAATTAGCGAGAATTATCTATAAAAAAGCAAAAAAAATAAATGATGAATATTCTAGTTTTCCATCGACAGTTCTAAATGCTTGTGTTGATATTTCAACAAGTGTTGCATTAGATTTAAGTGATTCGGATGTAGAGGAAAGATTATTATCTGGTTTAGAGGCTTTAGATTTTTTAGAAGTTTATAGATCTTTAATTTTAAATCAATCTACTTCTTTAAAACAAGATGAGGCAGTACAAACTAGTGAGATAGTAGAAGAAGTAAAAGAAGAACCAGAAAATAGTGATAAAAAACAAGAGTTTGTTTTATCTAATAGGGAAGCAAAATTTCTTTCAAGAAGCTTAAATAAAGTATATGATTTTGAAAAACATAGATGTTTAGTTAATATGTCAATGGATAAAATAATTGAATGTGTATCGAAAATGATTATCCTTAAAATGGATGAAGAAACAATTAATAAATTTATTTTTGCATGTGAAAAGAGATTAAAACGTGATCCATTGTTTGCTTATATGGAATCTTTGGATAAAATGAAGAGTTTAATAAGAGATGAAAGTGGATTAGGTTATTTAGCTGAATTAGAGAAGACTTTAAAATATTTAATTACATTAGATAGTGAAAGTGTTCTTTATAAAGAGGGATTAGAGTTAGCTTCTCATTATGTAAAACTAATAAATAATCAGATTGGGGAGAATTATTCTTATGAGTATAATAAAGCTTTAGAGCTTATAAATATGAATAAGTAAAAGAAGGTGATAAAATGAGTAAAAAAGATAAGAAAGAAGATGGGAAAGAAAAAATTAAATTTAGTAGTTTATTTAAGTATTTAAAATATTCATACAAATATGCTAAACAAGAAAAAAAGTATTTATTTTTGGTTTTAATTGCAAATATTATTCTTACGATTATTTCGATAGCTGTTCCCATATTTGGAGCAAAGCAAATAGTTTCTTTGACTGGAGGAGAATGGAATAGATTAATTGTTGTAATAATTACTATATTTGTTCTTGAAATATCGAGAAATTTAGGAAGATTAATTTATATGCTTTCTTGGAATAAATATTTTTATAGTGTAAAAAAGAATATTCAATTAGATTTGGCTGAAGAAATGCTAAAAATAACTCAAGATGATTTGAATATGAATTCAAGTGGTGTTTTTATTGAAAGATTGAATAATGATACAGAAAAACTTACAGATATTTTTATTGATTTACTTGATTGGATATCTGACATAGTAGGAGGTCTTGGAGTTTTTATAGGGATATTTTTTATAAATAAAATAATTTTTGGTATTTACTTATTTTTTATAGTAGTATTATTCTTTTTTCAAAAGAGAGCTCAGGATATTCTAATGAAGAAGCGAAAAATTCATATTAAAAATCGTGAGAAAGTAAATGGTTTTACTTCTGAAATTATTAGAGGTGCAAAAGATATTAAGATACTTAATGCTGAGAAGTCATTTTTAATTCATGCATCATCGATAATGGATATACTAAAAAAATCAGGAAATGATTTAAATGGTACTCGAGCTAAATTAAATTTTTTAAATGGTGATGTTCGAGATTTATTAGATTTACTAATAAGTTTATTTGGTGTTTATTTTATAATAAATGGTAATTTATCAGTATCAGCAATGTTGATAATCTATAATTATTCACCAAAGATTATGAATTTATCCTCACATTTTGAAAGACTTATTGAATGTATTAATGAATTTAATTTATCAGCAAGTAGAATATTCGGAGTACTAGTGGAAGAAGAGTTTCATAAAGAATCTTTTGGCACTATGAGTGTTAAAAAATTAAATGGTAATATTGTTTTTGATAAAGTATCCTTTTCTTATGATGATGAACAAAGCGTATTAAAAAATATGAGTTTTGAAGTTGAAGCTAATAAGACGGTGGCATTCGTAGGTAAAAGTGGTGCAGGGAAGACAACAATATTTAATTTAATAAGTAAACTTTATGATGCAGATAGTGGAGAAATAATTTTAGATAAATATAATATAAAAGATTTGGACCGTGATTCGATTCGTGGAAATTTGTCAATAATATCTCAAAATCCATATATTTATAATATGTCCATTAGAGAGAATCTTCAAATTATAAAAACTGATGCAACAGAAAAAGATATAAAGAAAGCTTGTAAAATGGCTTGCTTACATGACTTTGTAATGACCTTAAAAGATGGTTATGATACTATTGTAGGTGAAGGTGGCGTAACCTTATCTGGTGGGCAAAAGCAAAGACTTGCAATTGCTCGTGCCTTTTTACTTAAAACTAAAATAATTTTGTTTGATGAAGCAACTTCAGCTTTAGATAATGAGACTCAAAAAGAGATTACTAAGGCTATTGAAAATATGAAGGGAGATTATACAGTTTTAATAATTGCCCATCGATTATCAACTGTTCAAAATGCGGATAAAATATTTGTCATTGATAATGGTAAAGTTGTAGATTCTGGTACAAGAAATTATTTGCTTAAGAATTGTAAAGTATTTAAAAAGCTTTATGAAACAGAACTAGAAGATGAAAATTAAAACACGAACTATTCGTGTTTTTTATGTAAAATAAAAGGTGTCTAGTATGATAAAAAAAGCCAAATTTCTTGCATACACTAAAGGATGATGATATAAGTGTATTAGAATATAAAAATAGATGGAGAATATTTATGGATAATAAAAAAAGAAATATTGTACTTACACTTATTGTTTTATTAGCAATCGGCTTTGCAAGTGTTTCATCAGTCTTAGTAATAAATGGCTTACTTGCAATAGGAGAAAATAGTGAGGATTTTAAAATTATATTTACAAGTGCAAGTATAGATGGAACACAGAGAAATGATGTAATAAGCGAAAGCAAAACAGCAATATCTTATGAAACGAAAGTGTTATCTTTAATTGATGAAGAGTCAACTTTAGAATATGAGGCAACAAATACAAGTAGAAACTATGATGCCGATGTACAAATAGTATGTAACATTGTAGATGAAGATGAAAACATCATAGAAGGTGAAAATGAATATGTTGATATGACATATGCACCAAAGAGTATGGAACTATTAGCAGGAGAAACTAAACAAGGCTCAATAACTGCAAAACTAAAAAAAGCAGTAACAGAACCAATGGATATACATATTAAATGTACTTTAAATGGAACACCAAAAGAAAGAGATGAATTACCAACAACGACAACAACATCGAAAGTTGAAGAAGGTGAACCAAATTTTCCAGAGCCAGATCTTGGTAATGATAAATTAATCCCTATAAATTTAGCGAATGATGGGACAGTAACTGTAGCAAATACGGAAGAAGAATGGTATGATTACGATAATAAAGAGTGGGCAAATGCTATAATACTAATAGATTCTCCGAGCAAAATTTATAACGTTGGTGATGTAGTGTTGGAAGATGATATTGAGTCATACTTTGTTTGGATACCAAGATATAGATATCAAATATTTGATGATGGAAATTATACAGAAGCAATAAATGATATACCAATAGAAAATGGAAAAGAAATACAAATTGAATTTGAAACAAACGATGTAACACCATCAACTGGAAGTACAAAAGGTTCATGGTTAACTCACCCTGCATTTACTAATTTTAATGTAAATGGTTTATGGGTAGGGAAGTTTGAAACCGGATATGATTATGAATTGGGTGGAAGTCTAAATTGGATTCAGCCAGATAGGGTTTTAATAAAGCCAAATGTTCGATCATGGAAAAAAATTGCTATAAAAAACATATTTATGACAGCATATAATTATGAACGAGATTTAGATTCCCATATGATGAAAAATACTGAATGGGGTGCTGCTGCATATCTTTCCCATTCTAAATATGGAATAAATACAGAAGTAAGAATAAATAATAATTCAAATTATTTAACGGGATATGCTGGATTTGAAAAAGATGCGGCATCAAGTACTGATGAAAGTAAAACACTTCCATATAATACAGAAACTGGTTATCTTGCGAGTACAACAGGAAATATAACAGGAATATATGATATGAGTGGAGGGGTAGAAGAATATGTGGCTGGATATAAATCAGGTCAGTTTTGTGCATCAGGATATTGTTCTGGATTTACTGCGGAAGATATGACTACATATGAAAAATATATAGATGCATATTCTAGTGAATCAACTCTGGCTTCATGGAATAATAGAATATTAGGAGATGCGACAGGGGAGATGGGACATTTCTATAGTTATAAAGGGTACTATAAAAATAGTTGGTATAATGATAATTCTTCTTTTTTGAATACGTCCAGTATATGGTTTACGCGAGGAGGAATGTGTGGAATGCAGGAGCGTGCAGGTCAGTTTTGTTTTAGAGTGAACTTAGGAAAAGATTACGATCAAATAGGATTCCGTGTTGTTCTTGCTCCAACTAATTAAAAAAATAGTACAAAGCAATTTAGAGACAACGGAAAACTTGTGACTCTAGATAATCTAGTGTGGGATAACAAAACGCGTTATCTCCTTTTTTAATTGTTAAAACATATAACCAAAAAGAAAAAATAGTTTGATATAATAAAAAATGAATAATGTGAAAGCAATTAAAAGTTAGGTATGTTTTGAATGAAAAAAAGTGTATCAATCAAAAAATAATCTTGGGATTCATGGCAATAAGACTAGCAGGAGTGATTCAAATATAAGTTTTGAACTTTATTCTCTTTAGAATAAAATGAAGATTGGAGGAAACTGATGGATACCAAATTAATTAAAAATGATACTGAAATCAATAATGTATTTGATAATATCAAAGAATTAGTAATTAGTAGTAGGAATAAAGTATACAGTGCTGTAAATACTGAAATGCTTAAGTTATATTGGAATATAGGGAAATCTATTATGGAAATACAACAAAGCGATGAAAGAGCAAGTTATGGTAATGCAGCACTTGATAAACTATCACAAAAATTAACTAAAGAATTTGGCAAAGGTTTTTCTAAAAGAAACTTGGAGAGAATGAGAAAATTTTATAAATACTTTCCAATTGCGACAACAGTGTCGTCGCAATTGAGTTGGTCTCACTATCTTGAGTTAATAAAAATAGAAGAAGATAATAAAAGAAATTTTTACTTAAATGAATGTATTAATACTAGATATAAAAGATTTTTTAATAGAAAATACTTAAGTAAGTATGAAAAAAAGCTTATACAACAGCAGCTGTTTATGGAAAATATAAATATAAAAGTTGATTTAATAAATCGAAAGATAAAATTACCAAAGTTAAAATGGATTAAGATGAGAGAATATAGAAATATAAAAAAGATAGATGGAAAATTTGTCCTATAAGGTGTATAGTATGATAAAAAAAGCCGGATTTCTTGAATACATTAACGAAAAATGGTATAAATGTATTAGGTTATAAAAATAGATGGAGGTTATTTATGGATAATAATAAAAAAAGAAATATTGTACTTACACTTGTTGTTTTATTAGCAATTGGATTTGCTTCTGTTTCAACAACACTTGTAATAAATGGATTATTAGCAATCGGAGAAAACAGTGATGATTTTAAAATCATATTTTCAAGTGCAACTATTGATGGAATAAGAAAAGATGAAGTAATCAGTGAAAGTAAAACAGAAATAAGTTATGAAACAAAAGTGTTATCACTAATAGATGAAGAATCAACTTTAGAATATGAAGCTACAAACACTTCAAGAAACTATGATGCCGATGTACAAATAGTATGTAATATAGTAGATGAAAGTGAAAATATTATAGAAGGTGAAAATGAGTATGTTGATATGACTTATACACCAGAGAGTATGTCACTTTTAGCTGGAGAAACAAAACAAGGATCAATTACAGCTAAACTAAAAAAAGCAGTAACTGAACCCATGGATATAAATATTAAATGCACATTAACTGGAACACCAAAAGAAAGAGATGAGTTAGGAGAAGAACCTTCTGATCCTAACAAATTGGGCGGTACATTGATGGTAGTGTCTGAAAATGATGGTTGGACTGATGATGCTAAAACAAAGATATGGAATTCTAATTTTAGAGAGAATATAAAAAAGATAGTATTTGAAAATACATTGACTGATCATTCAACATCTTCTTGGTTAACATTCGATATATCTGAAAATCAAGATAAAAGTGTTATGGCATACTTGGTTCCGAATGAAGAGGACTCAACAAAATATACCGCATATATCAATTCGGATGGTAAAATAGTTGCAAATCCTAATAGTTCTTTACTTTTTGGTAATTTTTATAGTTTATCAGAAATAGAAAATTTAAAATATTTAGATACGAGCAAAGTTACTAATATGGATAGCATGTTTAATGTTTGTAGGAGTTTAGTATCATTGGATTTAAGTAGCTTTGATACAAGTAAAGTGACAAATATGAGTGGTATGTTTGGAGTTTCTAATTCATTAGAAACATTAAATTTAAGCAGTTTTGATACGAGTAATGTTACTGATATGTCCTATATGTTTAATGGATGTAACGCATTAAAAAATGTTGGGTTTAGTAACTTTAACACATCTAACGTGGTAGAAATACGTAGTATGTTTTATGGCTGCAATTCTCTTACGACTCTTGATTTAAGTTCTTTTAACACCGAGAGAGTAACAAGCATGGAAACTATGTTTACTGGTTGTAACAGTTTAACCGAATTAATTATAAGCAACTTTAATACAAGCAATGTAACAAATATGGAAGGATTGTTTAATCGTTGCAGTAGTTTAACAACATTAGATATAAGTAGTTTTGACATTAGTAAAGTGACAAATTTGTGGGTTTTATTTAATGAGTGCAAAGATGAATTAATTGTAACAGTAAAAGATGAGGCAACTCAAAATAAAATACTATCTTTATCTAGTGACTATAATTCATGGTTCCATGGTTATTGTAGACCAGCAGCATGGACAACTGATAATGTTATAATCAAATATTAATTTATTGATCATGAATTTATAAAATTTTAATTGTGAGATAACAAAAAGTTATCTCATTTTTTGATAGTATAATATCTCATCAAAAGAGAAAAAATTGACAGAGTTAAAAATGAACAATAAGATTAAAGCTATTAGATAGGGAATCTCATGATTAACTAATTTGGCAATTTTTTTAAAAGGAACTTGGAACTATGATAAAATTTTATTTAATGTATCCAATTTGGCAGACAGTGTCTTCCAAATTAAGCCAGCCGCATTACCTTGAGTTAATAAAAATAGAAGAAAATAATAAAAGAAATTTTTTACTTAGTATTAGCATCACTAATACCTACTAGTTTTATAAAAATTATGATATAATTACATTAGAATAGAGGGAATCTCATGAATGAAAAAGGTTTAATTGAACAAGTCTTAAGAATAATTAATTCGAATTATAGCAATATATATGTTTTAGATATTGATTTAGATAAAGTATATGTTTTTGATTTTACTGTAGCTAATTCTTTAGTTATTAAAGAAACTTTATCGTATACAGATTTTATTGATATTGCTACTAAATTTGTTCATAAAGATGATGTAAGTGATTATTTTAATGCCCTTTCTTTAAATAAGTTAGTATCTGCTGCTATTAAGGGTAGTAGTGAAACAAAAGTAAAGTATCGTAGACTTTGTGAGACTGGTGAATATCGTTTCTTTGTTAATATTATTAATTATTTACCTTTTGAAGGACGTAAACTAATATTTATGATGAGTGAGGATATTAATGAGAGGCTTGTTGATTCTGAAGAAAATAATCTAAGACTTGAAAGTGAAGTTGTTAGTTATAAAAATAGAATTCAAAATGAAAGTCAATCAATCAGTGATGCAATAGTTAAGATTAATGATCTTTTAGATAACACAGAAGGAGACAGTGTTTTAAGAACAGCTAATACTAAAGAATATATTAATTCAATATTTACAAGTGTAAGTGTTAATCATCCAGAACTTAACCAAGCTATTACAAATAAGGTGGTATCTACAAGTAACTATATAAAACCAAGTATCTTAATTGTTGATGATTCTACGATTATTAGAAATTCTTTAAAGAGAATATTTGAAAAAGATTATAATATTATAATGGCAAAAGATGGTAAAGAAGCCATCGATATAATAACAGCAAATGTTTTAGCTAAAGACAATATAGATAAACAAAATATTGTTGGTATTTTATTAGATCTTATCATGCCAGTTAGTGATGGGTTTCAAGTATTAGATTTTTTAAAATCTTATAATTTATTAAGTCGCATACCTGTTGCTATTATTTCTGGTGATGAAACAAGAGATACAAGAAAAAGAGTTTATCAATATGATATTGTAGATATGCTTGAAAAACCTTTTAATACTGATAATATACGTACTAGAATAAATAAAATTATTAGTTTATATTTATCAAGTAATAATTTACAGACTTTACTTGTAAATAATAAAAAAGATATTACAGGTGTTGAAAGTGATGTTAAACTTATAATAAGTAAGATTGTTGACAATATTATAAGTAATAATTATTCAATTAGATTAAAAAAGATGGCTAGTATAGTTTCTACATCTTTACAAAATAATTATCCAAATTATAACTTAGATAATAAATATATTGATGCTATTGTAACAGGAATACCTTTTTATAATATTGGTGCAATTGCGATAAAAGATGATACAGTAATTACAAGAAATAGTATGAAAGAAGAAATTGAATATGGTAAAAAAATTGCTTCTTTTGTAATTGAAGATAATTTCTCTCTTGAAATTGCCAAAAATATAATTATGTATAGTTGTGAGATGTATAATGGTTCTGGATATCCTGATGGAATTAAGGGGGAGAGTATTCCAATTGAAGCTCAAATAACTAATTTGGTTGTTAGGTTATGTAGTGGAAGTAAGTCTGTTCAGACTTTAATAAAATATATTAATGAAGAAGGTAATGGTAAATACAATCCTGACTTGATTGATATTATTAATTTAGAAAAAAAAGAGTTAAAGAAAATATAATTGTTAAAAACATTGTTTTAAGTAGTTAGTTAAAATAATGTGTTATAATGATTGTGATAGGAGAATTTATTATGAGTAAAAAAGGAATAATTCAGAATGCTTTAATTATTGTACTGGGACTTGCTATTATTTCTATGTCAATTGGTTATGCAGCGTATGATAAAGGTACAGTTATTAAGGGAAATTCTCAAAGTTTTGAAAAGGCAAACTGGGATGTTCATTTAGAACAACCAGTGAGAACTGTTAATAGTACTATCTTAGATGAGAATATTATTAAAGCTCCAGTTGTTAATAAGTCAGGTACAGAGGTTAGTTTTTCTTTAAATATGACCCCAGGGAGTGTTTATGAGTTTACTGTAGATGTTAATAATGCTGGAACATTTGATTCCATGTTATCTAATTATGAGTTTACGGCTTATCAAGAAGGAATACCAGTTATATTTCTAGAACCAAAGGAGTTAAGTGACAGTTATATAACTTATGAAGTTATAGATTTTTTAGAAAATGAGATTTTAAATAAGGGAGAAATTAGTACAAAGAGAGTAAGAGTTTTAGCTAGTGATAAAGTTTTAGAAAATAACACAAATTTTAATTATGATTTTAAACTTAATGTTACTTATGTTCAAAAGAATTAATGAAGTTGTGGAGGTAATTCATGAAAAAGACAAACAAAAAGATTTCCAATAAAGTTGTATATGCAATTTTGGTTACAATAGTATTTATACTTGGAGTTTTAGCCCAAATAGTTTTAAATACAAGTATGAATAATGATGTTGTTGCATCTTTAGAATATATTGAGGATGCATCAGTTGGTTATCGTGTTTATTACTCAGAAAATCCTTTTTATACAGAACCTTATATTGAAGAAGGAAAGACATATATTCAAGAATATGTTGATAAAATAACTGCTGGTTTTTCTTATGAAGTTAATTATACTGATGATATAAAAAGAGGCGATTATGAATATTATGTTCAAGCCAAACTTATTGCATATAATTCAGAAGATCCTTCTGAAGATTTGTGGACTAAAGAGTATAAATTGACTGATTTAGAATCTGTTAGTGTAAAAGATGACTCTAATTATCGTTTGTTTAAAAGTGTTGATGTAGATTATCAATTTTATAGAAGAGAGTTTTTAAACTATAAAAACAGTTTAGGTGTTAATGTTAATGCTAAGTTAGTTGTGGAAATGGTTATAAATAATCATGGAAGTTATCCAAATTTGGATGATTTTAAATATGGCTCATGGGTAAAATTAGAGATGCCTTTAGATGATGCAACATTTAAAATTAAAACAAATTCAAGTGTAAATCAAGATACTCATAAAATAGTTAAGTTTAATGAGACAGATCATGAGGAATTATATATAAGAGTTATTGGTATATTGTTATTGATACTTTGTGGTTTTGCAGGTTTTGTTTTAGTTCTTTTTATAGTAATTAATAAGAATAAGCTTTCTTACTATGAAAGAGTATTAAGAAAAATATTAATAACCCATGATAGAATAATTGTTAATGTTGAAAAACTTCCAGTATTAGACAATGTAAGTGTTGTTGAAGTAACAGACTTTGATGAATTACTTGATGCTCAAGGTGAGGTTAGACTCCCAATTAATTTTAAGGAAGATAAAAAAAGGAAGATTGCGAAGTTTATTCTTATTAGTGACAATTTAGCTTGGGTATATACTTTAAGAGAGGGAGACTTAAATGAAGATACGAAATAAACGTATCTTTTTTTAATTAATTAAATGTGTTAAAATCTTTAATAGATGAAAGGAGTTATTATATGGCTTCATTTACTACTCGCATAAAAGACGAAGTAACAAAAATTGAGACTGAGAAATGTGAATCTTTGGCTGAAGTTTGTTCTTATATTTATTTTAACGGAAATATAACTAATAAAAATATAATCTTATATATTGAAAATAATTCTGTTGCAAGAAGAATGTTTAATTTGATAAAGAGGCTTTATGGAATTAATATAAAACTTACAACAAGAACTCAAAAAAGATTTAATGTTAAAACTATCTATATCTTGGAGTTAAGTGATAAAATAGATGAAATTAGAAAAGATATTGAGGATTCTTTAAATCATATTTTAGAATATTCAGAACCTGAAAAGGCTTCATTTTTAAAGGGAGCATTTTTATCTTCTGGTTCAATAAATGATCCTTCTAAAAGTAAGTATCACTTAGAAATCTTAGTGACTTTTCAAAATGATGCTGAGCTTATATTAAAATTATTAATGACTTTAGGATTCTCAAGTAAAATGTTGAAAAGAGATAAAGGGTATATGGTTTATTTAAAACAAGCAGAGGAAATAAGTGATTTTATAAAGCTACTTGGTGCTATTAATGCTTTATTTTATTATGAAGATATAAGAATTTATCGGGATCATAAAAATATGGTTAATAGACTTAACAATTGTGAAATAGCTAATGAAGTTAAATCTCTTAAAACTTGTAATGAACAGATTGCAAATATTAATTATTTAAAAGAACATGATTTATTAAGTTTACTTGATGAAAAGAATAATTTAGTAATTGAGTATAGACTTAAGTATCCAGAAACTACATTGTCAGAACTTGCAGAAATAATAAGTATGGAAACAGATATTAAAATCACTAAATCAGGTATAAATCATCATTTTAGAAAAATAAAGGATTTAGTTGAGAAAAGTAAGAATACAAAATAAGCATTTTTGCTTATTTTTTTTGACAAAATATTATGTATAGATTTGTTATAATAAATCAAATAATAAGATATTTAACACCAAAAGTGATGTTGAATTATTTAATGATTTTAGTTATAATTATTTTAAGATAGAAGGTCAAATCTATGAAGAAAAGAAACATAATGATAATAGTATTTATGCTTATAATCGGATTTGCAGCCGTAAGTACAACACTTGTTATAAATGGAAGATTAAATATTGGATATAATGAAGAAAATTTTTCATCAGGTGTAGTATATACGAGAGCAGAAACAGAAGATGGAACAGCAGAGATAAATCAAGATGATAAAAATATAACATTTGAAACAAATAAGTTAGAGAATGTTAATGAAACAGCTACATTAGAGTTTGATGTAACAAATAAGAGTAGAAATTATGATGCTAGTGTAACAATCAAATGTGGATTAAAAGAGAACTTTGAAAGTTTCAGTGAATATTTAAATATTGAAACAGATATAACAAGTCCTTTTAGATTAGAATCCAGTGAAACAAAAACTGGTAGATTAGTTGTAACATTAAAAAAAGCCTATGATAAAGACTCAGAAACAACAGCAGAGATAGAATGTGAGTTAGTAGCAACACCAGAAGAAAGAGAAACATTAGGTGATGAATATAAATATATTCATAAAGAGAAGATGTTAAATGGAGCAGATCCAGTAATAAAAGAAAATCTAGTTCCAGTAACCATAGCAGATAATGGAGAAGTAACCTATGCTAACACGCAAAAGAAGTGGTATAGTTATGAAAATAAAGAATGGGCGAATGCAGTAATACTTGTTGATAGTCCATCAAAAGAATACCAAGAGAATGACATAATACCAGAGTCAGATATCGAATCATACTTTGTATGGATACCAAGATATAAATATCAAATATTTGATGAAGGAAATTATACCGAAGCTATTCAATCAAAACCAGAAACAAGTATAGCAAAAGAAATACAGATTGAGTTTGAATCAAACAGTACTAATCCATCAGCTGGAAGTAAACAAGGAGAATGGTTAACTCATCCAGCATTCACAAACTTTGATGTAAATGGGTTCTGGGTAGGAAAGTATGAAACAGGATATAAAGGAGCATCATCGACTGAAGAAGCTCAAGTAAATGTAATGGACTCATCAAAAGTGATTATAAAACCCAACGTATACTCATGGAGAGGAATATCAGTCTCTAACATATTTAAAACAGCATATAACTACTATCGTGAATTAGATTCCCATATGATGAAAAATACAGAATGGGGAGCAGTTGCTTATTTAAGTCATTCAAAATATGGAATCAACACAGAAGTAAGAATCAATAATAATTCTGCTTATTTAACTGGTTATGCAGCTACAGATGAAACAGATCAGACATCTTACCCTGGGGTGTCTGGAACAACTTCAGATGTAACACTTCCATATAATACTCCAACAGGATACAAAGCAAGTACAACAGGAAATATAACAGGAATATATGATATGTCAGGAGGGGCTAGAGATTGTGTAGCAGGGTATGTACCAAGTTCCAGTGATGCCTCAGGATTTACCTTAGCAGATCTTAACATATACTCAAAATATTTAGACTTGTACCCAGATAATACTACAATTAAATCATGGAATAATAGAATTTTAGGAGATGCAACAGGAGAAATGGGCCCATTCTACTATTATGTTGATAAAGATAATAATAAAAGATACCATAATAATTGGTATAATGACAATTCTTGTTTTTTAGATTCTACTAATCCTTGGTTCTATCGTGGAGGTCTTTATGTTGATGGCGTACTTGCAAGTCAATTTTACTTTAATGACTATACAGGTAACACTAACACAGGTATTGGATCCCGTCTCGTTCTTACTGTAAAAAATTAGATAACAAAAAAATTAAGTGTTACCTTAATTTTCAATGATTTTATCTATTAGACCATATTTTAGTGCTTCTTCAGCAGATAAATAGTGATCACGATTAGTGTCATTATTTATCTTTTTTATTGTTTTATTTGTGTTTTTGGCAAGTATTTTATTAAGTTTATCTCTTAAATAAAGTATATGATCTGCTTGAATTTTTATATCAGTAGCTTGTCCTTGAGATCCTCCTAAGACCTCATGAATCATTACTTCTGTATTTGGAAGACAACAACGTTTTCCTTTTTCTCCACTTGATAAAAGAAAAGCGCCCATACTTGCACATATACCGATTCCTATTGTTTTTACATCTGATTTTATAAGATTCATAGTATCATATATGGCAAGTCCTGATGATACTGATCCCCCTGGGGAGTTTATATACATAGATATTTCCTCATGACTTTGAGAATCTAAATATAGAAGTTCAGATATGATAATTGATGCCATATCGTCATTTATTTCACCAGATAAAAAAATAATACGATCTTTTAGAATTCGAGAGTATAAGTCATATGCATATTCACGGTCATGACCTTTTTCTATTACTGTTGGACAAAACATATTATCACCTACAATTATTATAGAAATTATTTTTATTTTTATAACAAATTTATTTGTCATAATGTGTATATGATTGACATATTAACATAATTTTTTTTGTTATGAGTTATTTTAATGTTATAATTTATAATAGGTGATACTAATGAATATTAAAATTTATGGGGCTGGTTTAAAATTCATGCTTTGTAATGCTGTTAAAAGACTTTATAATGGAGAAGTAATATTTCATCATTCTCTAGATCATGGAATATATGCAACTATTATTAGTGATAAAATTATAGATGAGACAGAGATAAAGAGACTTAAAAGTTTAATGGATACAATGGTGAGTCAAGATATTCCTTTTAATAAAAAAGTTGTTAGTAAACAAGAAGCTTATGATTTCTTTTTAAAAAAGGGAAATGTTGAAAAAGCATTAAATGTTTTAAATATTAATAATGTTACTATATCTTTGTTTGAATTTGAAGGACAGTATAATTATTTTTATTCTCATGATATGCCTAAGAGTTCTTCTGTTTTACCTCTTTTTGATTTATATTACGTTGGTCCTAATGAACTTGTTTTATTATATCCAATAGATGGTAAGCTTGATTTTGCATTTAGAAAAAATATCTATAATTCTTTTAGATTTTATGATGAATGGTTAAATAAACAAGGATTAAATTATGTCAGTGATGTTAATAAAATAGTAGCTGAAGCAAGTATACGTGATTTAATAAAGAGAAATGACATTATGGTTGATAATGAAGTTTATGAGATTGCTAAAAAGGTTGTAGAGACTGGAAAAAGGATCGTGTTAATTGCTGGTCCTTCATCAAGTGGAAAAACGACAACAAGTAAAAAGATGAGTCTTTACTTAGCAAGTTTAGGTTGTAAGGCTCATGCTATTAGTCTAGATGATTTTTTTGTAAATCGTGATGAAACACCACTTGATAAAGATGGTAAAAGAGATTATGAGTGTCTAGAAAGTATAGATTTAAAACTATTTAATAAGGATTTAACTGAATTACTTGAAGGAAAAGAAGTAGTTATTCCTACATTTAATTTCTTACTTGGTGAAAAAGAATATAAACGTGAACCATTAAAAATTGATAATGAAGATATCTTAGTTATTGAAGGATTACATGCTTTAAATCCCAATTTAATGACGATTGATGATACTTCAATTATATATAAAGTTTATATTAGTCCTTTGACACCTTTAAATGTTGATAGACATAATTATGTTTCAACTACAGATAATAGACTTATTAGAAGAATAGTAAGAGATTATCGTACAAGAGGACGCTCGGCAGAAGCAAGTCTTGCCACATGGGCTAGTGTAAGAAATGGGGAAGAAAAATATATATTCCCTTATACAGATACTGCTGATTCAATAGTTAATACAGCATATGTTTACGAACTTGGAGTATTAAAGGTATATGTTGAGCCACTTTTATACAATATAAGTATGGATTCAGAATTTTACTATGAGGCTCGTAGAATTTTAGATAATTTAAAATCTATATATGCAATACCGAGTGAATTTGTTGATGAAGATAATTTATTAAGAGAGTTTATTGGTGGATCGTGTTTTGAGGAGTGATAAGATGAAAAGAGTAGCGATTAATGGTTTTGGAAGAATTGGAAGATTAGCTTTTAGAGAGTTAATTAAAGATAATGAATTAGAAATAGTTGCAATTAATGATTTAACAAGTATTGAAGATTTATATTATTTGTTAAAATATGATTCTAATTTTAGAGATTTTGATGCAAGTAAAATAAGTTTTAATGAAACAGGTATTTTACTTGATGGTAGATTAATAAAAGTGTATAAAGAAGCTGATGCAAATGTTCTACCTTGGGGAGAAGAAAATATTGATGTAGTTTTAGAATGTACAGGATTTTATACTGAGGAAGCAAAGGCACGTGCTCACATTAATGCTGGAGCTAAACATGTAGTTATTTCTGCTCCTGCTAAAGGAAATTTAAAAACTATTGTTTATGGAGTTAATGATAATTTATTGGATGGAACAGAAGAAATTATTTCTGCGGCCTCATGTACTACAAACTGTCTTGCTCCAGTACTTAATATAATGGATAAAAATTTTGGAGTAAAATATGGTTATATGACAACTATTCATGCAACGACTAATGATCAAACCACCTTAGATATAGCTCACAAAAAAGGAGCATATTCACGTCGTGGTAGAAGTGCAATGGCTAATATAATTCCAGCATCAACAGGTGCAGCAACAGCTATAGGTAAAGTTTTACCACATTTAGATGGTAAATTATCAGGTTCTGCATTCCGTGTTCCAACTATAGATGGTTCAGTGATTGATTTAACTATTAGTCTTGGTAAACGTGTAACAAAAGAGGAAATAAATGAAGTTTTTACTAACAATCAAAATGAAGTTATTAAGTTTACTATGGATCCTATAGTATCAAGTGATGTAATTGGGAAGACAACAGGAGCTTGGGTTGATGGTCTTTTAACTGAAGTCTTAGATACTGATGATGGACAGCTAGTTAAGATAGTTGCGTGGTATGATAATGAGCTTGGTTATACCAATCAAATGTTAAGAACAATGAAAAAGTTTATCTAGAAAAAATTAGAAGAGAAATTCTTCTAATTTTTTTGTGACATAATGTGACAAAGTCTCCTATTGCATTCAAGGAAATGAATGATTATTATAGTAACTTGTGAAACAGAAGTAAAGATGCAAAACACTCACTTTTATTCTTTGGCTAATTTGTTCAGGGGGATGTAGTAGTAAAAGGAGTGGTGCTTATGAGTAAACAAGGCTTATTAAGAATTATCGAGTTATTGTTGAAAATAATTTTGGTGTTAGTAATAAAATACTGACATCAAAAAAGCATCTTTATTTTCTGAATAAAGATGCCCAAAAAACTATAGTGTTTAGCATCAGCCAAAGAAGCTTCTGTTTCACACTCAACATAATTATAACAAAGCTTGATCTGCTATTCAAGTTTTAAATTTATATAAAATGTCTAAATTTAGATTCTTTTTTTGACAAAATAAGGTGTTAAAATTTTATATAATTTTGTTAAGTTAGAGTAAAGGGAATATTAAATGTTTGAAAAGTAATGTAATAATAATACATCTATGTTAACTTTAGTTATATAAAGCGTAAGGTAAAATATACCTAAAAGGAGAAAATTTTAAATGAAAAAAAGAAATGTAATAATCCTAGTAGTAATGTTGATAGTAGGATTTGCAGCAGTAACATCAACATTGGTAATAAATGGAGTATTTAATATTGGAGAAAACAAAGATGACTTTAAAATAATATTTACAAGTGCAAGTATAGATGGAACAAAAAGAGATGATGTAATAAACGCAGATAAAACATCAATAACTTATGAAACAAAAACATTAACAACAATAGATGAAGAATCAGTTCTAGATTATGAAGTAACAAATACAAGTAGAAACTATGATGCAGAAGTAGATATAGTATGTAACATTGTTGATGAAAATGATAATGCAATTGAAGGAAATAATATTTATGTTGATATGACATATGAACCAAATAAGATGATACTTTTATCAGGAGAAACAAAGAAAGGTAAAATAACAGCAAGACTAATAAAGACAGTAACAGAACCAATGGATATCAATATCAAATGTACATTAACTGGAACACCAAAAGAGAGAAATACATTAGGTGATGAATATATAGATCCAAATAAAATTGGTGGAACATTGATGAGCTATTCGAGTAATAAAGCATTTTGGCAACACAAGGCTAAAATAACAAAAGTAGTATTTGAAAATACATTAACACCACATGAAACAAGTGAAGAGTTAACCTATGATGTATCTAATTCTCAAGATAGAAGTGTAATGTCATATTTAGTACCAAATGAAGAAGATACAACAAAATATACATTATACATAAATTCAGATGGAAAAGTATTAGCAAATGAGAATAGTTCATATTTATTTTATTCTTTTTCCAACTTACAAGAAATAGAACACATAGAATATTTAGACACAAGTAAAGTGACTAATATGGCTCATATGTTTTCTAATTGTGGCCGTTTAACTACATTGGATGTAAGTAATTTAGATACAAGTAAAGTAACTACTATGATATATATGTTTTCTGGTTGTAGCAGTTTAATAACAATAGATTTAAGCAACTTTGACACAAGTAATGTGACAAATATGAGTAGTATGTTTGCTGGTAGTTATAATTTAACAATATTAGATTTAAGTAATTTTGATACAAGTAATGTAACAACTACTCTTCAGATGTTTTCTAGCTGTAATAATTTAACAACATTAGACATAAGTAACTTTGATACAAGTAAGGTAATAAATATGGAATGGATGTTTTCTGGTTGTTATAATTTAACAATATTAGATTTAAGTAGCTTTAATATATCAAACGTAACAAAGTTTGAGTATATGTTTAACGCAATGTCAAAAACTACAGTAGTAAAAGTAAAAGATGAGATAACTCAAGATTGGATACTTTCATCATTATATAATAATCGTCCAGAGGCTTGGACAACTGAGAATGTAATAATTAAAGAGGTGTAATTGCTTCTTTTTTCCTTTTTTAATGATAAAAATATCTATTATATATTAGTATTTTTTGATATAATTATCATAATAGAGGTGTGTGTGATGATAAAAAGTATAAAATATTTTTTAGTATTATTTGTTTCCACATTTGGATTTTCTTTATCTGTTTTAGCAGAATCTTCAAATTTTGAACCTTTTATAACAATGGATACTGATATTACTGAAAATCAAGTTAAATTAGCTTTAGGTTTTGCTGGGGAAGAATTAATGACTGTTAAAAGTACTTTAGCTTATGATTCAAATAAGTTATCTTTAGTTGAAGTACAAGCATTAGATAACTTTAATGTAACTACTTCATTAGAGGAAAGTGATGGGAAATATAGGACCATAGAAATATTAGCTGATAGTGATTATTCTTTTAATGAGTCTAATTATGCTGTTTTAGTATTTGAAGTAAAAAATAACTTTAAAAAAAATAATAAATCAGATGTATTTTTATATGATTATACAGCATCTGGACCTGAAAAAATTAAATTTCGTTCTAAAGGAGTTATTGCAACTTTAAATCGAGTTTCTATATCCGAGATGAATTTTGTTTTAGATAATATAGATAATGGAACTAAAACAAAGTATTGGTTATTAAGTCATATTTATTTATTCGTTATTATTATATTAGTTATTGTTGGTGTAGTAGTACTTATTCTTTTACTTCCTTCGAAGCGAAAAAAAGAAATGCGTGAGAAAACTTCAGAAGAATCAATTAAAGCTGATAATTATGATCCTTCACAATCTAATATTAAGATTGATAGAGAAGCTATAGATGCAATTGGAAAAGTTGAAAAGCCAATTGATATGACACAGGCAATAATTGTTAACGAAGACGTAAAGCCTTTTGGAGATATAGTAGGAAAGTTTGATTCAGTGGAAGATAAAAATACTCCAGAGCAAGTTAATGCAGTTGAAGCTCCAATAAATGTTTTTGAAAATCGTACACCCGATCTAATGAATGCAAATAATAATCAAGCTCCTGTTAATCAGACGGAACTTCCTAAAGTAACTGGAGAAGTTAAAGATGTTGGAACTTCTGTTAATGGTTTTGATCCTTTTAATGCAACTATTGACAATCAAGATAATAGTGATAAAACTGTAGAAACACTAGAAGAAATGCCAGTTTTAAAAGAAAATGTTAATAATCAACAAAGTGCACCTAATTCTGAGCTTACAGTTATTAATCCTCAAAATTTTGAAAGTGTTGAACTTCCAAAGCTAAATGAAGATATTAATTTAGGAGTAAGTTCTAATAATGATGAGAATAAAACATCTAATAATGGAAGTAATATTTTGTCTATTTTATTTGTGTTGTTTATGTTGTCATCATTCCTCGTTACTAATGTATTTGCTGAAGAAGGTAATTTTCAGATATCTGCTTTAAGAGATTGTGTTGTTGGGAGAACAGCTTATGATAAATCTCTTGATTATAATAATGATGGTGTAGTAGATATTTTAGATATTATTGAAACTAAGGATTTAACAAATTGTAGTTTTGAAAATTTGTTATCAACGGACCCTGGATTTGCTGAAATTCATGGAAAAAGTAATAACTTAATTAGTAGTGATTCTAATTATGTTCCTCCTACAAAAAGAGCTGGTAAGAAAACTACTAGAACGACAAAAGAAAGAACAACTAGAAATACGACTACAAGAAAGCAATCTGGTGGTTCATCTTCAGGTGGTTCATCATCTGGTGGATCAAGTGGTGGTTCATCTAGTGGGGCAACTAATAGAACTACGACAGCAAGAAATACAACAACTAGAAATACAACTACAAGGAGAACAACTACAGGAAAAACACAAGCACCAACTTATAATGTAAAAATAAATACAACAAATGGAAGTGCTAATCCAAGTTCTTTTGATTTACAAGTTGGAAAATCAAAAACAGTTACTTTAACACCAATTGAAGGCTATACTCTTGATGAAGCTTCTTCAAAATGCAGTGGTGTTGCTTATTCATTTAGTTCTTCAACGAGATTGATGCTTGCTAATATAAGTGGAAATGCAACATGTAATTTAAAATTTGTTCCAAGTAGTGATATTAGAGTAACTTTAAATTATTATATTGGAAAAGGAAATTCTAATTATGTTACACCAGATATAAGTTATTCTTCAAAATCTGTTAGTAATGGTGGAAATGGAGTTTATAATCAAAAATGGTCAACAGGAGTTGCTTTACCTACGGGATATAGATTGAGAGAAGCACCTAGTTGTGGAAGTTATAGTAATGGGGTATTTTCTATAACTATTCCAGCTAATTCTATTACATGTAAAATGTATTTTGATCCTCTTCTATATAATTTTAGAGTATATGTTTCGGGTCAAAGTTCACAAATAAATACAGGAACACTTACAAGAATTTTCTATGGTGAAAAGAAAAAAATTGAATTCCCTTCAAATTCTTTATATAAAAATGTTTCATGTTCTGGAGGGACAGCATCAAAATTATCAAGATCTGGAAGTAGTCCATACATGTATTCTTTTTACTATACCCATGGTTCTACTGGGGATGCTACTTGTAATATTTCTTAGACTATTATTAGTTAATTTGTATTGACATTAACTTCTATAGAGAATATAATTTTGTTTATAAAGCAATTGAGGAAGACGTTAAATAAACAATACTTTAAGAGAGTCTATGGTTGGTGAAAATAGATAAGTTGGTTTATTTAAGAATCACTTCTGATGCGTCTTAGGGAAACTTAGGAACGAGTTCTCGCGTTAAGAGATTAAGTGCATGTTAAACTCATGAAATAGGGTGGTACCGCGAAATTTATTCGTCCCTATATTCGTGAGTTTTTATTTTGTGAAGGAGGTTTTATGAAAACAGAGTATGAGATAAGAATTTTGGAAATTGATCATGATAAAATGGTTGATAAATTAGAAAAGCTTGGTGCAAAGAAGACAATGGATGCACTCCAAGAAAGATATATATATGATGTTATTCCGAAAGTTGAACATAAATGGATAAGACTTAGAACAAATGGTAAAGATTCTACTTTAACAATTAAGGATTTGAAAAGTAAAAGTATTGATGGGATGAAAGAAATTGAAATAGGTGTTAGTGATTTTTATAAAACTAATGAACTTTTGGAAAACTTAGGATACAAAAGCAAAGGATTTCAACAAAATAAACGTGTACAATATATTCTTGATGATGTAGAGATAGATTTGGATAAATGGCCATTTATACCTGAATATATGGAAATTGAGGGTAAGGATGAGGATAGTGTAAGAAAAATGTTAAAGACACTAGACATTAATAGTGAACAAGTTACTACAATGGATGTTGATAGCATATATAAACATTATGGATATGAAACAATAGATAATTTAAGATTTGATGAGGAGGAATTATAATGAAAGATTTTAAAGAATTAGATAAAAGAAATGTTCATGAAGTAGAAGAAAGTATATTAAATGAATGGAAGAAGCAAGATATTTTAAATAAATGTATTGATTCGAGAAAAGAGAATTGGGTATTTTATGATGGTCCAATTTATGCGAATGCTAAACCAGGAATTCATCATGTTTTAGCTAAAGCTATAAAGGATTCATTTTGTAAATATAAAACTATGCAAGGATATCGTGTAGAAAGAAAAATTGGTCTTGATACCCATGGGTTACCAATTGAAGTAAATGTTGAAAAAAAGCTTGGATTCAAAACAAAAGCGGATATTGAAGAGTTTGGTGTTGAAAATTTTTGTAAAGAATGTAATAAAGCTACAGCTATAAATATTGACGAAATAAATAATGTTACTGATATGATGGGACAATTTATTGATTGTGAGCATCCTTATGTAACATGTTCTAATGAATTTATTGAATCTGAATGGTGGATTATTAAAGAAATGGATAAAAAAGGACTAATTTACCATGGGAATAAGGTTTTATGGTATTGTCCTAGGTGTGGAACTGAGCTTTCACAAAATGAAGTATCTCAGGGATATGAAAGTGTTTCTGTTAATACAGTAATTGTTCCACTTAAAGTTGTTGATAAAGATGAGTATTTTCTTGCTTGGACAACGACACCTTGGACATTAATGGCGAATGTAGCAATTTGTGTTAATCCAGATTTAAGTTATGTTAAAGTAGAATCCCAAGGCTATAAATTTATTTTAGCAGAGAGTTTAGCAACTTCTGTTTTGGGTGATGAATATAAAGTATTAGAAAGTTATAAGGGGTCAGATTTAGTTGGAATTAAGTATGAACAATTAATGCCTTTTGTTAAGGTTGAAGGAAAGTGTCATGAAGTTATAGCTGATGGTTATGTTACAGCTGATGATGGTACTGGTATTGTTCATATTGCACCAGCATATGGAGCTGATGATAATCGTGTAGTTACTGAAAATGGTATAGGTTTTGTCAATCCTGTAGGTGAAGATGGATGTTATACTGAAGGACCTTGGAAAGGAAGATTAGTTACTGATTCGGATCTTGAAATAGATATTATTAAATGGTTAAAAGAAAATGATAAGTTATTTAAAAAGATTAAAATAACTCATGATTATCCACATTGTTGGAGATGTCATTCCCCATTGATTAGCTATCCAAAACCAGCTTGGTATGTTAAGACTACTGCTTACAAGGATAAAATAATTGAAGCCAATAAAAAGATTAATTGGTATCCTGATTATGTTGGAACTAAAAGATTTGCAAATTGGCTTGATAATATGATTGATTGGGGAATCTCAAGAAATAGATATTGGGGGTGTCCACTTCCTATTTGGATATGTGATGACTGTGGAGAAAGACACGTTATTGGTTCTTTAGAAGAATTAGAATCAATGAAGATTGAAGATGTTGATGTTAAATCAATTGAGTTACATCGTCCATATGTTGATGACTTGCATTTAAAATGTCCAAAATGTAGTGGAAAGATGACAAGAGTTTTAGATGTTTTAGATGTTTGGTTTGATTCAGGTTCAATGCCATATGCTCAATTTCATTATCCATTTGAAAATAAAGAGTTATTTGAATCGCAATTCCCAGCAGATTTTATTGCTGAAGGTTTAGATCAAACTCGTGGTTGGTTCTATGTTCTTTTAGTTATTTCGACTATAATTTCTGGAGAATCGAGTTTTAAAAATGTTGTTGTAAATGATATGGTCTTAGATGGACAGGGTAAGAAGATGAGTAAATCGACAGGAAATGTAGTTGATCCAACTGTTGCTTTAAAGGAATATGGTGCTGATAATGTTAGATGGTATATGTTCTATACATCACCTGTTTGGACACCATTAAAATATGATAATGCTGGTGTAAAAGAAGTTCATTCAAAATTCTTTAATCCATTTAAAAATACTTATTCATTCTTCCAAATGTATGCAAATATTGATGGAATTGATATTGCTGATTGTAATGTTTCTTATGAAAAAAGGGAAGAGATTGATAAATGGTTAATAAGTAAATATAATAAATTACTTAAAAATGTTACAGACTCTTATGAAAAGTATGATTTAAATGAAGTAGTTAGATACATTACTTCGTTTGTTTCCGAAGATTTATCTAATTGGTATATTAGACGTAATAGAGGAAGATTTTGGGCAAGTGAACTTGATGATTCTAAAAAGTCTGTTTATTTAACAACTTATGAAGTATTAGTTGGAATTGCTAAAATGTGTGCTCCAATTATACCTTATACAACAGAGGAGATTTATAAAAATCTTACAGGTGAAGAGTCAGTTCATTTGGCTGATTTCCCTAAATATGATGAATCACTTATTAATGAAAGTATTGAAGTAAAAATGGATTTAGTAAGAGATTTAATTTCTACTGGACGTTATGTTAGAGAAGAAACAAAGATAAAGGTTCGTCAACCAATAAGTGAATGTTTAATTGATGGTAAATATGAAACTATTTTAGGTGATTTAGTAGGTTTAATTAATGAAGAGTTAAATGTAAAAAAAGTTACATTTGTTGATGATTTATCTAAATATATGAATTTTACAATTAAACCTAATTTTAAAGTATGTGGAGCAATGTTTGGCCCAAAGATGAAAGATTATCAATCAGCATTACTTGATTTACATGATGAAGATATTGAACTTATATTGAAAGAAGAGACTGTTACGATTGATTTTGATGGTGGAAGAATTGATATAACTCCAGATATGGTTGATGTAAGAATTGAATCTAAAGAAGGATTTAATGTAGGAATGGAAAATAATAAGTTTATTATTTTAAATACTGAGTTAACTCGTGAACTTATTTTAGAAGGTCTTGCAAGAGAAATTGTGTCTAAGGTTCAAAATATTAGAAAAACTAATGGTTTTGAAATTGCTGATAGAATAAACTTATATTATGATGGAGACAATGAAATAGTTGAAGCATTAGAAATGTTTAAAGATTATATCAAAGAAGAAACTTTATCTGTTGAAGTAACTCGTGAAGCTAAAGGTGAAGTTGTTGATATCAATGGTCATGATGTTAACATATATATAGAAAAAAATTAGAAGACAATTCTTCTAATTTTTTTGTGACATAATGTGACAAAATCGCCTATTGCTATTCTAGGAAAAGGTGATTATTATAGTAACTTGTGAAACAGAGGTAAAGATGCAAAACACTCGCTTTTATTCTTTGGCTAATTTGTTCAGGGGGATGTAGTAGTAAAAGGAGTGGTGCTTATGAGTAAACAAGGCTTATTAAGAATTATCGAGTTATTGTTGAAAATAATTTTGGTGTTAGTAATAAAATACTGACATCAAAAAAGCATCTTTATTTTCTGAATAAAGATGCCCAAAAAACTATAGTGTTTAGCATCAGCCAAAGAAGCTTCTGTTTCACACTCAACATAATTATAACAAAGCTTGGATTATCATTCAAGTTTTTAAATTATCAATAATTTATATTTAGACAAAATGTGACAAAGTCTCCTATTGTATTTAAGGAAAAGGTGATTATTATAGTAACTTGTGAAACAGAAGTAAAGATGCAAAACACTCACTTTTATTCTTTGGCTAATTTGTTCAGGGGGATGTAGTAGTAAAAGGAGTGGTGCTTATGAGTAAACAAGGCTTATTAAGAATTATCGAGTTATTGTTGAAAATAATTTTGGTGTTAGTAATAAAATACTGACATCAAAAAAGCATCTTTATTTTCTGAATAAAGATGCCCAAAAAACTATAGTGTTTAGCATCAGCCAAAGAAGCTTCTGTTTCACACTCAACATAATTATAACAAAGCTTGAATTTTCATTCAAGTTTTTAATTGATAGAAAATAATGATTGTTCTGAGGCTTGGACAACTGAAAATGTAATAATTAAAGAAGCATAATAATTTGCTTCTTTTTTCTTTCTTTATAAGTGAAATACCTTTTTATTTCTATCTTTATATGTTATAATTCTATTATAGAATAGGAAGGATAAGCATGAACTTTGATCAATTAACAAGAATGTTATATCAAGAAAATATTAATTGGGTTTATTCAATAATTCGTGATTTAGATACTAAAGGTGTCGAAAGAAAAGATAAGTTTATTGCAGATCCTTATATTTTTAATAATATTGTTGCTCTTGGGTATTATTTTATGAATCTTTATATAGTTAGCAATATTAATAACTATACTGAAGAAGATGCCAATATGGTTATGAATGCAATAATTACTGGTGCTAGTAGTTATGATCAATATAAATTAAGTCAAATATATAAAAGAGATATAAAGCTTGATACGTTAGTAGAACAGTATAATTCGATTGTTCGTAAGACAAAAGCTTATTCACCTAATGATGGGTTAAAAGCAAGAGTTATAGCTGTTGATGAAATATATAGAAGAATTTATGATATTTTTAATAAAAGACACTTTAATGTCTTTGTAAAAGTATTTATTACATCTTTTAAAGATTATGAGAATAGTGTTAAGGAAATTATAGATAATTATTTAGTTAAGAGATAAGGATTGGTAACATGTTTAGTAATGAAAAAATTAAACAAGTTTTTAATGCGATTAAAGATAATGGTATTGAAGCTTTTGATGATGAATCACTAGCTAAATTATTATCTATTTTAAGCGAAGAAGAATTTGATTTGTTTGAAGCAAGGTGTTATCAAGAATTAGATGGAATAGAAGCATTGAAAAGAATAATGGGCATTAGATCTTTTGCAGAAGCAATGGTTGTTCGTGAATTATATCGTATTCGTACAAATAGTTTATATGATTCTTACAAAAATTCATTAGTAGATGGAACTTATCGAGAGTTATTTAAAAGTTTAAAGGTTGAAGAACTTGCTGATTTAAAAAAATATGTTTCTTTCACTATTGATACTAGTGATGAAGAAAATATTAGTGGTTCAAAGAAGATTATTAATATGATAACTCGAGAGATTAAAACTAAAGAAGAGTTAAGAAAACCACGATTTGAATAATGAAAGACATAATGTCTTTTTTTATTTAACAATTAAATTAGCAATTTGCTATTTTTAGTTATGCATGTTATAATTTTAATCAATTGTTGATTTTATTAACAATGAGGGGGATTTTTAATGGAAAAAATAAGTGTTTTAAATAACTTAGAAAGAGAAAAATTTAGATTAGAGTTAAATAGTGAAGAATATGATTGTTATAGTACTAGTCAAAAAGATATGATAATGCAAGCAATTAGACTTACTGATTGGGATTTGTCATTTGTAAGAATAATTTTTCAAAGTAATAGTATTAAAATAGGTATAGATTATTTTCTTCAAATTCTTTTAAGCACCAATTCTAAACATTTTATAATAAGTAATTTTGCAGATTTTTTATTAAGAGGAATTTTGCAGAATTTACAAGGTGGAATAGATATTCTTTTAGCAGCAAAATTGTTAGATCAATTTACAAAAGATTATATGGTATTATACACATCTGATAATTATTATTCGACTATTTCGGAGAAAAGAATGAATGCTATATTTAAGTATAGTTATGATGTTTTATTTGATGATGCGTATAGAAAACTTATAAGCGGTAATATTATAGAAATATTTGAAAGTTTAGTAAAAGCTACTGATATAGGAATAGATATTGGGTTCGATTTGTTCTCATTATATAATAAACTTAATGATATTCATTTTGATCATTTAAGAAAAGTATATAGTGTAAAATCAAAGTATTCTGATAAATTTAAAGTGTTTGAAATGGATAAAAAGCTTAATTTTGATAAGAAAGTATTAGAGTTAATAACAATGGCTTATGAAGGAGTTTTTGATAATAACCAAGATATTATTACTATCGTTCAAGAATGTGGAGAACTTTTTACTCAGAATTATGATGATTCGGTAAATTTGTTGGATGCATTAAGTGTTTATGCTCAACTTATTTCTGAAGAGACATTAGTACAAATGACTAAAGCTGACTTAATTGAAGGAAATTTTGTTCCAAAAAAGGAAAAATGTAATACTATCTAAAAAAGACATTTTTCTTTTTTTATCCAATAAAAAAATCATTACGATGTGTAATGATTTTTTATTATTATCTGTTATAGAATTCTACTACTAGAGATTCATTGATTTCAGCGTTAAGTTCGCTTCTTTCAGGTAATCTAGTAAATGTACCAGATAGTTTCTTCGAATCAAATTCAACAAAAGCAGGTCTTGTAACATTAGCTTCAAGAGCTTGTCTAATTGCTGGATGTTCTAAAGAGTTTTCTTTAACACTGATTACATCACCAGGTTTACATTGGTATGAAGGAATATTAACCTTTTTACCATTAACTAGGATATGTCCATGATTAACAATTTGTCTAGCTCCACGACGAGTATTAGCCATTCCCATTCTATATACTAGATTATCAAGTCTTGATTCAAGTAATTTTAGGAAACATTCACCATGAACACCATGCATTTTAGCAGCCTTGTCAAAAAGACGTCTAAATTGTTTTTCATTTAATCCATACATAAATCTGATCTTTTGTTTTTCTTGTAACTGGATACCGTATTCAGAAACTTTCTTTCTTCTTCCAGCACCATGTTGCCCTGGAGCATAAGCTCTCTTAAGGTCTTTACCATTTTCTAAAGTAGAAAAACCTAATCTTCTAGATTTTTTATAAGCTGGACCAGTATATCTTGCCATAAATATTCTCCTTTCTTAATATTACGTAAAAAAGGATTTTATTATATTTTAGTACTAGGGTGTTTAGTCATCTTTCCCTTAGGCAGTTTAAGTTACTAGAACTATTTCAACTAAACACATCAATACTTTAATATAATGCTGCCTTCGTTGTTACGCACTTAGTAATATACACTAATTATATGCAAAAGTCAATGATTTTATTTGTATAATAACTTTAATAATTTGCAAATTTTGCTAATATGTGTTATAATCGTTTTCAATTCAAAAAACTATGGTGCGATGAATTAGAGGGGAATGGTAATTTGTGGGTACAAATAAAACTAAAATTGGAAAATTAGAAGCTTTAAAAAGGGAGACATTTAAGTTTGAACTGAATACGAATAAAGAATACGACTGTTACAGTGATTTTCAAAAAAGAGAGATAATGCAAATAATAAGACAAACGAGTTGGGAACTTCCGTTTGTTAGAACTGTTTTTCGAAGTGAAAGTGTTAAGAATGATATAGATAAATTTATTTATATTTTTTCCTTTTTAAATTCAGAAGTTTCTGAGAAAAGAGATTTTGTATGGAATTTAATATGTGGGATTTTAAATAATTTACAAGAAAATATAAATTTTTCTTTAATAATAGAATTTTTAACGTTATTTTTTGATGATTTTGATGAGGTATATAGTAATGATAACTCTATAGATTCTAGTCAAAGAAAACAAGCTATTTTAAATTACGGCTATGACTTGTTATTTAAAAAAGAATATAATTTTTTATGTGATCCAGAGAAGAAAATATTATTTAAAAGTATTATAAGATCTAGTAGTAGTGGATTACATTTTGGGGAAATGTTGTTAAAATTATATCAGGTAATTAATATTAATCTTTCCATTTCATATCTTATTTCTTCTGATAAGTTAGGTTGTTATGGAAGAAAAGTTGAATCTCCAATTTATTTACCTGATCCTAGTTCTATTTTTACAATTGGGAAAGTTTATGAGGGTGAACTAGATTGTTATCCTGATATTGCTAAATTTATTTCCAATTATTTTCAAAAATATGCTAGTGAAATACCTTATTTGATAGATTATTTAGATAAACTTAAAAGAAAAGCATTAGTGTTAGAATTGCAAGAATTAATACAAACAAAAGAGTTATTTAAAAATTTGATCGGAAAATATCCAAATAGTAAGGATATATTAATCGTTGAGCAAAATTATGAAGATGCAAATCTTCGTTTAAAAGCATTTTGTAATGCCCATCCTGACATTGCATTAAGTGATGAACAAGTGGAAATAAAAGCCATAAAAGACTATAAAGAAATAGTTGATTTATTTAAATCATTAAAAACATGTGTTGAACTAGCATCAAGCATTGTTCCGATAGATTTAGAAGGTGTAGGATTAAAAGTTTGTGAGGGCACAAATTCTATATCTAGACCAACAGTTAGTCCTAAATTATAAAAGACTTCGGTCTTTTTTTATTTGTCTAATTTATAGAAGAGTCTTTTAGCGTTACTATCTAATATTGTTTTTGTTTCTTCCAAGCCCAAATTTCGAAGTTCTTGAATTTTTTTGAAAATTAATTTTCCTTCAGTAGTAGGATATCTGCTCATAAAAGGATAATCAGTTTCAATTAGTAGATGATCTAGTGAAACACTTTTTACAACTTCTAAAGATTTTTTTGCTGTTTTTTTTGTAATTGGTATTCCAACTGATATGTAGCCATCCTTTTTTTGAATTTTTTCTAGAATTAATAAGTCTGGTTGAAAACAGTGAAAAACAAAACCATAATGAGGTGGGTGATCATTTAATAAGTTTATAACTAATTCGTTAGTATTATTGGCATGGATAATTATTGGTAAACGAAGATAATTTGCAAGTTCGATTGATTCAATGAACTTGCGTTTTTGTGGTTCTAATTCACTTGATGCATCTAAGCCAGTTTCACCAATTGCAACGACTTTTTCTAATGCTTCTTCATTCGGTATTAGTTTTAAAATGTCTTCAATATTTCCCTCATAAAGTGGATGAATTCCTAATGATGCATAAAATTTTTTAAAAGAAGCAGCTATTTTTAGAACCTCTTTATTAGTTTTACTGTCAGTCCCAACATTGATTATTTTATCTAAATAAGCTAAATTATTTATCTGTATAATTTCTTCTTTAAGATTTTTTAAAGTGTTTGAGTTTATGTGTGCATGTGTATCAATCATGGTTTCTCCTATAAATATTTTTTAGTATATCATAGTCTATAAATTAAAAAAATAAAATTGTTCTTTCTTACAAAATATGTTAAAATAAACAGTAGAATAAGGGTGAAGGGTATGGCAGAGTTACAAGAACACTTTAAGATGGATTACAAAAGAATATTACCTAATGCTAATCATGTTATTAAAGGTAATAAATATCGTATTACTGTGTTATCTGATTTGTTAGTTAGACTTGAGTATTCAGAAACTGGTGCATTTGAAGATAGACCAACTGAACTTGTGATGAATAGAAAGTTTCCTGTAGCTAATTTTGAAAAAAAAGAGGATAATAAATTCCTTACTATTAAAACTTCTTATTTTACTTTAACTTATCAAAAAGAGATGCCTTTTATTGGGTCAAAAGTATCTCCAGATCAATATTTAAGAATTGATTTAAATGGTACTGATAAGTTTTGGTATTTTAATCATCCAGAAGTTAGAAATTTTGGTGGGACATCATTTTCTTTAGATGGAGCTGATGGTCATGCTAAATATGGAAAGGGTCTTTATAGTACTGATGGTTTTGTTTCTCTAGATGATGCCAATACTTTAATATTTAATGAAGATGGAACTTTAGGGAAAAGAAGTGACAAGAGAGTAGACACTTATGTATTTATGTATAAGCGTGATTTTGGTGCTTGTCTAAGAGATTACTTTACTTTAACTGAGTATCCACCGTTAATTCCAAGATATTCTTTGGGTGTGTGGTGGAATAGAAATATTTTATATGATTCTAAAGAGATTGAGAGATTGGTTTATAAATTTAATAAAAACAGGGTCCCTTTATCAATTATTATGTTGGGAGATAAATGGCATAGACAAATGAGTAAGATGTCCTCTGGTTTATCATTTGATGAAAAATTATTTAAAAGACCGAAAAGAATGACCGATTTTTTACATAGTAAAAATATTCGTTTAGTTGTTAAAGTTAATCCTTTAGAAGGAATAAGTAAAGATGAGGATTATTTTTTACCATTTAAAAATGCGTCAGGTTTAGAAGGGGATATAAAGTTGCCTTTCAATGTCTTTAATAAAAATGTCTTAAGTGCCTATTTTGATTATTTAATTCATCCTCTTATGAATTATGGAGTGGATTTCTTTTGGATAGATTATGATAACATTAATGATCGAACTAACTTAAGAGCACTTACACATTATCATTTTAATGATTTTAAACAGATAACTAATCGTCGCGGAATAACTCTTGCACGAAATGCTTTAATAGCAGCTCATAGATATCCTATTCATTATACTGGGGAAACTCTAGTAAGTTGGAAGAATTTAGAGTTACTACCAACATATAATTCTACAGCATCAAATTTAGGATTATCTTGGATTAGTAATGATATAGGCGGTTATACTGATGGTATTGAAGATGGGGAGTTATATTCAAGGTTTGTTCAATTTGGTTGTTTTTCTCCTATTTTGCGTCTTTCTGCTGATGAAGGAAGATATTATAAAAGAGAGCCTTGGAAATGGGATATTACAACTCAATCTGTCGTAAGTCAATATTTACGATTAAGACACGCGTTAATACCATATCTTTATAGTGAAGCTTTTAGATATACTAAAACTGGACTTCCACTTGTACAACCTTTGTATTATCGTTACCCAGAAATTTATGATGAACCATTATATAAATCAGAATATTATTTTGGATCTTCTTTATTTGTTGCTCCTATTACAACAAAAAGAGATAACTTAATGGATAGAACAATTTTAAAGTTATTTTTACCTGATGGAGTATGGTATGACTTTACAACTGGTAAAAGGTATGCTGGTGGTAAAAGATATACTACATTTTATAAACAAGAAGATTATCCAGTATTTGCTAAAGCAGGGACAATTATTCCCATGGCAATACTTGATGAAAGAAATATAAATGATACGAACCCTCCTAAAGCTATGGAAATTCAAATATTTCCAGGGGAGAGTAATACTTATGAATTATATGAAGATGATGGAATATCTTCTCTTTATGAAAAAGGCTTTTTTATAGTTTCGGATATTGATTATACATATCAAAAAAATAATTATACTGTTACTATTAGACCTGTTGCTGGTAAGAGTGGAATAATTCCGCCTCATCGTGCTTATCGAATTAGATTTAGAAATGTTAGAGAGCCAGAAGAAGTTCTTATTAGAGTTGGTAATGAAAAAGTTAAAGGAGCAGAAAGTTATGTTGATGATAATGATTTTGTAATTGAATTACCAGCTTTATCAACATTAAAACAAGTAACTATATCTGTTAAAGGAAAGAATTTAGAAATAGATGCAGTAAGATTAGTTAATGATGATATAGAATCAATTCTAAATGACTTACCTATTCAAACAAAGATTAAAAATGTTATTGGTGAAACACTTCTTAGTGATACTGATATAAAGCAAAAACGTATTGAAGTTCGTAAATTAAAGAAATTAGGAGTTCATCAAAAATATATTAATTTATTCTTAAAACTCCTTGAATATTTAGCTGAAGTTTAGTATAATCATTATCAAGCAGAGGAAGAAAAAGTAGTAGATTAGGAGTCTATAAAAGAGAGTTACTGGTGGTGGAAAGTAATATAGATGAATAATTGAACTTGTTTTTGGATGTGTTAGGGTGATTTCTTTATTAATCATTAGAGTATAAATTAAGGTGGTACCACGAGTCTTTCGTCCTTTGGATGAAGGCTTTTTTTATTTAAGGAGGAAAGTATATGCAATATTTATTATGGTATTTAATAATTTTTTTGATAATATTATTAGTCCTCTATATATTAGAGTTTTATATACCAGATAAGAAAAATACGTTAGGTAATAGTAAGGTATATAATTTTATATCTAAAAAGTTTAATTTAAATATGGGTAAAAAAAGAGTTAGAATATTGAGTAAAATAATTGTTTTTGCTAATACTTTTATTTTATCAATACCAATAATGATGGTTTTATTTGTTAATTTAAATTATCTGGAAGTTTTAGGTATTTCACTTTTAATTTTTACGGTGTTAATATTAATAGTTTATAATTTTATAGGATATATATTGAAAAAGAAAGGTTGGTAATTATGGATTATAATTATAAAGAGATAGAAAAAAAATGGCAAAATTTTTGGGATAGTAATAAGACTTTTAAAACTGATATAAGGGATTTTTCTAAACCTAAGTTTTATGCGTTAGATATGTTTCCTTATCCTTCAGGAGTTGGATTACATGCAGGACATCCAGAAGGTTATACAGCAACAGATATTATATCAAGAATGAAAAGAATGCAAGGATATAATGTTTTACATCCAATGGGATATGATTCATTTGGACTTCCAGCTGAACAGTATGCTGTTCAAACAGGAAATCATCCTAGTAAATTTACAGATGAAAATATTGAAACATTTACTAAACAGTTAAAAGAATTAGGTTTTGATTATGATTGGGATCGTGTAGTTGCTACATCTGATCCAAGTTTTTATAAATGGACTCAATGGATATTTAAACAATTGTATAATGATGGTTATGCAAAGTATATTGATATGCCTGTTAATTGGTGTGAAGAGTTGGGAACTGTTTTATCCAATGATGAAGTAATAGATGGTAAAAGTGAACGTGGAGGATATCCAGTAATTAGAAAAAATATGCGTCAATTATGTATTGATCAAGCAGCATTTGCAGAAAAGTTACTTGAGGGACTTGAAACTATTGACTGGCCAAATTCTACTAAAGAAATTCAAAAAAATTGGATTGGTAAGTCAATTGGTGCTCATGTTGATTTTGTTGTGGATGGTTATTCTGATAAATTTACAGTTTTTACAACAAGATGTGATACTTTATTTGGTGCAACATACTGTGTCTTAGCACCAGAGCATGAATTAGTTGATAAAATTACTACTGAAGATAAACGTCAAGAAGTAGCAGATTATAAAGCTCAATGTGCTTTAAAAAATGATATGGAAAGAACTGAATTAAATAAGGAAAAAACTGGTGTATTTACGGGTGCTTATGCAATTAATCCTGTTAATGATTCACGTATACCAATTTATATAAGCGATTATGTTTTATCTACATATGGAACTGGTGCTATTATGGCTGTACCAGCACATGATGATCGTGATTATGAATTT
Organism: uncultured Bacilli bacterium; assembly: GCA_910588195.1. GTDB lineage: Bacteria > Bacillota_I > Bacilli_A > RF39 > UBA660 > CAG-582. Next base: position 219,501 of record CAJUPN010000001.1, read on the forward strand.
GCTAAAAAGTTTAATATACCAATAGTTCAAGTTTTAGCAAAATCTTTTGTAGGTACAGGAGACTCACAAATTAGAGAAGATAAGCCAATGACTAATCGTAATGTAGTAAATGTTGTTATTAAACATCCTAGCGAAAATAAATATTTATGTGTTCATAATAAAAAGTTTAATTGGATAAACTTTGTTATGGGTGGAATTGAAGGAAATGAATCAGTAATTGAAGCTGGTATTAGAGAAGTAGTTGAAGAAACTGGTTATACTGATATTAAAATAGATAAAGAATTAGAATTTATTTACTTTGATAATTTCTATGCAGCTCATAAAGATGTTAATCGTCATATTACTTGTCATACGATTGTTGGACATTTAAATAGTTTAGAACAAGTAAATATAAGTGATGAAGAAAAAGCTTTAGCTGATTACTTATGGATTCAGGAAAATGAATTAATAGACTCTTTAACAACGGAAGCTCACAAGTATGATGCTAGACGTGTACTTAACGGAGAAGGTGCAATGACTGAAGATGGTGTACATATTAATTCTTGTACTCCATTACAAGTTACTGGAACACCACATGAAAATGAATTTAAAAAGAATTCAATTGTCGCTATTGTTTATGATGAAAAAAATGATAAGTATTTAACAATAAATTGGAAAGATAAAGGTGGACGTTTATTTATTGGTGGATCTATTAATGACGGAGAAACTCCACTTGAATGTGCTTTAAGAGAAGTAGCCGAAGAGACTGGTTATAAAAATTTAGAATTTATTTCTGAACTTCCAAAAATAAATCATCATTATTATGCTTTTAATAAGGATAAATATTTTAATATAATATCGACTGGTTTTTTATTTAAATTAGTAGATGATGAAAAAGGTTCTCAAAATTTAGATGATGATGAAGAATTTAGTGTTGAATGGGTTTCAAAAGAAGTTATCGAGTCAGAAATAAAAGATGAATTACATATAGAAACTTATAAGCATTCTAAAGCAATAGATAAGATAGATATTTTAGATTTAAATGATTTATTAAAGAGTGAAGCTATTGAAAAAACAATATCTTGGTTAGAAGAGCATGGTAAAGGAACTAAAAAAGTTAATTATAAAATGCGTGAATGGATATTTGCAAGACAAAGATATTGGGGGGAGCCTGTACCAATCGTTCATATGGAGGATGGATCAGACTATATTTTAGAAGATCAAGAATTGCCACTTTGTTTACCAGAACTTGATGATTATAAGGGACATATTGGACTTGCTCCTCTTGAGAATGCCAGTGAATGGAAAAAATATGAGAAAAATGGTGTCAAAGGAGTTAGAGAAACTTCTACAATGCCAGGGAGTGCAGGATCTAGTTGGTATTTCTTAAGATATATTGATCCTAAAAATGATAACGCTTTTGCAGATCAAGAGTTATTAAAACATTGGATGCCAGTGGATTTATATGTTGGTGGACCAGAACACGCAGTTGGACATTTAATGTATTCTAGAATTTGGAATCGTTATCTTTATGATAAAGGATTATCTCCTGTTGCTGAACCATTTAAGAAGTTAGTTCATCAAGGAATGATTTTAGGAGAAAATGGAATAAAGATGGGTAAGAGATTCCCTAAATATGTTATTAATCCATCGGATATTATCCGGGATTATGGAGCAGATACTTTAAGACTTTATGAAATGTTCATGGGACCGCTTGAAGCTTCTAAGCCTTGGAGTCCAACAGGTGTTGAAGGGGCTAAAAAGTTTTTAGATCGTATTTGGAGATTATATGCTGATGAAAATAGAATATCTGATAGTGAGAATAAAAATTTAGAAAAAGTTTATCATGCTACTGTTAAAAAGGTAACTTCTGATTATGAGGCATTAGCATTTAATACAGCAATAAGTCAATTAATGGTATTTATTAATGCTGTATATAAAGAGGATGTATTCCCAAGAGAGTATGCAGAAGGTTTCATAAAATTACTTAATCCAATTGCTCCACATATTACAGAAGAATTATGGAGTACTGTTTTAGGACATGATGATACAATTGCATTTGAATCTTGGCCAAAGTTTGATGAGTCTAAAATAGTTGAAGACTTCTTAACTATTGGAGTACAAGTTAATGGTAAATTAAGAGGAACTATAACTGTACCAGTTGATAGTACAGAAGATCAAATTAAAGAATCAGCATTTGAAGAAGAAAATGTAAAAAGACACACTGATGGAAAAGAAATAGTAAAAGTAATAGTAATTAAAGGAAAAATAGTTAATATCGTTATAAAATAAGAAAAGTCACTAAGTGACTTTTTTTGTTTATAATAATGTAAAGATATGTCTAAATTTATAAAATATCTTCTTGAAATTTGGACTTGACCTTGCTAATAAAAGTAAACATGTTATGATTATGTAAGTATGTCAAAATAAAGGAGGGATAAAATGAAAAAGATGAATGCGTTTTTATTAATATTATTTTTAATTATAGGTTTTGCTGCAGTTTCTACCAATCTATTTATTAATGTTATTGCAAATATCGGTGAAAATAAAGAAGATTTTGATGTGATTTTTTATAGTGCGATGTTAGATGAGTTAGTAGTCTCTAGTAGTGTAATAAGCGAAGACAAGAAAACTATTAATTATTCGACGAATGAGCTTACAATTCCAAATGAATCATCTGTTTTAGTATTTTCAGTTTTAAATAATTCAAGTTTTTATGATGCTGAGGTCTCGATTGAATGCAATATTCCTTTAAGTAATGAATATTCAGTATCAGTAACACCAGAAGAAATGGTTATATCTGCCGGAAAAAGAAGAGATGGAACAATCTCTGTAAACTTAAATAAACCGTTGATAGAGGCAAAAGAAATTAACTTTTCTTGTAAATTAATTTCTAATGCAATTGAAAGAGATTCAAGTGTCGATAAAGTATATGATAGAACTAATTATGATGTTGTTTTAGTTGGAGACAGCATCATGAATGGTTATGGAAATGATCAAAAGAGTTTTGATTATTATTTGAAAAATGATGGTTTAGCTAATAATGTTTTAAATTTATCAGAAAATGGAGCAATGCTATTCAACTCTACATATGTTGATGAAAAACAGTTAATATTAGAAAATCAAATAAGAATGCAACTGTTTGGAAAAGCAGTAAATATAAGAGATGGTTCATTGTTAATTATGAATGGTGGAGCAAATGATTTGGTTTATAATTTGCAATATGATTCTTATAAATTGGGAGTTGAAAGTGTAGATGATTTTTTGCAGGTATCATATTTTAATGATGTTATGAATAGTGATAATTTAGTCAAAAGAATATATGATTCATTATCTGGAGTTGCTACTACCTTTCCAAATGTTAAAATATTTTATATAAAACCAAGACTAATACCATCAGAGATAACTAAATATTATAAGGATACTAACTTAATAAATGACGATATTGCTTTATTTAATCAAGCAATTGATATTTGGGAAGAAAGAATAGGTTCTAAAAAATATCCAAATTTGCATATATTGGATAGTAACGATTATATCTTAGAAAGTGATCTTAAATATTCTAGTGATTCATCAGATGGTCTTCATTGGTTGGAAAGTGCATATCTTAAAATGTATGATGAAATAAAGAAAATCAATTAAAATCCACAGTTGTGGATTTTTTGTGAATAAAAAATGCAAGCCATTTGAGGTCTGCATATTTATAATTTTTATGATGATTTATTATTTTAATTTATCATAAATTATTTCTAAGTCAACTATTGGTTGGACAGAATCATACCCTGGGGTTAGATGGATATGAAAATGCTTAATTTCTTGACAAGATCCTGAATTAGTTATTACTTGAAATCCTGTGCAATCTAATCTTTCTTGAACTAATACAGATAAATCTTTTAAAATTTTATTTATATGAACATTTTCTTCATCAGTTAATTTAGTAAAGTTTTCGGCATGTCTTTTTAATAGAATAAGTAAGTCTCCATTTTGTTCAGGATTAATATTCATGATAACTTTAACAATATCATCTTCATAAATCTTTTTTGATGGTATTTCATCTTTTATAATTTTACAAAATATACAATCTTTCATAATTTCACCTAAGTTGATTATATCATAATTTTTGTAAGTTGGTGATATTTAATTTGTGTATATAAAATGTATACTTTACAAAATTGGATGGCTTTGTTTTTCTGTTTTTTATATAATTAAATACATAGAAAGAAGCTTTTATTATGAAAAGAAAATATATGATGATATCTTATTGTGTTTTTGCGGTTTTTTTCATGCTTGTTGTGGTGATTAACCTGTTACCAGATAAAAACGTAAGTGGAACACCAGAACTTAATACACAGGAAAATGAAATTGATGAAAATTTTTTTGATGATGAAAATTTAAGTAGTGAAGATGGAGAACAGGGAAAAGAGTACGCAGATGCGAAAATGATTCTTGGTGAAGAAGATCTTGCTGGCTTTAAAAAAGTAAGTACTGGAGATAATGTTAATTTAGAAATTAGTAATGTTAATATAAAAAAAATGAGTAAACTCACAAGTGTTACAGGAACAATTAAAAATACTGATATTGGAAGAAATGTAGTCATAAAAGTCGAGTTTTATAATGGTGAAAACCCATTAGGTTCATCTAGTATTTTGTTAGAAAGAATCGAAAAAAATGAAAGCAAAGATTTTGTGATTAAGGTGGCTAATAATATTGTAAGTGATGACTATAGAGTTTTTGTAGATTATGTAGGTGAGTAATTTTAAAAAATAATAATAAGTTGTTAGTTGTTATTTTGTTGTTGGTAATAGGTTTTGCGGGAGTAGCTACTACACTTGTTATTAATGGTAAAGCTTTTATTGGAGCTAACGAAAGTGATTATAAAATATATTTTAGTGAAGCTATATTGGATGATAAAGATAAGACTAATTCTATAATAAGCGAAAATAAACAAGAAATAAGTTTTGAAACGAAGGAATTAGTAGAATTGATGGATGAATCTAACTTAAACTTTGAGGTTACAAATAATTCCAGTCAATATGACGCAGAGGTAAAATTTATGGTGGAAAAATTGTAAGTGCTAGTGATAGCTCAACGATATCTATAACTGCTGGGAAATTAGAACTAATTGATGGAGAAGTTATAAATAATGGAAAAGGTAAGAAAATGTCTTATCTTTTTTTATTTATTAAATTTATTTTAGGTCATGCATACTATATAGTAAAAGGATATTTTAGGAGGTATTTATGGCTTATTATAAAGAAATTGTTACTAAGGCAGTAATTGGAAAGGGTAAAAAAACGATAAGAGAAGATAGAGAAGTGTCTTTTGGTGATAGGCTTGATAATGTTTTAGGTTGTTGGGTTATTAATCATACATTTTCAGGAAGTATTTTAAATGGTGTAGTTGTAGTATCTGGTAACTATGATGTAAATATTTGGTATTCTTATGATAATAATACAAAAACTAATGTTATTATTAAAAATTTTAATTATCAAGATCCAATGAAAGTTAAATTAAAAGAAAATTCAAAAATAAATAATAATTCTGAAATAATTGTTAGAAGTTTAAATCAGCCAAGTGTAACAGATGTTAGTGTTGAGGATGGAATAATAAAACTTACAGTTGATAAACAAATGGGAGTTGAAGTTATTGGGGATACAATGGTTAGAGTAAGTGTTGAAGATGAAATGGACGATTATGAAGAAATAGAAGATGATATTGTTGATGAAATTGATATAAATGATGATTATTTAAAATAAGTCTCTAAAAGGAGACTTTTTTGCTTTTTTTTAAGTGTTGTTATATAATATCTGATAAATTTGTTAGGAAATATTATGTAGAGAATAAAAATTTGATTATATTAGAGGGGTAGTTTTTATGGAAAGAATTAAACTTTCATCATTTGAATTAGAAGAATATGATAGTTGTAATTCTGATCATCAGGAATATACAAAATATTTTGAAGATGATGAAGATTACAATGCATATATGGAACCATTTTGGTCTTTTGAAAATTCAGTTAATTATGACAGAAAAAATGGTAGGTATGCATCTATTTATTTTGCATATCACAATGGTGTGTTAGTTGGTATGGTGGGGTTAATTTGGATATTTGACCTCCCAGAACTTGTAATTGGTATATTAAAAGAGCATAGAGGACATCATTATTCAAAACTTTTGTATAGAGAATATGCAGAATATGTATTAAAAACTTATCAAGAATATAAGGCACTATATGTAAGTATTCAACCAGAGAATATACATTCAGTAGAAAATGCTTTGGCTGCTGGATTTAAACAAATTGATGAATATAAATATGTTAAGAGGGGATAAAATACTTTTACGATAAAAAAGATTTATTCATTTAGGTAAATACAATTCTTTCTTGTATTTTGTGATATAATATAAACGTTTTTGGTGGGGTATATATGAAGAAACTATTAGAATATGATTTTTTAATGAAAGATGTCTTTTATAAATGCTGGCATATTTTAGAGTATATTGATAAACATCCTAACATGAGTGAACTTGATAGAGAAGCTATCAAAGCAACTATCATGGATGCCTTAGTATATAAAGATTTAATTGAAGCAGAAAAACAATCTTTAGACTTAGACAATATGTGCATAAGAGAAGATTTAGAACATTATAAATATGAATCACATCCCAATGTATGTGGTATTCCACAATGGATGAAAGAAGAATTTAGATATAAATGTCTTTGCATTACCGGAGGATGTCCCATATCTGTTTTTTTAGCTAAACCACCTAGTAAATATTTATGATCCAAATACAGCTGTTAGTTCTATTTTCCCTGATGCCACATTCTATAATGTCTTTTATAATTCTCCTACTAGGGGAGTAAGGATTGATAGTAAAAGGCCATTTGTGGAAGTCAAAATAGATGGTGTATTATATTTAATTGATACTATAACTAAAAGGATATTTAAAAGTAGTTATTTTAAAGAAAACTATGGCTTTGAAATTGTAGATGAAGCAAGAGTCAGCGAATTGACTGGTAAAGAACTAGAAATTTATAAAGAACATACATCAATTACTAAAAGTTATGATGACACCATTCCCTTTATAGAAATGACTATTCCAGCCTTAACAAATAATCCAGAACAAGCAGAAATGATATATGAATTTGAAAAGTCCCGTTCCATTTATTCAGAATATTTTGAAGAAGCTAGAAGGTTCTTACAATTAGTTTCTGGACAAATAAATCCTGAAGAAATGAAAAAGTATGGTAAAGAGAGAGATGAAAGAAGGAAGAACTATAAATTTTAGAAAAAGAAAATTTATAGTTTTTTTCTTTGTAAGGGAAGATTTTACAAAAGATAAATAGGAAAATAGTCAACAAGATAATATTTCGATATCAAAAAAAGATATTAAGTTTTTGAGATATTATTATTTAACTTTTGTTCATTTACTTTTTTGTGGAATATTCATCTTATTTGTGTTATAATGGAACTACTGAGTCGTCTTTATTTCTTTTTTTGAAAGAAGGAAAAAAATGAGTAAAATAAAAATGTTCGCTTTAGGTGGACTTAATGAAAGTGGTAAAAACACTTACGTTATTGAAATAGATAATAAAATATTTATTTTTGATTGTGGTTTAAAATATGCAACTGATAGTATGTATGGAATAGATTATATTATTCCTAATTATCAATATTTAATTGATAATAAAGATAGAATAGTTGGTGTATTTTTAACTCACGCCCATCTAGAAAATATGGGTGGAATATTTGATTTAGTTAGAGAGATACCTAAAATAAAAGTATATGCTACAAATTATACTAAACAATACCTTTTATTAGAAGGATTGAATGAAAAAAATATAGTTGAAATAAAGGCGCAGAAGAAGGTAAGTTTCAAAGATGTATCAATATTCCCAATAAATGTTAGTCATTCAGTACCAGATGCTGTAATGTATGTAATTAATACAAAAGATGGAGCTATTTGTTATACTGGAGACTTTATAATTGATCCAACAATGGATGGGGCTTATTCAATGGATTTAGGTAAAATAGCTTATGTTGGTAAACAAGGTGTTTTAATGCTAATGAGTGAGTCTTCATTTTCAGAGCATCAAGGACATACTAGTCCAAATCACCGTTTAACAGGATGGTTTAAAGATATGATGAATCACAATGATGGAAGATTGATTATTTCTATTCTTCCAATTCATTTACATACCATTCAAGAAGTAATAGATGCTGCTAATAATATGCATCGTCGTATTGTTATAATGGGAAAAAAATTACAAAATATTGTTAATATGGCTTTAAAAAATGGTTATTTATTTGATGATAAAAAAATAATAGGTGATTTATCAGATTTAGATAGTAAAAATTGTATATGTTTAATTTGTGATGATCGTGAGAAACCTTATCGAGCAGTGGAAAGAATTGTTTATGGGAATGATAAATTCATTAAATTAAAGACAAGTGATACTTTTGTTTTTGCTGAACCAAACTATGATGCTAATGAAAAACTTTTAGTTTCAATTCAAAATGATATCGCGATGCTTGGGGCAAAAAGTTTTACCGTTCCAAAAGAGAAAACAATTTTACAGCACGCTTCGCAAGAAGACTTAATGATAATGTTAAATCTTGTTAATCCTAAGTATTATATGCCTGTTAAGGGAGAATATCGTTTGATGGTTAATAATGCTGATTTAGCAACATCTTTAGGAATACCTGCAAGTAATATAATTTTAAAACAAAATGGTGATGTAGTTTCTTTTGTTGATGGTGTTTTAGAAAATAAGTTTGAAACTATTAAAGTTGAAGATGTTTTAATTGATGGTAAGTCAAGTGATGATGTTGGTGAACTTGTTATAAAAGACCGTGAAATGTTGGGGGAAAATGGTATTATGTTAATTTCCGCAACATTAGATAAGAAAAGCAAAAATGTATTGGTTGGTCCAGAAGTAACTACTAGAGGATTTATTTATGTTAAGGATTCCTTAGAGATGATAGAGGAAATTAAACGAATGAGTTTAGATATTATTGAAAAAAATACGACACCTAATTATGTGGATTATAATCAAATAAAAAATGAGATTAGAGAAGAACTTAGTAAATATTTTTATCATGAAACTGAATGTAAGCCAATGATTATTGCTGTTATTCAAGAGGTATAAGCTTGGGATACATTCTTAATAAGAAAAATGAAGAATTAGGTGAAGAGTTAAATGAAATACTTTCTTCTTTGGGGTATGAAATTGAAATTAAACCAGATGAAGAAACAGAAGAAAAAGAAAAAAAGAATGATGAAGAAGATGCTTAGGTATCTTTTTTGTTTTGTGAGTAATAAAAATGTGTTAGAATAATGGTGATACATAAAAAACTTTATAGTGAGGTGATAAAGATGAAGGGCACTTATCCAGCTGATACATATGTTGTTGTAAATCAAACTGTATTAACAGAAAATGATAAGAAAACGCTTATTAGTCTTTATGAACCAATAATTGGTCCAATTGCTGTAAGTTTGTATTTGACTCTTTGGAGTGATTTGGATAAGTTAGAGATTGTTAGTACTACTTATACACATCATCATTTGATGACTATTTTAAAAAGTTCTCTAGAAATAATTGTAAAAGCTCGTCAATCTTTGGAAGCTTTAGGTTTGTTAAAAAGTTTTTTTAAAGAAGATGAAAATATAAGTGAATATATATATGAACTTTATTCGCCTATGGCACCAAGTGATTTTTTGAATCATCCTATTTTAGGTGTTTTGCTTTTAAATAATATTGGCGAAAAAGAATACAATAATCTCGTTCAATATTATAAAAAGCAAAGTATAAAAAAAGAAGGATTTACAGAAATAACTAGTAATATGAATGTGACATTTAAATCAGCAACTCAAAGAGAAGCTCTAAAAGAGGAAGTTAGAAAACAAACTCGTGCTGTTATTAATTTAAATGATGTTATAGATTTTGATTTATTAGAAATTTCTATTCCCAAGGGAATGGTTAATGCAAAAACTTTTAATAAAAGGACAAAAGACTTAATTAATCAATTAGCTTATATTTATAATATTGATACGATAAAGATGAGTGAGATTTTAAGATTAGTTATAGATGAATATGGCCTTATCAATAAAGAAAAGTTAAGAGATGCTGCTAGGAAGAATTATGAATATAATCATAACGGTAGTTTACCTACAATAGTCTACAGAACTCAACCAGATCATTTAAAAACACCTGAGGGAGACACTTCAAATCGAGCTAAAATGATTTATGTTTTTGAAAATACGAAACCTTATGATTTTTTAAAAAGTAAAAATAAAGGAATAAAACCAACAGTAAGAGACTTAAAACTAATGGAACATTTGGCAGTAGATTTTAATTTGAACCCTGGGGTTATAAATGTTTTAATAGACTATGCTTTAAGAGTTAATGATGGAAAATTAAATCAAAAATATTTAGAGGCCATTGCTTCTACATGGAGTCGAAAAGGAATTAAGACAGTTCCAGAAGCTATGGAAGCTGCTAAAAAAGGACATAAAAGAGTAGTAAAAACAGTAAAAGAAGGTAGTCAAAAGACAGAAATCAAGGCTCCATCTTGGATGAATAAAGAAAATAGTCGTGAAGAGATGAGTGAAGAAGAACTAAAAGAACTTGAATCGATGTTTGAGGAGTTTAGGTGAAGCAAATGAGAAGTATAGATGAAGTAAATAAAAATATGGATACCAAAAATTTGGATAATGAATTGTTAAAAAGTTATAAAGAAGCCTTAAAAGATGAAGAGTTTGTTACTTTAATAAAAAGATTAAAAATAACTGATGAGGTAGCAATAAAATATACTTCAAAATTAGAAACAACGGTTAAAGAACTTGAAAACTGTAAAAAATGTCGTAGCTTATTAGAGTGTAAAAATAAGATGGAAGGGTGCGTTTGTTATCCTAAAGTAAATGATAACCGACTACGTTTTGACTTTGTTGCATGTAAGTATAAGAATAAAGCTTTAAGTGAAGAATTATATAGTTCAAATGTCTTTGAAGAACCTTTAATAATAAAAAATGCTCGTATGTCTGATATTGATCTTAATGATAAAAATCGAGCTCATGTTATAAAATGGGTAAAAAACTTTTATACTAATTATCAAAAAAATTCTAATATTAAAGGGTGTTATCTTCACGGTTCTTTTGGTTCGGGGAAATCATTTATTTTAGCTTCTTTGCTAAATGAACTCGCAAGAAAAAAGGTTAAGACGACAATAATATATTTTCCTGAGATGTTAAGAAATTTAAAAGAATCTTTTTATGATGATTTTGATGTAAAGATGGATTTACTAAAAAAGACTGATATTTTACTTATTGATGATATTGGGGCAGAAACAGTTACTCCTTGGAGTAGAGATGAAATACTTGGAACTATTTTACAGTATCGAATGGATTCTAAATTGCCAACTTTGTTCACTTCTAATTTGACGATTGAAGAGTTAGAAGGACATTTAGCTAATACTAAAAATTCAATAGATATTGTTAAGTCTAAAAGAATAATTGAAAGAATTAAACAGTTAACAGAAGATTTAGAATTAATTAGTGAGAATAGAAGAAAGTAAACAATTGAGTTTTTGATTGTCAACTAGGTTGCAAAGTGCTGATAGATACTTTATAATTTAGTTATAGTGAATTTTAAAGACTGTGGGTGAATTTTTATGAAAAAGAAAATAATGTTGATAACTATAATGTTATTAACAATGTTTGTAGGGAAAAATAATGTATTAGCAGATATTCCTATTGGAAAAGATGGAATTGATAGATATGAGTGTAATGCTTTTGCTAGTCCATCATGGGTAATTCCTAGAGGGATAAAAGATTATTATCATAGATTTTGTTATGAGGTAGTATGTTCTGGTGGAGTATATTCCAAAAGGGATCAAGTTCGTAATAATGATTATACATGTCAAAATAATAATGGAACTCCTTATGTAAAAGTTTCTAGTGATGGATGTTCTAACTATTCGGGAACTTGTAATACCTATAATGTTAGATATTGTACAAAAGTTTTGTATGTAGATTGTACACGTAAAGCTGATGGTAGTCCTTATACTGAACAAGGTATAGTGATTGATCCAACTGTTAGACCAACGGTTCCAACTACTAAAAAAACAACAACTACAACTAGAAAAAAGACAACAACAAAGAAAACTACTACTAGAAGAACGGGGACTAATCCTCCAATGCCAACAATACCAGTTGACAAACCAACTACAACTACTCAAGAGGTAGTTACAAATAATACTAAAATAAAAAAAATAATGGTTAATAATACAGATATTAAATATAATGAAAATAAAGATACTTATACTTTAAAATTACTTTATGATGTTCCTGATGTTAATGTTTCTGTAGAACTTGAAGATCCAAGTAGTACTTATGAAGTAATTGGAAATACAGGTATGCCAAATGAAGAACATGAGATAAAAATCATAGTTACTTCTGTATCTGGTGATAAAAGAGAAGTTACTTTAAAAGTTAATAGATATACAAATTTAAATAATGATTGTACATTAGCTAATATATATTCAGAAGAATATCCAATTGAATTTTCACCTAACATGTATAGTTATAAATTAACTTTACCAAAAAATGTTAGTACATTAGATTTTGAAGTAGTTTTAAGTGATGAAGCAAATGCTACATATTCGATTGAAGGTAATGAAAAATTAAAAAATAGATCAACTATTAAAATTGATGTACGCGCTGAAGATGGAACTACTTGTCAATATACTATTAAAATAAAAAAAGAGTCTAATACTTGGAAATATATTGTTGCAATTGCATTATTAATTGGTGTTTTAGCTGTATCAAGTGTTTTACTATACAGATATTTGAAGAAGAGTAAAGGACGATATAAATATGAATAGAGGTGTGTAAACACTTCTTTTTTTTCTCTGATTAGATTGTTAAAAGTTATAATAATTAGTATAATTTTCTTAGAATAATGGAGTGATGTTATGAACAAATCTATTAGTGGTTTATGGTTGTTTTCTATAGTTATTGTATTTATGATGGTTTTAATTGCTTATGTTGCAATATCTATAAACTATAGTAATGCTTATAAATTAAAAACGGTTTTAGTAACAAAATTAGAACAATATGATGGTTGGAATAATACATCTAAAAAAGAAATAGATGAGTTGATGCATGCCAGTGGTTATAGACAGACTGGGAATTGTAGAGTTCCAGATGATGATTCAAAATATATTGGTGTACTTAATGGACATGTTACAACCAATCCAACTACTAAACAAAATTATTGTGTTTCGAGAGTGAAAAGAGCTGGTCAAAATGGTGGCGAAGATAAATATTATTATAACTTAACAATATTTTTAGGTTTTAATTTGCCAGTACTTGGTGATATTTATACATTTAGAGTATCAGGTGAAACTGGAGCAATATATTATCCTAAAGACAATACTTTTTAAGATAATGTAAAATGAGTGCATAACTTACTTGAATATGTCGAATAATAATAGTATAATTTAGATATAAAATAAAGGAGAGATGTTTAAATGAAAGACGCAACAGGTGAATTAAGTATGACTGCAGTAGCTGTAGTTGCAATCGCAGCAATAGCAGCTCTATTTTCAACACTAATTTGGCCAACAATTAAAACAAATATTATGAGAAGTACATATTGCTCAGGAGCTTTTGATTGTGATTGTACTGGGGCAACTGGTGGTGGAGAACTTTGTACATGTTATTATTGCCCTACTGATGGCGGACAAGGGACTAATAGTGCTACAGATTTTGATACTGACTGTGCTGATAAAAAAGAAATTAAATGTAGCGCAAACAACGTTAACTAAGTAAAAAGGAGAGAAATGCATGAAAGAGGCCATAGGTGCAACATGGCTGTTAGGTATTGTTCTTACCTTTATTGCATTATTCTCTGGTTATTTGGCATTTTCCATTAATTATTCTAAAGCATTTAGAATGAAAAATGGAATTGTAGAAAGAATTGAAAAGCACGGTGGACCAAATAGGGAAGCATTAGATGATATCAGTAACTTAATGAATGATATATCATATTCGTCTAAAGGCAAATGTTCTAACTTTTTTAATAATGATGAACTTAAATGGGGAGGCATTAGTAAAAATCAAGTAACAAAGTCTTGGGATGTGACGAGTGGGGAGGCATTCAATTATTGTCTTCAAAGAGTTGATTCATACAATACAAATGGTCAACTATCAGCTTCTTACTATAAGGTTTACGTGTTTTTTTCTATTTCCTTGCCAGTAATAAATACTAGTAGTTTCTTTAATGTAACAGGTGAAACTTCTAATATTTATTTTCCAGAGGATTGTGTTACTTCTAGAGGAAGTTGTTAAGAGAGGATAAGAGGGTATGAATGTTGTAACAGCTAATCAAAATAAAAGTATAATTGATAGATTAGATATTGATATTATAAAGCGTATTGATGGTCAATTTGAATTAAGAGAGTTATTAAGTAAATTTGTTAATTTATATTTTAATAAGATGATAATTGATATAACTTCAATAATGGATTATCAAAACCTTGATGTGATAAAGGAGTTATCTACTTCTGTTGATCCGAGTCGTGTTATTATACTTTTAAACAATGATCCTGTAGTTAATAGTCAGTTTTATATGGCTAATTTAATAGCTTGCGGATTTTATAATTTTACTCGTAATTTTGAGGGTATAAAGTTTTTATATAATACTCCTAATAGTTATGATAATGTAAAACACTTAGTTATGAGTGAAGAAGACACTATTAGAGAAAGAGATGCGTATGTAAGTGAACATACTGTTGTTTATAAAGAAGCTGGAGCTAGAGAAGTTATAGGTTTTGTTAATCTAACTAATCATGCTGGAGCTACAAGTTTAATAAATATGATGGTAAGACAAATGAATGCCCATGGGTTACAAGCTATCGGTATTGAAATGTTTAGACAAGATATGCTATACTATCATGACTCCAATCTTTCAACATGTTTTAATAAAAATGATTTGGAGAGTAAATTAAAACTATATGATGAAGTAGCAGCAGTATTTATTGATTTAAATGAGTTTGGTGAAGCAGATAAATTCTGTGATAGAATAATATATATTATTGAGCCATCTTATATTATGCTTACAAAACTTCTAAAGAAAAATAGAAATGCTTTAGAAGAGAATAAAAATAATTTGATTCTTTTAAATAAGAGTTTTGTTAACGATCAAGAAATACCAGATTTTGAGTATGAAACTAAGTTGAAGGTGTTTTATAATTTACCTCCTCTTAATGATCGAAATAATAATCTTGAACCAATAAATGAGTTTTTAAGAAAATTAGGTTTTAAGATAGAAGAAAACATGTAAAAGAAATGTAATTAAGTTGACATTTTAAATGTTGTTAATTTATAATATAAATATGAAGGGAAGAGGTATTATGTTAATTTTAGAACAATTTAGTTTACAAACATTTTGTACTTCAGCAAAGGATATTTTAATTTTTGTTGGATGGGCGTTGACTATTTTTAAAGTTGCAATTCCATTTATAATTATTGCTTATGGAATTATGGATTTAGGAAAGGCTGTTACAGCAGCTAAAGATGAAGAAATAAAAACAGCAGCAAAGAGACTTTTATTTAGAGCAATTGCTGGTGTTTGTATATTCTTTGTTCCAACAATAATATTATGGCTATTTGGTACAGTTAATTCATTTAATGATGCAACAGCTGGTGGTGGATTCAGTACTTGTGAAGCAGCGTTACTTCGTCCATGGGGTGGAGATAACGACGGTTCTGGAACAGGTCACTAATAAAAAAAATATGACAAGTTATAAACTTGTTATTTTTTTTGACAAAATATTGCTGGTTTTTATTATTTAATAAAAATGGTGATAATATGAAAGTAAAGGTATTTGATTGTGATCATGAAAGTGATTTAGAGTCAGCTATTAATGATTTTATTCAAGAAAAAGAAGTTGTAGATATCAAATTTAGTGTAGCAGCATCAGTATTTGGAGAGGAACAAGTATATTGTTTTTCTGCTTTGATTGTTTATAAATAAATGTTATAATTTAGTTGGTGAATATTATGGGTATGATTAAATATGCAATTAGTGGAAGTTTCAGTAATTTCTCTAAAAAATTGGATCGAGTAAAAAAAGAAACAGGCAAGTCTAAAGTAAGTTTAATGTTTAACTTTTTGCATTGTTTTTTACTTATTGGGTCCGGTTATTCAGATTTTTTAAATTATAAATTGTATTCTAGAACGAAAAAAGAAATAAAAGAATATGCTACTATAAAGACTCAAGATAAGTTTTATGAAATAGTAAGTCCAAGTGCATATAAGGATTTTTTCTCTATTAAAGCCAATTTTCTTGCAAATTTTTCTAAGTATATTGATAGAGAAAGTTTTTATAATGGTTCGAAAGAAGAATTACAAGGATTTCTAAAAAAACACAAAGAAATTATGTATAAACCTGTAAATGGTTTAGCTGGGTCAAATGTAAAAAAAATCATTACCAAAGATATTAATAATATAGATGAGTTTTATGATGAAATAATAAAAAAAGATATATTACTTGAAAGTTATGTTAAGCAGCATGATAAAGTGTCTGATTTTGCTCCTAAATCAGTTAATACAATTCGTGTTATGACTTTTGCATATAATGGATCTTCTGAAATAGTTTTAGCCATGATGCGTTTTGGTAATGGAATAGAAAATGTTGATAATTTTCACAAAGGTGGTATGGGTGTTCTTGTTGATGTTGAAACTGGATGTTTAGTAGGAAGTGCTGTTGATAAAGATGATAATATATTTGAAGAACATCCGTATTCTAAAATAAAATTTGATGGATTTAAAATACCAAATTGGGATATTATAAAGAAAACATGTCTTGAAGCGGCTTTAGTGAATAGTGATATTCATATGGTTGGTTGGGATGTTGCAGTTACTGATAAAGGTTGTACATTCATCGAAGGAAATAGAAGAGCTGGTTGGGATTTACCACAGGTTCTATTTAATAGAGGGCGAAAAGATTTAATGAATTATTGTTTAGATAAGATTAATAAAAATGAAGGCACTAATTATAAAGTATAGGGATGATTTGAATTGAAAAAGAATAGTTTTGTTGAAGGTACAATTATAGCTACATCTTTAATCGTTTTAGTTAAAATATTGGGGATGCTTTACGTTATACCTTTTTATAAAATAGTTGGTTCATCAGGTGGAGCACTTTATAGTTATGCTTATAATATATATTTAATATTTTTAGGTATATCTAGTGCTGGACTTCCTGATGCTATTGCCAAGATAATAAGTGAATATAATGCTTTAGGATATGATGATGCAAAGTCACGAGCTTATAAGATAGGTAAAAAAATTATTGGTTTTATCTCCGTAATAGTTTTTGTTATTCTTTTTGTTTTTGCTGAAGAGATTGGGAAATTTATTATCGGAGATTTAACAGGAACTAATACAGCAAAAGATGTTGCTTTTGTTGTTAGGTGTGTTTCTCCTGCTGTTTTACTCATACCTTTTTTAAGTATAACTAAGGGATATTTACAAGGACATAAGTATATTGGTCCATCATCGTTTAGTCAGTTAATAGAACAACTCCTTAGAATAATTGTGATACTTATGGGATCTTATTTAGTATTGAAAGTCTTTGAGGGTTCTTTATCGTTAGCAATTGGTATTGCTGTATCTGGAGCTTTTTTTGGTGGATTAGGGGCATTAATTTATTTAAGGCATGCAATAAAGAAAAGTGATATTAATGTAATCACTGATAAAAAAGATAGCAAGATTAGTAATAAAGAAATAACAAAAAAAATTATTACGTATGCACTTCCGTTTGTTATTATCAGTATTGTTAGTCATCTTTATAATTTTACAGATCAAATATTAGTATTAAGAACTTTAGAAAATATGGGATTTTTAAGCGATGATGTAGAATTTATTGCTGCATCTATTTCGACTTGGAGTCCTAAAATATGTATGATTATTAATGCAATGGCGATGGGGATGACGATGAGTTTAGTTCCAACAATTGTTAGTGCTATCACTAAAAAAGAGACAAAAGAAGTTGAAAATAAAGTTAATAAGTCTTTAAGTATGATTGTTTTTGTTTCCCTTCCTTTGAGTTTAGGATTATGTATATTACAAAAAAGTGTTTGGACAATATTTTATGATGTTAATCCTTATGGTCCAGAGATTTTAGGTTTAATGGTCTTTTCGGCTTTATTTGGAAACATGTATTTAATAGTTTCGACTATTTGTCAGTCTCTTAGTAAATATAAACTTGTTTATAAGGTTAGTATTACAGGATTTATTCTTAATGCTTTATTAGATGTTCCAATAATGTACTTGTTTAAATTTATTAATTTTAAACCTTATTTAGGTAGTATTACAGCAAGTATTATTGGTTATTCAGTATCTGTTATTATTGGTCTTCATGCATTGAAGAAAGAAAATAACATTAAATATACTGAAACTATAAAGAATATTTTTAAAACATTTATTCCAGGGGGGATTATGGTTTTATTCTTAGGATTAATTAATTATTTTTTACCATTCAATGAGCTTACAGTACTGGGAGCAATCTTAACTTCTTTAATTGATGCTTTAATAGGTGGTATTATATATTTAATTATTTCTTATAAAATGGGATTAATTGAACATATATTTGGAATAGAAATGTTAAATAAGATAATAAAAAAACTTACCTTAGGTAAGTTGAGTATTAAAAATTAAACCATATACATTGAATTAGCGAAGTTATAATCTGTGTTAGTGTTGTTATTATTTATTGAACTAATAGATGCTGATTCTAATTTAGAAAGACGTGCATCAATTCTATTTAGTTCTCTTTCTATTTTAGAAAGTCTAGCATCTAAATCATTATCTTGAGCATACATAGGTGTCATAGGTGTACTTGGTGTCATTTGATAAGACATATTACTGCTCATCTGTTGACTTGGAAAAGAAAATTGTTCTTGAGGTGGCATCATAGGTGGTTGAGTATTATTATACCCATAACTGCCAAATTGAGAAAAGAAACTATTTCGATCTTTTTTCATCATTAATCACTCCTAACTTAGTATATGTTTTATTTTTTGTTTTGTGAATTGTGGAGGTAAATTTTATGCGATTAAGAAATGTTAAAGATGCTTATCAAATTGTTGCATCTTCACCATATGTAGTAGTTCCTACAAAAGAACTATATGGTAATTTTAAATCACTTTTTAATAATGATAATCCAATATGTTTAGAAATTGGAATGGGTAAGGGAGATTTTATTATTGGTAATGCTAAAAGATTTCCCAATATAAATTTTATTGGTGTTGAAAAATATGAATCTGTTATGGTAAGAGCTATTCAAAAGTTGGAAATGGAAGATTTACCTAATTTAAAATTAATTAGAATGGATGCTAATACTATTGATTTAATATTTGATCATGAAATATCAACGTTGTTTTTGAATTTTTCTGATCCTTGGCCTAAGAAACGACATGCTAGAAGAAGACTTACAAGTGAAATATTTTTGAATAAGTATGATAGTATTTTTGCTAGTGATCCTCATATCATTCAAAAAACCGATAATATAGGTTTATTTGCTTATTCTCTTTCTTCTTTAAGTATTAATGGTTATACTCTTGAAAGAGTATCTTTAGATTTAGAACACGAAGATGATATTGAAAATATTGAAACAGAATATGAGAAGAAATTTAAAAGTAAAGGTGTTAAAATTAACTATCTAGACGCTGTAAAGTATCTGGAAAAATAGTTAATTTTTTCTTATTTTTGATATAATTAAGAATAAGTGGGAGTAGTTTTATAAAAACTTATTTAAATTAGTTATTAAATTTGTTATAATTAAGTTATATAAGAGTAGGTGAATTATGAAAAGATATCTATTAATAGTAGCTCTTACATTATTTATATGTTCTGGATGTGTTAAAGTAACTAATGCATCTCTTGATACTTTAATTCAAGAGACCGTTAGTAGTAAGTATAAATTATTTAATCATGTTAACAGTGGATATAAATATTATTTACCAAGAACTCTTAAGTCGACTGTTACAGATGAATTTAATGAAATAATAAAGAGTAAATATTATGATTATTATCTATATGTTGATTTAGTAGCTTATCATAATAAAAAGACATCTCTTTATTTAGAAAATGAAGATTATTATTTTAGTAAATTAATTGAATATGATGATAAAGCAGGAATTATTGATGTAAAAGATACTGGTAATTCTTATTTAATTAAAGTTGTATACAATTATGCTAAAATTGAGGTTAAGTGTGAATATAAAGATTTAAATGAAGTTGTTACTAACTCACTTGTTATCTTGTCATCAGTTACTTATATTGATGACGTTATAGCGTCAAATTTGAATAAAAATGAATTTGCATCTGCTGAGGAACAAGTTAATATATTTGATAACGCAAGTGTTGATACTAATTACTTGGATGAGGTTGATGATACTTATACAGGTAATGAAGATGATTATGATCCTGATGTTATTAAAGAAAGAGGATGAGGTTTATGAGTTTTGTTGATAAGTTTAAAAAGATATTATTTGATGATGTTGATGATAATGAGGAATTACCTGAAAGAACTCCAAAAGGGAAAAAAGAAGAAAAACATGAGTCGTCTGGTTTTATAGATTATCATAATAATGAAGAAGATGAAGAAAATCCGATTAGGGAAATAAAAATACCTAAACAACCAGAAGAAGAAAAAGAAGTACCTAAAGTAGCAGAAGAAGCTAATAATTTTAAATTTCCAGATGTAAGAGATTTTGATGATAAAATTCCAACACGTGAAAGAAATTATGAAGATATGAATTTAAATTTCTTTGATGAAGAGCCAGAGGAAGAAATAAAATTAGTTAAGGAAGTAAATTCTTTTACAACAGAAAAAGCTCCACAGAAAAAGAAAAGAGAAATAAAAGATTATCGTAAAATGCTTAGTGCTGATGAAGAACCTTCTAAGGAGAAGAAACCATTTACTAATACACCGGTTATCTCGCCTGTTTGGGGTATTCTTGATAAGAATTATAAGCCAGAGGAAATTGTTGATAGAACAGAAACTTTAACTAAATTAAATACGGGAGCAGTTCCTAGAAGTTATGGACCAGTTAGTTACAATGATCAACCTTTAGTACAAAAGAAAAAAGAAGAGAAAGCTCTTAAAGAGAAAAAAGAAGCAGAATTAATTGAATTAAATACTGCAATTACCGATTTAATTAATGAGCCAATTGAAGAACAACCAAAAGTAATTAATAAGCCCAAAAAGGTAAGTGAGAGAGAATTACCGAATGTTATTCAAGAAGAAGAGGTTCCAAAGCATTCAATTGATGATATTGACGATGACATAATAAAAACGGATAATTATGATGATATTGAAGAAGTTAATGCAAATTATAATGATCATAGTATAGAAAATGAAGAAAAAGCTAATAATAATATAGAAGATGCATTTGAGAGTACAAGTGAGTTTGACAGTATAAGAGAAAATGATTCAGTAGAAGAAAATGATCAAGAAGATGAAGAAGAACTAGTTGATTTAGATTCAATAGTTAATAAAACTTCAGATGATGAAACAGATGATGATGCTGGATTAGATAACACTATTGAAACAGATTTATTTAATTTGATTGATTCAATGTATAAAGATGAGGATGAATAATGGAAATATTAAATATTCTATTACCAATAATAGTTAATATATTACTGATAGTCTTACTTGTATGTGGTATTATTTTACTTATTAAATGCATATATATAATTGACAAGATTAAAGCAATTGCTTTAAATGTCGAAGAAAAAGTTAATAGTTTAAATTCTTTATTCGCGATTATTTCACTTGTTAGTGAAAAAGTAACTGGCTTAACGGAAAAATGTGTTATAGCTATTGAAAACTTTTTTGTTAGGCTTTTGAATCGTAAGGATGAAGAGGAACTAACAGACGAAGAAGAAGAGTTAAAGGAAATACTAAAAAAGGAAAGGAAAAAGTAAGATGGGAAAAAAAGGTTTAGGAAAAGTTTTAGCAGGAGCTGCAGTAGGTGTTGGAATTGGAATGCTTTTAGCACCTAAAAGTGGAGAAGAAACTAGAAAAGATTTAAAAAAAGGAGCTAAGAATTTAGCTAATAAAGTAAAAGATATTGATCTTAATGAAGTTAAAGATGATTTGGTAGATCAATTTGAGAAATTAAAAAAAGATTTATCTAACATGGATAAAGAAAAAGCAAAGAAAATTGCTAAAAAGAAAATCAATGAGTTAAACGATAAAGCTCAAGATTTAATGGAGATGGCTAAAGAGAAAAGTGCTCCAGTTGTTGAAAAAACAGCAAAAGATTTAAAGAAAAAACTAGCAGATTTACTTGCTGATATGCATGATAAATTAGAAGATTAAATATAATAGGATTATTATTATTTAAATAAATTAGTAACCACACTACAAATAGTGTGGTTTTTATTTAAGAAAAGTAGTAATTTTGTATTTTATTAAAATAAGACATATTTTGATATAATATCATCATATAGTTTTTTTACATTAAACTGACAATATCATAAAATGCAAAAGATTTATTATTATGAAAAATAAAATAATATATGAATATCTAAAAAAAATAAGAGTATAATAAACTTTTGCAAAGTAAGGACTAAAAGTTATTTAGAATTTATGAATGAGGTAAAAAAAACAATGTTTTTCTATTTAAAAAAGAAATCATATAATGTATAATGATGTTAAGAGTAGTGAGGCATTTAATGGATTTTAGACAAATTGGTGAGTTTATTAAAAAATTAAGAAAAGAAAGAGGCGAATCTCAACAGCAGCTTGCTGATAGTATTAATATGGATCGTTCTAATCTTAGTAGGATTGAATCGGGTAAAGTTATGATATCATTAGAAAATTTAGAATTAATTTCTACTCATTTTGATATATCGATTAATCAGATTTTATGTTCAGGAATTAAAAAGAGCTCAGAGAAAGAATCTTCTGTTAAGTATTTATATAAAAATAATTTAAGGATATCTAAGGTTAATAAGTTTTTGAAAATTTTAATTTTAACAGTTATTTTTTTTCTTATTTTGTTTTTGAGTTATTTTTTTATTTTTTTTTATAATTCTGTAAAAGTATTTTCTATAGAATGTGATGAATATGATTTTATGGTGACTAGTGGTATCATAATGAAAACCAATGATAGAGTGTATCTATCTTTTACTCCTCTTTTTTTAGATGAAAATTCAATAAAAGATTATTCATTGCTATATAAGAGTAATGGAAAAAATAAGTATATTATGAGCAGCGATGTTATTCGTCCTATTGAGTTTACTGATACTTATAACTATCAAGAATATATAAATTTTCTTGATTTTCAAGAAATTATAGAAAACTTCTATTTTGAAATAAATTATTTGGATGGGAGTAGCAAAATTTATAAGTTAAATGTATCTAAAAATTATAGTAGTTCTAAAATTTTTATAAACTATCAAGATAAAGATGAAAGGATTTTAGAAGACGAGTTATATGAAGAAAATGAAATAATAAAAAAAGTAACTGATAAATATTTTAATTTAGGTAAACCTCTATATATAAAATACGATAAAAAAGAATATGAAGTTTTTATTGGTGAAAATTTTGTTTCAGTAATTTACATGGAAGAATTAAACAAGATTACTTTAAAATATATAGCACTTGATGGTGGAGATTTTTTTAAATATGTTAATGGTCAAAATAAATATGGTAAAAGTATAAATAGCGACAATTGTGATTTTGACTGTGATGATTTTTTAGTTGATTATAATTTATTTATGAAAGTTATTAGCAAAATTATAGAAAAATAGTTATTGTGTATAATTTGCACAACGAAAATCTTGAATGTGCATTAAATGCACATAAATTTTCATGTTTTATATGTTATTTTTTTAGTGTAGGAAGTTTACTTTTATAGTTTTTCTTACAGAAAAATGTGAAAGGAGGAAAATTGAATGAAAATAATAAAGTATAGTTTCATGATGTTGGGAGTGGCTATTATTGCAAACATAGCATTAGTTCAAGCATTAACTAATCTTAATCAGTTTGGACTTATTTATGGAACTGCGACAATTCCAGCTGGAAAGACTGTTCAATTAAATAACGATGTTCAAAAGACAGAGTTAGGTGTACAGTCTGTAACTAATACGAGGACCTTTACTCCATTGACAGATCCTTGTCCAAAATGCAATATTGAAGTAAATTTATTACGTAAATTATCTTCGGGAAAATATGATAAAGTTGGAACAGTATTTGTCAAACAAGGGCAAACTGATTATTTTTTGTCTCAAAGTGTAAGTCAATCATTCGGAGAGTTTAATCTATCATTTAGAAGAGTTGATGCAACTGCTCTTACAACTTATGTTGGCTTTGACTGGAGAGTTCAAGATTCTAAGTGATAATAACACTAAATACACAAAGAAGTTTTATACTTCTTTTGTGTTGATTAAAAGATATTGAGGTAAAAATATGAGAAAAATAAAAGATAAAATGTTTGTTGTTATGTTGAGTTTTTTTATAATATTTGCTTTTTTTGTTTCTTTTATGGGAATTAATGATGTTGTTGAACATGAAAAAGTTATGAAATTTTTGGAGGACGACCTTGTTCGTCAATGTCAAGAATTAGACAGAAATGTTGCTAGTGAAGAAAATTTGGATTTTTGTGATAAAGTTCTTGGGGATGATTATGAAAGATACAAGCGAACAGCATACGAAACTTATGATTATTATGTTTTGGAAATAGTTAGAAAATATTGCAATGAATTTGTACTTATATTGATTATTGTAATAGGAAGTACTTTTTATGTTACAAAATTTTTAAGAAGTCGTGTAATACTAAATGAGTTAGTTAGAAATAACTATAATGATGTTAAGAAAAAGTTGTTTTTTTCTTCTTGGAAATATTCTCTTTTAGTGTCTTTGATGCTTTTTATTATTTTTATTATTATAATATTATTTGTTGGTAATATAGAACTTAATGTTTATCATTTATCAAATACAATATTTTCAAGTAACATTTTAGTATATTTTGGAGTTCTTTTGTTAAATGCTTTTATTTTAACTTTAATTTATACAAATATAAGTTTAATAGTTGCAAGAAAAGAGCATAATTATATTTTAGCAGTAATTAAATCATATATACTTATAATTGGCATTGAAATTTTTTTTGAAGTGATTTTATATAATATTATATTTAAGTTATTTGGTTCATCATTTGGAGCATATTTTAATCTTCTAGCTGTCTATAATTATTCATATACAGATGAGAATTTATTAGTAATTTGGTTGTTAATAGCCATATTGATAATTACATTTGTTATTTTACATTATAGGTATAGAAATAAAGAAAAGTTGGTAATTGATTGTGAAAAAAATGATAATAAAGAAGAGGATTAATTATGAAAATAGAATTAAAAAATGTATATAAAAGTTTTAATAAGAATAAAGTTATTAAAAATGTTTCTATGACTTTAGAGGGTGGGAATATTTATGGCTTTTATGGCAGGAATGGAACAGGGAAAAGTGTGCTTCTAAAAATTATTGCTGGTTTATATGTTCCAACTAGTGGAGAAGTTATTATTGATGGTGTTGATATAAACAAAACTGGAGATTATCCTAAGAATATGCGAATTTTAATTGAAAAATCGGCTTTCTTTCCTGATATTTCGGGATTTGAGAATTTAAAACTTCTTGCAGATATAAATAAAGCAATAGATGAAGAAAAAATATTAGAAACCTTAGAAATTGTTAATTTAATTGGTGAAAAAAATAAAAAGTATTGTAAATATTCTTTAGGAATGAAACAAAAGCTTGGGATTGCGCAAGTAATTATGGAGAATCCTGATATTTTAATATTTGATGAACCTTTTAATGGAATAGAGCAAGTTACTGTAGATAAACTTACTAAATATCTTTTAAATGAGAAGAAAAAGGGAAAATTGATAATTATTAGTACACACATTAAAGAAGATTTAATTAAATTATCTGATGAAATTTATTTGTTTGATAATGGGTTAATCAGTAAGGTTAAAAATGTTTAAACAGGTTTATAATAGATGTAAATTTTACTTAAATTCATATGTTACTTTTGGAACAATATTTGTAATACTTTTTCTTTTGATTCTACCAACATTTGATTTTAAATTATCTAATGGTTTTTTCTTTAATATTAGGTATGCCTCCCAAAATATGTTGGTTGTTGAGGGAATGTTACTTTTATATGTTTTTAATATATGGTCGTATTTAAAGAAAAATAAAAACAACTTTTATCAAGCACATCGTTACGGAAATATTAGAGTATTAATAAAAAATAATATTTGTGATGTTATTTTCATAGGTTGGATTCTAGAAACTGTCTTTTGGATTTTAAATATAACTGTAGCTACGATATTTAGTGATGGTTACTATTTGGGGGTATACCAGTTTTATAAAATAACAAATGTCATTTATTTAGTATATTTAGTTATATTAAGATATCTTATAATAAGTCTTATGTCTATAATTATTTATTTTATTTTTCATACAGGTAATAAAATATTAAAGACAAGTTTATTTCTTGTAGTTGCATTTAACATTCTAGTTTTTCCGAATAGTTTTCCAATTTCTTTTGCAACGTTAGTCTTTGGGTATAAGTTTAAATATTTTGCAATTGAAATTATATATGCTATATTTTTAATAGTTTTTTATATAGTAGGATTAATATTAATTAAGAAAAAGTTTATAGACAAGAAAAGAGATTTGTAATGGGATATGAAATAAAAATGGCAGAAAAATCTTTATTTAAAACACTAGTAGTATTAATCTTTTATTTATTTGTACTTTTTTTTCATATATATTCTTTTTTATGTTTACCCAAAAACGATGTTGAAATATTTAATCAAGTCCTTAATTGTCTTTCTTATCCTATGTTTAAAGAATATTCTTTTACAGAAGAATTATTATATGTTTTTAACAATGTATATTTTGTTTTATATTTTGCTATGTTTTATATATATGAATATATTCATATTCATGGAATAATTGCAACAAGATATGATAAAAAAAGATGGGTTACTCATAAATATGTAGTTGGAATTCTTTTTATTATTTTAATTAGTTTAGTACAGTACTTGTTAATTGCTTATTTGTTCAATTTTAAAATGCCACTAGATATGAAATATTATTTATATCCAGTTTTGTTTAAAATGTTAATTATGTCTATTTTGTATACTCTTTATAATTTCTTTAAAACAAATAAGATTGCTTTTTTTATCATTTTGATAATATCTTCTTTTTTATTACGTTATTTTAATCCTGTAATTGCAATTATTATTTTCGTAGCCTCATTTATTTTTAATTATGTGTTTTTTGACTTGAGAGGTTTTAAATATAATTTTATGCGATTAAATAGTTAATTGAAAATATCTTTTATATTGTAAATTTATTTAATCTAAAGTATAATTGTAATAGAGTAGGAAGGTGGAATTATGAATTGTGGCAATTGCGGTAAACCATTATTTGCTGGGTCAACTATATGTCCTGTTTGTGGTGTCGATAATGCTAATTTGGTGAATAATCAAAGTGTTAGTAACAATTCTATGGTTCCACCACAAGAACAAATATTAAATAATGGTGAATCACTAGTAAATGAAAGTGTTGTTAGTGATGCCAATACTTCAGTTGATAAGCTTGAGGTACTTGAGACTTTAGACAGTGGGGATATAAACGCGAATAATTCTTATCAAGAAGTTCCTCAAAGTTTAGAACAAGTTACTGAGAATGAGCCAACAAATTTAGTTGGTGAAAGTCAAAGTTTAGGAGCTACAGAGTATTTAGAAAGTAATGAAGAAATAGCACAAGATGAAGAGGAACCTAAAGTAGATATAACTGAAAATATGGCACCACCTACACTAAATGTTGAAGAAGAAAACTTAACTCAAGGGGCTGGTGAATTATCCAATGAAAACAGTGTTTCCACATATTCTGAAGAAGCATTAACAGAACAAAAACATGAAGAACAAGCGGAGCAGATAAGACAAGAGGAAAGAGTGGATATTGCTATACCAACGGTTGGTGAAGTTTCTCAAGTAGCTCTTCCTTCTGATGGAACAGCTCCGGAGGTAAAAGAAAATACTGATACGGTTGGGGAAACAACAACTACTGGTCAGGAAGTTTTAGAAGAACCAAATAAAAAGAAAAAATTTAAAATAACTTTATCTTCAGGAAGTAAAAGTGTTCCTAAAACAATTATGATAATAGTAGCAATTATATTTTTAGTTATTGGTGTACTTTTAGGTAAAATGTTTTTTTCTAAAAATTATTGTGCAACAACGAATAGCAGTAATCGAAATATTTTAAATAATAAAAAGATAAAATATGTTAGTGATGGCAAAAATAATATAACTAATATTTTAGGTGTTACTTATAAAATACCAGAACAGTATACTTATGATAAAAGAGAAAATGGAGTTTTAATATATGGTGAAGGTGATACTTTTAGATTATATATTAAAACAGAGCAAGGTCTTTATTCTGATTTAACTGGTGCCAAAAATTCTATTAAGGCATCAATGGTAGAAAATAGTATAAATGTTTCTAATGTTAAAGAGTTAAAAGCTAATGATGTTGAGTTTTTAGTTTTTGAGACTACTACTAAATTAGTGAATAGAATGATTGCCTTTGCTTCTGCTCCACAAGATCAAGTATATTATTTAGAAATTGTTAATACTAATAATAACTATGATTATGATGTTTTAGATGTAGCTGCTGATATATTAAAAAATGCTACTTATGAAGAAGTTAGTACAAATATGGAAAAGATAGATATAGAAGATATTTCTGAAGTGTCGATAAAAGCAGCTTTAGAATATAAAAATCTTGTTAAGAGATAAAATAGTTTGACAAGTTAGATAATTTGTTAGTATAATTATTTTGTTGATGGAGATTAGGATTTACGACCCTAGGAGTCAAATCGTTATGTCGCGTTAAGATATTATAAGGTGATTTAAAGTCATGAATTAAGGTGGTACCACGGGTTTCTCGTCCTTAAGTTTCATGACTTTTTATTTTTATAGAAAAGAGGAGAATAGATGATGAATTGTTTTGAAGATTTGGAATGGAGAGGCTTAATAAAAGATATCTCTAGTCCAGAATTAAGAAAAAAATTAAATGAAGAGAAGCTAACTTTTTATATAGGAACAGATCCTACAGCGGATTCTATGCATATTGGTCACTTTTCGTCGTTTTTGATTGCTAG
Source organism: uncultured Bacilli bacterium (assembly GCA_910588195.1). GTDB lineage: Bacteria > Bacillota_I > Bacilli_A > RF39 > UBA660 > CAG-582. The sequence goes on from CAJUPN010000001.1 coordinate 248,735, forward strand.
TAGGTTAGCTAAATATGGACACAAACCAATTTTATTAATTGGGGGAGCTACTGGTTTAATTGGAGACCCTAAACCTAGCAAGGAACGTCAAATGATTACGAGAGAAGATGTTTTAAAAAATGTAGCTGGTTTAACTAAACAAGCAAAAGAAATATTTGGTTTTGAAGTTGTTAATAATTATGATTGGACGAAAGATTTAACAACACTTGATTTTTTGAGAGATTATGGAAAATATATTAATGTAAATTATATGTTAGATAAAGATATCATAAGCAGAAGATTGGAAACAGGTATTACTTTTTGTGAATTTGCTTATACAATTCTTCAAGGTATGGATTTTGTTGTTTTAAATAAAACTAAAGGAGTAACTTTACAAGTTGCTGGATCAGATCAATGGGGGAATATTACAACAGGTATTGAACTTGCTCGTAAACGTGATAATGTGGAGTTATTTGGTATGACTATGCCACTTGTACTTGATGCAAATGGTGTTAAGTTTGGTAAGACTGAAGGTAATGCTTTATGGCTTGATAAGAATAAAACTTCTTCTTATGATTTATATCAATATTTAATAAATTCTAGTGATGAATGTGTAATTGATTATTTGAAAAAGTTAACATTCTTATCTAAAGAAGAAATCTTAAAAATAGAAAAAGAACATATGGAGAAGCCTGAACTTAGAATGGCTCAAAAACGTCTTGCACATGAAGTTATTTCATTTCTTCATGGAGAAGAAGAAGCTACTAAAGCTCGAGAAACTAGTGAAGCCATATTCTCTGGTAAAGTTAGTGAGGATATGCCAGCTGTTAAAGTTACATCAAAAACAATTTTAGATATTTTAGTTGAATCTGAATTAGCTCCATCTAAATCAGAAGCTAGAAGATTAGTGGAGCAAGGTGGTGTAAGTATTGATAATGAAAAGATAACTGATGTTAATTTTGTTGTAGAAAAAACAGAATTTGTTTTACAGAAGGGTAAAAAGAAAATTGTTAAAATTGTTATTGAATAAAGAAGTTGTGGTTGAGTTTCACAACTTTTCTTCTTTTATAAAAGGGTAAGTTTATTGCAATTTAGTTACCAATAAACTATAATTGATATGAGGTGGCCTTTATGTTAAATATAAAAAACTTAAAAGTAGCTATAGATGATAAAGTAATATTAGAAAACTTCTCTTTAGATATAAATGATGGTGATGTTGTTGCTTTAATGGGACCAAATGGTATAGGAAAGAGTACTATTTGTAAAGTTATTATGGGAGATCCAACTTATAAAGTACTTAGTGGAAGTATTATTTATAATGGAGAAGATTTACTTAAAATGGATACAACTACGAGAAGTAGAAAAGGTCTTTATTTAGTTAATCAAAATCCAATTGAAATAGAAGGTGTGACTAATGCTGATATGCTTCGTACAGCATTAGAATGTCGTACAGGAAATCATACAAATTTTTTTGAATTTAATAAGAAAGTTACAGAGATTTGTAAAAAATTAAATATACCTGCTTCTTTTATTCATAGAGGTGTAAATGTTGGTATGAGTGGTGGAGAAAAAAAGAAAAATGAATTACTTCATCTTTACGTACTAGAGCCAAAGTTTATTATCCTTGATGAACTTGATAGTGGGTTAGATGTAGATTCTTTAAAAGAACTTGCTCTTTCTTTAGTTAATTATTTAGATGATTCAATTTCGATTCTTATTATTACACATCATATTTCAATTTTAGAATATATTAAGCCAGATTATGTACACATTTTAAAGGCTGGAAGTATTGTTGCTTCGGGAGATTATAGTTTAGCTTTAGATGTAGAAAAATCAGGTTTTAGTGCTTATGTTGTAGGGGAAAAAGAAAATCATGAATAAAATATTAAGGGATGGGGATAAATTATTTTTAAACAGTGATATAGATTCTCTTGAAATTATCAATGGAGAAGTCATAATTTATATAAATGATTTAGATGATTTTAAAATAAATATTAATTTATTAGATAATAGTAAGGTTTTAATATATGATTATAGTACTAAGAATGTTAATAAGGAAATATATATTTCTCAGGAGAATAGTACTTATTTAAGATATGTTCACACATTTAGAGTTGATGGTAAATATAATTTAAAGTATCTAGTTAATTTGAATGGAGATAATAATACTAATGATATATTTATAAGTGGTGTTAGTAATGGAGATGTTGTTTTAGACATTGATGGAAAAGTTGAAAGTAAGAGTAGTGACAATGTTTTAAATGAAAATATTAAGGTATTAACTAATAAGGGAAAATGTTTTGTAGCACCAAAGTTACATATAAGTGCTTTAAATGTTTTAGCAAATCATAATACAGCTATTTCTAATGTAAGAGAATCTGAATTGTTTTATTTAGCTAGTAAAGGTATTGATAAAAAGTTTGCACTTGCATTAATTGAAGATGGTTATGTTTATGGTTATTTAAAAAAATATTCAAGTGAATTTTATGATTTAATAAAAGAATAGGAGGTGTTTTTATGAATAGAGAAGATTTTCCAATGTTAAAAAATAATATAATTTATTTTGATAATGGGGCGACTACATTTAAGCCAGTATCTTTAATTGATACAACTGATTATTATTATAAAGAAATATGTGCTAATGCCCATCGAGGAGATTATGAAATATCTTATAAGGTAGATACTTTGTATGAAGAAACAAGGAAAAAAGTTGCTAATTTTATTAACGCCAAAAGAGAGGAAATAGTTTTTACATCAGGGGCAACAGAATCTTTAAATATGATTGCTAATGGTTTTTTTGCTCATATTTTGGAACCTGGTGATGAAATACTTTTAACTTTATCTGAACATGCTAGTAATGTATTACCGTGGTTTAGATTATCCAAAATGACAGGTGCGATTATAAAATATATTGATCTTGATAGTAATTTACATGTAACAATGAATAACGTTATTAGTGCAATTACACCTAGAACTAAAGTTATTAGTTTAGCAGCTATTACGAATGTTGTTGGTGATGAAAGACCAATAAAAGAAATTTGTAAGTATGCTCACGAACATAATATTTTTGTTTGTGTTGATGGTGCACAAAGTGTACCTCATGAGAAAACAGATGTTGTAGATATGGATTGTGATTTCTTAGTTTTTTCGGCACATAAGATGTGTGGTCCAACTGGAGTTGGAATACTTTATGGAAAAAGAGAATTATTAGAAGAGGTGGAACCTACTAATTTAGGTGGGGGTATGAATGAATCTTTTGATAGTGTTGATCAAGTTTATTTAAAAGAATTACCTACAAGATTGGAAGCAGGAACACCTAATATAGCAGGTATTATTGCCTTTGGAGCAGCAATAGATTATTTATCTAAAATTGGTATGGATAATATTAAATTGTATGAAATAAAGTTAAAGAAATATTTAATAAATAAATTAAAGAAAATCCCACATGTTAATGTTATTAATGAAGAATGTGACAGTGGAATTGTTGCTTTTAATGTTGATGGAGTATTTCCCCAAGATGTAGCCTACTATTTAAATAAATATAATATCTGTGTTAGAGCTGGTAATCATTGTGCTAAAATACTAAAAAACGCAATAGGTGTAAAAAATACTGTAAGAGTTAGTTTTTACTTTTATAATACGGAAGCTGAAATTGATAAATTAGTAGAATTACTTGAAGATAAAAATAGAATTATAAGTGAGATGATTTAATGGATAGTAATATGAAAAGAGAAATAATTTTAGATAATTATTCTCATCCTTTTAATAGAGGAACTGGGGGGGACGAATACATCAAAGTTAACTCCAATAATGAATCATGTATTGATAATATCGATTTATATATTAAATTTAATGATGGAATTATAGAAGATATACAATTTGATGGGGAAGCATGTGCGATATCAACAGCTTCAACTTCTATTATGATAAAAAATATGGTGGGTAAGAATGTTGATGAAGTTTTAAGTTATATTAAAAATTTTGAAGCAATGCTAAATGAAGAAAAATATGAAGATACAGAATTTAATGAAGCTGTAGTTTTTGATGAAACATACAAACAAGGAAATCGAAAAACTTGTGTAACTTTACCATATAATGGAATAAAAAGAGCAATTGAGGAATATAATAATAGCACTCTTTAATAAAGAATAAAAAAAGGGAATTGTTAATCAATTCTCTTTTACTATGTCTAAAAGATGAGTGCATAAACCTAGAATATCATTTCTTTCACAAATGGATAAGTGATATTTTAAAAATAATTCAAATTCTTCATCACTTAATTTATTGATATATTCTCTAAAATAATTTGCTACAGTATCTGGAGAAACAATTTTTATTCTTTTTAGATTAGCTTTATTATTTAAATTATTTATATCTTCGAGGCGAGAGTAAGAGTAAAGATCTGTCTCAGTACTTTTTATATGGAAACTTTCATCTAATCTATCAAGGGAGTTTAATATTTCTTTTTCTTTAAAACCATGTCTAATAACAGCATATTCATTCATAATATATTGAATTAAAATAGTGCCACCCTTTTTTAAAACTCTTTTTGCTTCTAGTAAACATTTTAATTTTTCTTCTTCACTGATTAAATGATAAAGAGGACCAAATAACAAAACAACATCATATGAATTATCTGGAATCATATTTAAATTAAGGGCATTTCCTTCTATTACTTTTACTTTTGTTGAGTTTTTTTCAATAATTCTCAAGTTATGTTTTACAAGTTCAATAGCTGTAACTTTATATCCTTCGTCAGCTAAAGGAATAGAGTATGCACCAGATCCTGCACCAATATCTAAAATATTAGGGCATTCATAATTAGCTAATACTTCATGAATGTATTTCATACAAGTAAGGAATTCAATTTTCCCGTGGCGAGTTTTTAATCTTTTATCTTCATTAAATTTATTATAATATTTTTTTAAGTTTTCTTCATTCATTAAAATCACCAAAATTATTATACCATGGTAATGTGGTTAGTATTTCTTTTTTCTATTTCGTTAGTATTTATTAGTAATCTTAAATTGCATTGTCTTAAAGGACCATTTTGTTCTAAAGGATTCATTAGAATAGGGTTAAAAAATTTAATGCTTTTGTTTATAATGAGTGAAGTGGTAGCATTTTCAAAAATTGTATCTTTAAAAATATCTTGTTTTAATAATTCGTCAAATAGATATTCTAAAACAGTTAATACTCTTCTATCTTCAGTAATATTAATTAATGCTGTTGAAAGCATTACTGGGGTACATTCTCTTTTAGCTTTAATATATTCATCTTTAAATTTTTGTAGAAGACCATTTAGAATAAAAGGAGCATGTTCTAAAAAATACTCTCTAATTAAATTATATTCCTCTGGGGTCATAGTAGAGGTTTGAAGGAGATAGTTTTTTAAATCATCTTTTAGGGAAGTGTCAATATTAGGATTATTTAATAACTTAAATATATTAAAATAAAATCTAATATGTTGTACATTCATATTTTCTCTTTCTGGATTATAGTTTAAGAAAAGATACTTTTCAGGTTTTTCTTTAAAATTTGATCTTGAGGAAGGTAAAAATATTCCATCTTGAAAAATGGAGTCTTTAAATACCCCTTGGCTTAAATCTTCATTAAACATACTTATTAAACTAGTTTGTTCTCCATAATCAGAATCCATTATTAGAGTAGCATTTACATAGATATTAGCTTTTCTTTGATCTATTATTCTTCTGATTGTGGGGAATACCTTTGAAGATAATTCTTCTAGGATGTAACTATTGGTATTTTGATAATAAGTTCTTAATGCCTCTAAATTTTTTACTTCTAGTCTTCGAGAAGTTTGTTTATTCGCTTCAACAAAGCTTTCAAGTTTTATTAATTTTTCTCGTATTTCTTCAAGAGTATCCATAAGTGCCTCTTTTCCAAAAAATATTATAACAAGATATATTGTATTGTCAAATTAAAAAGAGTGTTATATAATTTTTTTAGAAGAGGTGATTATAGTGTTTTGCGAAAGTTGTGGAGCAAAAATAGGAAAAGATGATAAGGCTTGTAAGTCTTGTGGAAAGGAAATCGTAAATGATTGTAATTTAATAGTAAGTCGTCCAGGGAAACTTATGGGATGTGCAGTTAAATTACATATTACTGTAGATGATACGGAATTTGATTTAGCAGCTGGTGGAGAACAAATGGTTAAGTTAAAAGAAGGAGTACATACAGTTAAATATAATATTTGGTGTAGAAGAGAACATAGTGTTGATGTAACTATTGAAAAAGGAAAAGTATGTAAAGTTATTTTTAAATATGATGCTTTATGGGGCGGATTTAAAGTTGATAAGAAGTCAGTTTTATAATTAGCTAATTGACAAAGTATAGTAATTATTGTAAAATGAGTTTGTAAAGCGAACATGTAGGATAAGTAATAAATTGTAATCTTATAAGAGAGGTCATGTTTGGTGGGAATGACTAAGACTAGTTTATGAAATCTACCTACTAGTGTTGTTAATAGCAACCGGATTTTTTAGTCCGTTATCATTAATCAAGTTAATTAAAGGGATGGCACCGTGCATTAGCACTCCTTGTGTTGTCTCTTTTTTTATTTTTTAGGAAAGGTGATGAAAATGATAGATATTAATTTGATAAGAGAAAATAAAGAAAAGGTAATTGAGAATATTAAGCGTAAATTTCAAGATGAAAAAATACCTTTAGTTGAAGAAATTTATAATCTTGATAAAGAATATCGTGAAGTAAAGCTTAATATGGATACTAAAAGAGCAGAGAAGAACAAATTAAGTGGTGAGATTGGTGCTTTAATGCGTGATAAGAAAATAGATGAAGCAAATGTTATTAAAGAAAAAGTATCTAAGATGGGGGATGAAATAGATGCTTTAACTAAAAAGGAAGAAGAATTAAGTGCTGTTATTAAAGAGAAGATGATGAAAATTCCTAATATTGTTGCTGATTCTGTACCAGTTGGTAAGGATGATTCAGAAAATGTTGAGATTAAGCGTTTTGGAGAAGCATTAATACCTTCTTATGAAATACCTTATCATGCTGATATACTTGCTAAATTTAATGCTTTAGATAAGGATGCTAGTGGTAGAACAAGTGGTAATGGTTTTTATTATTTAATGGGTGATGCTGCAAGACTTTCAAGCGCCATGATTTCTTATGCTAGAGATTTTATGATTGAAAAAGGTTTTACTTATTGTATTCCTCCTTTTATGATTAGAAGTGATGTTGTAACAGGTGTTATGTCATTTGCAGAAATGGATGCAATGATGTATAAAATTGAGGGAGAAGATTTATATTTAATTGGTACAAGTGAGCACTCAATGATTGGAAAATTTAAAGATCAAATATTAAAACGTGAAGAACTTCCAATAACAATGACATCATATTCTCCATGTTTTAGAAAAGAAGTTGGTGCTCATGGAATTGAGGAGAGAGGTATTTACCGTGTTCATCAATTTGAAAAACAAGAGATGATTGTTTTATGTGAACCAGAAGACAGTGAAGAATGGTATGAGCGTATGTGGCAGTATACTGTTGAATTATTTAGAAGCTTAGATATTCCTGTAAGACAGTTGGAATGTTGCACAGGGGATTTAGCTGATTTAAAATATAAATCATGTGATATTGAAGCTTGGAGTCCTAGACAACAAAAATTCTTTGAAGTTGGATCTTGTTCTAATTTAACAGATTCTCAAGCAAGAAGATTAGGTATACGTGTTAAAAGTGATAAAGGGAATTATTACTTGCACACTTTAAACAATACTGTTTTAGCTTCAACTCGTGCTTTAATTGCACTTCTAGAGAATAATTATAATGAAGATGGTTCAGTAAATATTCCAGAAGCTTTAAGACCTTATATGGGTGGAAAAGAAAAAATTGAAGTTAAATAATTATATTTTTTAAGAGTCATAATGACTCTTTTTTCTATTTTTAGTTTGTAAAGTTTGTTATAATATTAATTGTAAATTTTATTATCAAAGATAAAAGATGGGAGAAAGTTTATGAAAAATTTTAAGAAGAAAAAAGATGAGTATATTAAAATAAAAGTAGAAAAGTTAATTGATTGGAATGAAGGAAATGGAGAAGGATGTATAGTATCAGATAGAATAACTAAAGAGGGATTTAAAGTTGGTTATATGTATAGAGAAAATCCTTCTGAAGGTAATCCTGATAGTGGTTGGCGATTTTTAGCTGGAAATGAAGATGAAGTGTATATGAATGATTCAGATAACCATCATGTATTTGCTCTTAATACTATTTGTAATTATGATAGAGATATTATTCCTTACTTGAAATCAGTGATAGGTAGTGCATATATAAGAATTAATAAATCTGAATTTATAGCTGATGATGGTGAGAAAGCTATTTTTGTAGATAAACAAGAGAGATAATTTATTAAAAATAAAAAACTTTAAATTTTTGATTTAAAGTTTTTAGGTATTATTGATGATGTCTGTGATGTTTTCCTTGTCTATTATGTTGATGTCCTGAACTATTACAATTGTTTTCGCAAGTATTATTGTTTGGACAATTTTTAGTTTCAGTTGTTTCGTTATAATAAGGACAGTTTTCTTCGTTGTGATAAGGACAGTTTTGATTATATGTTGTTTGTTTATTTGTGTTTATATCATTGTTGTTATTTAAAGCATACACACTTGTAATCGTTAAAGTGGATGCTAATACTACGGCAATTAAATATTTTTTCATATATCTTTCTCCTTCTTTTTCTTGATTATATAAATATTATATGATGATGTCAATTGGAAATGTAAAAGAAAAATATCTTTTACATAGAAGTTATATAATAAATTTTGATTAGCAAAAAAGATGTATGTAAAAGACTTTTGACAGACAAAAATTTATTTGTTTTATACAATGGAAATGGAGATGCAAAATGAATATTGGTGTTCAAATAAAAAAATATAGGGAGAAACAAAATATTAGTCAAGAAGAACTTGCTTTAAAAATATTTGTTTCAAGACAAACTATTTCAAATTGGGAAAACAATAAAAGTTATCCTGATATAAATAGTTTAATTATGTTAAGTGAAATATTTAATGTATCTCTCGATGATTTTATAAAAAATGATATAGAGGAGATGAGAAAGATTGTTGATAAAGATGTGATAAAGAAGTTTAATCTGGTAAGTTGGGCTTTTTCTTTAGAACTGATTAGTTTAGTTGTTAGTGCTTATCCGTTAGCTAAATTTTTTGATTATATTGGTATTTTTATTTGGATAATATTATTTTTCCTAACTTTGATAACAGGACATATAATAGAAAGATTTAAAAAAATTAATAATATTCAAACATTCAAAGAAATTTTAGCTTTTGTTGATGGAACTAAATTAAGTTACGAAGAAACTCAACAAGAATTGGGAAAAAGATTATATCAAAAAATCTTATATGCAATATTAGCTGGTGTAATAGCTCTTATTGTAAGTTTAATTATAATATTTATCTTTAATAATATTTAGAATAGGAGGAAAATAATATGGAATTTTGGATATTTATGATAGTATTTATATTTATTGGTGGAGGCTGTTCACTTACTGGTACTTGGTGGGTAAAAAAGAACAAGAAAAAGTAATTACAGTTTTATATTAATATAAAAAGTGAGGCTTATATTTATAAGTCTTTTTATTTGAGTTTATTATAAAAATGTTTTATAATACTTTTCTAGTTGGGAATGGTTTTTTGTGAACGATATGTTTGATATAAAAATTAAAGATAAGTTACTTACTATTGGCAAAGTAATAACTTCTGTATTTGGAGATAAATATAAAGATATTATATGCAAAAAAATAGATGAAGCCATATATATTTATTATTGTAATCATATTGGTATGGAAAAATATGCTAATGAAATGTTAGATTCTAAAAGAGATGAGTTATGTTTAAAGTTTTTATCTGTATTGGGAATCAATATTAGTAAGTACGATGGAATGTATTATAATGAAATAGCATATCAGAGATTTTTAGAAGATATTAAACTTTTTATGGGAAATCATAATCCTTTTTTGAATGATGGACATATTTATTTGGGAATATTTTCTTTTAAAAATGAGTCCATTTTTAATGAATTAGATGAAGTATCTCAAATAGAGTTTTTAAATGACTATTTTTTTAAAGGAGAAGATGTTTTAAATGCCAATAATTATAATGATTTTAAAGAAACTAAATACTTTAAAAGATTTTATAGTAAGTTAGAAGATTATTTAAAATACTTTGAAGAATTAAAAGTTGAGTATATAAGTTATAAAAAGAAATATGCTGATTCATACTTAGAGTATTCTTCTAGAAAAAAAGAAAGATTTGAATTTATAAAAGAACAAAATAAAGTTTCTTTATATAAAGCTATTGAAGATTCTTTGCCAGAAGCAGTTCAAGATATATTGAAAAGTAAATATTCTAGTAAAAAGGATAGGGCACAAATACTAGGTGATGTTGATGATGAATTGTTTGGATTTAAATGTTTTTCTACTCCTTCAATTGAAGAAGATGTTTTGGATAGTTTATTAGATTATTTTAAATTTCTTGAAGTTATAGATGAAATTCCAACTTCTTTAAGTGAAAAGATTGAATTATATAATAAGATAACTAAAGATGAAAAATATGAAGCGTTTATTCCTTCTTTGGAAGTGATAAGTGATATTCAAGAATATAAAAAGGAGTTATTATTTAATTCTATTCTTATGCTACTTATGGAGGATGAAACGTTTAACAAATATGCAGATTTAAATAAAATTAGTTTTGAATCTCGTTTAAATTTTGCTTCATGTATGATTAATTTATGTAATTTTGTTTCTTCTGCTAAATGTGGTAGTGATTTTGTTTCGGTATTATTTTGTACTATTGTTACTTCATCACTAGGGCATGTTGATGCTGTTATGATTCATGAATTTATTCACCTTATTTTTCAAATTTTTGTAAATGATGAATATAAAGTTTCAGGATTTGAAATGTTATATTTGGATTGTAATAATAATAAAATTAAAGACCCTAAAAATTTGAATCCTTATAACAATAATTACAGAATTAATGAAAGATTTAATGAGACTATTGTTGATATTCTTACGGATAAAGTTTTGTATATGCTTCATAAAATGTGGGGAATATATTTATTTGAAGATAAGAGTTTGATAAAGCCTTATGACAATATTAATACTGATTCTATATTAAGGCGTATTTTAGAGCCATTTGTAAATGATTATTTTGATATTCTAATTGAAGCAATGATGGTGGGGGATTTAAATATTTTATATGATCGAGTAGGAAAAGATAATGTTATGAAATTAAATGAAGTTATAAATTATGTAGACTTTCTTATAGATAAGTTCCATTTAGTTAAGGAAATCGATGAAGATTCTAATTGTTCGCAAGTTTATAAAAAATATATTGAAGAAGTTGAGGAAGTCTTAAATATATATGAGCAAATGAGAAATTATGAAGATAATAAAAGTAGGAAAATTAGTTAATAATTATCCTATTTTTTTTGTTTAAATAAGTACTTCATTTTTTATGTCAATTATGCTAGAATTATGATAGTATGGTGAGGTTAAAATGAGGATAAAGAAATCAACTATTTTATTATTAATTTTTGTATTAACTATTGGATTTGCAACAATAAGTACGATTCTAAATATGAATGGAAGTTTAGCATTAGGAGAGAATGATTTAAAAGTAAAGTTTAATAGATCATTATTAAATGGAGCCAACAGGCCAACGTTCATAAATAAAGAAGGAAATATAATAACTTTTGGATCAGGAGATTTAATAGAAGAAGGCGAATCTGTCTTAGATTATGAAGTAGTAAATATGAGTAGACAGTATGATGCTAATGTACAAGTAACATGTACAACAGATGCTAAAAATGTAACTATAAATAATCCATCAGAGCCAACAAGATTAAATTCAGGAGATGTAATAACAGGAAATGTATCTTTAGTTTCTACAAAAAGAGAAGAGACTGGAGAAGTACCAAGTGACGCTATAAAATTATATGATTATATAAAAGGGCAATCAAAAGGATTAGATACAACTGTTGGGCTTGATTATAATGAAGTAAATAAAGAACATGGAGTATATGAGACAACTAGTACAGATTCAGGAAAGTCTGTATACTTTTATAGAGGATTAGTAAATAACAAAATAATCTATGCAAATAAATGTTGGGATATTGTAAGAACAACAGAAACTGGAGGTACAAAACTTTTATATGCAGGAATACCAGTTAATGGAAGTTGTGATCAATCAAAAGTTTTATCAGGGGCAACCGAATTTATAGGTTCATCAGTTTGGGTGGAAAAGGTAACAACTGATAAAGAAGTTGCTGATGTTGGATACATGCATGGAAAATACAATGCTTCAAGTTACGAGGAAGCTCATGAAAACTTATATGATTCTGATATTAAAAAGAAAGTTGACAATTGGTATGAAAAAAATATAAAAGATACAAAATACGAAGAAATGTTAGAAGATACAGTATATTGTAATGATAGAAGTGTTGTAAAAGACTTTTCTACTGCAACAGGAGATATGGTTTTAAATACAACTGTTGAGTGTGAGGTAAGTGAGAGTGACCCTGATTGCAAGGATGGTAAAAAAGTAGTTGAAAATATAGTTACATTGAAAGATTATTATAAAGATAATTTAGGATATGGAACACATCCAACTTTATTTAAAGCAGCAACAAGGTTAGGAACAGGAACTTTAGGAAATTCTACGAATCCAACTTTAAAGTGTGAACAGTTAAATGATAGATTTACTGTATCTGATAGTATTGGAAATGGAGATTTGAAATATCCAATAGCATTATTAACAGCCGATGAAGCAATTTATGCTGGTACTACCGATGGGTGGGGTAACAGGAGTAATTTTGACAATTATTTATATCGTAAGGATCGCTTTAGCTCAAATATTGATTATACTTCTATATCATTTTGGCTGATGACTCCTTTATTTAGTCATCCTCAAGGTGGTAATATGATGTCAGTAGCTAAATATAAAAATAATGCAAGATTGGGACATGATCATATAAAATATATAACTTCTTCTATCGTCCCAACAATATCATTAAATAATGAGAACTATATAGTATCGGGAGAAGAAAGTGTAGATGATCCTTTCATATTATTTACAAAGGGAACAGTAAGTGATAAGGTAACATGTACATTAGATATGCAAAGAATAGAAAGAGAAGAATTAGGAGAAGAATTTGATGGAGTAAGATCTTTGTATGAATCGGTAAAGTTATTATCATTAGGAACAGATAAAGAGAATAATATAAATTATAATAAGATATCAAGTGATAGTAATGGAAAAGGTGTGTATGAGACAAGTGATACAGATTCAGGAAAGAAAGTATATTTTTATCGAGGAAATGTAGAAGATAATAATGTCATATTTGCAGATAAATGTTGGCAAATAGTGAGAACAACATCAAGTAATGGAACGAAGTTAATATATAATGGAGAAGTATTAGAAGATGGAAGTTGTAATAGCAGTGGAGAAGAAAGAGGAATTGGATTAAGTTCTTGGAATTCTGTTTATGGAGATAATACATATGCAGGATATATGTATGGAACACCAAATGCAAGTACTTATGAAGAGACACATCAGCCAGTTTCAGATACAGTCATAAAGACCATGATAGATAGTTGGTATGAAGAGAATATAAAGGATACTAAATATGAAGAGTTGTTAGAAGATATCGTGTTTTGTAATGAAAAGTCAGTAGAGATAGATTTTTCAAATTATACATATCCAGGGTGGTTAAAAGTAGATAATTATAAAAATGATGGATCAGGAACAAAGAATACATTGTATCAAGGAAGTGGACGAGTAGGAATAAATGCAGGAATAACTAAGCCAACATTGACATGTAGTCAGTTAAATGACCGATTCACTGTAAGTAATAGTATCGGAAATGGAGCATTAAAATATCCAATTGGTCTTTTAAGTGCCGATGAAGTAGTGTATGCAGGATCAACAGGAGGATTCCAAGGAAAAAATACTGAGGCCAATAATTTTGATTATTATTTATTTGTTGGAGGAAAACACACATGGACAATGACACCACATCGAGCAGATGCCAATAATATAATGTTGGTAATAGGAGCCGAAGGAAATATCGGAAATGAAGTAGTGCAGATGGATAATGTTTTAGTAAGACCAGTAATCTCGATTAGAAGTGATATAATGATAGTCGATGGAAATGGAACAAAAATATCACCATATATCTTAAAAGCAAAAAAAGAAGTAGATGAAAGTAAAATACCAAGTGAATGGAAAGATAATGGAATATTTAAAGAATATTATGTAGATGCCTATACAAAATTAAATACATTAACAGTAGAAGAAAAAGTTGGACAGTTAATAATGGCTCATCATAATCAGAAAACAGCAATAGAAGGTGTAACTAAATATAATATTGGTGGATATACATACTTTGAACCAGACTTCTTAGGAAAAACAGAAGGAGAAGTCAAGAAGATGATAGCTGATGAACAAGCAGCAAGTAAAATACCATTAATAACAGCTGTTGATGAAGAAGGTGGAAGAGTAGTAAGAATATCTTCAAATACTAGTTTAGTAAGTAATGAGATGAGTAAATATCCAAATTTATTCTATACTAATATAAATAATAAAAATGCCTGGAAGTTATCGAAAGATTTATATAGAGAGTCAGGAAATAATTTTACTTTAATAGAACAAGAAACAAGAGTAAAAAGTGCAGTATTAAAAAGATTAGGATTAAATGTTAATTTTGCACCAGTAGTAGATATGGCAATAGAAGGAGCATATATTTCTGATCGTGTAATCGGATTAGATGCTAGAGGAACAGCAGAGTATGGAAAAACAGTAATAAAAACAAGTAAAGAAACAGGAGTTTCATACTGTTTAAAACACTTCCCAGGGTATGGAAACAATTCAGATACTCATGATACAGGAAGTGTAGATAATAAAACATTAGAAGAATTAATGGAAAATGATATCGTACCATTTAAAGAATCTATAGATAATGGGGCAGAAATTATTATGGTTGCTCATAACACAGTAGCAGCAATAGATTCAAATAATCCAGCATCTTTATCAAAAGGAGTGCATGATTTATTAGTAAATGAGCTAAACTTCACTGGAATAATGATAACTGATGCTTTAGATATGGGAGCAACAAAAGATATACCAGATAAGTTTGTTAAAGCAGTAAAAGCAGGAAATCATTTATTACTAGTACAAGATTATGCTCGAGCATATACTGAACTAAATGAAGCTGTAAAAAATGGAAGCATAAGTGAAGATGAATTAAATAAACAAGTCTTCAAAGTATTAGCTTGGAAATATTATAAAGGTCTTTTATAGAAAGAATAGCAATATTCTTTCTTTTTTGATATAATAATTTTTACTAGATTGGAGAGGATATGAATGAGAGAATTATATAATAAACTTTTTAATATAATAGTAAATAAAAAAAGTGATAGGAATGACTTAATTTATGAAGCTATCAACCTTTTTTTAGAGCATTCTGATGAGATGAGTATGGATGAGTTTTTTACTATTAGAGAATTTTTAAGAATTTTGTCTTCTAAGAATGATTTGTCAGTAGAATCATTAGATGCTGAAAAGCCTGTGCTTACACTTGATGATTTAATAATAAAATTACAAATTCCAAAGTTGTCTATGAACCCATCAACGTTCTTTAAAGAAGAAAAGCATTATACTAGTTCAAATGCTTTATATGATGATTTTAGATTAGTTCTTTTAAATAAAGATTCTTTTAAAACTAAACATAAGGATTATATCCATAATTGGTGTTTAATGGTTGCAAGAATTGTTTCAGATGAACTTGAAAAAATGGAATTAGAAGAAGATGAGAATTTAATACAGTTTAAGTATCTTTTGCATTTAATAATATCTGGCTATGGTGTGGAAGAAAATGCAGAACACTTATCAGAACTTGATGAAAGAGTTAATATACAAAGGGAAAAAGTAACAGAAGCTTCTATTCTCGTTTTATTTAAAAAATATATGAAAGGTAAACGCCTAGAAAAAATAACACGTTAAAAGCGTGTTATTTTACATTTAAATATTTCTAATTAGATACATGTTCTGATATCCATTCGTAATACTTTTTACGTTTTAGAATAGATAATTTATATTTATCGCCATTATTCATTGTTAGTAAAATTCCAAAAGGGAAGAAAGGTGGCGTTAGACATGTTTTTACAGTGCTTATATCTTTTATATCAATTTCCCAACTGACACTTTCCGTTCCAAATAATCCTGATGCTAAAAATGCAATCCTTTTATCTGTAAAATAATATCTTCCTGATACTTGTTTGTTAATGGTGAATTTTGGCATTTTCCAACAATCACCAGCTACATTTCCAGCAAATAATTGTTCATCTTTTTTTGTTTCAAATAATTTTTTTCCCATATTAATCTCCTTTTAAATCTTTATTACTAGATAATTATATCATTAAAAAACTAAATTTAAAATAGATACTTTTTTATAAAGAAATAAAGGGGATTATTGTGACGATTGATGTTAGAAAATATAAATTGTTTTAAGTAATGTATATATCTTATTATCTTTATATCATTTTAATTGTTCATTGTTCAAAAGTTATGAAGTAAATATAAGAAGTTATTTAGTATAGTGGTTATCTTTTGTGCGTTATTTTACATTTAAATTTACAAATATAATTTATTAAAAGAGATATTTAATGTATAATAAAATTAGGGTGATATTATGGCTAAACGTAAGAGAAAAAAACAAAGTAGTCCATCGGGTTTTAAGTTTTCTGTTGAAATAGTTGGTCTAATATTAATTTTAGTTGGGGTTATTGGTTTAGGAGTATTTGGTCCCGTTGGTAATATTATAAAAGAGTTTGCTATTTTTTTATTTGGATCTTATTATAATGCTTTAATTGTATTAGTTTTATTACTTGGAACTTATATGTTATTTAAAAGAAGTTTACCTAATTTTTTTAATTCAAGACTTATAGGTTTATATTTAGTGTTTTTAGTAATTTTAACTTTTGCACATATGAATCATGTTGAGGCAGGAGTTAAATTAGGGACGGCTATTAATTCTTCAACGGAAGTTTATTTAAATGTTATTGGAAGTGGAAACTTTGTTGGACTTAGTCAAACTGGTGGAGGAATAATAGGTCTTATTTCCTCTTGGTGTTTTGTAAGTTTATTAGATAAAATTGGGACTTATATTATTTTAGTTGTTATAAGTATATTTGCATTAATTATGTTATTTAATATTTCTTTTGCTGATATGATTGATAAGATTCAAGATATGTGGAAAAATCGCGAAAAACCAGAACGTAAAGAAAAGAAAAAAGAAGATAAGGAAGAAAAAAGAAAGATTTATGATCAAGATGAGGAAGATGATGATGATCCTACAATATTAATAAATTCTGTTCAAGAACTTAAAAATCATGTTAAGGAAGAAATAGAAGTAAAACCAGAAATTCCTTTATCTCCTGTTCAAGAAGTTCCTTTGATTACAATAAATTCTAATTATCGTTTACCTAAACTTGATGAAGTTTTAGATCCACTTAAAAAAAATAAAAAACAAAATAGTGAAGATTTTATTAAACAGACTAGTCTTTCTTTACAAAATGTTTTAGCTGATTTTCAAATAACTGGTAAAGTAGTTGACTATCATGAAGGACCAACGGTTACACAATTTGAGGTTGCTATAAAAAATGGTACAAAGGTAAGTAAAATAACTGGTTTGTCTAAAGAAATTGCTCTTGCTTTAGCTGCTAAAGATGTTCGTATAGAAGCTCCAATTCCAGGGAAGACAACTGTTGGAGTTGAAATTCCTAATAAGACAACTTTAAGTGTTCCAGTAAGAGAAGTTTTAGAATCAAAACAAAGAGACATGTCAGGTATGAAAATACCAGTATCTTTAGGTAAAGATATTAATGGTAATAATTGTGTTGCTGATCTTTCAAAAACACCTCATTTACTTGTTGCTGGTTCTACTGGTAGTGGTAAGTCAGTATGTATAAATTCTTTTATTAATAGTATTTTAATTAATAAAAGACCTGATGAAGTAAAACTTTTATTAGTTGATCCTAAAAAGGTTGAGTTATCAAATTATAATGGAATACCTCACTTATTATGTCCAGTTGTGTGTGATCCTAAAAAAGCTAGTATAGCTTTACAAAATATTGTTAAAGAAATGGAAAAGAGATACGATTTATTCGCTGATGAAAAAGTTAAAAACATTTCAGGATATAATGAAAAGATGGCAGGGTTAAAAAAGAAAAATCCAGAAGATAATACGATACAATTAATGAGTTATATAGTTGTTATAATTGACGAGTTAGCAGATTTGATGCTAGTTGCTTCTAAAGAAGTTGAAGATTCAATAATGCGTATCACGCAGATGGCTCGTGCTGCTGGTATTCACTTAATTGTTGCAACACAAAGACCATCAACAGATGTTATTACTGGTGTTGTTAAGTCTAATATACCTTCAAGAATCGCTTTTGCTGTTGCTTCTCAAATTGATTCTAGAACAATTTTAGATATGGGGGGAGCAGAAAAATTATTAGGTAAAGGTGATATGCTTTATAAACCTATGGGTGAAAATACACCTTTACGTATTCAAGGTAACTTCATAAGTGATGAAGAAATAGAAAGAGTAATTTCGTATGTTTCTAAAGAACAGGCTGCTTCTTATGATGAATCAATAACACAAGCAAGTGGAGACTCTATTTCTACATCTAATGTTGGAGGAGAAAGAGATACTGATGATGATGATCCTTTATATAATGAAATAGTTGATTTTGCAATTGAGTCGAGAAAAGTTTCTGCTTCTTTATTACAAAGAAGGTTTAGATTAGGATATAATCGTGCAGCTAGAATAGTTGATTTACTTGAAGAAAGAGGAGTTATTGGTCCTGCTAATGGAAGTAAACCAAGAGAAGTTTTGATTGGTAAAGACGGAAGTTCTATGGAATCTGTTGAATAGTATTGACTTCTTATCTATGTGTATGGTAGAATAATCGGCACATACATTAACCGTCATGCTTGTGAAATTGACAAAATTAGGGCGTAATGGTATAATAATCTCGAATTTAAGGAATGAGGGGGAAACTATATGAAAGGATACATTCTTGATTATATCAACGAAAATGAATTTAAGAAGCTTGAACGTGCATTAAAAAAGTATAATATGTTAGCGTTTAAGAAGTTGAATTTTGAATATTATCCGTCCTTAAGAAATGGTGAATTTTTAGGAGAACTTATGAGTAGTGACAAAAAAAATGACACTGAAACTTATGAGTTAAAATTACCTAGTGATCACTTGTTTACTCAAGTACATGGAGAAGTCAAATTAAGATATATTGTTTATAAGAAACAAAATGTTGTTATGCTTGATACAATAATGCCTACTGATATATTATTAGAAGGACATGTAGCCGAGCTTACTACATATAAGGGTGTAATGATATCTAAAGCTAATGCTGATAAAGATAAATTTATGATTAATCTATTCTCAGCAATGGATAATAAATAGTAGAAGGTACCATATAATGGTACTTTTTTAAATATCTAAAGTTTACAATTTTTGTTTTTTTTGTTAGAATAGGTGGCAATCGTTTGGGAGTGCTAATCTATGAAACATATATATAAGAAGGCAAGAAAAATAAAATATAATAATCATTTGTTTCAAATTGTAATAAGAGATGATTTGAAAATAGGTTTTTTTAAAATTATAATTTATGAAAATAGAGAAGAATTTGTTTATCCAACTGCTCAAGAATTTTTACATTTAAATAGTATTGTAAATGTAAAAAATGGGATAAAATTTTAAGGGGGTATTTAATTATGACAAAATTAACTATGGAACAAATAGAGAAAGATTTTTTAGAATATAAAGAAAATAAAAGGGAACTTGTAGACAAAGACTTGCCTATAAAAAATAAAAGCTTTAGAAAGGTGACTAGGCCTATACAGCGAGCAGCTCTATTTGCACAAAGAAAAATTAAAGGACAGAGTGTTGAAGTGCTTGGAAATAAAGATTATGAGATTCCAGATGGAAAATCTGTTACTTTCGTTGTTTCCCATATAGGTAAATTTGATTATGAGATTGTAAATGAACTAATAAAAGAACAGTTTTATGTAATGGCTAGCGATTATCGCAATATGCATGGCAATATGAATCAAACTATGATGGAGTGGTTTGGTGTTTGGTATGTTGATGAACTAGATAAAGTGGATCGTTATTATACTGGAGAGGTAAATAAAAAGACTTTGCGAGATGGTTGTAATACTATGATATTGCCTGAAGGAACGTGGAATATATCTGAAAATGAAATTATTTATGATACTCATTTTGGAGCCGTAGATGGGGCAATCTCAGTTGGTTCGCTTATATTACCAATTTCTGTTGAACAGTATGATAATGATTTTGTTGTAAATTTTGGGGAGCTTTTTGATCCTTCAAAAATTTCTGATGAGTTGTCTTTTTCTTTGGGGTGCTATAAAAAGTATAATGATTTAGATGAGACAGATAAATTAGAAAATGAATTAAAACTATTGATAAAGACAGTCACAAATACAATGTTACGTGATAGTCTTGCAACTCTTAAGTATGAAATTTGGGAAAAAGCAGGTGTTGAAAGTAGAAGAGATATACCATTTGATTATTGGGAAAAATTCATTTTAAAACGTATTTCTGAATGGCCTGGATATAGTATGGATGAACAGATTGATAGTGTTGTTCATACGAAGGAAAAAGAATTACATGTAGCAGTTCTTAATGAATTAATAAATCTCTCTTTAATACATCCTGGCATATTATCGGCTAAAGATTTAGAGTATTATTTGAGTGCAAAACAGAGAGAAATACTTATAAATGAATCTTTAATTCGTTTAAGAGAAAAAATGTTACAGGAAAATTTACCAATTGAACAAAGACTTGAAAAATTTAAACAATTAAAAAGAAAATAGAATGTAAGTAGACGTTAAAAATCTACTTTTTCTTTTATTATCTTTAGAAAAAGTTTATAATTAAGATAAGTAGGTGTTATTTGTATGAGCTTTTTATCTTATCCAATATGTGCGTTATTTATTATTTTATTAGTTAATGTTGCCTTTTTTACAAAGAAGAGTGTTAATACTTTTGAAACATATAGTTATGGTAAACTTATAGTTGTAAATCTTATTGAATCAATTTTTGCTTTGCTAGGTTTAATTTTTATAAAGTTTTTTGGCAATGGATTGTTTATGCAATTTCTTGTCAAAATTGATTATGTTTTGTTGTTAACATGGGGAAGTCTTCTTTTTAGATATTTTATGAGTGTTGCTATTATCAATGAAACTAATGTTTTAAAATTAAATAAGTTAATAACTATATTTAATGTCATAATATCTATAGTAATTCTATTTTTACCTGTAGAGCTTATTATATTAGATAATACAGTTGATAGTGCTGGACTTTCTATGAACGTTTTGTTTTTTGCTGTTTTTATTTGTTTGATTGGAATTATCGCTTCAACAATAAAAATATTATTTAGCGAAAATTTTAAAGATAAGAGTAAGAAACTAATTCCTTTAGTTTCTCTTATATGTCTGATAGTAATTTTAGTTATAATAAAAGCCTATATTCCTGAGATGGTGATTCAAGGATTTGTTTTATCTTTTGTATCTTTAATTATGTATTTTACTATTGAAAACCCCGATGTTAAAATAATCAGTAGTTTAGAGTTGGCAAAAGAGAGTGCAGAAAAAGCGAATCGTGCTAAGTCAGATTTTTTAAGTAGTATGTCACATGAAATAAGAACTCCTTTGAATGCGATAGTTGGTTTATCACAAGATATTTTATTATACAAGGATAAACTACCAAATGAGGTACTAGAAGATGCTGATGATATAGTTAGTGCATCTAATACACTTCTTGAAATAGTAGGAAATATATTAGACATTAATAAAATTGAAAGTGAAAAAATGGAAATTATTGAAAAGCCATATGATCTAAAAAAAGAAATCAACGAGTTAGTGCGTGTAAGTACTACTAGGATAGGGGAAAAACCAATTGATTTTAAACTTGATATGGCAGTAGATTTACCTTATCAGTTAATTGGTGATAAAACTCATGTTAAGGGAATAATAAATAATTTACTTACTAATGCAATTAAATATACTGATTCAGGAACAATTAATTTAAATATTAAATGTGTCAATAGAGGTGATACGTGTAATTTAATTATTAGTGTTATGGATACAGGTAAAGGAATAAAAGAAGAAGATATAACTAAATTATTTACAAAGTTTGAACGCCTTGATATTGAAAAGAATAGTACAACTGAGGGTACTGGTTTAGGTCTTGCAATCACTAAGCGATTAGTAGAAATGATGAATGGTAAGATAAATGTTCAAAGTACTTATGGTGAAGGATCACTTTTTGTTGTACAGTTGCCACAAAAAATTGGTAGACAAGAAGAACTTACTCCAACAGAAATGATTAATACAAAATTAATTATGGAAAGATTAAAAGGGGAGTTTGTAGGTAAAAGAATTTTAATAGTTGATGATAATAATTTGAATATTAAAGTTGCTAAAAAAGCTTTAGCTGATTTTAATTTTATTATTGAAGAAGCACTCAATGGAGAAGATGCAATTAATTTAATTAAAAGTGGAAAGAATTATGATTTAATACTTATGGATATTATGATGCCTAACATGAGTGGATCAACAGCTTTAAAAAAATTAA
This sequence comes from uncultured Bacilli bacterium, assembly GCA_910588195.1. Classification (GTDB taxonomy): domain Bacteria; phylum Bacillota_I; class Bacilli_A; order RF39; family UBA660; genus CAG-582. The sequence continues at coordinate 271,457 of CAJUPN010000001.1, forward strand.
AAGAAATAAATGGATTTAATACACCAACTATTGCTTTGACAGCTGATGCTATTGCTGGAGCTGAAGAAAAGTATTTAAGTGAAGGCTTTGTTGATTATATATCTAAACCATTTTCTAAGGAACAAATTGAAGAAAAATTAAGAAAAGTTTTTCAAAAGAAAAATTAAAAGGAGTATTTTTACTCCTTTTTAACGTATTTTTTTTGTTTTTATAGATTCTATCTCTTCATTTAATTTATCAGTTAATTCGGGATATATTTGTAAAAATCTATCTATGATACCTGTGAATCCTTGATTATGTAATCTAATAACCTTTGGAATTAAATCACTGTTGTCTAAAGGAACGTAATCGGGTCTATTTGGATAACGGTATAGTTGAAAATTATCTTGCTCAGCTAATTCATTAAGTTTTTGTAATACATTATCAACGTGTTCTTCATAAATGACTTCTTCTTCGAATTCACTGACAACTTCAGCTTTCCATCCTGTTTTTCCACTCTCAAAGTTATCACCTTTTAAGGTGTATAAAGAACCTGATAAGTTAAATATTTTATCAAACATTCCTTCTTTTCTTTCCACTAAAACTACTGGATATTCGGTCGTTCCAATTCCACCTAAACTATAAAAGAAATCACTACCACCATTGTTAATAAAAATTGTAGCTATAGCTTTTGAGGGAGTAGCATAAACCCATTCTTGTTGATGAGTACTACTTCTTTTTTCTAGCTTTTTTAATCCTTGTATTTTACTCCCATGGTATACGTAATCCATAATTTTATCTCCATTCATTTATAAGTATATTAAAATTATAACATATAATTTATTAAAATAAATCTTATGGTCAATTTTGTTTATTAATATTTAATTTTATCAATTATATTATAAAAATTTATGTAGAACAATTTTTAGATATTTAAGTTTAATTCAATTTGTTTCATTGTGTCACTATCTATAAGATTCGGATTATATTTTATATTTATTTTTATTTTTTCTCTATCTTCGTAGTTTTGAGACAAATAGTCTTCATTAAAATTACTTTCTACTTGTTCTATGCCTTCAATTTCAAATAAATCATCTATAGCACCTTTAAAGCAATATTCACAGCAAAGATCATCTCTAACAATTGTATAATTTAAAGTTTTAAATTCAGGATATTTGTTAAAAGAAAGTAAAGAGGGAATTTTTACTACATTTAAAAATAATAAAATTTCCATCTTTATTATTTTAGGTGTTATTAGATTAGAGTTATATTTTAGATAAACATCCAATTTATTAGTATCTTCAATATTAACTTCAAAAATGCCTTCTAGAGACATTAAATAGTCTTTTAATTCTTTATGTCCCCAAGTATCAAGAGAAATATATAATTCTTTCATAAAAAGTTTCCTTCCTTAGCAAACATAATAATATAAAAACGACTTTTTAACAAGTCGCTTTATATTTTCACTCGAATGTCCGAGTATCAATCAAATATGGTGCAGGTAACAGGAGTTGAACCTGCACGGATTACTCCACTAGATCCTAAGTCTAGCGCGTCTGCCAATTCCGCCATACCTGCAAAAAAAATGGTGGATCTTGTAGGACTCGAACCTACGACCGCCCGGTTATGAGCCGGATGCTCTAACCAACTGAGCTAAAGATCCATTGCCACTGCTCTATAAATATAACACATTTTTTTTAACTGTGCAATAACTTTTTTTATTATATATTAAGCAATATTGGAGATTTATTTACTATATTGTATGTTAAGGTAAAAAAAGTATTCTTAATATATATATTAAAATTCCTTTTTTATAATAATTAATTGCTTAAATCGTTAAAAATGATTTTAAATTATGTGGTTTTTACTAAAAATTTGCAATTTTTAATAATCTATGTTATTATATGCAGCAATTCAAGGGGAAAGGGAGATTTGAATGAAGAGATTTAAGATTGTATCATTATTAATGCTTATTGCAGTAATGATCTTTGGTGGAATGATGAATGCTAGTGCCGCAACATCACTTCCAGATTCAGTTGTTAGTGATGCACATAAAAATCCTACACTTGTTGGGGGATTAAGAGAAGTTGAATATATTAAGAACTTCCCAGTTATCGTTAAAACAGCTGACAATGGTAAATATTATATTTACTGTATGAACTTATCGGCTACTTATGCAGCTAATGTTAAATTTAGTAAAGCTGGAAAAGTAGATCCAGGGTATGTTTATATTTTAAATCATAAACCAAATACAGGTGATAAAGATAAAGATTTCTATATCATGCAAATGGCAGTTTGGTATTATGAAGACTATCTATCTGGGAAGGATTTTAACCTAGTTAGAGAAGTAAAAGAATACATTGTATCCAATGTAGATAAAGATCCAGTTGCTCAATATATATATAATTTATATAGAGGAGCAAAAATTTATAAGGGAGAACAAGCTGTTCTTGCTTTCAACAAAGCAGGTATTACATTTACTGTAGAAAATGGATACTATGTTTCAAGTAAAATTCCAGTAATTAAAGCTAATTTATCTGGAAATTTAAAATATTCCTTAACAAATGCACCAAAAGGTTCTTTAGTTGTTAAGGCTGGTGAAGATGGAGTTAAGGTAAAAATACCTACAGATAAAATACCTGAAGGTAAACAATTAACTTTTTCACTTAATGTAGAAGGTTCTTATACACAATATACAGGATATTATTATTATCATAGTAGTAAATATCAAAAAGTATTGTTCCAAGATCCATTAGAAACTAAAATCAAATTACAAGATTCAGTTTCATTAAACATTAAAAATTATAAAGATGAGCACAATATTAATATTAGTAAAACTGATATTACTCAATCAAAGGAAGTTCCTGGTGCTACATTAGTAGTTAAAGATAAATCAGGAAAAGAAATTGCTTCTTGGGTATCTACAGATATACCAAGAAAAATCACATTAAAAAGTGGAGAATATACTTTAACTGAAACATTAGCTCCAAAGGGTTATAAATTATCTAAAACAACAATTCATTTCTATATAGATGATACGGGTTCATTATTTGTTAAAGATGAAAATGGTAACTATGTAAGTGTTAATAAAGTAGTTATGATAAATGAACTTATTGATACTATAAGTGTTGCTAAGAAAGATTCTAAAACAGGAGAATTTGTTAAAGATGCTGTCTTAGTTATTAAAGATGCATCTGGTAATGTTGTAGATGAATTTGTTACTACTGATACTGCATATCAATTATCTTTAGTAGCTGGAAAATATACTTTATCTGAAGTAAAAGCTCCAAATGGATATGTTCATAGTAAAGAAGTTTTATCTTTTGAATTATTAGAAGATGGAACCCTTAAAGTTATGAACGGTAATGGAGAATATACTGATGTTGCTTACTTGACTTTCTATAATACAAGAGAGTCTGAAGAAACAGTACATGTTCCTGCTACAGGAAAAAATGCTACACTTATCGTTATAGGTGGTATAGCACTATTAATTGGCGGAATTGCTTGTGCAAAGAGAACAATTAAAGAATGCTAAGATACTCCTTAGTATTCTTTTTACTTTAATAGGCTTATTCATGATATTCTATAGTTATTTTGCAGGTGTTAAGAATAACGTCTTTAATAAAAAGAATATTGAGTTATTAGAACAACAAGTATTAATTACAGAATCAATTGATGAAGTTAATGAAGAAGATTTTGATAATACTACAGTTGATTTAGAAGATATGGTTGACGCCGATAGAGTAGATGCTTACATTGGGTATTTATCAGTTCCTGATGTAGATATAAAAAGGGGATTTGTTAACATTAATTCCAAATATAACAGTGTTGGATATAATGTTATGTTGATTGAGGGTTCAAAAATGCCTGATCAAGATAAGGGTAATTTGATATTAGCAGCTCATAGAGGTAATTCAAGTGTTTCATTTTTTGATAAATTATATAAATTAAAAGATAATGCTAGAGCTTATATTACTTACCAAGGTAAAGTGTATGAATATGAGCTTAGAAATAGTTATTTAGAGCCAAAAGATGGCGAGTTAACTATTCGTCGTAATCCGAATGTTAATACATTAACACTCATTACTTGTACAAGAAATGATAAAACTACACAAACAATATTTATATTTGAACTTGTCAGTGTAGTATAGAAGGGGAGTTTTATATATGCCAGAATTAAGTTTATTTGAAATAATCAAATATTCATTAAACTCATTAATAAGTTCTGAAGTATTTATACTCGTTTTATTAGAATTAGCAATATTAATAATTGCATTAGTATTCAGAAGATTAATGAATAAGAAAGTTGTTAGAAATACTAGTATTATAGCTAGTTTAGTTGTACTTGGTTTTTATATTTCAAATTATGTTAGTACAGTAGCAGTATTTTTAAATAATGTATCTACTAGATTAATAGAAGTTATATACTTTCCAACTACGTTAGAATTTATGTTAGTTATGATAGTTTCATTTGTTATTATGGGAGCTACATTACTTAATACACGAAGTAATAAATATCTAAAAATTGCTAATACAGTTTTTCCATTAATTATTTCGTTCTTATTCTTATCAATAATTGAATATATTAATGTTAATAATATTCCTTTCGATGAGTTTAGTGTATTTACTAATCCAATATTAATGAGTTTATATGAACTTGCAATGGGATTATTTATGTCTTGGTTAATTGGTTTAGTAGTAGTTAAAGTTGATACACTAATTATTAATTCGATTACGAGTTTGAATTTGTCTTCTAACAGTACAGATTTAAAATTAGTGACTGTTACAATGCCATCAGATATAAAAGATGATGAAGATGAAGTAGAATTACCTAAATTAAAAAATGGAGTAATTAAATAGAATTTGTTTAATAAAGAATATTTTAAAGGGGAAAGTTATGGATAAAAAGGAGTTAAAGGAAGTTAAACAAAATTTTTTAATACAACTTTATGATTATAGATGTCATGAGGAACAAATAGTTGCTGCAATAAAAAATTTAAAAGAGGATATTGAGACTCTACAAAAAATTAGAGTTTTTAGTGATATTAATATAAAAGATGTTACAAACATGTTAAGTAATAAATTTACGATGACAGTTAGCTTTTTTAAGAAAAAAGATATTGATTTCATATTTTTTGAGGACTATGATGCTGGTTCATTGTATCCTTCAAATTTCTTTTCTGGAATAATTTTAAGACATTTTATTTGTGAGATGTTGGAAATTGAAAAAGTTTTAGCAAAATTCTCACGTATTGTTAGAACAATTATTTTTAAAGAAATGGAGTTATCTACACGTATTCCATGTAAGATGAAGTTTTTACTTAAATCTATTCCTTTACATGATGGTAATGAAGTGGTACTTGGTCTAATTGATGATGGGTATGAGTGCTATAGAGAGCTTACAAGTTTATTAGATGCATACTATCGTGAGGATATTAGTGATAATTATATAAAAATTGTTGATAATAAAATAAAGAGTCAATTATCTCAAAGTAGATCATTTATGGGTTTTACTTCTAATATACCTTTATTTTATCAAATAGATGTAGATTTTTTAAGAGTAACAAATAGAGAAGATTTAATTCCTGAGCTTAGAGAAACTTATCTGAAATATTTAGAAAAGTATCATTTAGATAAAAGGTTAATTGATCCAGATTTTACTTATAAGTTCTTTACTAAAAGAAAGACATCAGAATTAGATCTTGATCCTTATTTATATATGCCAACAAGTGAGTTAGCGATTGCAGTTTTTATTGATTATATTAGTGATATGGAGTCACCTGATACAGTTGGTCCTGAAATTAGTCCTAGTGATGATTTCGCAAGAGCAACTGCAGTACTTAATTATAATTTGGATGAGTTAAAAAACATTATAAGTGGTAGTAAAAAAAGAAAATGACTATGATTAAGTCATTTTTTTATTCTTCAACTAAGACTGCATGAACAACATGTCTAGTTGTGTGAGAGAAGCATGTTGATAAAGTAAGTATTTTTGATTCTGGTGTTAATTCAACATTAAAATTATTTTTACTACGATTTTTAAGCATATTTAAGAAATTCATATAGTCATCATCACTTTCAAATTCAGTTTTTAAATAATCTTCGGTTTCATTTATTTGATATAAAGAAAATATTTTCCATTTCATATTTTTATTAAGAGTATTAAAAGTAATTAATTGATTATTAGCATTACTATACCATGATTTGTTCATCATATTTTTTATCGTTCCAAACATTATTCCTTGTTTTATGTTGTGTCCATAGATAATTGTATTGCGATCAAGATTTTCAATATTATTACGATAATCCATGAAAATCCATCCCATACTATTTTTCTTTTTAAAGTAATCTCGATTTAAGTAATATGAATTACTGTCCGCTTGAACTACAGGATAATTAACTTTAGTGTTATTTATTTGAATCCAACCAACTGTATCGTTGTTCTTTTTTAAAAGAGTTTCAAATACTTGTTCAAAGTTAGTATAATAAGATGATACATAATTGCTTTTTTTCTTGGTTGTAGTTTCAGTATTATCAACAACATCTATATAGTCAACATCTGTTTCATTCTCGTTAGTATCAACAAATTCTTCAGCTTCCTTTAAAATATTTTCTAAATCTAATATTTGGGCATCTATTTTATTTTGATCTTGATATTGTTGATAATAATTTATTGTAACGACGGAAGCTGAAAATATTATTATGAAAAGAATAATAGTTGTAAATATTTTAAAGTTTATTTCTTTAAAGAAGTTTTTATGTTTATATTCTTTAGAATAATTTAATTTGAAATTAATATTATATTCTTCAAAATATTTATGATAACTTTTTTTTAGATAGGCAACTGTATTATATATAGTATTTAAATCGTTGTTTTTTTCATTTATTATGAGTGTTATATTTTCTTTTTTATTTTCAACTATTTCTTTTATAACTGTTGTTATTATTTCATTAGAGAATATAACTATTTTAATATTTTTTACTTTAGCATTAATATGCATAAATGTTTTAAAATCTTCTAAATCATTAGCATCAAAATCTGTACTAATTACTAAATATTTTTTATAATAAATATTCGAGTAATTTACTAAATTATTAATAATTGTAAATCGGGATTTTATTTCTAATTTATTACGGGTTTTTACTTTAATATTTTTGTTCATGTCTAATCTTTCAAGAAGATATTGTGGTAATTCAAAACAATCAATTTCTTTTAAATGATTATTATCTAGTAGTTTTAAAAATATATCGTATGATAATTTCTTATCTGGTTTAAATATAAGAGTTTCAATATGTTCCCAAGAATTTATTAAATCAAGACACACTAGGGCAATGTCTAAGTTATTTATTTGAACTTTAGTAATATTGTTTTTGATGATTACTAAGTTTAAAAAGTTTGAAACTAATTCAAAATTTTCATTAATATAGGTTTTTGAAAATTTTAAATCTTTTAAATCAATAATGTTAGTATTATTAAGACTTTTGTAATCAACATCTTTTTTTATTTGTGATATGCTAATTGTAGATGGAGATAATTTAAATACAATATTAAAGTCCACAGTAACAACCACCTTCCTATTATTAATATTAACATATTTTGAAATTCTTTTCTATTAAATTTGACAGGAGAAGGTCTAAGTGTTATTATAATTATGTAAATCAATGAAGAAGGACACGATTATTAATTAAAATTATTTTTAGAGAGTTTATGTTTGGTGCAAATAAACAATAATTGTTAATAGTTACTACCTTTTAAGAGAATTAATAAATTCCGGTTTATTCCGTTATAAATAGTTAGAGAAAAAGTAAGAATGGTACCGTGTGAATGCACTTCTGTGGTGACGTTCTTTTTTTGTTTTATAGAGGTTTTTATGATGAGATTAGAGAGCTATGAAAGTATATCGATGTTAGAGTTTTTAATTAATTATGTTGAAATTGAGGCGATAGATGAGGTGAGCCTTTCTAATTTAAGAAGAGCGACACATCGAGATATAAAAGAACTTAGGATACCTTATGTCAAGGCTGTACCATTTGAGTGTGTAACAAATGAAGATGTACTTGAAGGAAGTATTATAATTGTTCATGATTCAAATGGTGGGAAAAAAAGAATAGCTCCATATATAAGACCAGAAATATTAAAAAAAGAGGAAATAGAGAGGAATGAGGGATATGCAAGAAGAATTGTATTTAAGGAAAGTAAATGAAACTTATCAAGCGTTTTTAAAAGATTTAAATGATAAAAGTGTACCTTATCATTTAGAATTTCCTTTTAAAGAGGCAGCAGTAGTTATAGTCTATCCAGATGGGAAGATTGATGCAATTAGAGTAAGTGAGAAATTTGATCTTCATATAGAATATTATAGAGAATTACTTAAAACAAGTGAAAAGTTTGCTAATGAAGTGAGAAAAAGGACTAAAATATTTAATATAATGAAAGAAACGATTACTAATCCTTTAGATAATTCTTTTGCAAGTGATGGGATTGTAGTTTTTCGTAATCTTAGCATGGATTATGTTAATTATGTTAGAAAGTATGAGACATCGAGGGACTATTTTTCGGAATTCTTTGCTTATTTGCCAGAGGATGGTAAACGGACATGCGAATTAATAGGTGTTTTAGATACAATTAAGGAAAATTATGATGATTTTGGAATTGTAGAGAATGTTTATGATCCTGCTCTTGGAAGATGTAAGAGCAAAGAAAAAGAAAATAAAAGATAGGAGAATTTTTATGATAAATTTTAAAGAAGATGAAAATTTAAATAAATTAAATCATAGTTGTGCACATTTAATGGCACAAGCTATAAGTCACCTTTATCCTGATGCTAAATTTTGGGTTGGTCCAGTAGTTGAAAGTGGATTTTATTATGATGTTGATTTAGGTGATAAAGTTATAAATGATGAAGATATTGAAGCTATAAGTAAGGAAATGAAGAAAATTGCTAAAGATGGTAAAAGAATAATTCGTAATGAGATAAGTAAAAGTGAAGCTTTAGAACAATTTAAGGATGATCCTTATAAAATTGATTTAATTGAGAGAATGGATGAAGAGATAACTGTAATAAGTACTTATTCACAAGGAGATTTTACTGATCTTTGTAGAGGACCTCATGTAGATACTGTTAAGGAATGTAAAAATTTTAAACTTATAAAGTTTAGTGGAGCTTATTGGAAGGGGGACATAAATAATAAAGTTTTACAAAGAATTTATGGAGTTTGTTTTCCAAGTGAAGAGGAACTAAATAGTTACTTACAAGAACTTGAAGATGCTAAATTAAGAGACCATAGAAAGTTGGGTAAAGATTTAGGCATATTTATGACTAATGATTTAGTTGGTAAAGGGTTACCAATGTATTTACCTAATGGTTGTACAGTTTGGGATGAGTTTGAACGATATATAAAAGAAAAAGAAAGAAAGTTAGGATATAAGCATGTTTTAACTCCTCCATTAGGAAATGTAGATTTATATAAAACTTCTGGGCATTGGGATCATTATAAAGATTCAATGTTTCCTAAAATGGAAGTTGAGGGAGAAGAATTTGTTTTACGTCCAATGAATTGTCCTCATCATATGATGATTTATGCTAATGATATTCATTCATATCGTGATTTACCTTTACGTATTGGAGAAATTGCGAGAGATTGCCGTTTTGAATCAAGTGGATCACTTAAAGGTATTGAACGTGTTAGAAGTTTTTGTCAAAATGATGCTCATCTTTTTGTTACTCCAGAGCAAATTGAAAGTGAATTTAAATTGGTTGTAGATTTAATATTGGATGTTTATAAAGATTTAAATATTACTGATTATCATTTTGAACTTTCATTAAGAGATAAAGAAGATAAAATCAAGTATTATCCAGATGATGAAATGTGGGATAATGCAGAAAATAAATTACGTGAAGTTTTAGATGATATTGGTATACCTTATGTTGAAAAAGTTGGAGAAGCAGCTTTTTATGGACCAAAACTTGATGTACAAGTAAAACCAGCTGTTGGAAATGAATATACTTTATCAACTTGTCAATTAGATTTTTGTTTGCCTGCTCGTTTTGATTTAACTTATGTCGATCGTGATGGAAGTAAAAAAACTCCAGTAGTAATACATCGTGCAATACTTGGAAGTATCGATAGATTTATTGCTTATTACTTAGAAGAAAAAAGAGGAGTTTTACCACTTTGGGTAAGTCCAGTACAAATTAGTATATTACCAGTTAATAATGAATATCATTTAGATTATGCTAAAAAGGTAGAAGAAATATTAAGAAATATGGATATTAGAGTAGAACTTGATTCGCGAGATGAAAAATTAGGTTATAGAATGAGAGAGTCTCAGATGAAGAAAGTACCAATTTCTTTAGTTTTAGGTAATTCGGAAAGAGATGAAGAAACTGTAACTATTAGATTCTTTGGCAAAGAAGATAAGAAAACTATGAAATTAGATGAATTTATTTCTTATGTTAAGGGGAAAATAGATAATAGGGAATATGATTTAGATTAAAGATATAACATGGTTTATATCTTTTCTTTTTTTGTTGACAAAAAAGTGTATAAAAATGTAACTTTTTTCTTGACAGAATAGTTTGGTGTTGCTTAAAAAAAAAAAAATGCTATAACTAGATTAGGGTAGTACGCCTAGTGGGAGGAATCGTAGTATGAAAAATAAAAAGAGTATAATCGTGTTGATAGTTCTACTGGCGGTAGGTTTTGCTGCAGTATCAACAACACTTGTTATAAATGGAGTAATTGGTCTTAGTTTTGGTGAACTAGATGTTTACTATAGCAAAGCAGTAATAAATGGGGTAGAAGATAACTCTGTTATAAAAGATAAAACACATATTGAATTTGATACAACTATGACATTAGTTGGAGAAAAATATAGAATAGATTATGATGTAACAAATGGTTCAAAAAACTATGATGCAGAGATAAGTATGAACTGTGATTATGAAACAGAAGATGGTGGTGAGTATTTATCACTAAATAACATAATAAATACAGATGATTTATTAGAAGCTATGACAACAAGAACAGGACATTTGACAATAAAGATGATAAAATCTGTAACAGAACCAAAGGATATTCATATTACATGTGAAATAGTAGCAACACCTAGAGAAAGAGATAAAGATCCTGGAGATGTAATAACAAAAGAACCAGTAACATTAGTAGAAACAATACTATCAAAAGCAAATGATGCGAGCATTCAAGAGTATGCATTAGGTGATAAAGGTGAAGTATATGCATTTAGTCATGATGAAACAGAACAAATGGGTGCAAATACAGATTACAGATATATTGGTAATGTTCCAAATAACTATATAACTTATAATGAAGAGTTATGGAGAGTAATAGGTGTATTTGAAGATGAAAATGGAGTTAAACGTGCTAAGGTAATTAGAGATACATCAATTGGTCAAAATGCTTTTGGAAATACAAGCAATTTTGCCTCATCTACAATAAAGATGGAGCTAGAAAGACATCTTAATGATGAAGCATATGAACAAATAGATAAAGTTAATTTTTATGTAGGGCCTTCATCCGTACCAATTTTATCGGCGGATACATATTATGCAAATGAAAGAAGTAAAACAATTTCTAATGGAAATAGTAGTTATGTGTATAACGGCAAAGTAGGACTTTTATATGTATCAGATTATTATTACACATATGGATTAGGTATAAATGATGCTTGCTTTAAAAATTCTAATTCTTGTACATCAGGTAATCCAGAAGCACTATTAAATAGCAGTTGGATGTATAAAAATATTAATATGTGGACAATGAATACTTACACTACAAGTAATCAACCTGTTTATTATGTAACAAGTTCTTATGGATTAAGTTTAGCTGGAACTCCTTCTAGATACGAAACACTTCCAGTTGCCTATTTAAATTCTGATATAATACACTCTGATGGTGATGGAACACAAGAGAATCCTTATGTTATTAATAGTTCTAGTAATGATAAGCCTGATATTTCATATGGGGAAAATAATTTGGTTAAACAAATTTTAATTAAAAAAAATGTTGATGATGCCACTTATGATAGGGATACTGGGGGAGAAGTTTTTGCTTTTGAACATGTAGCAAATGATGTTGCTAGAGCAAGTACTGATTATAGATATATAGGAGAATCTCCAAATAATTATATCACTTTTGATAATGAAACATTTAGAATTATAGGTGTATTTGAAGATGAAAGAGGAGTTAAAAGAGCAAAAATAGTTAGAAATAATCATTTAGTGCATTGTGGAGATTCAGGTTGGTCCTGGACTGATTATGGTGTTACAAAGACAAACTTTGAAAATACAAACATGTATAAAAAAGCTTTGAAACGTGCTATATCTGATGGAGCTATGGAGCATGTTGATGAAATGCAGTATTATATGGGTGGTATAACTTCCTTGAATCAATCTGTTGAAAATATATATAATGAAGAAAGAACTTCTTCAAATTTACCTTTTGATTTTGTATCTAACGTAAAAGCTGGAATACCTTATATGTCTGACTTTTTCTACACATATGGAAAAGGTGTAAATGATACATGCTATTTAAATGTTTCCCAATGTAATCCAGGTAGTTATAGCAATAGCTGGTTATATAATGGACGTGTATTACCATTTATGAATATATCTAGAAGTTCTGCTAAATTTTATCAGTTATCTTACGGAGTCTCTGAAATAGATGGTACTTCAAGCAATGAAGTAAGAGAGGTTCTATATTTAAAACCAGATACTATTTCATTATGTGGTGATGGTTCACAAGATAATCCTTATGTCATTGAGTCTCATGATTCGAGAGATACCATCTCTTCATTATCAAATAGCAATTTGAATAGTGGCGATGTTGAAAAAGTAACTTTTGTAAATGCAGAACCAAAAGCTCCTGAAAATGCTATATTAAGTTGGGATGCAAGTGATGCAAAAAATGGTAGTATTATTGCATATACATTAGATGAAGATAATAATGATAAGTTTGAACTATACGTTGCGAAAAAAGGTAAAATATACGCACATAAAAATAGTAGTTCTTTATTATCATTTAGTAATGCATTAGCGGTTGAAGGTTTTGAAAATTTTTCTGCTAAAAATGTTGATTTTATGTGGCGCTATTTTAGTGGACTTAAGTCGGTTATTAACTTAAATTTGAAAGACCTTGATACTAGTTTAGCTGATAATATGACGGAAATGTTTGCTGGATGCAAAAACTTAGTAAGCTTAGATGTATCAGGCTGGGATACAAGCAATGTAACTCAAATGCGTGCTATGTTTGATATGTGTGAAAAATTAAAATCTATTGATTTAAGCTCATGGAATACAAGCAGTTTAACTGAAATGACTGGATTATTTGAGTATTGCTATGAGATTGAAGAGATTAATCTTCGAGGTTGGAATACTTCCAAAGTAACTAATATGCAACTTATATTTGATTATTGCAAAAAACTAAAAAAACTTAATATAAGTACATTTGATACTAGTAATGTTACGGATATGACAGATATGTTTATGTATTGTCAAGAATTGGAGGAACTAGATTTAAGTCACTTTGACACCTCTAAAGTTACAAAAATGCTTTTTATGTTTGACCATTGTGTAAAACTTAAAAAAATAAATGTATCATCATTTAATACATCTAATGTAACCGATATGTCTGGTATGTTTGGCGATTGTAGTAGTTTAATCTCGTTAGATGTGAGCCACTTTGATACAAGAAAAGTTACTGGAATGCACAGTATGTTTGTTCGATGCTCTAGTTTAGAAGAGCTGAACTTAAGCAATTTTATTACAACAAGTTTAACTGGAACTAATTATATGTTTCAGCAATGTACAAATTTAAGAAAACTTAATATAAGCGGTTTTTATGTAAATAATATTAGTAGTCATAACAGTATGTTTAATTTAATGTCTTCTGATGTAGTTATAAATGTTGGAAGTGACTCTGTTCGTAGTTGGATACTTGATTTACCAACAGTTAAGGAAGGATTTAATGGTCCTGATCGTCCAGCTGAATGGAGCGATGCAAACATAACTGTTCAAGCTTAATATAGATAGACAATTTTAAAAGAAGAAAAGTTTATGATGCTTTTCTTCTTTTCTTTTCATATATAATAACTTTATCTTTAGATGAGTGGAATTGATATGAAGTAATATCTCTTTCTTTAAATTCATTAGGCGTAAATACTTTCCTTCTTCGTTCATCATATACAAAATCACTTATACTGGTATGTCCATCGTAGCTATTGTAAATATAACCGCATTGGATTATACCTTCTTTATTTAAATGCTTACTTAATATATGAATATATCTTTTATAATTCTTTAAAGTATTAATATTCCATATATTATTAATTGAATCACTTATGTTTGATAAAAGCATAATATCATACAAGTTATTTAAGTTATTTGGTAAATCTATAAGGCTTGCTTCTATAAAGTTAATTTCCTTACCATCCAGTTTATTTTTTAATTCTTTAAAGTTATCTTCGCCCATATAAGCATTAACTCGTTCAAGAGTGCTTATGGTAGGGTAAAAACCATGAGCAATTTTATAGAAGATATCTATATTAGTATAATTATTGTATAAATAATCATAAAAGAGATTAGTTTCATCACTTAGGTAATACTAAGCTTTTTATAGACTTCATGCCTTAGTGTACATCCATTTAGTGGCAAGAAAAATTTATAAAATTCTTCGTAATCAAGTTTTTGTGCAGCTGTAAATTTTAATTCGGCTTGAGCAAAAGCTAAGGGATTAATATCGAATAAGGTAACAACTTCAGCACCTAAAAAGTAGGCATTAAGTGCTTGATCACCAGAACCAGCAACGGATAAGACTTTTCTGTCTTTTAAATTCATTCCTTCAAGTATTCCTTTTATATTCTCGGTTGTATTTAAATATATTTTGCCATACTTTTTAAAAGTATCATATAATTCAAAACGTTCTTCAAAAATGGCTTTAATAATTTCTAAATTAATATCCATAATAACCCCTCATTAATGATGAATATTATAACAAATAAGTCTTTTTTTGTCTAATTTTAAAAAAATTTTAAAATTTTATTTAACGTATTTTCGTGGATTGAAGGGGGAATTTACAAATCTTTTTAATATTTTGTTAAAAAGTAGTTGACAAAGTGATTGCTTATTAATACAATGTTAATAACAAGAGTGAAGAACTCTTGAAATTTTAAAACATATGTTATTAATAAAGTGATAATAACATAAAAAGGAAAGAGGAAGAAAAATGGAAAGAAAAGAAGAAACAAAAATACAAGGAGGAAGGGATGTGAAAGCAAACAAGTATAACAACAACAAAAAGTATCGTGATTATTTAAGACTAATCCGTAATATGAATGCAGAACAAAAAGAAGCATTTGAAAATTTACTTAATGATGTTAGAAAGTTGAAAGATGCAGCAGAAGAGAAAAATATTACAAGAAAGCAATTTACTAAAGCTTTATTCATCGTTGATATGAATAATGGATTTGTAAATTTTGGAGCTATGCATAATAAAGAATATAATAGTTTAGTTCCAGAGCAACTTAGATTAATTGAAAAATTTAGAAAAGAAGAACAACTAGTAAACTTCATTATGGAAGGACATTTAGAAGATGCAGTTGAATTTATGCTTTATCCCGATCACTGTGTGGATGGTTCAGAAGAAAGTGAGCTAATTCCGGAGTTTAAAGCCGAAGAAAATAAAGAAAATACCAATATTTATTATAAGAATTCTATTAATGGTGGACTTAATATGGATTTAGCTGTTGATTTAGAAGACTGGCAAGATTTAAAAGAAATCGTAATTGCTGGTGTATGTACTGACCTTTGTGTATTAGATTTTGCTAAAACATTGGCAAGATTAGTTGAAGAAGTAAATAGACACATACATATCTTTGTCGTAGCAAGTGCAGTATCTACTTTTGATGCTCCAGGACACGATAGAGACGCAGAAACAGAATATGCATTTGAAGTAATGCGTAAGTCAGGAATTGAAGTAGTTGATGATTTTGAACACTTAGAAAGACGTGAAAAGGAATTAAAGCTTGTAGCTTAATATTTTTTACGGACTTGTTATTAATAAAAAGTAAATAAGAGAAAAAGAAAGAGAGAGATTAATTTTATGAAAATGTTTAATGGATATGAAAGATTACCAAGAAATTATAGTTTATTATCAGATAATTATGAACACAAGATGGGTCAAGGATATTTACTTGACGGAAAAAAAGATGAAGTAGCAGGATTTGATGTCTTCTTTAGAAGAGTGCCAAATAATGGTGGATACGCTGTTATGGCGGGACTTGATAAAGTTATATCTTATATTGAAAACCTACACTTTGGTGAAAGAGAATTAAGATATTTTAAAAGAGCAGGATTTACTGATGAATATATTGAATACTTAAAGAATTTTAAATTTAGTGGAACTATTAAAGCTATTCCTGATGGAACACCAGTATTTCCAAATGAACCTTTAATTACTGTTATTGCACCAATTATTGAAGCACAAATTGTTGAAACAGCTGTACTTTGTTTAATAAATGGAGCAATGGAACATGCAACAGGTGCAAGACGTATAATTGAAGCAACTCCTAAAGGTGTTGGAGTTATGGAATTTGGTTCACGTCGTGCTGATGGAACTGAAGCGGCAATTGATTCATCACTTTATGGAATGATGGCTGGCTGTGTTGGAACTAGTAATGATTTAGCTGCTGATATGGTTAATAAAATTGGTTTAGGTACAATGGCCCACAGTGATATTGAAAGTTATCCTGATGAATTATCAGCATTTAAAGCATTTGCTAAAACTTATCCAGAAAATTGTATATTATTAGTTGATACATATGATACTTTAAGAAGTGGAATACCTAACGCTATTGAAACTTATAAATGGATGGAAGAAAATGGAATTCCAACTGACCATATTGGTATTCGTATTGATTCAGGAGATTTAGCTTATCTATCTAAAGAAGCAAGACATATGCTAGTTGAAGCAGGATTTCCACAAGCAAAAATTTGTTTAAGTAATGGCCTAACAGCAGAAACTATTGAAACTTTAATTCAACAAGGTGCAGAATTTGACTCTTTAGGAGTAGGTGATAATATTAGTAAACCAGAAGGTAGAATGGGCTGTGTTTATAAAGAAATTGCTTTACAAAGTGATGGTGAGTGGGTTCCTAAAATTAAATTAAGTGAAGATGCTATTAAGATAGTTAATCCCGATTTAAAAGATTTATATCGTGCATATGACAAAGAAACAGGATATGCTGTTGCAGATATTATGACTCGTGTTGGTGAAGAAATTAATATTGATGATTTGATTATCGTAAGTCCAACAGACTACCTAAAAAGAAAAAGAATTATCGATTTTACTATTGTGCCTCTACAACAAACAATATTTGAAGAAGGTAAACTTGTCTTTGATGATCCAGATTTAGATACTACTAAAGCTTACTGTGAAGCCCAAATGGCTACTATTTACCCAGAAGTAAAAAGAACAACTGAACCTCAAACATATCATGTTAGCGGAACAGAAGAATATGTTAATTTTAAAAACAACTTGATTCAAGAACATAGAGCTTTAGTTCTTAAGTAGGTAATTATGAGAACTAGAAAAATAATTAAAGAGTTGGAGAATTTGAAAAAAGAGCTAAGTGTTGCAAGTATAAAACAGGTACCTCCAACTGAAAAAAGTTTTTTAACAGTAGAAAATTATCAAGTAATTTTAAATAATGGAGCTATATTTAATCGTCAGAAACTTGTTAAAAATAAAAGAGATGGAAATGCTGTTGTAATTGTACCAATAACAGAAGATAATAAATCTTTTGTTATTGTACAACCAAGAGTATTTACAGCTTCTGGTTTGGGTGTTGAAATTCCCGCAGGATATATTGACCAGGGGGAAACAGAAGAAGAAGCTGCTAGAAGAGAACTTAGAGAAGAAATAGGTTGTGAAGCAGATAAATTAATACCTTTAAAATCATATTATCAAGATCAAGGAATATCTGGTGCTTATAATACTTGTTTTTTAGCTTTAGGTTGTCGTGAATGTTATCAACAAAAGTTAGATAGAGATGAGTATATTAAATATATTAAATGTTCTTTTAACGATTTAACTTATTTAGTTAATGCTAGAATTATTAATGATGCTAATGGTATAATAGCAATAGAAGAGGCTAAAAAAGTTATGAGAAGATTAAAGAGAAGATAAATGGAGGAATAATTTATGGATAAGAAATTTGGATTTATGAGAGTTGGAGCTGCTACTCCTAAACTTGAAATTAGTAATGTTAAATTTAATGTTGACGAAATAAAAAAAATAATGGATGAATCATTAAAAAATGGGGTAGAAGTTACTTTATTTCCTGAGTTATCTTTGACAGGATATACTTGTGCAGATTTATTTTTAAATGATCATTTATTAGATGAAGCTATTAAGGGATTAATTGATTTAAAAAACTATACAAAAAAGGTAAAGGGAGTATTTATAGTTGGGCTTCCTGTTAGATTAGATAATCAACTATTTAATACAGCTGCAGTTTTAGAAAATGGACATATACTTGGAATTGTACCAAAAACTTATATTCCAAATTATGGAGAGTTTTATGAAAAAAGATGGTTTAGTGAAGATAATAGAAGATTAAGCGATAGCATAGTTATTGATGGTGAAGAAATTCCGTTTAAAACAAATATTTTATTTCAAGAAAAGGGAGATTCAAGAAGAACTCTTGGTATTGAAATATGTGAGGATTTATGGTGTACATATCCTCCAAGTAGTGACTTAACGATAAGAGGAGCTAAAGTCATATTTAACTTATCTGCTTCAAATGAAATAATTGGTAAAAGTGAATATCGTAAGTCATTAATTAAAAGTCAATCAGAAAAGACTATAAGTGCATATGTTTATGCTTCAAGTGGAATAAATGAATCGACAACTGATTTAGTCTTTTCTGGAGCTTCTTTTATTTATGAAAATGGTCATTTACTAAGTAAAAATAATCGTTTTGATTTTGAATCTAATTTAATTTTTAATGATGTTGATTTAGCAAGAATAGATGCAATGCGTGTTAAAGATATATCTTACATGGGCGTTATAAAAGATCGTGATAAAAAGTATGATATAGCTTACTTTGATGGGTATGCTCCAGATAATGAACTTATTCGTAAATATACACCATCTCCATTTGTTCCATCTTCATTAAATAATCGAAATGAAAGATGTGAAGAAATATTAAATATTCAAGCAAATGCTTTAGCAAAACGTATGAAGTCAACGGGAATAAAACGTGCTGTTATTGGAATATCGGGTGGTTTAGATTCTACTTTAGCTTTTTTAGTAGTTATCAAGGCTTATGATATTTTGGGTCTTCCTCATGAAGATATTTATGGTATAACAATGCCTGGTTTTGGAACAACAAATAGAACATATACTAATTCTTGTGAATTTGTTAAATTATATGGAGCTACTTTAAAAGAAGTAAATATTAAGGATGCTTGTTTACAACATTTTAAAGATATTGATCATGATTCAGCTAATCTTGATGTTACTTATGAAAATGTTCAAGCAAGAGAAAGAACACAGATACTAATGGACTATGCAAATAAAATTGGTGGTTTAGTAATTGGTACTGGAGATCTTTCAGAATTATGTTTAGGATGGTGCACTTATAATGGTGATCATATGAGTATGTATGCAGTAAATGTTTCTATCCCCAAAACCTTAGTT
Organism: uncultured Bacilli bacterium; assembly: GCA_910588195.1. GTDB lineage: Bacteria > Bacillota_I > Bacilli_A > RF39 > UBA660 > CAG-582. The sequence continues at coordinate 291,155 of CAJUPN010000001.1, forward strand.
AAATATTTAGTATCTTATTATGCTGAGAATGAGAGTAGCGATGAGAGAAGAAATATAATCAATGATATATTAGAGACTCCCGTTTCTCCTGAATTACTTCCACCAAGTGACAAAGATGAGATTTTACAACAAACTGAAAGTATAGTTGGTCCATATATATTACATGATTTTTATATATATCATTTCTTAAGATATGGAGCTAGTCCAGAAAAAATTAAATATTTAGCAGAGCATGCTTTTGAAGGAAGTTTTTCTAAAGAAGAAATAGATAAATGGTTAAATTTCTTTATTAAGAGATTCTTCTCACAACAATTTAAACGTAGTTGTATTCCTGATGGTCCAAAAGTTGGAACTATTAGTATTTCTCCAAGAGGAGATTTAAGAATGCCAAGTGATGCTTCTAGTAAGATGTGGACTTTGAAATAAAGATATATAAATATACAGTAAAACTGTGTATTTATATCTAATGTTTGATATTAACAATAAAATAAGAAGATGTTAAAAAACTTATTAAAAAAGGAATATAAATTATGAAGAATATTAATGCTAAAAATTTAAATAAATTATTTGAACTATATTGTTGTTTAAACTATGATATAATGAACTTAGAGAAAAAATATAAAAATATATTCTCGAGTTAGTAAGGGTGGTAAGGTTATGAAAAAAATTAATAATTTAAAATTAATTGTATTGGATAATGCGAAAGAATTAGGTATGTTAGTTAACAATCATTTAAATGTTTTTAGAGAAACTGATACTAATTATATAGTGCCTATTAAAAATTCACGTTTTTCAAATGGGGAAGGTAAAGTTGAAATATGTGAGTCTGTACGTGAGCAAGATGTTTATATTATTTCTGATATAGGAAATTATTCTTGTTCGTATAAAATGCGTGGAGTTGATCATCCAATGGGTCCAGATGAGCATTTTGCTGATGTTAAAAGAGTAATTGCAGCTACATCTAATCATGCAAATAGAATATCGGTTTTGATGCCTTTAATGTATGAATCTCGTCAACACAAAAGAAAGGGAAGAGAATCATTAGACTGTGCAATGGGGCTTCAAGAGCTTGAAGATTTTGGAATTAAAAGTTATATTACTTTTGATGCTCATGATCCTAGTGTTGCAAACGCAGTTCCTAAAATGGCCTTCGAAAATTTTTATTCTACAAGTAAAATTCTTGAAACTATGTATGAAAAAGATATAACTGATGTGAATAATTTGCTTATATTAGCTCCAGATATGGGAGCAGTTGAAAGAGCTCGTTATTATGCTGATATTATCGGATGTGATGTTGGTTGTTTTAATAAGAGAAGAGATTATTCTCGTTTAGTAAATGGTAAAAATCCAATAATTGCTCATGATTATTTAGGTAGAGATCTTAGTGGTAAAGATATTATTATAGTTGATGATATGATTGCTAGTGGTGGAAGTGTTTTAGATGTTGCTGAAAGAGCTAAGAAAATGGGAGCAAATAAAGTGTTTATAAGTGCAACGTTTGCTTTATTTACGGAAGGTATTGAAGCTTTTGAAAAAGCTTTTGCAGATAAAATAATTGACCGCGTATATTCAACAAATTTAACTTATGTTCCTGAAAGTATTAAAAATTTACCTTGGTATGTGGAAGTTGATTCTTCTGAAAAAATTGCTGAAATTATTAATAATTTGAATTTAGGTAAATCTTTAGAGAAAATACATCATGATGGAAATGAAACTTATAAAAAACTAAGACAAATGAAAAAATAATTAATGAAAGGGGAAGTATTTTATGAGAATAGGAGTCTTTGGTGGTTCTTTTAATCCCCCACATAAAATGCATGAAGATATTGCTCATTCATTAAAAAAGAGTGATTTATTAGATAAAATTATTTTTGTACCAACAGGAAGTGAATATAAATATAAGAATAATTTACTTCCTGATCAAAATAGATATGATATGGTTAAATTAATTACTGATGCGTATGACTATTTAGATGTATCTGATTATGAATTAAAAAGTGAAGTTGTATATACTTGTGAAACTTTAGCGTACTTTAAAGATAAGTATCCAAAAGATGAGATATATTTTATTTGTGGTCTTGATAATTTAAGTTATATAGACTCATGGAAGAATGCTGAATATATTTTAAATAATTTTAAAATATTAGTTATAAAAAGAGATACAGATGATTTAGAGAAAGTTATGAAAAGACTTGATGCTTATAAATCTAATATATTAGTTGTTGATATGAAAGAAAATCCTATATCTTCAACAGCTATTAGAAAAGATATAACAGATTCAAACAATAGTGTTTATCTTAATGAAAATGTGTTAAAATATATTAAAGACAATGATTTATATAGATAGGGTGAATATATGAAATTATATGAAGAAATTATCCATATTTTACAAAGTAAAGAATGTCATGTTGCAACAATGGAATCATGTACAGGAGGCTCAGTAGCTAGTGAGATAACTAATCATAATGGGGCTAGTGAAATATTAAAATTTTCTGCTGTAACTTATTCTAATGAATTTAAAATAAAAATGGGAGTAGATCCTAAAGTTATTGATGAGTATTCTGTATATTCAATTGAAACAGCTGTTGAAATGGCAAAGAATATTTCTTTATTTTCTGATGCTGATTATGGAATTGGGATAACTGGAAAATTAAATAATCCTGATCCTTCAAATAAATATGGCGAAGATGATCAAGTCTTTATTAGTATTTATGATAGAAAAAATGATATCTTTTATAAATACGAACAAAAAGCAGATAAAGAAAAAACAAGAAAAGAAAATAAAGAAGATATAATTTATTTTATTGGTCAACAATTTTTAGAAATTATAAATAATTAGAGGTGAATCTATGGAGTATAAAAGTGAAAAAGAATTCTTAGCGGCATACAATCCAGATGAATTTAAAAGGGTTAGTATTACGGCTGATGTGTTGCTTTTGAGTGTTTCAAGTTATGAAAGTGACAATTATCGTAAAACTGATGAAAAGCATATGTCAGTTCTTTTAATAAAAAGAGATACTTATCCTTTTAAAAATAAATGGTGTTTTCCAGGGGGATTTGTTCAATATGATGAAAATTTGGATGATGCACCAGCAAGAATATTAAAAAGTGAAACAAATTTAACAGATATTTATTTAGAACAAATATATACTTATGGTGATACAAAAAGAGATCCAAGAATGAGAGTACTATCAACAGCTTATATGGCTTTGGTTGATAAGAATAAATTAGTTGGAAAAATAAGTGATAATGCAAGTTGGTTTGATATAAAAATATTAGAAGAAAATAATATTATAGATATATTTTTAACAAATGGCGAAAAAGATATTACGGTTAAAATAAAAAAAGTTTTGAGAGAAGCAACAACTGATCGTTATGATTTTGAGATTGTAGAAAATAAAGATTTGGCATTTGATCACGCAAAAGTTTTACTAAGTGGTATTGAAAGACTTAGAAATAAAGTTAATTATACAGATATTGTCTTTAATATGATGCCAGAATATTTTACTTTGGGAGAACTTCAAACTGTATATGAAGTAATTTTAAATAAAAAGTTACTAGATCCTGCTTTTAGAAGAATTATAGAACCTAAGGTTGTTAAAACTGATAAAATGCGAACAGGTGAGGGTCACAGACCATCTGTATTATTTAAATATAAGAACAACAAGTAGTATTGATATGAAATTTTTATATTTAAAGAAAATACTTGCTGCTATGTGATTTTTAATGTTATAATTAATGTGTCAAGGAAACTTGCATAAAATAAAAAAGGAATACCTAGTTTTGAAGAGATAGGTACTATTCCAAAATAATTTTGTTTAGTACCGACTTATACAGTTGGTACTATTTTTATTAGAATGATTAAAATCACAATAATAAGGAGTATTATGATATTCATTAGAGTTTTCTCTGATTTTCTCATAATTTCACCTCCTTCCACTTTTAAAAGTAAAGGAGAATAGTACCTAAAATAACCAAGTATTCCAAATTGATTATACCAAACATACGTTTGCAAAACAATGATTTTTTTATAAACTCGATGAAAATGCTAAAACTATAAGGAGGTATAGAATGAAAATATTTGTGGGGTGTAGTAGTTCGGAAGATGTTGATTCAATATATCTGGAATCAGCAAAAATATTGGGAAAAATAATTGCTGAAAGTGGACACACTCTAGTTTTTGGTTCCTCTGATAAAGGAATGATGGGAGAGCTATATAGAGGGGTAAAAGAAAATGGTGGGAAAGTAATATCTGTTTTTCCAAAACACTATAGTGGATTTTTAACAAAAGTTGAATCTGATGAGATAATTGAAACGGAGACAGCAACTGATCAATTAGAATATTTAGTTAACGAAGGTGATGTTACTATTATTATGCCTGGTAGCTATGGAGCTTTGGCTGAATTAGCAACATCTATTCAAAATAAAAAATTAGGAGAACATAGTAAACCAATATATATAATAAATATAAATGGATATTTTGATAATATATTAAAAACTTTTGAAAAATTTTATAATGATAAATTTGATTTATGCGATAGAAATAAATTATACACTGTTCTAGATGAACCAGTCAAAATAATAGATTATCTTTAAAATAAAAAAAGAGCAACGAGTAGTATTGTTGTTTTTTTGTTAAGAAAATTTTAATAATTTAGTAATTAAATCTTAAAAAATGAATTTAAATTAGTCTTTATAATTTATCTAGGAGATGATTATATGGATTCATATGAGAAGTTTTTAATTAGTAATAAATTATCTGATTTTCAACAATCAAAAGAATGGGCGAAGGTAAAAACACTTTGGAAAAATGAAATAATTACAGTATGTGATAATGATAAAATAGTATTAAGTATTAGTATCCTAATAAGAAAATTACCTTTTTTTGGATATATCATGTATGTTCCGAGAGGTCCTGTTGGAATTATTCATAGTGAAAACGCCTTTAAAGAACTTACAGAAAAAATAAAAGAATTAAATAAAAAGTACAAAGCTTTCGTAATTATTATTGAGCCTAACATAGGTATTCTTGATAAAAAGTTTTATAATATGGTAAAAAAAATAGGCTATAGGATTAATAGTAAAGCAATTAAATTTTCAGATGAAATTCAGGCAAGGCATAATTTTAGATTAGTTTTAACTGGAAGAACGGAAGAAGAAGTTTTTAAAAATTTTGCTTCTAAAACAAGATATAATGTACGTTTAGCTATAAAAAAAGGTGTTACAGTAAAAAAGATGGGGATAAAAGGTCTTGATGATTTTTATTCCTTAATGGAAGAAACAGGAAAGAGAGATAAATTTATTATAAGACCTAAAAGTTATTTTAAAGAAATATTAGAAAGTTTTGAAGATAAGGCTGATATTTATATTGCATATTATGAGGGACATCCTGTTGCTGGTATTTTACCAATTATCTATGGAAATAAGGTAACTTATCTTTATGGTGCAAGTTCAAATTCATATCGTAATGTTATGGCTACTTATTTGATTCAGTGGGAAATAATTAAACTGGCTTTAGATCGAAAATGTGATATTTATGATTTCCGCGGTGTGTCGATGGATCAAGGAGAAAGTGGGGGACTTTACCGTTTTAAAAAAGGATTTGGAGCTGATTTTATTGAACTAATTGGAGAAATATATATACCTTTTAAACCAGTAAAGTTTAAAATCTTTAAATTAGCTAAAAAGATTCTTTATAATTATAGGCATGCTGTATTTAATATTAAAGTAAAATATAATAAATAGTAAAGAAAAATAATGATTATAGTACTTTTAACGAGCTTTCTAAATGAATTTTAATATTTATTTTATTTAGTAAGTATTTGACAGGTATTATTGTCTTATTTTTCTTTTTTTTGTCGGATAATGTAAAAAAGTGATATTATATTATAGGAGAGTTTATTCAAAATAGAAAGGAAATGGAAGTTTAAGTGAAAAGGCGAAATGTAATTATATTAATAGTTGGTTTTGCTTCAGTTAGTGCCAGTTTAACTATAAATGGATTTTTTAATTTGGCATTTAATCATGATGACTTTGATGTAATATTTATTGATGCTAACCTAAGTAAAACTGAAAAAAATGAGATTTATATTAGTGAAAATAAGAAGACAATATCTTTTACAACAGATAGACTATCGAAAATAGATGAGACGGTTCGAATGAATTATAAAATAAAAAATATCAGTAATCAATATGATGCTGATGTTTTAATAAATTGTACAAATGAATTAGAGGAATATTTAACTGTACAAAGTGTCTTAGATAATTATGAGATGCCATTAGAAAAAGCAATCAATATTAAAGCTCAAGAAATAAAACAAGGATATATAAATATAGAACTTAGTAAGGCTTATGCTGGTGAGGATAGATCTGTTAAAATAAGTTGTAATATAGTATCTGCTGCTGTAAGTCGAGAAACTTATGCTTATTCTTTAAAATTTAACAGTGAGGGTGGTAGCCAAATAGACGATAAGTCTGTTGTATTAAACGAAAGTTTTGGAGAACTCGAAACACCAGAAAAAGAGGGATATACTTTTTTAGGATGGTATGATGATAATGATTTTCTGGTTGATGAAAATACTACTTTAAATAGCAAGGGAGATAAAAGTCTTCATGCCAAATGGGAAGCTAATACTTATTCGGTAAATATTGTTACAAAAGAGAATGGTAAAGCCGAAAAAAATATTTTAGATGTTGTTTATGATAATACATCTACCATAAAAATAACTCCTGATAAGAATTATTATTTATCTAGTGTAGATTGTGATAATGGTTATTTAGTTGAAAATTACAATCCTTTAGTTCCAATATATGATGAGCAAGAGGTTACTATTAGAAATAATAAAACTACCTTAAATGGAACTTGTACATTCATATTTAGTCAAGGTATATTTGAATTTAATTATACTGGGTCTAGTCAAGATTTCTTAGTTCCTTTAAATGGTGAATATCGCTTTGAAGTATATGGAGCTGGTGGAAATAATACTGTTAATGGTGGTGCTGGTTCTTCAACATCTGGCAGTAGAGTTAATGCTACAAGTATTTTGAAAAAAGATACAAATCTATATGTCTATATCGGTCAAAAAGAAGGAGCATTTAATGGTGGTGGCTCAGGTGGGAGAACACTTAATGGAGTTTCAACAAGTACACATGGCTCTGGAGCAAGTGATATTAGATTGATAAAAGCAACTAGTGGAAGTTGGTATGATCAAAATCATAAATCATGGAATGAAGATGTATCTTTATTATCAAGAATAATTACAGCTGGCGGTGGAGCAGGTGCTAAAGTAACAGCTGGAAGAAGATTTAACGGTGCAACACCATTAAATACATATTTTAATACTAGCTCAATACTTTATGCTACTTATTCAAGAGACAAAGCTCGATCAAACAAAACTTTAGGATTAGGTAGTAGTGAAGCTACAGGAACGAGTCGATTAACTGATACTGGTGACATAGGAAATGGAGCATCTGGTGGCGGAGGAGGAGGTTACTATGGTGGTCAAACCTCTGCAGCAAATCATTCTTATGTTTACTCGCAATTTGTAAACTTTATGAAACAAAATTCTTCAGGGAAAACTGGTGGCTTTTTAGCAATAAATGGAAATAGATTAATTGGGACAGAGGTTCATAGTCATTCTGGAACAAGTTATATTAATAAAGGATATAGTTATAATGGATATACATATAACTTTGAAAATACAAGTATAACAGAAGAAGTTAGAAATGGTCATGGCTATGGGAAAATAACTTTAATTAAGGTAAAGTAATGCAATATGAAAGGATTATTTCTGTATTAAGAATATCCTTTTTTTGTGACATAATGTGACAAAGTCTCCTATTGTATTTAAGGAAATGAATGATTATTATAGTAACTTGTGAAACAGAAGTAAAGATGCAAAACACTCACTTTTATTCTTTGGCTAATTTGTTCAGGGGGATGTAGTAGTAAAAGGAGTGGTGCTTATGAGTAAACAAGGCTTATTAAGAATTATCGAGTTATTGTTGAAAATAATTTTGGTGTTAGTAATAAAATACTGACATCAAAAAAGCATCTTTATTTTCTGAATAAAGATGCATCAAAACCTCAGTGTTTAGCATCAGCCAACGAAGCTTCTGTTTCACACTCAATGTAATTATAACAAAGCTTGGATTATCATTCAAGTTTTAAAGTTATTATAAAGATGTTCTTTTGTATAGATAGATTGTTATTTAATCTATCAGGTCTTATGTTTCTTTATTGATAGTATTATAATTAAATATACTTAATTTGATTTAGGTAAAGAATATTGAATTCTTTACTTTTTTTAGCTGATAATTTATAATTATAATAAGAGGTAATAGTTATGGGATATGCGTATGAAGATGAAGAAAATGAAAGTTTAGAAATTGAGAAGGAAGAACAAAAACAAGAAAATGAAAAAAATAGTGATAGTTCTAAATTTATTGTAGATAATTTAATGACTCTTCAAGAAGAGGAAAGTAATTCAGTTGATCCTTCTTATTCAGTTGATAATCTTTTAATTGGTGAAGAAGAAAAAGATGTTTATTTAAATGACTTATTAAGTAAAAAAGATATGCGTCTATTTAATGCTTATTTGGGAAATAATGCAAGTAAGATAACCGATAAAAATTTTAATTTTGCTGCTTTCTTCTTTGGTGGTGCTTATTTAATATATCGTAAAGTATATGGTATTGGAGCTTTTGTTTTAGCACTAACTTTGATAGTTCAAATGCTTTTTCCAATAGCTAGAATAAAATGGTATATTACTTTAATATTTGAGTTATTAGTTTATCTTGCTGTTGGTATATTTGCTAATCAACTTATATTAAATAATGCTGCAGCTAAAATATTAAATCTAAAAATGGCAAATGAAAAAGATATTAAAGATAAATTAATTAAAATGGGTGGATGCAATATTATTTTATTTATAATCGCTTTAGTTATAAATTCTTCTATATTATCCTTTTCTTATTATACTAAAACTATTGATTTAATGAATAGTTTAAAAGAAGATAAAGTACCTAGTTATATTGAATATGATGGTCGAATTAATGCTAATGAGAGTGTTAACATTCGAACTCTTCTTGATATAGAACCACCAGAAAATTATAAAACTAGTCATGCTGATTCATATCAATATTCGTTTTCATATGTTGATGATGCTAATATTGCAATTGATATTGTCTTAACTTCTAAGTATGAATCAGCAACTTCTTTATTGAATGGCATTATTAGTTCTGAAGGAAAAACAAAAGATGATGTAAATGAGTATAGTTTTAATGGTATTAAATGGTTTTGCTTAGAAAGTGATTTAGCTTTTTATGGAGTAGGTGTAATAGAAAATAATGTTTATTTAATTAGACATATGCATCGAGGAAACATTTCTGCCTTTGTTGACTATCCTAGTTTTTTAGAAAGTATAAAAATAATAAAATAGCACGTTAAGTGTTATTTTTTTGTATAAAATATAAAATAATATCCCATATATAAGATAGGTGACTAATATGGATATATTAATTGTTTTAGGTAGAACTTTATTTTTTTATTTCTTTATTTTATTTTCTTATAGGATTATGGGAAAAAGAGAAATTGGTCAATTATCGATAAGTGACTTAACAATTTCTATTTTGATAGCAGAGTTAGTAGCTATTAGTATCGAAAATAGAAATGATGCTACAATACTTACTATAACTCCTATTCTTTTACTAGTTTTTTTAGAGGTTTTATTGGCTTTTATACAACTTAAGTTTAATCGTATAAGAGTTCTTATGGATGGGAAACCGAGTTTAATTATAAGAGATGGCAAACTTAACGTTAAAGAGATGGTTAAACAAAGATATAGTTTGGATGATCTTTTGCTTTCTTTAAGAGAAAAACAAGTTAAAGGATTAAATGAAATTGATTATGCTATTCTTGAAACTAATGGAAAACTTTCTATTTTTAAGAAGGATAAAAAAGGGGTTTATCCACTTCCTTTAATAATTGATGGACTTGTTGATATGGATGCCTTATTTAATATTAATAAGACAAGTATCTGGTTAAATAAAATGCTTGATAATAATAATCTAGCTGTAAAAGATGTTTTATATGCTTTTTATAAACAAAATAAATTGTATATTGTTAGAAAATGATTATGTAAAATATACATATTTTATAATGTAAAAAGTAGCGTAAACGTATAGTTAATTTACAAATATTAGTTGTATGTTTTTTACGTCTTTTTTATACTTTTACTATAGGTGGTAATATGAAGAATAAATCTGCGGGCGTTATACAATTGATATTATGTATTGTTGTAATAATGTTGTTTAATGCTTTTTTCTTTAAAGTTTTAAGTCTTGTAGGCTTACACTTTAGTGGAACAGCTTTTACAATAGCAAACTTTATTAAACATTTGCTAGTTACTGTAATTGTATTCGTTATCTACTCTCAGAATATTAAATCAGGAAAGAATAAATTTAGCTCAACTTGGTTAAATAGTTTTATTTATTGTGTTTCTTGTTTTGTTTTTCTTTTAGTAGTCACAGTTTTATTGCATAAAGTACTTAATTATTTAGGAAATCCAAGAGGAATAACTATTCCTTACAATTTCACTAATTATTTTAGTACTAAATTTACTTTAGATTCTGCACTTAATCTAGTAATTGATGCGATTCTTTTACCATTCCTATTGTGTGTAGTTTTTCCTTTAGGATTTTCTAACATATTTAAAAAAAGTGGAACTGCTTCGCTCCTTGCTGGCTTAACATATGGAGTTGTGTATGCTATTTCTTTAAATACTAGTATTGAAAGAGCTTTATTTTTGAGTATAACTTCCTCTGTACTAGTGATGCTACTAACATATCTATATAAAACTAACCATAATATATGGTCAGTTATAATTACTTATATATGTTATGTATTATTTGGAATATTCGCAATAAACTATATAGTGTAAGGTGGCTTTATGGAAAAAAATAAAAGTTTAATAAAACTTGTTTTAGGTTTTATCATATTTTTCTTTATTTCTTATGTTGCAGTTATAATTTTAAGATATGGTTTTAATTTGAATGTCCTTGATTATGGTAAGAGGGGAATAGCTTTAGCTGATGCGTTAATTTCTTCTCTGGTAACAATTCTTTTTATAATATTGTATTTTGATGTTATAAAATCCTCATGGCTTCAATTTAAAGAAAACTATAAGAAAAATATATCACAAATATTTTTAGGTATTATCATTGGATATTTAGTTTTGAATGCTATGCAGATAGTTGCTAGTTATGTTAGTGCTCTTTTGTTTTTTATATGTGGAGTACAAATGGAAACAGCGGCTAATCAGCAAACAATAGAGGAACTACTTGCTAGTGCTCCATTGATAATGATTTTCTCAAGTTGTATACTTGCTCCGATAGAAGAAGAACTTCTTTTTAGAGGGAGCATACGCAAAAGTATAAAGAATAAAAAGGTTTTTATTGCTTGTAGTGGTTTAATCTTTGGGCTAATGCATGTTACAGACAGTATAATTTTCATTGGAGAATTACTATTACTAGGGGTAGTAATAGATAGAATTTTATCAAATAGTAAGTTAAATAAAAATGATAAAACAAAGCTGTCTGTAGTAGCAGTAGTCATTATATTATTTATTTTTGCTGGAATTTATTATTTTACTTATGGTAATTTAATAAATGCAATATTAAGTTTACCTTTAAAAGAGGTTATAGGAAGTGTTACTTATGTAATTATGGGTGTTACACTTGCCAGTCTTTATATTTATAATAAAGAAAATATACTTATGAATATTAGTATACACGCACTTAATAACATTGTTGCTATTATGTTAGCATTGTTTTTAAAATAAATTTATAATATAATAATCAGAAAAAAGAGAGTAAGTGATTAGTTTGACGATAGATGATTTACTAATTATAGCGATTATTCTTTGGGTACTTTTGATACTTATTATATTATTTAAATATATGAAGAATAGGAAGATAGAAATGAACGTATTAAAAAAAGCAAAAAAAGATAGAATAGATTTAGAGGCAATTACAAGAAATATTGAAGAAAATTATAAACCTGCTGCTATAAGATTAACTAGTTATGAAGAAGAGCAAGAAAGTAATGCAATTATAAGTTATCAAGAACTTTTAACAAATAAAGATAATCAACAAATAAATTATGATGACGAATATCAAAGTAAGATAGATCTTAATGTAAAAAAGGTTGATTTAGAGGGTAATATGGGGACAGAGATGCCTAGAACTAAAATAGAGGTTTCATTAATGAATTATAAACAAGAAGAAGACTTTTTAAAGGCTTTAAAGAAGCTTCAAAGTGATTTAGTAAGATAATTTTAGATTATATTTTAAAAATAGTCATTCTTAGGAATGCTTTTTTTTGTTGTTATGGTATAATACATTTGAAATGAGTGATTGTTATGAATTTTAACGTTCAAACTTTGGGATGTAAAGTTAATGCTTATGAATCAGAATATATAAAAGAATTATTTCTTAAAAGGGGATATCGTGAAACGGATGTTGATAAAGCTGAAGTTGTTGTTGTTAATACTTGTACAGTTACAAATCAAGCTGATGCTAAGTCGAGAAAATTAATTAGACAAGTTAAAAGGAATAATCAAAAGTGTATTTTAGTTGTTTGTGGTTGTGCTGCTGAGAATCATAAAGAAAATTTAATTGATTTAGATATTGATATTTTAATTGGAAATAAAGATAAATCAAAAATCGTTTTACTTGTGGAAGATTATAAGAAAAGTAATGAAAAAGTTGTTAAGTTTTATGATTTACGAAATACTGATTTTGAAGACATGCAAATAAATGATTTTGAAGGACGTACGAGGGGATTTGTTAAAATACAAGATGGCTGTAATAATTTTTGTTCTTATTGTATAATTCCTTTTATGAGAGGAAATATAAGAAGTAAAGAATTAGATGCGGCAATTATGGAAATAAATTGTTTAGTAAAAAACGGCTATAAAGAGATTGTCCTTACAGGTATTCATACAGGTTCTTATGGGGCTTCAAAAAATTATGATTTAACAGATTTAATTCACGAAATTTCAAAGAATGAAAATTTAAAAAGAATTAGAATTTCTTCAATTGAAATAACGGAGCTTAATGCAAAGTTTATGGAAGAATTAAAAAATAATAAAAAGATTGTCAGTCATTTTCATGTGCCTTTACAAAGTGGGTCTGATCATGTTTTAAAATTAATGAATAGAAAATATAATATTTTAGAATATAAGAAGAAAATAGAAGAATTAAGAAGTATTAGAGAAGATATTAATATAACGACAGATTTAATTGTTGGTTTTCCTGAAGAAACTGATGAAGATTTTGTTGAAACTTTAAAAAATATAAAGGATATTGGATTTTCTAAAATTCATACTTTTCCTTTTTCTCTTAGAAGTGGCACAAAAGCTGAAACTTTGAAGCAAGTGAGTGATACAAAGAAAAGAGAAAGAGTTTTACAAGTTTTGAAGTTAAGCGATGAACTTGAAAGTTTATATTATAAAAAATTTTTAGGAAAAGAAGTAGAAGTATTGGTAGAAGATTCTAAATCTGGTTTTACTGGTAATTATATAAAGGTTCATTTAGATAAAGAAATGAATACGAATACTTTTGTTAAAGTTATGATTACTTCAGTTGATGGATTATGTGTAAATGGTAAAGTTTTATAATTGCATGTAGAAATTCTATCAGTTATACTTTTAATATAGGTGTTGATTATGGAAAAGAAAAATTACGATAAAAAAATTGTTAGAAATAAAGGAAAAGAAATAGGAAGTATTTTTGTTTATAAGAAGGGACTTAAAAGAGGAATGATATTTGCATCTTTTGTTACTATGAGTGTACTTTCTTTTGTTGTTGGAAGAGTTAGTAAAAAAACTATGCATCCGATTATTGCGAATACTTTAACTGAAAACTATTTTGAGGAACCAACTTATAGTGATATTCCCTATATTATAAACGAAGGAGATACTTTATCTGATATTGTTTTCTCTTATGAACAAGACCCTAATAAAGCAAAATTAGATATAGAAATGATTGCTGAATATAATAATTTGAGAAATGTTGATCATATTATTGCAGGAAGTAGGATATATCTTGTTGGTGTTCCTGCATCAAAGTTAGAAGATTTTGGATATACAGATAATTATAATTATTTTAAACCTTCTGTTGAAGTTGATTTGAGACTGGAATTTTTAGGAAAAGTAGTTGATTATGTAAGTAATTCAAAAGATTATAATGAAGAATTTGTTTTAAATTATAATAATATAAAAGCTCAATATGAAAATTATAAAAATGATCATATTGAAGGTGATGAATATAAGTTAGATTATATAATTAATTTCTTGAGAAATCTTTCAGAAGAGGCAAGAGAATATGGTTTTTCGTTTGAGAATAATTTAACAGCATTACCATTAAGTGAAGCCATTAGTTATAGTGCGTATAAGAGTTATTAAAACTCTTTTTTTATGGAATTAATACAATTTGTGTAAAGGCACAATTAAAAATAGATTATGTGATTGAGTTCAATATATTAATACATTATAATTAAATAGGTTAGGGGTAGTTTATGAGTATATCGACAGTTGTAAACAAGAGAATTAAAGTTTTTGTTTTATCACTTTTGGTAATAGTTATAGCAGTTAGTGGTACTTATTTTGTTTTCAGTAAAAATTCTGTAAATGAAGGTGTACTTTTAAACAATAAAAATTTAAAAGTTATCTTAAAAGGGGATAAAACCCTTAAATTTGGTGAATATCCTATGAGTTTTCAACAAGGATATGAAGAATCACCTTCAAATATATATAAAATTGTTAATAAGTCGAAGTTTTCAACAGACTATCAGGTAATTGTGACAGAAACTAGTCGTGGACTTGACAAAATAGATTTGAACAAGATAGTTGTTGCTATTAATGAAGATGTAAAGCTACTTTCAGATGTTTTAAATGGTATTGTTTATGAAAGTACTATTAATTCTAAAAAAGAAGATATATTGGATATAAAAATTTGGCTTAATAAAGATAAAGTTACTGAAGCCGATAAAAACAGAAATTTAAATTTAAAAATAGAATTTAAGGAAATATAAAAAATGCGAGATTAAATTTCTCGCATTTTATTTTTGTCTTTATAAGGATTTTTATTATCTATTTTATCAGTAAAAAGAATACCATCTAAGTGATCCATTTCATGTTGGAAAGCTACAGCTATATCTTCACGAACACGAATTTCAAATTCTTCTCCAAATTCATCGTAAGCTTTGATTTTCATTCGGGCATATCTTGGGACAATTCCCTCAGTAGCACGATTGACAGAGAGACAACCTTCGCCTTCACCTACATAGATTAGTTCTTCTGAATGACTTATAATTTTGGGATTGATAACGATATATCTTCCAAATGTTCCATCGCCAAAATCTTCTGATACTACAAAGATTCTTTTCATTATACCTATTTGGCAAAAGGATAATCCCATACCAGCTCTTAAATCATATTTTTCAGCTATTTCTTCATCTTGACTCATTTCTAAATAATCAAGACAATCGTATATTGTTTGTTTTGTTTCTTCGTCTAATGGGAAAATAACTGGTTCGGATTTTTGATGTAATCTTTTGTCACTTTCATCTAATATTTTTATGTTTGGCAATTTTTTCATACTGCACCCCTTAACTAAGGTTTATTTTATCAAAAACTGTCAAAAAAATAAAGTTAAAATAAAAATATCAAATTACAGTAAAGTGTATTCTTTTTGTTTACATTATAATTTACTAATTATTAACACTTGTATATAATTATACTAAGAGGTGGCTTTTGTGGAAAAGATTAAAGAATTGAGAATGACTTTGGTTATTTTATTAGTAGGAGTATTTTTCTTAAGTGGATGTTTCTTTAATGATGATAAAACTGTAACATTTAAGACTAATGGTGGTTCTGAAATAAAAAATATGGTTGTTAAAAGTGGATCTAAGGTTAAAGAAGCTCCTATTCCAGTAAAAGAAGGATATATTTTTGAGGGATGGTACCTAGATGGGGAAGAGTATAACTTTGATGATGGTGTTGAAGAAGACATTACTTTAGTTGCTAAATGGATTAAAGGGTCTTTTAATGAAGAAAAAATCGAAAATGATAATTTAGAAACAACAACAACGACAACAACTAAAGAAATTACATCAACAAGCAAAGCAACAACTAAAAAGGTTGTAAAAAAGAAAACAACTACTACAACAAAATCAACTACTACGACTACAACGACAACAACAACTAAAGCAGTTACAACTGCACCAGTAAATCCTCCAATTGTTCCTGATATAGATGTTCCAGAAATTAAACCTAATCCTGAACCTGTTGAAGTAATTGATATGAAAATTGAAATTATAAAGGAAACAGAAGAAGATAATGCTTTTGAAGATGAGGATTTAGAAAATAAGGAAGATAAGCCTGATGAATTAAAAGAAACTGAATATATTAAAATTACAAGAACAAAAAAGGATGTTAATGTAAAAAGTGATATTGATTCAGAAGATTTAGCGAAGTTATTAAAAAGTGATGTAGAAAAATGGATGATTGTATCGTCAAATGGTTATGTTTATGATTTTAAATTAAATGGAGATGCAATTGCTTTAAAGGGCGATAGAAACGTTTTAAGTTTTACAGTAATTAATGAAAGTGAAAGTTATATTTTTGATTATAATGAAGATACATTAGAATGGACAATAAAATATCCGACTGTATCAGTAGGTGTTGGACTTAATTCAATATGTTATAAAGATCTTGAAACAGCAATAAAAGTTATGAAGTCTGGTGATACTGTTAGATTATTAAAGGATCAGGAAATAGTGGATAACTTAAAAATTACTGTTCCAATAAAAATTGAAGGAGATAATTATAAAATTACAAATAAAAAGGGTTATTTATTTGATTTAGAAGAAATTAAGTTTAATAAAAATGATGAATTTGTTGTTAATAATCTAGTTCTTGATGTAGATTCATTTATATATGTTGGTAAATCAAAATTTGCTTCCATTATTTTAAACAATTTATCAGGAAATATTAAAGGGAATAAGCTAGATAAGTTAGAAAATGGTGAATTTGAAAATACTAATTTACTACAACATTTTTAAATTTAAGTCATCACTTATAAGTGATGATTTTTTCTTTAATTGACTATATTATTTTTATTATCTATAATTAAGGAAATGGAGGCTAATTTATGATTATAGTTGTTTGTGGACCAACAGCTGTTGGCAAAACGAAAATGAGTGTTGAACTGGCAAAGATATATAATGGAGAAATAATAAATGCAGATTCTATGCAAATATATAAGGGTTTAGATATTGGTACAGCTAAGGCTACCCAAGAAGAAATGCAACATATTCCGCATCATTTGTTAAGTATTAAAGAAGTTTTAGAAGATTATTCTGTCTTTGACTATCAAAAGGATGCAAGATTAAAAATAGAAGAAATTAAAGCAAAGAGAAAAATTCCTATATTTGTTGGAGGAACAGGGTATTATATAAAAAGTGTTTTTTATGATTATAAATTTGATGTTGATGATATAGATGAAGAAGATACATCTCTTATGGAACTTTCTAATGAAGAATTACTGTCTCAGATTATGGAATATGAAATAGATTTTGAGTTTGATAAAAATAATCATAAAAGGCTAGTTAGACTTTTGACGAAGTTAAAAAGTGGTTGGACACCTTCAAAAGATGATTATAAATTAATTTATGATGATGTTTTATTTATTGGTCTTACATGTGATAGAGATGTATTATATGAAAGAATTAATAAAAGATTTGATGAGATGCTTGTTCCTTTAATAGATGAAGTAAAACCTTACGCCATTAAAGGTGTTCGTTCTAAAGCTCTTATGACAGGTATAGGTTACAAAGAATTTTATCCCTTTTTTGAAAATAAAGATACTTTAGTTAATGTTGTCGAAGAATGTAAAAAGAATTCAAGAAATTATGCTAAACGTCAATACACTTGGTTTAATAATCAAATGGATGTTGAATGGTTTAATGTTAATTTTTCTGATTTTAATGAAACAATTAATGATGTTACTTCATACATTGATAATAATTTATAATAAAGAAAGATATTTATCTTTTTTTTTGCTTAAAAATGATATATAATTTATTTAGAGTATTATGAAAAAATAAGGTGGTAATATGAAGTACTTTAAACAAAATAGAGCTATTGGATCATTATTTGCATTATCAAGTATTTTTCTTGCAGTTGCTTGTTTTACAATAACTAATACTTTTGCTTATCCAGAAAAGTATGCAGCTGTTTTAAAAAAATGGGATGTTAAGGTAAGTAATGCTAGTGCTAGCAGAGATGATGTAAAAGTAAATGTCTTTAATGAAAAAATAGATTTTAATGTTATTTTAGAAAAGAGTGGGGATATTTTTTATGTTAATGGTGAAGTCTCTAATAGTGGTTCATTTAATGCTTTATTAAATAATATAGATGTAACAAGTTTAAATAATGCTAAAGTAGGAACTAGTGTTGAAACAGGAATTACTTATTATTTAAGTGATTATGTTGATGTTTTTCTAAAATATGCTAAAGATAATAAAAATAATTTAGTATATGAAGGAAATAGTGTTAATGTTGGAGATTTACTTGGAAAACATACAAAGAATGAATTTGTAGTGTCTTTGAAGTATCGTGATGAGTCTTCTCTTTCAGAAGATGCTTTAGTTGTATTAAGACAGAATGTAGGGGTAAGCAATGGTGGTAGACCACTAAGATTTAGTATGAGTGTAGGTTTTAATTACATAGAAAATACAAAATAAGATAAGGTGTGTGATACTTGTGAAAAATAATAAGGTTAATCTTTATTATGGTTTAATGGTAGTGTTACTTGTTCTTATTGGTATATCATCGTTCTTTTTTAATTATTTTTATAATTTAAGAGATGAAGATTTATCAATTGAGAATATGATAATAAATGAATCTAATAAGATGAGTTATAATGTTAAACTGTTTGATAATGAATTTTTTAAATCTAGTAGTGAAGAGACTAGTTATGTACTTTCTTTAGTAGATAATATAAACACATATTTTAATGTTTCAACAGCTTTTTCTAGTCCTGTATCAGGTGAATATAGTTACTTCGTGAAAGGATACATAGTGATGCATCAAGGGGATGAGGAAGTTAAGAATGAAATATATTCTAGTGATGTTTTTAAATTTAATGTTGATGGAAGTGTTATTAATTTAAGTAGTAATTTTGATATTGATTTAGATAAAGTTTATAGTGATTATAAGAATCAGATAAATAATTTAGGAATAAATGTCACTAGTGAAATTCGTTATGATGTTACTTATAATTATTCAGTCTTTAGTGAGAAGTTGGGTAAGTCTTTAGTTAATAGCAAAACTCTTAATGTTTATGTTCCTGTTAGTGATATTACTAATATTAAGACTACAGAAGATAAAGAAGATTTACGTCATGAGTATAGTGAATTAAATCAAGATGATAATAAAGTTTATGTTATTATTTGTTTAGAGTTCTTGGGAGCCATTATTATATTTATCCTTTTAATTGTATTGATTGTAAAAAGAATTAACGGACAAGTAAGTGTTTATCAAGAAAAATTAACAAATTTATTAGATAAATATAGTTCGGATTTAGTTTATTTAAAAGAATTACCAGATTTATCAAAGTATGATGTGATATTTCTTCAAGATTTTGTTGATTTAGTGGAAACAGGAAGGAAACTAAAATTACCAATTAATTTTATTGAAGTTATTGAAAAACATGAAGCTACGTTTATGATATTAAAAGATAAACAAGTATATGTTTATAAATTGAATAGTAAAAATGCTTAAAAATAAGAGTTGTCTCTTATTTTTTTATGGTAAAAGAAGAAATATTTGATATAATTATTTGGGTGATATTTAAATGCTTAGAGTTAGAAATTATAATTTGACTAGTAGTCTTATTGATGAAGAGATAAGTATTCTTAATCTTGCTGATGTCCATAGTGATATTCCAAATTTAATAGATGCGATTAATTATGCAATAATAATCAAAGTAGATGCAATAACAATTGCTGGAGATTTATTTGATTCAGCTGATAATTCGCATAATGAAGAGGTTGTTAAAGTTTTAAAAAGAGTTAAAGACATTCCGATATATATTAGTATTGGTAATCATGATTTAGTTTCTTTTACGGGGGTAGGCTTATTTTCTAAAGCTACAGAAATTAAAGATTTAAAATATTTTGAAAGTTTAAATGAAGAAGATAACATACATGTCTTTTTCTCTAATGATGATGTTTTTTCTTTTAAATCAATAGAATTTATTTCTTTTACTCCTGACTATAAATGGTATAGTGATTATAATGAAAGTACTGATGAATTTAAACGTATCTTTAATGAGTATTTGAAAAATAATCTTCCATCTTCTAAATTTAGAATTATGCTTATGCATTCGTGTAATGGACTTATTGAAAATAATATTTTACCTTATAGTATTGATGGAATAAATTTAGTTTTGTCAGGCCATAATCATGCAGGAGTAATGCCTGATTTTTTACAGAAAATGTCAAAAAAACATCGTGGATTAATAGGTCCATACAATAAATTTTTTATGACAAGTTGTTATGGCTATTGGACAAAAGAAAAAACTAGTGTAATTTTAAATAATGGTCTTACTAAAATGGGTGAATCCCATGGGGGAAATTTTATTAGAAAAACTATAAATAAGACTTTAAAAAGTGATGTTGATGTAATTTCTTTTAGTAAAGGTGATGAACATAGCTTAAAATTAGTAAGTAAAAGTGTACATAAGTAATCTTAAAACATATTATATACTGAGGTGTATGTATGGAAATAAATGACAATGTATTCAACAAAATTGAAAAAAAGACAAATGTTTCAAAGGAAAATATTATTAATATTGCTTCTAAATTGAATGAAGGCAATATGAAAGATCCAAATACTTTAAGTGATATAATTCACGAACTTGCTAATTTAACTGGAAAAAATGTTAGTAAAGAAAAAGAAGATAAGATAATTGAACTTATTGTTAATGATAAGGTGCCAAAAAATATTGATAATATGATATAATAGTTTTAGAATAAGGAAGGTGTATTAAATGTTGTTTCAAGATGAAGTAAATACAATAGAAGAGTTAGTTGAAAAATTAAGTGATTTTGATCAAGATTTTGGTAAAATAAAAACTTGTGTTATATGCTTTGTTTTTGATAAAGATAATAATTTGATTTTAAATAGAAGAGGCCCTGGTGCTAGAGATGAAGTTGGTATGCTTCAAGCTATTGGGGGCTCAGTTAATAATTCAGATGTTGATTTTAGAAGTGCCATGGTGCGTGAGTTAAAAGAAGAAGCAGGAGACAAAGCTGACATTGAACTTGGGAATTTTTTAGGAGCTTTTCTAAATCCTGCTAAAGATAAAAATACAGGAGAAATTATTAACTGGGTAATTCTTGCTTATGTTGGGAGACTTGTATCAGGGGAAGTTGTTAATATGGAACCTGATAGATGTATTGGTTTTGAAAAAATGCAAATGGAAGATTTTGATTCTTCAGAAGTTTCTCTTTCAACGTATACTTTTATGCAACATATGTTAAAAAATAAGTAGTACTATTTCTACTTGTTTTTTTATATGTTATAATAAATTTAGAATAGGATTTGTTTATTATGAAGAAATATTTTATTAAAGATGATGGAACGATAAAGCTTACTAATATGCTAGTTTTAATTGGAATTCTTTTTTTTATCGTGATGACTTTTGTCTATCTTAAATTTTTTAAAGTTAGCTTGGAAGAACCAAATGAAACTTATAAACAAACAGAAAAAACATCAAGTATAAATATGTGTAACGATTGTGATTTTTATTTTACTTTGGATTCTTTAGAATTTAATGTCTACAGTGAATATAGGATTGATAAATATTTAGAGATAAAAAATATGTCACTTAATAATATTAAATTTGAAGTAGAAGATAAAAGTTTATTTACCATAGAAAATAAAGGCACTGATTTAAATATCGTTACTAAAAACAAAGTTGGAAAAACTAAGTTGGTAGCAACTTATGATAAAATAAGAAAAGAGATAGAAGTTAATATTGTTGCTAATGAAATAAAAGATATTAGTTTAAGTGAAAATCCTTATTATATATATAATGGTAAAAGTAATAATGTTGAGATTATAACTGATCCGATTGGCATTGATTTGAGTTCTATTGACTTAAGTGTATTAGATCCAAATATTGCGAAGTTTGAAAATGGATCTTTAGTTGGATTGAGTGAGGGAATTACAAAGTTAAGGTTACTTTATAATGGTGTTGAAAAGTTCCAAGATTTATATGTTTATAATGACTTAATTCATGTTGAAGTAATGGATAAAAATAAAGAATTAAAAGATTTATATAAAATTGGTTTGAAAGACTTTAAAAACGATGCTTATGATATAATTGTAAGTCTTGATGATAATTTTAATAAAGGATATAGTCTTAATGATTTGGTTATTACTCATGAAGATAATGGAGTTGAAGTAACAGTTACTTATGATGGTAAATATAGTTTAGATAAATTAAGTTATAAGTATCGAATAACTATTAATGGTACTGAAGGATCATCACTAATTAAATTTGCTTTAGGTAATTCTACTAGGTTATTAGAAGTAGGTGAGTAAATGGCAATATGTGTTAACTGTGGAAGAGAAATAAAAATAATATCACGAAATTGTCCTTATTGTAATACACCAATTAGCATGGCTAGTGTGACAAATAAGAAAAGTATAAAAAGTATGAAAAATGATTATGATTGTAAAAGCAATAATCTCTTTTTGTTGAGTGTTTTTATTCCTTTATTTGGTTTAGTAATTAGTTATATAAAAAGAGAAGAAGAACCTTTAAAGTCCAAAAGTGCTTTTAGTGGTTTTTTAGTTGGAACATTAATTTATTTGGCTTTTATAACATTTATTTTATTAATTAAAGTGTTTAAGTAATTTTTTGTTTATAAATTTAAATTAAATTTTGAGACTAGATAAAATAACGTTTGACTTAAAAGGAATACTTAGATATAATTGCAGAATGAAAAAAGGGGATGCTTCTATGAATGATATGGAAGAAATAATGGAAAAGTACCACTATGGCAAGCAAATGCTTGAAACAGAAATTGATATATTAATAAAAGAATTCTCTTTTAATCATGGATATAATCCTGTTGAACATATAAAATCGAGAATTAAGTCAAAAAAGAGTATAATTGAAAAGATGACACGTAAGAATTTGGAAATAAATACGACTAATATGGTTAATCATTTAGATGATATTATAGGTTTAAGAATAGTTTGTTCTTTTATTCCTGATGTTTATGATATAGTTTCGACGATTACTCAATCACGCAATATTATAATCAAGGAAAGAAAAGATTATATTACTAATCCGAAATCTTCAGGGTATTCAAGTTATCATTTAATCGTGTTTGTACCAATTTATTTAAAAGGGAAAATTGAATATGTGCCTGCAGAGATTCAAATACGTACTGTGGCAATGGATTTCTGGGCTAGTTTAGATCATAAAATTCAATATAAATTTGATGGTGATAATATTCCTGCTGAAGTAGAGGAAGAGCTATATAGATATTCAAGAGCTATTAATGAACTTGATACTAGAATGATGAATTTAAATGAACTTATGAAAAAATATAAAAAGGAATTTTAAGAAAAAATTCTTTTTTCTTTTGAATTTGGTTTTTTGTAAGTACTTTATGTTATAATGAATGTGTGAAGAATTATGAATAATAAAGAAATTGGTAAATTTATAAAAGAATTAAGAATCAAGGCGGGCTTAAGTCAAAAGGAACTTGCAGATATGATTTATGTTAGTAGGGAAGCTGTTAGTAAGTGGGAAACTGGGAAAAATATGCCGACTTATGATATTATTTTAATACTTGCTGATCTTTTTAAAGTTTCTGTAGATGAAATTTTATTAGGAGAAAAAAAGAACAGTAAGACTAATAAAACTGAAATAATAAAAAGTATTTATGACGATAAAATTAGACTTACAAAAATATTAATAACAAGTATAATTTTTTTTGCTTTATCTTTCTTTATATATTATTTTTTTAATTCTTACGATTCTGTAAAAGTATATTTAGTTAGATCTTCGGATTCAGAAATAATACTTAATAATGGTATATTAGTGTTAACAAGTGAAAAAATATATTTTCGATTGGGTAATATTATATATACTGATAAAGATAAAATAACAGGTGTAGAAGTATATTATGATTGTAATAGTGATAGCCGACTACTTTACTCAACAGATATGATAGATGATGTCTTAGTAATAGATTATCTTGGTTCTGGTGAGTATTTTGAAGTTGAAAATAAAAATCTTAAACTTAATAATTTATATATGAAGTTAACTTTAGGTGATATAGAAAAAACGGTAAAACTTTCTTTAGAAAATGATTACTCTAATAATCATTTATTCTTTAAAAAATCTCAAAGGAATTTTGGTAAAGAAGTTATTACTAAAGAAACATCTTATGAGAACAGAGAATTTATGGAAAGGTTGAAAACTAAATTTGAAAGAAACGAAGATAATATTTATAGTTATGTAATAAAGGATAAAGGTATAGAGTATAATTATATTTTCTATGAAGGGGATTTGAGTAGATTAAACATTGAGTTTAAAGAGAATAATTTGTCATATATGTATAAATTAATGTTAGATGACTCTACTGCTGTATATTATGTATTTGATGGAAATGGACAAATTGACGGAGATATATTTAATTTTGATTTAGAAAAAGAACCGACAACGGAACAAGAAAGTAAACTTATAAATTTAATAAAAAAAATAGATAAATAAGAAAATGCAACCAATAGCTTACATTAAAAATAGGAGGGGAGAAATTCTCCCTCCCTTTTTTCTTGCTTTTTATGTTATATTGAAGTTGGAAAAAAGATTAGGAGCAAAGATGAAAAATATTATTGAATTAAAGAGTATAAAGAAAGAATACATAATGAAAAAAAGAAGTTTGTTAGTCTTAGATGATTTAAGTATATCTTTTGAAAAAGGAAAGTTTTATGCAATCATGGGGCATTCAGGAAGTGGAAAATCGACATTGATAAATATTATTGGTCTTTTAGATCAAGTAACAGGTGGAGAATATTTACTTGATGGAATAGATGTATCAAAGATGAGTGATAATGAGTTAGCAAGAATGAGAAGAGATAGAATAGGATTTATATTTCAAGATTATTTCTTAGATGAATATTTAAAAGCATATGAAAATGTTATGTATCCAATGTTAATAAATGAGAGTATTAAAAAAAGTGAAATGAAAGAAAGAGCAGAAAAGTTACTAACAGAAGTATACTTAGAAGATCGAGTAGAGCATTTTCCAAAAGAGATGAGTGGAGGAGAAAAACAAAGAGTAGCAATAGCACGAGCACTTGCTAATGACCCAGTTATAATAATAGCTGATGAGCCAACTGGAAACTTAGATAAAACAAATGAAAAGAAAGTATTTGAGTTATTAAAAGAGTTAAGTAAAAAAGGAAAATGTGTGATTGTTGTATCCCATAGTGATGAGGTAAAAAAATATGCAGATAAGTTATATGAACTTGATGATAGAAATATTGTTGAGGTGAAGTAAGATGAAACAAATGTTACCTCATATAGGGTTTATATTTAAAAGAAATATAAGAGATAAGAAAAATATTTATTATATTATTATGATGTCAGTTTGTTCATTTACACTTTTGTGTGCTTTTCTGTTCCATCATATGTATAATTACTCTGATGAATGGGATAAAGAAAACAATATATATTTTAGACAATTAATGCTAACTCCAGGGTATGAAGAAGCTATGAAATTTTTCGAAAATCCAACATATGATTTTCATATGGAAAAACTTTTAGAAATAGAAAATGTAGTAGACGTTCATGAAAGTGATTATGATGAAGCTTCTTTAAAAAATGTGATTTTAAATGATGAGATTCATGGAGATATCGTTGGTCTTGGTTATGGTTCTAAAGATATTTTGCCTAAGATTATTTCAGGTACAGATTTTAATGTTGATGATAAAGATGTCTTAGTTTGTCCAAACAAAATGTATTTATATGGTTATAATTACTTAGATGAAGTAAATAAAAAAGAAATAATTGATACAAAAAAGTATATAGGATCAACAATAAAAGGAAGCTATGATATTAAATATTATGATGAGAAAACAGATTCAATAAAAATAAAAGAAACTAAAAATAGAGAATTTAAAATAGTTGGTGTGTATGATGTTAGGAGTACATCTAATCATATGTCTTATTGTTATGCTCCAGGGGAGCAAGTTGCTGATATAAAGAAACAAACTATTCTTACTGATGGGAGTCCTTCTTTTGGTTCTTGGAGAATTACAGTTGATGATGCCAGTAATGTAGATTTTATAAAGAAAAAATTAGAAGATATGGGATATATTGTTACTGTTGCAATTTTTACAGAATTTTCTACAGAATATACAATTAAGCTAATTTGCAACAGTATATTATTTGTTTCTATAGTTGCATTATTGCTTGTATCACTTGCTTATATTAAGAAAAAAATGGTAAATAATCTATATATTATTGGACTAACGAAATCGTTAGGCTATAATTCAAATGATATTAGAAATTTATATTTATTGGATAATACAACTATATTGGTTATTTCGTATGTAGTTAGTATTATATTATTTATTATAACTTCAATCGTAGTGCATGCTTTCTTTATGGGTCGAATTGGTGTACTTGGAATTAAGTGGCATCTTACATTATGGCCCTTTATCGTTAGTTTTCTATTAATGTTTATTTTTTCCTCAATTATAAATATTTATTATATAAGTAAGCGAATTAGAAAGTCTCTAACGTCAATATTGAATGGTGAAACATTATGATAATAAGAAATTTTTTTAGAAGAACTACTACCAGAATATATATAGTACTATTGAGCATTATAATTGCAACAGTGAGTGTGTTAAATTCATTAAATGTGTTTTTGGATAATCAAGCTAATAAAATTTATATCAACTCTATGAGATTAATAGTTTCAACAGAAC
Source organism: uncultured Bacilli bacterium (assembly GCA_910588195.1). Taxonomy (GTDB): domain Bacteria; phylum Bacillota_I; class Bacilli_A; order RF39; family UBA660; genus CAG-582. The sequence continues at coordinate 318,244 of CAJUPN010000001.1, forward strand.
AAAATTTATATGATGTTCTTAAAGCAAATGAAAATATAATGAATATAAAAAGAGGCTTTTTATTAGAAAGTCCAGAGAATTCTATACAATTTGTAGATGAAGATCCGAATTTAGATAAACCTCTTCAATGGGCATCGTTTTCCTATTTGTCACTAACTTCTGTAACAACTTATTTAGGAGATAACGACTTGGTTGAAAATGAAATAGAACTTGGTTTTAGTTCTCTTGATTATTATAATTCAACAGTTTTTCTTAATGATTATTTAGGTAAAACTATTACAGCTGATTATAAAGGAGAAAAATTAAAATTAGTAATTAAGAGAGTATATGATGCAGGTCCTTTTCCAGAAATAAAAATATCTAAGGATATCTATAATAAATTAGAAAGAAAAGCTACAACATATTTTTATTCTTCTCAAATAAAACATGAAAGATTCGAAGAAGATATAAAGAGTGAATTATTAAAATATAAAAAAGAAGAAGAAGATAAAATTGTAGTACCACATATATATAGTCAGAGTACTGAAGTAGCTAATTATGACGCATTAGAAAAAATGAATTCTCAAATAAAATTATTAAAAAATATCACGTATGTTTTATCTATTATATTTTTGATTATGTTTATTATTATCTCCAAAAATATTTTAGAAGATTTAGAAACAACTATTAGGTTAGAAAATATGTTAGGGTTTAGTAAAAAGAATATACAGTTTAATCTAATAAAAAGAATATTGAGTATGTATATTTTAACTATAATATTGTCAAATATTTTATCTATTATAATAGTTTTCGTGCTAAATAATAAATATAGTTTGGGTATGCAGTTATTAAATTTTAAATTTTTAATAATTATATTGATAGTTATATTAAGTTGTAATTTATTGTTGGTAGGAACAATTAATAATAAATTAAATATTACAAAACATAAATAGACGTATTTACATGTTTTGTTAGAAAGGAAATATTAATATTATGAACAAGAGAAAAGTTGTTTTGTGTTCTATAACAGTAATGGCAATAAGTATAATTTCATTACATGTTATGAATGTTTTTGCAGCTCAATGGACTAGAGCAGATGCAACAGTTAACTACGATGGTAGTAAAATGATTGCTTGTAATGTTGATCAAAAATATTTTGTATCTACAACTCCATATTCAATTAGTGAATCTCAAGGAATATATATGTTAAATAATGTAAAAATACGTATTCCAGATACTAATAATTTTAAAGAAGTTGGCCATTGGTACTTAACTATGAATGAAACTAATCATAGATATTTTAGAGATTATTCATTAGAAGGATCGGGATACAATAGTGGATTTCTTCGTTCCATAAATAAAAATGGAACACCAAATAGTACAATCACTGCTAAATTTGGAATTAATGATCCATGGAATGCATAAATTGATTGCGTAAATTTATAAATGGGGTGGATATAATTCACTCCTTATTTTATTGTGTAGTAAAGAAAATAAGAATGTTGAAATGTAGAGAATAAGAATTTGCTATTTTTATAACTATTTTGTTTTCGGATACATGCTTAGAAAATTAATTTATAAATTGTCAGTGTAGTTGATTCTTTATTTATTGGTTATAAATAAAAAAGTAATTTTAAAACTAATATAAAGTTAATTGATTGTGTAGGTTTTATAATAGATAATTCGATAAGTTATGAAGATAATGAAGGTAATCCTAGAATGTTAATGCTACTTTGGATGATATTTTAAAAGTGATACCTTTTTAAAATTTAATGTAAGTTATTTATAAAATAGAGAAAATATAATATTTCACTTGTTAGTCAATAGGAAATATAAAACTTAGTTATTTTTTAATAAAACTAAAAAAGAGCATTTTATTTTTGAGAACTAGTTATAATTCTCTTCGTATGCTCTTTTTGTTATTGTTTAATAATTCATCTGTGTCTTCCGCTATATCTTCTTTCTTTTTCTTCTTCTAAAACTATATTAAGTCTTTCACTAGGGCTTAAAGAAGGATTTTCAAGTGCTAAATTAATTAATCTTGCGAATACAGTTTGATATAATGGAAAATTTTTATATTTTTCTTTTATTTTTATGCCATCAGCTAAATGAACTTTTGGTTTAAAAGAAAATAAGACTTTTTGTCCTGAACTATTGCTCTTCGCATTTAAATCTTCATTAATCATATTTTGTCCCATCAATTTAAGACCTGGATTATTAGTAGTCATTCCAGCTGCCCACGTAGACATTCCAAGTGCAAAGTTCAAATTATCTTCATCTAGATATTTTTTTGTATCTTTCTTTTTATCTTTCTTTTTAGATGTAAGGAAGTCATCTTCGAATAGTTCTGAATAAGAATCTAAAAAATTTAAAAAATCTTTTCTTTGAAAAGTTGTCGCTTTATCAACTATTTCTTGATAATATTGTATAATATCTTTTAATCTTTTAATCTTTTTTTTAATTTCTGCTTTTTTTTCCTTATCTTCTTTAAAACTTTTTTCATTTAATTGGCTTATGGTGTTATAGTATTCTTTTTCAATTTGATTTATACCACATAGAATTTCTGTATAATTTTTTGCCATCAACCTCACACCTTTCTATATTTTTTATATATTAACTTAATGTTATAAACTAATTGTAACATAAAATAAATATTTTTTAAATTAATTAAAATAAGATGAGTAAGTTCGTGTCAATCTCTTTATTGACAAGTTTAGACGATAAAGCCAAATTGTCTTCTTTTTCGGTTATAAATAAAAAAAGTATTCATATGATTAATTGAAAGGAAAGTAAAATTATGGAGATGAAAGAAATAATTGAAAGTATATCTAAAAGAGGAAATGGCTCGATATATCTTGGAGTAGTTGGTGCTTGTCGTACAGGAAAATCAACATTTATAAAAAAAGTTATAGAAAATTTGGTGGTTCCTAATATTGAAGATGAATATGAGAAGAAGAAATGTTTAGATGAGATTCCTCAGTCTTCTAATGGAAAACAAATAATGACCACGGAACCAAAGTTTGTTCCTTCTAATGGAGCAAATATTAAAATAGATGATTTTACAACTAATATAAAATTAATTGATTGTGTAGGATTTGTAATAGATAATTCAATAGGTTACGAAGATAATGAAGGTAATCCTAGACTTGTTAATACTCCTTGGTATAGTGAAGCGATTCCTTTTATTGAAGCTGCTGAAATAGGCACTGAAAAAGTAATAAAGGATCATTCTACTATTGGTATTGTAATTACTTCTGATGGTTCTTTTAATGATTTTAGAAGAAGTGATTATCTAGATGCTGAAGATAAAGTTATAAATGAATTAAAGTCTTTGAATAAACCATTTATTGTTATTTTAAATACTATGCATCCAGAAGATGCTACTACAATAAAGATTAAACAAGAAATAGAAGAAAAATATGAAGTTGAGGTTATAGCAATGGATGTAGAAAATATGGGCAAAAAAGAGATAAATGATATTTTAAGACATGCTGTAGATGAATTCCCAGTAGTTGATGTAGATGTTTTATTGCCTGAATGGATACATGTACTTTCAAATAAACATGAAATAAAAAGTCATTATTTAAATAAAATAAAAGAAAGTGTTGTTAATATTAATAAAATAAAAGATGTTAATAGCATAATTGATTATTATCAAGATAGTCCATATATTAACCGTGCCTATATAAGCAATGTTGATATTGGTAGTGGTATTGTTTCTTTAAATTTAGAAAGTGATTCTTCGCTTTATGATGAAACACTTAAGGGTATTTTAGGAGAGTCTGATATTACTAAGGCAACAATTCTAAAGATTTTAAGTGATTATCAAGAGTCAAGAGAAGAAACTAGTGGATTACAAGAAGCACTTAAGATGACATATAACACTGGATATGGTATTGTTTATCCAGGACTTAAAGATATGAAGCTTGAGAAACCAGAAGTTATTAAACAGGGTAGTAGATATGGTATAAGACTTAATGCAAAAGCTACTAGTATTCATATGATTAAAGTTGATGTCGAATCAACATTTGAACCTATCATTGGTAGTGAGTTACAGTCTAAAGAATTAATTGATTATATTATGAAAGATTATAATGTTGATCCAACTAGTATTTGGAAAAGTGAAATATTTGGTAGAAGTTTAGATAATATTGTCAAAGAAGGGATTCAAGCTAAACTATCTATGATGAAAGACAATACGAGATATAAATTGTCAAATACTGTAACAAAGATAGTAAATAAGGGAACTGATAAACTGATTGCAATTGTTCTCTAAAAAAAATTAAAAAATTAGAAAAATTTATGGATTTTTCTTTTTTTTTATATTATAATTAATTTACGGTAGTTGTGACTAGTCATAACTAAATTAAAAAGTTATTCCAAAACTTGACAAATTATGACGAATGATATAAAATATGGTGCAACAACCAACAAAATATGTATTGGTTAAAAAAGTGAGGGGTAAATAATATGAAGAAAATTGTAAGGTTCAGAAAAGCTGTTCAAGGTTTTTTAGTAACACTTGCTTTAGCGACTACAATTAGTGGTTGCTCATTTAAAGACCAAAAAAATTTAGTTCCAGATGATTCGATTGCATATGAGCATGTTGATGAAAATGCTTTAATTGATGAGGGACCAGTAATTGATGAACATGAACATAATCATGAAGATGAAAAAGTTGATGAGGCAGATATCAAATTAAAAGAAGATTCTAAAACAATAGATGACAGTACTGATAAAGATTATGTAGTTAAAGAAGCTGCAAGAAAAGCAATTCCTTCAGCTGATCAAACTGTGACTGTTAAAGCTAAATATTATGTTGTTATGTTTGAAGGCAAAGAACTTATTATTCCTGATTTATCGGAACAATATAATAGTGGACAATATGTTAAAGAATCTATTAACTATGCTTTAGAATTAGCTGGTTTTGATAAGAGTTATGAATATCGTGCAACTTTAGCTAGATTCTTTAATATTCAAAACTATAGAGGAAGTAAAACACAAAATCCACTTCTATTATCATATTTAAGAAATCTTAAAATATATTTAAATATGGATTTAGTTGTTGGAGCATTTGATGAAAATGGTGTTCAAATTGAAAATGATACTGTTATCGAAAATAATGATACTGTTGTAGATACTAACCAAGGACAAGATAATTCTAATGGGAATGGTTCTAATGGTGGAGATGGTAGTGGAAATGGTTCTGATGACACTACAAAAGAAGAAGACGATAAAAAAGATGATGAACATACACATCAATATGGACCAGTTAGAGTTGAATGTGTTGAAAAAAATGATAAAACTCATATTTTAGTTAAATATAGAGATTGTTATAAAGGTGACAGTACCATTACTGTTGGAAAGATTGTGGAAGCTCATAAATTTGAATGGAAAGTTGATCCAACAGATCCGAATTATGAAATTGGAACATGTAGTACTTCAGAATGTGGTTATACGATAAGACGTTTAATTACAGAAGAACATAAACATGTATGGGGACCAGAACAAACTAAATACGTTGATATAACTGATAAGACTCATACAAAAGTTGTTTTTAAGGTTTGTGCTGAAGATGGTGAAATCCTTGAAGTTAGTAGAGTTAAAACAGATCATGGATATACATGGGTGGCAAATCCGACTGATCCAACTAAAGAAAATGGAGAATGTGAATGTGGACATACAACTGAAAGAGAGGTTGAATGTCAACATGATTTAGGACCAGAATTAACTAGAACTGAAGCAATTCCTGGCGATACTAAATGTCATAAAGTTACTACATATCAAGTTTGTCGTAAATGTGGTTCTGAAATGATTAAAGAAGTTAAAGAGGTTCCTCATAATGTTGAATGGGTAGCTGATCCAGAAGATCCAAATTATGAAATATTAATTTGTAAAGATTGTAATGAAGTTTTAGATAGAAGAGAAATTGTTCAAGAATGTAAGCATACTGATACTTTCTGGAGATATAAAAGTGATTCTGCAGAAGAACAAGTTTGTAAAGATTGTAACGAAGTATTAGGTACTAGAGGACATTCAGGCCTTAGAGAAGAAATCAAATTTGAATCTGTTGATGCAAATGGACATAAAGTTATTACTACAGTATACTGTGATGCTGATGGTTGTGATGGAAAAGAATTAGTAAGTAAAAGAAAAGAAGAAACTACTAACCATGACATGGTTACTGAGATTACAGGAAGTGGGTATAATTCTACGACTCACTGGGATGAAGAAGATTCACATTGCAGTAAGTGTGATTATGTCGCTGAAACTAAAAAAGTAAACGAACAAAATCATACTATTCAAACTGATATTGAATATAAAGGTATAGGAGATGTTGATGGCAGTGGTAATTATCAACATGAAAAGAAAACCACAGTAGTATGTACTGATGGTTGCGGATATCAAGACTCTAATACTGAAACATTAGGATGTAATCCTTTAGGGAATACTTGTGGCGATTGTCATCAAAATACTAAATCTCATCAACATACTGAAGTTGAGGGAACTCTTCAATCAAATATTCAAGAAGCAGATGTTTGTCAAAGAATTCCAGTAATTTGTAGTGATCCAAGTTGTCCTCATCATACAGAAGATAACCCTATATATTACAAAGAAATACCACATAAACCAGTTTTAGTTGATGAAGACCATCCAAAATTTGATGAAGAAGGAAATCTTGTTGTTGAAGAAGTTTGTGGTGTGTGTGGAATGCATATTCGTTGGGTTCCGTATGAGGGAATAAGTTTAGATACAGGCTCATCCGAAGAAGAAAATGATTTTGAATTTGATATAGCTTCATCTGATGACGCAGCTAAAAAAACTGATTTAGAAAAAGAAACTGAAGGAACTGAAGGTGTTGAATCTTCTGAAGGAACAGACGATAAACAAAATGCGGATAATGAAAATGAGGAAAATCAAGATATAAACAACGGAAACGATCAAAATGTTCAGATAACTGAAGAAGATAAGCAAAATGCTGAAGAAAATACTAGTGAAGAAACAAAACAATTGGTTGAAGAATATGAACAAGCAGTTAGTGATTACTTGAATGTTACTGAGCAAGGTCAATCTACTCAACAAGAACAATCTGCTGAACAAGCTGATTTAGAAAACGAAGCTCAAAAGCAACTTACATTAGCTCAATAAAAAAGATAGTTTATATGTTAATCCCTTGATATAGACATATAAAGATAAAAGGTGTGATATTATGGATACAAATAAAAAGTGGTATCAAAAGATAAGTAATTGGTTGTTTGTTATTGCTGTTGCAATATTAGTGCCAATATTATTGGTTAATCTATCAATTATGTTTCAAGCAAATACTGATAAAAATAAGATACCAAGTGTATTCGGATACAAACCTTTTATCGTACTGTCTGGATCAATGGAAACAGATATTAGGGTGGGAGACTTAATAATAACTAAGGAGGTCGATCCTACCACCTTAAAAATAGGTGATGTTATAGCATTTAGAGACCCTGAGAGAACTGTTACAACCCATAGAATTATTGAAATAGTTGATTGCTATGGTAATGATTGTTTTATTACTAAGGGTGATAATAACTCATCTCAAGATCAACAGTTAGTTGAACTTGATGATGTTGAAGGAATATACATTGCTAGAGTTCCTTCTGTAGGTAATATGCTAAAGTCACTTTCTGAACCTACCACTATAATAATTGTAGTGCTAGCGATTACTGTTGTTTTTGCGGTAGCATTCATGTTGTCTAATAAAAAGAATATAAGTCAGGAACAACTTGAGTTCTTAGAATATAAAAGAAAGAAAGAACAAGAAGAACGTGACAAAGAAAATGAAGAGTTTTTAGAATTTAAAAGGCAAAAAGCTCTAAAAGAAAAAGAGTCTGCAGAAAAAACTGAGGCTCCTAAGAAAAAGTCAACAAAAAATACTACTGATGAAAAGAAAGGTACTTCTAAATCGACTACGACGAAAAAGAAGGTAACCCCAAAAGACAAGAGTAAATAATTATTAATGGTGTAATCATTCCAGAGGAGTGTTTACATAGATGGAAGTTATAGAAAGCATGCTTCCGAGTGTATAGGGGATCCCTTATACAAATAATAATCTGAATCTTTAAAATGGGGGAGGTGAAAATGATGAAAAACAAAAAAATGGGCGTTTTAGCTGTATTAGTTATGTTAGTTGCTGTAACTCTTAACGCTGTTGGTGGTACTTATGCGAAATATATTTCTACATATGGTATGACTGATGAAGCTAGAGTTGCTAAATGGGATTTTACTGAAACTTCTTCAAAAAATGTTGATTTATTCAAAAATTCTTATACTAAAGACGGTAATACAGTAGTTGCTTCAAGTGATGCTTGGAAAGTTATCGCACCAGGAACTGAAGGTTTCTATCAATATGAAGTATCTGGTACTGCAGAAGTTAACTATAAAGTTTCTAATACTTTAAAAGTTACTAACAACGTTAAGTTAGACAATGGATATGATCCACTTGAATTTAGTGTTGATGGTATTACTTGGTTATCTGCTGGTGACTTCAATACTCAATATGCTACTGATGCTGCTACTAATGCTATCGTTTATCCAGCTAATTCAAAAGCTAGAGTTGGTGGAACTATCTACTGGAGATGGGTATTTGAAACTGGTCGTGACGACTTAGATACTCAATTAGGAGAAAAAGCTGTTAAAGAAAACTTAACTGTTTCTGCAGAAATCGGAGCTACTGTTGAACAAACTCAAGATGCTGCTACAGCTACTACTGATGCAGATGGTAACGCTATCGTTGCAAAATCTTACGTTTCAGTTACTAATAAGTTAACTGCTGAAGAAAAAGCTGAAATTGTTGCTTTAGGTTATAAAACTGACTATGCAAACGTAACATTTAATGGTAGAGAGTTAAAAGGAACTGTTAAAGAATATACTGATACTCAATTATTATATTGGTTCGGTGTTTCTGGTTCTCCAAACTATTTCTATGCATTAAATTTTGACGTACCTGCTGGTTATAAATTAATCAACACAACAACACCTACAGAAAAAACTTTAGTAGATAATACTGCTGGTGCTGACGTTAAGACTGGAACTGTAATTATTAACTTAATTGAATCACAAGGTAAATTTGGTTATAAACTAGTTAATGCTGATGCTACTGATGAACAATCATATGAAATCGATTATTCTGGTTTAACTTTTACACCTGCTGTTTAATTAAGTAAATATTAATCAGTTATGGAAGTTATTAATTTAACTTCCAACTAAATCTATAGTGTATGCTATAGATTTAGTTGGGATTTAAATAAAAAATATTATTAATTTATGAAAGAAGGGGGTATAGTATGCAAAGCTCTCAAGGTAATAACGAGAAAAAACATACTACAACTAAACTTATTATATGTATAATTATAATTATTATAATTATTTTACTTTTGATTACTAGTTGTACTTCTTCATTTTGGGGCAAAATTGGAAATATGTTTGGGAATTCTAACATTAGTATTAAAAATGATACTAATGATAAGTTAGAAAATACGAATAAGAATTTGTTCTTTGATGAAAAAGAACCTTCTATTACTTTAGATGATACAGCATTTAAATTGACTTATTCTTATAAGGATATTATCCCTGGGGAAGTTGTATGTACTACAAGTGATGCTGAGATAGCTACTTGTGTTGCTTATGATGGTTATGTTGTTATTAATCCTAAAAAGACTGGAAAGGTAACTATATATGCCTCTACAACATCTAATGGTATAGTTTATAAGGCAACAAGTGAGTTAACCATAACACAAGGTAAGAATGGAATTAAAATGAATTCTACCAGTGGAACTATAGTACTTGCAAATACTGATAAGAAAAATGTTTCTTATAATTTAGTTGGCATTAAGGGGACTGTTAAAGTTCATGTTGCTGATGAGTCTATTGCTACAGCAACAGCAAAAAATGGTGTTTTAACTATAAAAGGATTAAAACCAGGGACAACAAAAGTCACTTTAACTGTTGAATATGGTGGAAAAACTTATACAGCTGAATATACTATAACAGTAAGTCAAGATAAAGAGACTACTACAAAAAAAGAAAATACTACAAAAAAACCATCAAAGCTAAAATTAAACGTAAGTTTTAAACAACTTTATGTTAAAGATAAATATCAAATAAAGGTAATTAGTGGAAAAGCTGTTAGATGGGAATCTACTAATAAGAAAGTTGTTACAGTTGATAAGAAGGGTAAGATAACTGCTAAGGGTGTTGGAAAAGCTCTAATTAATGCTTATGATGCAAATGGTAATAAGGCTACTGTTACTGTTACTGTTGTGAATAAACCGTCAAAATCTAAATTGGAAATTTCAACATCATATAAGGTTTTAAGAGTTGGTGAAACATTCACACCAATTATAATTAAGGGTGATGCTGACCGTTGGGTATCAAGTAATTCAAAAATTGCGAAAGTTGATAAGAAAACAGGTAAGATAACTGCTCTAAAACCAGGTATTGTTACTATTACGGCATCGGATTTTTGGTACTTTGGACACAAGGTAACTATTACTGTTGAGGTTATTGATGATGACACACCAATTAATCCTCCTATAGATCCAACAGATCCTACAAAACCAACTACACCAACAAATCCTACTAATCCTACAGATCCAACAACGCCTGTAAGGCCAGATGATTTGATTGTTGCTGAAACTAGATTAGATATGCATCCAGGGGATAAACATACATTGACAATCTCTCAAGGTAAGGCAGTTAGTTTTGAATCAAGTGATTCGACAATTGCAACTGTTGATAAATATGGTCAAGTGATTGCTAAGAATCCAGGAACTGCTGTTATTACAGTAACTGGACAAAATGGAGAGAAAAGACAAGTAACCGTTGTTGTTACTAAGTCTGTTCAATCTGATGATTTAGTTATAAATGAAACAAGAGTTCAAATGACTTCAGGAGACAAACACACTATTGTTATAGATAGAGGTAAGCCAGTAAGTTTTGTTTCTGGTGATAATAATATAGCAACTGTTGATAGTAATGGTGTAATTACTGCTAAGAATCCAGGAACTACAGTTATTACAGTGACTGGACAAAATGGAGAAACTAGACAAGTAACCGTTGTTGTTACAGCACCAACTGGTCCAATTGAACCTGATTCTAATGTTGAATTCTTAGAATCAAGTAAGACTTTAACTGTTGGAGATGTTTATACTCCAGGGGTTAAAGGTACTCCAGTAAAATTTGAATCAAGTAATGATAATATTGCAAGTGTTGATCCTGTAACAGGAAAGATTACGGCTAAGAACCCAGGAACTGTTACTATTACAGTAACAGATGCTAAGGGTAATAAAGATACAATGACAATTATTGTTAATAAAGTTTCTGTAGACAATAATGTTTATTTGGAACTTGCAAATAAAATGTTAGATATGACTGTTGGAGATACAGAAAAAGTTTTAATTAATAAAGGTACTCCTATAAAATATGAGTCAAGTGATAATAATGTAGTTACTGTAGACGAAAACGGTAGATTAACTGCTAAAGGTGAAGGAACTGCCACAATTACTGTTACTGGTTTCTATGGTGAAGTTCGAACTATGACCGTTAATGTCAAGAAAGAAAATATACCAGAGAATCCTGATAAAGAACTAATTATAAATCCAACAGAAAAGGTTATGACTGTTGGAGACATTAAAGCTCTTAATGATTTCATAAAACAAGGTTCTTATACATCAGCGACTAGTGATAATAACAACGTTGTTGAAATTGTTGATGGAAAAATTGTTGCTAAAGGTGTAGGTACAGCTACTATAACAGTTAATGGAAAATTGAATTCAGGTAAAATAACAATTACAGTTAGACCTGAAGATGTAATATTATCTAGACCTTCTGTTGATATGATTATTGGTGAAAAGATGACTGTTGATGTTATCCAAGGTAATGTTGTTAAATGGGAATCAAGTGATGATAGCATTGCTAAAGTTGACCCTAAGACTGGGGAAATTACAGCTGTTGGAGAAGGAACAGTAATAATCTATGCTGTTAATGAAGCAGGAGAAAAAACACCATTAGTTGTAAATGTTAGTAAATCTAATAATACTAAGCTAGAAAAACTTCAAGTTTGGGTTATGGATCAAGAACAAGAATTAAAGTTATCTGATGATGAAACATCTTATAGAGTTGAAGTAGAATCTGATATTAATTTAAATCAATATTCTATTTTGGCTACACCTGCAAGTGGAGGAGCAACTGTAGAGTATGTTTATCCAGATGGTAGAGTAGAAGGCTCTTTAGAAAATTTACCATTAAATCCTGGCGATAACATTGTTAAGATTATAGTAACAGCTCAAGATGGTACAACTAAAGATACTTATACAGTTAATGTTTATAAGAAGAAGAGTACTGATACTGGTGTTAATTTGTTTGCAAAAACTGATGCAGGAGAAGAAAAAATAAGTACAGATTCATCATATAAAGTTCCTTATAAGAAAGAAAATTTGGATGTACGTGCTGAATTAGAAGATTCGAGAAGTACTATTACAGAAATTATTGTAAATGGGACAAAGATTGAGTTAAAAGACGATTTTAATTATAATATACCATTAAATCCAGGGGATAATACAATTGATGTAAAAGTTAAGTCACAAAATGGTGAGGAAGAGACACACCGTTATGTAATTCATAGAGCGGAAAGAAAAATTGAATTAGTTACTACAAAAGATGAATTCAATATAGAAGATGCTCCATATACTTTTGAATTTAAGGTATTAGAAGATGGCGTAGAAACTGATGATTATTCGTTAGATGATATTATTGTTTCTAGTGATACTTTTGCAGGAAAGATTGATAAAGTTATTGATCCAAAAGATCCTAAAAAAGGAATAATAAGTGTTACGCCTTTAGTAAGTGATATTGGAAGTACTCATGTATTTAATGTTGCTTATAAAGATGAAGATAAGGACAGTAACATAAGTTTAACAGTTACAAAGGGAGTTTATTCAATTACTGGTCCTACTAAGTATGAAGAAGTTTATAATCCAGATAATAAAGTGTTTGAACTTAAGTTTGATACTGGAATATTAAAATATGAAAATGATAAACCACTTTATAAAGTAAATAAAAGTGATGGTAAGTTAGAAATAGTAAGTACAACTGATGATGAGGGAAAAGTAACTATTAGTTATCCTACTGAAAATGTTGAAAAAATTGAGTTAGTTCCAAATACTACTGCAAGTAATTCTTATATCTTAAAAGTGACTTTAAAAGCTCCAAAAACAGAGCCTACAAGCTTTGGTATTGATATAGCTGGTACTATTTATGGTAATGCTACAAATACATTAAATGTTGAAGTTAATGTTAAACAAAAGTATATCCTTACATTAAGAGTTAGCGATTTAGATAAAGATGCATACTTAAATGCTCTTAAGAATACAGAACTTGTTTATCCAGTTGATTATGATTCAATATTTGATTTAACTGGTATTGAACCTTATAAAATTGCTGATGAAGAAAATTGTTTAGTATTCAAATTTGAAAATTGGATAGATGACAATGGTAAAGATTTTACAGCTAAGGAAATCAAGGTTGATAGAAATATTACTTTAACAGCTAAATTTAGCGATACTTCTGAGAAGGGTGAAATAACTTCTGAGGGACATATAACTTTAAAATCGTTTGACTTATTTGACAGTGATACCTTATATGGTGGTAATAAACTTATATATCCAGGATTAGATGGAGCACATACTTTCACTATTGATAATGATACTGATGGTATTTTAACTATTAAAAATATCATTATGGAAGAAGAAACTTTATGTGTAGAGGGAAACATTTGTCTAAATATGGGATATAAAGTTAAAAGAATAATTCCTGATTCAACAGAAAATAAATATTATTATGGTTCTGATGTTTCTTATAAGGTTTTAAATAAAGAAACTAATTATGGAGCAGACTTTAAAACAATTGCTATTCCTGAAGATGAATTTGTAATTGAAAAAGGAAGCTCAGCAGAGTTAACAGTCTTATGGAAATGGTTAGATGATGATGCCAATGATTATAAGATTGGTGAACTTGCAAATACTAATAGTAGTTATAAATTCTATATTGGATTAGATTTTATAAAAGAAAATGAAACATGTAATATTAAACAGACGACTACAACGGTCGCTACAACAAAGTAAAGAATAAAAGGAGTATAACTTATGAAATTAATAAAAAAGTTTATAATGACTATAGTTTCAGTATTTTTGATATTATTGGTTACATTTAATGTATATAATTTCGTAAGTATTAACTTACTCCATAAAGATATGGCTACCATAGGTGGATATGCTTTATTAGAAGTTGTATCTGGTTCTATGGAGCCAACTATTTACAAAGGTGACATTATTGTAATAAATACAAATTGCAAAGAATATACAAATAATGATATAATTACATTTAGAGATATCAATGATGCGTTTGTTACACATCGAATAAAGAATATTGATATTGAAAAAAAAGTAATGATAACTCAGGGAGACGCGAATATTTCCCAAGATGATGAGATGAGTACTAATTCAATTGTAGGAAAGTATGTGCTTAAGATTCCAGCTGCAGGTAAAATAATGTCAGCATTTAAGAATCCCTTAGTAATGCTTCTTATACTTGTAATTGGAATAATTGTCTGTGCTTTGGTAAGTACAGATGATAATTTGACACCAAAGGATATAACAGATGAAGAAAAGGAATTCTTGGAGTTTAAAAAACAAAAAGAATTAGAGAAGAAGAAGGAAGATGTTCAAGTTTCTGATGTAGAAGTTAGAGAGAAAAAAAGTCCTAAAAAGAGCGGAGAAGTAAAATCTCCAACTAAAAAGAAGACAACATCTAGAAAAAGTGTTGAAGCTTCTTCAAAGGGTGAGGTAAAAAAGGTTACTAAAAAGACTAGTAATACAGGTAAAGAGAAAAAAGATACAGCAAAAAACTCTGTGAAGAAAGTTGTTAAGGAACCTGTAAAAAAGACATCTGTAAAAGGTAGTTCTTCAAAAACTACAACTAAAAAGTCAACAACCAAAAAAACTAAATAGGAAGTGAGTATTATGTTTAAGTTATTACACAGTAAATTATTTAGACAAAACTTGTTTAAGTGGATTTTTATGTATATAGCTGCTTTAGGACTTTTGACTAGTGTAATAACTTATTCAAAGTACATAACAGCACTTATTCATGACGAGAGTGTTCGTTCTTCTAAGTTCATTGTTGGAATTGAGCCTTATAATAATGACATGTTCGGTTGTTCAGACGAAGATGGACAATCATGTGAGTCTAATGTTCAACTTAGACCAACAAAGGAAATAGAAGTTTATTTTAAATTAGATCTTAATCAATTAGAAGTTATGACTAATGTGGTTTTAAGAGCTAGTGCGGGAACACTTGAAGGAAACTTTGTACAAGATAATGGTGCTATTCCTAGTCAAATGGAAATACTTCGTATTGAGGAAGTAGATAAAGATAGAAATCCAATTCTTAAGACGGAAGAGGATTATATAAATAACAGTGTTACACAAGCTGTTATAACCACTGGTTTTAAAAACTTAGAAGGCAAAAGAACAGCAACAGCTTCATTTGTCTTTACACCAAAATTTTCTAGTGATGGGGAATCTGGTGAAGGAGAAATGGATTCAGAAAAGAACATTAAGTATATTAAAGTAGTAGCTAAATATAAATTTAGTGAAGATGAACTTAATGATAATAATGAAGTTGATTTTTCTAATACATCTAAGATAGATGAGATTAGAATAGGATATTCAGCTACACAATTAAATTAAAAAAGGAAGAAGGTGTTTTTATGAGTAATTTAAGAAAAATAAATAAAATTTTGGGAATAACCTTAATAGTATTTAGTTTAGGTGTTTTTGCTAATTATTCAAAGACATCTTCTAAATATTTTGTTGATGATACTGATTTAAAGACAGATAATATAGTTAATCTTATTAATTTTAAATCACTTAAGTATGGAGAAACTAAAGGTATAATATCTGCTAGTGAAAAGTTAACAGATTTAGTTATTACTGATATTGATTATACATTGCAATTTTATAGAAAAGTTGTTAGTGATAAAGATACTGACGTTAAAACAGACTTATATAAAGTTGTTGTTGATGCTGGTTGTACAATAACTGATGTAAAAACCCCTAATGCTCCTAAATATACACCAAATGCTGATGGTTCATTAAATGAGTCTTCAAAAGGTGCTATGTGGACTTTAGCAAAAGAAGACAATAGTCAGACAGATAATATAGCAAATTTACTTTATGTAAATGATACTAAATCAAATACAAGTAAAGGAACAGCTGCATCAAATATGATAACTGTTAATTATACTTGTCCATTAGATGTTGTTTTAAGAAAGAAGGCAACTGGTGGGGAAGAGATTTCTACTGAATTTGGTATTTATGAGAAGATAAATGAAGAAAGTGAATTTGTTTATTTAGAATATAATGATGTAAGAGACTTTGTTCAAAAAGTATATAATGTATTGATTAATGGGGATAGAAAAGAAAAAATGCATATTCCAGTTAATGATAGTCTTCTTAATATCGATGAGGAATTTGATAAGTGGGTAGATGTTTTTGCTAGTAAATTTGCTGAGACAAATATCAAATATCAAAATATGAAAACTATATTAACTGATTATATTAATAAAAATGATATAAAGAATAAAACTAATCAGGGTTTAGGACTTAATTTTGGTAATTCGGATGCTGGTGCTAGTTACAAGTCAATGTATAGCTTCGATACTATAGCTAGTCAAGCTGTATCTTATAATGTTAATGTGGCTAGTACAAATAAGCCAGATTTACCATCACTTTATTTTATTGATCCGATGAGTACAAGTGAAGCAGATGCTTTGTTTGAAAGATATTTGAAAACTTATTATCCTAAATACACTGCATCTGAAAGAACAACTATTCTTCAGTATGTTAAAGATAGTGGTGGAATATCATCTGTATTAGGAGATAGTACTAAAAACATCCCTGGTATAGGTCATATATCTGTTGGTCCTAGAGATTATATTAATGTCGATCCATCTATTTTGAGAATTATTGAAAATAGATCAAGGGTTATTGTTGCAAAAGGACAAGATAGAATATTAAATTCATTTACAGATAATTTAAAGGTTCTTAATGAAACTTATAATTGGATTTCTTCAAGCGATTGGTTAATGACTCAAATAATTATTGGTTCAAGTAAGAATATTGAAGAATCATTAAATACTACTAATACTAATATGAATGATTATTATTTCTTAAAATCGGGTAATGCTATAATTGCGATTAGAATATATAATAATGCTGATGATTTAGATAATACTTATGCAGAAATTTATAGATTTAAAATGGATGCTGCTAATCCAAGTAATGAGACAATTACTATTGATAACCCAACAAGATTAATGTATATTGGTAATCTAAGAAGTTCTGCAGCGCTTGATAAAGAGAAAAGTTATGTTGATTACGCATCAACTGTAATTGCTCAGAAGACAGGTGATGATCCATTATTATATGCTAATGTAGTTGCTGATGCTAAAGAATATGTAAGTTCTGGAACTAATAATTCTTCTGTGGTTGAGTTTTCTCAATTGCAATTACTAAGAATTAATTATATTAAGAATCCAAAACTTGTTCCAATGGATAGAACTATGTTTGCTGCATCTACAGCTTCTACTGATAATCCATCAGAAGTTGCAGATTCTGAAAATTAAAATAAATTAAAGAATATCTGAATAGATATTCTTTTTTTGCTATAATATAAGGGAGTGCAACTCAGTGTTTACAAAAAACAACCATAAGTTGGTAGAATGCAACTAAAAATATTTGTAAAATTTTTAACAAGAGGTGATAAAAATGAGTTTTGAAAAAAAGCTCCAAAGTCTTAGAAAGGCTGCTGGTTTGAACCAAGAAGAATTGGCTGAAGAACTAGGTGTTTCTAGACAAGCTGTTTCCAAATGGGAATCAGGAACAACATATCCAGAAATGGATAAATTAATTTTAATGACGAGATTATTTAAATGTACTTTAGATGATTTAGTTAATGATGAAATAAAAAATCCTTCGGTAGAAGGTGGAGAGAAAAAGAAACAATCATCTGTTGATAGTTTACTTGAATTTATTACTAAGTCAATTAGCATGTTTAATTCAATGAAGTTATCTAGTGTTATTAAATGCTTTTTAGAAATAATTGTTTTGGTATTTATGTTGATGATTTTTTCTTCTTTAGTATATGCGATTATAGAATCTGTTATTTCATCAATATTCAGGGCGTCTTATTATCAAATATATGTCTTCTTTGAAGGTCTTTTACTATTTACACTAGTAATTTTAGATTCCATTATTACTTTTCAATTTTACAAGATTAGGTATTTAGATTATTATGATAAATTAGTTTATCAATATGAGGTTAAGTCATTTAAAAAAGACAAAACAGACGATAATGTGTTGGAATTGAAAAAAGAAGATAAAATGGAAATGAATTCCGAAGAAACAAGTCAAATGAAAGCAAGAGAGAGAATTGTAATTAGAGATCCTAATCATAAACCTTTAGCATTCTTATCAATTTTTTCTAAGTTAGTAATCTTTGTTTATCGTGCATTACTTAGATTCATAACTATACCATTTGTATGTTTATTAATTGCCTTAACTATATTTACAGTGATTGTAATTTATTTGATTTCTTATAATGCAATCTTTATAGGAGTGAGTATTGCTAGTTTAGCTTCCATAGTACTTACTGTACTTATAATTAGAACATTAAGTGACGATTTATTTCCTAAAAAATATCCAATTAAAATAATGGCAATTATATTTTTAATTTCGGTAATATTAGGTGGTATTGGAGTTGGATTTTCAATAGTTTCTCTTAATAATATTAAATTTGAATTTATAGATACTTATACTAAAGTAGAAAAAGAATATCCTTATAATGATAAATTATATTTAAACTTTTTGGAAAATAGAGGAAATTATATTGCTTTTGAGGTAAATGATCTTCTTGATAATATTTTAATTAATTGTAATTATGATAATAAGTACGAAAGTGTTGAGTTAGTTAATTTTCTAGGGGATGAAAATTATTTATTATTAGAACATAAGTATCTTAATATAAATCCAAAAGAACAAATTGATGAAATTTTAAATAATTTAAAGAAAAACTTAATAGTTAGCTATGAAGGTGGCTATGTAACTCATTGTGAAATAATAGCTAGTGAAAAGCATATTAAACAACTTATAAGTAATATCAGTGAAAGAGAAAGTATATATGTTAAAGTAACGAATGAAATGGGTAAAAAATATTATCATGTTTATTCTAATCCTTTATATGAAGAAAGTGACGTTGTTTGTGAGACTAATGATTTTTATAAAAGTTGTTTTAATGTGATGGATGATACTTATAGTGGAAATATTAAATATGAATATAAAAATGGTAAATTGTTATATGATAAAGAAAGATTTATATGTAATAAAGAAGGACGCAATTATAGATGTAGAGATGTTTATGAAGAAAACTAACAGTTTTCTTTTTCTATTTAATTATAATTTATTTCTTATTCTTGAAAAAAAAGTCTAACTACATTATAATATTTATTAGAATAGAGGGACTTTGATGGAAAAAGAAAAGTTAAATGTAGGTAAAGAGGTTGTTACAGTAAATACAAATGTAAAAAAAGTTGTGGCTAAGAAGAAAGAAGAAGTCAATAATTCAGAAATTAAAGAAGATTCTATTTCTAAGTCAGTAAATGCTCACATGGAAGAAAATCTTACTAATACTAAAGTTAAAGTTGATTATAAAAACTTAGCAATGTATATAATTTTAATTATTATAGTTGGAGCTTGTATTTTTCTTGTTCTTAATTTTTTTGATAAATACAATGATGGTTATTATAAAAAAACAACAGTTCCTACGACAACTAGAGGAATTATTACGACAAAACCAACAACTCAAGAGGTCTATTACAATACAACCACAAAAGCACCAACACAGGCTACCCATACTGTTTTTGATAAGAATAGGAGATAGTTATGAGAGATTTACATAGTCATTATTTACCTGGGGTGGATGATGGATCTAAATCTATTGATGCTACTAAGAAGATGCTTGAAAATGCGGCGTTAAATGGTATTACAGATATTATATTTACTCCGCATTATATATTAGATAGTAGATTTATGTCTTCTAAAAGCACTAATGAAAAGATTATAGAACCCATTATACTTTTTGCTAAAGAAGAATATAATATCAATGTTTTTTTAGGAAATGAAGTTTATTGTAATACAGAAATATGGAATTTATATAAAAAGGGAGAAATTACTACTTTAAATGGATCACGATATATGTTAATAGAAATACCTATGTATAGTAAAATAAATAATGTAAAATCAATTTTTTTTGAGCTTATTTCAAATGGAATTGTTCCAATACTTGCTCATCCAGAAAGATATACGGCTTATTATAATGATATTGACTTTTTTTTAGACTTAAGGAATATGGGAGTTCTTATGCAAATGAATGCTTCAAGTATTGTAGGAGATTATGGTAGGAAAGCTAAGAAAATGGTTACTAAATTATTAAAAGCAAATTTAATCAGTTTTGTAGGTACTGATATTCACAGTGAATATGAAGAAAAAAATAATCTTATTCCGAAGATAGAAAAAAAGTTAAAAAAAATAGTTGGAGAAGATAAGTTTATTGAAATAACTATAAATAACTTTGCAAGAGTTATACGGAATGAGGATATACTTTAAAAATAACTGTTTAATTTTAGTTTTAGATATGTTATAATGTTTATGATTTAGGGGTATAGAAAACAATAAAAATTAGGAAGGATTTTATATATGATAGAAGAATTACAGTTACTTTCTAATCCAAAGTCAAGAGTTGCAGAAGCTGTTAAGACTGTTAGAACTAATCTTGAATTTTCAATAGTTGACAGTAAAAACACCAAAATAATGCTTACTAGTACTGCACCTGGGGAGGGAAAAAGTTTTATAACAGCATGTCTTGCCCAAAGTTATGCATCTACAGGTAAAAAAGTTTTAATCATTGATTGTGATTTAAGACGTGGAAGACAATATGAAATATTTGGTGTTTCTAATAATAAGGGACTTTCGAATATATTAATATCTGATCTTGAAGGAGTAAAGATTGAAACAATTAAAACGAAGTTAAAAGGTGTTTATCTACTCCCTGGTGGAACAGTACCTCCTAATCCAAGTGAACTTCTTGAAAGTCAAAAAATGCGAGATGTAGTTGGCATGTTAGAAGATGATTATGATGTTATTTTATTTGACTGTCCTCCAGTTATTGGCTTATCAGATTCTTTAATTGTTACTAAGTATGTTGATACAACTGTTATAGTAGCTGCCTATAAGACTACTCCTACAGAAATGTTAAAGAAGAGTGTTAAGTCTCTTGAGGCAGTTAATGCAAGGATTGCAGGAGTAATATTTAATAAGGTACCTTCATCGAGTAAGGGTTACTATAGTAAATATTATGACAGTTATTATGAGTAGGAGGCGAAGTAGATGGAAGAAATTGATATTGGCCAATTACTTGGTTATTTTAAATCAAAAATTATATATATAATTTTTGCTATGTCTATTGCGTTTTGTTTATCAAGTATTTATGTAAATAAATTTAGAGTTCCAGAATATACAAGTTATACTACAATACTTTTAAATAAAACTAATGAATCAACAGCTATTACTTCAAGTGATTTTGCACTTGATAAATCGTTAGTTACAACTTATGGAGAAATTATTAAAAGTAAAAGAGTATTAAGAACTGTAATAAATAATTTAGCGTTAGATTTAGAATATGCAGAACTTGCTAGTAAAGTAAATGTAGGTTCAGTGACTGATACTTCTATTTTAAAAATTAGTGTAACAGATCCAGATTCTGCTAAAGCTGCTAGTATAGCCAACGAAATTGCTGGTGTGTTCTCGGAAGAAATTCAAGAAATTTATAAAATTGAGAATATAAGCATTATTGATGTTGCAGAAATTACAGAAGTTGCTTCTAGTACTTCAACTATGAAGATAATAGGTTTCGCGACGATTGCTGGAGCATTTTTAAGCATTGCGGTTATATTTGTAATATTCTATTTTGATACAACTATTAAGAATGAAGAAGATATTGAACGTGTTACTGGTTTACCTGTTATTGGTATTGTGCCAATTAGTAGAGAAAAAATCAAAGGTTCTGCTCATCGTAAATATTATGAAGAACAAGCTAAAAAGCATAAAACACAAGAAATACTTCCGGTTGAAAGGGAAGTTAGAAGAGTTGAAGTAGATACATCTGTTGATACAGAAACAGAAATAACAATGATGCGTATTCCGACTATTAATTCAAATCCCGAAGATATATTAAAAACCTTAAAAGAAGAATTACATGAGGATGAAAATATATTAGAAGATATTGAAGAAAAA
The DNA here is from genome assembly GCA_910588195.1 of uncultured Bacilli bacterium. Taxonomy (GTDB): domain Bacteria; phylum Bacillota_I; class Bacilli_A; order RF39; family UBA660; genus CAG-582. Next base: position 340,665 of record CAJUPN010000001.1, read on the forward strand.
GAGGAAACTTTGGAAGATAAAGTAGAAGTGACTCAGGATAATGAAGATTCTCTTAAAGAAAATTTAGAAGATATTCAAGATGATAAAGATAAAGAAGCTGAAAAAGACTTTTCTTTAACGGAAGAAGAAGCTAGCGTTACTCAAGTTATTGAAGATGTAGTACATGCTATAGAGACTTCAGAAGAAATTGAAGAGGCAATAGCTGAAAAAAAAGTTACGAATAATAAGCCTAAAACAACTAAGTCTAAAGGTGGCTCTAAAAAAAGTTATTATAAGAAGAATAGTTCTTCTAAAAAGTAAAGTTTATTTGAACTTTACTTTTTTTAATGTTTTTACATAAATAAAAAGTAAAAGAAGAATTAAACGGTAATAAGAAAGTAGAAGGTGAGAAACACATTCTTAGAAAAAGAGGAAGAAATGAAAGACAATATATTATTACCAGCAACATATGATTGTATGTTTAAAGCATTAATGCTAAAACCAGAGTTAAGTGAATTCTTAAAGGAGTTAATACATATCATAACAGATATACCTATAGAAGCTTTAAAAGATATAAAGGTACAAAATAGTGAATATACAATAGAAAATAAAAATGAAAAAAAGATGCGATCAGATGTAATAGTAAGTATAGGAAATAAGTATATCAATATAGAAATGAATAAGGAATACTATAAAGGAGTATTTAATAAAAATGATGCATATTTAAGTAAAATAAAAGCCAGAATGTATAAAGAAAGTGAAAGTTATATAGAAGCAGGTCAAGTGATACAAATAAACTTTAATAATTTTTATCATTTTAAACATAAGAAAGATATATACAAATTTTTATTTTTAGAAGAAGAGACAAATGAACTAGATGAAGATTCAACAATAAAGTATCATGTATGTCTTCCAAACATATGGGAACGATGTTATAATAAAAGCATAAAAGAGTTAACAAGATTTGAAAGATTTTGTTTAATATTAAAAGCAGAAAAAAAGGAATATGCTAGAAAAGTAGCTGGAGATGATGTGTTAATGGGAAACATAGTAGATGAAATAGCGAAGTTAAGTTTAGATGATACTATGATAGGATTGTATAATGCAGAAATAGAAGAAGAGAAAATAAGAAAAACGAGATTGGAAGGAGCAAGACTAGAAGGATTAGAACAAGGCCGAAAACAAGGAATAAAGGAAGGAATAAAACAGGGGAAAGAAGAAGGAATACAGCAAGAAAAAGAGGATATGATAAAATCTTTATATAAACTTGA
>CAJUPN010000002.1 GCA_910588195.1 uncultured Bacilli bacterium
AATTAGGGTTTAAATAAATGTTTTTTTACTGTCTACTTTTTGTTGACAACTTCAATTATTTTAATTCTATTTTTTTTTTACTATTAAATGTATTAAAAGAGGAGCAGAAAGTACTATAGGCAATATATATCTAAGTATCGCAACAGGGCCCAAAAGAACTGTTATAAATAAGGTAATAAATGGTAGTATACCAAGAATACTTTTATAATCCTTCCTTAATATAAATACATATAAAGCAAACAACAATATATAAATATATAATGATATATTAAAAATAACTTTAAAAATAGGAAATCTATTATATTCACCAGATTCCAATAGAGCATAATAGAAGCCTGCTATTTTATTATCTTTAAATTTAAACTCAATGTCATAATTATCATAGTAGTTTGTATCTCTAATTTCCCAAAGAACACGATAAATATCTTGATCTGGCAGTCTATCTAATGGATTAAAATAAGTTTCATTAGTTAGTAAAAAAGAATCAACTAAAGTAGTGGGATATTTAACTGCTAATCTAAAAGATAATTTTACATATTGTCCCATGTGACTAACAATATAGCTTTTATAAACTGTATTCTTTATCGGGTCACTTATATGTTCTTTATAATCTTTTAATCTTCTATTCCAATAAAATCTTTGAATATCAATTTGTTCTTTTTTTGTTAATTCCTCTGTATTATAAAGACGTCCCATAAATTGTATAGGTAAACTTAAAGCTTCTCTTACTGAACCTTCTTCTGGTTCGAAAGTGTGATCAATAAATTGATTTGTACCAAATACAATTAAAGCAGTAGTTCCTAAAATTATTATAATATGGTTAACATACTTTCTTAAATAGAATATTATAAATGGTAAAAATAAGCAAAAAGCATATAAAGTATTATTTCTAAAAAGAATCGATAAAGCCCCAAAGATAATAAGTGTTAATATATTAATTGTTTTTTTTATATAAGCATCTTGATACTTTATAAATTTTATAATATTAATTGTAAGAATTAAATAGAAAGCCCCAAACAAAACATCTTTTGTCGCAGTTACTGCCATAACAGGGAATAAAGGAACAAACATAAAAGCAAGTAACGTCAATAACTTTAATATAAAATTTGCTTTCTCTTTACTTAAAAAGTCTATCAAATAAGCTAATGATAATGCTAATATTATTGCTTGAATAATTAAATGAGCAAATAAACCAATACTTCCAGATCCGCAAAAGATATCAGCCATCTTTATTGGAAAATCCATAAATAAAGTATGAAGCATTGGATGATGACTAGTGTACTTACCTAAAGCCATTTGATTTACTTGTCCAGCAGCATCATAAGAAAAAATACCAGGGTAGTAAGAAATCATAATAGGTAGCCATGATATAAATATTAATAAAAAATATTTAACAATCGAATAATTACTATTTTTAAATAATTTCTGATCAAATTTATAAGATTTTGTTTTTAAATTTAAAGAATGTTTATAGAAATACAGTAGAGTATAAGTAATTATTGGAACTAAACCAATAATTTGCATAATAGTTGTTATTTTGAAGATGTTAGTAGAATTAAAAATATTCAAATTAACATAAGAGTTAATAACAATAGATAAAAAGAATCCAAATATAGTACTAATTTTTATTTCTCTTTTATTATACTTAAATTTAAATAAGTAAATTGCAATTATAAGAGATAAAATAAAGACAAATAAATTATTATTTACTAATCTAGACATTAAAGTTGCAGTTAGCACTCCTAATAAATACTCCATAATTATTCCTTCCTTACGCGTTAATATAATATCATATTTTGGGCAATTTTACTAATTTTAGACATAAATATCACAAAATACTTTATAATTATGGCTTAAATATTCTAGATTATTTAGAAGAAATACTAGATTCATCAAGGTTTTCTAAGGCAAAATCAATGCATTCATTAATAATTTTGTTTACAGATATATTAGAAACTTTTGATAATTCTTCGATTCTTTTTAATACAGAGTATTTAATTCTGATAGTTTTTAAAACAGATTGTTCATCTTCTACTTTAGGAAGCTTAAAATCCTTCATAGACTTCACCTCATCTAATAAAATTATAAAAAAACGTACTACAATTAGTAAGTTACACAAAAAGTGTTACATTTATACAAAAAAGGTGTTATAATGGATATGAAATAAATTTAAATTAAAAAAAGAAGGGCACTTTCTATCCAATATTGTCTAATAAAAGGAAAATATGTAGTTTTTTTGTAAATAGATATCAAATCAAAAAAGAATTATGTTATAATGTGGATACATGAGTATTAAGTAATTCATTTGACAAATGTTAGCTGATAGGATATAATACCCAGCAACAAAAGGGAAATCTAGTGTGAAGGAGAATGCTTATGCATAGTGCAGAAATGGTTATGGAAACTAAATTAACTTTATCTAAAAAAGCATATTTTGTTATTAAAAGAACCTTTGATATTTTTGCCAGTTTAATTGGAATAATCGTATTATTACCTTTATTTTTAATAACAATTATTGCTATAAAGCTAGATTCCAAAGGGAAGGCTATATTTACTCAAGAAAGAATTGGCTTAAACGGAAAATTATTTAAATTATATAAATTCAGAAGTATGGTTGATAATGCTGATGAAATTTTACAAAATATTTTAAGCAAAGATGATGTTTTAGCCTTAGAGTATCGTGTTAATAAAAAATTTAGAAATGATCCTAGAATAACAAGAGTAGGAAAAATAATTAGAAAATTGTCGATTGATGAATTACCTCAACTATTGAATGTATTAAAAGGGGACATGTCTCTTATTGGTAATAGACCTTATCTTCCTAGAGAAAAAGAGGATATGAAACCATATTATGAAAAGATTGTTTCTACTAAACCAGGGATAACAGGATTATGGCAAACAAGTGGTAGAAGTAATACAACATTTAAAACAAGATGTAAAATGGAAGCTGACTATTCTGAAGATGCCAGCATTGCTACAGATATACATATATTCTTTAAAACATTTATTGTTGTATTTAAGGGATTATGATATAATTATCATAGCAGAATAAAAAATAAGCTATATGCAAATCTGCATATAGTTTTTTTATAGGAGTGAGAACATGAATCGTATTCAAGAGACATCAATTCTAGGTGTGAATATTGCAGTAACTAATATTGATGAAATATTGAAATTTCTTTCTGAAAATATGAAAGAAGTATCAGGAAACTATATCTGTGTATCCAATGTTCATACCACTGTTTTAAGTTACGAAGACTCTGATTATAAAAAAGTTCAAAATAATGCCTTACTAAGACTACCTGATGGAGCGCCATTAAGTAGTGTTGCAAGAAAAAAAGGTTTTAACGAAGCTAAAAGAGTAACTGGACCAGATTTAATGCAAAAAATATTTGAAAGTAGTGATTCAAATGGCTACAGACACTATTTCTATGGAAGTACTGAAGAAACATTAAAAAAATTACGAGATAAGCTTCAAGAAAAATATCCTAATATAAATATCGTTGGCATGTATTCTCCTCCTTTTAGAACACTTACTGAAGAAGAAGACAATGAGATAATAAAAAATATAAATAATACTGAAGCAGACATTGTATGGGTAGGGTTAGGAGCTCCGAAACAAGAAATTTGGATGAACAATCATAAAAATAAAATAAAAGGATTAATGATTGGTGTAGGAGCTGGTTTTGATTACCATGCAGGAAATATAAAAAGAGCTCCAAAATGGATGCAAAAGTGTTCTCTTGAGTGGCTATATAGATTATTACAAGATCCTAAGAGACTATTCAAAAGATATTTTAGAACTAATACTAAATTTATAAAATTAGTACATAAGGAGCTTAAGAATGAAAAAAAGTCTTAATATATTATTAGTTCATAATTTTTATCAAAACTCTGGTGGTGAAGACTCTGTTTTTTTTAACGAATATAACATGTTAATGAATGCTGGGCATAATGTAATTAAATATACAGAAGATAATTCTGATATAAAAAAAATGAACATATTTCAAAAAATGTTTTTGCCGTTTACGATGATATATTCTTTTAAGACTAAAAGAAATATAAAAAAAATTATAAAAGAAAATAACATAGATATTATTCATGTTCATAATATTTTAAATTTGATAAGTCCTTCCGTATTTTACATAGCTAAAAAGATGAATATTCCTATCGTTCAAACAATTCATAATTTTAGATATTTATGTCCAAATGGCTTATTTTACCGTGATAGTCATATTTGTGAGGAGTGCCCAAATAAGGGACTTAAATGTTCTATAAAACATAATTGTTATCGAGGAAGTAAACTTCAAACAATAATTAATGTTTTAATGTTAAAAATTCATAGAAAAACAAAAATATATAAAAGTGTTAATTTTATATTTTTAACAGAATTTAATAAAGATAAATTTACACAATATAATAAATCTTTAAATATATTTGATACTAATAAATTTTATGTTAAACCTAATTTTATTACTAGTAAAGATCAACATAATAATTTTCTCTTTTTAGAGAAAAAGAATCAATATATTTATGTTGGACGAACAGAAAAAGAAAAGGGAATTTTTGATCTGGTTAAAATTTGGGAAAACGTAACAGATGCTAAATTAATAATATGTGGTTCTGGTAGTCTTGATAATCAGATAAAAAATTTGATTCAAGAAAAACATTTGAATGTAGAACATAAAGGCTTTATGCCACACGAAAAAGTTTTTGAAGAAATATCTCAATCGATTGCTTTAATTTTTCCATCTACATGTTATGAAGGATTCCCTATGACTTTAATAGAAAGTTTGAATATGAATATTCCTGTAATTGCTCGAAATATAGGTAATGCATCTTCTATAGTTAATAAGGAAAGTGGCCTTTTATATGACACAGAAAAAGAATTTATAGAAATAATAAATAAAGGAAAAATAAAAGGAATAAAACCACAAATAAACAAATTATATCTTGAAAAAGATAATTATCTAGAACTTGAAAATATCTATAAAAATATAATGGAGGAAAAGAAGTGAATAAGATTGATTTTGTAGTAACATGGGTTGATGGATCTGATGAAAAATGGTTAAAAGAAAAAAACAAATATAAGGCAGATAAAAATCAAGATGCCTCTAATACACGTTATCGTGATTATGAAATAATTAAGTACTTTTTCCGATCTGTTGAAAAATATGCCCCTTGGGTTAATAAAATATATTTTATAACATGGGGACATGTGCCTAAATGGTTGAATCAAAAAAATTCTAAACTTGTTATAGTTAAACATAAAGATTTTATACCTAAGAAATATTTACCAACATTCAATTCTTGTGCTATTGAATTAAATATGCATCGTATAAAAGATTTATCTGAAACTTTCGTATACTTTAATGATGACATAGTTCTTAATAATTATACAAAGGAAAAAGATTTTTTTGAAAATGGCTATCCTAAGGATTCAGCTGTTTTAAATGCGATTATTCCATATGGAAAAAGTAATTTCGAGCACAGATTGGTAAACAATTCTAATTTAATAAATCGCAACTTTAATATGATGAGTGTTATAAAAAGAAATCCTTTCAAATGGTTTAATTTTAAATATGGAAGCGATTTAATTAGAACATTTTGTTTATTACCTTGGAAAAATTTTTCAACAATAAAGCAATATCATATTCCTATATCTTTTTTTAAAAGTGCATTTTATAAAGTATGGCAAAAAGAAGAAGAAGTTATGGATATTTCATGTAAAGACAAGTTTAGAAGTTTCTTTGGTGTAAATCCTTGGGCAATACAAGGTTGGCAAATCTGTGAAGGAAAATTTATGCCACGTAGTTATAAATTTGGGAAATTATGTACAATTACCAATAATAATGAAGATATTTATAAAGAACTTAAGCGAAAAAAATATAAGGTATTATGTTTAAATGATACTGACAGTGCAACGGATTTTGACAAAATAAAAAAAGAATTAACAGAAGAATTAGAAAAGAAGTTTCCTGATAAATCAAGCTTTGAAAAGTAGGTGAATATATGAAAAGTGTGTGTATAATTTCCTATAATCCATTTAAGTATGGAGGTATAGAGAGAGTGATTTCGACAATTGCTAATAGTCTATCAGAGGATTACGAAGTGACTCTTCTATGTATTGATAAAACTGCTGAAATTGATAGAGGTATTTATAATTTAAATGAAAAAATTAAAATAATATTCACGGACGTTGATCAGTACTATCACAAGTATTTTCACATACTAGAAAGAACTATTCAAGAAATTCATAAAAAAACTAATATCTTTAATCAAAATGAAAAATTAATAAATTTTGCTTATTTTAATAGACACAAAAAGCTAATATCTAACATAAAAGAAATTATAAATAATAATGCTTTTGATTACGTAATCGGTGCCAATGCTTTTTTCTCTATGATTTTAGGAATGATTAAAAGTGATTGCCATTCTAAAATGATTGGTTGGCAACACAGTAATTATTCCTCATATTTTGAAAGAAATGGGTATTATTACTACAAGCAAGAAATACTTGCTAAAAGATATTTTAAAAACTTAGATCAGTATGTTACTTTACTTGATTATGACAAAATAGCTTTAAAAGAAAAATTAGATGTCAATGCAACTGTTATCCCAAATCCTAAGAGTTTTTCTAGTAAAGAAAAATCTAAATTAACAAACAATACTTTTATTTCCACAGGAAGGTTTGTAGATGCCAAAGGATTTGATTTACTTATAGATTCATTCTATTTATTTTCGAAAGAGAATAGTGATTGGAATTTAGTAATTGTTGGAGATGGTGAAAATAGAGAAAAACTCCAAGAACAAATAAATAATTATAATCTTTCAAATAGGGTAACATTACATCCTTTTACCAAAGATGTACAATCCTTGCTTATAGACTCATCAATATATTTATGTTCATCACGTTGGGAAGGATTTGGATTATCAGTATTGGAAGCCCTTGAGTGTGGTCTACCAGTAATAAGTTTTAATATTCCTGCCATGCAAGAATTATTAAAAAATACGCCAGAATTGTTAGTGAATGTAAATAATACCCAAGAATATGCTAAAAAGATGGTACTTTTAACTAATACATCAAAGAAATTATTATCTAACTTAGTTAAGGAAAACAACAAAAAATTAAAAGAATATGAAATAGAATTTATCATTAATAAATGGAAAAAAATACTAAAATAGGGGTGATAAAATGAACAAAGTATTAAGATTCAATAAATCAATGTTTGTATATGCATTATGTATAATACCCTTTGTTTGGTTAGAATACGTAGAATTAACAATTCCATCAATATCAGCAATGTTTGATGTTGTTAAAATTATACTTATGTTTGCTCTTGCTATTTTTATGTTGAAAAAACAAAAAATTAGCAAAATGATTTTTGTTATGGGGTTATACTTTTTAGTTATGATTGGAATAACCTACATGCGCCATTATAATATAAAAGGGGTAATAAATACTGGAGTTAGTACGTTGTTTTTTTGCTTACTTACAGATTTTTTCATGAAAAAGAATACAGATAACACGTTAACAGCATTTTCCTTAGTTTTTCAACTCTTAATATATATCAATTTTTTTACTATGATTATGTTTCCTAATGGAATATACGCAACATCAGTACATCCAGTGAATTGGTTTTTGGGATATAAAAATGCACATATTTTGTATGTATTACCTTCATTATTCTTTATAACATTAAACTATTTTAGAAAAGGGAAAAAAATAAATTTATATTACCTGTTTTATATATTTATTTCAGGATTAAGTATTTTAATGGGAGGAAGTAGTACAGGAATAATTGGATATTTTCTTTTTATTCTAGGCTCTATGTTAATATGGCTGAAAAAAGATAAGCTAATTACAGTAAAAAAAGCCTTATGTGTAAATGCAATTGCCTTTTTTGGAATTATTGTTTTTCAAGTACAAAATACTTTTACTCTTATTCTTCAAAGTATAATGCACAAAAATTTGAATTTTACTGGAAGAACAAATATATGGGCTACAACAATAGAATTAATTAAAAAGAACTTTCTAATGGGATATGGGGTACAACCTTCATCAATAAGAGTTTTAATATATAAAAATATAAATGCTGTAAATTCTCATAATGAATTTTTAGAAATTTTATACCATGGGGGGATCATTTTAGGATCAATATTTTTCTACATTATTTTTATGGTTTGCAAAAAATTAAATACATATAAAGAACATGTTGTTGCTAAATTAGGAACAGTTTTATTATTTACGTATTTTGTTATGATGTTAATGGAGAGTTATAGATACTCATTATTTATGTACTTATTTGTTATTCTATATAATATGGATTTAATAATAAGTGACAAGGGGGATAATACACATGCGTAAGAAAAATTCTATAAAAAATATGTTAGCTGCAACTAGTTCAAATATAATTACGATAATAATTGGTTTAGTTGCCCAAGCTATTTTCATAAAAATATTAGGGACAGAATATTTGGGATTAAATGGTTTGTTTTCTAATATCATTACCATGCTTGGTATAGTAGAATTAGGAATAGGCAGTGCAATAGTGTATAACCTTTATAAGCCTATCGCAGATAATGATTATGAACAAATAAAATCATTAATGCAATTATATAAAAAGAGTTATCACATAATTGCTATTATTGTTTTAATTATTGGTGTTTCAATAATTCCTGTACTTCCATTTTTTATTGAAGAAGTTACTGTACCTATAAATACTAATGCAATTTACTTACTATTCTTATTAGAGGTTGTGTTTTCTTATTTACTATCTTATAAAAGAAGTATTTTATATGCTAATCAAAAGAACTTTATCGTTAATTTAGTTCACATATGTTACACCATATTGATGAATACTTTCCAATTATTAGCTCTTTATATTTATAAAAATTTCTATATTTATCTTGCAATAAAAATTCTTTTTAGAATTATTGAAAATATAGTAATTACTTTTATTGCAAATAAATTATATCCATATATAAAAGATAAAAATGTTGAGAAACTAGATAAAGAAGTAGAAAAGGATATTTATATTAAAGTTAAGGGTCTTTTTTTTCATAAAATAGGTTCCTTCTTAGTTTCTAGTTCAGATAATTTAGTTATATCTAAAATGTTAGGAATTATTACTGTAGGTTTATACTCAAACTATTATATGATTATAAATTCTGTTCAAACTATTTTTAATCAATTAATTCAATCAATGACAGCTTCAATAGGGAACCTCTTAGTAACAGAAAAAAAAGAGAAAGTCTTTGATGTTTTTCTAAAAATACGTTTTTTTAATTTTTGGATTGCAAGCTTTTCAGCAATATCGGTATTAATCATAATGGAAAGTTTTATAAATATTTGGATTGGTTCTAAATATCTTCTTCCAACTGGTGTTTTAATTGTTTTATGTTTTAATTTATATCAAAAATTGATGCGAAATACGTATCTTAGTTTTAAAGAAGCATCAGGAACATTTCATGAAGATCGTTTTGTTCCACTTATCGAATCATTTTTAAATATCTTTTTCTCTATAATTTTATGTTTGAAATTTGGATTAATGGGTATTTTTTTAGGAACTGTTGTTAGTGGTTTAGCATTATGGTGTTATAGTTACCCTAAGTATGTTTATAAAAAACTATTTGATAGAAGTTATAAAGAATATGCTTTGTCAACACTCGGCTATATAATGTGTTTTATCGCGTTAGCAAGTATTTCGTTATTTCTATCAAAAATTTATATGTTAAATAATCCATTTTTGGAATTTGCTAAAAATGTTGGAATTGCTGTTTTAATCCCTAATATTTTGATTATAGTAATATTTTATAAAACAAATAATTTTCAATATTATAAAAACATGATTCTAAAGAAAAGAGGATAAACTATGAAAATAGCTGTAGCAGGAACTGGATATGTTGGTTTATCAATTGCAACATTGCTAAGTCAAAATAATGAAGTAGTAGCACTCGATGTAATATCCGAAAAAGTCGATATGATTAATCAAGGCATATCTCCTATAAAAGATAACTACATTGAAGATTACTTAAAAAATAAAAATTTAAATTTGAAAGCAACATTAGATTATAAAGAAGCATTCGAAGGAGCCAAATTTGTTATAATAAGTACACCAACTAACTATGATGAAGAAACAGGTTATTTTGATACATCAAGTGTTGAGGATGTAATTAAAAAAGTGGTTGACATGAAATTAAATACGACAATGGTTGTAAAATCAACGATTCCAGTTGGTTTTATCGAAAATGTAAAGAGAAAATACAAATGTGATAATATAATGTTTTCACCAGAATTTTTAAGAGCAGGAAATGCATTATATGATAATCTTTATCCATCAAGGATAATAATCGGTGAAAAAAGTGAAAGGGCAAAAGAGTTTGCCAATTTACTAAAAGAGGCTGCATTAAAAGAAGATATAACTATTAAGTTTATGGATTCAACAGAAGCTGAGGCAGTAAAACTATTTGCTAATACTTATTTAGCTTTAAGAGTATCATTTTTTAATGAACTTGATACATATGCTGAACTAAATAATTTAAATACCCAAGATATTATTGAAGGAGTTTGTTTAGATCCAAGAATTGGCAACCACTATAATAATCCATCATTTGGATATGGTGGCTACTGTTTGCCTAAAGATACAAAACAGTTATTAGCCAACTATAAAGATGTTCCTCAAAATTTAATTGAAGCAATTATAAAATCTAACAATACCAGAAAAGATCACATTAGTAAAATGATTATGGATCACCATCCTAAAGTTGTTGGAATTTATCGTTTAACTATGAAAAATAACTCAGATAACTTTAGAGCTAGTGCCATCCAAGGAATAATTGAAAGACTAGTGAAAAATAATATCACTGTTATCATATATGAGCCAACATTAAAAACAAAAGAGTTTACTGGTTATAAAGTCATTAACAATTTTGAGGAGTTTGCAAGTATTTCAGACATTGTAATTGCTAATCGCTTAGATGGATTAACAGAATCTATTAAAGATAAAATATATACTAGAGATATTTATACAAGAGATTAAAGTAAATGAGAATGGGACATTACTTGCTGCAGAATATATGCATAAAAGACTACTCGATTTTAAGATTAGTAGTTAAAATTCTTCAAATCTAGAAAGAATAAATAAAACAATAAAAAAAGAAAAAGAAATTTACAAATCAGCTAAAACTATAAAGGAATCATTGTTAATAAGCTTGATATTAACTGATTACAAGTAATGGTTAAAAAAGTTTATAGAAATTGCACCAAGGAATTAGGTGTCAATTTTTTTTGTGTCATTAATTTAAATACTCCCATTAAGTATTGATTTTATTTAAGATAAATTATAGAATAGTCCATTAAGAGGTGAAAAAATGAATGATTCTATTAGCCACATAACTGACTTTGTTTTTCCAACTAAATATTTGCCACCACTATTTTCAAACAGTTCTGTTTTAGAAATAATTGACACTATTTATACTAGTTTAGGATCGTTTGAAGATTTAATAAAAATATACTTTGATTATAACGATAATACTAAAAAGATAACATCTTTCAATACTAAAAGAAATTTAGTTTATAATAGTTCAAAAGGTATAGAACCAATTAATTTTACAACCACTAAAATGGACGAGAATACTAGAACTTTTTCAGTGGCAAACCCATTGATATTATTGACCTTACATTATTATTTACTAGAAAACCATACTGACATATTAGCTGAGCAAGAAGCTGAAACTAATTCATATATTTCTAACTCTAAATTTTCTTATAAAGAAAATGAAATATATTTTGATAATAATTATAATGGAGAAGCTATATTAGATGCAGAATATTTAGACCCAGAAAATCTTGAAGATGATTATCCTAATACGAAAGAAAGAATACTAGAACAACCTAGTTATTTAAATGCAGCTAAAAAAAGTGTTATAAAAGCTAATGGAGGGTATTTCCGTTTACAAATGGATATATCTAATTTCTTTAACAATATTTATACACACTCTATATCATGGGATTTAAAAAATGCTGCAAAAAGAACTATGTTTGAAAATCTTGATATTTTAACAAGAACTCTAAATTCCAATGAGACTAAAGGAATAATAACTGGACCATATACAAGTAATTTATTTTCTGAAATAATTTTATCTAAAATTGATAAAGTAATAGTAAAAAAATGTGAAGAATTAGAAATAAGCTATGTAAGATATTGTGATGACTTCTCATTTTATGGAGATTCTGAAGAAGATTTAAAGAAAATTCAATTTGAAGTAGAAAAGGAACTTTCCAAATACAGACTTGATATTAATCCAAACAAAACAAAAATAACTGAATTTCCTTTTTATGTTTCAGAGTTTAGTGCGAAAAAAGTAGTTAAATCTCTTGAAAAAATGTTAGAAAATGAAAACATTAATCAAGAAGAAGAATTAGAATTAATGGAGACAATAGTTAATTCACTAGAGAATGGAATTAAAAATCGTTACACAGACTGTAATTATATTTTAAGATATCTTATTTCGACTTTCGATTATAAATTCAAAGATGAAGATCATGCTGAAATACTTCTTGATTATTTAATAAACATGCTATTTAAATATGATATAATTTCCAAAAACTTAAGTGAACTCATAATAAAAGTAGTTATTGATAATAACATTGACAAGGAAAAAATGGTAACTAAGCTTCTAAAAAAGAAAAAAACAGTTATAAAAACTCAAAAAGATATAACAGAGATTTTTATTTCATATATAATAATAAAAATGAATGTAGTCAATAATGAAATAATTGATTTTTTTAAAGAAAATATTTTAAAAAATGAACTGGTTTCAATTATTGCTTTGGAATTCATTCATAAGAACAATCTTGTTATAAAATTAAAAAAAGAAATAGTACAATTAATAAAAAAGATGGACAAAGAACTTAATGAAAATTATGGTGGTGATAGATTCTTCCAAGCTTATTACTCAAGATATTGGTTGTTTTTATTTAGAAATTATACTAAATATCATTTAGAAAATATCAATGGTTTTAAAGGAATACTAAAAAAATATATGATTATAGATGATCCAGAATATGTTACAGGGAAGTTAAAAATATTTAAAATTCTTAAAGATCTGGATGTGAATTTTATTGAAGACATATAAAACAATCGAGAAATTGTTAATATATTAATTTAGAAGTCAAGTGCAACTAAGCAAGTAGTTTGACAAAATTTATCTTATATATTATAATACTTCCCATTGAAAAAGGGGTATAAAGAAATGAGAGTATTTAAGAAAAAGTTTGCAACATTATCTTTACTTGGCTTACTAGGGGTAGGTATAATTGGTTGTGGACAAAAACAAAATGATAATCTTAATTTAACTGTAACACCTTTTACCTATGAAAATGTAGCTGAAGATGATTTGAATATAGAATCAAAAAATGAAAATAATGAAAATAATGAAAATAGTGAAGTTCAAATAATTAATGTTGATATTGTAGTTGCTCATACGAGAGCAGAAATTTATGGAAATATAGAAGAAAAAGAACTTATTGGGTATTTACCAGTTGGTAAGTCACTAGATTTATTATCACAAGCAGAAAATGGCTATTACAAAGTAGATTATTATGGAGACACTGCTTATATTAGTGAAGAAAAAGTATCACTTTCTACTGCTTATGACATTAAAAGTACAATGAAAAAATTTCTTTATGCTAAAACTGATACAACACTAGTAATTCCAGATTATTTAAGTGAAACAAACAAACAAGAAAAAGTTCAAATACCTATGCTTGAATGCTTTGAAGTTTATGATGAAAATGAAATAATGTATTTAGTGAAAACAGAAGATTATATTGGCTACATAGCAAAAGAAAATGTAGAAGAATTAAATGGAACAATTGTAGTAGTTGATATAAGTGAACAAAAACTAACACTTTATAAAGATAATGAGATAATATTAGAGTGTCCAGTCGTAACTGGGAAACTATCAGAAGGCACAAAAACCACTGAAGGAGTATGGGAGATTTATGATATAACATATAACAGACCATTAGTAGGACCTGGGTATTCTTCTCCTGTTGATATCATGATGAAATTTTATGGAAATGAAGGATTTCATGATGCAACGTACCATTCTTGTGATTTCTGGAAGAAAAAAGGAAAAGCTCGTCATGGCTGGCGTGCAATATGGGAAATGGGTGGAGATACTTATATTTATGATGGCTCTCATGGCTGTGTTAATATGATTCATGATGATGTATTCTCTCTTGCAGAACATGTTTCCCTTGGAACACCTGTAATTATCAAAAAATAATGAAAGATGGATAACCATCTTTTTTTGATTACTTGTTTATATTCTCTTTATTATGCTATAATTATAATAGAAGGTGAAAGAATATGAATACAAAAAGAAGTGTAAGAATTTTATTAGTCATTGTTTTTTTAGTTCTTACAATTATTGCAGGAAAAATTATATTTGATTTGGGTATTTTACCAGTAAAATATTTAGTAAGAATTTGTGAAGTTTTATTTATCATAAATTTTATAGCAGCATTTTGCTTATTAATTAATAAAAAGGGAGTAGTGAAAGGAATAAGCTTTTTTCTATATTTTATATTAAATATAGTTTCTGTAGCTGTTATTTATTATGGAACGACAGCTAACGACTTTTTTAACAAAGCTTTTAATAATGCTGAATCAGAATATAAAGTATCATATGTTTTAATCAGTAAAAATGCTTATTCATTAGATGATTTAAAGACAAAAGATATTTCATATATTGATACTCTTTTAGAAAAAGAAAATGCCTTTAGTGAACTTGCAAAAAATGACATAAAAACCTTTTTAGAGTATACTGAAATTGAAAATTTAATTGTACAAGATGTAATTCTTTTAGATAATGCCACTTATGTATATTTAAAAGAAGACCAAAACACAATAAATGTCGACGAATTAAAAGTTATATATCAATTTGAAATTAATATTAAACTATCTAATAATTCTATCGGTGAAGAAGTTTTAGATGAAGATGTAAAAGGGGAATATCAAGCTCTTACACCAGGGGAATATTATAATATTTTTATAGGCGGGTATGATTTTACTAATACTTTTATGGATTTTAACATGTTAGTATCCATAAATAAAACAAACAATGAGATTTTGCTTACAACTATTCCAAGAGATTACTATATAACTGATGCTCGAGTTGGAAAAAAAGATAAGTTAAGTGATATGGGATCTCGCGGAATCGAAACTAATATGTCATCTGTAGCAAAATTATTTGGTGTAAAAATAGATTATTATATAAAAGTTAATACCAAAAGCTTAGTTGGAATCGTAGATGCAGTTGGTGGAATAAACTATTGCTCTGATATGGAATATACAACAAGTCATGCTCTTATCTTAGATACATATGATGACTCCTTAGGAGAAAAACTACATGTAAAAAAAGGATGTCAATGGTTAAATGGTATAGAAACTCTTACTGTTGCACGAGAGAGATTAGCCTTTAAAACAGGAGATAATCAAAGACAAAAGAACAATGCCAAAATCATGCAAGCAATATTAAATAAAATGAAAACACCAGCCATGGCAACTAAATTTCCTAGTGTATTATCAGCTGTAAATGGGCTTTATACAACAACTATACCTAAAGATTTAGTTACATCTAGCGTTAAAGATTTATTAGAAAATCCTAATTGGGCTATTAAAACACAATCTGTAACAGGATCTGGCGGTCAAGATTACATTTTCTTTGGAAAAACAAAAGATTATGTAATGTATCCCAATTACAATTCAGTTAATAATGCTAAAAAGAAAATTCAAGGCATGAAATATAAAAAATTAAATACTATATAGAAAAATCGTAATACATAATAAAGGAATTTTACTTGTATAAAATATAGAGTATTTATAGAAATAAAAGAGCAATGCTCTTTTATTTTTTTTCCTTTTCGTTTATAATTAAGGTGGGTGAGTTTATGAAAAAGCTTGCAATATTTCAATCAGATTTAAATATTGGTGGTATCCAAAAGTCCTGTGTTAATTTTGTTAATAATATTGACCATAAAAAATATGAAGTTGATCTTTATTTAGTAGAAAAAGAAAATATATTTTTAAAAGATATAAATTCTAATATCAATATTAAATATATAAAAAAACTTCCTTATTTTACAAAAATGATACCATTTTCAATTCTAAAAATATTTTATAAACCAAAAATAAATACAGTTTATGATACAGTGATAGACTTTAATTCTTATTCTAATGAAACAGCACTTTCAGCAATTAAAACCAATAGCAAAACTAAAATTATGTGGGTTCACAATGATGTTGAAATAAAAATTAAAGAAGAATTTCGTTATCGTATTTTACATTTTTTATTTAAAAGTAAGTATAGACATTTTGATAAATTTATAGCTGTCTCAAGTGGAGCTTTAGATTCCTTTACTAAGGTCAATAAAATAAAAAATAAAAAAACAGATATCATCCCTAATTTTATAGATACTAATGAAATACGTCAAAAAGTAGACGCAGAAAAGCCTATAGAAATTGATAAAAATAAAATTAATATTTGTTCTATTGGTAGACTTGTTCATCAAAAAGGTTTTGATATTTTAATTGAAAAAATAAATGAAATACAAGAAGAACTTAATGACTTTCATTTTTACATCATTGGAGATGGAAAGTTATTTAACGAGATAAATTTGAAAATAAAAGAATATAATCTAGAAAATTTAGTTACTATGACAGGATTTTTAAGTAATCCATATCCTACATTAAATGAAATGGATGCCTTCATTTTGTTAAGTCGTTATGAAGGACAAGGAATGGTGTTTTTAGAAGCTTTAGCTTTAGGATTAGATGTTATAATGCCAAAACATTTAGAAAAATATGTTGATAACGAAATCTCCGGTTCTGAGGATATTAAGTCATCTATTTTAAATTTAAAAAAGCATAAACATAAATTTAATGGTTTAGAAAAATATAACAGTAATATTAAGAAAAAGATAAATAATTTATAGTTTATAATAAAGGAGTGAAAATATGGAAAAGAAAGTGCTTTTTATATCTAGTACTGGTGGGCATTTTAATGAATTAATGCGTTTAAACCCATTGTTTCCAAAATACAACACCTATATAGCAACAGAAAAACAAAAGAATAATGAATACTTAAAAGAAGAATTCAAAGGAAAAGTATTTTATCTTTTATATGGGACAAAAGATCATCCGATAAGTTATCCTTTTAAATTATTCATTAATTGTTTTATTTCTTTATTTTATTTTCTTAAAATTAGACCAGATGTAATTGTAACTACAGGGACTCATACAGCAGGTCCAATATGTTGTTTAGCAAAAATATTTGGTAAAAAAGTTGTTTATATTGAAACTATCGCCAATATAAATTCTAAAACTATTACAGGTAGACTTTTATATCACATAGCAGATTTATTTCTAGTACAATGGGAGTCAATGCTAAAATTGTACCCAAAAGCTATCTATAAGGGGTGGATTTATTAATGATAATTGTAACTCTTGGAACTCAGGATAAAAGTTTTGATAGACTTTTAAAAGAAATAGATAAAAATATCGAAAATGGAAATATTAAAGACAAAGTAGTAGTGCAAGCAGGCTTTACTTATCAAACATATAAAAGCAAATATATGGAAATGTTTGATTATATTGATAACAAAACTATGTCCGATTTGGTAGCTAAAAGTGATATAGTAATTTCTCACGCAGGTGCAGGTTCTATTCTTACAGCTCTAGAAAATAACAAAAAAATAATAGTTGTTCCTAGACAAAGTAAATATGGAGAACATAATAATGACCATCAATTAGAAATAGCTGAACGATTTGAAAGGGATGGACATGTATTATACTTAAGAGATTTAAAAAAATTAGATCAAGCTTTAAAAGATATAAAGAAATTTAAACCAACAAAACTTAAACATAATCAAGAAATGCTAGATACAATTGAAAATTTTATTGATAATATAGATAATAATAAAAAAAGAAAGTTTTTTCCTTTTATACTTATAATTATTTGGATGCTTATAATATTTTTCTTATCTAACATGAGTGGATTAGAATCTAATATAAAAAGTAAGACATCACTTGATACAATAATTGATAATGTTTTAATTTTTACCAATAAAATTGGATTAACCAATAAACATCCATCTGAATCGTCTAAAAGAGCATTTATAAATAAGATCAACCCTCTAATGCGAAAATGTGCTCATGCCTCAGTATTTTTTGTCCTAGCTCTTTTAATTATGATATTTTTAAATAGATTTAAAATTAAATTATCTGTATCTTACATACTAACGATTTTAATATCTTTTATGTACGCTTTATTTGATGAATATCATCAAACTTTTGTAGTAGGAAGAACAGGGCAGTTTAGTGATGCTCTTATTGACACAAGTGGAGCTGTAATAGGTGCCTTAGTTGTTTTAATTATAATTTCATTAATTAAAAATCATAAAGTAAAAAAAACATCAAATAAAACTTTACCAAAAAAAGTTTTATTTGTTTCGAGCATTGGTGGTCATCTAACTCAACTATTACAATTAAAAAGTTTATTTGTAGACTATAATTATTTACTTATAACTGAAAAGTCTAATGTTACAGAAAACTTAAAATCTAAATACAATGTTAAATACTATATTTATTGCAATAAGAAAAATTTTATTAAATATTTTTTCATAAATGTTTTAAATGCATTTCATTCTGTTTATACATTTTTTGTCTTTAGACCAAACGTAATTGTAACAACTGGTGCTAATACAGCAGTACCTCTTTGTTATCTTGGATGGTTTTTTAGGAAAAAAGTAATATTTATTGAATCATATGCAAAAAGAAATGGCAAAACACTTGCTGGAAAATTATGTTATCCAATTGCGACAACCTTTATAGTACAGTGGGAATCAATGTTAAATTTTTATCCTAAAGCTAAATATTTTGGAGGTATATACTGATGATATTAGTAACATTAGGTACACAAGATCAAAAATTTTATAGATTATTAGATGCAATTGAAAATTCTAAAATTAAAGATGAAATAATTGTTCAAGCAGGTGGATCTTGTAATTACCAATCAAAAAAGATGAAGATATTTAAATTTATTAGTTATGAAGAAATGAATGATTTAATTAATAAATGTGAGTTTATTATAACCCATGGGGGAACAGGAAGTATTATCATGCCTCTTCAAAATAATAAAAAAGTTATTGCTTGTGCAAGACTCGAAAAATATAAAGAGCATATCAACAATCATCAAACAGAAATTGTTTCAATATTTGCTGATCTAGGGTATTTACTAGAATATAAAGATGGAGACAATTTAGACGACATCATAAAAAAAATAAAAAAGTTTAAACCACAGAAATATAAGAGTAATCAAGAATACTTCCTAAAAAAAATAAAAGAAGAAATAGATTCTTAATCTGTCATAAAGACAGATTTTTTTGTTTAAACCTTCTCTTAAAATTCGTCAAAATATTTATAAGTCATTAGATATTTAATTTTATAAATATGATATAATTAAATAGAGGTATAATATGAAAAATAATGATGCATATCTTTATCGATTTACAAGGCCAATTATAACATTTTTATTTAAATTATTCTTTAGACCACAAATAAAAGGACAAGAAAATATTTTAGATAATAACTGTGTGCTTGCTGGAAATCATACAAGTATATTAGATTGTCTTCTTTTAATATCTTCAACCAAAAGAAGTATTCACTTTCTAGCTAAAAAGGAACTTTGGGATTTCCCAAAAGGAATTATATTTTCTCATATGGGGTTAATTCCTGTTGATAGAACTATACATGACAAAGAAGCTTTAATTAAGGCTTACGAATATTTAAATAACGGTTCTATGGTTCTCGTGTTTCCTGAAGGAACAACAGAAAAAGAGAAAAAACTTTTACCATTTAAAATTGGTGCTGTAAAGATGTCTTATGAAACTAATTCAAAATTAGTGCCTTTTGTAATTAAGGGCGAGTACAAATTATTTCGAAAAGGAATTACAATTGAGTTCTTAAAACCTTTAACAATTAATAAAAATTTAACTGATGAAAATGATTATCTGAGAGAGATAATAAAACAAAGATTAGAGGGATAAAATGTCAATATTTGAAATGTTTAGAATAAAGAAAAAACTTGATGCACCTTGGGAAAAATATTATAAAAAAGAAGAAATTAATATAAAGATACCAAATATTTCAATGTACGATCAAGTAAAAATAAGTACTTATAGATATCCAAAAAATATAGCTATTTTCTATGAAGGAAAAAAAATAAACTATACATCTCTTATTCATAAAATTGATAAAATAGCTAATGCTTTTTCTACATATGGAATAAAAAAGGGAGACATTGTTACCATATGCTTACCTAATATTCCTGAAGTTTTATATACTCTTTATGCTTTAAATAAAATTGGAGCAATTGCTAATATGCTTCATCCATTATCAGCAGAAGAAGAGATTCGTTATAGTTTAGAATCAACCAAATCACGTTTGATTATATATACAGATATCTTCTATGAAAAAATCGAAAATATTCTTGAAGAAACTCAAGTTGAAAAAGTTTTAATTGTTTCACCTGCAGATTCACTTCCAAAGCTAAAATGTATAGGTTATAAATTAATAAATAAGGGAAAATATAAAAAAGTTCCTTTTAATGATTTTTATATTAAATTAAATAAATTTGTATCCAAGTACTATGATAAAAATAACGATTTAACCAAAAGATATGGAAAAGATACACCAGCTGTAATTCTTCATAGTGGTGGTACAAGTGGAACGCCTAAAAATGTGGTTTTACAAAATCGTGCTTTTATTTTAGGTAGTAAACAAGAAAAAAATTGTCTTAAGCGACTTAAGCCAGGGGATTGTTGTTTAGGTATAATGCCAAATTTTCATGGATTTGGATTATCAGTTTGTATGCACACCCCTTTAACACTTGGATGTTATACAATATTGGTTCCTAAATTTGATGCTAAGAAATTTGATATCCTTTTTCATAAAACAAAGCCAACATGTGTTTTAGGAGTACCAACTCTTTTTGAAGCTTTGATTTCTAACCATAATATCAAGAATTTAGATTTATCAAATTTAAAATATGTTGTTAGTGGGGGAGATATGTTATCGCCTTCTTTAGAAGAAAATATTAATGCTTATTTAAAGAGTCATAAAAGTTCTGCTCACATCACTCAGGGATATGGTTTATCAGAAGCTTTAGCAGCAGTATGTCTTGCATTTGATGATGTTCATAAGACTGGGTCAATTGGTATACCATTCCCCTCAAATCATGTAAAAATTATTGATCAATCTACAAGGAAAACAGTGGAATATGGAACCATTGGAGAAATTGTTATAAATTCTAAAGCTTTAATGATGGGATATTTAAATGATGAAGCAGAAACAAATGCTGCCTTACAAATTCATGAAGATGGACATGTTTGGTTGCACACCGGTGATTTAGGATATATGGATAAAGATGGTTTTATTTTTTATAAAGGTAGAATTAAAAGAATGATAATAACAAGTGGCTACAATGTTTTTCCCTCTCATATTGAAAGTGTTATAGAAAGTCATCCAGATGTCTTGCAATGTACCGTTGTTGGAGTTCCTCATCCTTACAAAGTAAATGTTGCTAAAGCTTTTATAGTTTTAAAGGAAGGACGCCATAGCTTGCTTGTCAAAAATGACATTAAATCTTTTTGTAAAAAAAATCTAGCCAAATATATGGTACCAACAGAATTTGTATATAGAAAACAACTACCAAAAACTAAATTGGGTAAAGTTGATTTTCAAAAACTTCAAAGTGATATAGGAAGTGATGACGATGAGTAAAAAAACATTACTTTATAAAATAGGAACTTTTCTTTTAGGTCCGATTTATAAAATTTACTATAATCCAAAGATTATTGGCAAAGAGAATATGCAAATCATTGGTCCTAAAATTATAGTTAGTAATCATATTCATTTGTTTGATCAATGTAATACAATAATTTCAACAAAAGAATTTATTACTTACCTAGCCAAAAAAGAATATTTTGATTCTAAATTAACAAGATGGTTTTTTAAATCAGTAGGTTGTATATCTGTCGATAGAAATAAAAAAGATGAAGAAGCTAAAAAAGAAGCTTTATCTGTTTTAAATCATCAGTCAACAATAGGTTTATTTCCAGAAGGAACTAGAAATACTTTAAAAGAAGATCGACTAAAAGGAATCTACTTTGATTTTAATATAAAAGATAAATATAAAGTATTTTTAAGAAAAATGGAGTATGTTAAAGCATCTCAAATAGATAAAATGATAAATTTATTAAATAGTAAACTAATTACTAGAGAAGATTTTATAAATAACATTTATCAACCAGATAAATTCTTAAATTCTCTTTTAGAAAAAAATATTATCAATCTAGACGAATTTTATGATTCTTATCTTTTAGAGTTTAAATTTGGTGCAGTTTCAATGGCCCAAAAAGAAGATGCCTACATTATACCATCTTGCATAACAGGGGATTATCGCTTCCGAAGCAAAAACTTAAAAGTCAGATTTGGAAAACCATTAAAAATCACTGGGATGGACTTAGAATTAGCTAATAAACTTCTTCGTGATAAAATAATTGAATTAATCAAATTAAATTTAACATAACTTTCTGCTTAGACATTTTTATTTTTAGCACTTAAATATTGACAGTGCTAAAAAATGGTGGTATAACATAAATGTAAACTTATAAAGGAGATAATTATATGGCAAAAAAACAATTTAAAGCAGAATCCAAAAAACTAATGGATTTAATGATAAATTCAATTTATACAAATAAAGAAATATTTTTAAGAGAACTTATTTCTAATGCGAGTGATGCAATTGATAAATTATATTATAAATCACTTACCGATGATTCAATTAAAATAAATAAAAAGGACTTTAAAATAGAAATATCTGTCGATGAAAATAATCGCACTCTTAAAATTACTGATAATGGTATAGGGATGAATTTGGAAGAATTAGAGACAAATTTAGGAACTATTGCTAAATCTGGTTCAGGTGTCTTTAAAAAAGAAAATGAACATAAAAAAGATATTGATATAATTGGTCAGTTTGGAGTTGGTTTTTATTCAGCTTTTATGGTTTCTGATAAGATAGAGGTAACTAGTAAAGCTTATGGAGAAAAATCTGCTCACAAATGGGTATCAACAGGAATAGATGGCTATGAAATAAAAGAGGCTAATAAAGATAATTATGGTACAGAAATAATATTAACTATAAAAGAATCAACAGAAGAATTTGATTACAGTGAATTTTTAAATAATTATAAGTTAGAATCAATTATAAAAAAATATTCTGACTATATAACTTATCCAATAGTTATGAATAAAAGTGTTCGTGAATTAAAGGATGGTAGCGAAGATGAATACATTGAAAAAGAAGAAGAAACTACTATAAATGATATGATTCCGCTATGGAAAAGAAATAAATCAAAGATTAAAGAAAATGATTATAATACTTTCTATTCTGATAAATTCTTTGATTATGAAGCACCATTAAAAGTAATTCATACAAGTACTGAAGGATTAGTTAGTTACAATTCACTTTTATTTATTCCATCTCATCCTGCATATGATTTTTATACTAAGAACTACGAAAAAGGCTTACAATTATATTCAAGTGGTGTTCTTATTATGGAAAAGTGTGCTGAACTTTTACCAGACTATTACAATTTTGTTAAAGGTGTTGTTGATTCAGAAGATTTATCTTTAAATATATCTCGTGAAATATTACAACAAGATAAAATGCTAAAAACGATTGCTAAATCTATCGAAACTAAAATTACTAAAGAATTAACCGATATGTTAAAAAATGAAAGAGAAACATACGAAAAATTCTTTACTACTTTTGGAACTAATATAAAATTTGGGGTTTATGATAACTTCGGAGCCAATAAGGATAAATTAAAAGATTTATTAATGTTTATATCTTCTAAAACTAAAAAATTTATAACTCTAAAAGAATATGTCGATAACAATAAAGACAGTGATAGCATTTATTATTGCTGTGGTGAAACAATTGATAAAATTGATAATTTACCATTAGTTGAAAACTACAAAGATAAAGATATTGAAATACTTTATTGTACAGACTATATGGATGAATTTGTTTTACAAACTCTTATGAACTACAATGATAAGAAGTTTGTTAATATATCAACTTCAGAGACTGATTTATCAACTGATGCTGAAAAAGAAAAATTAGAAAAACATAATGAGTCATCAAAAGACCTATTTAAAACAATGCAAGAAGCTATACCTGAAGTTTCAACTATCCGTTTTACTAATAAATTAAAAAAACATCCAGTATGTTTATCTAGCAAAGGTAATGTTTCAATTGAAATGGAAAAGGTAATTAACGCAATGCCAACAGATGAAAAGCTTAATGCTGAAAAAGTATTAGAAATCAATGAAAATCATGAAATAGTAAAAAAATTAGAGAATCTACAAAAAGAAAATAAAGAGGAACTAAAAAAATACACCAAAATATTATATGCTCAAGCTAGACTTATTGAGGGTTTACCTATAGAAAATCCAACAGAAGTTTCAAGTCTTATATGTGAGGTTTTATCAAAATAAGATATCTAAAAAAGATATCTTTTTCTTAACTTTAAAAATATTATAAATTTTGATAAGATAATACTAGGTGATTATTATGGAACTAATTGCAGAATATTTTCTCTATTTTATAATATATTCTTTTTTAGGATGGACAATGGAAGTTATATGTAAATTAGTTGAATTAAAAAAGTTTGTTAATAGGGGATTTTTAATCGGACCAATTTGTCCTATATATGGCTATGGTGTATTAGCAATTGTTTTAATTATTGGTAGTTTTAAAGGAGATTTATTAGCTGTTTTTTTAAAATCTATCTTAGTATGTTCAATACTTGAATACCTGACTAGTTATTTGATGGAAAAAATATTTAAAGCCCGTTGGTGGGATTATTCAAATAAAAAATTTAATTTAAATGGCCGAATTTGTTTAGAAACTATGATACCTTTTGGTATCTTAGGTTGCACAGTTATTTATATACTTCATCCAATAATTGTGAATTTAGTCAATATAATAAATCCTAAATTAACTATTTTAATAGCGATTATTCTTTTTATAATCTATATATTAGATAATGTATTTTCTTTTCTAATACTTAGTAAAATTGGAAAATATATTAAATTTTCTAAAAAAGATAATACAGAAGCAATTAAAAAGTCAATTGATAAATGGCTTCTTAGTAATTCGGTATTTTATAGAAGACTAAAAAATGCTTATCCTAATTTTGTCATTAATATAAAAAAATTCAATAATAATATAAAAGAACAACAAAAAAAATGGATGAAGCAAGAAAAATTAAGAAAGATAAAATTAAAAGAAAAAAATAAAAAAGGAAGAAAGTGAAAGCATGAATTATTTTGAATATGTTAGCTCATCAGATAAAACTTTTGAAGAAAAAGCTTTTAACGAAGTAGACAATTTAGTTCTATCATGTCTTACTTACTTAGATTTTACTGGGATTGTTCCTAATAAAAAAGTTGAAGTCTCACTTAAAACTGCTGGAGAAATTTATTTAGAAACTTACAAAAAAAGAGAGATAGCTAAGTTGGGTATAGCTCAAAAAGATGCTTATAAATTATTACAATTAGCAATTAAATCACCAAGATTTAAAAATATTATGCTTTCAAATTACCGTTATATAACGAGTCTTGATTCTCAATTTTCAGCTATGACCTTTAAAATCACAAAAAAATTAAAATTTATTGGTTTTGAGGGAACAGACGAATTACTATCTGGTTGGAAAGAGGATGCTTATCTTTCTTTTAGATTTCCTGTAGATGCTCAAGAGTACGCAATTAATTATTTAAATGAAGTAGTATCTTTTTTGGATAGTAATATCATTTTAGGTGGACACTCTAAGGGTGGCAATTTAGCATTAGTATCTGGAATGTATGCCAACTTCCTAATTAAAAATAAAATAAAGAAAATATATTCTAACGATGGACCAGGGCTTAGAAAAGAAGAATTTTTTTCTAAAAAGTATGAAAAAATAAAAGATAAATATGAACATATAATACCAACTCATAGCTTAGTAGGAACACTTCTTTATAATGGACCATATCATGTTGTAAAAACAACAAACAAGAATATATTTGCTCATATTGCAGCCTCATGGGTTATTGAGGGAGAAAGTTTTATAAATGCTAAACAAGATAAAAAATCTATTCAAATAGAAGATAAACTAAATAAATATATTGCTTCTCTTAGTTATGAAGATCAAGAAAAAATAGTTAATACTATTTTTAGAGATTTAGAAAAACAAGGAATTAAATCTTTAAATGAATTTTTTAACTTTAGAAAATTACTTAAATCTATAAAAAGTTTAAAAAATATAAGTCCTGATGTGAAAGACATTTTAAATGATGTTGTTGATATTATTGTATCAAACTATCTATAGTGATATAATAAGCAATATAGACTTACTGATTAATGGTGGTAATATGAAAAGAAATTTGATATTAATAATGGTTGTCTTA
The DNA here is from genome assembly GCA_910588195.1 of uncultured Bacilli bacterium. GTDB lineage: Bacteria > Bacillota_I > Bacilli_A > RF39 > UBA660 > CAG-582. Next base: position 26,589 of record CAJUPN010000002.1, read on the forward strand.
ATTCTTACAGGATGCAAATTAGAGAATGGTAATAGTGTCTCAAAATTAGAAACAACTATATTTAAGACTTTTTCTCACGAAGAGATAGTAATTGAGGAAGGTTTTAACGCAATTAAAAGTGTATTTACGGATAAAGATGTATTTTATCATGCCTCTTTACTAACAATGGAGTACGGTGTAGAAGGCACTTCTGAACTTGAAGAAAAAATAAAATCTGAAACAAACAGTTATGATGTTTTATATATAACATTTTCGATGAAAACGGGAGATGTTGCTTATGAAGCAATGAAAAGTAACCACATTTACTATTATGAGACTTATCTTATTAAATCTTATAAGAATGATATATGGCATGTATATAAGATGGATGGAAGAAACGAACTTAATCAATAAGTTCCTTTTATTTGTAATAATATTTGACAAAAAAACAAATAAAAGATTGATATAATGAAAATAAATAATAGATAGCATTGCTCAATATCATAAAATAAGTTATAATAACTTTAGAATAAGAGGACCATTAAATGAAGAAAAGAAATGTAATAATCCTAGTAGTAATGTTGATAGTAGGATTTGCAAGCATAACATCAACATTAGTAATAAGAGGAAACTTGAATATTGGATATAATGAAAACTTTTCATCAAGTATAGTATATACAAGAGCAGAGTTACCAAATGGAGAAGTTGAGATAAATCAGAATGAAAAGAATATAGATTTTACAACTGAAAAATTAGAAAATGTTAATCAAACAACTATCTTAGAGTTTGATGTAACAAATAAAAGTAGAAATTATGATGCTAATGTAACAATCAATTGTGGATTAAAAGAAGACTTCAAAAGTTTTAGTGAGTATTTAGATATAACAATGAGTTTAGAAAGTCCATTTGAATTAATATCCAGTGAAACAAAAACAGGATATTTAACTATAAAGTTAAAGAAAGCTTACAATGAAGAAATGGAAACAAGAATTGAAATGAGTTGTGAGTTAGTAACAGAGCCATTAGAAAGAGAAACATTAGGAGATGAATATGTGCTTGTCTATGAAGATCCAATCTTAAATGGAGCAGATCCAGTAGTAAAAGAAAATCTAGTTCCAGTAACAATAGCAGATAATGGAGAAGTAACCTATGCTAACACGCAAAAGAAGTGGTATAGTTATGAAAATAAAGAATGGGCAAATGCAGTTATTTTAGTAGAAAACCCAAGTCAGGAATATGTTAAAGGAGATGTTATCCAAGAGTCAGATATCGAATCATACTTTGTATGGATACCAAGATATAAATATCAAATCTTTGATGAAGGAAATTATACAACATATATAGAAAGTAAGCCAACAGAAAGTATAGCAAAAGAGATACAGATTGAATTTGAAACAAATGAAGTTGAAGCATCTATAGGTTCAACAAAAGGCGAATGGTTAACCCACCCAGCCTTCACAAACTTTGATGTAAATGGAATATGGGTAGGAAAGTTTGAAACAGGATACAAAGGAGCAACAACTAAAGAAGAAGCTCAAGTAAATGAAGAAAATCCAAATAAAATAATAATTAAACCAAATACATACTCATGGAGAAACTCAACAGTAAGTAATATATTTAAAACAGCATATAACTATAATCGTGAATTAGATTCCCATATGATGAAAAATACAGAATGGGGAGCAGTTGCTTATTTAAGTCATTCCAAATATGGAATCAATACAGAAGTAAGAATAAATAATAACTCAAATTACTTAACTGGGTATGCAGCAACAGATGGAACAGATCAATCCTCCTCTTTAGGAACATATGGGACGACATCAGACATAACACGTCCATATAATACAGAAACAGGATATAAAGCTTCTACTACTGGAAATATAACAGGAATATATGATATGAGTGGTGGAGCTTGGGAATATGTAGCAGGATATATGCCAGGTTCTAATGATCAATCAGGATTTACTTTAACTGAACTTACAACATATTCAACCTATCTAGACTTTTATCCGGCTAATGCAACAGTAACATCATATAATGGCAGACTCTTAGGAGACGCAACAGGAGAAATGGGACCATTCTACTTCTATGCCGATAAAGATAATAATAAACGATACCATAATAATTGGTACGGTGACCGTTCGCACTTCGTAGACTCTACTTACCCTTGGTTCCATCGAGGTGGATCATATATGAGTGGCGTTCTTGATGGACAATTTTTCTTCAATGGGTATACTGGTGGTGTCTACACTAATGAGGGATCACGTTTTGTTTTAACACCAAAGATTTAATATTAAAAAAATACTATTAAAATAACAAGTATAAAATTATATACTTGTTTTTAATTTAATAAATAAATGCTAAATGTTAAATATGTGGCAAATAATAACCATATAAAATAAGGTATTGTTAAATAGAAGCTTGTTTTATAATATCTAAAATATAAAGTTAATAAAAGTAATACTACTAAACTTAAAAATATAATTTCTACAGTACCAATAAATCTAAATTTAAGATTAAAAAATAAAATAGGCCATAATAGATTTAAAAATAGCTGACTATAGTAAACCTTATTTATATCTTTTATAGGTCCATAGGTTTTATATAAGTAAAAAGAAAGACCAATTAAAAAATAAATGATTGTCCACATAACTGGAAACAACCAAGAGGGTGGAGCAAATGGTGGTTTCACTAAATACTCATAATCAATATTATTCTTAATTAAAAACGCTACAATAAGCCCTAACAATAATGGCGTAAAAATATAAAAACTTTTCTTTATTAATTTCATATAATCATCTCATTAATATTATATACAAATTAATAATAATTAGACTAAATTTGCTATTATAAGCTTAGACAAATAAAAATATTATTGTTATAATTATTTATATAGAATAGGAGAATATAATGGAAAAAGTATTATTTACAGATGATTTATCATCAAATGGATTAGTTAAAATTTTTGATGCTTTAGGTGTAACATTAAAAGGAAACATTGCTATAAAAATTCATTCTGGGGAAAAAGGAAATCAAAACTATTTGAAACCTGAATATGTTGAAGAATTAATTAAGCACGTTAATGGAACTGTTGTAGAATGCAATACAGCTTATGAAGGTGCAAGAAATACAACTGATAAACATAAAGAACTTATGAAATCCCATGGGTGGAGTAATATCTTTAATATTGACATTTTAGATGAAGAAGGAGATATTATCATTCCAATAGAAAATGGCTTACATTTATCTAAAAATTATGTTGGATCACATATTGAAAATTATGACTCAGTTCTTGTTCTTTCACATTTTAAAGGACATCCAATGGGAGGATTTGGTGGAGCTCTTAAGCAATTATCAATAGGTTTTGCCTCAAGTAGAGGAAAATCTTATATTCATTGCGTTGGTGATGAAAACGGACAAGAATCAGACTTCTTTAAAGTTAAACAAGAAGATTTTATCGAATCCATGGCCGATGCCGCAAAAACAATTCACGAAAAGTTTAAAGGTAACATTGTCTATATAAATGTTATGTCAAATATGTCTGTTGACTGCGATTGCTGTTATGTAGCTGAAGATCCATGTATGGCTAATATTGGAGTTCTTGCCTCAACGGATCCTTTAGCAATTGATCAAGCATGCATCGATCTTGTATATAATTCAAAAGACCCAGGGAAAGATCATTTAATTGAAAGAATTGAATCAAGAAAAGGTAAAATAATTCTTGATGCAGCAGAAAAACTTAATATAGGTTCTAGAGAGTATGAATTAATCAAATTATAAGGTGCTAAATAGCATCTTTTTTTCATATTCTTTTATAGGTGATAAAGTGATAAATAAAGATACAGTAAATAAGTTAGTTCAAGAATATATTAGTTTAAAAGAACATGAATATAAAAATATATCAAGTAAGTTAAAACGAGAATATAATAACTTTAAAAGTAAAATAGAATACAATACATTTAATAATTATAATGATACACATGTCATACTTACTTATAATTATACAGATTATGTAATTAGAGAAGATAAATTCTTTCATACCTTAAATGATGAATTAATAGATATAATTCACTTTACAAGGGGAAAAGAAATCAATTTTAGTATATTAAAACAAGAGATAAAAAAGCATCTAAAGAATTATAAAATAACTAATGACATGATAGATTTAGTTCTTAGTATAAATAAAGAAAATTATTATGTAAGAGAATCAGGTCTTACTTTTATTTATTCTCTTAATCAATTTGGAATAAATTCTTTAGATGATTTTAAAATAGAGATAGGATACAAAGATTTATATGAATGCGATTGAGATAATTTTAATTGGGATATCTTTATCTTGCGATGCCTTTGCAGTTGCTTTTTCTAAAGGTATAAGTATTAAGAAAATAAAAATATATCATGCAATTAAGATAGGGTTATTCTTTGGTATATTTCAAGGTATTATGCCCATTATAGGCTATTTACTTTCTAATAGTTTAAGCATCTATTTAGTACGATTTAGTCACTTAATTGGCTTTATAATTCTTTTTGTAATTGGCTTCAATATGTATAAAAGTGATACAGAAGAACAGAATGATTTGTTAGATTTTAAAACAATGATTCCATTATCTATTGGAACATCCATTGATGCTTTAGCTGTTGGTTTTACTTTGACATTTATGGTAGAAAGTATTTACCTTCCTTGTATAACAATTGGTTTTATAACATTCACTTTATCAATGTTTGCTGTCCTATTTGCAAACAAAATAAAAGACAAGGTTTCATCATCTCCTCAAAAATTTGGAGGACTCATCCTTATCCTTTTATCTTTAAAAATGTTAATTGAATTTCTTAGTTTAATTTAGGTATATTGTCTTGAATATTTGCCCAAGGACTAACATCTTCATTAAGAATCTTTAAACTGTTAAATCTTTTGTCTTTGAACATCTTTATAATAAAACTAGCAACTGGATCTTCTGGGTTTTCCAAACATTCAGTGATATCTAAATCTAAAAGAGTAGTTGGAACTGGGGCATAACCTGTACGTTTTTGTACAGTATTAAAATATCTTGTGTCCATTTCTTCAAACCTGTTGTGCTTTAAATAGTGCTCAACGTCCTCATTTTTTCTACCAAGAAGTTCCAATTCTAATCTTGCAAGAGCCTTTCCTTTATTATTGAGTCTAGCCTTTTCTGCAAAGTAAGGCATCTCCATTGAAATCGCTAAAGATATCATCTTTCTTCCATCAGAAGTAAGATAAGTTAAAAAATCATATAAACAAATTTTTGTTTCATCTCCTATATCTTTTGAAGGCATAAGAAGTTGTGCCACATCATTTGGTCTTGAAAGATCTATTTGAATATCTTTAATAGTAGCATATTCTTTTAAAATTTCTGGTAGCCAAAAACTATTTTCCATAAAAAATCTCCTTTTTTTTGCATATTCTAACATATTTAATTTCTTTTTTCAATTTACTTGAATGAATTAAGCAAATAATGGTATAATTAAAATGAATAAAAGTATAAGCAGAAATTTATATGGAAATTAATTATTCGGATGAATTAGTTGTTAAAGGGAAAAAATCTATTTTTTTGGCAGGCCCAACTCCTAGAGGAGAAAATATCACAAGCTGGCGAGAAGAAGCAGTAAAAATACTTGAAAATCTTTCATTTGATGGATTAGTTTATGTTCCTGAATATTCAACATGGAAACCTAAGGAAGACTATGTAGATCAAGCAATGTGGGAAAGAAATGCATTACTAGAATCTACAATTATCGTATTTTGGGTACCAAGAGAAATCCCTAATATGTCAGGATTTACGACTAATGTTGAGTTTGGTTATTGGTTGCACTCAGGAAAAGTACTTTATGGCAGACCTGATGGTGCTCCAAAAATAAAATATTTAGATTGGTTATACAAAGAAGATTATAAAAAAGATATACACACATATTTAGAATCTTTATTAAAAGAAGCTGTTAATTTAGCTAATAATTCTTATCATGAGTGCAATAAAAGTATTTTACCTCTTGAAAAAAGAATTATTATTGAAGAATCATAAAAGACCAAGTGTCTTTTTTTGTAAAAAAAATGTAGAAAAAATTTGTAAAATAACCATCAAATAAGAAAAGCCAACTAGTAATTATAAAAATTCTTAGTTATAATTAAAACAGAATAGAAAGGATTTTTATATGAATGAAGTAAATAATAGTGAAATTCAAAAGAAAAGTGGGAAAGCCACTATTGTCATAGTATTACTAACAATAATTATTATTCTTTTAGGAGGATATATTCTAATTGATAAGCTGGTTTTAGAAAAAGATTCTGAAATTGGCAAGGAAAAAACTTCTATGTCAACAACTATTACAATGCCAGTAATTAATAGTACAACAAAAAAAGCAGAGCCAAGTGCAGATGATCTAATTTCTTTAATAAAAGAACATTATAAAACAGAAAATCTTTATAATGAGACAAAAACTGAATTTTGGAATATAACAGACTTAACTTATTTAGGTCATATGGAAGAAAATCCAGATGCAAAGTATTACATTGCAACAGGCTCTTACAAATGTAAAGATGGTGGATCTGACTGTTTATACATAGCACAATCTATGGATGATGAAGAAGAATCAGAAACAAACTCTTATAAAGGCGGAGTAGTAATAAAGGATGGTAAAGTTACAGAAACACTTTCTCCAATGTTTGAAAATGAAGTTGTAGCTGGTGAAGTACCAAATTTTATAAAAGTTAATCAAAAATTAAAATAAATAGCATAGTCTATTTATTTTTTTGCAATAAAAAAAGTTTGTAATACTTTTTATTACAAACTTTTTTATTTAATCAATATAAATGAATGATTGAGGGCTATATGAAATCCCTAAATCGCTTAAGTTCTTTGGTTCATTATATTTTTTGATTTTCCCTAATTGATATGCAATCGCAATATTTCGATTTTGATAATATTTATCATAAAAAGCTTTGCTAATACCTGAATATTCTTTTGTGTTTTCCCATATTAAATCTGGAGAATCTTCTAAAATTTTTAAAATTTCTATTTCTGCTACTACCTTCATAACAGGAGCTGTGGCATATATAATCATTTTATCTACATTATCTTTTTTAGCTTTAACTTTTCTATATTCATATTTTTTTCTACCAGATAAAATTTCGTTTACATACTCGGGATTTATTGAAATTAAAATTTTACACATAAAACATTTTCTCCTATTATCATTCAAATTATATCACAATTTTAAGCTCAAGCATTATTTAATTATTAAAGTTGTGTCAACTTTACCAAACTCAATTATTTTTTGGAATTTGGTACTATTAATTTTTAAAACTCCTCGTGGACCTCCATCTAAAATGCCATTATTTTTACAAAAATCATAATTTAATTTTTTTTCTAAAGTGGTTATATATGCAAATTCAATTACATAAGTGTTTTTACTATATGTTTTCCTTAATTCAGTTTCATTAAATACTGTTCTCCCTGAAACTTTATTAACCAATTCTTGTTCGTTTTTTGGAATAAATATACCAGTTACGACACCAAGAGTGGTTAATACACTTGAGTATTTAGCAATAGCACCTTCTTGTCGACTACGATAAAAAACAATATTATCTCCAACTTTTGGGATTTCTAACCAACCACAATTTGTAATATAATATTTATTTATGGCATATTCAACTGGCATATGAATGTCTTTGTACGATTCTCTATATAATATTGAATCAGGCAATAAATATGTATGATACTTAGGTTTAATTGGAACAACAAATGTATCATTATTTCTTTTTATATATGGATAATTTTTCAGAGGATTATTGTTATCAAAATTCTTTCTCATGTTCCTAATATATACTAATTCGTTTTTCTTTTTCCCAAAATAATTAAATCCAAATTTTTCAAAGTATCTTATTAGATTCATTTTTTTATCGTCATTATCGTAAATAGTAACGTATACTTCATCTACCATAGAAAATAATGCTTGATCAAATACGATTTTCATAAACCTTTCTCCAATTTTCTTGCCACCAATGTCTACTTTAAAAGTTGAAATTTTTAATTTTCTATTCAACTTCATCATAGGCTTAATGTCAGAGTAATCTTCTGATTCGGGTTCCTCATTTTTAAGAAATAATAATCCTAATATCTTATCCTGTTCCTTATAGCAATATACATCTTCCGTAATTTTTCTTTCATACCAATCTAAAAATCCAGGGTAATCCTTTTTTAGTGAATCAAAAAAAGAATCATTTATATCTAAATCGCCAAACTTAACCTTATAAATATCTAAAATATTATGATTTATACTTTTTTCATTTCTACTTTGAAAAATGAATTCATTAATATTCATTACTTTATTTCCAATACCTAAAGCTATTGATTTTTGTTTTATTTTTTTATCTTCAGTAATCAAAAAATCTACATTACCAACATATAGTTCATTTAAAATGATATCATCTATTTGATCATTAATCGTTTTATTTAAAGTGCTTGTTAGTGTTTTTAATTTAGAATCAATCATTTTGTGATTTTCTAAAACATTATAAGATGTCAGTCTATCAAGTAATAAATCTCTTTTTTCATTGTAAACATTTTGTAATAATTCTTTTTTTATTACTGGATGTATATACTTATACATATTAGGGTTATTATCTATTATTTTAAATAATTCTCCAATTTTTTCTTTATAAACATTATCACTTTCCCTATATACGATTATATTAGTGTCTAATAATATTTTTATCATTTAAAGCCTCCTACAAACTTTTAACAAAATCAATTAGCCTATTTATATTATCTCCATTTTTAAATACCAATAGGGGGGTACATAATTGTTTTGATAATCGTTTGGTATTTTCTATTTCAGTTCGCTGTAAATCATCTAATAATGATTTACTAAAATTAATGTTATCTCTTTTATAAATCCTTTCTTTTATAATATTAATATCATCATAAATAGAGACAATGCCTATAATATTAATTTTCTTAAAGTAATTGATATCAATTGATTCGATGTTTCTATCAGCAGTTATCAAACAGGTATGACCATCTAATATAAATATTTCTTCTTTAATTAGATTATTTATTGAATTTACTAATAATTCTTGGTTATTTGCTACATTGTCCACTATTTTATCTCTATCACTTGCTACTCCGTTTAATCGAATTAATTTACTTGCTTCATATATTGGGATACTAATTTCTTTTTTTAATTGTCCTGTAATATAGCCTTTACCAACACCATGAATACCACTTAATAATATAATCTTTTTCATCTCTATCCTCATACATAAAGAATGCCGCTACAAAATCGATTAAAATCTGCATCAGTTCTTTAAATCTAAAAATATTATAACAATTAATTCTGCAAAATACCACACATCTTGCAAATTTCTGAGTTTTTTAGTGATTAGCATAACTAATTCTGATATTTAATTTGGTAATATTTTTTTACTCTTTAATATATTATTTTTCATACAAAAAAAGTGATTTAAAAAAATCTGTTCATACAGGATTTTTGCAAATAAAAAAGTCCATAATATAAAGTATTACGAACTTTTCCTTTAATTTTCGCGCTAAATAATGCGTAAAATTCAAAATGGGGCGAAATATGGGAGTCGAACCCATGCATAATAGAGCCACAATCTACCGTGTTAACCACTTCACCAATTCCGCCATGACAACAATGATTTTAGCAAATATTAAGAAATATATCAAGTATTTCTTCAATAAAATAGAAAAATACAGTCAATTTACTAAAAAAGCTCAATTATGAAAATATGAGTTTACTATTAAAACTAACCAACTAGTGTGTTATAATTATTTATATAGGTGGTAAAAATGATAGATAAAAAAACTAAGATTATAATCTCTGTAATAATAGCTAGTTTAATAGTATTATTTATTGGTAATAAAATTTATAATGATAATGACTATTTATCACTAGTACTAGTTTGTGATTACAATACCATATATACCAATTATGAAGAAACATTAGAGTTTAGTTATGTCAGTGATACTTTATACGAGTATAGAAGATTTGAACGAATGAAAGCTACTGAAAAAACACCAATAAAGGATATAAAAAAATTGTTTAATGATCAATATGAATCTGTAAAGGAAAACTTTAGTGATTATTTTAACTATGAAGTAAAAGAAACTGATACATATGTGGAAGCAACTACATATATAAAAACTCTTTTTAATGAAGAATTTTATAATAGTTATATAAAAGAAAAAGAAATTGATATGGAGTCAACTTTAGAAGAAGTACAAGAAAAATTAAAAAGTGATTATACTTGTCGTACAGAAAAAAGAGGTTAGTATGAAAAATATCTATTTATTATCAAGTCCAAGTTATACAGTTGTTACTTCAGAAATAAAGCGAATTACTGAAGACAACTCTAATATAACTTATGAATCTTTAAATAGCACTACAATTTATGATTGTATTGACGATGCTTCCTATTTTGGTTTGTTTGATGAAAAAAGAATTATCGTTATTAGGGATGTAAAATACTTTGGAGGAAAGTTCAATTATGAAGAAGAAGTTGAAGCACTCATTAATTTTTTTAGTTCGCTTGACGATTCTATGACCATTATATTTGTCTGTGATTCAATTACCAAAACCAAAGATTCAACTAAAAGAGTTTTGGCATTAGGTGCAGAAATATTAGATTATCAAGAATTAACAGAAGAAAAAATAAAAGACATAATCAACGGATATCTAGAAACAAATAAAATAACTATTGAAAAAAACGCTTTAGAGTTGGTCTTAAAAAATAGTTTGAATAATGTCGATATTGCCATAAAAGATATTGAAAAAGTAGCTAACATAGATAATCACATAACAACTGATTTAATAAATGAATTTGGTATTAAATTAGAAAATGTTGATACATTTGAATTTTCTAATGCCGTTATAGCTAAAAAATTTGATATTGCTTTTTCTTTACTTGATAAACTTTTAGCAAGTGGTATAGATGAATTCCAAATCCTAGGAGTATTATCATCTAGTTATGTAAATATGTATATGGTAAGAGATGCCATAAATCATGGGTTAACAGATGAAGAGGTTGCTAAAAAATTAGGTTATTCTGGAACAGGTAGAGTATATGTTATGAAAAAAAATAGTAAAATATATACAACGGAAGACTTAGAAAAAATAATTATTGATTTATCAGATTTAGATATCAAATTAAAAAGTGGTTATAATGCTAACTATAAATTAAAAGAGTTCTTACTTAAATTATAAGAACTCTTTTAATTTTTCTGTATTTTTAAAATTTAATTTAGTAATGTCTCTTAGTTTATTTTCACCATATTTTTTAACTAGAGCAGCAGCAGTCTTATCAACTGTCTCTCCAGCTCCTAAAGGAATGTTCATGCCTAATTCCTTAGACATTTTTTCCATTTCTTTTAAAAATATATATCTTGATATTATACTAGAAACAGCAACACTTAAACACTTGTCTTCGGCATGTGTTGTGAAAGTTATGTTTTTTGTTATTTCCGTAGCTTTACTAATATGTTTAAAATACATTGTAGGGTAGCAAAATTGATCAACAACGATATATCTATAATCAAACTTGGCTTTCTTTTGCAATTCAGTCAAAACACGATTGTGTAAAATTGCTTTAACTTGATTCATATTTGTAATTCCCCATTTATTATAAGTTGAATTAGTTAAAATATAAGTTACGTGTGGATATTCCTTCATTAATATCTCGCCAATTTCCAATATTTTTGAATCACTAACTTTTTTAGAATCTCTAACACCTAATTCGTAAAGTTTATTCATTTTATCACGTGCAACGTAAGATGCTGTAACAATTATTGGACCAAAATAATCTCCTGTACCAACTTCATCACTACCAATAGTTGAAACACTTTTGAATCTATCATCATGTAAATCAGCTTCTTTTTCTTCCTTTTTCTTTTTCTCTGCATCAATTTCGGAATTAATATCACGATTATTTTTTATTCTTTCATTTTCTGTCCAATAAGAAGCTTCAATATCTGCACCCAATCCTTGAAACATTACTTTTCCTGATTCATATAATGTTATAACACAATCATAATCTTTAACTTGAAAAACAGAATAGGGAGGATGTTTTTCTTCAAAACGATCCTTATAAAAATCAATCATCTCTTTTTTTAAATTATCAGATACTTTAAAGACAATAGTTTGTTGCTTCATAGTTATCACCTATGTGTATTTTAGCATAATTTATTGCAATTTTAAATAGATTTTATTATAATTAAAATAGGAGTTGATTATATGATATTTATGGACATAATCCTTATTATATTACTGATTTTAGGTGCTCTAGAAGGTTGGAAAAAGGGGCTTTTAACGAGTGTTGTTAAACTAGTTTCCTCAATTTTAATATTTGCACTAGCTATTATTTTAAAAACACCTATAAGTCTCATTTTGATTGATAATTTACCATTTTTCTCATTCGGAGGGATTTTTAAAGACATTACAACATTGAATATCGTTTTATATGAAGGAATAGCCTTTCTTATATGTATCTTTGTTTTAACATTGATTTTTAATATTCTTCTTAAATTTACAGGTATATTAAACAAATTTATTAATGCAACTATTATCTTAGGTTTGCCAAATAAATTAGGTGGTGCAATAGTAAATACTTTAAGATATTTTATTATAGTTTTTATAATAGTCTTTGTTATATCTTTAATACCACAAACTAGTAAGTATGTAAAAGAAACAGTCCTAGCCAATGGCATATTAAATAATACACCAGTTTTATCAAGTGCTACAAAAAACTTGAATAAAACTATTACAGAAATTTATGATATAGCTACACGTATTGATAAAAATACTTCAAATGAGGAAATAAATCGTGAGGCATTACAAATAATGTTAAAATATGGTATAGTATCTATTGATTCAGTTAACAATTTAATTGAAGCAGGAAAATTAGATACTAGTACTTTTGAAGATTTGAAAAAAGAATATAATTATAGTATAGAATAGGTGATGAAATGATAAAATATTTAAAAAATGACGAGGAATTTGAAAGCATTATCAGTAGTGGTGTAACGTTAGTTGACTTTTATGCTGACTGGTGTGGACCATGTAGAAGAATGGGAGAAGTACTTGAGACTTTAACAGAAGTTAATGTTTTAAAAATTAATACCGATGAATTTCCGAATTTAGCAACTTCATTTGGTGTAATGAGTATTCCAACTCTAATACTATTTATTGATGGTGCTGAGTCTGGTAAACTTATTGGTTTACAAAGTAAAGATGACATTCTTGATTTTATTAATAAAAAATAAGTACTGAAAAAACTTTCAGTGCTTTTTTCTTATAACTGATTGTTATATTCTTCTTAGTATGTTAAAATAATCATGTTAGAGGTGAAGTAAATTGGATAAGACAACTCTATTTAATATTGATGAAATAACAAGTGCATTAGTTGAAACGACTTTAATGGAAGTTTATGATGCTTTAAAGGAAAAGGGATATAATCCTGTTAGTCAAATTGTTGGATATTTAGTGTCTGGAGACCCAGGGTATATAACAACTCATAAAGATGCTAGAAATAAAATTCTATCAGTAGACCGTGGTAAAGTTTTAGAAGCCATCGTCAAAAACTATTTGGAGAATTAATGAAGTGTTTAGGAATGGATCTCGGGACTAAAACATTAGGTCTTGCTACATCAGATAAACTTGGTGTAATTGCAAGTCCTTATAAAACAATAAAATATAACAATTTACAAGAATTAGTCTCAGAAGTAAAAGAAATAATCGAAAATTTGCACATTGAAAAATTGGTCCTTGGTTTTCCCAAAAACATGAATAATTCACTAGGATTTGCAGTGGAAAGAACTGTTAATTTTAAAGAATTATTAGAAAAAGAAACCAATATGTCAGTTGTATTAATTGATGAGAGATTATCGACTGTTGAGGCCGAAAACATTTTAATATCCTCTGATATGCGAAGAGAAAACAGAAAAAAAGTAATAGATGCTGTAGCAGCAAGTATAATATTAGATACATATCTAAGAAGAGAAGAAAGGGATTAATAATTATGAATATGGAAGATGCAAAATTTGTAGTAAAAGATGAAAATGGGGAAGAAAAAGAATTTTATAAATTATTTACTTTCGATTCTGACGAAACTGGAAAAAGTTATATCGTTTATACAGATAATTCTACAGATGAAAAAGGAAATGTCATTATAAGAGCTAACACTTATGATCCATCAGGAGAGGATTTATCATTAAAACCTTTAACTGACGACAAAGAGTGGAAAGTTATAGAAAACATTTTAATTTCAACTCAAGAACAACTACGTGAAGAAATGGCTAAAGAGGGAAGTAATAATGAAGAAGACGGCAACACAAGTAACTAATTCTATAAATAAAAAATTAAAAAGAATTATTATTATCTTATTTATTTTATTTTTTATACTTATAGCTAGTGCAGGTACATTTGTAATAGTTTCCTTAGCACCTGTTGATAGCAAAAGTGATGGGGCTATTGAATTTGTTTTAGAAAAAGGCTGGGGTGTAAATAAAATAGCTGATGAGTTAGAGAAAAATAACTTAATAAAAAATGCTTTTGTTTTAAAAGTGTATATAAAATTAAATGATACACCTTCATTTCAAGCAGGTACATATTTACTTTCAAAAAGTATGAGTGCTGATGAAATAATTGGCTCTCTAACAACAGGTACAAATGTTGTTGAAAATTCAGTTAAAGTAACTTTTGTTGAAGGTAAGTATTTCCCATATTATATAAAGAAAATCTCTGAAAATTTTGAGTTTTCAGAAGAAGAAATAATGACTAAAGTAAACAGTGAAGAATTTCTAAATAAAGTAATAAAAAAGTATTGGTTTATTGAAGAAGATATTTTAAATAAAGATATTTATTATCCTCTAGAAGGTTATCTTTTTCCAGACACATACGAGTTTAAAAAAGATGCAACTATAGAAGAAATAATTTTAAAAATGCTTGATGCTATGGAAATAAAACTTAATAATTATAAAGATGAAATCAATTTATCAAATAAAAAAGTTAGTAGTTTACTAACACTTGCTAGTATGGTAGAATTAGAAGCTGTAACACCAGAAGATCGTGCCTTTGTTGCTGGAATATTTTATAATAGACTTAATGTAGGCATGACATTAGGTAGTGATGTTACAACATATTATGCTGTAAAAAAAGAGATGGGAGAGTCATTAACACTAGTTGATTTAAATTCGTGTAATGCATATAATACTAGGGGAACTTGTGTACAAGGACTTCCAGTTGGACCAATTTGTAGTCCATCACTTTCATCAATTGTAGCAGCCATTACTCCAAATGAGAATGATTATTACTATTTTGTTGCTGATAAAAATAATAAAGTTTATCCAAGCAAAACTTCAAGTGATCAAGATAGAGTAATCAAAGACTTAAAGACTCAAGGTTTATGGCCTGAGTAAGAGGTGAAAAATTAATGAATGGAATTATAAAAGACATGGAACGTTATGCGGAAGCTAACAATGTTCCAATTATTGAAAAAGATTCTATCGAATTTATAAGAAAATACATAAAATTAAATAAAGTCAAATCTATATTAGAGTTAGGAACGGCAATAGGTTATTCCGCAATTCTTATGGCTGAATGTGATAAGAGTGTTGAGGTAACAACTATTGAAAGAGACGAGAAAAGATATCGCGAAGCCGTTAAAAACGTTAATGAATGTGGATTAGATAATCAAATAAATATTGTTTTTAATGATGCCCTAGAGGTTAATCTAGCTGGTCATAAATATGATTTAATATTTATTGATGCTGCAAAAGGACAATATATAAAATTCTTTGAAAAGTTCGAAAATTACTTAAACCCAGGGGGAATAATTATTACTGATAATCTAAAATTCCACGGTTTAGTAGAGAAAAAAGAAGAAATAGAATCTAGAAATGTCCGAGGTCTTGTTAATAAAATAGAAAAATATGTAGATTTTTTAAAACAAAATGAAGAATACATTACCAAATTTTATGATATAGGTGATGGTATTTCGGTAAGTTTTAGAAAGAATGATGAAAATGTCAAAAATTTTGATTAATATTAATAATTTAAATGAAATAGAAGAATATGAGAAAATTGGCATAACCAATTTTCTTTTTGCAATTGAAAAGTTTTCTATTGGTTATAAAGCTTTTTCTTTAGAATCTATACCTTCATCAGCTTATGTCTTGATAAATAGAGTTTTAGATTGTGAAGATGTTGATAAGTTAGAATCCTTAAAAGAAGAGATTTCAAGGTTTAAAGGAATAATTTATGAAGATGTTGCTGTATATAATTTGTTTAAAGATGAAGATATTGAATTAATTTGGTTTCAAAATCATTTTACAACCAATTATGCCTCAATTAATTACTATTTGAAAAATGGTGTAGACTCTGCAGTTATTTCTAACGAGATAACAGAAAATGAAATATTAGAGATACTTGATAAATCCTTAAAGCCACTTGTCATAAATATCTTAGGTAAAAATCAAATAATGTATTCTAGAAGAACTCTTTTAACTAATTTTAATAAACATAATAATCTTACCGATTATAATAATATGATTTTAAAAGAAAATGCTACATCATCTCGATTTTTAGCTCAAGAAAGTGAATATGGTACAGTCATTTATAATGATGAATATTTTAATTATACACATATATTAAAAAATATAGACGCAACTAAAATAAAATTTAATCTTATTTTAAATCAAGATTTAAAACCATCTAAAATAGATGCTATTTTAAAAGGTGAACCATTTGGTAATGATGGCTTTTTAAATAAAAAAACAGTATATAGAATGAGTGAGTATAATGACCGATAAAATTGAATTATTAGCTCCAGCAGGGAGTATTGAAAAAATGGAATTTGCCTTCTTGTATGGCGCTGATGCTGTTTATTTTGGTGGAAAAAATTATTCTTTAAGAGCAAATGCTAAAAATTTTTCTTTAGATGAAATGAAAGAAGCTGTTTTATTCGCTCATTCTAGAAATAAGAGAGTTTATGTAACTGTTAACATTGTATTTCATAATGAAGATTTAATTGGATTAGAAGAATATTTAAAATATTTAAGTGAGATAAAGGTTGATGCCATAATCACCAGTGACGTTGCGGTAATGAGTTTAATTAAAGAAAAAAATATTGATCTAGAGATTCATATTTCAACGCAAGCTAGCATATTAAATCATGAGGCAGCTAAATTTTACAAATGTTTAGGGGCAACAAGGGTTGTTCTTGCAAGAGAAGCTAGTGAACAAGATATAAAAAGAATTAAAGCAGAAACGGGATTAGAAATAGAATGTTTTATCCATGGGGCTATGTGTACAAGTATATCTGGGCGTTGTGTTTTATCGAATTATTGTACTAACCGAGACTCAAATAGAGGGGGATGTGCTCAAATATGTCGCTGGACATTTGACTATATGAAGGATGACGAAAAAGTAACAGAAGAACCATTTTCAATGACTCCTAAGGATTTAAATATGGTTTCCAATATCCAAAAAATGCTCGACATAGGAGTTAATTCTTTTAAGATAGAGGGACGAATGCGTTCGATTTACTATGTTTCAACAGTTATTTTAGCGTATCGTCGTTTAATTGATAGAATTTTAAATAAAACTTTAACAGAAGAATATAGTAATTATATTTTAAATGTTTTAAATCGTGTTGCTAATCGTGATTCTGCTCCACAATTTTTTAACTGTTTACCAGGGATGAAAGAACAATATTATTTAGGACGAGAAGAATTATCTAATCAAGACTTCCTAGGTCTTGTTCTTGATTATGAAGATGGAATTGCTACTATTGAGGAAAGAAATAGTTTTAAAATTGGTGATGAGGTACAAGCCATAGGTCCAAATCATGAAACATATTCTTTTAAGATAGAGAGCATTATAGATGAAGAGGGAAATGAATTAGATGTTGCTAGACATCCTCAAATGATTATCAAAGTGAAAGTTCCTTTTAAACTTGAAAAAAACGACATGATTCGTGCGAAAGTGTTTGACTTTTCACCTAAAGTGTAATATCATTTTAAAAGTAGTTTATTGAATGATTATTTTCAAAAAGAAAGAGTGATATTTTATGTCAGGAAAAAAAGAAATTAAATTAACTGCTGCAGGTTTCACTGAAATAGAAGAAGAACTTGCGAAGTTAAGAGAAGAAGATAGACCAAGAATTATACAAGCTATAAAAGAAGCTAGAGCCCAAGGAGATTTATCAGAAAATGCCGACTATGATGCTGCTAGAGAAGAACAAGCTAAAACTGAATCAAGAATTAAAGAATTAGAATATATGTTAGAACATGCAACAATAGTAAAAGAAGCAAAAAAAGGCGAGTGTGGATTGGGGTCTACTGTTACAATTGAATATGTTGATGATGAAGATACAGATGAATATAAGATTGTTGGCTCACTTGAAGCTAATATCTTAGAAAATAAAATTTCTGATGAGTCAGCTATGGGAGCTGCTTTATGTGGTCATAAAGTTGGCGACATTGTAACCATCGAAAGTCCAAATGGAACATATGATGTAAAGATTGTTAAAATTGATTAACAATCTTTTTTTTATGTTGTTTGAGATTTGATTTTTTGATATAATATTGATATTCGAAGGGGAAAATTGATGGGACATTATTTTACTAACAACGACAATCTAAAAAGTGAATTTAGAACCATTATATATAAACGTGGTGACGAAATAACTAAATTTACAAGTGATCTTGGAGTTTTTTCTAAAGATAAAGTTGATTATGGTTCAAATTTATTAATCGATACTTATATTGAAAAAGGAAGAAAAAACGTTAAAGTTCTAGATGTTGGTTGTGGTTATGGCATCATAGGTATCTTGTTAGCTAAGCATATGAATACAGATTCAACTATGATTGACGTTAATAAAAGAGCAGTTCATCTTACAGATATAAATATCAAAAATATAGGAGTAGACGCCAAAACTTTTGAATCAGATATTTATAGTAATGTAAGTGAATATTATGATGTAGTAATAACAAACCCTCCGATTAGAACAGGTAAACAGACTGTACTTAAGATTCTATTTGATGCAGCAAATCATTTAAAACCAGACGGTGAACTATGGTTTGTAATCAGAAAGGATCAAGGGGCAAAAAGTATTATGGAAACACTTAAAAGTACGTACGAGATTGAAGTCATAAATAAAAGCAAAGGTTTTTTCATAATTCTTGCCAAAAAGCATTGACACTGATATAAATTGAAGATATAATTTTAAATTGGTGGCGAATACTCCTTTTTCACGTGGAGTTCACAAAAAATTACTATAGTATTGGGGTGAAAAGATGGCATACAAAGTACAAAAATTTGGTGACCATAGAGAAAGAAGAACTTTCTCAAAAACAACTAACGCACTTGAGTTAGCAGATTTGCTTGAAATCCAAAAGAAATCCTATGACCAATTCTTAACTGAAGGTATTGATGAAGTATTTAAAGATATTTTCCCAGTTGAGTCATTTACTGGTAAAATTTCACTTTCTTTTGATTCATACAGTTTTGATAATCCAAGATATGGCGTAAAAGAGTCTAAAGAGAGAATGGTAACATACTCAGCACCTTTAAAGGTTCAAGCTCGTGTGTTTGTTCATGAGACTGGGGAAGTAAGAGAACAAGAAATCTTCCTTGGAGACATGCCTATGATGACAGAGGCAGGAACATTTATTATAAATGGTGTTGAAAGAGTAATTGTTTCTCAATTAGTAAGAAGCCCATCTATCTATTTTAAAAGAGAAATTGATAAGAATGGACGTCCTGTAGTATCTGGAGAAATTATACCTAACCGTGGAACATGGTTAGAATTTGAACTTGATGCAAGAGATGTTGTATATGTAAGAATTGATAGAACGCGTAAAGTTACTATTACAACACTATTAAGAGCATTAGGTTTATCTAGTGATGAAGAAATTTTAGAAGTATTTGGTGAAGAAAATCAATTCATAAAAAATACTTTAGAAAAAGATTCGACAAAGAACAAAGATGAAGCTTTAATTGAAATTTATGAAAAGTTACGTCCAGGGGAACCTGCAACATTAGATTCTGCAAAGAACCAAATGATTACTAGATTCTTTGATAAGTTTAGATATGATTTAGCAAAAGTTGGACGTTATAAATTCAATAAAAAATTAAATGTCTTAGACCGTTTGTTAGGAATGACTATTGCTGAAGATATTAAAGACGGTAAAAAAGTTATATGTGCATCAGGTACAGTAATTGATAAGACAATGTTAGAAACATTAAGACCTATTTTCCAAGAAGGTTATAATGTAAAAGAAGTTACTATAAATGAAGAGTTAGATCAATACAATAAAATACAAACTGTTAAAGTATTTGATCCAGCTAATGAAGGAAAAATAATTACTATTATTGGTAATGATCAAACTATTGATTCACGTAGATTAACAGTGTCTGATGTTTACGGTGCAGTAAGTTATTATTTAAATTTACTTACTGGTTTTGGTTCAGTTGATGAAATTGATCATTTAGGAAACCGTCGTGTTAGACAAGTTGGTGAATTAATTCAAAATCAATTTAAAACAGGTATTGCTCGTATGGAAAGAGTTATTCGTGAAAGGATGACTACTCAAGAGTTAGATGCCATAACTCCAAAAACATTAATAAACATTCGTCCAGTGACTGCAGCTATGAAAGAATTCTTTGGTTCAAGTCAATTATCAAAATTCATGGATCAAATTAATCCAATAGCTGAGTTAACAGATAAAAGACGTCTATCATCTTTAGGACCTGGTGGTTTATCAAGAGATAGAGCAGGAATGGATGTACGTGACGTTAACGTATCCCATTATGGTAGAATTTGTCCTATTGAATCTCCAGAAGGAGCAAATATTGGACTAATAACTTCACTTGCAAGTTATGCAAAGATTAATGAATATGGATTTATAATGACTCCATATAGAAGAGTTGTTGACTGTCATGTAACTGACGAAATTGTATATATGACAGCTGATGAAGAACAAGATTATTATATTGGACAAGCAACGATTACTATGGACAATAAAAATAATATTATTGAAGAAGAACCAGTATGTCGTTACAACGGAGATAACGTTACAACAACTAAAGAAAAAGTTAACTTTATCGATGTTGCTCCAAGTCAAATTGTTTCAATAACTACAAGTATAATTCCATTCTTGGATCATGACGATGCAACTCGTGCTCTAATGGGTTCAAACATGCAACGTCAAGCAGTTCCATTAATAAAAACAGAGGCACCTTTAATTGGTACAGGTGTTGAATATATTGCTGCTAGAGATTCAGGAAGTACTATAGTATGTAAAGCTGATGGTGTAGTAGAATATGCCGATTCTAAAAAGATTATTGTAAAAACAGCTAAAGACAAAGATGTTTACTATTTAGCAAACTTTGAAAGAAGTAATGCAGAAAGTTGTATAAATCATTCTCCTATTGTTTCGATTGGGGAGAAAGTTCATAGAGGTGAAGTAATCGCTGATGGACCTTCAACTGATAAAGGAGAATTAGCATTAGGTAAAAACATGGTAGTTGCCTTCATGACATGTAATGGATACAACTATGAAGATGCTGTTGTATTAAACGAAAGAATTGTAAAAGATGATGTTTATACAAACTTACATATTGAACACTATGATATTGATTGTCGTGATACAAAGCTTGGACCGGAAGAAATTACAAGAGATATTCCAAATGTATCTGAAGAAGCTCGTAAGAATTTAGATTCTGAGGGTATTATCCGTATTGGTACAGAAGTTAAAGAAGGAGATATCTTAGTAGGTAAAGTTACACCAAAAGGGGTTCAAGAATTAACTAGTGAAGAAAAATTATTACACGCAATATTCGGTGAAAAAACACGTGAAGTAAGAGATACATCATTACGTGTTGCTCACGGAGCTGATGGAATTGTTCATGATGTTAAAGTATATACTAAAGAAAACAGTGATGAATTACCAGCAGGTGTATCAAAAGTAGTTCGTGTATATATTGTTCAAAAACGTAAGATTCAAGTTGGAGATAAAATGTCTGGACGTCATGGAAATAAAGGTGTTGTATCACTTATACTTCCAGAAGAGGACATGCCATACTTACCAGATGGTACTCCAGTAGATGTAGTATTAAACCCACAAGGTGTTCCATCACGTATGAACTTAGGACAAATTCTTGAGTTACACTTAGGAATGGCTGCTAAGAAGTTAGGTGTACACGTTGCAACTCCAGTATTTGATGGAGCAACAATTGAAGAAATTTATGAAATGATGGATGAAGCAGGAATGGATCAAGATGGAAAAACGATCCTATATGATGGAAAAACTGGTGAACCATTTGAAAATAGAGTTTCAGTTGGTGTCATGTATATGATTAAACTACACCACATGGTAGATGATAAATTACATGCTCGTTCAACTGGACCATACAGTTTAGTAACACAACAACCTCTTGGTGGTAAAGCACAATTTGGTGGACAAAGATTTGGTGAGATGGAAGTTTGGGCACTATATGCTTATGGTGCAGCCCATGTCTTACAAGAAATTATGACAGTTAAATCTGACGATGTTAACGGTCGTGTTAAAGTATACGAAGCATTAGTTAAAGGAAAAACAATAACTACTGCAGGAGTTCCAGAAAGCTTTAGAGTTCTTATTAAAGAATTCCAAGCATTAGGTTTAAATATTGAAATGTTAGACAATAATGATGAAATACATGATTTAAGAGAATTAGAAGCTGACGAAGAAGATCCAGAGGAGTCTTTAACAATTGATGAAATAGATGTAAATACTGGTGAAGTAAAACAAAAAGTTCCAATTGTTCCAGAAATTGATCCTCCAGTAGAGGAACCAGTTGAAGAAACAGAAGATGAAGATGATTTTGAAACTGATTTAGATGAAGAAATGCCAAGCGATGATGAGATTATGGCAATGGAACAAGGTTTTGAAGGAGGGGAAGAATAATGTTAGAAGTTAACAACATTAAAGGTATAAAAATTAGTATAGCTAGCCCTGAAAAAATTCGTGAATGGTCATATGGTGAAGTAAAAAAACCAGAAACTATTAATTATCGAACTTTAAAACCAGAAAGAGATGGTTTATTCTGTGAGAAAATCTTTGGACCATCAAAGGATTATGAATGTTCTTGTGGTAAATATAAAAGATTAAGATATAAAAATGTTATTTGTGATAGATGTGGAGTGGAAGTTACTAAGTCAAAAGTACGTCGTGAACGTATGGGACATATTGAACTTGCTTCTCCATGTTCTCACATTTGGTTCTTTAAAGGAGTACCATCAAAGATGGGACTTGTTCTAGATATGTCTCCAAGAGATCTAGAAGAAGTACTATATTTCGTAAGTTATGTAGTAATTAATCCAGGAAGTGTTCCTTTAGAGAAAAAACAAACTTTATCAGATAAAGAATATCGTGCATATTATGAAAAATATGGTGATTCTTTTGAAGTTGGTATGGGAGCTGAAGCAATCAAAAAACTTCTAATTGAAGTAGATGTTGATGCCGAAGTTGAAGCTCTAAGAAAAGAACTTGATGGAGCAACTGGACAAAAACGTGTAAGATTAGTTAAACGTCTTGATTGTCTTGTTTCATTTCAAGAAAGTGGAAACAAACCAGATTGGATGGTGCTTGATGCTATTCCAGTTATTCCACCAGATTTAAGACCAATGATTCAACTTGATGGTGGACGTTTTGCAACATCAGATTTAAATGATTTGTATCGTCGTATTATCAATAGAAATAACCGTTTAAAGAAACTACTTGAACTTGGAGCTCCTTCAATTATCGTTCAAAACGAAAAACGTATGCTTCAAGAAGCCGTTGATACATTATTTGATAATGGTCGTCGTGGTAGAAGTGTTACTTCTGCAACAAGTCGTCCTTTAAAATCTCTATCAAGTATATTAAAAGGTAAACAAGGTCGTTTCCGTCAAAACTTATTAGGTAAACGTGTTGACTATTCTGGACGTTCAGTTATCGTAGTTGGTCCATCATTAAAGATGTATCAATGTGGTATTCCTAAAGAAATGGCACTTGAGTTATTCAAACCTCATGTAATAAATGGACTTGTTGAACGTGGTTTAGCTCATAATATCAAAGGAGCTAAAAAATTAATAGATTACCGTGATGATTGTGTATGGGATATCGTAGAAGATGTTATTACAGAACATCCAGTAATGTTAAACCGTGCCCCAACACTACATAGATTAGGTATTCAAGCATTTGAACCTAAACTAGTTGGTGGAAAAGCCATTAGACTACATCCTTTAGTTTGTACAGCATTCAACGCTGACTTCGATGGTGACCAAATGGCAGTACACGTACCTCTTTCAGAAGAAGCAAAAGCAGAAGCTAGAATTCTTATGTTAGGTGCAAATAACATTCTATCTCCAAAAGATGGAAAACCAATTGTTACACCAGGACAAGATATGGTTCTTGGAAACTTCTATTTAACTCTTGAAAAAGCAGGAGAAGAAAATGAAGGTCGTGTATTCAAAGATGAAAATGAAGCTTTAATGGCTTATGAAAGAAGAGAAATTACTCTTCATACAAGAATAGCTTTACCAGTAAGTAGCTTTAAACATAAATTATTTATGGAAGAAGTACAAGATAAATATCTAGTAACTACTGTTGGTAAAATTAAGTTTAACGAAATATTACCTGATGCTTTCCAATACTTAGATGAAGCAACAAAGGAAAATATTGAAGGTATTACCCCAATGAAATTCTTCTTAGATCAAGGTGTAAATATCCCAGAAGAAATAGCTAAGATGCCTTTAATTCCAGCATTTGGTAAAAAAGATTTACAAAAAATAATAGCTCAAGTTTTCAAACGTTTTAAAACAACTGAAACAAGTATTATGCTTGATAAGTTAAAAGATTTAGGATTTAAATTCTCAACTGTAGCAGGTATAACTTTCTCAATGGCAGATATTGTAGTATCTGAACATAAGCAAGAGTATCTTAAAGAAGGCCATGATATGGTTGAAAAAATCAACAAACAATATAAACGTGGTTTAATAACAGATGAAGAAAGACATAATTCTGTATGTGATGTTTGGAATGGAGTTCAGGATAAGGTTCACGGAGAGCTAGCTGCTATAGCAAAATCAAATAATGATAATCCAATCTTCATGATGATGAATTCTGGTGCCCGTGGTAGTGTTGGACAGTTCGGACAAATGGCTGGTATGTCAGGATTAATGGCTAAACCTGATGGAACAGTTTCAGAAGTTCCTATTACTTCATCACTAGTAGAAGGACGTAGAGTTAACGAATTCTTCTTAAATACCCATGGGGCTCGTAAAGGTTCTGCCGATACAGCGTTACGTACTGCCGATTCAGGATACTTAACTCGTCGTTTAGTTGATGTTGTACAAGATATCATTGTTAAAGAAAGTGACTGTGGTTGTCTTTCTGGATTAGTAGTTCATGCTTTCGTAAACGAAAAAGATGGTTCTGTAATTGAATCATTAGCTGATCGTATATCTGGAAGATTTGCTGCAAAACGTATAGTAAATCCAGAAACAAAAGCTGTAATTGTTGAAAAAGATGAAATGATTACAGAATCATTAGTATCTAAAATTGAAAAAGCTGGTATTACAGAAGTTGAAATTCGTAGTGCTCTAACTTGTACATCAGCTAATGGTGTATGTCAAAAATGTTATGGTACAAACTTAGCAACTGGAAATCTAGTTGAAACAGGAGAGGCTGTTGGTATAATGGCTGCTCAATCAATTGGTGAACCTGGTACACAGCTTACAATGCGTACATTCCATTCAGGTGGAGCTGCCCATGGTGGAGATGCCGATATAACTCAAGGTCTTCCAAGAGTTGAGGAATTATTTGAAGCTCGTATACCAAAAGCTAAAGCAACAATTGCTGAAATTACAGGAAAGATTACAAATATCGAAAATGTAAATGGCAAATGGAAAGTAACTGTTAAAAATGATGTTGAAGAAAGAGATCATGTTACATCTTATGAAGCTAAATTATTAGTTGAAGTAGGAGACCAAGTGTATGCTGGACAAAAATTAACTCAAGGTTCAATTAGTCCAAAAGAATTACTTGCTGTAACAGACCCAATCACAACACAAGAATATATTCTTAAAGAAGTTCAAAATGTATATAAATCTCAAGGTGTTGATATTTCAGATAAACACGTTGAAATTATTGCAAGTAGAATGATTAATAAGATGAAAGTAGTTGAAGAAGGAGATTCTGATTTAGTATCTGGTCTTACAGTGTCTATGAGAGAATTTACTGAAAGAAATAAACCAGTTATCTTATCTGGTGGTGTACCTGCAACAGGTCGTCCAGTTATCTTAGGTATAACTAAATCTGCTCTTGAAACTGATTCATTCTTATCTGCTGCTTCTTTCCAAGAAACAACAAAAGTATTAACAGATGCTGCAATTAAAGGAGAAGTTGACTACTTAAAAGGTCTAAAAGAAAATGTAATTTTAGGTAAACTTATCCCAGCAGGAACTGGAGCAAAAGAATACTCTGATATCTCTATAGATTTAGAAAAAGAATATTTATCAGATGATGCATCTGAAGTTCTTGAAAATCAATTCATAGATAACTCAGAAGAACATGTAGAAGAAGAATTAGTTGTATTAGACGAAACTTCTGAAGATGAAATTGAAGAAACTGAATAATCAGTTTCTTTTTTTGTATGTAAAATAAAAAAGAATAAAAAAATAACCTTGACAAGCCAATTAAGGCTTGCTAAAAAAAAAAAAAAAAATGCTATAATTACAGTAGGGTAGTTTGCCCAAAATACTTTAGAGGTGTAATTATGAATAAAAGGCATATGTTTATATTTATGCTTGTATTATTTTTAACTGTGGGATTTGCAAGTATAACAACAATTTTAAATATGAATGGAAGTATGGCGATTGGAACAACAAATTTTGAAGTAAAGTTTAATCGAGCTTCTTTGAATGGAGCAAATAGAACCAGTCTTTTTAATATAAACAAAACGGCAATAAGACTAAATTATACTGATATATCATCAACAACAGAATCAATACTGGAATATGAAATAGTTAACAATAGCAATCAGTATGATGCCGATGTAACTGTATCTTGTGCAGCAGCCTTAGAAGATAATACCGAATTTTTCTATGGTGAAGATTTATCATCAACTCCTGTTCCAGTTAGAATAGAAGCAGGAAAATATGGAACAGGAAAAATTAATATAAAAATAAAAGAACATGAAGATAACTCTAATACAGATAACATTGGTACTCTTTACGAAATAGTTAAAAATCAATCACTAGGTTTAGACAAAGATTATGCTATAGATTATGATGTTAGTACAACAAGTACTTCTGATAAAGGAGTATTTGAAACAAATAATACAGATTCTGGAAAACCCGTCTATTTTTTTAGAGGAGAAATAAATAACAACAATGTACTCTTTAGTGGAAAATGTTGGAATATTATAAGAACTACAGAAACAAATGGTGTAAAACTAATCTATACAGGAAATCCAGTAGGTGGGACATGTTTACCATTTGGAACTCAAATGGGATTTAATTTAGTACCAAAAACTAGTTGGACATACAGAGGTACAGATAATGCCTATGTTGGTTATATGTATGGAGATATAAACTCAACTAATTATGAATCCACTCATCAAAACAAAAACGATTCACAAGCTAAAGAAAAAGTTGATGAATGGTATGAAAAAAACTTAAAAGGTACAAAATATGAAAATTATTTAGAGGATACTGTTTGGTGTAATGATAGAAGTTTAGCAACCAATCTTGAAAATGTTTATAAGTATGAAACAACTCCAGTTCTTGAACAGAATCTAGGATATGGTAGTAACTTCACTTATTATGCATCAAGTGAAAGATCTTCTTCACTAACTATTAAAACAAATCCTACTCTTAAATGTAAAAATCCCAATGACAGATTTACTGTATCAAAAGAAAATGGAAATGGAGCCTTAAAATATCCTGTGGCATTAATAACTACAGATGAATTAGTTTATGCAGGATATACAGGTGGTCATCCAAGTAATACCAAAAAAAATTTTTCTAATAAAAACTTTTTACGCTATGACAATCAGGATGTCTATTGGACTATGACTCCTGAAACTTTTGATGATTCAAGAAAGATAACTTACATTCGAGGCGGAGCAAATAGTTTTCAAGCAACAAATCAATGGGAAGAAAGATTTATTATTCCTATGATTTCTTTAAATTCTAGTATAAAAGTATTAAAAGGCGATGGAACGAAAGAAAAGCCATATATTCTAGAAACAGAAGATATAAACGATAACTCTTATGTCTGTACTCTTGAAGCAACTCCTATTAGTAGAACAAGTTTTAATGATTTTGATTTAGACCAATTAAAAGTAGGAGATGAGTATTGTATAGGGGATGAATGTTTTTATGTAATCTCACATGAAGATAAAATTGTAAAACTTCTTGCTAAATATAATATTTATGTTGGAAAAATTTATACAACTCAAGTAAATAGTTATAATATATCTAAAGATGATCCTTTATATGGAAAACAAAATAGCAAAGCTATTGGGTACACCCTTACAGGTGATTATCCTTATTATGGTGTTGTACCATATTCTTTTGCTGGCAATGAATACGCTAATAGTGTAGCCGAAAAATATGTTAACGAATATGCAAGTTATTTAAGTAAAACTTATCATCTAAGAAATATCAAAGGAAATTTGATTACTGTAGAAGAATTAGAAAATCTTGGATGTGATAAAGAGAACAAAACCTGCAATACTAGCTGGTATGATTGGGTAACTGGAATTACTTACTGGGTTAATACTCCAGATCCAAATGACACAACCAAAACTTATCTTGTAGGTGCTGATGGCTTTTTTGGTTCGTCCGCAGCTTCGAATATTAATAACCGTGGTATAAGACCTGTAATCTCTAACAATGTAGATATTGAAGATGTAGAAAAAGATTATCCAATAAAAAAACCAAGATTATACGACTATATAAAAAGTCTGTCCAAAGGTTTAGACACATCAGCAAACATAAACTATGATAGTATATCTTACACAACCAATGGAACAGGTGTCTTTGAGACAAAAAAAACTGATTCTAATAATTCGGTATATTTCTATCGAGGAAACGTAAACAATAATATTAAATTTGCAAATTATTGTTGGAAAATATTAAGAACAACAGAAACTAAAGGAGTAAAACTTGTTTATAATGGACCTGAATACAATAACAGTTGCAATACTCCAATAGAAGAAACTATTATTGGAAAATCTCCATACGCAGCCATAATGAATGATAATGCTTATGTTGGTTATATGTATGGCACTCCAAATTCTAATAATTATGCTGATACACATGCTAATATTCACGACTCAACAATAAAAACTATGGTGGATAAATGGTATGAAGAAAATCTAAAAGGAACAGAAGCTGAAAGACTTATAGAAGATACAGTTTATTGTAACGATAGAAGTATCGAACCTCCTGGGGTAAATAATACATTAGCAGCAAAATATGGAACTCTTGGTTATGGAAGTACGAATAATACAGGTTATGGCGTAGTATCAAGAATGGCTAATGCTGCAAAATCAACTAATCCTACATATAAATGTAAGCAAGAAAATGATCGATTTACTGTGAATAATAATATCGGAAATGGAGCATTAAAGTATCCAATTGGTCTTTTAAATGCTGATGAAGTAGCATTTGCTGGTGGGACAAGATTTAGGGTTGGCTCACAGTACAGTAATGATAAATATTTTCTATACAATAAAATAAAATACTATACAATGTCTCCAAACTGGTATGATGGAAGAATAGCTGTTGGAGCAGTAAATGCCGATGTGGAAGAGAACTATGGCTATTTTGGATTAGAGTTAGCTAACTTAGAAGCAGGAGTTCGTCCTGTAATATCTTTAAAAAATGATGTTTATTTATTCGGCGGAGATGGAAGCTCATTAAATCCATTCTATATAAAAGATTTGGATACTTTAACAGAAGAAGACATTCCATATTTTTGGAAAGACGATGGAATATTTAAAGATTACTATTTAGATGCTTATAAAAAAATCAATAGCATGACTTTAGAAGAAAAGGTTGGGCAACTAATCTTAGCTCATCATTCTTCTTCAGCAAGTAATGCCATCAATAACTATCATATTTCTGGTTTTACCTACTTTGAACCAGACTTCTTAGGAAAAACAGAAGGAGAAGTCAAGAAGATGATAGCTGATGAACAAGCAGCAAGTAAAATACCATTAATAACAGCTGTTGATGAAGAAGGTGGAAGAGTAGTAAGAATATCTTCAAATACTAGTTTAGTAAGTAATGAGATGAGTAAATATCCAAATTTATTCTATACTAATATAAATAATAAAAATGCCTGGAAGTTATCGAAAGATTTATATAGAGAGTCAGGAAATAATTTTACTTTAATAGAACAAGAAACAAGAGTAAAAAGTGCAGTATTAAAAAGATTAGGATTAAATGTTAATTTTGCACCAGTAGTAGATATGGCAATAGAAGGAGCATATATTTCTGATCGTGTAATCGGATTAGATGCTAGAGGAACAGCAGAGTATGGAAAAACAGTAATAAAAACAAGTAAAGAAACAGGAGTTTCATACTGTTTAAAACACTTCCCAGGGTATGGAAACAATTCAGATACTCATGATACAGGAAGTGTAGATAATAAAACATTAGAAGAATTAATGGAAAATGATATCGTACCATTTAAAGAATCTATAGATAATGGGGCAGAAATTATTATGGTTGCTCATAACACAGTAGCAGCAATAGATTCAAATAATCCAGCATCTTTATCAAAAGGAGTGCATGATTTATTAGTAAATGAGCTAAACTTCACTGGAATAATAACAACGGATGCCTTAGATATGGGAGCAACAAAAGATATACCAGATAAGTTTGTCAAAGCTATTAAAGCTGGAAATCATTTATTACTAGTACAAGATTATGCAAGTGCTCAAAAAGAAATAATTAATGCAGTTGAATCTGGAACCTTATCTGAGGCTACAATAACTCGATTAGCATTTAAGGTATTAGCTTGGAAATATTATAAAGGGCTTATGTAAAAATAGAAGAGTATATATATACTCTTTTATATTGTCAGAAATGTCTTATTATGCTAAAATAAACAGCAAAAAAAGGGAGAAAATAACATGAAAAAAATCAACTCTAAAAAGCAAAAAACAGAATTAAATACCAAAGACGAATTTGATATATCTAGTTATCATTTAGATGAGTTAAAGGATCCTAAATGGTTTGACGTTTTTTATAAACTAGCTCTATGTTTTGGTGGTTGCAGTTTAATAGTTACATTATTAATCTTAATAAATGTGCCCATAATATTTATACCCATTATAGCGATTTTACCAGCCCCAGCTATTTATTTAGGAACTACTAAATTAAAAGAAAAAATGGATAATGAAGTTTTACGGGATATACAAATGATGAATCAATTTCCTAGATTATTTATAGAATCATTTGAAAAGGATCATAAAATAACAAAATCATCAGTTTGTTTCTATAATGAAATTGAAAATAACCAAACATTAAAAAAACTTACTCCTCAAACTAAAACAAATATTAATCAATTCTTATATATGATTAATGCTAACTATTATGATGAAATACATATGGAACATGATAGTTTAACAAGAGAAGATGTTATTTTAAGAATAATTTCCCAAATTGAAGCTTTTTTCATTGAAAATCCTTCCAATAGTCTGTTTGCAACAAAAGAGGCAAAACAGATAATAAGTAATTGCTTCTTTATAAATGACACATTAAAAAAAGAAATAAAAAAAGAATTTAAAGAATCAGAAAGAAAACTTTTTGGTGAAAAAATGTATCATATATTAGATAGAAATATAGATACTAATGTATCATTTGAAGAAGAAATTTCCAAGATGCATCAAGAGTTAAATTCTAAAGAACATTTATTAAGAACTTTTGATGTGAATAACATTGAGTGGTATGAATTTTTACTAAAATGTTTTGATCAAGTAGAACCATCAGTAAAAGAGTATGGGGAATTTACTAGTGTTGAATGGGACTTTTATGCTTTAAGAGATATTATGTCTTTTATGCTAACAAATTTTAACAAAGAATTAGAAAGTGTTAAAGGAGAATTGTATAATTCCAGAGTTGTAATTGACTTTATGTATAATGCCTTTGTTTATACTGTATTAAATAAAAAAGAAAAAGTAGGCATAGAAGAAATGATTAACACTTTTAAGAACTGGAATTTTTTTGAGAATCTCTTTGATCTTAAGTTAAGAGTGCTTGATGGAATCTTTGACGAATTCAAAATAGACTATGCACTTCATCCTTATCGTCAAAAAAGACAAAAAGAAAATAAAACAGTAGCAATTAGATTTCCTAATTCAGAAAATTAAAAAAAATCACCAAAAGCTATTGATTTAAAAGTTAGTTTTATACTATAATGTGTTTAAGGGTACAATACCCTTGATGGGGATAATGGTTGATAATAGTACGACAACAAGAAAAGCAACAGACATCAAGATTAAACAACAAAGAGAAGAGAAGTACAACAGACATCAAGATTAAACAACAAGATACAGACAACTTGAAAAAAACAACAAGAAATTATTATTTGACCCATGATTTTATCAAAAGTTTAGAGCAATCTAAACTTTTTCTTTTGTTTCTATTGAAAAAAAAATCGAACATTAGTATACTATTGTTAGCAGGATAGGATGTGCATAAAATGGATGAAAAATTATTAAGATTTTTTAAATTAGTGAACTATAATGACGCAATTGCTTTTGAAAATGCATCATTAAAAGATATGATTGTTAACACTAAAGATAATTCTTGGACACTAAGAATTATAGCTGATAATATTATTAACATTAGTTCGATAATTAATTTAAAAAAACTTTGTGCAGATGGTGTAGATAAAGTCGATAAGATTAATATTGAAATATCATATAATAGTTTAAATCCAGACGATGTGCTAGAATATTTTATCTATTTTTTTAATAAAGTAATTAATCAAAATCCTTCTTTATCTGGTGTTAATACTGATAAAATAAAAATTGATGATGAAGTGATTATAGTAGAGGTAACTTCTAAAATAGAAGAAACAACTTTAAAAAAAGAATGTAAGAAGATAAGTAGAAATTTAGAATCACTAGGAATTCATGGTTTTGAAATATCCTTTGTTATTAATGAAGCTGAGAAAGAAGCTATAAGAAAACAAATTGAAAAAGAAAAAGAAGAAGTAGTAATACCAAAACGTATAGAAAATAACGATAAACCTAAATGGCAAGCAAAGAAGAAGGTTGAATATCAAAGAAATGGTATTGTCCCTATTTCATCAATAACAAGAGAAGAAAATAGTGTTAATCTTGAAGCTTATGTATTCGATTCAGAATTTAATGCTTTAACAAAAAAAGATGGCACTCCCTTATACCTTGCAACTTTAAAAATAAGTGATAATACTTCATCAATCCTAGCTAAAACATTTGCACGTGACGAAGAAGAATTTGCAACATTAGGAAAAACTTTAAAAAAGGGCAAATGGTTTCATTTTACTGGTCAAGTAAGATTTGATGATTATGCTAAAGATTTAGTCTTTCAAATGCGTGATTATGAAGAGATTGGAAACCCTGAAATTAAAAGAGTTGATGAAGCTTCTGAAAAAAGAGTTGAATTGCATGCTCACACTATGATGAGCCAAATGGATGGAGTATGTGATGAAGTTGCACTAGTAAATCAAGCAATTGCTTGGGGACATGCTGGTGTAGCCATAACTGATCATGATTGTTGTCAAGCCTTTTCACATGTTTTCGATACTGTAACAAAACATAATAAGTCTAAGAAAAAAGAATTTGATGCTAAAATTGCAGAAAATGAAAAAGCTATAGAAGAAATAAAATCTAGTGGCAAGACTGAAGGCATAGACGAACTAGAAAAATATATTGAAGAATTAAAAGAAGAAAAGAAAAACTATAAACCATTTAAAGCCGCTTATGGTGTAGAACTAGAAATGTGTGAATCATTTTTAAATGTTTGCTTTAATGCAACAGATAAATTGATAGCAGATAGTACATTCGTTGTCTTCGATACAGAAACAACAGGATTTAATCCCGGGTTGGGCGATTCAATGATTGAAATTGGTGGAGTAAAGATTAAAGATGGCGAAGTAATAGATCGCTTCGACGAACTAATAAATCCAGGATGTCATATTGATGAACAAATTACTCGTGTTACTAATATAAGTGATGATGATGTAAAAGACGCTGACAATGAAGAAAATGTAACAAAGCGTTTTAAAGAGTGGATTGGCGATCTTCCATTAGTAGCTCATAATGCCCGATTTGATAAAAATATGTTAGATATGGCTTATTATAAATATAATCTAGGATTACTTGAAAATCCTATTGTTGATACATTAATGCTATCAAGAATTATTAATAGAGATCAAAAAAAACATAGTTTAAAAGCTTTAGGAAAACTTTATGGTGTAGATACTGGAGAAGAGACAGATGAAGATGAGGAATCAAATGATTTACCATCTACTGCCGAAAAAATTGATGACGAAACTGCCAAAGAAGTTTTAAGTATTAAAGTAGATGGAGAAGAATTAATAAAATCAATTGATGTTGAATATACTGAAGCTGAGATTACAACAGAAGCAAGAATTAAGAAAAATAAAAAAGAATATTATTTAAATATGGTCTATAAAGCCAGTAAAACAGAAAATTCTAAAATTGAGGTAACACTTGCTGAAGGATTTGAATTAGTTGATTTTGAAGAAAATATAAAACTTCATCCAGCAGAAAATATAGTAGAGATAAAATATACCACTCCTTTTGGTATAAAGTCAGTTAATACTAGCATTTATGTTGGACAACACCACGGAGCTGACGTTGACTCAGAGAATACTGGTTATATATTTAATAAAATGTTGAGTCAAATAGAAGGAATAAAAACATTAAATGAACTTAATGATTTAGGATTATTAGAAAAAATAGCTATAAAAAATAATCCCAAATATATTACCAATATAGGAGATATTTGTACATATAAAAATTACGTTAGAAAAATAGAAGAAGGAGAAACATTAGAAGAAGATACAGTTTATCCTTTTGAAGAATATGGAAATCGCGATTATGTATGGAAATTTCCTTGGTCCAAAGACAACTGGTTACAAATGTATGAAAATATCCCAGGGAAAACTTTTAAGGAACATTCAGCAAACATTTATGATAATCTCAAACATGTAACTTTCATTGCTAAAAATAGTGTTGGTCTAAAAAATTTATTTAAAATAATTAGTTTTGCTAATACTAACTTTATTCAAAGAAATGCAAAAATTCCAAGAAAATTAATTGAAGAATATCGCGAAGGATTATTAATTGGTTCAGCTTGTTTAAATGGAGAAATATTCTATTTAGCTGAAACTAGATGTGAAGAAGATTTAATGGAAGCTATGGAATTTTATGACTACATAGAAGTCCAACCAATAGAAAATTATTCACATTTAATAAATGATCATTCAATAAACAATCTTGAGCATTTAAAAAAATGTATAAAAAAAATAATTAAATGTGCTAAGCAATGTAATAAATTAATAATCGCTACTGGTGATGTTCATAATATTAACGAAAATGATAGACTATATAGAGAAATAATTGTTAATCAAAATGTTCCAGGGAAAGGAAGACATCCTCTTGCTAGATATCTTAATCCATCTCTAAAAAACAATAGTAATAAAGAAAATATTAAAAATGCCTTAGTAAAGGCAAAAAAGAATGGTGTTGATTTATCGAATATTGATATTAAAGTTCTTAAATATGTTTATGCCTTAACTAATTTGAATGAATTACCAATTACCTCATCAACTATAGCTAATATATATTCTATAGACAAGAAAAATACAGAAGAAGAACAAATGAAAAAGGACGATAATGAAAAAAAATATATCATAGATGCGTCTTTAAGAAAACTACAAATAGCAAATATCATCTCTGTAAACTATAGTGATGGAACATATTCACTTTTAGCTAAACATAATAAAGGAGATTTTATTGTTGATGGACACATACCAAATCAATTTTTTAGAACAACAACAGAAATGCTAAATGAATTTGCTTGGTTAAAAGACGAAAAGCTTGTTCATGAAATTGTTATAGAAAATCCTAATAAAATTATAGATATGTTGGAAGAGATAGAAGTTGTAATATTCCCTGATAAACCATTCTCTCCAATAATCGAGCACTCGCAAGAAACATGTCGTGACCTTGTGTTTGAACGTGCGTGGAGTATGTATGGAAATCCATTACCTAGAAATATTGAAGAACGTATAGCTCAAGAATTCTACGGTGACAAAATTAATGATCTTATTCTAGAAAAAATTAGTCTAGACTACCCAGGAATAAGCGATAAAGAAAAAGACGAAATGTTACCAACAGTTATACATGAGGTAATAATGTCAGGATACGATGGTGTAGTAAATCTAAAAAAAGACCAAGTACTTAGAAATAATCCCGAGTTATCAGAAGAAGAAGCCTTAGAAAAAGCTAAAGCTGAACTTACTGGTATAATTGGTGGTGGCTTTGACGTTATTTATCTTATAGCTCAAAAACTTGTTAAGCATTCAAATGACGACGGATATTTAGTTGGATCTAGAGGAAGTGTTGGTTCATCATTTGTTGCTAGTATGATGGGAATTACAGAGTGTAACGGCTTGCCAGCTCATTATTATTGTCCAAAATGTCAACATAGTGAGTTTAAAGATGATGATGGTGTTGATTATTCTGAAAACTATCCTTCAGGATTTGATTTACCAGAGAAAAAATGTCCAAAATGTGATACTGTAATGATTCACCAAGGAAATGACATGCCATTTGCAACATTCCTAGGCTTTGCAGGAGAAAAAGTACCAGATATTGACCTTAACTTCTCTGGTGATAATCAAGCAAGTGCACATGAATATACGAAAGTTCTTTTTGGAACAGATAATGTTTATAGAGCAGGGACAATCGGTACTGTTGCAGATAAGACAGCTTTTGGATATGTTCAAGGATTCTTTGAAGAAAAAATGTTTAATAGGCTTCGAACAGAGACAAGATCTTTAGGTCTTGATGTTACAGGAAAAGATGAATTAAAGAAAAAAGGCTTAATTAAAAGTACCATTAGAGTACCAGAAGTAGAAAGATTAGCAGTTGGTTGTACAGGTGTAAAAAGAACAACTGGTCAACACCCTGGTGGAATCGTTGTAGTCCCTGGGTATAAAGACATCTGGGATTTTACTCCATTTCAATATCCAGCAGATGATCCGACAGTTCCTTGGAGAACTACACACTTTGATTATCACGTAATTGATGCTGACCTTTTAAAACTTGATATACTAGGACACGATGATCCAACAGTTCTTAGAATGCTTCAAGATTTATCTGGAATAGACGTAACTGCAATCGACTTAGGTGATTTAGATACAATGAAAATATTTACAGGACCAGAAGTATTGGGAGTCGATAGATATCGTCTTCGAGGATTAACAGATAAATCTGGACGCAAATATTGTCCAACAGGAACTTTAGGAGTTCCAGAATTTGGAACATCTTTCTTGCTTGGAATGTTAGAAGAGACAAAACCAACAACATTCGCAGAACTTATAAAAATATCTGGATTATCCCATGGAACTGACGTATGGTTAGGTAATGCAAGAGATTTATGTACTCCAAATGAGAATGGCGTTATTGAAGTTCCTTTTAAAAATGTCATAGGTTGTCGTGATGATATAATGGTAAACCTAATTCAAATGGGGTTACCACCAGCTAAAGCCTTCAAAATAATGGAATTTGTTCGTAAAGGAAAACCTAGTAAAGATCCAGATACGTGGAAAGGTTTTGCTGAAACAATGCGAGAATATAATGTTCCTGAATGGTATATTGACTCTTGTCGTAAAATAAAATACATGTTCCCAAAAGCACATGCCACAGCATATGTAACATCCGCTTTTAGAATAGCTTGGTTTAAAGTTCATCATCCAATTTGGTACTATTGTGCATATCTTTCAATAAGAAGAGACCAATTTGATGTTCCAGCAATGATAAGAGGCGAAGATGCCATAAGAGATAAAATTGATGAGATAGACGCCAAAGGAAATCAAGCAAGTAACAAAGAAATAGATACTAGAGAAACATTATTATTATGTCTTGAAATGACAGCAAGAGGTTTTTACTTTGTTAATATAGATGTCGAAAAAAGTGATGCTAAGAAATTTATCATAACAGAAGATGGTAAAGGATTGATAATTCCACTTAGAGCGCTTGATGGACTAGGAGAAAACGTTGCAGATTCTATAGTTAAAGCTAGAAGCGACGCACCTTTTATTTCCCAAGAAGATTTACAAAAGAGAGGTAAATGTCCATCATCCGCGATTGAAAAACTAAAATTATTAGGTTGTCTAGATAATCTAAGTGAATCTAATCAATTATCTTTATTTTAAAATCAACATTATTTGTTGATTTTTTTCTTTAATAATTGTTAATACTAATAATGGTGATAAAATGGAAACAAAAAGTATCTGGGAAAAATACTCTAAAAAAACAGAAATAAAAATACTGAAAAACAATCTAGATATTGATGTTGCAATAGTTGGTGGAGGGATGACAGGACTTTCAACAGGATACTTTCTTAAAAATTCAAATCTTAAAGCTTGCATATTTGAAAGAGGAAAGATAGCTGAGGAGATAACATCAAAAACAACAGGGAAAATAACATTTCTGCAAGAAAATATTTTAACGGAAATAGAAAATATATATTCAAGAAATAGAGCAGAGAAATATTACAAATCCCAAAAATGTGCTATTGAACTGATAAATAATATAATAGAAGAAAACAATATAGAATGTGATTTAAAAAAAGTTGATAGTTATTGTTTTGCTACAAATAAATCTGATATTAAAAAAATTAGACGTGAAGAAAATATTTTAAAATCTTTTGGTGAAGAAGTAGAAAGTATAAAAAAACTACCTGATGGATTAGAGGTTGATTATGGCATAAAAGTGTCTAATACATTTGTCTTTAATCCCATTAAATATTTGTATGCTATTAAAAAAAGAATAAAAGATGATATAAACATTTATGAAAATAGTAAAGTTACAAAGATAGAAAAACAAGACAATAATTATATTCTTACAATTAATAATTATAAAGTAAGAGCTAAAAAAGTGGTAATTGCATCACATTATCCTTATTTCCTTTTTCCTTACCTTATGCCCCTTAAATGTTCTTTAGAAAAATCCTATATAGGAGTCTTTAAAACTGTTGAAAAATGTGATTTTAGTGCTATAAGTTATTCAAATCCAGTTCTATCACTAAGATATTTAGAGGAAAAAGAAGAAAA
This sequence comes from uncultured Bacilli bacterium, assembly GCA_910588195.1. Lineage (GTDB taxonomy): Bacteria > Bacillota_I > Bacilli_A > RF39 > UBA660 > CAG-582. Next base: position 65,999 of record CAJUPN010000002.1, read on the forward strand.
ATACAAATTTATATTAACTAATTCTCATAATATATCAGTTAAACCAAATGAAAAAGAAAATTTTTCTAAACTTAAATCCAAAAATCCTAGTTACTTATGGTCAAATATAGATATAATCACTAAAGACTATATGCCTTATATAGGAGAGATAGATAAAAATTTATTTATAGCAACAGGCTACAACACTTGGGGAATGACTAATTCTACCTTAGCTGGTACTATTATTTCTGATCTAATTTTAGAAAAAGAAAATATCTATACCCATCTTTTTAATCCTAAAAGGCATAATAATATAAAAACAATTATTAAATATCCTTTATATAGCTTTCTAAATTCTTATTCTTTCCTAAATAGTAAAATAAATAGAAGTAAAAATTGGTATAAAAATATAAAATTTAAAAATATAAATGGGACAAAGGTAGCAATTTATAAAGATGAAAATAATATTGAGCACGTTGTCAAAGCTAATTGCCCTCATTTAGGTTGTGGATTAATATTTAATGAAATAGAAAAAACTTGGGATTGTCCTTGCCATGGGTCAAGATTTGATCTTGATGGACATGCCATAGCTGGACCAAGCAACTACGATATTAGTTTCAAATAAAAATATCACTTCTATATGAAGTGATATTTTTATTAATCATTGTTGTAACCAGTCCATCCGGCACCAATTATGATGACAAGAAGAATAAATAGAACAATCCATAATGCTGCTCCCCAAGAATATCCACCAGTTGTATATCCAGCATACCCTGGAGTAGCGCAACATGGATTTGTATTCATTCCATAGCTACCATTATATCCGTAATAGTACATTCTTATACCTCCTTTATCTAATATAGTTTATTAAGGTAGGGAGATTTTTGACATAACTTTTTTAATAATATTTAGAAAAAATAAACAAATAAACAAATGTATGGTATAATTTGTTTAGGATGGTGAACCTATGTATAGTTATATAATTGGTACAATTACTCAAATAAATACAAATTCAGTTGTTATTGATAATAATGGAATGGGATACAATATCTTTGTTGCTAATCCATATTCTTTTCAAGAGGAAGAAGAATATAAAGTTCTTCTTTACACACATCAAACAGAAACAGAAACTTCTCTTTATGGTTTTAAAACTTTAGAAGAAAAAGATTTATTTCTAAGACTTATTGGGGTAAAAGGATTAGGACCAAAAGTTGCTCTTCCTATGTTTGCGACTGGAAGTGTATCAGGAATAATTGACGCAATTGATCGTGAAAATGTAATTTATTTAACTAAATTTCCAAAAGTAGGAGACAAATTAGCTAGACAAATTATTTTAGATTTAAAAGGAAAATTAGCTAATAGTACAAAAGATGTTCAAACATCTGGAGAATTAGTAGAAGCTCTCGAAAGTTTAGGTTATAAAAAACCAGATATAAAAAAGGTGCTTCCAAATATTAATCAAAGCGAATCAATTGAAAATCAAATCAAAGAAGCATTAAAATTAATGTTAAGAGGATAATTATGCGTATTGGTATAGATATAGATGACACAATTACTAAAACACACGAATATGTCATTTATTTGAAGAAAAAACATTTACCAGAATATAATCCATATGAGTTATTACCTGATGAGATATTTAAATCTTTTATAGACAAATATGAAAGAGATATACATCAAAATGTTGAACTTAAAAACGGCGTTAAAGAAGCATTAGATTATATTCATGAAAAAGGGCACAAAATTATTATTTTATCCTCAAGAGGCAGCTTTTATAAAACTATAACCGAAGATACAGCTTATCAAGATAGCTATGATTATTTTATAAAAAATAAGTTACACTTTGATAAGTTATATACAAATTTAAAAGAAAAAACTGAAATATGTAAAGAAAAAAAAATAGATTTATTTATCGATGACAATATTAAATTGTGTCAAAGTGTAGAGGATGCTGGTATTAGAGTAATAAAGATGTTTAGAGAAGATGACAAAGAGAGTAATTTTGAAATTGCTAAAAATTGGCAAGATATAATTAAAATAATAAAGGAGATGAATTAATGGAAAGAATCATAACAAACGAAATGCTTGATGAAGATATAACTGATGATAATATTCGTCCCCAATCTTTAACCGAATATGTAGGGCAAGAAGAAGTAAAAGAAAATATTAGAATTTTTATTGAGGCTGCTAAAATGCGTAATGAACCTCTTGACCATGTGTTGCTTTATGGTCCTCCAGGGTTGGGAAAAACTACACTAGCTCATATTATAGCAAATGAACTAGGAGCAAATTTAAAAACTTCTAGTGGACCAGCTATAGAGAAAAGTGGCGATCTAGCTGCTGTTCTTTCTACTTTAGAACCAGGGGATGTATTATTTATTGATGAAATACATCGTATGCCAAAATTTATTGAAGAGATACTTTATCCAGCTATGGAAGATTTTGAACTTGATATAGTTGTTGGTACAGATTCTTCTTCTCGTAGTATTAAAATTGATCTTCCGCCATTTACTTTAGTGGGAGCAACAACAAGAGCGGGAAATATATCAGCTCCATTACGAGATCGTTTCGGTATTATTAATAAATTAAACTATTACACAGAAGAAGAACTAATGGGAATTATAAAAAGAACTAGTAAAGTTCTTGATATGGAAATTACAGATGGAGCAGCTCGTGAACTTGCTAATCGTAGTCGAAAAACTCCAAGAATAGCTAATCGTCTATTCAAAAGAGTTAGAGACTTTGCTTCTGTTATTGGAGATGGAATCATAGATGAAGATATCACAAAAAAATCCTTAGATAGACTTCATGTAGATAAAAATGGACTTGATCAAATTGATAAAGAATATTTAACAAATCTCATAACTAAGTTTAATGGTGGTCCAGTAGGTGTTGAAACTATTGCTTCTTCAATTGGAGAAGAAGTTTCAACTTGTGAAGATGTAATTGAGCCTTATTTAATGCAAGAAGGATTTATTAAAAGAACACAAAGAGGACGTGTTGCTACTGATTTAGCTTATGAACATTTAAAAATAACAAATCAAGATGCTTTATTTTAATAGTAGTTAAAGGAGAATAAAAATGCGAATATTAAGTAAGTATGTAATCGCAGGGATGGAACTTGCTAGTGAACTTAAAGAAGTAAATCTCGATAGTGGAATAATTATTAATGAAGATATAATTAAAACAATTAAAAATAATAATATAGATTATCTTGATATTAAAACAAATTCTGAATTTGATACCATCAATGACTCTATAAAAAGATTAATTGAAAATATTCTTGCAAGTGATAATGTTGATGAAATGCATGATTTAGCTATTTTTCTAACCCAATTAGTTAAAGAGAGTAGTGAATTAAAATTTGATTTAAGTATATATTTAAAAAATAATTACAATCATTTAGTTAATACGATAATATTATCAGCATTACTTGCTAAGAAATATAATGAAATAACAGAAAAAGATTTACAAGTAGAGTTAGAAAATGTTATTTATGCTGCAATTATTGAAGATATTGGAAGAAGGGCAAAAAAAGAAGAAACTTTAAAATTCTTAAAAGATAAATATTCTGATGATTTAATTGAATTTAAAAGATTAATCCCAGATCTTGATTTAAAAATATTTGACAATTATGATAGTAAATATCATCCTCTTTATGGTTACTTTTTTTGTAAATATTATAAAACTAGTGAATCAGTAAAGATGGCTGTGCTTTTACATCATGAGAAAGAAAATGGTACTAATTCTTTATTCAATACCCCTTTATCTACAGTTGATAATGAGGAATATGGAAGAATAGCTAAAATAATTAAGCTAGCAGACTTATTTGATATTATTGTCAAAAATAACTGTTTAGAAAATCCAGATAATCCCTACATAAATCTTGGTAAATCAATTGACACGATTGTATCATCTTCTTTTGTAAATGCACGACTTGCTAATATTTTAAAAACAATCGTGCCAATATATCAAGTCGGAATGCAGGTTTTATTGTCTGATGGAACTGTTGGAATAATTAAAGCAAATGATGCTAATGACTATAACACGCCAACAGTCGTTGACTTGAATGGAAAAGAAATTGATTTAAGAGATGAAAATATCACAGTTTTAAAACAATCAGACTAAATACTAATCAGTATTTAGTCTTTTAATTTACCTCTTTTTTTAGTATACTATAACTGAAGGAATGAAGAAAAATGCGTACAGATGAATTTGATTATTACTTACCAGAAGAATTAATAGCTCAAACCCCATTAGAAAACAGGTCTTCATCAAGATTACTTGTATTACATAAAAAAACTGGACAAATCGAGCATCGAAAATTTTCTGATATTATAAATTATTTAAGTAAAGGAGATGCTCTAGTAATAAATGATACAAAAGTAATTCCAGCGAGATTAATAGGGGAAAAGGAAGATACTGGAGCAGTAATTGAGTTACTTTTATTAAAAAATATAAATGGCGATGTTTGGGAATGTCTCGCTAAACCACAAAAAAGATTGCATATTGATACAATCATTTCTTTTGGTAAAGGAAAATTAAAAGCCAAAGTCAAGGAAGTTTTGGCTGATGGCATAACTCGTGTGGAACTAATTTATACAGGTATTTTAATGGAAGTCTTAGAAAGTTTAGGAACAATGCCACTTCCACCATATATTCATCAAAAACTAAAAGATCAAGATAGATACCAAACTGTTTACGCCGAAATTTACGGTTCATCTGCTGCTCCAACTGCTGGTTTGCATTTTACAGAAGAACTATTAAAGGAGATAAAAGATAAAGGAATTGAAGTTGTCCATGTTACATTGCATGTTGGACTTGGTACTTTTAGACCTGTTCAAGTAGATAATATTTTAGAGCATAAAATGCACAAAGAAAGTTATATCTTAGATGAAAAAACAACCGAAGTTTTAAATCATATTCAAAAAAATGGAGGTAAAATTTTTGCGGTTGGAACAACTTCTACAAGAGTACTTGAGTCGAATAGACAAAAATATAAAGAGTTTACTCCAGAAGTTAATGACACAGAAATATTTATCTACCCTGGGTATGAATTTAAAGGAATCAATAATTTGATTACTAACTTTCACTTACCAAAAAGTACGCTTATAATGTTAGTGTCAGCTTTAGCAGGAAAAGAAAATATCATGAAAGCTTATAAAGAAGCTGTGTCAGAGAAATATCGTTTTTTTTCCTTTGGTGATGCAATGTTAATTATAGACTAATTTATTTAGGGAGGTTTTAAAATGCAATATATAGAAGAAGTAGTAACAAGTAAAAAAGGGGAAAAAGTATTTATAAAAAGATTCTTTGGGAATGTTGAACAATGTGTTTTATATGATAGAAAAGGACCAATTTCACCAATAGTTAGTAATATTACCTACGATGAGGAACATGGGGTCTTTTTAGTGAGAGACGAATACAGAGAAACTTATGAAGATGGAACTTATGGCCTTAATCGAGCTAATGTCTATTTTTATATTGATTTTGCTGGTAATCCTATCGGTATGGGTTACTCTGATGCAAGTAATGGTATGTTTAATGTTACAACAAGAGAAGACTATGAAAATTTCCATGATCATTGGTTTTTAGCTTATGGTAATTTTAAAAAAGAACTAGGTATTTCATATGCCAAACAATTAGCATCACATCGCAAACATTATAATGAATGTGCAAAAAAAATGCTTATACTACATGAAAATAAAAAATAGAAAGTTGTTGATGAATAATGGGGAAAATAAAATATACACTTTTAAAAAAAGAAAAAGATACCAGAGCTCGTTTAGGTACTTTAAAAACTAATTATGGAGAATATACAACACCAATGTTTATGTCTGTTGGTACTCAAGCAACCGTAAAAACTTTAGCACCAGAAGAATTAAAAGCTCTAAATTCTGGAATAATTCTTGCTAACACTTACCATTTATGGTTACGTCCTGGTGAGGATATAGTAAATAAAGCTGGTGGTTTGCATAAATTTATGAATTGGGATGGACCAATTTTAACAGATTCTGGCGGATTTCAAGTATTTTCTCTTGCTAATCCAAAAGATATATCAGAAGAAGGAGTTCATTTTAAAAACCATTTAAATGGTGATGATTTATTTTTAACACCAGAAAAAAGTATATCTATACAAAATAAATTAGATAGTGATATCGCAATGAGTTTTGATGAATGTCCACCTGCAAGTGCTAGTCATGAATACATGAAAAATAGCATCGAAAGAACATTAAGATGGGCTAAAAGAGGAAAAGACGTCCATTCAAATGAAAACCAATCATTGTTTGGTATTATTCAAGGTGGTGCTTATCAAGATTTAAGAGAATATTCCGCTAAAGAAACTGTAAAAATGGATTTTGATGGCTATAGTATTGGTGGAGTTGCTAATGATCATGAATCTAAAGAAGATATGTATAAAGCAATAGAATATTCAACTCCATTTATTCCGGATGATAAGGTTCGTTACTTAATGGGAGTTGGTGAACCGATTGATATAATTGAAGGAGTAATAAGAGGAATAGACATATTTGACTGTGTTTTGCCTACGCGACTTGCTCGTCATGGCCATGCCTTTACAAAAAATGGAAAAATAAATTTAAAAAATGCTAAATATAAAGAAGATTTTACACCAGTTGATGATGAATGTGATTGCTATGCTTGCGAGCACTATACAAAAGCTTACATTAAACACTTAATAAATGCTGATGAAACTTTTGGAGCTAGATTACTATCAATTCATAATATCCGTTTTTTAATTAAATTAACAGAAGATTTGCGAGAAGCTATAAAGAATGATAACATTTTAGAATATAAAGAAGAGTTTTTAAGGACATATTATGGAAAAGAAGAAAGTAAGTAATTTTACACTAATATCATTTGCAATTATTCTTTCAGTTGGAATAATTATAATGGCGAGTATTATAAAAATAAGAGATAAACAAAATAAAAACTTATTATATGCTATGGAAAGTAAAATAGAATATTATGCCAAAAGATGTTATTTAGAAAATAATTGTCAAAACGAGATAACATTAAAGGATTTATATGATAAAAACTATTTAACTGTTATTGTTAATCCTGTTACAAAAGAGATTCTTGATGAAAATACTAAAATAAACTATTTTAATAATCAAATAGTTATCAGTTGGTCAGAAAGTAATCCTGTCGACTAAAACTTTTATTTGTTTAAAACAATGATTAAAACGAAAGATGTTGCAAAGTGTAATCATTTGTGTTAAACTAAATATGCTTTTAATGAAGAGCTAAATATAATCCGCTGATAAATTTTATGATTATATGGGTGTTATATACTATAGAAAGGGAGATTGCTCATGAATTTAGTTGATAAAGTAAATGCTAAATCAGTAAGAAATGATATTCCTGAATTTCGTGTTGGAGATATTGTAAGAGTTGATTACAAAATCAAAGAAGGTAAAAATGAAAGAATTCAAGCTTTTGAAGGATATGTAGTATCAATAAAAGGTGGTTCAATCAGTAAGACTTTCACTGTAAGAAAGAAAAGTGGTTCTGTAGCTGTTAAAAGAGTATTCAAAGTGAACTCTCCATTAATTGATAAGGTAACAGTTGTTCGTAAAGGTGTTGCCCGTAGAGCTAAACTTAATTTCATTGACAAAATGTCTAAGGAATATAAAAATAAGGAAAGAAATTAATCTTTCTTTTTTTTGTAAAATAATTCTTAAGTATTTTAATTTAAATAGGTAAATGCTATAATTAAAAATAGGTGATATAAGATGGCTAAAGCAAAAACTGAAAAAAAGACAAAAGAACTAAATGAAGAAACAAAATTTGCAGAGAAAGATTTTTTAATGAGTTATATGCCTTTTTTAATTATTATCACATTTGTTATAATAATTAGATGGTTTGTAGCAACTCCTGTAAGAGTAAATGGTTCGAGTATGTCACCAACTCTAAAAAATGGAGACACGATGCTTTTATATAAATTAACAAAAAAAACTAGAGGTATTAGACGTTTTGATATTGTTGTTATTCAAACTGATAGCGGAAAATTAATAAAAAGAGTAATTGCTCTCCCTGGAGAGAAAATAAAATATGTAATTGAAAAAGGCGAAAAAGATGAAATGATGGGAGTTCTTTATATTAATGGTGAAAAAGTAGAAGAAAGTTTCCTTACCGAAGAAACTAAAATAAACACTTGTCGTGAAATTTGGGAAAAAGATTATAATATTTGTAATACAGAAAAAACATTATTTGAAGGCGAAAGTTATGAAGTAGAAGTACCTAAAAATTCCTATTATGTAATGGGTGATAATCGTTTTAATTCTAAAGACTCCAGAATGATCGGCTTTATAGAAGACAAAGGTATATTAGGAACAACAGAAATAATTCTATTTCCATTTAGTAGAACAGGAAAAGCAAAATAAACAAACAGCTACAAGGTTTGTTTTTTTTATGATATAATTATTTTAGTAAAGGAAATAAAATATGGATAAACCAAAAGATTTTTACAATATAGAATATAAACGTCTTGATTTTAATACAACAGAAAAATATTTAAATAGATTAATTGATAATTTAAAGGATTCCAAAGATTTTAATAGTTTTTTAGAAATATTTAAAAAGATAATAGATATTCAAAATGAAATAGAAGAAATGTTTGACTACGCTGATATAAGAAATATGCGTGATAGTAGTGATGAATTTTATGAAGGAGAAATAGACTATTGGAATTCCTCTAAAATAAGATTTGATAATTTGTTCATTCCTTTTTATGAAGAAATATTAAATAGTAAGTATAAAAATCAATTAAGAGATTTTGTTCCAGAGGCTTTTTTCTTAACTTTAGAGTATACTAAGAAAGTAACTAATAGTAATATAACTGATCTTGAAGTTAGAGAAAAAGAACTTTATAAAAAATATCGAAATTTAATTTCTGGAAAAGTAGTATATAATGGTGAAGAAATTAATATTTCTAAACTCATTGGTTTATCTAAAAATAATGATCGTAACAAAAGAAAAGAAATAATAGACATTTACAATGCTTATTTTTATCAAAACAAGAAAGCTTTTGATGAAATATTTATTGAACTAATAAAAATCCGTAAAGAAATTGCTTTACGTCTTGGATTTACGAACTATAGTGAATATAGCTTATATAAACTTAGAAGATTCGGATATGACTATAAGGATATTCACGCCTTTAGAGATAATATAAAAAAATATATCCCACCTTTAATTAATAAGCTTCGTAAAACTCAAGAAGATAGATTAAAAATAGAAAAATTGGAATATTATGATACAGTTTTTTTCTCAGACCCACCAAAATCTATTTATGAAGGAGAGAAACTTTTAGAGGCTATTGGTAGTTCTTTAAAGGAAATTGATACAGACTTATATGATTTTTATATAAACTTTTATAAATCTGGCTATATTGATTTACTTAATCGAGATAATAAAGTTGGCTTTAATATTACTAATTATTTAAGTAAAAGTGGTTTACCAGTTATTACTGGTAATTTTAAAAATAGTTATAAGGATATTACCTCAACATTACATGAGTTAGGTCATGGATTTCAAAAATATAACGCTAGCATAATGGATAAAAATTATATTGTGTCACCACTTTTAAAATATCCCACTATGGAAATAGCTGAAATGTTTTCATATGCATTAGAACTAATTGCTTTACCATATCTAAGTAACTTATTTGAAGAAGCAGATTATAATAAATATTGTTTTGAAGTGATATATGATTTAATAAACTTATTACCATATGTATGTCTAGTTGATGAATTTCAAGAACAAATTTATTTAATGGACGAAATAACAGAAGAAAAAATTCACGGAACATGGCTTACTCTTGCTAAAAAGTATAATCTTGAATATCAAAATACAGGAAATAAAAATTTAGAGGAAGGTTGTTTCTTTTTTCGCCAAAGTCATATTTTCTTAAATCCTTTTTATTACATAGATTATGGTATTTCACAAATTGGGGCTTTTGTAATTGCTTCATTATGTGAAAGTGATTTAGAAGCATTTAAAAATATTGCAAGTGTAGCATCATATTATTCTATAAAAGAATTAAGAGATAAGTATAATTTACCAGATCCTTTTGCGGAAGAAAATATTTCAAAATTATCTAAAAGATTGGAAAAAACTTTAAACAATTATAACAAAGGAGTAGAAGATGAAATTTGAACAGGAGATAAATAATTTAGAGAGTCAGAATTTTAATGGTGACTATATTTTATTAAAAGGTAGTAAACCAATTCTTTTTACAGCACCACATACAATGATTCAAATTAGAGAAAACGGAGATATAAAATTAAATGAGCCTTATACTAAAGCATTAGCATTGTATTTCCATAAACATTTTGATACATATGCTTTAATAAAATTAAATGATACTGGACTTGATTCTAACCGAGATAATCATGATGAATTTAAAGAAGTTATGTATAAATTAGTAAAAGAAGAAAAAATAAAATTAGTTTTAGATCTTCATGGGGCAAAAAACTCTCATGATTTTGATGTTGAGTTTGGTACACTTAATAATCTTACTGCTGATTTTTCCACCATTAAAGAATTAGAAGAAGCATTTAAAGAAAATAATATTACAAATATAGAACATAACAATCCATTTAAAGGAGGAGCAATTACGCAATATCTTTATAACATAAAAGATGTAGATGTAATACAGTTAGAGATAAATGCTAAATTTCGTGATAGACATAATTTAAATAAATTATATAGTTTAGTTTGTTCACTAACAAATTTTATAAAACAATATTCTGAATATACAAATTTACGAACTAGTAATAATTTGAGTTTATTCATTCCCAATATTGAAGACTATTGGTATCTAAAAAAAATACAAGAAGATCCCAAAACTATGAGTTACAATGCAGGATACGATGTAAATTATTTGGGTTATGACTATGATACAGGCTGTATTGAATTAAAAGAGTCATCTTGGGAAGATGAGTTTAATAAGAAAAAAGATAAAGGTATATTCTTAGCTTACATTAAAGATGAAGAACTAAAAGATTATATCGGTTATGTTACATATCATTACAATGAATTTGAAAAAAGGTATTATTGTGGAGTCTTAATTGAATTTAAATATCGTTCAAGATCATTTGGTAAAAAAGCTTTATCTTTATTACTAGATTTTGCTAGAAAAAATAATATAAAGACTTTATATAATAGTTTTGAAGAAGATAGAGCAGATGCCATAAAGTTATTTACTAATATGGGTTTTTCCATAGTTGGAAGCAAAATAGTAAATAAATTTAATAGTCCAACAAAATCTTTAATAATAAAAATAGATTTATAAAGGGAGTGCTAACATGAAATTTGATGAACTAATCAAACAAATTAAAAAATGTCGTCACTGTGAATCATCATTTGGATTTATACCAAATCCAATTATTTGGGGACATGCTAATTCTAAAATAGTTCAAATAAGTCAAGCACCATCAAAAAGTGTTCATGAGTCAGGGAAACCATTTACTGATGCTTCTGGAAAAACGCTAAGAAATGATTGGTATCAAATAACAGAAGAGGACTTTTACAATAATGATAATTTTTATATTAGTGCATTAGCACATTGTTACCCAGGGAAACAGTCTGATGGAAAAAGTGACAAACAGCCACCCAAATGCTGTTATAAAATGTGGATTCAAAAAGAATTAGAATTAATAAATAATGAAATTTATATCATAATTGGTTCTGCATCAGCTAAAATATTTTTTCCAGACGAGAAATTTGAAGATTTAATATTTAAAGATAATATATTAAATGGAAAAAAGGCAATAGTCTTACCCCATCCATCACCATTAAATAGAAGATGGATAAAAAGTCATCCCGAATTTTTAAATAAACGAATAAAAGAAGTACGAAAAACTATTTATAATTTGATTTATAAATAACGTTAAAAGAGGAATGAAAACAATGAAGGAAATAGTATACCACGGTAGTCAAAATGGAGATATTAAAGAGCTTACAGCTAGAATGAGTACCCACCAAAAACTTTGTATATACGCAACATCTTATCAAGTGGTTGCCTTAATTAACTCCGCCCCTAAAGGACATCGAGATTTGGATATCTTAGTATCTTCAGTTGATGGTATGATTGAATTAGTAGAAAGAAGATCTGGGGTATTTAAAAATTTATTTAACAACAAAGGATATATTTACGAACTGAATGGAAAAACTTTTTCCCATTATGATTATCTTTGGAGTAAAGAAGTTATATCATTCGAAAAAGCCATTAAGCCACTAAATAAAATAACTATAGATAATATATTAGTAGAACTAGAAAAAGAAGAAAAGCAGGGGAATATAAAAATATATCGTTATCCAAATAGACCTAAAAATATACCTTTAGACAATTCAGACTTAATTGAAAAGTATATAAAATATGAAGAGAGTGGTTTAACTGGTGCAATTTCTGAATTAATTGCGGTTTATCCTGAATTTAAAGAAAGAGTTAGCAAAATTTTAGAAGAAAAGAAAAGTTCAAAAAAATAAAGTATAATAAAAAATAATATTCTAATATTTATTGACTACAGATAACATAAATGTTATATTGTGAACAGAATAAGTGCAAGTTATAAATCTAAAAAAAGGGAATCCTTTTTCTTTTTTGTAGGAGTTTTATATGAAAAATTTTAAGAACAAAAATTTATTTTTTATTATTGTATTAATCTTATCTATTTGCTTTGCGTTGTCTTCTGTAAAAGTTGCAAATGATGTAAAAAATAATCAGGAAAATTTAAGTAATAACCATCAAAAAACTATTGAAGACTGTAATAAGGTGGTAGAAGGTGAAACAAATTATGAAGTATGTCAAATAATTTTAAAAGAAGATAATCCCTACGAAAAACTTGATATATACGATTTAGGTTTTGAAATAATAAATAATTATATTTTCTATGGATATAATGTTTTCTTTTTTCTTTTTATTATCATAGCCGGATCTTGTTTATATGTTACAAAATATTTAAGATCAGAAATACTTAAAAATACTAATCATCGCAAAAGTTATGGCAAAATAAAGAAAGAACTATTTATATCATCATGGAAATACGCTATTATTGTTCCAGTTATGTTACTTATATGTTATATAATAATGTATATATATACTAACACTTATATAATAAGTGACATAAATATGGAAGCAAATAATTTAAATGAATATAACTTTGGTAACAACATGTTACTTTATAATCTTAAAGATTTGTATAATGCTTTAGTATTAGGATTAATTTACACTAATGTTACCTTATTAATTGCAAGAAAAGAACATAATTACATCTTAGCAGTGATAAAAAGTTTCTTGGCGATTATTGGTATTGAACTATTTTTAGAAATAGTTTTAAATGGATTAGTTTTACCTGTAGTATTCAAATTCTATGATGGTGGCTTTTTAAATATTATAGATATGAGTGCTTTACAGTTAAGTTCTGGGTTTTATCCAAAAATTATCTTTATTACGGTGTTAATGATAATTTCTTTTGTTTTAGTTTTTATATCCTATAAGGATAAGGAAAGCCTAATTATAGATTGCGAAAAAAATGATGATGGAGATGAGGCGTAAATCGTGAAAATAGAATTAAAGAATGTAAGTAAATCATTTAAGAAAAATTTAATAATTAATAATATTTCAGCAACATTTGAATCTGGACACATATATGGTTTCTATGGTAGAAATGGATCAGGAAAAAGTGTATTGCAAAAAATTATAAGTGGACTTTATGTTCCAACAAGTGGTTCTGTAATAGTGGATGGAGTAGATATAAATAAAGAAAAAGTCTATCCTAAAAACATGCGTATTTTAATAGAAAAGCCTGCTTTTTTTTCTGATTTATCTGGATTTAATAATTTAAAACTACTAGCTGATATTAATAAAACAATAGACGAAAATAAAATAATAGAAACTTTAGAACTTGTTAATTTAAAAGAAGAAATGAATAAAAAGTATTCAAAATATTCCTTAGGTATGAAACAAAAATTAGGAGTAGCACAAGCAATAATGGAGGATCCTGATATATTAATTTTAGATGAACCATTTAATGGGATTGAACAGGCAACAGTTGATAAACTTACAAAGTATTTACTAAAAAAGAAAAAAGAAGGAAAATTAATAATTATTAGCACACATATCAAAGAAGATTTAACAAAACTATCTGATAAAATATATGTGTTTGATAATGGTTCCATAAAAGAGACACAAAATGTTAAATAATTCTTATAATCGTGTAAAGCAACATCTAAATTCTAAAAGATTAATATGTTTCTTTTTCCTGATTCTTTTTTCTCTTTTTGTGCCAACTATGTTGCCAAGAGAAAACTATAATTTCTTTTTTAATTTAATTTATAACTACCAATATTATATTTCTTCATTATTTACAATCTTTTTATTAATTGTAAATACAACTTTATATATAAAGAAAAATATTAACTTCCATTATCAAGTTCACCGATATGGGACTCAAAAGAAGATAATGTTAGAAAACATTAAAGACATAATTTTAATAACTATTATAATGGAAATAGTGTGTTTTTTGCTTAATGTATCTTTTTCAATTATTTTTGTTGATGGTATACAAAATATAACATTTAAGTATTCTCATTTAAGTATCACAGTTTATTTAATATATTTTTTAGTAGTAAGATTAATTACAATGTTTACTATTAATATGTATGTATATATTATGCATTATAAAAATACAATTACTAGTAAAATTATCTTAATAATATTATTAGTTTCGAATGTCTTTATATTTTCTGAAAAAACACCATTTCTTTTAAGTTCTTATTTATATGGAGCTAATTTTAAATCATTCACAGGAGAAGTATTAAATTTTGTTCTGTATGTTCTTATGTGGTGGATAGTCTTATTCATAATAACTAAAAATAATATACTTAAGAAAAGAGATATTTAGATGAAATACCAGTTAGAAATATTAAAAAATACATTTAAACACATTGGGATATTTTTTATAATATATATAATATTTTTAGTAGGGGATATGTGGATATTAAAAACTAATATACTTTTATATGATTATTCGCCTCAAGAAATATTTAATTATATTTTAAATTTTTTATGTTACCCAGTTACTAGCAGTTATAATTTAGAAAAAGTCCCACTATTTTTCTTTAACATACTTTGCTTTATTATATTTATATTATATTTTTATATGTACGAAAATATAAAAATACATAACAATATGGCAACAAGATATGAATCGAAAAAATGGGTAAAAGAAAAATATATATTTGGCACTATAAGTATAATAATTATTAGTTTGATTGAATATCTTTTAATTTACTTATTCTTTAAATCATATTTTAATATGATAACTTATAACCATCTGTTATATCCATTACTATTTAAATTATTATTAATGAGTCTAATATATTTTATCTGTAATAGCAATAAATTAAACTTTATAGTTAAATCTGTTATCATTGTAATATCTTATTTTATATTAATTAATTATAATCTATATCTTTATATAATTATCTTTCTTTCAACTTCTATTACTAATTATTTTCTTTTTGATTTGCATAAATACAGTTTTCATATAACACGTGTTATAATAAAAAAGAAAAGATAGTAAGGAATAGTGATAAAATGGAAATTATATTAGCTTCTTCTTCTAAACAAAGACAAGAAATATTAGAAATGATTGGATTAAAATATAAAGTGGTGACAAGTGACATAGATGAAATTAGTACCAAAGAAAAACCAGATGAGTATGTGGAAGAACTGTCACTAAATAAAGCTAAATCTGTAGCAACAAAGATATCTGATAAAGCAATTATTATTGCTGCTGATACAATAATTTATTATAAAAATAAAATATATGAAAAACCTAAATCTCCAAAAGAAGCTGCCAATAATTTAAAAGAACTATCTGGAAATGTAAATTCTGCCTATACAGGAGTTACTATTCTGGATTTATACCAAAATAAAACTATTTCATTTTCTTCAAAAGTAGATATTTACTTTAAAAAGGTAGAAGATGATGAAATAGAATGGTATATTAATCATGAAGACAAAATAATGAAGACATGTGGTTATGTTCCAAAAGGGAAAGCAGCTCTCTTTATCGAAAAAATAGAAGGTGACTATAACACTCTTTTAGGTCTATCACCAAGTTTACTTTTTCAAAAACTAAAGGAACTAGGCTACACTATTAATGATTTAATTTCCTAATATTTTTATCTATATCAATTATATTTTTTCTCTTTTAATAAAAAAAGTTATGAAAAACATTTTGTTTTTTTCTTTCTATTAATTAAGAAAACAATTGATAAGAATATATTTAATACTTTTAAAAGACTAAATGCCATATATTTATTTTATATTAATTAAAATACATTTAGTCTTTAAGTAATAAATGCAGGCGCTAAAATTTGACAGGCAAGACATTTTATGATAGAATACGAACCCACGGATGGAGGATTTTTAATGAAAAACATTAAATTAAATGAAGGCTTAAAAATAAGAATTATATCAGGAGGATTAAGTATAGTATTAGTAGCAACTGGATTTGTATTAGGTAAATTAGATTCTAAAAATAATTCGTTTAAATCGACTAATGCAACTATTGTAAGTGATGACGAATCAATATTTGGACTAGGTAAATTAGATTCTAAAAATAATTCATTTCCTTCAACTAATTCAACTGTTGTAAGTGATAATAGTGAAGATTTTATTAAACAATACCTAAGTGATTATATTGAAAAACGTGAGGAACTCGAAAATGAAATTGCAAGTTTGTTAGAAAAAAAAGAAAGATTAAAAAATGTTGAAACATTCAATATGGAAGATTTAGTTGTAATGGAAAATGCAAATGTAGATAATGAAACTAATTTATATATACTACGTGCATCTGATAGTGGTGGAATATGTTATGAATACCATAATAATTTTAAAGCTTGGTACAGAATGCATCAAGGTACTGACAACCATTTCGATTTATGTTCCAATTATATTCACTTTAATGAATGCCAACCATTGTTTAACTATTTAACAGATGAAGAAATAGAAGCATTAACAATTAATGGTGGAAAAATTACAACATTAGAGTTAGATCAAATTCTAATTCGTATTAGAAGTGAATATCAAAAACAATTATCTGAAAATAATAGTTTATTACAATTATCAAACAATTAGTATTTTTAAATCACAGAAATCTAGAGGAAACTCCGTAACTAGCGGGTTTCTTTATAAAACCAACTCTTTAGACAAGCTAGTATTAATACTACGATACTAGCAAACCAATAACTATATATGCTAATAGGATTTTCCCTTTGAAAATCCTATTAAGCAACGTACTACAAAGTTTCACAAAGTAATGTTTTTTCTTTTTATTTGTCCTACAACTTCATAACAAAAAAAGACTACCATTTTCATTGTTAAAGCAACAAAATATAATGGTTTTTTCTTATAGAAGCAATCTAATGCTAATCTTACGAAAGGCAAAAGGTTGTTTTTTTATGTTGTTATTCTAATAATTTATCATTATTAACTGATAAATATATAAATAATTCCAATACCATTATCTTAATAAAGTATTCAACAACATAGTTGTGTTAAAATAATCTTTTCTAGCCATATCTTCATCTCCTTATTTTAATTATAACAAAAATAAAAGCATACACTCTTTTTGTGTACACTTTTATCTTACAACTTCACTTATGAAGAGATAGCTTTTTATATTAAATAAAAACAAAGAAGAATATTAAAATCACCATCTTAATAGATAATTTACAACTTCATCAAAAAAACAAATAGATTACTTAAAAAGTATAAACTATATGATATAATAATAATTGAGTTAAGGTGTTTATTTATGAATGATTTTAAGAATTGTTTAATTTTAAATGGACAGAGCATTGGCATAAGTAAAATTGAACTAAATAAAAGCGAACTATACATAGAGGATAAAACAGGAAAATATAGTTTATGTGTACATATATATAATTGGAAAGAAATTAATAGTATTAAAACAAGAAAAAGACAAAGTATTGAATTTAATGAATATTGCCTTTGTGAAAATAATGAACCAGCCTTAATTTGGCCGACAGATTGCTACATAAAAAAGCCAACAGACGATTCTATAATATTTTATTTAAAATTTGATAACTTTTCAGACATTTGTTATATGAATAAAAAAAATTGTTTTGACATTGAATTAGAATCTCTTGAAGTTAATATCAACATTAATTATAAAGATGTTATTGGGAAATCAATTATATATAAATTATAAGGATGTCAAAGTAATTTAAATTACATATACAGTTAATTAACTTACAATAAATAATTAAAATACTTTACATAGGGAAATTTTATCAAAATAATAATTTACCAAAGAAAAGTTAATATATATTTATCTAAAACAAGAAAAGAGGTAAGAAATGGAATATGAAATAAAAAAATTTACCATTAAATATTATCAAGATTTAAAAAAAATATATTTAGATTCATTTAATAAAGAAAATAGATACTCTCTAATAAAATTATTGCTCAATTTATATTTTAAGAGAGCAAATATATATGTATTACTTATTAAAAATGATATATCTTCATTTTTATATTCTATTGAGAATAAAAATGAAAGATTTATTTTATATTTAGCAGTAAAAGAAAACTACAGAAACAAGGGGATAGGAACATATCTATTAAAGTGGTATTTAAATGCTAATAATGATAAAGAAATATATTTAAACATAGACGAAATTAACAAAACATATGATGACTATATAATTCGGAAAAAAAGATTAGATTTTTACATAAAAAATAATTTCTATGATACCAATTATATAAGTATAAATAATGATCTAATAAGTCATATTTTATCAAATAAACAAGAGCTTAATGTTGAGAAATATAAACTATTTGATAAAAAAATATCGCAATATTTTCTATGTAAAAGTGATAAAATAACAAGACTTTCTTAAACTATATAAATTTTAGTTAAAAAACTAAAAATTATAAAGATATAAAAAGAGAAATCTTTATTAAAAAAATTATAAAATAGAAAAGAAAACTAATTAAAAGGAAAGTGATAGCAATGAACAATCAACAAAATACGACAAATATCAACTGGTTTCCAGGACATATGGCAAAAACAAAAAAACAAATAGGTGAGTTACTGCCATTAATTGATATTGTTTATGAGCTTATTGACGCAAGAATTCCAGAGTCAAGTAGAATAAGTGACATAGACTCAATAACAAAAAATAAAGCCAGAATAATTATTATGACTAAATCTGATTTATGTGATTTAGAGGAAACTAAAAAATGGGTAAAAAAGTATGAAAGTGAAGGGCATAAAGTAATACTAGCCAACTTGCAAGATAATTTTGATTACAAAGAAGTTTTAGTAAAAACAAATGAAATAAGTGAAGAGATTAATAAAAAACGTCAAGAAAAAGGTTTAAAACCTAAAGAAATAAGAGCTTTAGTTGTTGGAATTCCTAATGTTGGCAAGTCAACATTTATTAATCGTTTAGCAGGGAAAAAAGTTGCTAATGTTGGTAATCGTCCAGGAGTTACAACAAATTTGGTTTGGCTAAAAACTAAGCTAAATATATTATTATTAGACACTCCAGGAATTTTATGGCCAAAATTTGAAAATCAAGAGGTAGCATTAAATCTTGCTTCCTTCAGTGCGATTAGAAGTGAAATACTTGACGTTGATGAAGTGGCGATACACATATTAAATAAATTATCTAAATATTATCCACTTATTTTAAAATCACGTTATAATTTAGAAACTTTTAATAACGAAGAAACTGTTGAAGCTTATGAAACTATCAGTAAAAAAATAGGAGCTATTATTAAGGGTGGAGAAGTAGACTATGAAAGAGTTAGTAATGCTATTTTAAACGATATAAAAAACGAATTAGTAAAAAACATAACGTTTGATAGAATTTAAAGGAAGTAGTAACATGAATGATTTACTTGAATATGAAAAAGAATTATATAAAAAAGGTTTAAACTTTATTGCTGGAATAGATGAAGTAGGTAGAGGACCATTATGTGGACCTGTAGTCGCATGTGCCTGTATTTTACCAATAAACTATCAACTAGATGGTTTAAATGATTCAAAAAAAATCAGTGAAAAAAAACGTGAAGAATTATATGAAATCTTAATAAAGGATGCCTTAAGTTATGGTATAGGGATAATCTCTCCCAAAAGAATTGATGAAATAAATATATTAGAAGCAACTAAAGAAGCAATGAAAGAAGCTGTAAATAATCTAGATATAAAACCTGAGTATTTATTAATTGATGCTGTAAAACTTGATATAGATATTAATAGTACATCAATAATAAAAGGAGATGCTAAATCCGCTTCAATTGCAGCCGCTTCAATTATTGCTAAAGTAACAAGAGACAGAATGATGATAGAACTTTCTGAAATGTACCCTGAATATGGCTTTGAAAAACATAAAGGCTATGGTACTAAAGCCCACATTGAAGCTGTAAAAAAATTTGGAGTAAAAGATTTTTATAGATTTACATTTGCTCCAATAAGTGATTTAATTAAAGATAGTGAAGAAGAAAGCGTGGTAGTTAAATGATAAAAAAGTTTTTTAAAAACAGGGTGGTTTTATCTACATTGATTTTAAGTGCTTTTACTTATATAACAGAAATGATTGTAAGAATTTTTACAGGAGCTCCTTTTAACGATTTTGCTGTTGTTAGGATTCTATTATCATCAATAATAATAAGTTTATTTGTATCTTTTATAGGACACTTTTTGCCAAAACTTGGACAAAGAATTTTAAATATAATTTATATTTTATTTGTCGGAATTTATAATTTTGCTGAATTTGGATTATCAAGTTATATTGGCTTTTTTATGGGAATAGGTAATGCTGATCAAGGAACAAAAGTAGGAGAGTTTATTAGAGACTTCTTTAGTTCTTATAAAGTAATTCACTATACAATTTTAATACCTTTAATTATATTTTTAATTTACTATATTTTTATAGACCGATTTGTCACAAAAAACATTAAAAGAAACAGTGAATTTACATTAATTCAAAAAATTTATATTGAAGTTGTAACAGTAGTTATAATTATCATTTTATCCAGTGCTTATTATGCAACTATAAGATTAGATAATTTTAAAAATAAACTTCAAACAGAAAGTAATTATGGATTATGGCTATATCCTGAAAATTCTAATCTAACAGTTAATAATTTTGGAGTCTTAATGTTTGGCTTTTGTGATATTAAGGCAAGTATTTTACATATCGATGCCGATTATGTCATGAATTTAAATTTAAATAAATCAGTTATTGAAAACAAAGAAAATAATAATGAAGTAGTTCCCGTTGATTTAGAGAGAAAAATAGATGACACCTCATGGAAAGAATTAATTTCCAAAACTAATGATGGAACCTTTAAATCATTAAATAATTATTTTATTAATCGTAGTATTACTCCTAAAAACGATATGACAGGCAAATTTAAAGATAAAAACTTAATTATTATCATGATGGAGTCAGTTAATGAAATTGCAATTTATAATGAAGAATATTTTCCAACTCTTTATAAAATGTATCATGAGGGGATATCTTTTAAGAATAATTATAGTCCAAGAAATAATTGTTCTACTGGCAACAATGAATTTACTGTTTTATCAAGTTTATTTACTATAAATAACACATGTACAGCTAATACTTATGCATCTAATAAATACCCTGAAGCAGTATTTAATATTTTCAATAATGCAGGATATAAAACTTCAGCTTATCATGACTATACGCAAAAGTTTTATAGAAGATCTAAAATTTTACCTAATCTTGGAGCAAATAAATATTATGGTGTTGAAGATTTAAAAATACCTTATTCAACTAATTATACTGAAGCTGATGATAAAGATATGTTTATTGCTGCTCAAAAATACTATATGAATGAAGATAAGTTTATGGCTTATTTTGCAACAGTAACACCACATCAATCATATATTGATTCACAAATATGTTCAGAACGTTATTATAAAAAATATCGTGATTTAGGATATTCATCAAATTTATCTAGATATCTTTCAAAGATGCAAGTAATGGATGAAGCTTTTCAAGAGCTTTTAAAACAATTAGAAGAAACAGATAAATTAAAAGATACTGTTATTGCTGTATTTGGTGACCATTTTCCATACGGTTTAACTGATTCTCAGATTAATGAGTTCCTAGAAAAAAATAATGCAGGCTATACAATTAACCGAAATTCCACTACAAATAAAAACGTTGACAAGACACCAATGTTCATTTATAATTCAGAAATGGAACCATTGGTTGTTGAAGATTACACAACTATAATAGATTTATTACCAACGTTACTAAATATGTTTGATCTTGAATACGATCCAAGACTTTATTTAGGAACAGATATTTTTTCAAATACTCATTCATCACGTGCAGTATTCGCTGATGGATCATGGACGAATGAGAGAGGTTATTATCACGCTCCAAATAGTAGCATGAAATATCTTGAAGGAGCAGAAAAATATACAGATAAAGAATTAATGTATATTAATCAGGAAATATCTAATAGACAAAAAATGAGTGCATCGGCTATTAAATCTAATTACTTTAATTATTTAGGTGATGGTTTAAAAAAATATCAAAAAAAAGATGAAGAGTAGTAAGCGATAAAAACAACAGAATCGGAGGAAAAATATGAAACTAGTAATAGTGGAGTCCCCAGCTAAGACACATACAATTGGTGCTTATTTAGGAAATAATTATAAAGTTGTCTCAAGTAAAGGTCACATTCGTGATCTTTCTACAACAGGGAAATATGGTTTAGGGGTAGATGTTGAAGCTAACTTTGAGCCAAATTACATAGCAATCCCTGGTAAAAAAAGAGATATAAATGCTTTAAAAAAAGATATTAAAGAAAGTGATTTTGTCTACCTTGCTACCGACCCAGACCGTGAAGGAGAAGCAATTAGTTGGCATTTATATGATGCTTTAGGAATAAAAGACGATTCCTATGAAAGAATAGTTTTCAATGAGATAACTGAAGGAGCAGTCAAAGAAGCTTTTAATCATGCTAGAAAAATAGATTATAGTTTAGTTAAATCCCAAGAAACAAGAAGAATACTTGATCGTATAATAGGTTTTAGATTATCAAAACTTATGCAATCAAAAACAGGTGGTAAAAGTGCTGGACGTGTTCAATCAGTTGCATTAAAGCTAATTGTAGACCGTGAAAGAGAAATAGACGCTTTCGTTCCTGAAGAATACTGGACAGTAACTGCTCACTTTGCTGAATTTGATAGTAGCCTAGAAAAATATAAAACCGATAAAATAGAATTACACAACGAAGAAGAAGTAAAAAAAGTACTTGATTCATTAGATAAAGATTTTAAAATAGAGTCGATTGAACAAAAAGAGAAAAATAGAAGTGGTGTCATGCCATTTACAACTTCAACACTTCAACAAGCTTGTATTAATAAATTTAATTACAATTCTTCAAAAGTTATGAGTGTTGCTCAAAAATTATATGAGGGAATAAATTTAGGAAGTGAAACAGTAGGTTTAATCACTTATATGCGTACAGATTCTACTAGATTATCCCCTGTATTTATAAATGACACATTTGCTTATATAAAAAGTAATTTTGGAGATAACTATGTTGGTGCTGTAAAAAAAGGCAAGAAAAAAGAAAATGTTCAAGATGCTCATGAAGCAATTAGACCAACAAGCATTCATCGTACTCCAGAAAGTGTAAAAAAATATTTGTCAGCTGATGAATATAAAATATATTCAATTATTTATGCTCGTGCTTTGGCTAGTTTAATGAAAGATGCTAGAGTTCTTGCAACAACTGTTATATTAAATAACAATGATTATAAATTTAAAACAACTGGGCAAATATTAATTTTTGATGGATTCTTACGTGCCTATAAAGAATATTCAGTTTCAAATGATACTATATTACCAGAATTTAGTAAATATAAGGGTATAGTTTCTACAGAAGATATTGAAACCGAACAAAAATTTACTAAACCAGTTAGCAGATATACAGAAGCTACTCTTATTGAAGAAATGGAAAGTTTAGGAATTGGTAGACCAAGTACTTATGCTACAACTATGAAGACTTTAAAAGATCGAGACTATGTTGTTGTAGAAGAAAAGAAATTTCATCCAACCGAAATGGGAATAGAAACTACTGATAAATTACAAGAATTCTTTTCGAATATTATTAATGTTGAATATACAGCTGAAATGGAAAATGATCTAGACAAAATAGCTGAGGATAATATTGATAATGTTAAAGTTTTACGTGAATTTTATGACGAGTTTGAACCACTAGTAAAAACAGCTTTTACTGAGATGGAAAAAAAAGCTCCTAAACTTACTGGAGAAGCATGCCCTGAATGTGGTAATGAATTAGTAATTCGTAAAGGAAAATATGGTGAATTTACTGCTTGTAGTAATTATCCTACATGTAAGTACATTAAAGCAGAGAAAAAGGAAATCATAACAGTTTGTAAGTGTCCAAAATGTGATGGTGAGATAATTGAGAAGAAAACAAGAAGAGGGAAAATATTCTATGGCTGCAACAAATATCCTAAATGTGATGTTGCGTTATGGGATCTTCCTACAGGTGAAAAATGTCCAGAATGTGATAATCTACTAGTTACAAAAAAAGACATTGTTAAATGTTCTGCCTGTGAATATACAAAATAATCTAATTACATAGATTATTTTTATTTGACATAAAATACATATTACTATATTATAACATCTAAAAGAAAGGCAAATTGTCTATGATAAGAACAAAATTAGAGAATGAATTAATAAAATTAACAAATAAATCAATCAATATTAATAATAAATTAAATGAATTGGAAAAAAAGCGTAAAAGAAAGCTTGACTTAATAAATATTAGATATGATTTACCAAAGAAAATTAAATCAACAATGCTTATAGGGATGTATACTGC
Source organism: uncultured Bacilli bacterium (assembly GCA_910588195.1). Classification (GTDB taxonomy): domain Bacteria; phylum Bacillota_I; class Bacilli_A; order RF39; family UBA660; genus CAG-582. Next base: position 90,948 of record CAJUPN010000002.1, read on the forward strand.
TGTGTTAGGAGGACTATGTATTGCAAATATTATAACACCTCCAGTTTCAATTTTTAACGTTATTTCTGCTATTATGACTGCTTTATGTACAGGGGGCGGTATCTTTCTATCTATAAAAAATATTATTGATATAAATAAAAAAATAAAAATATTTCACAATTATGGATATAAACTAAAAGATGTAAAGAAAAAAATAAGAGATGAAAAGGTTGGTATTAAACAAAGTAAGATAAGTAAAGATCTTAATGAAGAGATATTTAGACCAATAAGGGACCTTCAAACTGCACACAAAGAAATAACAGATAAACAAAAAATTATTTGGGATATTCTTCAAAGTGAGGATTTAGCAGAAAAATTAAATCAATACGATAGCACTTATAAAAAAAGAAGATTTGATTGGGCAAAGGAAAATATGCCCCTAATTGAAGATACTCTAAAAAGTGAATTTGATGAATACTTAGAATACCTTAAGAGTATAAATACTGAAGATATACATTTTTCAAACGAGATAGATGAACATGAATGTAATGAAGCGATAAAAAGGATAAATATTAAGAAAAAAGTATTAACTCATAAAAGTCATAATTTAGCAATATATAAATAAATTTACAGAAATAGTTGTATTTTTAAGAAACGCTGCAATATTTATTGACTTAAATACAAAAATTAACTATAATTAAATTAACTTTTGTTAGGGAGACCCGACTTAATAATTAAGTATGAAAGAGAAGGCTAGTTGGTGGAAATGCCACATACGCATTATTTTGATAACACTTCCAAATAACAAAACGCTTGAAGCGATAAAACAAGTAAAGAGTACCTATGTAAAGTAAGGTGGCACCGCGGATTCGTTCGTCCTTACGTTTATGTAGGTTTTTTTAGTTTAAGGAGGATAATTATGATAACTAAACAAAAAGGAACTTATGATATTTATGGTGATTTAGCAAAAAAACGAGCTTATGTAGACGACGTACTTGCCAGTATTTGCGAAAAATATAACTATGGCTACATTGAAACTCCCGTTTTTGAGTCGAGTGATTTATTCCATAGAGGTGTTGGTGAATCAACTGATATGGTAAAAAAAGAAACTTATGATTTTAAAGACAGAGGAGACAGAAATCTAACTTTAAGACCAGAGGGAACAGCAGGAGTTGTTAGATGGTTTATTGAAAATAAATTATATGGAAATATGACAGATCCGGTAAAAGTATTTTATAACATGAAAATGTATCGCTACGAAAGACCTCAAAGTGGTCGAAATAGGGAATTTACACAATGGGGATTTGAATGCTTTGGTTCTGATGATGTAATGAGTGATGCTGAAGTTATTTCTTTAGCATACAATGCTTACAGACTTCTGGGTCTTGATGATGTGACCATTAAATTAAATTCTTTAGGAGATAGTGAATCACGTAATACCTATCGCGAAAAATTAGTAGAATATTTTAAACCGCATATTAATAATTTATGTGAAGACTGCCAAGAAAGATTAAAAAGTAATCCTTTACGTATCCTAGATTGCAAAATTGATGCTGAAAATGACATTTTAAAAAATGCTCCAAAAACTTTAGATTATTTAAACAAAGAGTCAAAATCACGTTTTGAAAAATTAAAAGACTTACTTGACATGATGGATATTAATTATGAAATTGATGAACGTTTAGTAAGAGGACTCGATTATTATAATCATACTGTTTTTGAAGTTGTTTTAAATAATTCATATGCTCTAGGAGGTGGAGGAAGATATAATGGTCTTGTTGAAACTCTAGATGGGCCATCAACTCCCGGAGTTGGCTTTGCAATGGGATATGATCGTACTATCCTTGCTATGGAAGAAAACAATGTAAATATTCCAATAAATGATTCAATTGATGTTTATTTACTATATGTTTCAGCTTCTGAAAAAGAAACAGCATGTTATTTAGCTCAAGATTTAAGATTAAACGGATTCATAGCCGAAACAGATTTAATGAATAAATCCCTTAAATCTCAATTTAAAAGTGTTGATAGATTTAATGCTAAATATTTAGTTGTACTTAACGACAATGACTTAAAAGAAAATAAAATAACTGTAAAAGACAATAAAACAAAAGAGGAGGAAAGCATTAATTTAAATAATTTAGTTGATTATTTAGATATGCATATTTAACATATGGAAAGAGTTTTAATTAATGAATTAAAAGAAAATGAAAGTAGTAAAATATCTGGTTGGGCTGATGTTATAAGAGATACAAAATATATGGTTTTTGTTATCTTAAAAGATCGCAGTGGTTCAATACAAGTTTCTATAGATAAAGAAAAAGATAAAGAAATTGTTGAAAAATTATCAGGAATTCTTGCTAACTCTGTTTTATCATTTACTGGTAAAATGGTAAAAAGTGAATATGTCAAACAAGGAGGAAAAGAATTTTTGCCTGAAGTTGTTGAAGTCCTATCTAGTGCGGATGCAATTCCTATAGATAGTAGTGCCAATATAGATACGAGACTTGATTATCGTTGGATAGATTTAAGAAGTGAAAAAAACAATTTAATGTTTCAAGTTCAAACAGCATTTGTGACAGGTATGCGTGAATTCCTAATTAAAGAAGATTTTACAGAAATTCATACTCCAAAATTAATTGGTGCAGCTTCTGAATCAGGCAGTGATGTATTTGAAGTAAAATATTTTGACCGTAAGGCTTATTTAGCTCAAAGTCCTCAATTTTATAAACAAATGGCAATGGCTTCAGGAATTGAAAGGATTTTTGAAGTAGCACCAGCTTTTCGAGCTGAAAATTCGAATACTAATCGTCATACAACAGAATTTACTTCATTTGACTTAGAGTTCTCTTATATTGATTCCTATGAAGATGTAATGGACATGGAAGAAAGACTTTTAGTTGCTGGTTTAGAAAAAGTTAAGGAAAAATACGAGGACAAAATAAAAGAATTATTTGGTACAGAAGTAATTGTTCCAAAAAGACCATTTCCAAGAATAAATTTACAAGATTTATATAAAGAGTTAGAAAGCAGATATGGCTACAATATCCCAGAACACGATATTGGTGACATGAATGCGGAAGCAGAAAAACTTACAAGCAAGTATGCTATGGAAGAATTTGGACATGAATTTATTTTTGTTACAGGATTTACTAAAACTAAAAGAGCTTTCTATCATATGAGAAAAAATGACATTCCTGAAGGATATGACCTTATATGGCGAGGAACAGAAATAACTACAGGTGCTCAAAGAGAACACCGTTATGAAATACTAAAACAACAAGCAGAAGAGAAAGGTTTAGGACGTGATGTTGAATTCTATTTAGAGTTCTTTAAATATGGTTGCCCACCTCATGGAGGTTTTGCTATTGGTGTTGACCGTTTAACAATGTTATTACTAGGGTTACCAAGCTTAAAAGAAGAAATGTTTATCTTCCGTGGACCATCACGATTAACTCCTTAAAAGGTGATAAAATGGATTTAATAGATATATTAAAAACAAAAAAAATAGGTGATGAAGTTCGAGTTGAAGGATGGATTAGAAACCATCGTCGTCAAAAAGAATTTGGTTTTATAGACTTTTATGATGGAACTAGTTTTGAAACTTTACAAATTGTGTATGATAAAACTAATGCTAATTTTGATGAGATTCAAAAAATGTTAGTAGGTTGTGCTATTATTGTTGATGGAAAGTTAGTAGAATCAAGTGGAAATCAAGAATATGAGCTTAAAGCAAGTAATGTATTACTAGTTGGAGAATGTGATGAAACTTATCCAATTCAACCAAAAAGACATACTCAAGAATTTTTAAGAAGTGTTGCACATCTTCGTCCTAGAACTCGTTTATTTCAAGCTGTATTTAAAATTAGAAATTTAGCGGCATACGCTATACACGAATATTTTCAAAGTCATAATTATGTGTATGTTCATACTCCTTTATTCACAACTTCCGATTGTGAAGGGGAAAATCAAATGTTTAAAGTAACAACACTAGACTTAGAAAATATTAACAAAAATGAAGACGGAAAAGTCGATTATAAAGCTGATCTTTTTGGAAAACCAACATTTATAACTGGTACAGGTCAACTTCACGGTGAAGCTTACGCTATGGCATTTAAAAAAATATATACATTTGGTCCAACTTTTAGAACAGAAAACTCCAATACTAAAACACATGCTAATGAATTCTGGATGATTGAACCAGAAATAGCTTTTTGTGATTTAGACGGTCTTATGGATATAGAAGAAGAAATGCTTAAAAGTATTGTTTCTTATGTATTAAAAAATGGTGAAGAAGAAATTAAATTTTTAAATAACTTTGTTGATAAAAATTTAAAAGAAAAACTTGAAAAATTAGTTAATTCTAACTTTGTTAGAATAACCCATCATGAAGCTGTTGATTTATTAAAAAAAGCTGATATAAAATGGGAATTTACACCAGATTATGAATCAGATATAGCAAAAGAGCATGAAAAATATATCACAGAATATTACAATGCTCCTGTTTTCATAACTAACTGGCCTAAAGATATAAAAGCTTGGTACATGAAAGAAAATTCTGATGGAAAAACTGTTGCTGCAGTTGATTTAGAAGTTCCAGGAGCTGGAGAGTTAATGGGTGGTAGCCAAAGAGAAGAAGATTATGAGAAATTAGTAAAACGAGCTGAAAATTTAGGAGTAGATACTGAATTAATTGATTGGTTCATGGACTTAAGAAAGTATGGTTCTTGTTATCATTCGGGATTCGGTATGGGCTTTGAAAGACTTATTATTTATTTAACAGGTGTAGAAAACATTAGAGATGTAATACCATTCCCAAGAACACCTGGGAACTGCGAATATTAGAAAGGGGAGTTATTTATGAATAAATATAGAACACATTTAATTTCTTCACTTAAAGAAGATTTAAAAGGACAAGAAATTACTGTAAGCGGTTGGGTAGAAAATATACGTGACCATGGGGGAGTATTATTTCTTGATTTAAGAGATGAAAGCGGAACACTTCAAACAGTATCTAATGATGATAATATGTTTAAAGGAATTGCTAAAGAATCTGTTGTAAGACTTACAGGTTTTATAAGAGTGAGGGAAGAAGGTACTGAAAATCCTCGTTTAACAACAGGTAATATTGAACTTGTTGTATCTAAACTAGATATTTTAGGTGCCTCAGTTCATGAATTACCATTTGAAATAATGTCATCAAAAAATACCAAAGATGATGTAAGACTTAAATATCGCTATCTTGATTTAAGAAATGATACAGTTAAAAACAATATTCTTCTTCGTTCTGAAATTCTTCATTTTTTAAGAAATAAAATGTATGATTTAGGATTTACAGAAGTACAAACACCAATTTTAACTGCTTCTTCACCAGAAGGTGCAAGAGATTTTGTAGTACCATCAAGACTTTTTAAAGGTAAATTTTATGCTCTTCCACAAGCACCACAAATTTATAAAGAATTATTAATGGTTGGAGGATTAGGAAAATATTTTCAAATAGCTCCATGCTTTAGAGATGAAGATGCTCGAGCAGACAGAACTTTAGAATTTTATCAATTAGATTTAGAAATGTCATTTGTTGAAGAAGACGAAGTATTAAATATTGGAGAATCAATTTTCTATGATACATTCACTAAATTTTCTAAAAAAGAAGTAACAAAACCTCCTTTTAAAAGAATAGCTTACAAGGATTCAATGGAAATGTATGGAACTGATAAACCAGATTTAAGAAATCCATTAATTATAAAAGATGCTACTAAAACTTTAGAGAATACTAGTTTTGGACCTTTTAAAAAATCTAACATCAAAGTAATAGTTGTTGATGATATAGGCACTTATTCTAACTCTTGGTTTAATGAAATAGTTGATTATGCATCATCAATTGGAATGCCTGGAATTGGTTACATAACTCTTATGGAAGATGGAACATTTAAAGGACCTATTGATAAGTTTTTAAGCGAAGAAGAAAGAGTTAACTTAATTAAAGAATTTAATATGAAAACTAATTCTGTAATGTTCTTTATTGCTAATAAAAGATTAAAAGTAGCACAAGAGTTTGCAGGTTTAATTCGTAATGAATTAGGTCGTAAATTAGACTTATTAGATCCAAATAAATTAGAATTGTGTATCATTAATGATTTTCCAATGTTTGAAATTGATGAACAAACAAAAAAATATAAATTCTGTCATAACCCATTTAGCTATCCTCATAATGGTATAAAAGATTATGAAGAGAAAAATCCTGAAGAAATACTTGCATATCAATTTGATTTTGTATGTAATGGGAATGAAATGGCTAGTGGTGCGATAAGAAATCACGATTTAGATTCACTTGCTAAGGGATTTGAAATAGTAGGATACACAAGAGACGAAGTTGAGTCACGCTTTAAATCAATATTTACAGCTTTCAAATATGGATGCCCACCTCACGGAGGTATGGCCCCTGGAATCGACCGTCTTATTATGTTAATTCAAGATGAACCTAACTTAAGAGAAGTTCAAGCTTTCCCAACAAGTGCTAGCGGAGCTGATTTAATGATGGGATCTCCAAGTACTCTTACAAGTGAACAATTAAATGAACTTGGAATAAAATTTGAAATGGAGGATGAAGATAATGAATAATGGATTTACTCCAGAAAAAATAGAAAAGTTAGCAGATCTTTTAATGATTGGGCTAAGTAATGAAGAAAAACAAATGGTATATGAAGAATTTGATTCAATAGATCATAATATAAATAAAATAAATGAAATAGAAGGTATAAAAAATATTAAACCTATGACACATACATTAGATGATTTTGTATGTACATTAAGAGAAGATATAGCTGATGAATCTATACCAGTAGAAGAATTACTAGACAATTGTGATGATACCGATGATGGTTGCGTATCAGTACCAAAGGTGGTGGGATAATGAAATATATGAAAAAATCAATAAGTGAGCTTCATGAAGATTTAAAACAAGGAACTGTAACAAGTGAAGAATTAATAAATGAATCTTTAAAATTGTCTCATGCTTTGCAAGAAGAATGTAATGCCTTTGTTACAATCTTAGATGATGCAAAACCAGTAAATATTACAGACTCATTACTATCAGGAATACCATATGGTGTAAAAGATAATTATTCTACAAAAGGAATCCTAACAACTGGTTCATCTAATACTTTAAAAGATTATGTTCCATTCTATACTGCAACTTCTGTATTAAACTTAGAAAAAGAAGGAGCAGTTCCAGTAAATAAAACAGTACTTGATGAATTTGGTATGGGAGGAACAGGAACAACTGGACACACTGGAGTAGTTTTAAATCCTTGGGATAAAACTCGTATGTGCGCAGGATCCTCAGCAGGATCGGCTGCCGCCGTAGCTGCGGGAGTATATCCTTACGCATTAGGATCAGATTCAGGAGATTCAATTCGTAAGCCAGCTGCTTATTGTGGAATAGTTGGATTTAAACCAACTTATGGACTTATTTCACGTTATGGATTATTTGCTTATGCCTCTAGTTTAGATCATTGTGGTTGCTTTGCAAGAAATGTTAGAGATATTGCTATAGTAATTGATGCAATGAAGGGTATAGATAAAAACGATATGACTTCTTGGGACTCAAGTAACATTCATTTAAATAATGATTTAACTGATGAAGTTTCTGGTAAGAAATTATGTTATATAAAAGAATTATGCAATATAGAAAATTATCCAAACGCCTCAGAAGAATTAAAAAATCATTTATTAAACTTTAAAGAAACATTAAGAAAATGTGAAAGCATTGGTCTTACTGTTGAAGAAGTCTCTATAGATAAGAAAATTCTTGATGCGATTCCTTCAGTTTATAATGTTATTGCTTTTGCCGAAGCAACAAGTAATATGTCAAATTTAACAGGCTTTATCTTTGGACCAAGAGGTGAAGGAGATAATTATGCGGACATGATGAAAGATCATCGTACTAAAGGTTTTTCTTCCCTTATAAAAAGACGTTTTATAATAGGATCATATGTCCTTCAAGCAGAAAATCAAGAAAGATATTTCATAAATGCTCAAAGAGTTAGAAGATTAATTGTCGATAAAATAAAAGAATTATTTACTAAATATGATGGATTAATCTTACCTGTTGGAACAGGTCCAGCTAAAAAATTAGATGGTTCTACAATCGTTAATGAAGAAGAAATAGCTTTAGATGAGCATCTACAAATTGGTGATTTTGGAGGATTTCCTTCTATAACAATACCTAACGGTTTTATTAATGGTTTACCAGTTGGTGTTAATATTACTGGAAATTGCTATGATGATCAAAACGTTTTAAATATAGCTTATGCTTTAGAAAAAACTATGGACTATAAAGATCAAATCGCACCAATATTAGGAGGTGGAGATAGTGAGTAAATATAAAGTAACAATTGGTCTTGAAATGCACTGTGAAGTATCAGAGACAAATTCAAAAGTATTTTCAAGTTCTAAAAACGAATATACCGATATTCCAAACTCTAATGTAAGACCTTATGATATGGGATTTCCAGGGGTTTTACCAGTTTTAAATAAAGAAGCTGTTAGAATGAGTCTAATGATGAGCGAAATTTTAAATTGCCGTCAACCAGAATATATGTACTTTGAACGAAAAAATTATTATTATCCTGATATGCCTAAGAATTACCAAATTACTCAAAATCCTCCAGAAGATTGTGTAGGTATGGGTGGCTACATTGACATTATTAGAGAAGATGGATCAAGTTTTAGAGTAGATATAGATAATATCCATTTAGAAGAAGATGCAGCAAGAATGACTCATCTTTATGATACATCAATAATAGATTATAATCGTGCTGCAGTTCCTTTACTTGAATTAGTAACTGGGCCATGTTTACATTCTGCTGATGATGCTGTTTCTTTCCTTGAATATATCAGAGCTATTTATCAATATTGTGGTATTTCCGAAGCAGACTCTAAAAAAGGACAAATAAGATGTGATGTAAATGTCTCGATTTCTGATGATGATACTCTAGGAACAAAAGTTGAAATGAAAAATGTTAATTCATTTAGTGGAGTTCATGATGCAATTGAATATGAAATTAGAAGACAAACTGAATTAAAAGATGCTGGAAGATATGATGAAGTAGAACAAGAAACTAGACGTTGGGATGAAGAATCTGGAACAACTATTCGTATGCGTAGTAAAGTTGATGCTATTGATTATAAATATTTTGTTGATCCAAATATTCCTAAATTTAAAATTACTAAAGAATGGCTAGAAGAAATAAGAAATAGTATACCTGAATTACCATATGAACGAAAAGAAAAATATATTAGTAGTTATGGCTTAACAGATTATGATGCTGGAATTTTAATTAAAGATATTAATATAGCCAAGTATTTTGAAAAGTGCATCGAATTAGGAAGTGATGCTAAAATGGCTGCAAACTGGATTACCAGCAATATTTTAGGTTATACTTATAAACACGAAATAGGAATTCAATATTTATATTTAACTCCAGAAAGACTTAATGTAATTATTTCTTCAATTAAAGATGGGAAAATATCTTCTAAACAAGCTAAAGAGTTATTTTTTATGACTCTTGAAAGAGAAGAAGAACCTGATGAAATAATGAAAAAAGAAGGAATTGAGCAAATAAGTGATGATGGAGCAATAATTACTGTTATTACTGAAGTGCTTAATGAAAATAAATCTCAAATTGAAGAATATAAAAATGGTAAAACAAATATGTTCGATTATTTTGTTGGACAAGTTATGAAAAAAACTAGAGGACAAGCTAATCCTGTCAAAGTTAAAGAAGTGTTAACTAATGAATTAAGCAAGAGATAATCTCTTGCTTTTTAGTGACTTTTTTTTCTATTTATGGTAGTATTACTATATAGTAGAATAAAAAGAGGAGAATAGAAAATATGAAACATTATTTTAAAATAGTAGTTTTATTAATAATTAGTTTTATACCATTTAATACATATGCATATACATTAACCTGTGAAGGTACTTCCTACCAAATTGACGATACTTTTTCTTGTAAAATCAGTGGTGAATTAGGAGTATATGATAAATTATCAGGCACTATTACTAGTAGTGAATTTTTATCTTGTAATAGAATAGCTCTATCCCCAGGGTTAAATGTTTTAAATAGCAGTCTAGATAACTTTTTTGATTTAACAGGGACGGCAAGTACCAACGATTTAATAACTTTATCATGCAAAGTAATAAAAAATCCTTTGGAAACAACTAACGCAACTGTAGCTATAGAAGATTTTACATACCATTTAAAAGATAGTGGAGTAGATGAAGCAAAAGAGATTTTAAGAAGTGATTATATAAAAATAGAGCCTAAAAATGAAGAAGAACCTACTGATAGTAAACCAAGAGATATTTCAGATCCTTCAATTCGTCCAAGAAGATTAACATCTAAAGAATTAAATGTTACTTTTTCACAATTTATTACGGAATATAGTGTAGAGGTATTATATGATGTTGAGGAAGTTAATTTTGACTATGAATTAAATGATCCAACTTCAACTTTAAGAATTGAAGGAAACACAAAACTTCAAGTCGGGAACAATGTTATCGATATTTATATTACAAAAGCCGATGGAAGCAAAACAGCATGCTATACATTCAATGTTGAAAGACTAGCAAGAGGAGAAGAGATATATTACCCAGAAAGTGATTCAACATTAAAAAGTATGCTTGTTCCAGGGTATGCAATTGGTTTTGATCCGAATATTTTCGAATATAAAATTCATCTTACTAGAGATGTTTCATCAATAAACATTAATACAATACCAAATTATGAGAAAGCAATTGTTTCTATTTCAGGAACTGATAACTTAAAAAATGGCGATATCATTGCTGTTGAAGTTACTAGTGCTGATGAAACTAGCAAGACCACTTACCGAATAAAAATTACCAAAGATGCCCCTAAAAAAGACTACTCTGGAATTATTTTTATGACATTACTTGGATGCGGATTAATCGGAACTATTATTATGTTCATAGTGACATCACAAAAAAGAAAAAATGATCCACTTCTTAATATTAAGAATGATAAAAGAAAAATAAATAAAGGTAAGAAATTTGATTCATCCGTTGTTCCAACAAGCCAAACAAATGAAAATAATTCTAGTGAAACTACTGAAGAAGAAAAAATCAACTCAATTAATTTGGCTTCAGAAAATATAGCAACACCTATTCAAACAGAAAAAATAGTAGACCCTTCATTTAATCAAGTAAGTTCAGTTGCTACAACAGTTGATTTAACTACAAATGTTGCACCAACACCAATAAAGAGTGAAACTCAATTAAATGAAAATAATCCAAATAATGATGTAGTAAACCAATTAAATACCCAAACTACACCAATTACTAATTATTCTAATAATCAAAATTTAGAGATTCCTGAAAATCAAATAACAAGTGTTAACCAAGTAACACAAAATGTTTCCCAACCAAATCAACCAAATCCTTATAGCCATGAAACATCTTCTCAAAATCTTGAGAATCTGAATCAAACAAATGAGTCGTTATACGGTAATAATCAAAATCAATAAAGTGCAACAAAATGTTGCATTTTTATATGTCTATATAATATAATTAATCTAAACATTGGAGGATAACATGAAGTATTATTTAGGCTATTATAAAAATCCAAGATATATACCAATTAAAGATTCTAAAATTGGGGACAACCTAACTGATATAGTTGGTTTTACGACTCAATTTTCAACCATAAATGAAATAAAAGCATATTTATATTCCGAAAACTTGATACCAAGTCCTAATGTATATATAAATTATGTTATCGAAAAAGGAACTAAAGACCTACGTGTATACTATGTAATTAATTCGACTGATAAAATTTATACTTCAGAATCAAAACAGTTCTTTACTCTGACATCAATAAAAGAATATTTAGTACAAGAAGGCGAAGAACCTGACTTTGTCATGTTTCTATGTTACAAATACATAATAAAATTTGGTTATCTAAAAAGAATGATAAATTATCTTTTTTATTTAGATATAAATTCTTTAATATATGTTTTAAAAGAACTAAAAAGCGCTCAATTAAGTAGTGCTGCTATAGAAAAAATAGAGAGTATCCTTAATTACTTAAGTCAAAAAGGTGAATATGCTAGCCAAGATATACTTGAAGGATTAATAGAATCTTTTTATCAAGCAGTTTCTTATAATACATATGATGTCGCAAATATGTATACTTTATTGAAAGGATACGTTAAATTTAGGAATATACCAGCAATGAACGACCTTTCTAATTGGCTACAAACATGTATAATAAACCGTAAAAAAGGTTATAAAGAAAACTATATTTCCAACGATGGAATAGAATTAAATACTATAATAAATGAATTTTTCAATAATTTAATTTACTATTTTGATTATGATAAAAAAGCGTACAAAATGGAAAATGGTTCTAGAAAAAAGAATATAAGAGAGCTTTTTGATCTTGGTGTATTTATTGAAGAATATTATAGTTCTTTATATGAAGAATATATAGAATCTCTTAAAAAGAATGAGAATGGTTGTCAAACGATCCAAAATACAGTTGATGAAATAGATGAAGAAGATGAACCTGAAGAATTTTTGGAAGAAGAAGATTTTATAAGAATGGGACAAACTTCAGAAGAAGCTGGCTACAACTTAAGGTTTAGGTAGAAAGATATGAATGAATACATCGAAAAATTTATTGAATATATTAGATTTCAAAGAAATTATTCTAATAATACTGAGATTAATTATTCAATTGACTTAGAAGAATTTAATAACTATTTAAATGAACATGAAATAAAATTTAAAGACATTTCATATCGTGAGATAAGTTTCTATACAAAATATTTAAAAGAAGAAAGAAAATTAGAACCTTCAAGTATTAACAGACATCTTTCTGCATTAAGAAGTTTTTATAATTATCTTTTAAATCAAGAGGTAATTAATTCTAATCCCTTTAAACTAATTAGTGGTCCAAAAAAATCAATCAACCTACCAAATTATATGAAATATTCTGAATTTGAAACAATGATTGAAACCTGTGATGAAACACCACTTGGAATTAGAAATATAGCTATTTTAGAACTTCTTTTAGCAACTGGTGCAAGAATAGGTGAATTAATTGAAATAAAATTAAATGACATTAATTTTAACGAGCGAGAAATAAAAGTACTAGGAAAAGGGAATAAAGAAAGAATCTGCTATTTTAACGAGCACGCCTTAGTCTCCTTAAAAAGATATATAGAAGAAAGTAGATCTAAACTTTTAAAAAACAAAACTAGTGATTACTTATTTATTAATCATGTAGGAAATCATCTAACAGATAGAGGAGTTAGAACAATAATAGATGCAATCATAAAAAAAAGCTCACTAAACGCTAAAATCACACCCCATACATTTAGACATACATTTGCTACAATGTTATTAAATGCAGGATGTGATTTAAAAAGTGTTCAAGAGCTGCTTGGTCATGTTAATTTAAGTACTACGAGTATATATACCCATGTTACAAATGACAGAATTAGAGATATTTATCTTCATACTCATCCTAGAAGTAAAAAGTGAGTATTAATTATATTATCTTTTACTGAATACATAACTGTTTCAATTCCTTGATAAGAGTCTTTGATAGAAAGATTAATAGAGTAGACTACCTCTTCAACAATATTTTGACTTATTATATCACCAAATATTGATTCATCAAAATTTAAAAAAAGAGATTTATCTAATAATTCATAATTTATAAGTTTAGTTTCACTATTCATATAATTTACAATATTTGAATTGTAAGTGTTTGAACTTTCTAATTCATCAATTATAATCTCTATTTTTTCTTTTTCAGAATTTGTATATTTAGTTACAGGTATATAATACTTTAAACCATTTTTTAATGCTGGAAAATATACAGTTGTAGAAGTCACACCATCTAAAGAATCTAAATCATATATTTTATTTATTTTAAAAGTTCTATCAAGTAAAGATGGCACTTTTTTTAATGAATGAGGTAACTTCTGTAAAAGAATATTTTCGACTTTTATAGTAACAGTATTTATTTCTTTTAAAGCTGTAATGCTGTAAACAATAGCTTCAATAAGCTTTTCCTCAGTTTCTTCATCCACATCTAAAAAGTTTTTTGAGAAATCTAAAGTTGCATTATCACCAATAATTTCTAAATTTAAAAGCTTTGTATCTTCAGGTATTATAGGGCTGAATCCTTCTCTAATATTTTGTCGGTCTTTATTGATAGTTAAAATATCAATTATTTCTTTAATTATATCTTCATTATTTGTAGCAGCATAAGTAATATCAAGTCTTGATAAAAACATATTATCATCAAGCATATAAATAACTCCTTTACTTACTTGATGCTCTGTTTTTACATTTTTATTTACCGGATAAATACGTAGAATTTGAATTATTATTAAACATAAAAAAACTATACTAAAATTTCTAATTATTTTAACTTTAAGCATAAAACACCTCTAATTAACTATATGCACAAATAAAAAAATAAGTCGTTTAGCGACTTATTTTATTTCTAATTCTCCCATTTTTAGTAATTCAATAATAGCTTGATATCTAGTTTTAACCTCTAATTTTTGCATTACATTAGAAATATGATTTCTAACTGTTTTATCACTTATAAAAAAGTATTCTGCAATCTCTTTACTGTTTTTTCCTTCAATGAGCTGATCAAATATTTCTTTTTCTCTTGGTGTTAATATTTGGTGGTCCATATAATACCCTCACTTTCATAATATACCTATTATATAATATGAAGAAAGTGAGTGTAGTGTTTATTCAAACTTAACTGTCACATAATAAGTTCCATCTGTAGTTGCACTAACAAACGAAATAATATCGTTTGCTGTAGTTACAGATTTTTCTTTATTAGCAACAACAACCTTCAAATTCTTATCACTAATAGAGACAAAAGAATTAACTTTAAAATTATCATTAATACTTTTTTCTAATTTTTCTTCTAAAGATTTATTAGAGTTTAAATATTTGATTTTTTCATATGCATCGTTTTTTTCGTCCAATGTTTTTGTCGAATCTAATAAAATCTCTTGTAGAGTCTGCATTGTCGCCAAATCTTCTTCATCTTTAGTAATCCTCATTGCTGTCAACGCTTCACTTTCACTAATTTTAATATTTTCTGTTTCACGTTTTTCTGAATTGCTAGAGAATACTGAATAAGTTGCTGGACCAGGAAGGGCAACATAATATACTGCGAGTACAAGTATAATTCCCGATAAGGTTAAAAACCACAATTTTGATTTATTTATCATATTTTTTCCTCCATTACTGTTAAATAATATGAAAGAATTAATTATTTATACTAAATAAATAAAAATAAAGTTTTCACTAATTTTAAGATTAATCTAAACATAAAGTATTCCTTTCTAAATCTCTGCCTCTACTTATTTATTACCGAAATTAAACCAAATTACTTTAAAATAAAAAAATAAAGTAAATGAGAAAGATATCGGTAATAAGTATAGTGAAGGGAGGAAAAGAAGTTGAAAAAAATAATAGTCTATCAAGAAGAAACTAGTGACTGTGGTGTTGCTTGCTTATTATCGATTATTAGATATTATAATGGCGATGCCAATTTAGAAACTTTAAGAATGGATTCTAATACTACAAATAAAGGTGTAAGTGCTTATGATTTAATTAAGTGTGCTCAAAAAAATGGCTTTAATGCAATTGGCTATAAAGATATAAATATATCCAAATATAAATTGCCATGTATATTACATATAAAAATAAATCAATCTCTAACTCATTTTGTCGTGCTCTATGAAATTAATAATAAAACTTACTCAATTATGGATCCTGCTAAAGGGTTAATAAAATTAGCTAAAAATGAATTATTAGAAAAATTCACAGGTAATCTAATCGTCTTAGACCCTTTAGGTGATTTACCTAAGAAGAAAAATAAAAACATTATAAAAAAAGAATTAATTAATCAAATTAAAAGTTTCAAATCAAAAATCATCAAAATTTTATTACTTGAAACTGTCTTTATTATATTAAGTCTTACTAGTAGCTTTTATATAAAAATATATAATTATCCTAAATACATAATTATACTCAGTATTCTGTTCATTTTTATAAGTATATTTACTGAAAGTATATCTTACTTAATAAATAAGAAGATTTATAATTTAGAAAACAAAATTAATTTTAATTTGGCAGATTATTTTTTTAATCATATTCTAAAACTCCCTTTAAAATATTTACATTTAAAAGACCCAGGGGAAATAGTAAAACGAGCGAACGAAATAAGCATTATTAATGAAATATTAATAAATTTGATTATTTCTACTATTCTAGAAGGATTAATTATCCTAAGCATTTTACCAATTATATTTAATTTATCTTTAGAAGTGACAATTATTATTCTTATAACGAACTTGCTTATAACAATAATGTCAATGTTTAATGTAAAAAAGCTAAATAGAGAATCTAAATTAGCAATTGATACAAGTACAGAATATAACAATATTCTAATTGATGGAATATATGGACTTACAAGTATAAAACATTCTTGCAGTGAATTATATTTAAAAAACAAATTATCCGTTAACTTAAAAGATAAATTATTAAAAGAAAAAAAGTATAGTTTAAGTTTGAAAAAGTATAACACATTAAAATTATCAATTTTATCTTTATCGCGAATTCTCATAAATCTTTATCTAGTAAACAAAATATATCAGCAAAAATTTACATTTGAGGAATTTTTAATCATAATAACTCTTATTGAAATAATTTTAAGCTCCTCATCAAATATCGTTGAATCTTTCATGGAATTATCTTTCATCAAAAACTTATTTAATAAAGCCAATGATTTTTACAATATCCCTTTATCTAATATCGTCTCTAATAAAAACTTTAGAAATGGCGATATAAAATTTAAAAATATTAATTATAACTATATAAGTAACTATCCTTTAATAAAAAACTTTACTACAACAATAAAACAAGGGGAGAAGGTAATAATTAAAGGCGAAAGTGGAACTGGTAAGTCAACACTGTGCAAATTACTATATCAAGAAATCAACGAATTTAGTGGAAAAATATCAATAGGTAACTTAAATATAAAAACAATTGATTCTATAGATTATCAAAATAATGTCGTCTATTCATCGCAAGTTGAAAAGATATTTAGTGCATCTATTAAAGAAAATATATTATTAGGTAAAGAAATAGAAAAAGAAAGATTAGATAAAATTATTGAAACATGTGAATTAAATCGAGTATTAAAAAAAAGAGTACTTGGCTTAGATACAATGCTTTTTAGTGGTGGTGAGGAGTTATCAGGAGGGGAAAGACAATTAATAATCCTTGCCCGTGCTTTAACTAGAAACTTTAATATACTTATTCTTGATGAAACATTATCAGAGGTAAATGACGAATTAGAAGATAAAATATTAAAAAATATTTTTAAAACATATAAAGATAAAACGATAATATATGTTACGCATAAAAATAATAAAAACTATTTTTCTAGAGTTATAAATGTATAGAAAGGAGATAATATGGTTTTAGAAAGTAAAGAACTAATAGAGATTTCAGGTGGTGGAATCAAATATGGAGTTGTTGCTTTTATTGGAGGAGTTCTAACATTTCTTATTGGAATGGTAGATGGCTACCTAAGACCACTAACTTGTAATAAATGATTATAGATAATAATGAACTTGTTAATATTGTTGGTGGAGGCATCTCGGGAACTTTAATTAATTCCATCGTCAAAGCAGCTTCTTTTCTTCTTGAATTAGGAAGAGCTGTTGGAAGTGCGATTAGAAGTGCTCAGACTGGCATGAAATGTAAATAAAGAAAGAGGCTAAACAGCCTTTTTCTTATGTCTAATATAAATTTTACCATTAAAATTAATGCGTAAATCAAAAGTTTAGATGGCTATATTTTAAATAATCAATATGATATAATTAAACAAGGTGAAGTACTAGTGAATGATAAAATAAAAAATATATTACAAAAACTAATTGATAAAGGTTTTAGTGCTTATATTGTTGGAGGATTTGTAAGAGATTATATTTTAGGATTAGAGACTTATGATGTTGATATTGCCACTTCAGCTACTCCAAAAGATGTACGAGAAATTTTTGATTTAAATAATGGAAATGATGAAAATTATGGCAGTATTTATATCAAAGACAAATTATACAATTATGACATAACTACTTATCGTAAAGAATTAAAATATGAAAATAGAAGACCAGTAGAATATGAATATATCGATAGTATACATGAAGATATTCAAAGAAGAGATTTTACTATAAATTCTTTATATATGGATTTAAATGGACATGTTTATGATGAAGTAGATGGGGAAAAGGACCTTGAAAACAAAGTAATTAGGATGACAGGAAATATAAATGATAAAATGATAGAAGATCCTCTTCGCTTACTAAGAGCAGTTCGTTTCGCTTCAACACTAAACTTTAAATTAGAAGAAAACTTAAAAAATTATATTAAACAAAATACTCAACTACTTAGAACATTAAGTTATACAAGAAAAAAAGAAGAACTTGATAGAATATTTTCATCAACTAATAGTCTAATTGGTATAGAATTATTACAAGATTTAAAGATGACAAAAGATTTAGAAATTAATATACCTAACAATTTAGTTGCAACTACTAGTGCGATAGGAATATGGGCTCAAATAGAGGTGTTAGGAGACTATCAATTTTCGAATCAAGAAAGAGATTGCATAGATAAAGTAAAAAGCATCATTAAATATGGTATAATAGATAACATAGTTTTATATGAATATGGATTATATTCGTCGATTATTGCAGCAGATATTCTTGAAACTGATCGAAATACCGTTAGTGATATCTATAAGAATATTCCTATATATTCCTCTAAAGATATAAAAATAAATGGCGATGATATAATTAAATTATTAAATATCGAACCAGGGAGTATTATAAAAAGTATTATAAGTGAAATTGAATTAAATATCCTAAATGGAACATTAAAGAATGAAGAAGAGGAATTAAAAGCATTTGTTATAAAAAATTGGAAATAGGAGGTAAATATATGAATGAAGTAGTATTTAAAACTTTAAAAGAAAAAGATTTTATAATAAAAAACTTTTTAATTAAAGTTGCTTTAGAACTTAAACTTTCATTAAATGAGACTATATTACTAGTTTATTTCATGAACCAAGAAGAGCCAACTTTAAATATTGAAAATATTACTTCCAATGTTTATCTTAATGAAGAAGAAATAATGCAAGCCTATTCACGTTTAATAGGAATAAATCTTGTTACTGTAAAAGTAATAAAAAAAGAAAATGGCATGCGTAAAGAAATAATATCACTAGATAATATCATTCGCTATGTAACAACTGACATAACAAAAAAGCATGCAACTGTTGAAAAAGAAAACTTGTTTGATGTGTTTGAAAGAGAATTTGGACGCACATTAAGCACTATGGAGTTTGAAATAATTAATGAATGGATGGACTCAGGCTTCTCTAAAGAATTAATTTTAGAAGCTTTAAAAGAAAGTATATATGATGGATATAGAAGTTTAAAAAGCATTTCAACAAAATTAGAGTATTGGAAAGAAAAGGGCTATAAAAATAGACACGACATTAATAAAGGATTGAAAGAAGAGGCTGAAAACACTTTATTTCCAGAACTTTTTGATACAAATTGGTTAGATGATGATGAATAAAGAATTTTTTGATATCCTTGATGAAATAGTTCCAAATCCCAAATGTACTCTAATTTATAACAAAGATTATGAACTGCTTATCGCCACTGTACTTTCTGCTCAATGCACAGATGAAAGAGTTAATAAAGTTACTCCTAATTTATTTCAGAAATACGATATTTTTGCTTTATCTAAACTTAAGCCAGAAGACATAATTGATATCATCAGACCTTGTGGAAATATGAATAGAAAAAGTGAATATATCATTAAAATAGCTAAATCCTTAGTCGAAAATCATGCAGGAAAGGTTCCAAACAATCGAGAATTTTTAGAAAGTCTCCCTGGAGTAGGAAGAAAAACTGCCAATGTTGTTTTAGGCAATATTTATAACGTCCCAACGTTTGCTGTAGATACTCATGTTGAAAGAGTATCTAAAAGACTTGGATTAGCATCTGTTCAAGATGATGTTTTAACTGTAGAAAAAAAGTTGATGCAAACATTTCCCAAAGAAAAATGGGTCTATCTTCACCATCAATTACTGCTTTTTGGAAGACACACATGCTTAAGTCGAAATCCCCTATGTGATAAATGTAAAATGAAAAAATATTGTAAATTCAAAGCTTCTAATTGAAGCTTTTTGTTTTGAATAAGTCATATAAAATAGTTTCAGATATAAAAAAAGAAATAATCAAAAATATAAAAAATTATTGCTGATTTTCCTTTACAAAAATCAATAAAAAAACTATAATATAAAACATATTTTGAAGGAGGAAAAGTCATGTTAGAAAACTTGCCAGTATTACTACTAAAAAAACTTGTCTTACTTCCTTATCAAGAAGTACGCTTAGAATTAAAAATGGAATTAGGGAAAAAAATTATTGATAAATCAATCGATAATTATAATAGCAAATTATTAGTTGTATCACCAACAAATACTTTTGAATCAAGTCCATCTGCAAGTGATCTACCTAATGTGGGAGTTATAGCTAAGATAAAATCAAGTTTAGAACTTCCAAACGGAAATTATCGTGTCATTATTACAGGAATAACTCGTGTTATTATTAAAAACTATAAAAATTATGAAACAGACTCTGATATGCTTGAGGCTAGGGTAAAAAGAACTTACATTGACAATTCTAATAAAACAGAAGAAGAAGCAATTTTAAGAACTTTAAAAACGACTATAGAAAATTATATTTCTATGAATCCAAATGCTTCAAATTCAGTATTAAACTCTATAAATAATATAGAAGATTTAGATATGCTAACTGATGTTATCGCCGCATATATGTCATTTGATATAAATAAAAATATATTTTATATGAACGAATTTGACTATATTACACGTGCTAATCAGTTAATAATCGATACTAATCTTGAATTAGAAGTATTAAATATTGAAACCAAAATAGATGATGAGATTCGTAAATCATTTGATAAAGAACAAAGAGATTGTTTTATAAAACAAAGAATAGCTAAACTTAATGAAGAATTAGGTGTTAATGTTGATAAACAAACTGAAATTGCTCTTTATAATGAAACTATTGACAACTTATCTATATCTCAAAAAATAAAAAATAAATTTAAAGAAGAAGTAAAAAAGTATTCATATACATCTGAGGCAAATCCTGATTCTTCTGTTATAAGAAATTACTTAGATATTGTCTTAAATCTTCCTTGGGAAAAAGAATCTAATGATGAAACAAATATCAAAAAAATAAAAGCTAGTTTAGATAAAGAACATTATGGTTTATATGAAGCAAAACAAAGAATAATCGAATACATAGCGATAAAGAAAAACAATCCCGATATAAATGCTCCAATAATATGTTTAATTGGGCCACCAGGGGTTGGTAAAACAACACTAGGAATGTCAATTAGTAAAGCTTTAAAACGAGAATTTGCTAAAATAAGTGTAGGCGGACTTAATGACGCAACAGAATTAACTGGACATAAGCGAACTTATCTAGGGTCATCTCCAGGGAAAATCATTCAAAGTATTAAAAAATGTGGAACAAAAAATCCTGTAATATTAATTGATGAAGTAGATAAAATAGTAAGTGATTATAAAGGTGATCCATCAGCAGTACTTTTGGATATTTTAGATCAAAGCCAAAATTCAATGTTTATTGATAATTATATTGAAGAACCATTTAATTTATCAAAAGTTCTTTTTATACTTACAGCAAATGACATAAATTCGATACCGCCAGCACTAAAAGATCGTTTGGAAATAATTGAATTAAGTTCATATACTGAATTCGAAAAAATTGATATAGCAAAAAAACATATCATTCCACGAATTGTTAGTGAATATAATATAAAGAAATCAAAAATTTCTGATGACGAAATACTGTATATAATCAATTCTTATACTAGAGAATCTGGAGTTCGTGAGTTAACAAGAGTTTTAGAAAAAGTTTATCGCAGTTTGATTGTTCGTGAAAAAGAAGTAAAAACCATCACGACTAAAATAATTGGCGAATGTTTAGGACCAGTAAAATTTGAATTTAATCTTGAAAGAAAAAATCATGCGGGATCTGTTTCAACTTTAGGAGTAACACCTTATGGTGGAACAATTATATCTATTGAAGCTATTTTTATCAAAGGATCTGGAGATATTGTAATGACTGGTAATGTTAAAGATCCAATCCTAGAAAGTGCCAAAATTGCATATAGCTATATAAAATCTAATTATCAAAAATTTAAAATAGACGAAAATATTTTAAATAATTATAATATTCATATTAATGCATTAGACTATCATATAAAAAAAGATGGAACATCAGGTGGAATAGCATTTGCAACTTCTATTCTTTCTCTAGCTTTAGATATTAAAGTTGAAAACAAAATTGGTTTTACAGGTGAAATAACTCTTCACGGAGACATTTACAAAGTTGGTGGAATAAAAGAAAAAGTCATTGGAGCTTATAACAATGGTTTCAAAAAAGTTTATATTCCCTTAGAAAATAAGAACGACTTAGAAAAAGTACCTGAAGAAGTTAAAAATAACATTGAAATTAAATGTGTATCTAACTATGAAGAAATCTATAAAGATTTATTTAAAAAGAGTAATTAATACTCTTTTTTTTCATATACATATAACTAGAAAGGAAAGATTATGAAGAAAGCATTTAATTTTAAAAAAGAGTTATCTTTTGAAGAAAACGCAAGTAGTATAACAAGTATTAGTTTAGATACAACATTTAATGAAGAAAAAGAGAGTGTAGAAGGTGTCTTTTTAATTGAGGGAAACTATAAAACTCATGAGTTATCAATTAATAAAAAAGACTTTAAATTCGAATTACCTTTTTGTGAAAAAATCGAAAATTTAAAAGAAGATACAGCAGCTATCGAAGTAGAAGATTTTACTTATGATCTAGAGGATAATATTTTAACAATAAATATAGATTATGAAGTAGATTACGAAGAAAACGAAATAGCTGAAGTATTTGATGAAGAAGAATTTGAAAGATTTTTAAGTGAACATGAGGTTGATGTGGTAAACTTTAATGAAGAAGAAACCATAGAAGAAGAAAATACTGCCGTAGAGGAATTTATTCCAGAAGAATCTGAATTAGAAATAGATGAAGATATAAAAGAAGATATAAATCAAGAAAGAGAAGTTAATATTGTACCAGCTGAAAGTAGTGAATATGAAGACAATTCTACCAGCGATGTAATTTTAAATAATATTGATAAAGAAGAAAAATATATTACATATCATGTATATATATGTGAAAGTGACGACACATTCGAATCTATTTCAGAAAAATTTAAAACAACTAAGGAAGAAATACGTGAATACAATGAAATAGATGATATTGAGTATGGAAGAAAAATAATTATACCAGTAAAAGATGAACAAAATTAAAAAAATTGGTCGGGTATCAATTATTGGTGAAGAAAAGGTCCGAAAAAAAGATAAAGATAATCTTAAAATTTATGAATATTTAGAATCAAGAGACTTTCATAATTACCTAAATCCAACTACTAGAACAGAAGATGAATCCATTTACCCTTATATCAAAGATGTATCGATAGATAAGTATCAAAAAGGAGAAGACTTAATTAAAACAGTGGCTCTTTTACATAATAAAACCTCATATAACAAAGAAATAAACTCCAATAAATACAAAGAGATCCACGATAACATAATAAGCCATGTAAATTATTTAGATAAATATTACTATGACATGCTTGATAAAATAGAATTAGTAGAATTCCCATCACCTAGTGATACAATATTTTTAAGAAATTATTCTAAATTATTAAGTCTTTTTGACTTTCTAAAACAAGAAACCAATTCTTGGTATGATAGTGTCAAAAATAAAAATAAACAGAGAGTTGCACTTAATCATGGCAATTTAAGTTTAGATCATCTTCTAAAAAATGAAAGAGATTATTTGATTAGTTGGGACAATGCTACTTTTGATTCCCCAATTCTTGATATCACTAATTTATACCATAGTGAATGGGAGAACTTAGATTTTGAATCAATATTAAAAAACTACCTCGATAGATGTAGTCTTAATGATGATGAAAAAAAATTACTATTTATAAATTTAGCTATTCCTAAAGCAGTAAGAAAATCAAACAATGAGATGATTAATGTAAATATCATGCGAAGTCTTTTTGATTATATTTATAAAACAGAGGCATTAATAAGGCCATATTATTCTGAAAAGTAAGAAAAAAAGCAAGAATACCTCAATAAGTAAAATAAATAAATTAAATCTAAGTGGTAATATTAAAGTAATTATAACTTGATAAAAAATTAACACCGATAAAAGAAATATTAAAAGTACTGTAAAAATACCTCCTCCTCTTGGAGGTCTATTACAATTATTACATCCATTACAATTATTCCACATAAGTATCACCTAATATATTATATTCAAAAGTAAAAAATATGTTATATAGAAAGACTTAATGTCTTTTTTTATTGTAAAAATATCTTAATTATTCTATAATTATATTAGAATAGGAGAGGTATCATGAAAAAGAATGGTTTTATTGCAACTAGTATTCTTTATACTTTCTTCTTAGTCTTTTTATCCTTATTTGTTGCTCTCATTGCTAATTATTTACATAACAGAATTTTACTTGCTAAAATTGATGAAAAATCAAGAGAAATACTATATGGAATTAACAATACTAAATTAAGTGATTTAGAAGTAGGGGATCATATAAAATTTAAAAGTGATGATAATTTACTTAACAGTGATGCCACTTGGATAGTTGTTGCTGTTGAAAATGTTGGTAGTAATAAAAAGTATCATTTTTTAAGTGATCTAAATGCTGCTAAATTAGATGTTCGCTATAAAATTCCTAATGTTGATAAGGTAGAAAAATATCATACATTAACTGTAAATTTATATGAAACATTACTAGCAAATGGCATCTATAACAAAGCCATAACCTACAATGGTTTTAATGTTCGTATGGTCAATTCATCTTTTTTAACTAATTTAAGAAATAATATAACTGATCCATTTATTAAATCAGAAATATTTAACCCTGGGGGAAGTTATTTAGTTTATATTGATCAAACCATAACAGGTAATGGTCCTAACAATGTTGTTTCATCTTATCCTGCAGGAAGCTATTATGAATTAAGACGTTACAACTTCTCTAGTAGCAATCAAACTTCATTAGTTCCTAAATATTGTGGTGGATCATTTAATGGAACAAGTGCATCATATGTTCAAAATAATTTGTTTGGTTATATTAATATCGATAATGAGCCAGTAGATAAAAGCACAAAATATGTAAGTTACTGCTATTATGCTTCACCAGTTGCCTATAATCATCCAGTTTCTGAGCAAGTTGTAGAATATCCAATAGCTAAAGACAGTGATGTTTTATCTTCTAAATTAAGTAATCTATATACTTTTAGAATGGTTGCTGAAAAAGAAGTCTCACCAAGTGCTACCAACACCTATATAGCTGGTGGAAAAGGGACATCACTAGACCCATATTTATTTACGAATGGGGTGAAACAATCATGAGAAAGAAAAATGGTTTTGTCTTTATGGAAACAATTGTTGTAATAAGTGTTTTATCTATAACCTTGATGTTATTGTTTGGGTCATATTCCTATATCTTGCGAAAATCACGTTCCAAAAACACCTTTGACACTTCTGAAACAGTGTATAAAACTTACTATGTAAGAAGTTTAATTGAAAATTATAAAAAGGAACATAATCGTACTGGTAATAGTGTTGAAGTTTATGCTAATGACCATTTAAATCAAAAAGGAGAATGCACAAAGCAAACCTATGGTTCATATTATAGTTTTATTTGCGATTTATCAAATGATAATTACAACGGTTATTTAAAACAAATAAAAATAGCCTTTGAAGTAGATAAATTTTACTATTTAAATCCTAAACAAATTGTCAATAATGCTAAAGAAAATGAGTGGTTAAATAGATTTGATGCTACTACAATTGATTACATTAGAAGTATAAGTGCTTCTTTTGATAAGTATATTTTGATTGTAAAGTATAAAAAACATTATAGTGATGGGTCTTACGAAGTCTTCCATTCATCAATGGAGGTGAATTCCTAATGCGAAAGAAAAATGGTACAACAATCATTGAGATATTAATAAGTATTATAATTATAGCTATTGTAATGGGACTTTTATTTACTTTACTTATTCAAGTAAGAAATGAAGATACCTCAAATCAAATTCAATCCAATTTTGTTATTAATCAAGCAACAATAATAAAAGAAGTTCAAGAAGATATTGTAAATTATGGTGTAAAAAGTATTTCTAAATGTACTTTGGGTGAAGCAAATATTTCAAATTCAGTATTAAATCAAGGACATGAATCAAAATTTAAATGTATTAAAATCGAATATGAAGCAAATTATATCAGCGATAATATTGGTTTTTTAATGCTTTATAATACTTATGCGAGATATGATGTTGAAAATGGGGAATACAAAGGTCAAAGTGATTCCGCTCGTTGGATGATTCAGTATATTAGAGGAAACTATACCAAATATCAAACAGCTTCAGGAAGACCAGTGTTAACTTCTTGGAAAAACGCTACTCAAATAATGAAGGATTATCCAGCTGATATAAATACCAATGATGGAGCTTATGTATCTTATCGTATTGCCAGTGGTGCATGGAATGCTGCTTCTATAGTTATTCCAATCGTTAATGGTGATGGCGAACACTATGATATTAATTTAGGATTCACTTTCTATGGTGAAAACAATTTTAAGTGTCGTAGTGATGATAAAAATAAGTTAGACTGTCGATGTGATGGTGTTACTCAATTATGTCAAAAAACATATCAATAAAGCAATTATTAAGGTTATAATTCGCGATAAAACAATAAATTTATAATCTATTAAAGTATCTTTTAAGATACTTTTTATTTGCATAAATATACTAACTCCTCCAATAGCTAACATAAATATGTAGATATATTCAGAACTGAAATATAACTTGTTTTTATAAAGTGCAGTTGAAAGTTCTAAAAAAGATGAAGAAAGCGCATTAAATAATGGTGAAATAAAAGGTATAATATAACTTAAACACATAAATACTGTAATAGTACCTAATATGTTAAGCATTATATCCATATTTATTCTAGTAGATTCTTGAAGGGAAAAAGGAATAGAAATACTACTAGTCTTTACTTCCTCACTAACATAAAAATTTCTAAGAATTATTCCAGTTAAAATATTACTAATCCAAATAATTAATAAAACTTTTATTCCCGCAAAACTAATAATTAAAAAAGGATTGAAGAAAAAAGTAAAACTAAGTATTTTAGTGATATCTTTACTACTAATACTACCATTATCATACATTCTTTTAAGTATTTTTACGTTAGTAGGAGTTCCTGAAAGCATGCTTAAAATAAAAACAAAAGATGCAGACTTTGAAGTTCTAAAAACTTTTTTAAAAAAAAACCCTAAAATATCAGACACATATTTTATTAAAGTGCTAGATAATAATAAGTCTACAATTATAAAAGTAGGGAAAAGAATTGGGAACAGATTTTTACTCCAAAAACTTAAGGCACTTGAGGCGCCTAAGATTAATTCCTCTTTACGCATAATAAACATAAAAAAAATAATTAATATATATAAATTTCGCATAAAATTCCTATTCTAATGATATAATGAGTATGTGATGAAAATGAAAAATAAGATAAACAATACTCTAAAATATTTTAAAGAAAATATAGTTTTTTTTATAACTTTAATCGTGATTATAATAGCTTTTAATGTAAATTTACCATATTCTATATATTCTCCAGGGGGGATAATAAATGTCGGCAATCGTTTAGAGGGAAAAATATATCAAAGCCAAGGAAACTTAAATTTAACTTATGTCACATTCCTTGAAGGTAAAATTCCGAATTTATTATTAGCTTTCTTTTTACCAGAGTGGGACATTGTAAAAAACTCAGATGTTACATATGAAGAAGAGACTTTAGAAGAATTAAATTTAAGAGATCGAATTCATCTTTATGAGTCTATTTCTAATGCAACATACCTTGCATACAAAAAAGCTGGGTATAATCTTGAAATTGCAAACGAATCAATCTATATCATAAATACTACTGATTACGCTGATACTAATCTTAAAATCGGCGACAAAATCCTAAGTGTTGATGGTAAAACTATTCATAATTTTAACGACCTATTAAATATTATTAATTCTCATGAATTTAATGACAAAATAAAATTAAACATTGTAAGAAATAATAAAGAATTAGAATGCTATGCTTTAATAAAAGAAGATAATTCTGAAAAGAAAATTGGTATTGGGATAAGTAAAATCAATGAGTATAAGTTAGACCCTAATATTCAATATAATTATAAAAATAATGAATCAGGAGCTTCTGGAGGGTTAATGCTTTCACTAGCACTTTATAACGCTTTAACAGAAGAAGATATAACTAAAGGAAAAAATATATCAGGAACTGGAACAATAAGTGAAGATGGTACAGTTGGTGAAATAAGTGGCGTTAAATATAAATTATCAGGTGCCGTTAAGAACAAATGTGATATATTTATCGCACCACGGGCAAATTATGAAGAAGCCTTAAAAGAAAAAAATAAAAATAATTATAAAATTGATATAATAGTTGCTGATACTTTTGACCAAGTTTTAGAAGAACTCCAAAAGCACTAACTAACCACTAAAAGTTTAACCTAATTTAGAATTTTAACTTTTTAATCCTTAAAAAATTTTATATAATAAGAGTTACAGGTGGTAGTAATGAAACTAAGTGATATAAACATAAGTGATTTATCTCCTATGATGCAACAATACGCAGAAGTAAAATCACGATATAAAGAAGAACTATTATTTTTTCGTCTAGGAGACTTTTATGAGCTATTTTTTGAAGATGCTCTAACAGCTAGTCACGAATTAGAACTTACACTTACAGGGAAAAATGCAGGTTTAAAAGAAAGAGTTCCAATGTGTGGAATACCTTATCATTCTGCAAAACCATATATCGAAAAATTAGTAAATAAAGGTTTTCGAGTAGCGATATGTGAACAACTTGAAGATCCAAAATCAACTAAAAATATGGTGAAAAGAGATGTTGTTGAAGTTATAACTAAAGGAACTCTTGTTGATTTAGAATTTTTACCAGAAAAAGACTTTAATTATATCGGTAGCATAATTGACTATAAATATACTTATCTTTTAACCTATATTGATATCTCCACAGGTGAAGTTAATGCTGTATTTATAAATCATAATAATGAATCAATTATAAACGAAGTTCTTAATCTTAATTTAAAAGAATTAGTAATAAAAAATGATTTTCCGTTAGAATTAATTAATATATTTAAAAATAGTTATGGAATTAATATTTCTATAAGTGAAGAAGAACTAGAAAACAAATATGAAAGTATTTATGAAAATGTCGAAGATGAAAGAATAGTCTTAGGGATAAAACATATTTTATATTATTTACATATTAAGGAATTAAAAGAATTATCTCATTTGTCACATGTAAATATTTTAAAAAAAGACAATTTTTTAAGAATGGATGTTCACACTGTAAGAAACCTTGAGTTAGTTGAAACATTAAGACTTAAAGAACGCAAGTATTCTCTAATATGGTTACTTGATAAAACTAAAACAGCTCCAGGGGCTAGAGTACTAAGAAATTGGCTAATGAATCCATTAAAAGATAAGAGTGAAATTGAAAAACGTTATAATTATATTGATCTTTTAAATCTAAACTTTTTACCAAGAGAAGAATTAAGGAATGACTTATATGAAGTCTACGATTTAGAAAGACTTTGTGGTAAAGTGATTTGTGGCTCCCTTAATGCTCGTGATTTATTACAAATCAAAAAATCATTAGCAGTAATTCCTGATATTAATCGTATATTAGATGCCATAAACTATGGAATAAATGTTTTAGAACACAAAAATTTATACGAACTTTTAGAAGTCGCTATAAATGAAGAAGCACCGATATCTGTTCGTGAAGGGAACATCATAAAAAAAGGATATTCTCCTGAACTCGATGAATTAAGAAGTATTAGAAGTGGTGGTAAGGAATTTATATCAGCTATTGAATCCAAAGAAAAAGAACATACAGGTATTCAAAACTTAAAAGTTGGTTTTAATAAAGTATTTGGTTATTATATAGAGGTAACAAAATCTCAAATTGATAAAATTGATCCATCTTTTGGTTGGGAAAGAAGACAAACTCTAACAGGAGCAGAAAGATTTATTACTCCCGAATTAAAAGAAAAAGAAGAACTTATCTTAACTGCTGAAGAGAAAATAATTGAACTTGAATATCAAATATTTACAGATATTAGAAATACTTTAAAAGAAAATATATTTAAACTTAAAGAAACAGCAGCGACTATTGCCGAGATTGATTGCCTAGCAAGTCTTAGTGTGGTATCCGAAGAATTACATTTAGTAAGACCAACGATAAACGAAAGTCATAATGTTTTAATAAAAGATGGCTTCCATCCAGTAGTTGAACATGTAAGTGGTAATGAATATATAAAAAATGATATTATTATGGATTCTGAGACATCAACACTTCTTATAACAGGTCCCAATATGTCTGGAAAATCAACATTTATGCGTCAATTTGCGATTACAATCATTCTTGCTCAAATGGGTTCTTTTGTTCCAGCTTCTAAAGCTGATATTCCAATATTTGATTCAATATTTACAAGAATCGGGGCTTCTGATGATTTGGTTAGTGGAGAATCAACCTTCATGGTGGAGATGCTTGAAGCTAAAAACGCAATAGTTAACGCTACTGAAAATTCTCTTATTTTATTTGATGAATTAGGACGTGGAACTTCGACTTTTGATGGAATGAGTCTTGCTCGAGCAATACTTGAGTATGTAACTAATTCTATTGGCTGTAAGACTTTATTTTCTACACACTATCACGAACTAGTTGATTTAGAAAATAAATATAAAAAAATAAAAAATGTTCATGTCGATGCTGTTGAAGAAAACGGAACAATAACTTTCCTTCACAAAGTACTTCCAGGGTCGGTTTCAAAATCATATGGTATCCATGTTGCATCCCTTGCTGGAATGCCAGAAGAATTACTAAAAAGAGCTCAAGAATTTTTAGATTTTTATGAAAATGAAAAACAAAAAAAGAACACTAATATTATGGCTGAACAAATAACATTTGATTTGGATTCACCTAAAGAAGATGAGTTAGAAGAATTACTAAAAAATCTTGATCCATTATCAATAACACCTTTAGAAGCTATTAACTTAATATTTAAAATAAAAGAAATATCTAAAAAGAAGTAGATATTTCTTTTTTTCGACAAATTTATTCCTCCGCAATTGTTATTCTTTTATTGGTGAGAGAATGAAAAATTATATATATATTGCAATTCCAGTTTTTATTTCGATATTTCTTGGGACTATATTTATGGATGTCTCTAAAGATGGAGAAACTATTCCTGTAATGTCTGATTCATCTTCTATAAAGCTTTTTCAAACTGGTTCATATGCAGATTTAGAAGAAGCTGAAAAAGAAGCTAGTTTAAAAAAAGGTATAACTTTAAAAGCTGAAAATAACTATCACGTTTATATTGGAATATTAAAAAATCCAATTAACATCGAAAGGATGATTAGTTACTTAGATGAAAAAAATATATACTATTATATTAAAGATATCAATCTTGACCCTGTATTTTTAGAAGTATTAAATAAATATGAGGATTTAATGCTATCTTCTAATTCTTCTGTGGCCTTCTTTCAATTGAATAAAAAAATACTAGAAAGG
Organism: uncultured Bacilli bacterium; assembly: GCA_910588195.1. GTDB lineage: Bacteria > Bacillota_I > Bacilli_A > RF39 > UBA660 > CAG-582. The sequence continues at coordinate 122,904 of CAJUPN010000002.1, forward strand.
TATAAAATTCTTTATGAAAGTTAAGGAGATGCCACCATCTTTTCAGCCTCGTGAAAGGATGCTAAAGTTTGGTGTCGAAAATTTAAGTGATGTCGATCTTTTAAGTATTATTTTAAGAACAGGAACTAAAGATGCAAACGTAAAAGAAGTATCTAGTTCTATTCTTGCGAGTGTGGGTAGCATAACTAATATGGCAGATGTTGGAATAAGGGAATTATCCAAAATAAAAGGTGTAGGAAATATCAAAGCTATTACAATATTAGCTGCAATAGAATTAGGAAAAAGGGTCGTTAATAAAGAAATAGAAATAAATATGCTTTTAAATAATTCAAATATTATCCACGAAACGTTTAAAAGTTTATTTTTAAATTCCCAACAAGAAAAAGTATTAGCTATATATTTAGACACCAAAAAGAGATTAATTTCTTATAAATTTATTTTTATTGGGACAATAGATAGAAGCATAATTCATCCAAGAGAAATATTTAATGAGGCTCTAAAAGTTCATGCCTCTTCACTTATACTAATGCATAATCATCCCTCAAACGATTTAAATCCAAGTAAAGAAGACATTGCTATTACTAACCAAATAAAGGAATGTGGAGATATTATCGGCATTCCCTTATTAGACCATTTAATAACGAACGGAAAGGAGTACTATAGTTTTTATGATAAATTTTCTCAAAAGTAATATAATTTTTTTAATACTACTATTACTATTTATTTATAAAGGTGTATTTGTAAATGTTGTTGCTAACATAAATACTCTTCTTACTAAAAATAATAATAATCAATCAACTGAAATAAATATTTTAAAAGAAGAGAATACTAAATTAAAAAATGATATAGAAGAGCTAACAAACCTTAAAGAATTACAAGAAAGTGACTATAAACTTACACGTTTAAGTTATCGCAAATCTTATACAGACAATGAATTTCTTATAACAGGAAGTGATTATAAAACAAACGATTTGCTCATAAATAATGAAGGCTTAGTGGGAATAATCAAGGAAATAAAAAATGATTATTCAATTGCTACAACTATTAAAGGAGTAAAATCCTTAAGTATTAAAATTGGTTCCTCTTATGGAACAATAAGTAAATACGATGGCAATTATTTTATTGTTGAAGATTTATCCAATTATGATGAGGTTCATATAAATGATACAGTTTATACATCACCCATTGGAAAAAACTCTAATTTTATAGTTGTTGGAAATATAAGTAAAATAGAAGAACATGAAATAAGTAAAACTATTTATATAAAGAGTAATGTTGATTTTAATAATTTAAACTTTTTATATGTTGTAGGGTAAGATAATGGTTTATATTATTATTGATTTAATAACTAGAAATATCCTAGGTCTTAATACAGCAACATTTCTTTATTATTTAAATTATATAAAAATAAAAGAATTTTTAATAAGTATGTTATTTTTATATTTATTAAATGAAAACATTTTACTTATAACAATAATTTCAATAATGTATATCGTTAATATCATGTTGTATAAATATTTAAACAAATATTTAATCTTTGAGTTAGCAATATTTACATTTTTCTATTTTATACTTTTTAAAATTGATGAATTTTATTTCTTAAATCTCTTCTTAGTAATAGTTTTAAAATATACTAAATATAATCATACTAGGTGATTAGATGAACCAAAAACTTATAAAAGAATACTTAAAAAGAATATTTTTATCTATAATAATATTCTTTTTTCTTTGTTTAGCAATAGACAATAATTTTATAAATCAAGATGTCATATTGAAAAATAGTGTTGATTTCTCTTACATACGAAGTAAGACTAGAATTTTGTTTGGTAATTTTTTAAATAAAAAAGAATTATATGTAACAAGTGAAAAGATAAAGTATAAAGATATAACAAAATACCAAGATGGTTTTAAATTAACTGTTGATAGAAATTATGTCATCAAGTCGCTTAAAAGTGGGGTAGTAATATATATTGGAAACATTGAAGGATTCGGAAAAACTGTTACAGTCAACTGTGATGATGGTACAAACATAAGTTATTCTAATCTTGAAAATATAAGTGTAAAACCGTATGATTATATTGATAAAAATAAAATACTTGGAAGTACCATAGACAATAATCTTTATCTAACATTCGAAAAAAACAAGGAATATTTAAGTTATGAAGAATATCTGTAAAGTTCATACATCAACTCTTATCTTTTATATAATCTTAATATTATCAGGTTATATAAATTACTTGTTAATTTATTTAGCGATCATAATAACACATGAATTAGGGCATATTATAATGATTAAATTATTAAAATTAAAAATAAACTCATTAACTATTTATCCTTTTGGTGGAGTTATAACTACAAATATTAATTATAATATAAACTCCAATAAATTATTTCTTGTTAGTATAGCAGGCATTACAATGCAACTAGTTTTATTTCTTCTCTTTAAAGACATAGAAAACTATGAAATTTTTAAAACTCTTAACTTAAGTATTATTATCTTTAATTTAATTCCCATTATACCAAGTGATGGAAGTAAAATAGCAACATCTTTCTTAGAAAGATTTATAAGCTATAGATCAACTTTAATAATAACAAATATAATAAGTATTTTATCACTTGTTATTGTTTTCTTAATAAGTAAAAATTTATTATTTTTTATTGTTTTATATTATTTAAATATAAAAACTATTTCTTCTTTCAAATATATCATAAATAAATTTAAACTTGAAAGATATCTCTATAAAAAGAAATATAAAAAAAATATTTATATTGAGGATGAAAAACACATGAAAAAATGTAGAAATAACTATATAAAATATGATAACATATATGTGGAAGAAGATGCATACCTAAATCATAAGTTCACGAAAATCTATTGACATTTTCACGACTTTTTGGTATCATCTATCATGTTTGTAAGTATTCATTACAAACCGCACTAAAAAGGTTTAAGTTGGTTAGCCACACCTTCAAGGCGAGTCTTCAAAAAAATATATAAGGAGGTATAGTAATGAAAGCAATATTCGAAACTGGTGGAAAACAATATTACGTTTCAGAAGGTGAAGAAATTTATGTTGAAAAACTAGATGCTGAAGTAGGATCTGCTATTGATTTTACTAACGTTAATCAAGTTGGTGACAAAATTGGAACACCATATGTAAAAGGTGCTAAAGTTACATGTGAAGTTGTTAAACATGGAAAAGCTAAAAAAATCGTAGTATTCAAATATAGACCAAAAAAGAAGTATCGTAATACTAGAGGTCATAGACAACCATATACAAAACTTATTGTTAAGAAAATCGCAGGTTAATCGTGATAACAATAAAAAGAAAAGACGATTTAATTACAATTGAGGGACATGCAAATTATAGCGAAGGAAACGATATCGTTTGTGCTAGTGTATCGTCAATAATGTATACAACAGTTAATGCTTGTTTAAGATTTAATGCTTCTTCAATTGAGTATAAAGATAATGGTAAAATAGTAAGTATAAAAATCATTAATGATTCTTTAGAAATTAAAATACTAATTGTTAATATGATGTCTTTATACAAAGAATTATCTTTAAAATATCCAAATAATATTAAAATTGAAAGCGAGGAATAATTATGTTAGAATTTATTAACTTAATTTCTATAGATATTCAACGTTTTGCCCATGTTAAGGCACAAGGTTCAACTCACAATGGACGTGATAGTGTTGGTCGTAGACTAGGAGCTAAGGCTGCCGATGGTGAGACAATAAATGCTGGTTCTATCATTTATAGACAAAGAGGAACTAAGATTTATCCAGGTAAAAACGTTGGAATGGGAAAAGATCACACATTATTTGCTCTAGTTACTGGAGTAGTAAAATATGAAAGATGTGGAAGAAATAAGAAAAAAGTAAGTGTTTACGAAACAAAGTAAACACTTTTTCTTTGCAAAAAAGAAATATTTATACTAAAATATTGGTATGAAATGAGGTTTATAATATGCGTTATGCCTTTGTCACAATAAGTATAATTGCAATATGGTTATCTATTACTGTATTAATTTATCTTTTAAATTATACAGGCTATGTACTACCACTATTAGCACTTAATTTAACTATAGTTATTTTCGAAATAGGGATAGGTGGAAAGAAATGAAAAAAAGCTTAATATCCCTAATATTTCGTTTTATATTTATATATTTTTCTAAAGTAAAAAATAAAGAAAATCTCTATAAAAAGGAATTATTTTATTTTTTAAAAGCCAAAAGTGGAGTTTACAACAAATTTCTTCAAGTTTTATGTATAACTCACAAATTTATGGAAGGTTGGAGTGGAACTAAAGAATTCACTGTTTACAACCAAGCAGAAAGAGAATATATAAATCTTAAAGAAGTAATACCAAACTATGAAAGTTATAAATATATAACAGAGGAACCCATCGCTGTTGGTTCTTTTGCTCAAGTTTACAGAGCCGAAAATAAAAATAATGAAGTATTAGCTTTAAAAATACTAAAACCAAGTGTATATCATAATTTAAAACATGATTTAAAAACACTTAAACATTTAGTAAGACTCGCTAATATTTTTATGCCTTCATCATTCTTGGATTTTAATGAAGCAATTGATGAATTTAATAATATTTGTATAACTGAAACTGATTATGAAAGAGAAATATATAATTTAAAATATTTTTATGAAATATATTCAAATCATCCTTACGTAGTAATACCAAAAGTGTATGAAGATTTATCAAATGATTTTGTAATTGCTCAAGAATTTATTGAAGGCATTACTTTATCTGATATTTTGAGTTGCTATGAAAAAGGGGAAGATTTATCTAAAAAAGCTGAAAGTCTTACAGGCTCAAATCTTTTCACCCAACTAGCTATTGTTGGTGGGGAATTACTTAGATGTGCTATGACTAAAGAGTTCACTTATGGAGATCCACACCCAGGGAATATAATTCTTTTAAATAATAATAAAGTAGCATATATTGACTTTGGTATAGTTGGAAGAAAACCGCTTTCCCAAAAAGCTTTTTATGATTGGACAAAATCCTATTATGATTTTCTTACTAAAAGTAATAATTCATTAAATGGATTTAAGTCATTAATAGATACAACTTGCCACTGTTTCTGTCCAGATTTTATAAACGCTTTAAATTTTTGTACAGATAATAAAATGGTTGATATGATTTCTAATGCTTTAACAAAAAAACTAACTCTTGTTGGCAATAACAATAATGATTTAAATAAATTAATTAATGATGGACATATGTTTAAAGTTTTCACAGATTTTATGAATAATAAAAACTTGTTTTGTTTAAGTATGGATATGCGTAACTTCCAACTACTAAAAGCTATGCAAGCCTACATATGTACAATTACAACTATTGATAAGCGTTTTAAAACCAATAATTTTACAGAGATTATGATTTATGCTATGGAATATGCTTTTTCCTATCTTGAAAAAGAGGAAGTACCATATGATTATATTCAAAATAGTAAATATAGTAGAGGAGACGCTATTGAGTTAATTGATAATCTATTATCATCTCTTGCGGGGAATGACGAGTTTTTATTTCAAAATATATATAAGGAGATGCAACAATGAAAGATCCTAAAAAGATTTTAATTTATATAAAATATCCATATACTGCTTTAATCATTACTGTAATATGGATTTGTATTATTGCTATACTTGTTAAAACTAAAGGTCAAGATTTAGAACTTATTTTAATGCTTACATCATTAGTTACAATCTACTTAGCATACAGAGGCTTTAAACCAATTAAGTAACTTGTTAGAATAGTTTAACTGTGTTATAATTCTAAAGAAGGTGAGATAAATATGCGTTATAACGTTGTAAAGAATGCCGAGAGAATTGTAGATTCAAGTGAGTATTTAATAAAAAATCCTAATAATTATAAAACTCAGTGGAAAGAAGTGTTTGGAAATAACAATAAAATCTGTCTAGAACTTGGAATGGGGAGAGGTTCATTTATAATTGAAATGGCCAAAAAACACCCAAACATTAACTTTATTGGTTTAGAGTTAGATATAAACCAAACAGCTACAGCTATTAAAAATGTTGAAAAAGAAAAAATAACAAATTTAAAAATGATTTGTGCTGATGCTAATGAAATACCAAACATGTTTGGTAAAGAGATTGACACTATTTACTTAACATTTTCTGAGCCTTGGCCAAAAGAAAAAGATGCAAAAAAAAGATTTACATCAGTTAATTATTTAAAACTATATGATCGAATATTTAAAAAGAATAAACACATAATCATGAAAACTGATAATAAAATACTATTTGCTTCTGCTCTTGAAAGTTTAAGTGATTATTGGTATACATTTAATCGTGTTAGCTTAGACTTGCATAGTGATGAAAGACATATTGAAGATGAAGAAATAGTTACTGATTTTGAACGTCAATATATAAAAGAAAAAAGACCAATATATTATGTTGATGCTGTGTTTAACGATTAAGATATAATTATTTATATCTTTTTTAATGAAAAAAAGATATGAAACCATATCTATTTGGTTAAAACTCTGTAAAGAATAACTCCATTTTTACTATTAAATGCTCATGTTTTTTCTCACCACAACCAGTTAAAGTTAATGTACTCATTAACATAAGAGCTGCTGTAGTCATTTGCAATCTATTGATTTTCATTATTTTCATTTCTCCTCTCGAATTCGCAAATATTTTAACAACGTATATTAAAAAAGTCGAATTAAGGATTTAAAAAACTATCGTTAAGTTAGTGTCTAACATTAGACACTAACTAATTTTCTATGTTATAATGGGTTAGGTGATAATATGAATGATACTAAAGAAGCTTTAAATAAGATTCATAATTATGCTTTAGAAGAAATTATGGGATTATGTTTTGCTAGATATTCCAAATACATTATTCAAGATCGTGCAATACCAGATGTAAGAGATGGTCTAAAACCTGTACAAAGAAGAATAATTTATGCGATGTTTATTGATCATAATACTCATGATAAACAACTAAAAAAATGTGCCAATGCTGTTGGTAATGTTTTAGGTAAATTTCATCCCCATGGGGATACATCAGTATATGATGCATTAATTAGAATGAGTCAAAATTGGAAACAAAATCATATTTTAATTGAAGTAGGAGGGAACAACGGCTCTATAGACGGAGATCCACCAGCTGCAATGCGTTATACTGAAACTAGACTATCTAAATTGGCTGATGAGTTATTAAAAGATATTAATAAAAACACAATACCTATGGTCCTTAATTATTCAGATACTCTTTTAGAACCAACTGTTTTACCAGCTAAATTTCCAAACTTGTTAGTAAATGGAACAACTGGAATTTCAGCGGGGTATGCTACAAATATCCCTCCACACAACTTAGGAGAAATAATCGATGCCACAATCAAAAGAATTGATTCACCAAACTGTCGACTTGATACAATTTTAGACATTGTAAAAGGTCCAGATTTTCCAACAGGTGGAATTATTGAGGGATTAGATGGTATAAGACAAGCCTTTGAAACTGGAAAAGGGAAAATTGTTGTTAGCTGTAAATATAGTTTTGAAAAAACAAAGGGTAAAGAACAAATCATTATTACCGAGATACCATACGAAGTTAATAAACAACAACTAGTAAAGAAAATTGATGATATTCGTATAGATAATAAGATTGCTGGTATTCAAGAAGTTAGAGATGAATCAGACAAAGATGCAATGGTTCGCATTGTTATTGATTTAAAAAATGGTGCTGACAAAAATCTTGTTATGAATTATTTACTTAAAAATACAGATTGTCAATGCAACTACAATTATAATATGGTAGCTATTGTTAATAGACGTCCTAAATTACTGGGACTTATCCCTTTAATTGATGCATATATAGCTCACATAAAGGAAGTAATCCGAAAAAGAAGTGAATATGATTTAGCTGTTGCTAGAAAAGAGATTCATTTAACTGAAGGTTTAGTAAAAGCTATAAGCATTCTTGATGAAGTAATCGCGACAATAAGAGGTAGTAAAAACAAAAAGGATGCGAAAGAAAACTTAGTAACTAAATTTGATTTTACAGAAGAACAAGCGGAAGTAATTCTTACATTACAATTATATAAATTAACAAACACTGATATTGTTGAGTTAGAAAAAACTCTAGAAAATCTAAGAAAAATTATTGCTGGCTTAGAAGCCATTCTTAGTGACGAAGAAAAACTGGCAAGTGTAGTTAAAGAAGAATTAAAACGCATCAAAAAAGAATATTCAATTCCAAGAAAAACTGAAATTTCTGCAACTGTTAAAGATATTTCTATTTCTGCAGAGGATTTAATAATTAAAGAAAATGTTATGATTGTTCTAACTAATGAAGGATATATTAAAAAAGTACCAATGAAATCCTACACATCAGCCAATGGTGATGAAACAGCTGTTAAACCCGGGGATTATCCAATAAGTATTTTTGAAACAACAACATTAAACAAAATATTAATATTTACGTCAAAAGGAAATTATATTTATGTTCCTGTAAATGATTTACCTTGGTGTAAATGGAAAGATTTAGGAAAGCATATAAGTAATGTTGTTACAACACATCCAGAAGATACAGTTTTATCATCATATATAGTAAATGATGAAAATTCAAATGAAGAATTAGTTTTCTTTACTAAACAAGGTATGGTAAAACGAACAAAAATAAGTGATTTTGTCGTTTCAAGATACACTAAGCTTTATACAGCAATGAAATTAAAAGATGATGATGAAATAACTCATGTTGCTAGAGCAAAGGAAAATACTGTAATTGTAACAAAGACAGGTTATTATCTTTCATATAAAACTAATGAAATTCCACTTGCCTCAACTAAAGCAAGTGGTGTAAAAGGAATTAATTTAAAAGAAGATTTAGTGATTGCTGGATTAACATATAATGAGCAAGATGAATATTTAAATATATTTACAAATCAAAAAACTGCTAAACGAATAAAGCTTAACGATTTAACTCAACTATCTCGAGCAAAACGTGGAAGTACTCTAATGAAAAAAGTAAAAACAACAAGTTATGAGATTGTTTCCTCTTTAATAACTAATACTAAAGATACAATCGGACTTTCAATGTTAGAAGATATTGGAATATTAAAAAATACGGATATATCAATAATGGATTTAGCATCCACTGGGTCTTCTATAGCAAAGAAAAAATATAATCACGCTTTTAAATTCACAGAGGTAAAAAAAGTTGAAGATTTAATAAAAAACAAAACTGAAACTAAAAAAACTATTGAAGAAGAAAAAAAAGATAAAGCAGAATTTATTGAAAATTTTAAAATATAGCATAAAAATATCACTTATTAAATATAAATTAATAGGTGATTTTTTATGGATAAAAAAGAACTCTTTAAGAATTTTATTGGTGCTCATCCAGAAATATTAAAATACATAAAAAATAAAGAAATGACTTTTCAAGATTTTTTCGAAATATACGATATATACGGTGAAGAATCAAACGTATGGGATAAATACTTTAAGGATAATATTGAAACTGATGATAATAAGTTAAAAGAGTTAAGTGGTTTACTAAAAAATATAAATATAGACTCAATTGAACATCATGTAAATAATGCTCAAAAAGTTATTGGTATAATTCAAGAACTTACTAAAAAAACTCCAGATATCACAAATGCAGTTGATAATCCTATAACTAAAATATATGGTGATTAAATGGAAGTAAGTTTAGCTTTAAAAATAAGAGAAAATCAAAAACTACACGATTTTTTAAAAAAGAATTCCCAGTATTATGTACTCTTAAATCGCAAGCCAGAGTTTTATGAAGAACTTTTAAAAACATATAAGAAATATAACCGTGAAAATAATATGGAAAAAGTAATGGACGCAATTGATAATGCTGAAATGATATCAAGTATCATAAAAATAATGGAATAATAGTAAAGTATTATTCCTTTTATATTGAAAAAAAATCTTATCTAATCTATAATAAATATAGAATAGAGAGGATTGTTTATATGATAAAAAAGAAGAAAAATGGTTTCACTCTTGTTGAACTATTAGCTGTTATTGTTATTCTGGCACTTCTATTAATTATTGTCATTCCATCAATTTTAGACACGACTAATCGTGCTAAGAAGGAATTATTTTATGACTATTCAAGAAGTGTTCAAAGTAAAGCAGTAGCTAAGTACATTCAAGATATGGACGATGAAACGATAAAAAGTAACTGTCGAGTATATGACATTAATACTGACCTTGATTTAGAAAATACAGGAGATTTTGAAGGATGGGCAAAAGTAAACAGAAGAGCTGTTGAAAATCCTGATAAGAGAACAGCTGTAGTTAAATTACCAACTGTTCCTAAGGTTTTAAATGTAATGTATTGTATTGCAGATGGCACAGATTGTAAACCAGATACACAATTTATGTTTGCTGATGGAGCAACGCAAGTGAATGTCGATAAAAACATCAAAAAAGGACAAGTATTATGTGCTTATGCTGAATATCCAGAAAATAATCAAACTAAAATAACACCAAAAAGTTGTAAAACTTATGATAATGCAGAAAAGACAATAGATAGTTATGAATACGATGTAATTATAACAATAAAAGATCGTGAAAGAGCTGTCAATAGCGTAAATTTTAGTGACAACACATCAAAATCTGATTTTTATAAAGCTATTGATGATTTTAAAGAAGCTGCAAAAAGCAAGAAAGTTAACCCAATGGCGATTGCTTCACCAACTTGTAGTGCTAATGATCCTGTAACCTATAAAGGTACAACTACAATTAAAAACGAGACAACAACAACAACTACAACTCAAGCAATTACTTGTCCAGGAATATCTGCCGAGGATAATCAATATGAAATTGTCTTAAATCCAAATGGTGGAACAATTAATAAAAATTTAATAACTCAATGTGTTGATTGTGGAAGCTCAGAAGAAATTGAAACTCCAGTCAAAGCAGGCTACATCTTTGATGGCTGGTATTATGATAAAGCATTTAGTAAGAAGCTAACAGGCAACCAATCGAGTAGAGTAGAAAGTGAACCTAAAAAAGGTGCAAATAATTGTATTGAAGGATATAATAGAGTATATTTATATGCTAAGTGGACTCTTGATGAATCTAAAACTACAACTACACCACCAGTACAAACAACTACACCTAATACAACATCACCTGACGAGACTTCAACAGTAACAACAGAAGAAGTAACGCAACCAACAACTGTAAGAGACACAAGCGATGAAACATTAAGACTGAGTTCTTTAGTAGTATCAGGATATGATATAAATTTTGATCCTGTCAAATATGACTATCGTGTAGAAGTTCCTTATAGTCAAACAAGCATTGCTATAAGTGCAACAGCAAATACACCAGAAGTTACTGATGTTACAGTTGAAGATTCAAAAAACTTAGGAGTAGGAAACAATGTAATTCTAGTTAATTTACAAAACCGTGAAACAAATAAATCGACATTCTACCGAGTAGTAGTTGTAAGACTTGATGAAGGTGGCAAAGCTCCAACAAATGGGGCACCAACTGAACAACCTGAATGGGATCCTTCATCTGGCGTACCAGACCCATCATTAGATGAATCAAATGCTTCACTAAAATTATTGCAAGTATCAGGATATGATTTCCGATTCGATCCAAATGTGTACAATTATGATTTAGATGTTGTTTCACTTGATCCATTAACACTATCATATCAACCAGCTACAAAAGGTGCTTATGTAACAGTAATTGGTAACGAAAATTTAAAAGATGGTAGTGAAATTGAGGTAGTAGTAGTAAGTGCCAATGGTTTTTATACAAAGAGATATAAGATAACTATTAGATATAACAAAGCTGTGTCTGCTGGAACAAGATATTTAAGAAATTTAGCTATATTACTAGGAATAATTTTAGCAATAATTCTAGTAATTTCTAGAAGTAATAAATTCCACAAAAACAGCTTAGTAAAGAAAAAAGACGATACAAATAATCAAAATCCAATGGATGGACAATCAAATGTCCAAAACAACAACATGAACAACTTCTAAATGTAGTTGTTTATGTTGTCAATAAATTAAATAATAAAATATATTTGTATTGACTAAAAAAAGAATCAAATATATAATAAAATTATAGTAGAAAGAGGAATTAGAAATGAAGAAGAAAAATGGTTTTACATTAGTTGAATTACTAGCTGTTATCGTTGTATTAGCAATTATTATGATTATAGCAATTCCATCAGTTTTAGATGTAATGAATACTGCTAGAAAAAAAGCCTTTGTTATGTACGTTGATAAAATTGTTACAGCAGTTCAAGCTCAATATCTATATGATGCAAATGGAGGAGCAATCCAAGGTGCTGGTTTCTATGTTTACGATATAACTAGTGACTTAAAATTAAACTCAACTGGTTCATACCGTGGATATGTTACAGTTAATGCAACAGATGTTGACAATCCAGAATATATTGTAGAGTTATACGATAACAACTATATGGTACACGCATATAACGTTTCAAAAAGAGGAATGCCTGAGGCAAATGATCCTTTAGTCTTCCCATTTAAGGACGAAAGTGTAGCAAAAACTAATTATGCAGCTTGTCAAGCGGCAGCAGCAAATCCAACTCCTGCAGTATCATGTTATACTAGAGAAGGATATTTAATTACTGTAAAAGATTAAAAATAAAAAAACAACTATATATAAGTTGTTTTTTTTGTGCTATAATTTTTAATAGGTGGTAATATGTTAATACTAGGAAGTCATGTATCATACAAAAATGATACTCAATTAGTTGGAAGTGTAAAAGAAGCCTTATCTTATGGTTCAAACACATTCATGTTTTATACAGGAGCTCCTCAAAATACTCAAAGGGGGACTATAAACGATTTACTAACAATAGATGCTTTAAATCTTATGAAAGAAAATAATATAGCTTTAGAAAATGTAATTTGTCATGCTCCTTATATTGTAAATTTAGCGAACAATCAAGACTTAGAAAAATATCAGTTTGCTCAAGATTTTTTAAGAAATGAAATAAATAGATGTGAAACTTTAGGAGTTAGGTATATTGTACTTCACCCTGGAAGTGCAACAAAGTTAGAACGTAGCTATGCAATAGATAATATTGTAAATGGTATAAATAATGTATTAGTAGAAGAAGACAATATTGTTATTTTATTAGAAACAATGGCAGGAAAAGGAACAGAACTAGGAATAAATATTGATGAAATAAAATATATTATAGATCATATAAATTTTCAAGATAAAGTAGGAGTGTGTTTAGATACTTGCCATTTAAACGATTCGGGAATTGATATTGCCAAATTTGATGATTATTTAAGTGAATTTGAATCGAAAATTGGACTTAATAAGATTGGTTGTATACATGTAAATGATTCTAAAAATCCAATAAATTCACATAAAGATCGTCATGAAAATTTAGGATTTGGAACTATTGGGTGGGATAATTTACTTAATGTCATTTATCATCCTTCTCTTGAAAATGTTCCAAAGATTCTTGAAACACCATATGTTAATCGCGATTTCGCACCATATAAACAAGAAATAGAAGCAATAAAAAATAAACAATTCAATCCCAATTTATATGAAGACATATTAAACTACTATCATAAGAATTAGGTGACTATAATGAATAAAACTATATCTATTAAAAATCAAGTGGAGCTCTCTGATATTGTAGAAAATTACTTGAATCCAGAATATATATATATTCCGATATCAACTAAAGATGAAATATTAGTAAAAGTTGGAGCAAAAGTTTTAAAAGAAGAACCCATTATTAAAAGAGCAAGAGAAATAGTTTATAGTAGTATTTCTGGAACTTTAATCGGAACTACCGAATCAATGTATAAAAACAATATTCTTACAACATGTTTAGTAATCGAAAATGATTTTAAAGAGAAAGTATATAATAAAAAAGGTGCAGTTAAATATATCAGCGAATATAACGAAAAAGAAGTTTTGAGTTTGATAAAAAAGTATCTTGGCGATAAAAGTATTAATCTTTCAGCCAAATCCATTGTTATTAATGGTATTGATCAAGATCCTTATGAAAGAACTTATTCTTTTTTGATAAATAACTATTGCACTAAAATACTAGAAGGAATAGATGCAATATCTAACATTATCAATGCAACATCAACTATATTTGCAATAAATAATCATGATAATACAAATGTTATAAATCTTACTAATCATATTGGAACATATCCTAACATAAAATTAAAATTACTATCAGATGCTTATCCAAGTGGCTTTCAAGAACTAGTAATAAAAAACACTTTAACAAAAAAGCAAATTAATGAAGGATTTTTATATTTAACAGTAGAAGATATTTATAATATTTATAATGTTTTAAAACGTAGAAAACCTATAACAGAAAAACTACTTACATTATCTGGTAATTCAATTGAGACTAGTAAAGTTTTAAATGTTAAAATAGGTACAAATATGTCAGATATTATAGACAATTGCTGTGATATTATCAATGATAAATACTTTGTTGTAACAAATGGGTTAATAGCTGGACACACTTTATCTTCACTTAATCAAATAGTTACAAGTGATGTTAGATCAATATTTTTAAATACCAAAAATAAAGAATTAGAAAAAAAGTGTATCAATTGTGGACTTTGCAATATAAAATGTCCAGTAGGTTTAAATCCTAAATTCATCAAAGATCATAAAAAAGCTGATAGAAGTAAATGTATTAAATGTGGACTTTGTACTTATATTTGTCCATCAAAAATAAATTTTAAACCATATCTTAATGGAGGACAAGATGAATAATGTCTATGTAAGAGGAAATACCTCAATTAAATCAATATCATTAACAAGACTTTTTTTATTACTTCCATTAATTATTTATGGTTGTTATAAAAATGGTGTTTATCTTTATACAAGTAATTATATAAATTTATTTGATATGTTTAGACCGATTATTTTAATTTTAACAGGAGCTTTAATTGGGGCTTCAGTAAACTTAATTTATGAATATATCATTAGAAGAAGAAAAGAAAGTCTTATATCGGCAATATTTTCTTCGTTTCATGTCGAGTATGGAATAATTCTTGCTTGTATATCAAGTATAAATACTAATCTATTTATTTTCGTTATATGTACATTTTTTATATTTCTTATATCAAAATTTTTAAATAATCGGATTAATATTATTGCGATAACTTTTATAGCTATATATTTAATATCTACATTAAAAGAAGAATACATATTTGCCAATATTTATGAATTAAGCAAAACTTTTTCTTTAAATTTTCTTGATTATTTAACTGGTAGAGCTCCTGGAGGCATAGCAGGTACACACATTATTTTATTATTTGTTGCTTTAACAGGTTTACATATTTCAAACACTAATAAAAGTGAAATAACAATGTATACTTGCATAAGTTATGCAATACCAGCTATAATTTATGGTATAATAAGAAATATAAATGTATTAGACTTATTGTTTTTAAATAATTATATGTTTATATTTACTTTTGTAGCAACTGATAGCGTAACTAGTTGCTATAGTAATAATGGAAAAAAATTATTTGGTATCCTTATTGGGGTGTTAACGTTTGGTTTTTACTTTTTAAATCCGATTCTTGCGCCTTTTATAAGTATTTCAGTAATTAGCTTACTAAATAATTTAATTGATAGGAAGGTTGGAATGTTTTTAAAAAACAATTCCATAAATGGTGAATAATATGGCAAAATTTTGTACAAACTGTGGAACTAAACTAGAAAGTGGACAAAAAAAATGTGTTAATTGTGGAAAGGAAATAGCAGAAAATGCTACTCCAGAAAATTCCAAAAATAGCAATACAACAACTAACAAAGTTTATGGTAGCAGAAGTAAAATTGCTGCTGGATTACTTGGTATATTTTTAGGAGTTTTTGGAGTACATAACTTTTATTTAGGATATACAAATAAAGCAATCCCTCAATTATTACTTGGGACAGTTGGAACAATTGTTTTATGTGGTATGGGACCAATAATTAGTAGTATCTGGGGTTTTGCTGAAGGTATAATGATTTTAACTGGAAGTATTGATAAAGATGCTGATGGAAATGCCCTTACAGATTAGTTAACATAAACTTAACATTTTTCTAGAACATATTAAAGTTATATGTTCTTTTTTATGCTAAAATTATAATAGGTGAGACTATGAAAGATATCTTTAAAAAATTAGATAAACCATTACTAATTTTAACTATACTTTTTGCTGCTATCGGATTAGTTATGATCTTTTCTTCCTCATCAATTGCTGCTGTTTTACAATACAAAAGTACTGAATATCATTTTTTTTATAAACAAGCATTAGTTATATCTGTGGGGATAATATTAAGTTTAATAATTTACGCTATTCCAACAAAATGGTATAAAAGTTTATCTCTAATTGGACTTGGGATAATAATTATAGTACTTCTTGGACTAAAAACATATGGACAAGTAACCAACAGTGCTAGAAGTTGGTTTAAGATTGCTGGATTTTCTATCCAACCAAGTGAATTTGCTAAAACAGTTATAATTCTTTATCTAGCAACATGGTATGGTTCTAAAAAGAAATTTAAATCAATATTTGATACTTTTTTACCTTTAATTCCCTGTATCGTTAT
The DNA here is from genome assembly GCA_910588195.1 of uncultured Bacilli bacterium. Taxonomy (GTDB): domain Bacteria; phylum Bacillota_I; class Bacilli_A; order RF39; family UBA660; genus CAG-582. The sequence goes on from CAJUPN010000002.1 coordinate 139,530, forward strand.
TTTCTTTCTTGTTGCATCAGAACCAGATTTAGGAACTGCTTGTATAATTGGGTGTATTTGTATGTTTATATTTTTTACACTTCCATTCAATAAAAATAAGCCAATGTTCTTTATTAAACTGATTACTATAACTTTGATAATAGGTGGAATAATATTCTTAAATACTAACACAGAATTTTTAAATAAATTTTTAACGTCAACTCAAGCCTCTCGTTTTAACTTTAAACAACCTTGTTCGAGATACTTAGAAGAAACGGGATATCAAGTTTGTAATGGCTATATAGCTATAAATAATGGAGGTCTTTTAGGTGTTGGTCTTGGAAAGTCAACGCAAAAATACTTATATTTACCAGAAGCCCATACAGATTTCATTTTTCCTATTATTGTTGAGGAATTAGGGTTAATAGGTGGGGGAGTAATTCTTTTACTGTATATGTTTATATTATATCGTATTTTAGTAATAGCTAGAAATGCATGTAATTTAAGAGGAAGTATAATTGCTTTTGGAACATTTGCTTATATCTTAACTCATATAATTGTAAATGTCGGTGGTTTATTAGCTTTAATTCCTTTAACAGGAGTTCCACTACCTTTCTTAAGTTACGGAGGATCTTGTATACTAAATTTACTTGTTTTAGTTGCTTTAACTCAAAGAGTTGCTGTAGAAACAAAAAAGAAAGTGAGTAATCAATAATGGAAAGGAATAGTATTGATTTAACAGTTATAGATAATAAAATAACAAATATAAATGAGATAATTTCCATACTTAATAGTAACTATCCTGATAAAATGGGACAAATAAATTATTTTAAGACCTTAAAAAATAGAATAACATCTTCAGATTTTGATAATAAAGAAGAAGTAATTGAAATACTTAACTCTAAAATTATTGAGTCTACATTAGCCCTACAAGATCACATATCTAATAAAGAGGCTCTTAGTATCTTAAAAGATATTTCCACAAATTTTACTAAATTAGGTTTTGTATCTACTAGCGCGAATGATAATGATTCAAATCAATATATCGATTATATAACTTACATTAATGATTATGGAGAAATTGAAATGATTCCTTGTGTATCAGAATACGTAGTTTACAATTTCATTAAAGAAATGGCTAATACCCTAGTTAATATGAATGCTAAAGAGTTTTTTGACTATTTTACAAAATACATAAGCAAATCTTTGAATTTTCAGTCGCCAGAAGATCTAAAAAAAGACTTAGAAACAAGAAAGCAAGCCTGTGTATTTGATGCTGAAATTGAAAAGCTAGAGTTAGAAGAAGTAGAAAGCTATAAAAGAACTTATGGTATTACTAGTGAAATAAACGTTACCATAGATGAAGCAGGAGAAAGAATTTATCGTATAAAAGATGGGATTATAAAATTTAAAACTGTTGGTACAAATAGGGAAATGCAAGTTTTAAAACCACCAACACTTAAGGTTGAAGATGAATATGCTAGTTTGTTATCTGAATTAGATGATGATCCACTAGAAGTAGAACACCCTGAAACTGTAAGTGTTGCTACCTATAAAGATTCGTTTGATTCTTTGGAAACAATAACTTATGATACTTTTAACAATACAAGATTAAAAGAAATAATTGCCAAAAGAGATGTATACGATATTGAATTAACTTACGAAGAACAACATGAATTAAATGTCTACATTAAATACTTACTAACACACATGCAAGATACAATAACTGGTTTAAAAGAAGTTGATGAACAAATTCATTTATTTCGTGATGTAATGGAAGCTAAAAGGGGAACAAAAGCCAGCTACGTCGATACTTTTGAGGCTATAAAAAGTGGCCTTGCAAAAGAAAACGAACTAGATGATCTTGAAAAAACTTTTACCGAAAAGTATTTAAAATGTAAAGAAAAGATGCAAGAATTAAAAATCGGCAATAATTTAGAAAAGAAGTTAGAGTTAAAAGATAATAGTGGTCTTGCTACAATTATTGTTTTAATGGAGTTAATTACCTTAGCAATGTTTATAATGATGTTTTTAAGACTTGATATCTAATATTATTTAAATTATAATTAATTACAAGGAGAGATAAAAATGGATTATATTGATGAAGCAGAAATGCAAATGATGAAATCAATTGAAAATTTAGAAGCAAGATTAGTTACAGTTCGTGCTGGAAGAGCAAGTGCTAGTATGTTAAATGGAATTACTGTAGAATACTACGGATCTAATTCTCCAATCAACGCATTAGCAAATATAACTGTTCCCGAAGCAAGACAATTATTTATAAAACCTTTTGATAAATCAGCTATCAAAGATATTGAACGTGCTATAAACGAAGCCAATATCGGAATAACTCCAACTAATAATGGAGAAATGGTTATCTTAACTGTGCCAGAATTAACAGAAGAAACGAGAAGAAACTATGTTAAACAAGTAAGCGAGATGGGAGAACAAGCTAAAATTGCTTTACGTAATGCTAGACAAGATGCTAATAATCTAATAAAAAAAGATGAAACGCTTACTGAAGATGAAGCAAAATCACTTACTGAAGATGTTCAAGAATTAATAAATAAATATAACAAAATAGTTGATGAAAAAATAAAAGAAAAAGAAACAGAATTAATGAGTGTCTAATAGACATTCTTTTTTTATTAAAAAATACTATGAAAGAGAGACTCCCATAGTATATGAATATTTTAAATAAACTTAAGAATAGAATAAATATTAGAAAATATTCTTACATAATACTAAACTAAATGTAAAAATTAATAATATTTTCTCTAAATATAAATAAGAGAAGAATAAAAAGCATTATTATCATAAATGATTTTGGACTATAATTATCTTCATGAGTTTTTCCTTTAATTAAAATAAAACCGATTTCATCAAGAAACACTCCCACACTAATCGACAATAAATATACATTAGTATAAAAATTTGATATAAAAAATAATAAAATTGTAAATAATAACCCAAACATCCAATGATGAGTTCTAAAATTCTTTATAGTAGGACTAGGCTTATTAAATATATAAACAGATACCCTTGTTATAATAATAGTTATAAGAGTAAATAAAAAGAATTTATCATATATAATCATTACATTCACCAAAATGATTTTAACACAATTCCTTAGTAAAGAATAGTAAACTAGCAATATAAATGAAATAACAATAAAAAAGTGTAATTAGTCACCACTAATTACACCAGCTAAGAAAATTATAATTGGAACTAAGACAGAAGCTAACATCGCAACAAACATTATCCATACAAATATTTTTGTTGTTAATGATGTATTATCTTTTTTTGTTTTATTTCCATTTTTCTTTTTTGTTTGTTTAATTCGAATGTCTCCTACAACCTCGAATTCCTTTTCATTTCTCATGAATATCACCTGTAAACATTATATAATAATTAGAATAAATTTTAAAGTATTTAATAATATTAAATAGGTGAAAATATGAAAAAGAATAAAAACGTAGCAATATTCGTAGGAATAATTTTAGTAATATCAGTAATAACAGGATTTATATATGGTTTAAATAAAAATGTTGATACTAGTGAATTCATTTCTTCAATTAATGGACACAGTAACTTATTCTTTAACCATACAATTTCAATAATTATAATATTTTTTAGTACTTTGGCTTTAGTTAATTTTATAAGTGGAGCATTAATATTTAGTATTGAAGGATTATCTACAGGTTTTTTACTAGGTGTTCTTTTTAAAAATTATAAATTAAATGGCTTTTTCTTTGGAATTATTAGCACAATTATCAATCGTCTTCTTTTTATTATAATTTTAATATATCTTTTTATTATTAGTATAAATTATATAAATAAAGTAATTAAAAATATCTTAGGATTAAAAAACGATTATATAAGAAGTTTAATTAAACCACTATTAATGCGTTTTTCTTTAATTTTAGTTATAAGTTTAATAAATGATACACTTATTTATTTTTTAGGTAATATAATTTTAAAAAATTTTGTAAATATGCTATAATATTTGTAGTTTAAAGACGGTGGTAAAGTGAAGAAAAAAGTTGTAATAGGAATGTCAGGTGGCGTAGACTCATCAGTTGCTGCTCATGTATTATTAAAACAAGGATATGAAGTAATCGGTCTTTTTATGCGAAACTGGGATTCCATGATTAATAATGATATAGAGGGAAATCCCAATATTGGCAACAATATATGTCCTCAAGAAGAAGATTATAATGATGCTTTAGCTGTTTGTAATCATTTAGGAATTGAATTACATCGTGTCGATTTTATAAAAGAGTATTGGGATAATGTATTTACTTACTTTTTAGAGGAATTAAAAAAAGGAAGAACACCAAATCCTGATCTTATGTGTAATAAATATATTAAGTTTGATGTTTTTATAAAGGAAGCTAGAAAATTAGGAGCAGACTATATTGCAACGGGACATTACGCTAGAATTGATGGATGCAAATTATATCGAGCAAAAGATTTAAATAAAGATCAAAGTTACTTTTTAGCCCAAGTCTCAAAAGAACAATTAAAAGATGTCTTGTTTCCCATTGGAGATTTAGAAAAGCCAGAAGTAAGAGCGATTGCAACCGATATTAATTTACCAACTGCTAAGAAAAAGGATTCCACAGGAATTTGCTTCATAGGTGAAAGAAACTATCAAAAATTTATTCAAAATTATTTAAAACCAAATCCTGGGGATATAATTAATATTGATACAAATGAAATTATTGGTAGACACGAAGGACTTATGAATTATACTATCGGTCAAAGAAGAAATGTGGGGGTATCAGGATTCACAGAAAAGCATTTTGTTGTTGGTAAAAATGTCGAAAAAAATGAACTTTATGTGGCATTTGGAGAAGATCCAGAAACTTTATATTCTGATGAATGTATTATTGAAAACATTAATTTTATTTCTCCCAATCACCCAACATTTTGTACAGCTAAATTTCGTTATAGAGGCCCAGACCACGAAGTTATTTTAACTTATTTAGAGAATGGAGAAATATCCGTAAAATATCCTTCGAAAGTAAAAGCAGTTACTCCAGGGCAAGCTTGTGTCTTATATTTAGGAGAACAATGCCTTGGAAGCGGAATAATAAAAGAAGTAAGAAAAAACGAGAAAAAATTATGGTATTTATAAGAAAACAGCTAAAAAAATGCTGTTTTCTTCATTTTTTTACAAATTTCTTAAAAAATTTGAAGTAAAACAAGGAATTATCGGTAATAAGTATATATAGAGGGTGATTTAGTGGCTGCTATTGATAATGGAGAAATTAATAGAATACAACAGTCTGCAAATATAGTAGAAATTATTGGTTCATATATCACACTTGAAAAAAAAGGAAAAAACTTTTTTGGGATGTGTCCATTTCATGATGACCACAATCCATCAATGAGTGTTAGTGAAGAAAAGGGTTTGTTTACGTGCTTTGTATGTCACAAGACTGGAAATGTTTTTTCTTTTGTTCAAGAATATGAAAATATTTCTTTTATAGAGGCAGTAAAAATAGTTGCAAATAAAGTTGGAATTGAACTAGATACTGGGTATAAAGAAACAAGTAAATATGATAAACATTATGAAGCAGTTGATTTAGCTTTAAAATTTTATCAAAACAACTTAAAAAGTCAAGAAGGACTAAATGCTAGAAAGTACTTACAAACTCGTGGCATCGAAGATGAAATAATTGAAGAATTTAATATTGGTTATGCTCCTCCTAACTTTGATACAATAACAAAACTTTTAACAAACAAAGGATATGATGAACAACTTCTTATTGAAACGGGTTTATCAGCAAGAGGACAGACCTTATATGATTTATTTCGAAATCGTATTACATTTCCAATTCATAATCCAAATGGTAAGCCAGTAGGATTCTCAGCCCGTATTTATGAAGACTTAAAAGAAGCAAAATACATAAACACTAAAGAAACACCAATATTTAAAAAAGGGAAAATCTTATTTAATTACCACCGAGCTCAAAACGAAGCAAGAAGAGTTAAAAATCTGATTGTTGTTGAAGGGCAAATGGATGCTATACGTATTTATGCTAGTGGTGTAAAAAACGTCGTTGCAACTATGGGTACAGCTTTAACAGAAGATCACGTAAAATTATTAAAAAAACTCAATGTTACAATAATTCTTTGTATGGATAATGATGAAGCAGGGGAAAAGGCAACAATTCAAAATGGTGAAGCCTTAACAAATGCTCAAGTAGATTTAAAAATATTAAGATTAAGTGGTGCTAAAGACCCAGACGAATATATTTTAAAACATTCTAAAGAGGAATTTTTAGATGCTGTAAATAACTCTATAACATATTTCGATTTTAAGTTAAATTATTATAAAAAAGATAAGAACTTAAATAAAGTAGACGATATTTCAAAATATATAAATCAAGTTGTCAAAGAATTAAACAAAAGCAATGATTCAATTCTTATTGACTTAACAGTAAATGATCTAGCAGAAAAATATGGTATTGATAAGAATGTACTTTTAAATCAAATAATTAAAGTAGAAACTCCTAAAATATCTAAAATTGAGGTAAGAAAAGAAAAAAAATTATCAAAAAATCAAAAACTATCTAGTGTTTTATTATATTACATGATGAATGATACAAAATATATAAAGCTGTATGAACAAGAACTAGGATATATTCCGAATGAAGAATATTTGGAAATTGCTAATGATATACTTGCTTTTTTCCTAAAATACAATTATATTAGTATAGCAGATTTTATTACTTACGAAATAAGCAAAGATAATTATGAAAAAGTCTTAGATATAGTAGATGCAAATATAAAAATAGAACTGAAAGATGCTGAATATGTTGGAATTGTAAATAAAATCAAAACATGGATAGATGAAAATAAAATAGAAGAATTAAAAGAAAAGCTAGTAAGTGTTTCTGATATTAATGAAAAATTAAATATCACTAATGAAATAGCTAAAATGAAGAAGAGGATGTGTCAAAATGAAGAAAGTTAACGAAATTAAAACATTTGATGAAAGAAAACAAGAACTAATTGAGATAGGACAAAAAAAAGGCTATATAACTTTTGAACAGTTAGCCAATGCCTTAAAAGGCTTAGATATGGATGCCGATTCTTTAGATCAATTATATAACACTTTTATAGAACTAGGAATAAGTGTTATTACTGAAGAAGATGAAGCATCAGGTGGAGCTAAAAAAGAAGAAGAGGTTGTTGTCTTAGATGACGAAGATTTAACTAAAGATGTAAATATCAACGATCCTGTACGTATGTATCTTAAAGAAATTGGACGCATATCTCTACTTACAACTGAAGAAGAAATGAATCTTTCCATAAGAGCAGCAGACGGAGATGAAGAAGCAAGAAATGTTTTAGCCGAATCCAACTTACGTTTAGTTGTATCTATCGCTAAAAGATATGTAGGACGTGGACTATTATTCTTAGATTTAATTCAAGAAGGAAACATAGGATTAATGAAAGCTGTAGAAAAATTTGACTTTGGAAAAGGATTTAAATTTTCTACCTATGCCACATGGTGGATACGTCAAGCCATCACTAGAGCACTAGCTGATCAAGCAAGAACAATTCGTGTACCAGTTCATATGGTTGAAACTATTAATAAAATGGCTCGTATTCAAAGACAAATGACTTTAGAGTTAAACCGTGAACCAAGTGAAGAAGAATTAGCTAAAAAGATGGGAATTTCTGTTGAAAAAGTTCGCGAAGTAATAAAAATAAGTCAAGATCCAGTGTCATTAGAAACACCAATTGGTGAAGAAGACGACTCGCATTTAGGAGATTTTATTAAAGATGAATCATCACTTTCTCCAGAAGAATATGCTACTAATGAAATATTAAAAGAAGAGATAAAATCCGTTTTATCTACATTACAACCAAGAGAACAACAAGTTTTAGAATTACGTTTTGGTCTAATAGATGGAACTAGCTATACACTTGAAGAAGTTGGAAAAAGATTTAACGTAACACGTGAAAGAATTAGACAAATAGAAGCTAAAGCTCTAAGAAAATTAAGACATCCATCAAGAGCAAAAAAATTAAAAGACTTCATGACAGAGTAAAAAATATAATAGTAAAGTACAGGGGATTACCTTGTATTTTTTATTTTCTGTTGCTATAATTAAACTAAGATAGGAATGATTTGATGGAGAAAAAATTAAAAAATATTTTATATATCTTAATTGCTGTTTTTCTACTATTTGTATCCAACTTTTTAGTAATTAAGCCAATATTAAAAAATAAAGACAAAGAGTCTTTAGAATACAATGATAAAACAAAAATAACTGCATTAGAAAAACAATGTGATAAACAACAAAAACTTTATAGTAAGTACAGTCTAGTTTTAAAAGATGTAAATACAAAATCACAAGAATGGTTTAAAGTTAATTTAAAAAGCGATTTAGTTATAAAATTTCAATATTATAATAAAAACAGTGAAATATCTAAACTAAATATAACAGTAAATGATCGTCGAATTGAAAATGATGAAGAGTTTTTTGAATATGATAAATTTAAAATAAATTTTCATTTATACGGTGAAACTCTTGTAATTGAACACTTAAGATCATACGACCATATACCTTTTATTAAAATAATTGATTTGACTACTGGAAGTATGAAAAACTTGAGCTCAGCTGAAGATTTTTACGTAAATGAAGTTTTAGTTAATGAATATGGGGTAAAGGTCTCCTACAGTCGTCTTACATCAAAAATAAATTACTTTTTAGAAAAGAAAGAGACTAACATTCCTTTTAGAGTAGGAAGCAACAATGTTTCATTAAATATATGTGATAAAAATTTATGGCCAGAAGACTTAAAAAACTTAGATTATGTTTATTTTGATATGGATTATCTTTATCAAGATGATATAATCGATTTTAATAATCCTAATATTACTAATATGCGTAAATTAGATGCCTTCCTAGCCCCATATCTAAAGGAATTTACAAACATATGTAAAAATAATAATTAGATAAGTGTTAAACTTATCTTTTATTATGGTATACTAAGCTTATAAAAGTTTTGGAAGTGATTAGATGCTAAGTAAAAGATTAGAATCCTTAATAAAATATATAGATAAAAATGATAAACTAATAGATATCGGTTGCGATCACGGATTAATTGATATTTATCTCGTAAAGAATAAAATAATCAATTCAGTTATAATATCTGATATCCATGAAGGAGCCCTTAAAGCAGGGAAAGAAAATGTAACAAAACATCATTTAGAAAAACAAATTGATGCACGTTTAGGAAATGGTCTAGAAGTGTTAAAACAAGATGAAGTGATTGACACAGTTTTAATCTCTGGTATGGGAACTAGTACAATCTTGAAAATTTTAAATAATAATTATTTAAAAAATATTAATAAGCTAATTTTACAATCCAACAATAATCACGAAGAATTAAGAAAAGAAGTAGTAAAACTAGGTTTTATAATTACTGACGAAGAATACTTCATTGATAATAAAAAAAATTACATTAATATAGTATTTAAAAGAGGAAACCAAAAATACAAAAGAGATGAATTAAGATATGGTCCAATTCTTATAAAAAATAAAGCTTATCTTAATTTTGAATTAGAAAATTGTTTAAAAATAAAGAATTTGATAAAAAATCCTAAATTAAAACAAAAAATATCTTTAAATCACGAGATAAATAAGATAAAAAAATATATAAAAAGGGTGAATATATGAAAGTAATAGTTATAGGTGGAGGAGCATCTGGTATTATCGCTGCAATTAAAGCAAGTGAAGTATCAGATGTAACCATAATTGAAGGAAACTCTAAAATAGGTAAAAAAATTTTAGTAACAGGTAATGGGCGATCAAATTTTTGGAATGAATCAATAAGTGAAAGAAATTATAATGAAGAATCGCATGAATTTTTAAAAGATATTTTACCAATCAAAAATGAAGTATATAATTTTTTAACTAATTCACTAGGTATAACTCCAACTAATAAAAATGGTTATTTATACCCACGTTCCAAAACTGCTAGTAGCATAACTACAGTGTTAGAAAAAAGAATTAAAAGAAATAATATTGAAGTAATTTATGATTTGAAAGTCACTAAAATCACAACTGAAAATAATAATATAAAAATTGAATTAAGCGATAACACTACAATGACTTGTGACAAATTGATAATTGCAACAGGTGGAAAAGCTGCTTCTAAAACTGGAAGTGACGGATCAGGATATAATCTCTTAAAAGCATTAGATATAGAAATAACCCCCGTCTTACCAGCACTAGTTCCTCTTATCATAAACGATAAAACAAGATTAGATTGGTCGGGTGTAAGAACTGATGCTAAACTAAGTGTTTATGAAAATAATAAAATTATAAAAGAAGAACTCGGTGAATTACAATTAACAAATACAGGAATAAGTGGCATTGTAACATTCAACATAAGTGGACTAATTACATCTCTTCTTGAAACCAAGAAACAATTTGAAGTTTACATTGATTTTTTACCTGAAATAGAAGATATTTCTACTTTTTTAGAAGAAAAAAACAAGAATGCTAATCCCGAAAGTATTGAAGAATTATTAGAAACAATGATAAATTATAAACTATTAAATAGTTTACTTTCAAATTGCCATATTAATAAAAATCAAAAGTGGACTGAATTATCTCAAGAAGACAAAAAGGAACTAATTTCTACCTTAAAAAAATATAAAATAAACATATCAAGAACTGAAGATTTTGAAAAAGCTCAAGTAACTCGAGGCGGCGTTTGTTTAAATGAAATAACTTCTAATTTTTCTTTAAAAAAATATCCCAATATAAAGGTAATTGGAGAAATTTTGAACGTAGATGGAATATGTGGTGGCTATAATCTAGCCTTTGCTTTTATGTCTGGATACATAGCAGGGAGTAGTATAAATGATTAGAGTAAGACAAATAAAAATAGATGCTCATTTAGATCAAAACAAAAATATCAAAAAAAAATTAGCATCACGTCTAAAAATTAAAGAAAAAGAAATCCAAAACTATCAAATAAAAAAACAGTCATTAGATGCTCGAGATAAAAATATGATTTCTTATGTTTATGATATAGATGTTGAAGTACTTAATGAAGAGTACATTTTAAATTATAATAAAGATCTACTAATTACTAAAACGCCCAAAGAAGAATATCAAAAAATAGAAGCCTTAAATAAAAATATTGCACCAATAATTATTGGTTCTGGTCCTGCTGGTCTTTTTGCAGCACATACTTTTATTGAGTCTGGAATTATTCCAACTATTATTGAAAGAGGCGAAAAAATTGAAGAGAGAATAAATACAGTTAATAAATTTTGGGAAACTGGAATACTAAATGAAAACTCCAATGTTCAATTTGGTGAAGGGGGAGCAGGGACATTCTCTGATGGAAAACTTAATACACTTGTAAAAGATAAATTATTTTATGGGAAACATGTTTTAGAAACCTTTATAAAATTTGGTGCCCCACCAGAGATACTTTATAACTATAAACCCCACATTGGTACAGATATTCTAAGAGAAGTTATTAAAAACATGCGTGAATATTTAATAAGCAAAGGAGCCATTTTTAAATACAATAGTTGTTTAACAGACATTATTATAAAAAATAATAAAATAAAAGAAATTGTTATAAATAATAAAGAAATTGTGCGTACTGACATTTTAATCTTAGCAATTGGGCACTCAGCACGAGACACCTTTAAATTACTAGCAGAAAAAGGACTAAAAATGGAAGCAAAACCTTTCGCGGTTGGTTATAGAATCGAACATCCTCAAGATATGATCAACGAAAGTCAGTATGGCAATTTTTACAAAAAAGATTTAGGGCCCGCAAACTATAAACTAACATACCAAAGTTCTAATTCCCTTGGGGTATATTCTTTCTGTATGTGTCCAGGAGGTTTTGTTGTTAATGCCTCAAGCGAAAATAACCGTCTTGCAGTGAATGGAATGAGTAATTATAAAAGAGATGAAGAAAATGCCAATAGTGCACTTATAGTTACTGTAAATGCCTCAACTTATGGCAGCGATTTATTCTCTGGCTTAAATTTCCAAGAAAATTTAGAGAAAACAGCTTATGAATTAGGTAAAGGTAGTATTCCAATTCAATTATTAAAAGACTATTATAACAATATCCCATCAACCAAATTAGGTAGTGTTAAACCATCCATGAAGGGAACCTATACATTAACCAACTTAAACAATTTACTTCCCCCTGAACTAAACTTCGCCTTAAAAGAAGCGATAGATAACTTTGATAAAAAAATTAAAAATTTTAAATATGATGACGCTATTCTTTCAGGTATTGAATCAAGAACATCTTCACCTATAAAAATATTGCGTGATTCGAATTTTTCTAGTAATATAGATGGCATCTACCCATGTGGTGAAGGAGCAGGGTATGCTGGTGGCATCCAAACATCAGCTATAGATGGTATAAAAGTTGCTGAGGCAATCATGAAATAAGGAGTAATATATGGAAGAAACAGAAAATAATTATATAAGAATCTTATCTCATAAAAAAATTAAAATAAAAGATGAAATTCTGGATATTTTACATTTAGAGGATGTAGCACTTGCTAAAAAAATAGAAAATAGTTATAAAATATTATCAGGAAAGTATACAGGGGAATTTATTGTTGAATTAAATCCCAATTTTGAAAAAGAAGATTTTGTTGCAAGTCCTTTAACTCTTGTCGAGAAAAATCTAATAACAAATTCTAATCCAACTGACACAAGTAAAATAACTTTAGAAAACTATTTACATAAATGTCCAGACTATGATTATTTTATTGCTAATGAAATAAATGGACAAGTGTTCTTAAGAGAGGTTCTTCAAAACGAAGAAATAAAAGAAGCATTCAAAATTAGTGCTCCACCATCTGTTTCTGAAAAGCTTTCCGACTTAATTACACAGTCAACATTAAATAGGACAAATAGTTTTAAAATTGATAAAGAAACAATGGCAAAAATATTAGGAAAATCAGATTCTCTTCACAAGCAAAGTGAAACCAAACAAATAAAAAGTTTTGCCGATTATAATATAAATGAAAAGTTTAAATTATTAACACAAAAGATAATTGGATTAGATGATGAAATAAAAATTGTTTTAGCCAATATTGTCAAAAATATATCCCTTTCCTATAGTCCATTACCGCCAGATAAAGTAAGAGAATTAAAAAGTACTTTAATGATTTTAGGTGCATCAGGAACAGGGAAAACATTTCTTATCAAAAGTATCGCTGATCTCTTTGATGTTCCAATTATTTTAACTGATGCAACTAGGTATACTCCAGCTTCTTATCAAGGGGCAAATGTTGAAGATATTTTAGTTGATCTCTATTTAGCATCAGGTGAGGATAAAGAAGTATTTGAACATGGAATAATATTCATTGACGAATTCGATAAAATGTGTAAGAATTTTAATATACAAAGTGATGAAAATAAAAATATGACACTGCCTGAATTATTCAGAGAAAGAACTCAAGGGCAGCATCTTAAAGAAATGTTACAAAATGAATTTTTATCTATTGTTCAAGGAACAGTAATTAACAAAAAAATTCGTGATGGTTTTATAGAAAAAAATATCTCTCTAGATACATCAAAAATAACTTTTGTTTTTGCTGGAGCCTTTGAAGAAATAATAAAAAGAGAAAACATAAGTACAAATGATTTAATTGAGTATGGTATGATTCCGCAGCTAGCAAAACGAATTCATTCACTTATAAAAACTAAGCTGCCTACAAAAGAAGACTTAAGAAATGCTCTTACAAAAGGAGAATACAGTTACGTAAAATTATTTGAAGAATATCTAGGTATATACAATATAAAATTAGAAGTAAATGAGGATTTTTATGATTATATAGTAGAAAGAGCATATGAATTAGAAAGTGGTTATCGTGGTTTAAGTATTGCCTTAACAGAGTACCTAAATAAGCATTTATATGATATCTATAGTAGTAAACAAGATGTAGTAAAGCTACAAATACAATAAATTATTTGATATAATGAATAAGGTGATTTTTATGGATTTAAGCCGTATTAGAAATTTTAGTATTATTGCACATATTGACCATGGGAAGTCAACACTGGCTGACCGAATTTTAGAGATAACTGGTGCTGTCGATAAACATGATATGAAAAACCAATTACTTGATAGTATGGATCTTGAAAGAGAACGTGGTATCACTATTAAACTAAATGCTGTTGAGTTAAATTATAAATATAAAAACGAAGATTATATATTACATTTAATTGATACCCCAGGGCATGTTGACTTTTCTTATGAAGTTTCACGTAGTTTAGCTGCCTGTGAAGGAGCAATTTTAATTGTTGATGCAGCTCAAGGAATAGAAGCCCAAACCTTAGCAAATCTTTATCTTGCTCTAAATAATGACTTAACAATCATTCCAGTCATTAATAAAATAGATCTACCAAATGCTGATGTGCCAAAAATAACAAAGGAATTAGTAGACGTCTTAGGTTTTAACGAAGAAGATATTTTATTATGTTCAGGCAAGACTGGTCTTGGAGTAGACAAACTATTAGAAGCAATAGTTGAACGTATTCCTGCTCCAAAAGAACCAAAAACTAATGAAACAAAAGCTATGATTTTTGATTCTTACTTTGATCCTTACCGTGGCGTTATAGCTTCCATTAGAGTTTTTAGTGGAGAAATAACAAAAAAAGACATTATTAAAATGATGGCAACTAATGCAGAATATGAAGTAGTAGAACTAGGAGTTAACACTCCAAAATCTAAACAATTAGATAAGCTTGTAACAGGACAAGTTGGTTGGATAAATGCTTCTATAAAAACAATAGATACAGTAAATGTTGGAGATACAATTACTACTAAATCTAAAGAAGCATCATCACCACTTCCAGGGTATCAACCAATGAAGCCAATGGTCTATTCAGGATTATTTCCTATTGAACCAAATAAATTTGAAATGCTAAAAGAAGCACTAGAAAAATTAAAATTAAATGATGCATCATTATCATTTGAACCAGAAACTTCAGATGCCTTAGGTTTTGGATTCCGTTGTGGTTTTTTAGGACTTCTTCATATGGAAATTATTGAAGAAAGAATAACAAGAGAATTTGGTATCGAAATTATCGCTACCTCTCCATCAGTAATATATGAAATAGAATTAACTAATGGGGATACATTCTATCTTGATAGTCCAACAAAAATGCCAGATCGTGCCAAAATAAAAGAAATCAGAGAACCTTTTATTACGACTAATATTTTCGTCCCTGGTGAATATATAGGCGCTATTATGGAATTATGTCAAGATAAACGAGGAGTATATAAATCATTAGAATACATAAATGATACTAGGGTCAACATTCATTATGATTTACCATTATCCGAAATAGTATATGATTTCTTTGACAGATTAAAATCCAGTACCAAAGGATATGCCTCATTTGACTATGAAATTTGTGGCTATAAAGCTCAGGATTTAGTAAAAATGGATATTTTAATCAACGGAGATATTGTTGATGCATTATCATTAATAGTACATAAAGACTTTGCTTATCAAAGAGGTAAAAAGATTGTAGAAAATCTAAAAGAGATAATTCCAAGACAATTATTCCAAGTGCCATTACAAGCTAGTATTGGTTCAAAAGTTATCGCAAGAGAAACTATTTCACAAATGCGAAAAAATGTTTTGGCAAAATGTTATGGTGGAGATATATCTCGAAAAAGAAAATTATTAGAAGCTCAAAAAGAAGGTAAAAAGAAAATGAAAATGGTTGGATCAGTTGAAATCCCACCAGAAGCTTTCTTAAGTGTTTTAAAGACAGAAAAATAAGACAAGTAAAATCTTGTCTTTTTATATTTTAAAAAAAGTGTATAATTAAAATAAACTAACTAAATAATTACTAAACATTTAGAAGAATAATGATAATCTATAAATAAAGGAAGTCAAACATCTAAAAAGGAGAGATATTATGATAAAATTAAATTCAGTCACAAAGAAAATAAACTTAGATCATGTAAGATTAATTCTGTCTTTTTTTATAATCGCAATACACACATACCCATTATCTTTTTTAGGAGATTTTCAAGATTATTTATTTACAAGAATTATTTTTAGAATAGCTGTTCCATTATATTTAATGATTACAGGCTACTATATATTAAAAAAATCTCTAAAACAAAAAGAAGTGCTAATAAATTATTTTAAAAAAATTTCAATTATTTATTTATATTCTATTATTATTTATAGCATTTTTTTAATAAAAAACTTTTCTAATTGGCAAGTCTTTTTAAGAGATATTTTCTTTACTGGACCATTTTATCATCTATGGTATTTTCCAGCACTTATCTTAGGAATTATCACCACATATTATATTATTAAATATATTCCTGAAAAATATCAAATAATCATTTGTGCAATTTTGTACTTTATAGGTATTTTAGGAGATAATTATTATGGTTTTTTACATACAGCTGATATATTTACAAGTTTTTATAAGTTTGTAGCAAACATTACAGGATATACAAGAAACTTCTTATTTTATGTACCTATATTTTTAATGTTAGGATATAAAATTTCTAAAGAAGAGAAAAGTATTGAAAAAAGAGCAAATATTATTTATATTATTAAATTCTTAATACTTATGATACTAGAAGGGACTCTTATTTATAGATATTCAACTCCATTACATACAAGTATGTATTTTGCTTTACCATTCTTATCTTATTTTATATTTAAATATCTCATAACTTATTTAAATAAAGAGACTAACAAAAATATACGAGAAGCTTCAACAATTATCTACATAATACACCCTTGGTTTATTATAATTTTAACTAAAATAAATATCATAAAAAATAGTTTAGTATTCCATTTAATCATATGTTTATTTTCCTATTTAATATCTCTATTATATTTAAAAATAAAGAGACAAATTCAAAAATTACATCTCACTTGAGTTTTTACTTATTTTATTATAAAATTCTAGTAGGGTGGTAGTATGGAAGCAGTTTATATACATATTCCTTTTTGTAAGCATATATGTGCTTACTGTGATTTTCCAAAAGTATTACATATTGATTCCTTTGTTGAGGATTACCTTGAGAGTTTAAAAAAAGAAATTGAAGATAACTATGAGGGTGAACGTATAAAAAGCATATATATTGGTGGAGGCACTCCGTCATGTATGACAAAAAAAGAAAGAATTAAACTATTTAGAATTCTAAGTATATTTAATTTAACGCCAGATTGTGAATATACTTTTGAGATAAATCCCAACGACATCGACGAAGATTTGCTTGATGATATTGTTGCTGGTGGCGTTAATAGAGTAAGCATTGGTGTTGAATCTTTTGATTTAGATAAATTAAAAATTCTTGAAAGAGAAGCAAACTATGAAGATTTAGAACATAAATTAGATTTAATCCGTAAAAGAGGAATTGAAAATATTAATCTTGATTTAATGTATGCTGTCCCTGGGGAGAAATTAAATGTATTAAAACAAGATATAAAAAAACTTATTAGTCTTAAACCAACACATATCTCAACATACTCACTGATACTTGAAGATCATACAAAACTTAAAAATAAAAATGTTGAATATATTAATGAAGATTTAGATCGAAAAATGTATGATACTATATGTGATAAACTAAAGAAAGCAGGATATGTTCATTATGAAGTTAGTAACTTTGCCATTGCAGGCTGTGAATCTAAACATAATTTAAATTATTGGAACAATGATGAATACTATGGGTTTGGCTTAGGAGCTTCGGGATACAAAGATGCCTTTAGATATACAAACACAAGAAACTTACACGAATATATTGAAGGAAAATATCGCCAAGAATCACTTCTTATGAGCTATAAAGATCAAATGGATAATGAGCTAATGCTAGGATTTCGTAAACTTAAAGGGATAAATGTTGATGATTTTTACAATAAATATGGTGAGAATATTCAAGATGTTTACCCAGTAAAGGAACTAATGGCCGAAAACAACTTAATTTATCGCAAAGGATATTTATATATTCCACCAGAGAAAATATATGTTATGAATGAAATACTTCTTAAATTAATATAATGATATTGAAAAAAAAAGAATAATTTGTTAGAATTACAATTAAGATAGAAGGGTATGTAATGAAAAGAATAAACAAATTAATTATAATGGGGATAGTAGCACTTAGTATTGCATTACCTATGCATGCCAATGCTGCAACACTAAAGTTAGATAATGCAAATAGAACAAATGATAAAGGAGTGTTAAAATTTCCTTTACTGATTGAAGTAAAAGATGGAGAAAAAATATCTAGTGTCGATGTAGATTGCAACTGCGGTGGCGATTTAGATTCTGAATGTACATTTGAAAAAAAAGATGGAGCACCAGTAGTTTTTAAAGATAAGTTTTTTAGTTATCATGATGTCGTTGATGGAACAATAAAATCTAATTTTCCTGCTGGAACTACAGAAATTGGTTATTTAGTTATAAAAAATAATCTTGCTTCACAAAGAAGCTTAACATTCTCTGTAACTAGCAAGACTGTAACTTCAAGTATAACTAATAACACTGTAAATATTTCAGCAAAAGAAGAAGCAAGACCCAAAAGTCATGATGCAACTTTAAAAAGTCTTAAACCATCTCAAGGAACAATGGCTCCTGAATTTAATCCTAATATTTTTGAATATACAGTTTATGGTATAGCTGATACCATTAATTCTGTAAATATAAATTGGGAATGTAATGCCAATCAATGTGATGCTCAAATTGCAGGAGCTAGTGGAAGAAAAGTTAGTCTAAAGCAAGGTGAGAACAGAGTTGAAGTTGTAGTTGACAGTGAGGCTGGAGACCCAGCTGATACAAAAACATATGTATTAAATATAATTAGAGGAGATAATGGCTATAATTCAGCAAACTTATCAAATCTTTCCTTTGGTGATTATACTTTAACACCAGCTTTCAAAAGTGATGTTACTGAATATACTTTAACTGTTCCAAATGCTGTTACATCTGTTATAGGTGTTCTAAAATTTGAAAAAGCTGATCCAAATGCTAAAGAAGTTTTAAATGGCTTTGATAACTTTATTGTTGGTGAAAATAAAGCTACAATTACTATTGATAATGTCAATGGGGACCAATCTGTAACTTATACGATAAATATCACACGCATGAGTGACACAGATATTGAAATATTAAAATATATAAATAATGAGATAACATTCCGTGATTCAGAAGGAATTCAAAATACTTTATCTGAAGAAGATTTTAAGGTTCAATACGCTGACGAATGGAAAAAAATTGAAGATGGAATTTACAAATTCGATGAAGATGGTAATATAGTTACAGAAGAAGAAAAAGAAGAGGAAAAAAAACCAAAGAAAAAGAATAACACATGGATTATTATTACTATCATTATTGTAGGTCTATTAATTATAGGTATTTCTGGATTCTTTATATTCAAGAAGAAAAAACCAAACAATAAAGACGATAACAACAGCTCAGGAACACCAGAAAACGATTCTAAAGAAACAGAAGAAAATTCTGATGAAATAGATGAAAGTAATATCGAAGAGGATGCTATAAAAGAAGAACAAAAAGATAAAAATAGTGATACTATGGATATTGATGAAGCATTGGTAGATTTGATGAGTACTAAAAAATACGATTTTAAAGATGAAGATTAGATTCTTCATCTTATTTTATTGCAAAAAAATTTAATAAAGATTATAATAGCAACCTGAAATGAGGAATTTATAATGTTAAAACTAAAAAACAGGAGAAAATCTACACTTGCATTATTCAGTTTATGCCTTCTTACTTTAACTGGTTGTCAAAACAAAAGCACTATTGCTGAAAGTGAAGAATCAATAACAGAAGAAACAATTGATGAATCTTTTTTGTTATCTCTATCAGAAGAAGATCTAGAATTAGATTGTGATATAAGAGATGAATACATAAGCATAAAGGACTATAATCATGGACATTCTGTTGCCCCAGAAAACATGTATGATGATATTAATGAAGCTTTAAACTCCAATGAAATTGATTCATTAATGCTAGCAGAATTAGGTAAATCGTGCGATGTTAGCAAAATTGATATTTCAAATATTAAGAATCTATGGGTAACTCTACCTAGAGAAGATTTTAATTATCAACCATTATATAATCAAACTTATAACCTAGTTAATATAAAAATTTCTGAAAAATCAAATGTCGAAGAGCTTAAAAACTTTCTAAATAATATAAATTATGAGAGTACAGTAATAGATCTTAATGTATCAGCTCTAGAAAATCCTCAACAAGAAAAAGAAATACTAGACGTCTTAAATGAAAAAAAAGGTATATTAAGCCTTTATTTACATACTAGTAGCTGCGAAAAATTTGATTTTAATAACTTATATGCAAAAGACCTAAACGTTTCCTGTGACGTATCGGATTTATTATTAAATTTTGAAATTAATTTAAATAGAAATATTAAAGTATTTACTATTATGCCAGTTTACGATGAAGATTTCGACTCTGACGTTGCTTTAGGAAAATTAAAGATTAATTCTTCAAATCCTAATTTAGAAATAAATTATTTTCTTTGGAAAGACAAAGATGAATGTTTTAAAGCGAAAATCAATAAAGGAACAAGTTTTGAAATTGAAACAAATGCAGTTTTTCACATAATGGGAGTAGATATAAAAAGTTTAACAGACGAAGAGTTTGCAGTATTTGACGATATAATGAATGTCTATATTGATAATTGGGAGAATCGAGACATCTTCTTCTTCTATAGTAAAGATTATATATCATTAGAAGAAGCCATAAAAAGCTATCGATTATTGACGCAAGAAAAAGGTCGAGTTTTAAGCCCAAACTAGTATTTTATTGCCAAAAAATTCTTGCAAACTACGAAAAAGTGTATTATAATACAATTGAACTGAGAGGAGGGCAGCAAAATGACAAAAGTTGAAGTTAAAAATGGCGATATAAACGGTGCATTGAAAAGATTTAAGATGAAAGTCGCTAAATCTGGTGTCCCTTCTGAACTTAAAAAACACAAAGAATATAAAAAACCTGGCGTAAAAAGAAGAGAAGCAAAGAAAGAAATGATAAAGAATTCTCGTAAGAGAAACAAAAAAAGAGGGTAGTTAATTACTTTCTTTTTATTTATAAGAGGGAGAATAAATATGTTTAATACTATAAAATGTGATTTAACTAACGCAATGAAAGAAAAAGATAAGTTTAAACTTGATTGTATACGTATGTTAAAAAGTTCGTTACAAATGGAAGAAATAAACTTAAAACACGAACTAACTGATGATGAAATTTTAGCTGTCATTAAAAGAGAAGTGAAAAAACGTAACTCATCTATCGAAGAATACAAGAAATATGGGAAAGATGACGTAGTTATCTCTCTTCAAAAGGAAATTGATATCTTATCAGTTTATTTACCAGAAGAACTAAGTGATGATGAATTAATGAAGATAATTGAAGAGACTATAAAACAAGAAGAAGCCACATCTATAAAAGAAATGGGAAAAGTTGTAAAAACTATCGGAAACAATTATGGAGCTCAAGTTGATATGGCTAAAGTTTCTAGAATTGTTAAAGAAAAATTATCATAAGCACCATATGTGCTTTTTTTTATGCAATAATCATATATTTTAATGGTGAAAACTATGATAAATATAATAAAATCATATTTTAAGAAGGAAAAATACTATGTGATTATAACGGATAACTCTCTTTATATAAAAAATTATAAAAAAGTGATTAACATAGAAGATAGTGAAGTATTAATAGAGATGCCCAAAATGATTATAAAAGTAACAGGTTCGTCTCTAATTTTAAAAAAAATAATTGGCCATGATCTTGCTATAAATGGAACCATAGAAAGTGTAAAATATTTATGATAATAATCAAAGTAAAAGATAATACCAAAAGATTTATAAATAAATGTGTGCAAAATAATATAAATATCTATAATATTGAATACTATAAAGACTATCTTTTAGCTACAATAAATGAAGCCGATTTAAAACAAATAAAAAAATTAAATTATTACTCAAAAATAAAGGTATATAAAGTTTTAGGAAAGAAAAGAGTTATTAAAAATATCAAAGACAACTTATATAATATTCTTTTATTAATTACTTTTCTTTTACTAATATATTTAATTTCTAATGTCATAATTGAAATTGAGATAAAACATGAAAGTAAAACTATGATAAAAAGAATTGATGAACTTTTAAAAGAAAAGAATATTAAAACATTCACTCTCTATAAAAGTAATAATGAACTAAACAAAATAAGTGATGAAATCATGCAAGAAAATAGAGAGTTTATAGATTTTATATCAATTACGCGTACTGGCATGAAATACATTGTAAATATTGAAGAAAGAATTATAAAGGATAAAGAAGAAGAAAAAGAAAGATGCCATATTATAGCTAAAAAAGAAGGCATAATTACTAAAATAGACGCTAAAAAGGGTATAACTTTAGTAGAAGAAGGAAGTCTTGTCAAAAAGGGAGATATATTAATTAGTGGGGAAATTATTCTAAATGAAGAGATAAAAGATAATACTTGTGCAAAAGGAGACATAAAAGCTAACGTTTGGTATAAAATAAACATAAGCTATCCCTTAACTGAAACAATAAAAACTTATACTAAAAGAGAAAAGGTTAATCTAAAAATGTATAATAAGTATTTCAAAAAAAGGTTATATGAGAAGTATGATGAATATACAATGTTTAAGTTTAGAAATTTAAAATTAGTACGTCAAAAAGAATATAAAGAAGAAGTCATCAATATTCCAATCGATGAAGCAAAAGAAAAAGCAATAAAAGAGGCTGAGAATAAGCTTCGCGAAAAATTAGGAGAAATTGATATTATTGATAAAAAAGTTTTGAATAGTAGCACAAATAATAGTAAAATAGAATTAGAGTTATTTGTAAGTGTAAATGAGTCTATTGGAGAAATCCAAGAATATGAAGGTCGTGAGCAAATTGATACCAGTGAAAGTCTACAACATACTAATTGATCTTTTACCTATGATAATACTATTTTCCGTAGTTATGATATCAATTAGAGTAATTACGTGTATATATAGCAAGGAAAAAATTATTTTTTATAAAGAAATCAAAAATTTATTGTACATTATATACTGTTTTGCCTTATTTCATCTTGTAACAACCACTGATTTTGAAAGTTTTTCCAATAATTTCACTCCTTTTAAAGAAATAATGCGTTATCATACAACTAGTGTTTTATTTTATAGAAATGTAATCGGTAATATCGCCTTATTTATCCCTTTTGGTTTTATGATTACTGATATGATAAAGGAAAAAGCGGGTAAGTCTAATATATTAATAACTTCCTTAATAACACTTTTAACCTCAACAACAATAGAAGTAATCCAAATGTTTATTGGAAGAAGTTTTGACATAGATGATATTTTACTAAACTTTATTGGTGGGTTGCTTGGTTTTGTTTCTTATCAGATAATGCTCTTACTTTATAAACATATCCCAGAGAAATATAAAACCAACAGAATAAAATTCTTCTTCTTTATTTTTATAATAGCTTTGTTTATACTATTATTTATAATGTTATATGAGGTGGCACAATGAATGAATTTGAAATAGTAAATGAATATAATTATCAAGAGAATTATGATTATTTAAATGATGTAATAAATCATACTTTAGAAAAGCTACAAATAAAAAAAGCATATTTAAGTATAATCTTTATTGATGATAAGAAAATGCACGAAATGAACAAAAATTACCGTGGAATAGACAGAACAACTGATGTCTTAAGTTTTGCCTTAGAAGACAACGATACATATATCCCTGAAATAAGACAACTAGGAGATATATTCATATCTATTCCTAAAATGCAAGAGCAGGCTAATACTTATGCCCATTCTGAAAAAAGAGAATTATCTTTTTTAACCTGCCATGGATTACTGCATTTGCTAGGGTATGATCATACAAAAGGAAAAGAAGAAGAAAAGTTACAATTTGCTTTGCAAGAAGAAATTTTAAATGATTTAAATATAATTATATGATATAATTATTGATAGTAGTAAGGAGTGTACAATATGAAAAGTGGTTTCGTAAGTATCGTTGGTCGTCCAAATACTGGTAAAAGCACATTAATTAATACAATTATTAATTCACATATAGCAATTGTCTCAAATGTTGCTGGAACAACTAGAAATACTATTCAAGGCGTATATCATGATAAAGATACTCAAATAGTTTTTGTTGATACTCCTGGAATTCATAAATCTTTAGATCGTTTAGGAAAACATTTAAATAAACAAGCCTATGAATCTTTAGAAGATATTGATGCTATTCTTTTTGTAGTTGATGCAGCATCTGGATTAGGTTCAGGGGATAAATTTATAATTGAGGCATTAAGACATACAACAGTGCCTGTAATACTTGTATTAAATAAAATAGATAAACTTACAAAAGACGGTATTTTATTAGCTATACAGACTTATAAAGATTTGTTTGACTTTGCCGATATAATACCAATAAGTGCTTTAAAAAAAGATAATATTGAAAGACTAATTGAAATAACAAAAAAATACCTAAAAGATTCAATTAAATATTATGAAGATGATGTTATAACCAATAATGATCCAAATTTTATGATAGCTGAGCTAGTTCGTGAGAAAATCCTTAACTTAACTACAGAAGAGGTTCCTCATGCAATTACTTGTATTTTAACAAGCTATAATGAAAAATCAAACATTGTTGAAATTTCCGTTGATATAATTGTTGCTCGTGATTCTTTAAAGAAAATAATAATTGGTAAAAAAGGTACTATGTTAAAAACAATTGGTTCTGAAGCAAGAAAAGATATAGAAGAGATGCTTGGAAAACAAGTATATTTAGAATTATATGTTAAAACAATTAAGAACTGGCGAAATAAAGAAAAATACTTATACGAACTTGGGTTTAATGAAAAATAAGAAGAGGGATGAGAATAATGGCAACTATAATAAAATTAGATGAATATTTAAAAAGACAAAAAGAGCTATTTAACGCATATATTACCTCATCAGGACAAGAAGTATCTGTTATGCCTTTTGCAAGTTCATATAATCAACAGGATAATAAAACATATACAGGCGATGATTTATTAAGATATATTGATTCTTATACTAAAGGGAATCTAATTACAAATGAAGAACTTGATAAATATAATAATACCAAAAAAATGCCTAATGATTTAATTTTTAAAAGAGGAAGAATAATTATTGAAGCAATTATTGCCTCCCATGGAGACACTAAAAATCTTGATAGATTAGGTCGTGATTTTGCTAAGAAGGATGGACGTTTACATCCCTACGATAATAAATATCTTTTAAAATGTCGTGATTATTATTTAAAAAACTCTAAAAATGAAGATTTAATAAATGCTTATAAAAATGTTTGTGAGCTTGTTGCTAGAGGTACTTACGATATTGAGTTACCTTTAAAAATATTAGAAATGCAAGATAATAAAAAAGCAATTAGTTTTATAAATAGAATAAATATAAGTAAATCAAGTTTAAGAAAACTTGTTAATGAATATGAAACTTTATATCCTGCTAATACAGCTAATATTACAAGATTAAATTACTTATTAAAAGAGGCTTACAAAACTGGTAGTGACTTAGTTAAGTTTTACGAAGCAAAAGTTAGTCACGATACTATTAAAGACCGTTTAACAGCATTAAGAAGAATGCTAGAGGATTATTTAATAAGTGATATTGAAGATATTAGTGATTTATTCGATAAATATGGTTTTAATAGTTATAAATTTACAGAAACAATTAAAGATGCTTTATCAAGTAAAGATATGCTACTTCATTCCTTAATCAATAAATTAGAAGCAAAAACATTATCTATAAATAATTCTTATAAAGAAATCCTAACAAAAATAATGCAAGCTAAATATAATGGAATAAATTATGGATATGGCTATCGCGAATTTAACACATATGACTATTATATGCTTAAAAACGGTGTGGATAGAGACAAATTAATAGAATACGCAAATAAAATATATGAACCAGATGATGCTAACGCTATTATAAGTGTAATATCTGAATACGAAGTAGATAGTCCACTATTAAGAGAAGAACTAGAAACATTTTATCAAAGTAGTGATTCTAGTTTAATATTAGATTATTTAGAATATTCAAATATCCCACTTTCTTTGGAAACTTTTAGAGCTGTTCAAACTCGTTTCCATGAAAATGATATAAGTTTTGAAGTTATCGAACCAAAAAAAGTTGCTAATATGTGAATAAATAAATGATATAACACCCATTATATAAATAGAAAGGGTGTTATTTTATGACAAAAAAAGAATTATGGGAATTATTTAAAAAAACAGGAAAAATTGAATACTATTTAGAATATAAAAAGAAGTGAATTTTATGTTAAAAAAAATCGAAGGTGTAGTTATAAGTGAAACACCATTTAAAGAAAACTCCAAGATACTTAATATATTAACTAAAGATGGTGTAATAGGGGTCGTTTCAAAGGGATGTAAAAATCTAAAGAGTTCTTTAAGATTAGTATCTTCAAAATTAGTGTATGCTGAATTCACTATTTATCATAATGAAGATCATTTGTCTACATTAAAAGAAGGGACGATTATAAATAACTTTGAACATATTAGAACAGATCCTTCACTTATACCATACTCTGTATACATATACATAACAGATTTGGTTAGACAAGTTGTAAAACAAACAGATATAAGTAACATATACGATTTATATATCGATACAATTACTAAAATAGAAGAAGGGCTAAATCCAATTGTCATGATGAATATTTTAGAAATAAAGTTACTAGACTTTTTAGGATGTCCAATTGAATTAAACTCTTGTTCTAAATGTGGTAGCATAAAAAATATTGTTACTATTGATCCAGATGCTGGAGGATATATTTGTCAAAACTGTTACACTAACGAAATACTATATGATGAAAAAACCAGAAAAATGTTAAGAATGTACTATTTAGTAGATATAAAGTCTATAAAAGAATTAAAAATAAAAGAGTATGTTATTGAAAACATTAATAATTTTCTAACCACTTATTATGATCGTTATACGGGTATATATATTCATACAAAAAAATTTTTAGATAAAACAATAACAATCTGACTTTTACAAGTCTTTTTCTTTTGCTATAATTATAATTAGGGTGAGCTTATGAAAAGAAATGCGAGAAAAAAAGCTCGAGAAGAAGAAAAGAAAATATTAGAGAAACTTAAGCAAGAAGAGGAAGCTTTAGAAAAAGAAGTAAATGAAATAATGGCTGAACCTAAATTTTCTTTCAAAGAAACAATTGAGATGATGAAAGGCGAAGATGAAGAAGAAGCAGAATATCGCAGTTATTTAACCGAAGAGGAGTTAGCTTTAGAAGATAATAAAAAGAAAGAAGAAAGAAAAATTATAAAGATGGTAATAATTATTTTTGTTATTACAATATCTGCAATTACTTTTGGATCAAAAGTATTCTATGACACTTTTAAAAGTGATTTACTTAAAATAACTGAACCAATGTTAAAAAGCCACTATTACGATAAAACGGGACAAAAAGCCAAAACTAAAACTATTGAAGAATTAGAGACTAAAGGACCTGATAATAAAGTAATCGGAACAGGTATTTATCTTCTAACGACCAAAGACAATAAACATATTATGTCATTAAATAATGAATTAATTGGTGATGATATAAATAATTCAAATAAATATACTGAAGTCAAAGAGTATTTATACAGTTATTTTGAAGGACTTGAACTAGTAACCGATGATATAAAATTAAGTTATGATGATTACTATGTTGAATTTAATCGCTTTTTAGATTACATAAATGTTTTACCAAGTGATATGTCAACAGAAGAACTTATTAATTCCAAAAAACTTACTGTCACCTATAAAGCTCTGTATCAAGGGGAATTAGACTATGATTTAATTTCCAGTCTTTTAAATACATTTTCCATAAACTCACGTTTTATTTTTTATAAACAGACATCTACGGGAATTACCAACATAACAATTATAAATAAAGATAAAACGACTTCTTTAAATATAACAGCTGAAATTGAAAAAGACTCAGGCATAATGTATTTAGAATTAGATCGTAACTTAAATGATGTCAGTGATGTTGAAGTAGCTACATTTGCTGATTCCTCAGTAAGTTCTAAAAATGATTACAGTATAACTAATGCTTTAGGCATTAAAAAAATTGTTGAAAGATCAAGAGACGAAGAAATAAAAAATAGTTATTTTCTATTAAGAATTGATTCATCAATAATAAATGAAAATAACTTTATTGAACTAAGTACTAGTAAAAGAAATGATACATATGAAGAACTAGAAAAAGAGGATTACATTGATACAATAGTTTATACAGTTGGCTCGTATACTTATATTTTAAGCGAAAATAATATATTTATTGGTAGAACAACGACAAAAAAATCGTTTATGTGTAATTTTGGAATATGTTAATCAACTTTTTATGATATAATAAATGCGACATTACTTTAATTAGAAAGGAAATTAATCATGAATTTAAAAGATTTATTTATAAACTTTTTTGTGAGTAAAGATCACAAACAAATACCATCATCACCAGTAGTACCAGAAAATGATCCATCTGTTTTATTTAATACTGCTGGTATGCAACCCCTTATACCTTATTTAATGGGGCAACCACATCCTTATGGTAAAAGACTATGTGATTATCAAAAATGTATAAGAACTAATGACATTGATGAAGTTGGAGACACTTATCATCATACTTTTTTTGAAATGTTAGGAAACTGGAGCTTAGGAGACTATTTCAAAAAAGAAGCAATAAATTGGAGCTATGAATTTATAACAGAGCATTTAAATATTCCAGTAGAAAGACTTGCTGTTACTGTGTTCTCTGGAAATAAATTTATTCCTTTCGATGAAGAAGCTTACAACGTTTGGAAGTCTTTAGGAATAAAAGAAGAAAGAATTGCTAAACTTGATGATAATTTTTGGATTGCTGGAGAAACTGGTCCATGTGGTGGAGACTCAGAGATGTTCTATTGGCGAAGCAACGATCCAGTACCAGAGAGTTTTGATCCAAGTGATGAAAGATGGGTTGAATTCTGGAATGACGTTTTTATGCAATATATCAAACATGAAGATGGAACAGTAGAGGAGATGCCTAAGAAGAACGTAGATACAGGTCTTGGAGTTGAAAGAACTGTTGCTATTCTTGAAGGCGTTAACGATAATTATGAATCATCTATTTGGAAAGACGTAATTGCTCTTATAAGTGATATAGCTGGATTACCATATAAAGGAAATGAACGAAGCATGCGTATTATTGCTGATCACTTAAGAACAGCAGTATTTATTAGTGCTGATCCTGCAGGTATAAAACCTAGCAATACTGATCAAGGATATATTTTAAGAAGATTAATTAGAAGAGCAATTAGACACGCTAAGAGTCTTGGAATCGATATAAATTCTGACTGGGATAGCCAAATTGCTAAACTAATATTATCTAAGTATAATAAATATTATCAAGAATTAGTTACAAATGAAAATACTGTAATAGAAGTATTAGCAACAGAAAAAAATAAATTTAATAGAACCCTAGAAAAAGGCTTAAAAGAGTTTAAGAAAGTTACTGAAGGTAAAGACAATATTGATGGAACAACAGCTTTCCACTTATTTGATACATATGGTTTTCCTCTTGAATTAACTATTGAACTTGCTAACGAAATGGGATTATCAGTCGATGTAGAAGGTTACAAAGAAAAATTTAAAGCTCATCAAGAACTTTCACGCGCTGGAAGCCAAGAAAAATTCAAAGGGGGATTAGCTGGTAATTCAGAAATAGAAACAAAATATCATACAGCAACCCACTTATTAAATGCTGCTTTAAAATTAGTTATTGGGCCAGAAGTGCACCAAAGAGGGTCAAATATTACTGTTGAAAGAATGCGCTTTGACTTTAACTGCGATCATAAACTAACTGATGAAGAAAAAGCAAAAGCTGAAAGATATGTTAATGAATGGATTCAAGCTGGTTTAGATGTCAGTGTAGAAGAAATGAATAAAGAAATGGCTGTTGCGTCTGGAGCAGAATGTATGTTTATAGAAAAATACCCTGACAAAGTCACAGTTTATACTATTGGAGATAACATCTCAAAAGAATTATGCGGTGGACCACATGTAAAAAATACAAGTGAACTTGGTCATTTTAAAATAATAAAAGAAGAAGCATCTTCAGCAGGAGTAAGAAGAATAAAAGCTATATTAGATTAAAAGAAGATTTATCTTCTTTTTATTTGACTAAATTAAATAAAAAAGGTAAAATAACCCTCTAGAAAGAGGAAAACTTTATGGCAAAAAGTATTTCATATTATAAAAAGAGGCAAGAATTATATAAAAACTTAGCAGAGTATATAAAACCTTTTTCCGACTATTTCACATTAAAAGAAAGATTAAGTGCTCGAGAAATGATATATGCAAAAGAGTTTCAAAAATTTAATACCATATTTTCTCACATATATAAAGTACTATTAGAGTATATGGATATATTAGAGCTTTTTACGGTCGAAGATATTTTTGCTTACAGTGTTTTCTTATTTCATATGGGCTATTTATCTTATGAAAAAGATTTAAAAACTGATTGTCATAATTTTGGTATCTATGAATTATCAATTTTATCGCCTCTAGCTTTAAATGCTCATGCATCTTGTCGTCACATTGCCTCTTTAACTTCTGATTTAGAGAATGCTCGTCATCATGAATCCTATATCTTAGCAGTTAATAGGAGAAAAGCTAGAGAAATAGCAGTTGACAATAAGAGTGTTGAATCAAATCATGGGATAACTGTTACAACTGATGAAAATTACACTTATCTTTTAGATCCAACAAACAATGAAGTATACGGAATAGAAATAGATGGAGCTTATTATTCAAGTACACTTAATAGCATTAGGATCGAAAAATCAGAACTTATAAATATAAAAAACAAAATATTTTATGAAATAAAATCCAACAAGCCTTTAAAAGATCCGAATGAATGTGAAGAAAACATTATAAAATCTTTATCATTTATTCAAAATAATTTGGATATCTTAGAATCCCTTTATAGAGAAATAAATCCTGCATTAAGAGATGCAGAAGATATTTATCAAAAAATATTAAGAAGCTAAGAGTTATTTAACTCTTTTTTCTTTTCTAGAAAAATGCTATAATATTTATAATAAGGAAGGTAATAATATGAACACGTTAAGTATAATTACTAAAAAGAAAAATGGTGGCTCACTTTCTTACGATGAGTTAAAACATATCTTTAATGGTTACTTAAATAATGAAGTCCCTGATTATCAAATGAGTGCTTTATTAATGGCCATTACCATAAAAGGCATGAGTATATCTGAAACTCTATCTTTAACAGATATTTTCATCAGAAGTGGTAAAGCATATGATTTAGCTGGAGCTATCAAATATACAGTTGATAAACATTCTACAGGTGGAGTAGGAGACTCAACAACTTTAATCGTTGGACCAATGTGTGCAGCTTTAGGTTTACATCTAGCAAAAATGAGTGGAAGAGGACTTGGATTAACAGGTGGAACAATTGATAAAGTTGAATCTATCCCTGGTTTTAACGTTAATTTAAGTGAAGAAGATTTTTACACTCAAGTAGAAGAATTAGGATTCGCTTTATCAAGTCAAACCAATGATTTAGTTCCTCTTGATAAAATGATTTATGCCTTACGAGATGTAACAGGGACAACTGAGTCTATTCCTTTAATCGCTTCTTCTATTATGTCAAAAAAAATAGCTGCAGGAGCTGATAACATCTTAATAGATATTAAAGTCGGAACTGGTGCACTTATAAAAACTATGGATGACGCTAAAACATTGAGTGAATATCTAATCGAAATAGGAGATGCGTATAATAAAAACGTCCGAACAATTATAAGTGATATGAATACACCACTTTCTTATGCAATTGGTAATTCCCTTGAAGTGTGCGAAGCAATAAATGTTCTCCATGGTAAAAAATGCCCTCTATACAATGCTTGTATTGAAATTGTAGCCAACCTTTTGTCAATGGCTAAAGACATTGATTTAAGTGAAGCAGAAGTCCGTGCAGAACAAGTATTAAAAAATGGAGATGCCCTAAAAAAATTCTATGAATTTGTTTCACGACAAGGAGGAAAACTAAAAGAGGTTGTTGTCGCTCCTCATGTTATTCCTGTAAAATCTAAACAAGACGGTGTTATTACAAAAATAGATGCTCATGGAGCTGCTAAATTAGCTGCTAAACTAGGAGCATCAAAAATGTCTTTAGATGACAAAATAGACTATACAGTTGGACTAATTTTAAACTATAAAGTTGGCGACAAAGTAAAAAAAGATGATACACTACTAAATATTTACACAAATAAATATGTTAAATTTAATGAAGCAGATTTCGACTTTATTGAAGTAGAATAAAAAGATATGATATAATTATTAAAGAATAAGAGGTTGGTTAATATGTTTGGTAAAATTAAATACATTGACGATATAACAGCAGTTGTTGAAATTCATAAAGAAAATATGGTAGTACCTAATTTAATGAACTTACACGTTATATTTGAAACAAAAGAACAAAAATTATTGGGTGAAGTAAAAAAAGCGGACGAAGATACTGTTCATATTGATTTAATGGGACAATTTGTTGGTGAACGATTTATTGCAGGTACTATAAAAAAACCAACATTGGATAGTAACATTAGAATAATAAATGATGATGAATTAAATATTATTTTAGGGTCTAATAAGCAAGGAAATTTATATTTAGGTAAATCAGCTATTTATAACGGTAAAGATGTTTTTGTAGATATTAATGACATGTTTTCTAACCATTTATCAATTTTTGGTAATACAGGATCAGGTAAATCTTGTTCTGTAGCTAGAATAGTTCAAAACGTCTTCTTAAACAAAAACTTCTTATCGTTTAATGCGAATCTATTTATTTTTGATGCTTACGGCGAATATAAAACTGCCTTTAAAGTATTAAATCAGTTTAATCCTAATTATCAATATAAATTTATAACAAGTAATCCAACAGATGATACCGATGTTTTATTAAAAATACCAGTTTTCCTATTAACAATTGATGACATATGTCTTCTTTTACAAGCAGATAACCATCATCAATATACAATAATAGAAAGAATGCTAAAATTAGCTAAGCTTTTTTCAAGAGATGATGAAACAACTAAAAGATTAAAAAATCATTTAATTGCTAAAGCAATTATGACAGTTCTTTTCTCTAATCAAAATGCTTCTGCTAAGAAAAATGATATTTTTACAATTATTGCCGATTGTTCTACACCAGAATTTAATGTTAATACAGATATTCAAGGAATAGGTTACACAAGGAAATTCTCTGAATGCTTTGGTATCGATAGAAATGGTGAATTCGGCGAATCAGTTTTAATTAACGAATACTTACTTAAATTTATTAATGATGAATTAGAAGCAACTATTGAAGCTCCTAAAGATGCATATTATACTCTTGATGACTTAGAAAAAGCCATGAGTTTCACACTTATTGGCGATGGATTCTTAAATAATAGAATCATGCAAGACAATGCCGTAATAATGCAAGTTAGACTACATAGCTTAAATAATTCAGCTAACCGTAAATATTTCGACGTACCAAACTACATAACTTTAGAAAATTATATTTCAAGTTTAATAGTATTTAATAATAAGAGAAGTCAAATAGTTAATATTAACCTAGAAGATGTAGACGACAATCTAGCTAAAACAATGGTTAAGATATTCTGTAAGATGATTTTTGACTTCTCAAAGAGTAGAAAAGAAAGAGCAGCTATTCCTTTCCATCTATTCATAGAAGAAGCACACAGATATGTTGTATCTGATAATGATCACTTCTTACTTGGATACAATATATTTGAAAGAATCGCTAAAGAAGGTCGTAAATATGGTGTTATGCTAGACCTTGTAAGTCAAAGACCAGTTGAAATATCTGAAACAGTTATTGCTCAGATGTCAAACTTCTGTATTTTAAAAATGACACATCCTAGAGACTTAGAGTATATTAACAAAATGCTTCCTAATATATCTGGTGACATCATCGAAAAACTTACAAGCTTACAAAGTGGTACAATGGTGGCCTTTGGTAACGCATTTAAAATACCAGTAATAGTAAAAATGGACATGCCAAATCCTGCACCATACTCATCAAACTGTAATGTTGTAGAAAGATGGAAAGCCTAATTTAATCAAAAACATTTCTAATTTTAGGAATGTTTTTTTACAAAAAAAGAACTTTAAGAATATAAAATATATGATATAATATTAGTTCAGACGGAGGAATAAAATGGACACAGAAAGATTAGCAAAAATAATAAAAAGAGTAGAAAATTATATTATAAAAGAGAAAAAAGATAGTTTTAAGAGTTATCTTATAACTAAATTAGCTGAAGACGATGAGCTTATACAAACTTTTGATATTGCATCATTACACATAAGAGAATCAGTTGTAAACTCTATAGAATACGCAGGAGAACATTTAAAAAGAGCTATGCTTTATATGAGAAAGCCATATATTGCAGAAATAGCCTATGTAGTAGGAAGATATTCTATAAATGGTGTTGAGTTTTTAGATTATTTAAGTAAAAATTTAGAATTAAGTGAGACTGAAGCAGCAGATTTAAATAATTTTAAAACTCATATTGATAAAACAAACAAATTAATTGAATCAGGTTATAGTGAATTAACAGCCTCAGAAATTGCAGAATCAACTCTCCAATTTTTAAAAATAGATGAAGAAACAGAAGTGCCAATGATAGGAAAAGATAATCATTCATATGGTTGTACACAAAACGGAGAAATGATAATATTCCATCAAATAAAAAATGAAACCACTGGAAAAACATTTTTTGTCACTTTCGTTATAAAAGACAATGATTATTTAAGATATATAGGAGAAACCACTAAGGATCTTGTATATGTTACAAATAAAAAAGGAACATTTAGTGAATTCCAAACAAAGAGATTTAACATTAGTTCAAGAGAGAACGGAGAATCTCTAAACGAATTAAACGAAGATGTTAAATCACTAACTATTAGCAACGATTTATTAATCTCAATTTATGAGGAAATTAAGGAATTAGAACAATTTGATGGTAAATCTGTTCTAGCTGAAGAAATATATAATAAAAAAGCGAAAAAATATAATTTGAAATAAATATTTTGTCAAAAAAAGGAATATCTATTTACTTATATAGAGTTAATATGATATAGTTAAATTACCTAAGAGAGGTTCAAACTTATAAAACCGACTATTGGTGATACTTGGGAATCTAATTGATTTGTGGTGTTGAAGACCTTGTCATTGACTAGGGATCCTAAAACAGATCATGTGATGCCCACCTCGTGCGAGCGGGCTTTTATCACGCGAACTTCTCTTAGGCTTTTTATTTAGTCTAAAAAGCAAGATTTCTTGCTTTTTTATTTGCTATATTTTCTTAATTATGTTAATATAAAAAACGTCCAAAAAGGGGGAGTTTTTATAATGACTAAAAATATAAGTGAAATTAAAGAGTATTATATGAAAGTAAGGGAATATCTAGATACCTTAATTATTGGAGAGGAACATGCAAAAACTGTAATTACCTTAGCATTATTATCAACTAAGAATTGTCGTATGTTAATATCTGGTAAACCAGGAACTGGTAAGACGACTTTATCAGACAGTATAGCAAAAAACTTCAAATCAAAAAAGATATTTATGACATCTGATTTACTACCAATAGATATCTTAAACACTATAAAAAATGGTGAAGAACCAGACATATTACAATTTGAAGAACTAAATCGTACATCAGATAAATCCCAAGCTTCATTAATTGAAATACTAGGAAGTAACGAAATAACTATAGATGGTGTAGGAACAAAATTCAAAGAATTTTATGTAATGGCTACTCAAAATGATACAGAAGTTTCAGGAATATTCAATACACCGCAAGCAGTATATGACCGTTTTGATGTCAATTTAAGATTCGGTAATATAACTGATGCTGAACTAGAACAAATTTTATTCGAATTTCACCGTAATGTTACAGAAGCTAAATTTGATTTAAAACATATGTGTGATATAACTTCTAAAGTAATAGATGAATACGAATATAGTAAAGAAGATCGAAATGTCTTAGTGCAAGCGTATAAAATAATAAGAACCGCTAAATATAAAGATGAAGAATTATTTGCTAGTTCAAATATAAGAGGTTTCCAAATCTCAAATAGAATTGCTGCACTTAACGCTATAGTTCAAAATCGAGTATCAAAAAACACATCATGGATTCTTCCAAGTGATTTAGGAGATTATATAAGTAATATTTTCTTACATAGAATTAATCAAGCAGTCTTAAAAATGCATTCACCAGAAGCCCAAAGAGAAATGGATAAAATATCAGATGATATTTTATCTCTAAGAAGAGAGAAAAATCAAAGGTAATTCATTATGAATGAAGATAAAAAAATAAAGAAATATCTCAAACTCATAAAGAGAAAAGGGGATCTTTATGATGTAATATCTAAAAAAAGAAATGCTACTCCAGAAAGCTTAAATAGAAAATTACTAAAATATCATACAATTATTTTATCAAGAATAGCTTATTTAACTCTAGTCTTAACTAGACGTGTTAAAAATCAACTTGCTCCAGTAAATAAAGTAAAAAAAGCTCAAGATTCAATTCGTGAATGTGTTGGTTTACCAATTGATATTTTTCGTACAAAAAATCTGACAAAACCAAAAGAAATTGGAGTTATTTTTAGTGATTACAACATAAATAAAGAAAAACCTGACGAATTAATGCCACAAGAAGATCTAATAAAAAATTTGAAAAAACTAGCAGAATTCTGTAAAACTTATGAGATTAACAACATTTATTTAGAAAAGCACTTTTTAAAAGGCTATTTAAGTAAAGATTTCCTTTACTATTTTAGTCATACAAATCACGCTGAACTATTAAATCATGAAGGTTGGGGACTTAAAGGATATAAACTTATAAAAACAGATTTAAAAAATTTATTACTTATCATAGATAAGCTTGAAGACAATAAATATGATTTTAAATACATAAGTGAACTGGGAAAGAAAATCGAAGATGAAGTGATAACAGATGCCATAGACGAATTCATTAGTGATAAAGATGGCAAAAAAATTATGTCTATTGTAAAAAGCAGATTAAATAGACGTATTAATTTAAACGGAACAAAAAAAGATCGAGAATATGGAAAAATTCACGAAACTTATGAACTAGGAGAAAAATTCTTAAAGAAAAGAACTATAGATAAAAACGGAAAAATAATAAGCCAAACTATAACAACTCTTTATAATTATTTGGGTGCAGATAGTTATTCTCATTTAGAAAAGAAAGCTAATAATGAACTTATCAATCAAGAAGAAAATTTAATATCTCTTTTATATTTGAATCTTCTTGGTGAAAAAGAAAAAGAGAAATATCAACCCATTGAAATAAACAGTATTTACGATTATATATATCAAATGCATAATAATACTAAAATACGAAAAAAAATTCCTTGGATAAAAACATTTTCTCAAAAATTATACGAAGAATTACCAGCATCATTTTTTTCTGTAAGCACCGTTGTTTTTACATATTTGCTAGTTTTATTATTACAATTTATTCCTAATCATCTACCAATAAATCCAAATTCACTTGCTAAATATAATAAATTCTTTGACGATTTAGAAAAAAGCTATGAATCTTCATATGATTTCGAAAAAAACACTATAACAAAAATAAAGCAAGCTTTTGAAAAACTTTTTCCTAAGAAAGCAGCTCAAGAAATAACTAAATATATCGAAAAAGAAACAAATTTAAATTCAGTAGAAAGTAAAGATAATAAAGTTGCTGAAATAGAGTGGTTTACGGAAGAAAGAATACCAGTTTACTTTATCAATGAATATGCAACTTCTGGCCATATATTTTTAGGAAAATACAATTTTTCACTAAGAAGTGCTGGAATTAATTCATATGCCTTAAGCGATGCTCGTCCAATGTTTCAAATAAAAACAGCTTTTTCTAAAGAATCTTTAAGCCAAATAACAGATAATTATTTCATTAGTATACCATTAAAAGTTTATCCTATTGGCGACGATTTTGTCATAACTGAAATATATATTAAAGATGAAAGTGATCCTACAAAATATTTAAAAATCGATTATAGATGGTTTGAAATTAACAGAGGTGTTTCAGAAGAAATATCAAAAGAAGAGATGGAAATTTTAAATTCAATGGCAAATCCTATGATATATTATGTCTATGGAATTGATAGAAATAGAAAATACAGCCATTTCTACACCAATAATATAAGTTATTGCGAAGGAAACTACGATGAGGTTAAAGACGTTATTAAAGAAGGTTTAAATCTAGAAGAAGATGCAACAAACGAAGAAATTAACCAAGCTATTGCTTCAAAAGAATATACTTCCTATCCAATGTATAATAAGAAATTTGACATAGAAGAAATTGATTTTTTCAAAGAAATTGCTACTCTTGAAAAAATAGATGCAGAACTAGCTGGAATTTTAACAGCTTGTGCAAACGAAAATTCAATATATGTAAGTGGATATAAAAATGCCAATGGTGATGACTACATTACAACTGATGAAGCATATGTTTGGGTTATTGATAATAATGGAAATATTATTGACTTTCTTGCTAATTTCCAAACGAATGAAGAAATAAATACTCAAACAAATAAAAAAGAAAGTAATAATAGTTTCAATAGTCAAAAAGAAAAATCAACAAAAAAAGCAGAATCTCAAACATCAAGTGAAGAAAACAATATAGAAAAAGAACAAACTGAAGCAAATGAAAAAGATAGTAAGATTAAAGAAATATTTAATGCAGTTGCTAAATGGGGAAAAAGACACCACATACCTTATTATATTGCTGGATTTATTGCAATCTTAATAATTAATAAAATATTTGGCGAAAGAATAAGACTAAAAATTAAGATAAAAAAAGCAGACAATATGCTTAATGACGAAGAATTCCCAGTTATTTATACTGAACTAATGGAATTTATATATGGAGAAGAAAGTATTCCAATAAAGAGAACTAAAGAAGAAACACTTAGAATTATTTCTAAAGATTTCTATGCCTTTGATGAGGAAGCGATTGACGAGTTAATAGATGAAATAAATGGTTTAATAAAATCAAGCCAAGATAAACAAAAACTAAAAAGAGTTGCAAATCTACTTAAAATGCTTCCATTCTTAAAAGAATACAAAGAAGAAATTAGAAAGTATAAACCAAAAAAATTAGTTTTAGGAGGAACACATGAAAGATAAAATAAAAACAAAACTAAACATTTTACTTTTAGTATTCATGCTTTCTCTTACTGGGTGTAAAACTGAAAATCAAGAACGAAAAATAGCAAATCTTAATTATGAAGAAATGTTAAATGAAAACACTAGTCAAATAAGTATTGATAATGTAATATACACTAACAATTATGAAGAATATAAAAATTATTTAAGTAATTTAAATCCTTCTTACGATTTATTAAGAAAAACAGTAAAAGAAAATGACAACATTACAGAAAATAATAAAGAAAGTATCATAGAAATTATCAATTTGTTTGAAGAAAAAAATATTGATTCTAAAAATCTTGCAATATTATATGAGAACTTAAAAATAATGGTAGTCACTAATGAAACTACAGACTTTCATAGTTTACTTCAAGAAATAATCAAAAGCTCAATGGAAGCTCAAATCACCTATGAAGACAAAATAGTCTATATAACGAGCTGTGATTTTGTTAAAACGAAAAATGATTTGGGGGAAGATATTGTTACTACACTTGGATCAGGTTTTATTGAAGTAAAAAAGGACTTTATTTGTCGTTATTTAACTAATAATTCATCAAATAAAATAAATAAACAAAAGAATTATAATAATACCCTTGATATTATTAGTTTCTTTCTTGAAACTACTGGAACAGATTTCAACACTTTCTTTTCCTACAACGTTATTGACTTTAAAAGCATATTAATAGCTCTAGGAATACCCGAAGATGAAGTATTAAAAATCATTAAATCTTTAGATAATGAAATTACAAACACCAGTTCAAAAGAATATAATACACGCGAATTATTTTATAATAATTATATTCCTAAATTAGTTAAGTTCTATTTAAAGTCTGGTCTAACTTCTAAAGAAATATATAATATCATCGGAAATACTCTAAAAAACAGTACTATTGAAAGTATTCGTGATATAGATGCAACAAATTACAATAATAATTATCTGAATGAACAAAAAACTTTATTTGATAATATCGACATACTTATAAGTAACACCTTAAAAGAACATAATAAAGAAACTTATTCTTTACAGGACTTTATTGGACATGAGTTCAAGATATATTATTCCTTATATGGTGAATATTGTTCTCTAGATTTAGGGACATTATATTTATCTTTCAATTGGGATAACACAGCCTCCAATAATGCTAATATATTAATATATGCTGAAGATGATACATTAAAAATATGTAATTATATTGAAAATGAAGATCATTCACTTACTTGTTATAATTATGATAAGCCTTTAGATGGTGATAAATATGGCATGAAGCTATCAGAGTTGATAGAATCAGAAGTTATGACAGTCTATGAAGGATATTTAAAATATTACTATAATAAAGAGAATATAATTGGATTACTCAAATCAAATAAACTAAACTGTAATTATCAAACGGAAACACTTATAAACGATGAAAACACTTATCTTTATATAAATGGATCAAAAGCTACAATATGTAATATCACAATAAATGAGTTAGGTGAAGAAATACCTTATTATATATCTAATGGAAAAGTCTATATATTAAAAGAAAATGCTTTAAAGGTTGGTTCTCTCAAAGAATTAACTAATGAAAGAGTTATTACTATAGATGAATATGGAAATATTATAATAAATGACGAAGAACTATATAGTCACTTAAAAACACTTAGTGAAGGATCTTCAAGTCAATTGACACTCAAACAATAGTAATCTATAATAGAAAATAACGGAAGTGAAATTATGTTTGATAGATTAATAGCATTAATTGATGAAAGCAATTACAATAAAATAAAACAACAAAAAATTTTACTAGTTGGAGTAGGGGGAGTAGGTTCATATGCTCTTGAAACACTAGTTAGAAATGGTTTTACTAATATAACTATAATTGATTATGATAAGATAGATATAACTAATTTAAATAGGCAGCTTATAACAAATAATCAAAACATTGGTCATTCTAAAGTAATTGCAGGCATTTTAAGATCTAAATCTATTAATCCTGATATTTTAATCGATGGAATTGAAAATAAGCTTACAGAAACTAATATAGAGGAAATATTAGCACTTAATTTTGATTATGTAATTGATGCATGTGACGATATTAATATTAAATTTCTTCTAATGGTAAAAAAAGAACAATACAAATATCAATTAATCTCTAGTATGGGTACAGCTAAAAAACTTGATCCAACTAAACTAAAGATAACAACATTAGATAAGACTACAAACGATCCATTAGCAAGAATCTTAAGAAAAAAAGTTAAAGATGCCAAAATAAAGTATAAAATTAATGTTGTATCAAGTGATGAAGTTCCGTTACCAATAAAAACACTTGGATCTGCTAATTTAGTTCCAAGTGTTGCAGGTATTTTATGTGTATCATATATCATAAATGATTTAATAAAAAAATAATCTAATATAAAAAATAAAGCAAATAAAATGCTTTATTTTTTTTCAATTAAAAATTGAGCCAATTTAGAAGGATCATCATCTTTCATAACTATATCATATATTAAATCAATAATTGGTAATTTAATCTTTTTTCTACGTAAAAGAGTATAAATACTTTTTAAAGTATAATATCCCTCAACTGTTGTATTTTCTAAATATTTTTGAGCATGATCAAATTCTTTTTTTCCTAATAAAATACCATAAGAATAATTTCTCGATTTAACACTAGTAGCTGTTAATAATAAGTCCCCAACTCCAGCAAAAGAAAGTATTGTCTTTTTATTTCCACCAAGAGCTTTAATAAGTTCTTTAATATCATGTAATGATTCTGTAATTAAAAAGCTTCTTGTCGATTCAGAATAACCTAATCCTTCTAAAATTCCCGCTGAAACAGCTATCACATTTTTTATTGAACCACATAATTCAACACCAACCAAATCATTAGTATAACGAATTTTAATGTTAGTTCCCTTATAAGCTGCCATTAAAATCTCTAATGTTTCTTTTGATTTAGTAGCACAAGAAAGACCAATTGGCTCTAGATTAGCAATATCTATTGCAAATGAAGGTCCTGAAATAACTGCCAAATTTCTTGTATGGATAGATTCTAAAAACACCTCATGAACAAATCTACAAGTTTCTTGTTCAATTCCTTTAGATCCTATTACAAAGTGCATTTGCTTTGTGACAAAAGGTTTAATCTCTTTAGTAACAGAAGAAACAAATTTAGCTGCACACATAATAAATACTACTTGTGAATCAATTAAAGCCTCTTCATATGAAGTAGTTATTTTTATTGAACTATCTAAATTTAAACCACCAAGAATTGCAAGTGACTGACGATTGCTTTCAATTTTCTTCTTAGCTTCATCTGATTCACTCCACATAATGATTTTATTTTTTTTATTTAAACTTAAAGAATGTGCCATAGCAAGAGCATAAACACCAGTACCAATAATACTTATTTTCATTCTTCTTTCATCTCCTTATTTATTCTATTCAAATTTGCCTCATATTTATTATCTAAGCATGCTTCATAGTATTTTTTATGTTTTATATTATCAGGTAAATACTGTTGTTTAACCCAATGATTTTTATAATTATGAGGGTACTTATAAAGTGGGGAAGTGGTTTTTAACCAAGGAGGAACATCTCCTGTAGAACCACTTTCAATATCCGAAAGTACCTTATCTAAAGCTAAATGAGCAGAATTAGACTTTGGCGAAAGAGCAAGCTCAGTAACCACCACAGAAAGAGGTATTCTAGCTTCTGGTAATCCAAGCATTTCAGAAGCTTCTATAGCAGCTCTTACTTTAGGCCCCATCCCTGGATTTGCAAGACCAATATCCTCATATGCTATAACATTCATTCTACGATATATTATATCTAAATCCCCAATAACAATTAATCTTCCTAAATAATAAAGGGCAGCATCAACATCAGACCCTCTAATACTTTTTTGAAAAGCACTTATTAAATCATAATGTCCAGAATCAGTTGCATCACCAACTAATACTGGTTTTGAATTTATTGTTTTAACAACCTCACTAGTTATATGAAATTTGGGAGCAGAGTAATAAGACATTTCTAATAAATTTAAAGCACTTCTAAAATCTCCACTAGAAAGATTCGCTATCAAACTTAAAGCATCTTTATCTAACTTACATTTTGGTAAAGCTTTTTTAGCTTTTGTTAAGCCTTCCTCTATATCTAAAACACTTAAATTATATAATTCAAATATTTGACATCTACTTCTAATTGCTGGATTTATTTTATAATAAGGGTTAGAAGTTGTTAAACCAATTAAAATAATTAGACCATTTTCAATATAAGGAAGTAAAATATCTTGCTTATCTTTATTCATGCGATGAATTTCATCTACAATTAAAACAAGTTCTCCATACATTTTAGCTTCTTCAATTACAACATCAAAATCACTTTTATTATTAATAACAGCATTTAACATCCTAAATCGACAACCTAGTTCCTTAACCAAGGCATTAGCGATACTAGTTTTCCCAATTCCAGGGTTTCCAAATAAAATTATGCTAAACAACTTTTTATTTTTCACAAGATTATAAAGGACTTTCCCTTCACCAACTAAATGTTTTTGTCCAACAACATCATGAAGTGTTTCAGGTCTTAATTTATCTGCTAGTAATTCCATATATATCACCTTAAAATATTATACCATAAAAATAGAGTACTTTAAGCAGTCTATTAAATAAAGTATCAAACATTTGTATAGAAGCTAAACATTTGTTATAATTATTCTAGGTGATACTATGAATGAAGATTATTTATCAGACTTTCTTTTATACTTAGAATTAGACTTAAATTACTCTGATAACACTATAAAATCATATGATAATGATATTGAAAAGCTTATAAAATTTTATCCTCAAAAAGATATTCTAAAATTAAGTGTTAAAGAAATTGAAAAGTACATAACAGATTTACACGAATTATCTGCCTCATCTGTAAGCAGAAATATTTCATCATTAAGAACTTTTTATAACTACTTCTTAAAATTAGATAAAATATCTTATAATCCTTGTGATTCAATAAAACAGCCAAAACTTGGCAATCACTTACCAACATATTTAACATTAGAAGAGACAGAAAAATTATTAGATATAAAAATAGAAACTCCTTTTGATGCGAGAAACAAAGCCATACTAGAATTAATGTATGCAACAGGATTAAGAATTAGTGAAACTATCTCTTTAGAATTTAAAAATATTGATTTAGAAGAATGTATTGTCCGAGTAATGGGAAAAGGTTCAAAAGAAAGAATAGTACCAATAAATGACTATGCAATAGAAGCTTTAGAAGATTATTTAAATAACTATCGACCATTACTTGTCAAGAATTCAGATACTAACTATTTATTTTTAAATAATCATGGGGGAGCATTAACAAGACAAGGAGTCTTTAAAATGCTAAAAAAAGAATGTCTAATAAAAGGAATAACTAAAAACATATCACCTCATACTTTAAGACATACATTCGCCACCCATTTACTTGAAAATGGAGCAGATTTAAGGATTATTCAAGAACTTCTTGGTCACTCAGATATTCAAACAACGCAGATATATACACATCTTACTAATGAAGCTTTGCATCGCGAATATT
The DNA here is from genome assembly GCA_910588195.1 of uncultured Bacilli bacterium. Lineage (GTDB taxonomy): Bacteria > Bacillota_I > Bacilli_A > RF39 > UBA660 > CAG-582. The sequence goes on from CAJUPN010000002.1 coordinate 184,493, forward strand.
TAGAATATTTTCCAAGAAAATAAAAAGAGGATATTAAAACCATCCTCTTTTATAATTATTCATTATTAGAAGTTAATGAATCATGACAATTTGTAGACTTTTTAGCTTTATTATTTTTAGCTTTATTTGTCTTATTTGTTCTTTTACTTTTCATATTATTTACCTCCTGATATTATTATGTACAATTATTGAATTAATATAATATCTATGTTAAAATTATTTTAATGGTAGGAGAGTTCTTATGAAAGTAAGGAATATTTTTTATGTTTTTTTTATTGGATGTGTAATATTTTTAACAGCGTTTGTTTTATCAAACAACAAAACATATTCATATGGTATCTTAAAACAAATAAAAACTATAAATAATGCCAAAATAATAGAATATATTGATACAGATACTGGATCTTCAATAAGCTTTAATGATGCTAAAAAATATTTTGGTGTTTCAACATACGAAGAATTATATGAAAATGGAAATATCATTTATTTTAAAGAAGGAAAAGAAATAAATCATCAAGAGTTTATTAAAGGAAAATCCAGCGAACAAGCTGATGAGTTAGCATCTTTATATGGTAAAAATGCTTATCGTGTTCATACGACTGCAGAATTTCTACATGCTTTTGATGATATTTACCAAAATTTAAAAATAGGGGAGTTCCATATTGCTTTTTCCAAATATGAAGCAATTGATTTTGATCAAGTAGCAACTTATTATCAAAACACTTATGGAGTAAAATCCTATTACCAAAATTATTATAATTATCAAACAAAAGGAATGTGGGAACCAAATAGATTTGGTATTAACTTAAATAATGCTATTAATAATGGTGAATTAGTTCTTACTACAACTAATATTCGTCTTTCTGGTAATGAAAGAGTAGTTGTAGAAGATTTTGTAAATAAGCTATTACCATATATCCAAGGTAATGGAAGTGATTATGAAAAAATACTTGCTACATATACCTATATAATAAAAACTACATCTTATATTGTAGATAATGGATTTACTAATGATTTATTAGCATCAAATACTTCAGTTTATGATGCACTTATCTCAAGAAAAACAACTTGTATAGGTTATTCTATTGCTTTCTCTTATATTATGGATAAATTAGGCATAGAATCATATATAGTAGATCAAATAACTGAAGCTGATGAAGCTACTGGAAGCTTTGCCTCTGTTCACACATATAATGTAGTTAAATTAAATAACCAGTTTTATAAAATAGATCTAACTGGCAATATATTCCTAGGGGGACTAAGCAATACTGAGCTTTACGATAATAATTTAAATATATCTACCACAAAATATAATGGCACTATGAATATAAATATCGATTTTGCCATAATAGATAACATCTTAAATTCTAGTAAAAATATAAAAACTACAACAACAAGAAAAGCAGAAGCAACTACTACTACAAAAACTTATTCTTATTCAATACCTAACGGAAAAATTAGTACTACAACAAAAAAGGCAAACTCTAATAATTCAACAGCAGACATAAAAACATCTATAGTAACAACTAAAGACTCTGAAGGTAATATAGTTACAATGCCTGTAGAAATAGACAATAATGGTGAAATCATTACAAAAGAATCTGGAGAATATCAAGAAGTTACTAATGTTCCTAACGACAAAGATAATAAAAAAAAGAAAACATTTAATTATAATTTTATTTTATTTCCACTGCTTTTTATAGGTATTATAACTTTAATACTTTTAAAATTAAAAGATAAAGGTATTATAGGAAATAAAAAGAATAAATAAATTTAAAAGAAGATAAAATAGAGAATATTATCTTCTTTTTTTCATATATTTAAGTATGAATATACAAATAGCACTATTATTATCAATTTTAGCTGGTTTAGGGACTCTTCTGGGTTCAATACTAATATTTATACCAAAATTAAATAAAAGAGATTATATCCCTTTATTTTTATCAATATCAGCAACAATTATGTTAACATTTTCTATATTAGACTTAATACCTGAAAGTATTATATATATAAGAAGTAATACACGACCATTAAAAAGTCTATTTCTAATATTAGTTCCATTCATTTCTGGAGTATTAGTAATAAAAATACTAGATAAGTTTTATAAAGAAAACAATAACTTAAAAAAAATCGGCATATTATCCTTTATTAGCTTAGCAATTCATAACTTTCCCGAAGGTATTGCAACATTTTTATCTTCTATGGTAAGTATACGACTTGGAGTAAGTTTATCTTTTGGTATAATGCTTCACAATATTCCTGAAGGTATTTGTATAAGTCTTCCTTTATATCAAGCAACAAAAAACAAGAAAAAAGTTTTACTAACAACATTTATTGCATCAATTGCTGAGCCTACTGGAGCAATCATATCGTATATGTTTTTAAAAAATTATATAAATAATTTAACTATAAGTATTATTTTATTATTCGTAGCAGGACTAATGATAACTCTTAGCATTAATAATATTTATAAAGAAGTACTTAATAATAAGAAATATTTAATAAAAGGTATAATAATAGGTCTTATTATTAGTTTAATTGCTCTTTCTGTATAAATAATAGTTTAAATAAGTGAATTGTTGCTATCCCTTCAAACTTATGATATCCTATTATTGAAAGTAGTGAGATGTAAAATGAAAAAAGATAAAATAAATATTCTAAGTATAATAGGTCTAATAACATCGTTCTTTTCAATAATAATTGGATCAATCTTATGCTTTGTAGCCTTATCGCAAATTAAGGATAGCAAAGAAAGAGGGAAGGGGCTTGCAATAGCTGGAATAACAATAAATATTGTAAAAACTTTCTCTGTAGTATTAATATTTATATTATTAATTCTTGCTCCAGGAAAAGATGCCAATGAATACAAATGTAATAATTCCAGTAATTGTACATTAAATCCAGACAATTTAACCTACACCTGCATATTTGATGGAGAGGGAGTAGAGGAGTATATTACTTGTAAAAAAGCAGAGCAAAAAAACATTGAAAATTATGGAACTGAAGATAATGAAGACACCTTCGATTATGATCGAGAAGACAACTAAACGAGCTACAAGCTTGTTTTTTTATTTTCCAAGTCCCCTACCTCAAAAATAATAATAGAGTAGTAAGAGAGTTAAAATTATTAAACCACTACCTTATAAAATAAAATATATATTTAATAAATAATTATTTAAAATGAATCTATTATTATATAGTTAATATACTATAAACAGTTATAAAGCAAATCATTTATTTAAGTTGTAAATATACTTATATCTATACTTACAAACTCATTTATAAATAATAGACCCAATAAATATATAAGTAGATATATAAGCAGGTATCTGTAGACGAGCAATTATCCATCTAAAAAACAAAAACATACAACTTCATATAATATATATTATGTTAACTTCTATATTTTTAATATATAGATGATTAGTTATCCATATCTATTCACTATATAAAAATAAATAATAAATATATTCATAATAAACAGCAATATAAAACAGTTTTTATTAATATTAAATCTCTAATCCCTAAGATATTCTTATACTCTACTCCTCAGAAAATAATTTAAATAGGGGGCTTTATTTTTTATATAGAATATTTTTATTTATACATATAAAATATATTAATCTCTCCCCCTTCTATCATATTATTACGAGAAGAGGGGACTTTAAATTTTTTTCTAAAGAAAATCTATATATTTTATTGAACCTATAATCAGTTATATAAATCAAAATTATCTTAATATAACTTTATATGATCATTATCAGATGATTTATATTAAATATTAAAAAGTATATATTCATATTATAAAAAGATAGGGCTTATAAACTTACAACTCCCCTTCTCTATTAAAAAAGAAAAGTGATTACACTTTTCTTGATTCTATTTCAGAAATTTTTTCAAGTACTTCAGCAGCATTTTCATTATTTAATTGAGAATAACCAAGTTCTCTTAATGCTTGTACTTTTAAGGTGAATAATTGTTGTGTACGAGATAATTTCTCTTCGTTTTTAGATTCTATTTCACTTACGAATCTCTCACGACTCTCCATTACACGACTCTTAGTTGCTCCACCATTATTATATAGTCCAAAAGCAGAGTGAATAATACCTTCAAAAATAAATTGCTTATCTTCGTTAAACTTAAATACATTAGGTTGAGTAAATCCCATTAACTTAGATAAATACCCCAACATATATTTAATCTCAGGAACATTATCCATACTTTGCAACATATGATACATATATTGAAGAGCATAAAAGTTTTCCTCATGGTTTGCAGACTCTACTAATTTTTCTTTTATTAAAAAAGTAATATCACTTATTAAAGCATGTTCTTCCTTTTTTAATCCTTTAAGATCTAAATAATCATTTTCTGATGCTTCCTTTACACCTTCAGTAAGTCTATTTTCAACAGCAAGTAAATAATCAGTAGTGACTTTAATTGAACTAACAGTACCTTCATCCCCATCTTCTATATCTAACAATTTTAATAATAATATCTTCTTTTCTTTTGGCCATTTATTTATATTTTCAAGCTCTAAATAATTATAAACCATTTGTCTTGAAACCCCAAGATACTTAGCCAATCTAACTTTAGAAATACCTAGTTCTTGTAGTAATTTATTTAATTGTTCCATCATCGAACTTCCCTTCTCTATTTTACATAGATATCATATCAATTTAGTCATCACGTGTCAATAGTTTACAGTAAAAATATGAAAAATAGTTGATTATTAAATATAAAGTTGCTTTACAAATAAAAAAGAGCCTAAGCTCTTCCTGCGTATTTTCCATCTTGAGTAGAAATTAAAACTTTTTCTCCTTGACTTATAAATAAAGGAACTTTAACTGTATGACCAGTTTCTATTTTAGCATCTTTAGTAGCATTATTAGTTGTATTTCCCTTTACAGCCTCAGATGTTTCAACTATCTCATATTCAACTTTTTCAGGTAATTGAACACCAAGCATTTCTCCATCATACATACTTATAGTTATATCAAGTCCTTCTTTTAAAAACTTAACTTGATCAGCTATTTTTGATTCAGGTAGTTCTAATTGCTCATATGTTTCTGTATTCATAAACACATATGAATCTCCCATTGAATATAAGTATTGCATAGGTAATCTCTCTACTCTTGCTTTTTCAATTTTTATATTAGTATTATAAGTTTCTTCAACTAAAGAACCTGTTCTCAAGTTTCTTAGTTTCATTTTCATAAATGCTGAACCTTTACCAGGTTTTACATGTTGGAATTCTTCAATTAAACAAAGTTTTCCATCAATAATAATAGTCATACCATTCTTTATTTCATTTATATTAATATTCATGACTACTTCCTCCAATCTATGATAAGAATTTCTCTAACGTTTTCTTCTCTTACCACTTTTTTTTGTAGACTTATTATTCTTATATTTTGGTCGAGAATCTACAACCATTTTAGCATTATTTAAGTCTACTTCCCTATAAGTAACTGTTGATGCTTGCATTTTAATAAAAGCAACATAATCAATAAAATCAGCTAGTTGTCCGTGAATTACTGGTGAATTACTCAAGTTGCTCATTCCTTTCTAATTAATTACTTACCAATCTTTGTTTCTTTAAAAACTTGTACAGATTTACAAAAAGGACAATATTTTTTTATTTCTAATTTATCAGTAGTGTTTTTTGTATTTTTTTGGGTATGTCTTCTAGTCATCTTCCCACACTTAGAACATTTTAAACCAATTGGTGTTCTAGCGTCTGTTTTTCCTTTAGCCATTTTATTGCCTCCTCACTCGTCAAACTAAGAGTATTTTAGCACAATTTTAATTACTTTTCAAACAAAATATTCGATATTTCTCTACTTAGACGACTATTTATCGGATATTTATAATTATTTGTACTATTACTATATGCAAGATTAGGAGAAACAATAACTAAAGAGTATAATGGATCATCATATGGAGCATACATTATAAAATTCCTTGAAGTTGTTGGAATACTATTATAGAAAGTTTCACTTGTTCCCGTTTTACCCGCTGCCTTAATCGACTTATCTACATAATTTGAAGCTGTACCAGATGCAATTACTTTTCGAAGACCAGCTTGAACTCTTTTTAAATCATCTTTAGAAATTCCCACTTCATTTAACTCCTGTGGATCATTTAATTCAACCCTGTTTCCTTCTCCATCAATAGCATAATCAACGATTCTAATTTTATTTCGAATGCCATCATTAGCTAAAGTATTAATATAACTAGATAACATCAAAGGAGTGTATGTATCATATTGCCCTATGACATAATTAAGTAATAAATCTCCACTAATACGCGACCCAACTATACCGTACTTTTCTTCATATAAATCAATTCCTGATAAACTTCCTAAACCATAAGAATTAAAAACATTTCGATATTTAGAAAAATCATCCATTGTTGGTTTAAAATTCATATTATAAGAGTAAGTTTGACCTGATACTTTAATAGCATTAATAAACTGATAATAATTTGAAGATTGAGCTATTGCATCAATATCATCTATTAATCCAAGTTTTGTCCAGGAACATTTACTTGGCATATTTTTAAGTTTAACACAAGAATCAAGTATTTTTTTATCTTTATCAATTGCACCATTTATAAAGGCAACACTTTGGCTTGCTCCTTTAACAACAGATCCAACAGTAAAGGACTTAGTAAATGTCCCAACTACATCACTAGAATAATTATTATTAACATCATATCCAGCAATTGCCCTTAAAAGCCCATTATTAGGATCACTAACAATAACATAACTACCATTATAATATTTACTACTTGGATATTTCTTAGCATTCTCTATTTCTTTTTTTAAAATACTCTCAATCTCTAACTGCGTATTAATATCTATTCCCAAAACTAAATCAAGACCTCTTTTTTCTGGTTCTACAAGTTCTAAATTACCATTTATTACTTGATATACCGCTTTTTCCCCTGTTAGATATTCTTCGTAAAACTTTTCTAAAAAGCTTACACCAACAGTATCATCCAAACTATATCCCTTACTTAAATAATCATTTACATCATCTTCCTCTATAGCACCAATCGACCCAAATATTTGATTTAAAACGGTATCATAATTATAATTTCTTATCCACTTTAAAGTAACTTTTAAATCATTACTATTAAGAGCATTAATTTTAACAAGTTCTTCCTCAGTAATATCTGTTTTTATTATTTTCTCACCAAAGCTATAACCACTAATCATCTGTTTATATAAATAACATTCCTTTTCGTTAATATTCTTTAGTTCCTCATCTCTAATAAAAGTAAACTTATATTCTTCTAACTCTCTATCACTAATTTGCTTCATTTTATATTTTTCTAAAATATTTTTATCTAAAATTGAATCAATATCTTTTTTATGAAGAAAATAATAATACTTTTTCTTGTCGGTGTCAGTTAAAGATATACTTTTTAAATCTAAAATTTCAGCTAAAGACTCACATAAAAATTTAATATCACTTTTACTATTTTTCTTAAAACTCAAAACCTTTATTCCTTTATTATCAACTAAAACACGTCCTTTAGCATCCAAAATTCTTCCCCTAGGAGCACTAGCTCCATAAACATAATTGTTTAAAATACTATTACTCTCATTTTTATAATGTTCATGTTTCAAAATACCAATATCAAAAAGTCTTATTGCTACAATAAGATTAATAAGTAAAATAAAAACTTTTAATAAATTCTCTTTTCTCATATTAATATTATTAGTAATTAATCATAAAATATAATAGATATGGAGGAATTATGTTAAATGTTGTTAAAAACTATATAAGTATAATGCGAAAGGAGGATATATTAAAGTTCGCAAAGAAAAACAATTTACAAGTTTCTGAAAACGAATTAGATTTTCTCTACACATTCATAAAAAATAACTACGAATACTATTTAAAGAATCCCAACCTACTTGATATAAGCAAATACAAAGACAAATTCAGCAGTGAAAATTATATTTTCTTAAACAATTTAGTAAACAAATATAAAAGGATGATTATTAATTAATCATCCTAATTTATTATAATCTCTTCATCTTCTGATTCGTCATTATCATTAAAGTCTGATAGCTCATCATTACTATCTTCAAACTTTTCAATAACAGCTTCCTTATATTCGTTATAATATCCCTTATAACTAGCGTGAACCATTACCTCTTTATTTCTTAAAAAACCAAAACTAAGTTCTCCTACAACGCTTATATAACTATCATAAACTGTGAGCAAATAATAATCATCTACTTGTGTCAATGAGAAATCATCCTCTGTTATATCATATTCTTCAAAGACTTTCTTAGCGTATATCTTCATTTCTTCAAGACCTTCTAAACCCTCACGATTTAAAACATCACTCATAACTGAATAAGTAGTTTTTTCTACTTGTTTTTGTTTGTAAAAATTAGCACAAAAATCATAAAGATAAAAAAGTATTATTGCTCCAATTGGAATAAATAATAAAAATATTGTCCCACTTGAATACATTTTTCTTTTTCCATAAACATCTACTGACATATTCATCACTATCCTAAGTCAATTTTATAATAAATTAAAGATATTAGCAATTATTTATTCATAAAATCAGTCAAGTATTTGCAAATATTTTCTGCTACATTTAAAGGTACAACTTCAGCAATCTCTTGAACAGTAGCCTCACTCATCTTTTTAACACTACCAAATCTTTTTATTAAATCTTTCTTTCTTACCTCTCCAATACCTTCAATATTATCTAAAATTGAAGAAATTGAACCTTTACTTCTTAAAGTTCGATGATAATTAATGGTATATCTGTGAACTTCATCCTGAATACGTGTTAAATAGTGAAAAACATTACTTGTTCTATCAATTGGTATTAATTCCATTGTATCTCCATCTAATAAATCATTAGTTCTATGCTTATCATTTTTAACCATTCCACAAACCTTTATTTTTTTATCTAAACCTAACGATTCTAAAGTCTCTTTTATCGCATTAACTTGTGTAATTCCCCCATCTGCTAATATTAGTTCTGGCAACTCAGATTCCTCTACTAAAGCTCGATAATATCGTCTATAAGTTACTTCTTTCATCGTATGATAATCATCATTAATATCTACAGAAACCTTATATTTACGATAATCATTTTTACTTGGCTGGCCATTTTTATAAACAACCATCCCTGAAACAGCAAAAGAACCAAACAAATTTGAATTATCAAAAGAATCTATTCGATGAATCTTCATATTAAGTAACTCCTCTAATTCTTCATTAGCACCACTTGTACGCATAATCTGGCGACTAATTGTCTCAAAATTGTTTTTAAGACTAATTCGAGCATTATCTAAAGCTAAATCTAAAAGTTTCTTTTTACTTCCTTTTGTAACAGTTATAACCTTAGTATTTAAAAGATTACTTAAAATTTCTAGATTTAATTCAGCTGTTGTAATAATTTCTTTAGGTATTTCATTTTTGGAATAAAATTGTCCAATATAAGTTTCAATGTCGTCAATATAATCATCACTTACTGGCATAATATTATTTTTTTGTCCAACAAGTTTTCCATTACGGATAAAAAATAATTCAATAGAAATAAAACCATTTTCAAAATAATAATTAACAACATCGCGATTAACTAAATCATGCAATTCAACTTTTTGTCTTTCCATAACAATCTTCACATTATCAAGTTCTTGTTTTAATTCAAGAGCAACCTCATAATTCATGTTATTAGAGTGCATTTCAATCAACGACATTAACTTATTTATTAATATTTCATCATTACCATTAAGGATACTTAAAATCTCTTTTTCCATAGCATCAACATGATTATTATCTATCTTTTTAACACAGTAACCTAAACACTCATGGATATGATAATAAAGACAAACTTCTTTTTTGGCCCCTTCACACTTCTTTAAAGGATATAGTCGATTTAATAAATTAACCATTCTCCTTGCAGCATAAGCATTTACATACGGTCCAAAAAGATGTTTTCCATTACTTTTTTTAATATGTAAATACCTCACAACTTTTAAAGTAGGATAAGGATCTTTTTTATATTGAATATAAGGATAACTCTTATCATCCCTCAACAAAATATTATATTTAGGATCATACTTTTTAATAAGATTTAATTCTAAAATAAAAGACTCAAGTTCTGTAGAAGTAATAATATATTCAAAATCAACTATTTCTGAAACCAACTTTTTAGTTTTCCCAGTAACTCTTCCTGTAAAATATGATGTTAATCTATTTTTTAAATCTTTAGCCTTTCCAACATAAATAATAACCCCATTTTTATCCTTCATTTGATAACTTCCAGGAAGATGTGGAACAAGTTCTAACTTTTCCTTTAACACGATAACCACCTGAAATTATTATAACAAATTATTTAAATAAAATGTATAGATATCCTAAAGAGCTTAACAAAAAAAGATATTTAATAGTATAATAAACAAAAAGGGAGATTATATGGAATTAATAAACGAATATAAATACGAAATTAAAAAATCTAAATTTATCGGACTTTATTACAAAGTCGCAAATGTCGAAGAAGTAACAGAAATACTAGAAACCTTAAAACATAAACATAAAAAAGCAAGACATATGCCCTATGCCTATAAAATAGGAAGTTTAGCTAAAAAAAGCGATGATAAAGAACCATCTAATACAGCAGGATCACCAATCTATAATATGATTGAACGAAAAAACTTAGATAATGTCTTAATCGTTGTTGTAAGATACTTTGGAGGAATTAAATTAGGGGCTGGCGGTTTAACAAGAGCATATTTAGAAGCTGCAATAAAAGTAATAGATGAAGCATAAATAAAAAAACACTTAATATATATTATTAGGTGATTTTTTATGAAAAAATATTTAAAACTTGGTTTAGTGCCAGTAACATCTATTTTAAGTTTGGCATTAATAATGACAGTATTTAATCTTTTTGAAATAGACTTAAATAAGATTATAATAACTATTATGATGATTGCAATAACTTTTATATCAGGATTTATTCTTGGAAGAAATACGACTGATAAAGCTTATTTAAAAGGACTTATATATGGAGTAATTCTATCTATCGTAATGTTTTTATTAAGTTTTATTTTGTTAAGTAATCATTCTTTATATAATATAATTTACTATATTATCATAATTACCTCTACTACACTTGGATCAATGTTTGGAATAAACAAAAAATAAAAGGACAAACTATTTGTCCTTAGAATCTATTATTATAGTTACAGGTCCATCATTAACAATATCAACTATCATATCAGCACCAAATACACCTTCAAAAACTGAAACATGTTCCTTTAGTTTTTCATTAAACAAGTTATAAAATTTAATTGCTTCATCCCCATTCATTGCATTAATGTAACTTGGACGATTTCCTTTTTTTGTATCAGCCTGTAAAGTAAACTGAGAAATAGAAAGAATAGAACCTGAGATATCAATTATTGACTTATTCATTACTCCATTTTCATCATCAAAAATCCTCAAATTGACTATTTTTCTTACTAAATATTCTAAATCTTCCAAAGTATCATCTACCCCAATACCGACTAAAATATTTAAACCTTTATTAATCTCACTAACAAGATTCCCATCAACAGAAACACTACTATTTTTTACTCTTTGTATAACTACTTTCATTTAATACCTCTTTACATTAGTAACAAAACTTAAAGTTAGGATATCATCAACAAATAAATCTAAATCATCCTTTTTTCTAACTTTAACTAAAATATCGTAGAACTCTACACCACCACGTGTGTTTTCGTTGATACTACTAACGACAACATTTCTGAATTGAGCCTTTGTTACAATATCTAAAACATTATTTTTTATACTATTTGTCTCTAAAACTAATTTAGCAACATATTGTTTACTATCATCAAAATTAGAATCATTCCATGAAACATCAATTAGTCTTGAAGTAACATCTTTAATATTTATACAATTTTCACGATGCACAGTAATACCTTGACCTTTAGTTATATAACCAACTATTTTATCCCCATAAACTGGTTTACAACAACTAGCTAAATTAACTAAAATATCATCACATCCAGAAACTATAATATCATTCTTATAATTTATTTTTGTAACATTTGAACTATTCTTGATTTTATCTATAAGTAAATCTTGAACATTTTTCTTATCTTCAAACAACAAATTTGCAATATATAAGGGCGTATATCTCAAAGATCCAATACTTAAATAAACTTCTTCAAAAGATCCTAACTTCAAATCTTTTAAAATCTTCTCTTGTCTTTCTTGTGTTAAAGCATCTTGGATACTCAACTTTTCTCGTCTTAATTCTCGTTCTAAAAGTTCTTTTCCTCTTGCAATATATTCTTCTTTATCTTGCTTTGAAAAATATGCTTTTATTTTACTTTTTGCAGCAGTAGTTTTTACAATATTAAGCCAATCTTTATTCGGACTAGAATTCTTATCCGTCATAATTTTAACAATATCATTATCATTAAGAACATAATCAAGAGTTACTATTTGATCATTAACTATAGCTCCAACTGTTGTGTCTCCAACACGAGAGTGAATTCGATATGCAAAATCTATTGGAGTAGAACCAGCAGGTAACTCAACTACATCACCTTTAGGTGTAAAAACATAGATTGTCGAAGACAAAAGTTCTTGTTCTATATTATCAACAAAAGCATCGTCATCTGTTAAATCATCAGAATTCGCCTCAATTGTATTTCTAAACATTTGTAGTTTTTGTTCCATAACACTTTGTATGTGGCGTGAACTCTTTTCTTTATAAGACCAATGGGAAGCTACACCATGTTCTGCTATCTCATTCATATCTTTAGTTCTTACTTGCACCTCAATTGGATAACCGTTAGGTCCAAAAACTCCAGTATGAAGTGATTGATAAGAATTTCCCTTAGGCATTGCAATATAATCTTTAAATCTTTTAGGAATTGGACGATAAAGAGAATGAATTAAACCAATAATTAAATAACACTCACTTTCTTCCTCGCAAATAATACGGATACCTAATATATCATATATATCTCCCCATTTTTTACCATTTGAAAGCTTATTATATAAAGAAGATACTGACTTAACCCGTCCTTTTATTTCAAATTTTATATTATTATCTCTTAAGATTTCTACAATACTATCCATCATATCTTCTAGGATATTTTCAAGTTCTTCTCTTGGTGCTGGAAGTCCTAACTCAATATCAGAATAAACATCTGGCTTTAAATATCTAAAACTCAAATCTTCTAGTTCACTTTTTAACTGATTAATACCAAGACGATGAGCAATGGGAATTAAAACATTCCAAGTCTCTCGAGCTTTTTGCTTTTGCTTTTCTTTACTCAAGCCTTCATTTGTTCGCAAATTATGAACACGCCCCGCTAATTTTAAAATAATAACACGAACATCTTCAGAAAGAGCAACAAGAACCTTTCTTAAATAAAGAGAAGAAGATTCTGAAGCATCAAGTAAATGTAGTCTATTAACTTTAGTTAAAGAAACAACAATACTTTTTACATCATCTCCAAAAAGTTCGCCCAATTCTTCAAAAGACGATGCCCCATGGTCGACAGTTTCATGAACTAAAGCTGACACAACAGTCTCTGCATCAGTATTTAAGTTTGCGACTATAATTGCAACTTCTATTGGATGAGTTATATACTCATCTCCATTTTTTCTTTTCATTCCTTCATGTTGAGAAGAAGCAAACTCAATTGCTTTTTTTATCTTCTTTATTTCAAGATCTGTATATCTATTATCTTCACATATCGAAATAAGCTCATTAATTCTTTTTTCCATATTATTCACTTTCCTCATATTTTTTTATAATATATTCCTGATATAGTTTACTATCTGTATTCAGAATATCATTAACTATACTGGCTAAAGTTAAGCCTTTGGCACGTTTCCAATTATATTCTTTGTTATATTCCCAAAGATCGATTTCTTTAACCATTTTAAATCCTTCACGCTTCATCTCATTTTTCTTTGTTTTTAAAGCTGGCAAAACTTTTAAATAAAGTTCATTTTGATTGCTAAATTTATTTTCCATCTTATCACCATAAATATTTCTGCAAGTTTCATCATATATAATTATATAACAAAAAGAAGTAACTTTAAAGGAGATAACATGAAAAATATATTTTTAAAGTCAACCTTAATATTATTAATTGGAGTAATGGTTTCTAAATGTTTAGGCTTCTTTATAAAGATTATTTTAGTAAGAATAATTGGCGATGGTATAAACATCTATTCCCTTATAATGCCTACATATTCTCTTTTAATCGCCATAACTCAACTAGGTCTACCTTATGCCATTTCCTGCATCATGGCTAAAAATAACAATCGAGGAATACATATTATAGCAAGTATTATCCCAATTACTTTATTATTTAATATATTTATAATTATTTTAATAATCGCCTTTGCACCAACTCTTGCCAATACATTATTAAAAAATCCAGATACATACTATCCAATTATATCAATATGCTTCGTTTTACCATTTACAAGTATTTCTGGTATTATAAAAGGATACTATTTTGGAAAACAAAATATGTTACCAAATTCAATAAGTACTATAATTGAACAAATTGTTCGTTTAATACTTTTACTTACAGTAGTCCCTTTCTTATTACATATTTCCCTTACAGCAGCTGTATCAGGTTATATAATAATATCTGCTGTTTCTGAAATTGCTCAAATAATTGTTTATTTATTCTTTGCCCCTAAAAATTTAAGTATTACTTTGTCAGACCTAAAAATTCGTGTTCCTTTAATGAATGAATTATTATCAATATCAATTCCTAACTTATCTGGAAGATTAATTGGAAATATATGCTACTTTTTTGAACCCATCATTTTAACTAATATACTAGTTTTTATAGGATATTCCACCAATTTTATTCAATCAGAATATGGAGTTTATAATGCTTATGTCATCCCAATTCTTACTATGCCTGCTTTTATTTCTCTTGCTATGAATTCAACACTAGTTCCTGAAGTTTCAAGAAACTATAAAAATAAACCATATTTAAAAAGACTATTAAAAAAATGTGTAATAATATCTTTAATAATTGGAATAATTTACTGCATATTTTTGTATTTTAGAAGTGGTTTTTTATTAAAAGTTTTATATGATACTAATAAGGGTGTTGATTATATCAAATTATTAGCTATCTTTTTCCCTCTTTTTTATATCGAAGGACCACTTAGTAGTGCTCTTCAAGGCTTAAACTTATCAAAATACACCATGCAAACCACTTTAACTGGCTGTATTATAAAAATTTTAACTTTAGCAATACTATCATTTTTTAGTATTGGAATCTATGGTTTAATAATATCAGAAATTATTGATATTATAGTCGTAAATTACTTAAATATCAAAAAACTGCATGAATTAGATTACATTTAAAAAGGAGTTTTATTAAAACTCCTAAGATTCTTTAATAATATCAATGGCTTTAGTCATTTCTACTTCATACTTAATAACTTCTTCGCCACCAACAGCAGATACAAATTCTTCTTCTTTCATGCCATATTTTGCTGCTTCTTCTTTAATTTTTTTCTTAATATCTTCTTTAGAAACAGTAATTTTTTCAGCTTTAACAACTTCTTCAAGCAAATATCTAGTTTTAATTCTAGCAATTGCTTGTGGCTTTAATGTTGATCTAAAATCTTCAAGCTTTGTCCCAACCATTGCTAAATATTGCTCTAAATTTGCACCTTGCATTTTTAATTCTTGTTCAAGTTGAGCACTCATTCTATCGATTTCATTATCAATAATTTCATTATTGATTTCTACTGTCATATTATCAGTAGCTTTTCTAAGTAATTCATCAATATATTTATCATCTGCTTGATGTTCTTTTTGATGAGTAAGTTCTTCTTTAACATTTTTCTCTAAAGATTCTTTAGAATCTACACCTTCAATTCCTAAATCTTCAAAGAAGTCTTTATTCATTTCAGGTTCTACTCTTTCTTTAATTTCACGAACTGTAACAGTAAATTCAACATCTTTACCTTTTAATTCTGGAGTATAATTTTCTGGGAAAGTTAATTTTAAAACTTTCTTTTCTCCAACTTTCATTCCAACTATACCTTCTTCAAAACCTGGAATAAAAGAATGTGATCCAATTTCTAATGGATAATTAGCACCTGTACCACCATCAAGTTTCTTTCCATCAACTATACCTTCAAAATCAATAACAGCTGTATTCCCTTCAACAACTTCGCCATTTTCTTTAACAACGATTTCAGCCATATGTTCCATAATATGGTGTATTTCGTGTTCAATTTCTTCTTTTGTAACAGTTACTTTTTCACGTTTTATACCTAAATCTTTATATTTTCCTAACTTAACTTCAGGATGTCCAATTAAAGTAAACTTAACTTTAATTCCATCTTTATCAATATGTTCGATAGAAACATTTGGTTCACAAACAATATCATTTTTCTTATCGCTTACTATTTTTTTGAATTCATCATCTACAACAATATCAGCAGCATCCATAAATAAAGCTTCAATCCCTGCTTTTTTTATAAATATTTCTTTTGTAACAGAACCCTTTCTAAAACCATCAATTTTAATATCTTTTTTCTTTTTATTAAAAGCTTTATCAAGAGCGTTTTCCCAGTCTTTTCCTTTGACTTCAATTACTACTTCTTTTACATTTTTCATGTCTCTTACCTCTTTCTTCATACAAGATGTATTATATATTAAATAAAGGGATAATTCAATAATAAGTCTCGATTTCAATGCGATTTTACTTCAATTTTTATAAGTGTCAATAAAAAACAGAAGCTCTATCGACTTCTGCCACCACGATTAATTTCATAATCAAGATTTTTTCTATAATTTACTATAGCAATCTTTTGTCTAAGTTGACTATCTAAAAAATCTAATTTATGGATATAATCCTTATATTCTTGATTACTTAAAAATTTCTGATATTTAAGTTCCACAATTGATTTTAAACGAGCTACTTCATCAAGTAAAATCATAAAATCACCTTCATCATCATCTGTATCATCTTGAAATAAAAAATTTATAATTATTTGAGATAATCTTTCAAATTTTTTAGAAAACTTCTTTGAAAGTAAATTATCAATCATCTTAGGTTCATAAATCGTAACACTATTTACACTTATATAAGGTTTGTCATGAGTTGTTTTAGGTTTAAAACTATATCCTTCAAGATCATATTCCATATAAACTATATTGCCAGAATATTTATCTTTTTGCACCATATATTTACTCATTTTATCACCTCACAACTATTACTTTAACAAATCTGGTCTCTTTTCATTTGTTCTTTTTATTTGTTCTTTTTTTCGCCATTCATCAATATTTTTATGATGTCCCGAAAGTAAAACATCAGGAACAGCATGACCATCAAAGATAGGTGGCCTTGTATAAGCTGGATAATCAAGCAACTGATTATTAAAAGACTCATCAATTATACTTTCATCTCTTATTACACCTTCAACCAATCTTATAACAGCATCACTTATCACCATAGCTGGTAACTCCCCGCCAGTTAATACATAATCACCTATCGATATTTCTCCATCAATATAATAACTTATACGCTCATCAATTCCTTCATAATGACCACATATTAATATTAAATGCTCAAAACCACTAAATTCATGAGCTATTTTTTCCTTAAAAGGGATACCAGAAGGACTCATTAAATAAACTTTTGAATTATCTGTTCTTACAGAATTTATTGCATCAACTACTGGTTCAACCATCATTACCATGCCAGCTCCACCACCATAAGGCGTATCATCAACTTGTTTATTATTTAATTTAGAAAAGTCTCTTATATCCACAATATCAAAGCTAACAAGGCCCTTATCTATTGCTCTTTTTACAATCGATTCTGATAAAAAACCATCAAACATTTTTGGAAAAAGAGTTAAAATACTTATCCTCATAACATAAGTCCCCTTACTGAATCATCTACAATTAATACCTTCATATGTTTATCAAATCTAATAATAAAATTTGCCTTTAAAGGTATATAAAAATGCTTATCTCCATTTACTTCCAATAAAGAATTTGTACCATCAATATAGTCTACAACTTTACCAATGGTAACAGAATTTAATATGACATCAGAACCAATATAATCTTCCATAAGATACTCATCATCTTGTAAATTTAGACTTTCACGAGAAACAAAGGCATTCATTCCTTTAAAAGGAAGTACATCATTAATATTATCAAAGTCAACTAAAGTTATCATATCATATCCTTTATGAACTCGATATGTACGTATTTCATATGAATTATCATCAATAATAATACTTTTACCCACAACAAATACACGCGCTTTTAAATCAAAATCAGACTTTATTCTAAATTCACCCTTAATCCCATGGGTATTAACAATTTTACCAATAAAAACCTTATCCATAAATACCTCTTAGCCAACTATTATAAACAATCTATTCTACATTTTCAAGTATATTATCGACTACCAAATTTTCATAAACACTTTTTTTGTTGCTATATTCTAAAGGCGTTTTTACAAGATAACCAATAATAAATTTATTTTCTCTTAATTTTCTTACATATTTATCATTATAAAGATTTATATCCATGCTAAAAAAATCACATTTCTTAAATAAAAGAGACTTAAGATAATTACTCGAATCTAAAACCAAACCTGTAACATAATCTTTTCTATTTTTATAAAACCACTTTAGACATTTTTTATTATGACTGCAAATAGCAAACTCTCCTTCATAATTATCCAAGACTTCTGCCACTGCTTTTTCTAATAAATTTTTCTTTAATGAAGTATCAATATTAAATAGCAATGGAACACTTCCCTTAATAAAGTCTAAAACTTCATTCAATGTTGGAATTTGATATTTAGAAATATATGATAATTCATCATAAGAAATATCTAAAATATTTTGATCAACATGTAACATTCTTTTTAAATTATCATCATGAAAACATATTAATGTCCCACAAGCCATCATTTTAATATCTAGTTGTATTAAATAACCATATTTATTTGCTCTAGCATATGATTGTAATGTATTTTCAAAAATTCTCTCATTATCATATATACCATGATAGGCAATTAAATTGCGTTTAAGAAAATTTAAATCTTTCATATTATTCACCATCATAATTATATCAAATATAAAATTTATAATAAACAAAATTATAAAAAAAGAAACTAAAATTAATTAGTTTTCTTATTTCATTTTAGTTATCATTACTTATAAACTAAAGTACCAGATAATTTTAATTGTCCTGCTCTAGTATTAAGATTAGTTCCACCTCCTGAACCATAGTAGTCCTTAGATATATTAAAGTTTAATTTACTTCCTGATTGTACACATCTCATTTTAAATCCCGAATCATTTCCATAAGCATCAGCTGTATCTAACCATGGAGCTTTTAAGCTTGCTATTAATGTATGAAAATAATAATATTGGGCATTAGCTGTACCTGATGCATACCCTCTAGAAAATCTAAAATTATGCCCATCATAACTGTCACTAGAAGAAAAGTAATCACCTTTCATTTCAAGTTCACAAGCTATAACTTCTGTTGGAGTAAAACCTAAATCTATTGAATAATTATAAGCCGAATCTTTATCACTATTTAAAGACACCCATGATCCATATTTTAAAGTAACACCACTAGGCATAGTTACTGGCACATTACTAAATGTATATACTTTTGCTCCTCCACCTATTCCAGTTATTTTGTTTCCATTAACATAGGCTGTTTTTCCTACAGCTATATCAGCAGCTGTTGCATTAGCATCACTTGTGAATGAACCTGCTACTCCTGATACACTCTGTCCTTTAGCTATTTTATTTGTTGTTATTCCTAATGCTGTTGCAACTTTAGCATTTGATATATATACCTCAGATGAATTTGTTTGACTAAAATGTGTTTCTGCTGGATAGTATCCATATGGAAAAGTCATATATAAACCATTCGCTCCTGTTGATACTAATGAAGCAGCACTTGATCCACCTCTTAATGGCATATTTCCTGTTATCTTTGCTCCATTTACATAAGCAGTTTTCCCACTTAAAATGTTTCCAGCTGCAGCATTAGCATCACTTGTGTATGATCCAGTTACTCCAAAGATACTTTTTCCTTTTGCTATATTTCCTGCTACTAAGTTTGCATCTCCTTTTATAGTTTGTACTCCAGATAAATAATTACCTGATGCTATTGTTTGATTAGTTGTTCCTGGGGTGTACGTTGTAGCTCCTTTACTTGGGATTGACCCAGTTACAACACTACCTTTTACTAAAGCTGTATATCCTTTTAACATTTGATTAGATGCTACATTTCCTAATCCCTTTAATCGGTTTATTTCATTGTCTTTTGTTGTTAACTTACTATATAAATCATCTATTGCTTCACTTACATTTGTTGCACTTGATCCACTGTTACTATTATCATATATTACTCCATTTGATGGTAAGGCATATACTGTTGTTGTTATAAATAACACAAATATCATTACTCCATCAAATATATTTCTTATTATATTTATTACTCTTTTTTTCATATTACCACCATAATCTACTTAAGGGCAGACTCCTCTACCTTGATTATAGCATTTTTTTTTTTTTTTTTAGCAAGT
>CAJUPN010000003.1 GCA_910588195.1 uncultured Bacilli bacterium
TAAATAAATTTTATCATTCTTTTTATTTAGTGTGAACTTTAAAGGTATTATAATCTAATTACACTTTTTTATTTGCCTAGATAAGTAATTTTAGCATAACCATGACCTGAATTTCCTGTCATAGTAGATTTACCATCATGAGAAGGCATACCAGTATAAGCTCCTTTTACATTAGTCCAACTATATCCTGCTCCATCTATCATAACAGTGTTTTTAAATTTTAATCCTGAATAATGATAAGGCTTTCCTGTATGAATTATATTTGTTTCTGTTGAAGATTTAGAAATAGCATCACATCCATTGTGACCAGATATGAAGGACGAACCTCCAGCTCCAGCTCCAGACCAACCTCCGCCAGAACCTCCACCATAATAGCCACCTCCGCCTCCACCCCATGGGGCCCATCCTTGAGCACCACCATAACCAAATCCAGCATTTACATATGGACCAGCATGATTAGTTGTAACTATTTGCCCTGCACCTGCAGCTGTCTGGGTTCCACCCATTGTCTTTTTATATTCACCATAATAAGTTCCAAAACCATTATATCCAATTAATCCACCACCTGCAGCTCCATAACCTGTACTCTTCCATCCATCAATATCACCGTTAGTTCCACCTCCACCACCTGCAGCAACCATTATTCGTGAAAAAAGATCAGTATTATTAGATATATATGTTTTATGTACGTTATCATACTTTGTAGTAGATTTTGCAATTCTAACATCTGTTGCTCCCCCACCAGTCCCAGCGATATTATAATAAAAAGATCCAGTTGGTGAACCGTAAGTTCCACCTCCACCATTATATCCCCCAATTATATTTGTACTACTAGTAGGTAAGTTCCCTTTTCCACCAATAATTAAATATATTTTTTTAGCTTCCATAAAATGTATATTTCCTTTTGTGTAAGCACCTAGTCCACCAAAAAATATACCTTTTCCTCCACCTTGAGCTCCCCATAATTCAATTTTATATTCCCCATCACAAGGGACAATAAACTCTTGTTCACTTCCAGTGTAATCAAATGTCCATTCTTGACCTTCAACAACTTTGCACATATCTTCAGCATATTCTGTTCTACTTATCTTTTCTATATTTATTGTACATGTTACTTCAAATTTAGATGTTGATGTTATAGTTTTACTTTCTCTACTCTGTCCTTTTAGTTCTCCTATTTGTTCTATTTCTATTTCTTCACTTGGATTACATATTAAGTTTATTTTTACATCATACTGGTAACTATAATTTGTTACTGTATAATTTAAAATATCATTTCCACTACCTATAAAAGTAAATGATTGTTTATCTTTTGCTATTAAATTTATATTATCACTGTCATTTATTTTTAAATTAGTTATTTCTACTCTAAAATCTTCTTCATTATATGCTATGTTTGTTTTTCCTATTATATCTAGTGTTGTTGTAACTGCTGCATATCCTAAAGTTATAAAAAATACTAATATAAACATCATATACTTTTTCTTCATTTGGACACTCCAATCTCCTTTTGGGCAGACTTATCTATAATGAGTGTACCATTTTTTTTTTTTTTTTTAGCAAGTCTAAACTATTATGTCAAGCTATTTTTTTCATTTTATTTACAAAAAAAACAGCTCTCGCTGTTATATTTGTTGAGGGTCTATTCCTTCCTTGATTAGTTGATCTTTAAACCTTACCTTAAAGTCTTCTATAGCCTTAACTTTCGAGTCTTCGTAAATAGTTCCTGTGTTCTTCATAGCTAGGTAAAAGTGTTTCATTGTTACTACTTGTGAATTTTCAAATAATGCAAAACTAAAGGCACTTGATACAATGGTTAAACATATATCTGGATATCTGTTTTGAACTTCATAAATTCTTTTATATTCACTTGTATGCTCAACTATCCATTCAAATATTCTTTCCCTTTGAAATTCTGTATAAGCAAGTTTTACATTCATTTGTTTTTCAAATTTTGGGAAAGTTCCTTCTAGTATTTTAACTACATCTTTACCTTGGGCTTCAGCTATATCAATTTTAATAAAACGTCTAACAAAGGCACGATCTCTTAAAATATATTGTTCATATTCTTCTGATGTTGTAGCACCAATCATTAAAATACGTCCACGATCAAGATATGGTTTTAACATGTTGGCAAAGTCTAAATCGACGGCACCATTATTATGAGCTACTAATAAGTGAACTTCATCGATAAACAAAATTGTTTTGTCAATATTATCAATTTCATTAATTAACATTTGGAGTTTTGATACTTCGACACCATCAACAATCATTTTTCCTAAAAGAGCAGGTAAATTTATTTTTATAATTCGCCAATCTTTTAAAACATCTGGGACTTGGTTTGTGTGAATCCTATAGGCAAGTCCTTCAACTAGGGCTGTTTTACCAATACCAGGTTTTCCTACTAATAATGCACTTTTATCTGGAGTAATTATGGCAAGAATCATTCTATTTATTTCTTCTTCTCTTGCAATAGCTGGATTAGTAATATAATTTTTATCCGTTAAGACTTCACCATACATTTCAATAACACTAATTTTTTTATCTTTTTCTACAGCTGTTTCTAATCTTTCGATTTCTTCATTTGATGAATTAATCCCTTGAATATCCATTTTCATCACCTGTTTTAATTATATCATGATTGATAACTTATAAACTAGACCTTTAACTTTTTTTACATAAAAAATGTTCAAAACTACTTAGTTTTGAACATTAATTAATCGATTTGTGTGACCTCCCACTACTGTGTAACAATCATTTGAAAATATTTCTACTTTCTTATCTATAACTAAAAGTTCTCTTTTCAAATCATAGTATCTATCTGTAGGTATTACACACATAATTATTTTTTTCTTTAAAACACTAATTCCATTTGTTGATTCTATTATAGTATAGCCTAGTCCCAATTCATTTTCTAATAATTCTTCTACTGTTTTAATATCTTTTGTTTTTATAAAAAGGATTTTACTTGATGATACTCCTAAAACTACACTGTCAGATATGAGATTCATGATTTTTAAAAATATTATTGCATAAATTGAATTAACTAAGCCAAATGTTAATGCTCCAACAATTATTATACTACCATTAACTATGTTCGATAACATTGCTGTTGGAAATTTAAAATAGTTTTGAGCAATAGCTACCACAGAATCCATTCCCCCTGTATTAAATCCTGTTTTATAAATTAATCCATAGCCTATTCCGTCTATAACACTGTATATGAGTATTGCAAATAAACGACTATCAAATTCAATGTGAAATAAGTGAGCAAATGGTGCTGTTATATTAACCATCATTGTATATATTAAAAAACCTATTATTGTATATGACGTCTTTTTAAATCCAAGTAATATAACTGAAATAACTGCTAAGCTAAAGGTGACAATATTAATAAATAAAGTTGTATCAATTCCGGTTAATTGATTTACTATAATGGCAATACCACCAACTCCTCCGTATACAATATGTTCAGGCACAATATATGCATTATAAAGAAGAGCTATTATAAAACAACCTACACATAACAAGATAAAACGACTTATCCTATTTTTCTTTTTTACAGTTTCTAATATGTTTTCATAATCAATTAGCTTCATATTTTCACCTATTATAATTGTACTAATATTATGATAATTTGTAAATATAGGAGGATGACCAACCAGATACTTTTATATTATTCCCTATAGAAAGTTTTACAATTGATAGCCTAGCTTTATGGGCTCCTCCAGCAGCAACAACTTTATTAACAAGAATTACTCCATCTGTTGTTACGCCACCACCATGGCCAGATATGCATACAACATATTCATTATTTTCTGTAGCAGTATAAGTTGCACTTACTGTAGTTGAAGAGCCACCTGTTTTATACGAAATTTCTGATGCAGAAGAAATAGTAATATTACTATTAGATGCATTTCCAATAATTTTTACTCCATTAACATAGGCTGTTTTACCAGCTTTTATATCTGATGCTACAGCATTAGCATCACTTGTATATGATCCTGTTATACCAAAGATACTTTTTCCTTTGGCTATATTTCCTGCTACTAAATTAGCATCTCCTTTTATTGTTTGAGTTCCTGATAAATAATTACCTGATGCTATTGTTTGATTAGTTGTTCCTGGGGTGTACGTTGCTGCTCCTTTACTTGGGATTGACCCAGTTACAAGATTACCTTTTACTAAAGCTGTATATCCCTTTAACATTTGATTTGATGCTACATTTCCTAATCCTTTTAATCGGTTTATTTCATTGTCTTTTGTTGTTAACTTACTATATAAATCATCTATTGCTTCACTTACATTTGTTGCACTTGATCCACTGTTACTATTATCATATATTACTCCATTTGATGGTAAGGCATATACTGTTGTTGTTATAAATAACACAAATATCATTACTCCATCAAATATATTTCTTATTATACTTATTACTCTTTTTTTCATTTATTTCACCATCAACTAGGAGTCCTATTTTTAGGCGGACTTCTCTATAACAAGTGTACCATTTTTTTTTTTTTTTTTAGCAAGTCTAAACTATTATGTCAAGCTGTTTTTTTCATTTTATTTACATAAAAAAACTCACAACCGAATGTGAGTTTTTTTGTATAGTTTAATTATTATTCAATAACTTCAGAAACTACACCAGAACCAACTGTTCTACCACCTTCACGAATAGAGAACTTAGTTCCTTGTTCAATAGCAACTGTAGAAATTAAGTCTACTGTAATATCTACATTGTCACCTGGCATAACCATTTCAACACCTGCAGGTAAATCGATAACACCTGTAACGTCAGTTGTTCTGAAATAGAATTGAGGTCTGTAGTTTGTGAAGAATGGAGTATGACGTCCACCTTCTTCTTTGCTTAGAACGTAAACTGCAGCTTTGAATTTATGATGTGGAGTAACACTTCCTGGTTTAGCAAGAACTTGTCCTCTTTCAACATCTTCTCTAGAAATACCACGAAGTAATACACCAGCGTTATCTCCAGATTCAGCATAGTCAAGTGACTTTCTGAACATTTCAATTCCTGTAACAACAGTTTTTCTTGTATCTCTTAATCCAACGATTTCAACTTCGTCGTTAAGATTTAACTTACCACGTTCAACACGTCCTGTAACAACAGTACCACGTCCTGAGATAGTAAATACGTCTTCAATACTCATTAAGAATGGTTTATCAGTATCTCTTTCTGGAGTATCAATATAATCATCAACAGCAGCCATTAAGTCATGGATTGCTTTAACAGCATCTGCATCTCCTTCAAGAGCTTTTAATGCTGAACCTTTGATTATTGGACATTCTGCATCAAATCCATATTCTCCTAATAATTCTCTGATTTCCATTTCTACTAATTCAAGAATTTCTTTGTCATCAACTTGATCACATTTATTCATGAATACAACAATTTTAGGAACACCAACTTGTCTTGATAACAAGATATGTTCTCTAGTTTGTGGCATAGCACCATCTGCAGCTGAAACTACAAGGATAGCACCATCCATTTGAGCAGCACCTGTGATCATGTTTTTAACATAGTCAGCATGTCCTGGACAGTCTACGTGAGCATAATGTCTTTTTTCAGTTTCATACTCAACGTGAGCAGTGTTAATTGTAATACCACGTTCTCTTTCTTCTGGAGCACTGTCAATTGCAGAGTAGTCCATGAAATCCTTAGAGAATTCCTTAGAGATTGCAGCAGTTAATGTAGTTTTACCATGGTCAACATGTCCGATTGTTCCTATGTTAACATGTGGTTTACTACGGTCAAATTTTTCTCTTGCCATAATTTATTCCTCTTTCCTTTTAATCTAACAAATTTATTTTATCTAATTCTTGATATGAAATCAAGTATTATTCTTAATTTACGCTGTTTTTCTTGATAATTTCTTCAGCGATTGATTTAGGTACTTCTTCATAGTGGTCTTTTTCCATTTGGAAGTTACCTCTACCTTGAGTATTACTTCTTAAATCTGTTGCATAACCAAACATTTCTGATAATGGTACCATAGCTTGGATTCTTAAAGTATTACCAATTGATTCTTGTCCTAATGGACGTCCACGACGACTAGTTAAGTCACCCATAACGTTACCCATATATTCTTCAGGAACGTCTACTACAACTTTCATGATTGGTTCAAGAAGTACTGCTTTACATTTATTCTTAGCTTCTTTTAAAGCCATAGATGCAGCAATTTTGAATGCCATTTCTGATGAGTCTACATCATGGTATGAACCATCAAATAATGTAGCTTTTACATCAACTAGTGGATATCCAGCAAGAATACCACCTTGCATTGCTTCTTGTAATCCCTTATCAGTTACTGGAATATATTCACGAGGAACAACTCCACCAACGATACCATCAACGAATTCGTATCCTTTACCTGGGTTTGGTTCAAACTTAACCCAAACATGTCCGTATTGTCCACGTCCACCTGATTGTTTAATATACTTACCTTCACAATCCGCAGCAGCAGTAATTGTTTCACGATAAGCAACTTGTGGTCTACCTTTATTACATTCAACATTAAATTCACGTTTCATACGGTCAACAATAATGTCTAAGTGTAATTCACCCATACCAGAAAGTACAGTTTGTCCTGTTTCTGAATCAGTTTTAACTCTTAAAGTTGGGTCTTCTTCAACTAGTTTTTGAATAGCGATAGCCATTTTATCTTGATCATTTTTACTCTTTGGTTCAATTGCAATATCAATAACTGGTTCTGGGAATTCCATTCCTTTCATGATACATGAGTTCTTTTCATCACATAATGTATCAGCAGTTGTTGTATTTTTTAAACCTACAGCTGCAGCTATTTCACCAGCAAATACTTCTGTAATTTCTTTACGTTGATTTGCATGCATTTGTAAGATACGACCAATTCTTTCTTTTTCGCCTTTTGTTGAATTTAAAACATATGATCCACTAGATAATTTACCGGAGTAAACTCTAAAGAATGAAAGTCTTCCAACAAATGGATCAGTCATTATTTTAAATGCTAATGCTGTAAATGGTTCAGAATCACTTGGGTGACGTAATACGTCATTTCCATTTTTATCAGTACACTCAATTGCCTCTATGTCTGTTGGTGATGGTAAATAATCAATAACAGCATCAAGTAATGTACGAGTACCTTTATTTCCAAGTGCATCAGAACATAATACAGGGAAGAATCCAACAGATAGTGTAGCTGTACGAATAGCTTTCTTTAAAGCATCAACAGTTATTTCTCCACCATCTAAATAAGTCATCATTAATTCTTCATCAAAATCAGCAACAGCTTCAATTAACTTAGCTCTGTATTCTTCAGACTTAGCGGTCATATCAGAAGGAATTTCCATCTCTTCTAATAATTGTTGATCAGAACCATCATATTTATATGCTTTCATTGTTACTAAATCAACATATCCAATATATTCAGATTCTGCTCCGATTGGAAGAATAATAGGTGCAGCATTTGCTCCTAATCTTTCTTTAATAGTTGTTAAACTATAATAGAAATCAGCTCCCATTTTTTCCATTTTGTTTGCACAAATCATTCTTGGAACTTTGTATTCATTTGCTTGTCTCCAAACAGTTTCAGTTTGAGGTTCAACACCAGCTTGTGCATCAATTAATGCTACTGCTCCGTCAAGAACTCTTAAACTTCTTTGAACTTCGATAGTAAAGTCTACGTGTCCTGGAGTATCGATTATATTTAATCTATATCCATTCCAGTGACAAGTTGTAGCAGCTGAAGTAATTGTTATACCTCTTTCTTGCTCTTGTTCCATCCAGTCCATTTGAGAAGCACCATCGTGTGTTTCTCCTATTTTATGAGTTATTCCTGTTAAGAATAAAATTCTTTCAGTAGTTGTAGTTTTACCAGCATCAATGTGAGCCATGATACCAATATTTCTTATTTTATCAATTGAAACGTCTCTTGCCATTCATGCCACCTACCATCTATAATGAGCGAATGCTTTGTTAGCTTCTGCCATTCTGTGAGTATCTTCACGTTTTTTAGCAGCTCCACCTGTTCCTGCGGCAGCATCCATAATCTCATTAGCTAATTTTTCAGCCATAGTTCTTCCACGGCCATTTCTAGCATATTGAACTAACCATCTTAATGCTAGAGTTAATCCTCTTTCATCACTAACTTCAATTGGAACTTGAACGTTAGCTCCACCAACACGACGAGATTTAACCTCTAATGCTGGTTGTATATTTTCAAGTGCACTTTGGAAAACTTCAATTGGATCTTTTCCAGTTTTCTCACGAATACTATCAAATGCTTCATATAAAATCTTTTCAGCTGTTCCTTTTTTACCATCTAACATAATAGTGTTGATTAATTTAGTAACAACTTTTGAGTTATAAATAGCATCTGGTAATACGTCGCGTTTTTCAGCACGTCTTTTACGCATATTCTTTCCTCCTTATTATTTTATTTACTGTCTTTTGGTTTTTTAGTTCCGTATTTACTTCTACCTTGTTTACGTTCATTAACACCTTGAGTATCTAGTGCTCCACGAATTACATGATAACGTACACCGATTAAGTCTTTAACACGGCCACCACGAATTAGAACAACTGAATGTTCTTGTAAGTTATGTCCTTCACCTGGGATGTAAGTATCAACTTCACGTCCGTTAGACAATCTTACACGAGCATATTTTCTTAATGCTGAGTTTGGTTTCTTTGGAGTTTTTGTTCCTACACGAGTACATACTCCACGCATTTGTGGATGGTTTGTATTTGTAGACTTTCTTTCCATTGAGTTAAATCCAACATTTAAAACTGGGCTCTTGCCTTTTCTTGTTTTCTTTGTTCTTTTCTTTCTTACTAATTGATTAATAGTAGTCATATTATCCCTTTCTACGTACACACATCCTGGTGTATCGATTTCCCCTTAAAACTAGGCTTCACCTATGGTGAAACCTAATTCCAAACGCGTCTATAATATATCATTTTAGTATGATTATGTCAATACATTTCTTTAATATATATGCTATTTACAAATGTTTTATTCCTTATAGTCAACTGTTGTGTAATTTTTGCACTTGATGTAGGCATCATATTGATATTCACTACCCATTTTTTTTACAGTAACATAGCCATCACAAGTGTCTTCCTTTACTTTATTTGTTGATAAAGTTCCAGTTTTCAACAATTCTTCCATTTTTATAGTTTTTTTATCACCATTTTTTAGTTTTGTTTCTGTCAAATTTAAGTAAATATTAGCTGATTCTTTTATATCTGCTTCATAGTCATAATAGGGTTTATAGGTTTTACCAAACCTTATTCCAATAAACAAAATTGTTCCAAATAGGCAACATGTAATTATAATCCAAGGAAATATCATCTTTTTCATATTAACCTCCGTTATAGATTTTAATTTTCTAAAATGATTATATCATTTTTAAACAATAAAAAGAAGACTCTTCCCAAAGTAAAAAGACCTTTTAATAAGGTCTTTTTATAAAATAGCTAATTAAGCTAATTCAACAGTTGCACCAGCTTCTTCTAATTGAGCTTTAATTTGTTCAGCTTCTTCAGCAGCAACGTTTTCTTTAACGTTTCCACCATTGTCAGCTAAAGCTTTAGCTTCAACTAATCCTAAACCAGTAATTTCTCTAACGATTTTTATTACTGCAATTTTAGAAGCTCCAGCATCCTTTAATACAACAGTTTTTGAAGATGATCCTTCTGCTTCAGCACCTGCAGCAGGAGCAGCAGCTACAGCTACAGCACTTGGATCTACTCCAAATTTTTCTTTCATAGCATCAACTAATTCTTTTACTTCAAGAATAGTCATTTCGCTTATAGCGTCAATAATTTCATTTGTAGATAATTTTGCCATTATAATCTTCCTTCCTTTAATTAGTTTTCCTCACCTAATTTGTCGGCATATAAATTAAGTGCAATAGATAGATTTTTTACGTGTTCTATCAAGCCACCAGCAAACATAGTAAGTAATCCTTCCATAGATGGAATAGATGCATATTCTTTGATTGTATCAATTGATACAACTTCGCCTTTGATAATACCAGTAATAACTTGTACATTCTTATGGTTCTTTGCAAATTTATCAAGAACTTTAATTGGTTCAAGTAATTCTTTACCAAAAACAATAGCATTTGGACCTTCTAGGAATTCACTTAGATCAATTTTCATATCATCTAAAGCTCTTTTTACTAAAGTATTTTTGTATACTTTAACTTCACTACCGATGTTTTTTAGATCTCTACGTAATTCTTGCATATCAGAAACAGTTGATTCTGAATATTTAAATAAAATAACAGATTCTGAATTCTTTAATTTATTTGTAATCTCAGCAACTACTTCTCTTTTAGATTCTAGAATTTTCTCGCTTGCCATATATGTCCTCCTTTTGATTTTATAAAAAAACTTTCCTGATAAGGAAAGTTATTATATACATAAAAAGATATATAACTCTCCCTCGGTAGGATTATTAAGATTTCTCCCCCACTGTCTTCGGTACTCGTTTTTTCACTTGTTAATATAACATGTTAAATATTACATGTCAATAGAATTTTGATCTACATGGATACCAGGACCCATAGTTGTAGATATAGAAATATTTTGAATGTATTTTCCTTTAACAGTGCTTGGTTTAGCTTTGTTAATAGTACTTAATACATATAATACATTCTCTTTTAAAGCTTCTTCAGTGAATGATACTTTACCAACTGAACAGTGAATGTTTCCATAAGAGTCTGCTCTGTATTCGATCATACCCTTTTTAACATCTTCAACTGCACGTTCTGGTGTTGGAGTAACTGTTCCAGTTTTAGGATTTGGCATTAATCCTTTTGGTCCTAAAACTTTACCAATTTTTCCTAATGAAGGCATCATTTCTGGAGTAGCGATGATTACATCATAATCAAACCAATTTTCATTAGCGATTTTATCAATCATATCTTGTTCTCCAACAAAATCTGCACCAGCTGTTTTAGCAGCTTCTGCTTGAGCACCTTTAGCTAAAACTAAAATTCTTTTAGTTTTACCATTACCATTAGGTAATATTAGAGATCCTCTTAATTGTTGATCAGCCTTTTTTGTATCAATATTAAGTTTTATTGCTAATTCAACGGAACTATCAAATTTAGTAGTACTTGTTTCTTTAGCTAACTTAACTGCTTCACTAATTTCATAGTTTTTATTTTTTTCTACTTTTTTTGAAGCTTCTACATATTTCTTTCCAAATTTTCTCATTGTTATACCTCCCATCATTTATTTGTGGTTTAGCGGATATAGTTTATTAATTGTTATTAATAATTATTCTTCTGTATTTTCTTTTTCAGTTATTACTTCTACTTCAACGTTGTTATCTGCTGCTGAAGCTTCCATTTCTTCTAATTTAGCTTCTCTTTTAGCATCTTCAATCTCTTTAGCTGCTGCTTCTTTAGCTTCTTCAGCTAATTCAGCATCGTTAAGTCCAGATACAGCAACACCCATATTTCTTGCTGTACCAGCTACGATATTCATAGCTTCTTCAACAGTATAAGCATTTAAGTCTGGCATCTTAATTTCAGCAATTGCTTTTGCATCAGCTTTAGAAATAGTTCCAACGATTTCGTGAGCACCTTTTTTAGAGCCAGATTTAATCTTAGCATATTTTTTAATTAAATCAGCTGCTGGTGGTGTTTTTAATACAAAATCAAATGTTCTATCATCATATACAGAGATTTCAACTGGGATAATATCACCCATTTTGTCTCTTGTAGCGTCATTATATTTTGTAACGAACTCTTGTAAATTAATTCCAGCAGGTCCTAATACTGTACCAACAGGTGGTGCAGGTGTAGCTTTTCCAGCAGGAATTTGTAATTTTATTTTCTTTACGACTTCTTTTGCCACGTAAAACACATCCTTTCGTATTTTCGCTTGTGGTTTAGGGCTAATCCGCATTCCCTCCCACGTACTAAATTAAACTTTAGCAATATAGATATTAACATAAAAAACCATAAATATCAACATTAAATCATTTCTTTTTTGAAGGTTTGTCCTTTTTTACTATTTTATGATACTTTATATTAAATAATGACTATTCAAATCTATGATGTAATGTATGTGGATAAACAGCTATTTCTATAATAAAAGATGATTAACAAAGATCAAAATGCTGTTCTTTATTTTCCTAAATAAGTTATTTTAGCATAACCATGACCTGAATTTCCTGTCATAGTAGATTTACCATCATGAGAAGGCATACCAGTATAAGCTCCTTTTACATTAGTCCAACTATATCCTGCTCCATCTATCATAACAGTGTTTTTAAATTTTAATCCTGAATAATGAAAAGAGTTTCCTGTATGAATTATATTTTCTTCTGTTGAAGATTCTGAAATAGCATCACATCCATTGTGACCAGATATGAAAGATGAACCTCCGCCACCTGCTCCATGATCTATATTAACTACACCATAGCCACCTCCACCACCATAGTAGCCACCACCTCCAGAGACTCCTCCATTAGTAATACCAGAAATTCCAAATTTCCCATTGCTTCCAGTGTTATTTTCGCCACCTAAACCACCTGAATTTTGAAGTGCTCCTTTTCCCATATAATTAGATCCAGTTGATACATTATAGCCAGTACTAGTATAACCATTTAAGCCACCAGCTTGTCCTCCTAATGCATTCCAACCACTAGCTCCTGCTCCAGAAGCAACAATGATACGTGACTTCAAGGAATTAAAATTATCCCAATTACCATTTTCTAATCTAATATCTGTAGCTCCACCTCCTGATGGAACATAGAGATTATTGCTTCCATTAAAGGTTTTATCAACTATATTATGTTGTCCTACATAAACATAAAGGCTTCTGTTTTTACTTAAATTTATTTCTCCTGCGACATATCCACCTAGAGACCCAGTAGTATAAGGTCCCTGTGGATAATATCCACTTCCTGCTCCCCATAGTTCAACTTTATATTCACCGCCACAGGGAACTTTAAATATTTGGTCTTTTCCTGTGTAATTAAATTCCCATACTTGACCCTCATCAAATTTACACATCTCTTCTGCATATTCAGTTCTACTTATCTTTTCAATATTTAGGGTACAAGTTATTTCCTTTGTGTTTGTTGTGTTTATTGTTTTAGTTATTTTTTCTTGTGCTGATATATTATTTATTTGATCGATTATAACATTATCACTTGGAATACATACTAACACTACTTTTGCATCATACTGATAACTATAGTTAGTTACTGTATAATGTAAAAGATCATTTCCACTTCCTACAAAAGTAAATGATTGTTTATCTTTTGCTATTAAATTTTCACTATCATTGTTATTTATTTTTAAGTTAATTATTTCTATTCTAAAATCTTCTTCATTATATGCTATATTTGCTTTTCCTATTATATTTAGTGTTGTTGAAACTGTAGCATATCCTAGAGTTATGAAAAATACTAATAGAAATATTACGAAATGTTTTTTCAAAATACTAGTTCCTCCTATTTGTTAATAAGTATCTGTTTTTACACTTAATATTAGATATATTTTTCCAACAATCATTATTAATATACATACTTTATCTCTCTGTTTCCTACTATCTTTATCAGTATAACCTAAAACAGGTTATATTACAACAACCTATTTTAGGTTATGATAAATTACTTTTGAAGGAAGTTTACCATGAATAGATTAAGAGAATTAAGAGAAGATAATGATTTATTTCAAAAAGATATTGCTAAAATACTTAATATGTCTCAAACAGGATATTCTCAGTATGAAACTGAGACGAATGATATTCCAACTGATATATTAAAAAAACTAGCAGATTACTATCATACTAGTATTGATTACTTATTATATAGAACTGACAAAATAAATCCTTATCCAAAATCAATTGTTGAGAATATTGATGAAAAGAAAAGACAAAAAAACTCATTTCAATTAACGAAATGAGTTTTTTTATTTAATTAGCAATATTTACTTGAAATAACTCAACTTCTACTGGAGTTTCTTGTCCAAATAAATCTATTAACACTGTTAAACGAGAATTTTCTGTATCAATAGTGTCAATGTTACCTTCCATACCTTTGAATGGTCCATCAACTATAGATACCCTTGATCCAACTTTAAGTTCTGCATCAACATCAACTCTGCTCATACCCATGTTAATTAATATTTTATCAATTTCATTAGGCATCAAGGCAGTTGGTTTTGCACCTTTTCCAGATGAACCAATAAATCCAGTTACCCCTGGAGTATTACGAACAATATACCAAGCTTCATCAGTCATAATCATCTCAACTAAAATATACCCTGGGAACATTTTGTGTTTCTTTTCTTTTTTAGAACCATCTTTCATAGTCTCTACTACCGTTTCTTCTGGAACTATGATTCTAAATATATAATCTTCAAATCCCATCGAAACTGTTCTTTGTTCTAGTTTTTCTTTAACTTTTGCCTCATGTCCTGAGTATGTATTAACAACGTACCATAATTTTTCCATTAACTAATCAAATCCTTTACTAATGCAAATATTGCGTCTATTCCATAGAAGAATAATGCAAAGAATGCTACAAATACTAATGAAGCTATTGAATATTTGATAACCTCTTTAGCACTTGGCCATCTTACCATACTCATTTCTTTTTTTACATCTCTTATGTAAGTGTCTTTTTTACCAATTTCTTTTCTTTCTTTTTTTAACTTATTTATTTCTTTTTGAATATCTTTTTTGGATTCTTTATCTTTTGCTTGTTTTTTATCTTTTACTAAAGAATCTATTTTATTCTCAATTTTTCTTTTCTGAGAAGTTATACTTTCTTTTGCTTGTTTTTTTATAGCCTTTGTTGTTTCTTTGTTTGCTTTTTTATTTTTTATTTCGTCAGTAGCAGTTTCAGAAACTCGTTCTTTTTCTTTCTTTGTCATCAAAACACCTCTTAATTTTTTTTGTATAAAAAAAACACTTTCGTGTACGTCTATAATATAGCACACAAAAATGTCTTAAGCAAGTATAAATATAATAGTTTACTCAAGTATTGATTTTATTTTAGCTCTAAGACGAGCAGCTGTATTATAAATTGCTTTTATGTCCTTATTTAGAATTCTTGCAATATCTTCATAAGAAAAGTCATTTATAATAAGTTCGTAAACTTCTTTTTCCGATTTACTTAACAATTCATTTATTGACTCCGTTAAGTCCTTAATATTTTCATCGGCTTCTAATGTTACTTGAGGATCACTTAAAGAAGAACCAAGTCTTGCACTAAGTGGAACACAATCTTCTTCACCATATAAAGCATCAAGTGAATATGTGGATTTTATTATTCTACTCTTAACAGTTTCTGCTTTTCTAACATAATTTCTTACTTTTCTTTCTACACATACTGATATAAATGTAGGTAAATTAACACCTTTATTTTGATCATAGGAAACTAAGGCATCAGAAAATCCTACCATCGCTTCTTGTTTTAATTCTTTTAAATCAACACTTAAATAATAAGCACTTTTGCGATATTTATTAAAAACTATATCAACTATATATTTATATTTTTCATATAATAAATCACTTGCTTCTTCACTTCTCTCACATACTAAATTAACTAATTCATTATCTGGATATTCATTCATATTAATCTCCTATTCCATATATAAGAATCGCTGCTGCAACAGAAGCATTTAAACTATTTACTACTCCCTTCATTGGAATACTTATTATTTCATCAGAATTATCTCTGATTATTTTTGATATACCATTTCCTTCATTGCCAATTACTAATACAACTTTATCAGCAAAATCAACTTTATGATAATCTATTCCACCCATATCAGCAGCATATACAAAATACCCCTTATCCTTTAATTTGTTTATTGAATTCACTAAATTTGTTACCATAATAATATTCACATGATTAAGAGCTCCGCTAGAAGTTTTCATAACAGTCTCATTTACAATTACTCCTCTATCTTTTGGAATAATTATAGACTTTATCCCTTTAGCTTCACATGTTCTAATAATTGCTCCAAAATTATGAGTGTCCTCTAAATGGTCTAACATAAGTACAAGTTTGTCATTTGTAATATCGTCCAATGTTCCATATGAAAAATCATCTATTTCAATAATTATTCCTTGATTATGAGCCATCATCTTATCCATTACTTTTGAATCTGTTATGATATACTTTAGTTTATTATTTTTAATCTTATTAATTATTTCTTTATCTTTAAATGTATCAGAAATTAAAACTTTTCTTACAGTTTTATAGTCTAATTCATTAAAGACATTTTTACCACATACTCGCATATTACACCTCTATTTAGTAATTATTGTTAATATTTCATTACATCTTTCTAAATCATTTTTATATAAATAGCCAATTAAACATTCTAATCCAGTTGCCTTTTTATAAGTTATTATATCTGTTGTTTTACTTGAATGACTAGAGGCATTTCTTCCTCGATTTACTATTTCTATTTCTGATTCTGTTAGATATCCATCAGTTATCAATTCTTCTAATATTCTTCTTTGCGATTTAGCACTTACATAATTTAGGCTAGCTGATTGAAGTTCATTAACTTTGGCTAATCCTGATTCTATTAAAAAATTTCTTATATGTAATTCATATACTGCATCACCTAAATAAGCTAATACTAAATTATTCATTTTCTCACCAATTAAATTCTAACATATTTTAATGATTTTTACGAATTTTTTCTAAAAAGTATGAAAATAGTAAAATTAAGATACTCTATTATTTTAGAAACTTGATTTATTTTTTTCATTATTTTGAAATTTTAAGATGCAGTCTTACAAAGAATTTAGCTAACATGATTTAAAAGTTATATGCTTGTCCATAATCTTTAGAATTTGAAAATATAGATTTGAAGAGTTAGTAAAAATACAAATTATATAATGTTATTATAATTATAGGAAGTGAAACCAAATAAAAAGAGGTATTTCAAGAATTTTGAAATATCTCTTTATTTTTAATTAATCGTTCATTTGTTTTGTCGTACTCTAAAGCTTTATTAACATAGAATAACGCTTCATCTTTCATTCCTAAATTAAAGTAAGAAATTGATAGTAAATCGTCGATAGTTGAGTCCCAACAGAAAGGTTCATTTATATATATCATTTCATTTTTTAAAATTCTTTTAGCTCTTATACAATTTTTTATTACTTTCATGAAATTCTTTTGATTAAATTCTAATAAAGCAAGTTCAACATATCCTTCTCTTTGATATGGGCTTTCCTTTATCGCTTTTTGTAACCAAAGTCTTGCTTCTTCCACTCTATCTAAGTTTAGATAACAACGAGATATAAATCGCATTGAAGCAGATCTCTCTTCTTTCCAAGTTGAACTCGGTAAATTGATATGTTTTATTAATGTTTCTATTGATTTATTCCACTCTTTATAGTACATATATTCTCTTCCTAAATAATGTAGATTTCTGTCGTTATTGGGATTTTCTTCTACCGATAATTCTAGTAATGGTAAATAGCTCGAACGAGATTTGTTTTTATCTGGATAATGATTTAAAACAATATTATCATTAGTCGAAACAACTTCATTATCTAAAGAACATTCTAAAACTTCGTGAACAGGATACACCCATTTGTAGTGATGTCTGTCATGAATTTTTTCATAAAGAAAAGTAACTATTGGCTTATCATATTCATCTAACGCCCAGTTATATTTATAACGCATTCTGTTTGAATTATTCCATGACTTTTCTAATTTTTCTCGCCACCCTGTTTCTAAGATTTCATCTAAGTCTGTACATACACATATGTCGGTGTCAAGAGGAACCATTTCTAAGCTTTTATTTCTAGCAACATCAAATCTCCAAGGAACTATTTTTTCTGTTTTAACGTTTATTCCATGAAGTTTTAATTTATCTACGGTATCGTCTGTTGAGCCTGTATCTAAAACATATATTTCATCTGCTTCCTTCATAGACTCATACCACCTATCAACAAAAGAACTTTCATTTTTTGATATGGCGTATACTACAATTTTTAGTTTAGTTTTCTCCACAACCACAGCAATTTCCTCTAGCACCTGTCATTCCAGTTGACCCTGTTGGTCCTGTTGGTCCTATAGGTCCTGTTGGTCCAATTAATCCTTGAATTCCTTGTGGTCCTGTTTCTCCATCTACTCCATCATATCCTCTAGGTATAACAAAGTCTAAAATATGATCTGGTGATCCTGTTACATCAGTTACTGAAGCATTTGTTCCTGCAGCTCCTGTTGTTGTATTTCTAACAGTTATAGTATCACTTGAACCTGTTGCTCCTGTTGGACCTGTTACTCCTGTTGCTCCTGTTGCTCCTGTTGGTCCTGTTGGACCTTGAGGTAATACTAGATTAAGAACAAAGTTTGGAGATGTTCCAGTTATTGTAGCAGAAGCATTAACTCCTGTTGTAACTGTTCCAATCGTTAGATTTGCTGAAGGTCCTGTTGGGCCTGTTACTCCTGTTGCTCCTGTTGGGCCTGTTAGACCAATTGATCCTGTTGGCCCTGTTGGTCCAACTTCCCCTGGTATTCCTTGTTCACCTTGGATTCCTTGTAATCCTGTTGCTCCTGTTGCCCCTGTTGGCCCTGTTGGTCCTGTCACACCAGTAGCTCCTGTTGGCCCTGTTGGTCCAACAGCTCCTATTTCTCCTTGGATTCCTTGAACTCCTTGTGGTCCTGTTGCACCCATAAGTCCTTGCGGTCCTTGGATACCTTGAATTCCTTGTGGTCCTGTTGCACCTGTTAATCCAGTTGCACCTCTTGGTCCTGTTGGCCCTGTTGGTCCAACATTTGGATTACAACAATTGCATTTTCCACACGCACAATTATTATTCATTTTTATTCATTCCTTTCTAGTATAATTTATGAATAGAAAGACTTTTTAGTATAAACATTTATATCATGAAAAAAACACATTTACATGTGTCTTTGTCCAATACTCTCAGTTATAACGTCATTTAATCTGTATTCAGGAAATCGTTTTAAAAACGAATCAAGTCTTGTATTAAATGTTGCATAGGCATCTGCAACAATATCTGAATCCAATTTTTTTATACTATCATTTTTAAATAGACGTCTGCAATTATCTATAAGTACTTTTACTTCTCTTTTCATGTACTCAGGGTTTTCTAACCACTCTACATCAATTGAATACTCTGTTTCTAATTCTGTTCTAGCGATTAATCCTTCTAAAACATTTACTTTTTCTAACAATCCCATATCCTCTAGTTTCATTACCATCACCTAAATTAATTTTAGCAATTAATCAAGTAAATAACAAGAAAAATGTTTAATATCTTATGTTTAAACTATTTTCGGGATCATTATAACGATCTTCAAATTTTCCTTTTTTTGAAATTAGCATTATCATACCTAGTCCAAATATAACCATTATTACGGAAACAATTTGAGCAACCCTAAAACCACCAATCATTAAGGCGTCAGTTCTTGATGTTTCTATAAAGAAACGAAGAATTCCATAAATCATTAAATATGATGCAGTCATTGTTCCAACCTTAGTATATTTTCCTCTTCTAATAAAAAGTAAAACAATAAAGGCAATTAAACAAACAATTGATTCATAAAGGAATGTCGGTGTATAGACAACTCCATCAATTGTCATTCCTTCAATTATAAAGTCTGGAATCATAAGAGTTTTAAGATGATTTACTGAAGTCACAACTCCATGAGCTTCTTGATTAAAAAAGTTTCCCCATCTGCCAATTGCTTGTCCTAAAAGTAATGGAACAACTAAAAAATCTAATAGTCTTACAATTCTGACTTTATATTTTTTACAATAAAAAACAATCGTAAGTAATGCAAAAATCAGTCCTCCGTGAATTGCAAGCCCACCATTCCAAACCTTTAAAATTTCAATTGGATTTTTAGAATAAGTTTCCAAATTAAATAATACATAGTATAGACGTGCACCTATGACACCCATTATTAAAGCCCAAAATAAGATATTAAATATAAACTCTCTTTGAACACCAAATCTTTGCGCTTCATTTTGTGATAAAAATAAAACAATAAAGCACGCTATTAAAATTAATACCGAATACCATCTTATTTGAATAAAATCTAAATCAAGTAATACTGGATTCATATTATCACTCTCCTATTATCAATTATAATGTATACAAAAATTTATTTCAATTAGAAATATTATTTATATTATAACAATTTGATTATTTATTTGTTAAATAAAAAATTGGTAACTAATTACCAATTTTATTTGTTTAAAACTTTTTTTAAATATTGACCTGTATAAGATTCTTTAACTTTTGCAACATTTTCTGGTGTTCCTGTGGCAACAATTTTTCCACCACCATCTCCACCATCAGGTCCTAAATCGATTATATAGTCTGCAACTTTTATTACATCAAGGTTATGCTCTATAACAATAACAGTATCACCATTATCAACTATTCTTTGTAAAATAATTAAAAGTTTTTTTATGTCATCTGTATGTAATCCTGTTGTTGGTTCATCAAGAATAAATACTGACTTTCCTGTTGGCTTTTTCTGTAATTCTTTTGCTAATTTAACACGTCCTGCCTCTCCACCAGATAATGTTGGTGCCGATTGTCCCAATGTAACATAAGAAAGTCCAACATCCATAAGAACTTGTAATTTGTTTTTTACTTTAGGAACAGAGGAAAAGAATTCATAAGCTTCCTCAACTCGCATATTTAAAACTTCACTAATATTTTTACCTTTAAATTTAACATCTAATGTTTCAGAATTGAAACGAGTACCATGGCACACATCACAAGGGACATATACATCAGGCAAAAAATGCATTTCAATTTTTCTTACTCCATCTCCCCAACAAGCTTCACATCGTCCACCTTTGACATTAAATGAGAATCTTGATTTATCATATCCTCTAATTTTTGACTCTTTCATTTCAGCGAATACATTTCTTATATCATCAAATACACCTGTATAGGTTGCAGGATTACTTCTTGGAGTTCTACCAATAGGATCTTGAGTTATTTGAACTACTTTATCAATAAAATCTAATCCCTCTATTGATTTATGTTTTCCAATCGTTACTTTGGAATCATAAACACTTTCCTGTAAAGCACGACATAGGATTGTATTTATTAAAGAAGATTTACCAGAGCCTGATACTCCTGTTACACATGTAAGCGTTCCAAGAGGAAATTTAACATTAATATTTTTTAAGTTATTTTCTTTTGCTCCTTTTATGGCAATGAATTCGCCATTTCCTTTTCTTCTTTTACTAGGAACTTCTATTTTTTCTCTACCAGAAAGATATGCCCCAGTTATTGATTCTTTACATTTCATAACTTCCGTAGGTGTTCCAGCAGCAACTATATGTCCACCTTGAGTTCCTGCCACTGGTCCAACATCAACTAAATAATCGGCTTCTTTCATCGTGTCTTCATCATGTTCTACAACAATTAAAGTATTTCCTAAATCACGCATATTTTTTAAACTATTAATTAGGCGATCATTATCTTTTTGATGCAAGCCGATACTTGGTTCATCTAATACATATAGTACCCCGGTTAATCTAGAACCTATCTGTGTTGCCAATCTTATTCGTTGAGCTTCTCCACCAGATAAAGTTCCTGCTGAACGCGATAAAGTTAAGTAGGATAAACCTACATTATCTAAAAACTCTAAACGAGACTCAATCTCTTTTATTAAAAGTGTACTTATTTCTGCTTGAGTTTTATTTAATTTTAAATTACTGAAAAACACTCTTAAATCTTTGATAGACATATTTGTAACTTCCCAAATATTTTTATTCCCAACTAAAACATTTAAGACAGTATTCATTAAACGAGAGCCTTTACAAACTGGACATGTATTTTCAACCATATATCCATCAATCCAGTCTCTAATCCAACCTGATCCAGTTTCTATATATCTTCTTTCAAGATTATTTACAATACCTTCATAAGATTCTGTAGTATATCTTTTATTTCCATTTTTTGATGTATATTCAAAATTAAATTCTTCATCAGTACCAAAAAGCAATACATTCAATTTTTCACTCTCTAATTCATTAATGGGTTTTGATAAATCAATATCTAAATTTTTACTTAAAGTAAACAGTCTATTAGTCTCAATGTTATTATCAATAGTTATAGTTTTAATTCCACCATCAAGAACTGAAAGTGATTTATCGGGCATTATTAAATCTAAAGAAATATGTTTTGTTATTCCTAAGCCTTTACATGATGGACATGCACCATATGGAGCATTAAAAGAGAATATTCTTGGCTCTAATTCTGGAAGAGAGAAATCACATTTTGGACAAGCATAATTTTCACTCATTAATATTTCTTTTTCACCAATTACGTTTATTAATACTTTTCCATCAGCAAGCTTAGTAGATGTTTCAATAGCCTCAAATAAACGACTTCTTTCCTCTGGATGGATTACTATTCTGTCAACGACAACTTCAATATTGTCCTTTTTATTTTTTTCTAAAACTATTTCTTCAGCTAAATCTTTTGTATCACCATTTACTCTGACTC
This sequence comes from uncultured Bacilli bacterium, assembly GCA_910588195.1. GTDB lineage: Bacteria > Bacillota_I > Bacilli_A > RF39 > UBA660 > CAG-582. The sequence goes on from CAJUPN010000003.1 coordinate 22,508, forward strand.
TCGTGAATCCATCTTTTCTTAATTTATCAAAAATATCTTTATGGGTTCCTTTTTCCCCATGAACAACAGGAGCTAAAACTTCTAATTTTGTTCCTTCATCATATGTCATGATTCTATTTGTCATTTCTTCTATACTTTGACTGGAAATAGGTTCATGATGATTTGGACAATAAGGTGTCCCTATTCTGGCAAATAATAATCTTAAGTAATCATAAATTTCTGTTACTGTACCAACTGTAGATCTTGGATTATTATTAGTTGTTTTCTGATCAATTGAAATGGATGGCGACAACCCTTCTATTGAATCAACATCTGGTTTTGATTCTCCACCTAAAAATTGTCTTGCATATGCAGATAAACTCTCAACATATCTTCTTTGTCCCTCTGCATATATTGTATCAAATGCTAAACTACTTTTACCTGATCCTGATACACCTGTCATAACAATAAGTTTGTTTTTAGGAAGTTCCAAAGATACATTTTTTAAATTATTCTCTCTTGCACCTTTAATTATAATTTTATCCATATTACCACCAAATTTCTTTAATATTTTACCACAAAATGATATTTTTAAAAGAGTAAATCACTTTTTTTATGCAGTTTAATTATATCGTACATTTGTTCTTTTATCAAGACTTTTTGAAAACATATTTAGTCTTGATAATATTTCATCTAATTGATATTATATTCTATATATTTTTTTGTTTTAAACTTATATATTAAGGAAAGAAAAAATGGATTCTATAATAAAAAAATATTTTTAAAGAAGTGGGTTTGTGTATAAATGACAAAAGTAGTTATTTTAGGTGGTAATGCACGAAGTAGAAAGAGTACACTTTCATATAATCTAATTAAGAAAGGTTATAATAGAATTTCATTTGATAATATTTATGATGCTATTGAGGAAGGATTAAATATAAAAATGGATGACCTCTCTCATGAGAAGAAATTTTCTTTTTTCGAAAACTTTGTTGATAAGCCAATTGAAGAAGCAGAATACAGTTATTGATATGTATGATTTTTTACCTGAGGACATCAATAATTTAAAAAATAAAAACAAGATTGAAGTCTATTTTTTAGCATATCCTTATTGTAGTTTAGAAGAAATAAAGTTTAATGTTATTCATTATGCTAAACCTAATGATTGGATTGCGCAGTGCAATAAATTCGATTTAAGACTTGTTGATACTAAATCTGGAATAGATAGAAATCTAGTATTAAACAGATTATTAAATGAAATTGATGATTAGATTGAAGCGAATCAATAAGATGGCATTTTAGTTGAGGAGAGGTTAAATGGTATATCATTCTTGGAATAAAATTAAAATTAAAAAGCAAATAAAAAGTACGAATGACAGTGTAGATAAAACGATTTTAGAGCATATATTAAACGGTTCTATGATTCCTTTTGATGATAATGCTTACTCAAAAACTAATGATGCAAATAAGATTATTATAGATGAATGTTCTGTTTTTTCAAATTATATAGAGGAATTTAGCTTAACGCCAAAATTCAAAAATGTTCAACAGGAGCAAAAACGTGTACCTATAAATTTACAATTAGATTTTTTATATGAATTATTTTCTACTGTTACTCCTGAGTGGATGGGTATTTTTAATAAGATTTTTAAAGAGCGAAAATCAAATTTAAAAATTTCCAGTGCTGGTAACTATTCAGTATATTTATCATCTCTTGATTATTCATATATTTCTATAAATAAAATTTTTCTTATAGATGATTTATTTTCATTAGTTCATGAGTATACGCATGCTATAGTTGACCATATATTTTATCGAATGGAATATAACTCGATTTACCCTTTTGTTGAACTTCCATCGTTAAATATGGAACTTGTATCTGCAACATTAATGTCAGAGTTTTTCTTGGATATAGATAGTGATATAGTAAGTTATTTTAAATATACTATCAATGCAATTATAGATTTTGCTAAAAGAATTGTTAGAATAAGTAAGTATCTTAATCAAAGTGGAGAGTTTCCTCAATATTTTAATCGTTCCCTTATTATTGATTATTCTTATGTTATTCCTTATTTATTTAATCTCGAACTATTTTCTTTATATAACGAAGATAAAGAAAAATGGTTTTATATTTTAATGGAAATTATTAATATACAACCAAGTGGTAATCCATTAGAAGATATAAAAAAATTAGGATTAACTCCTAATTTTAAAGTAAATGAAATTTGTGATGAACTTAGAGTTCTTTAATTAAAGATTACTTTCATTGCTTAAATATTCATCTAAAATTCTAAACATTTCTACATCACTGGTGCAACCACATATTTGATTTTTTATTTTGGCTGATGATTTTAGTCCTTTAACATACCATAGCGCATGACTGCGGATTTCTAAAAGAGCCGCTTTTTCGCATTTATCTTCAATTAAGTATGAAAAATGTTTTTTTAGCATAGTTATTTTTTCTTTAGCACTTATAGTAATTGGTTCAATTTCTTTTTCTAAATAATCTACGCATTCTTTTATTAACCAAGGATTCCCAAGAACTCCCCTACCAATCATGATAGCGTCGCACCCAGTTTCTTCAATCATTCTTTTGGCATCATAACAACTCTTTATATCTCCATTTCCGATGACAGGTATAGATATGGCTTCTTTTACTTTTTTTATTATACCCCAGTCAGATAAACCTGAATAACCTTGAGCACGTGTTCTACCATGGATAGCTATTGCCGATGCTCCCGCTTTTTCAATTTTCTTTGCTACTTCAACAGCATTTATGTTATCACTATCCCAGCCACTTCGAATCTTGACTGTTACAGGAATATTTACAGCTTTTACAACAGAGGATACTATGTCGTATATTTTATCAGGGTTTCTTAAAAGTGAGGAGCCTGCTTCTGACCTTATGGCCACTTTAGGTACTGGGCACCCCATATTAATATCAATTACAGCTGGATGAAACTTTTTTTCAATAATTTTTGCGGCCTCGCTTAAAACTTTTGCATTACCACCAAATAATTGAATCGCTATTGGCATTTTGATTTTTTCCATTCCATTTAACATCTCAAAAGTTTTTTTATTTTCTCGAACTATTGCTTCAGCACTTATAAGCTCAGTTATAGCATAGCCACAACCTAATTCCTCCACTATTCGCATGTATGAAGGATCAGATATTCCTGCCATGGGAGCGAGCACAACTTTATTTTTTATTTTTACATTTCCGATTGACCACATGCAAATCACCTACGTGAATTATAGTTTAATCATTATTTATTGTCAATCGTTATTCATATTTTAAAGTTTCAATTATTTTTAGTTTTTTGGTTTTTCTAATAGGAAAATAAGTACCAATTAAAGATAGTGAAATACTAATTATAAATAAAGTTATTAGTAATTTGGAATTAATTAGAATGATATTTTGCAATCCTGTTAAACTAGTTAAAATATTATTAAGAGGTATACTAATGCATTTAGATACTATGAAACTAAATGAACTTGCTATTATTCCTAATAAAACATTTTCACCCATAAATATTACTTTTATATAAAAGTTGGATAATCCTAACGATTTAAAAAGACCGATTTCTTTTATTCTTTCATATATTGATATATAAGATATAATTCCAATCATAATTGTCGAAACCATTAATGATATAGCACTAAAACTAATTAGTATAACAGTTATTCCATTCATTAAAGATTTGGATAGACTCTTTATAGTAGAAGAATAATCAGTAAATTCTACTGCTTTATAGTTTTCTAAATGCTTTAATATTTCTGATTTACTTTTATAATCTTTAGGATAAAGTGAAATAGATAGTGGAATAATATTAGGTAGTGACTGGTAACTTAATAATCCGTTAATATTTGAAAGGTAAGAATCACTTTCAATACTTGCTATACCAACTATTTTATAGTTTTCTTTTTTTATTTTAAATTCGTAATTAATAATTTCATTATAAGAATATTTTTCTTTAGTAAAACCAAGACTTTCTAAAACTTCTGCATTAATTGTATTGTTATTTACAAAAAGTAGGACTTCATTTGCTTCTTTGATATCATTACCACTTATAATATTTATTTCTTCTAATTTTTTATCACTTATAGTTAATATTTTTCCGTCAAGTATATAAGTATTTATTTGATAATTTAAAAATTTATTTATTTTATTTAAATTATCTATGTATTCTTTGGTGATAATATTTTTGTGTTCCGTTTTTTCTTTATATATATACTCCTCATTATGAAATTCAGTAGAGAAAAATATATCTTTTATAGATTTATCTAAATTTAAAGATGTTTCAGAAATAAAAATAGGATATTTACTTAAACTTTCTTTTTCTTCTTTTTCTAAACTTTTATTAAAGCCATTTGAAATAGCTAAAACAAGACTTAAAGCAATTAAACCGATTGAGAATGCAAGTATAGTAAGTATATTTCTTTTATATTTATTTTTTATATTATTAAGAATTATTTTTATTATTCTAGAAAAACTTATTTTTATTTTTTTTAAATTATGTTTTCTAGGCAAAGTGTTTCTTTGTTTTTTTGTATCCTTTATAACACTGCCATCTTCTAAAGTTATTATACGATCTGAATATTTATTGGCTAAATCTTTGTTATGAGTAACCATTATTACTAACATATTTTTAGAGATATTTTTTAATAACTCCATTATCTCGTGACTTGTTTTTATATCAAGAGCCCCAGTTGGTTCATCACACAAAAGAATATGAGGATTGTTAATTAAACTTCTAGCTATAGCAACTCTTTGTTTTTCTCCGCCACTTAAATTTTTTATTTTACTAAATTTTTTGTTATATAAATGTAGGTATTCTAATAATTTGTCAGTGAATTGATTTTTGGCAATTAATTCAATATTTTCAGAGACATTTAAATAATTTATTAGATTATAATTTTGATATACAAATCCTACATACTGATTATGATAACGATTTAAGTCTTTTTTTCTTAAATTATTTAAAGTAAAATCATCAACAATTATTTCACCTTCTGAAGGTGTATCTAATCCGCCAATTAGATTCAAAAGTGTGGTCTTCCCGCAACCAGACGGACCCAAAACAGAAACAAGGCCCTTATCTTTAAACTCTAAATTAATATTACTTAAAACAAAATTTCCACTTCTTTCATACTGCTTGCTTATGTTTCTTAAAATTAACATATGCTCTCCTTTCAGTACTACATGGAGCATATTATATCCTAAATAAAATAAAAAAAATAGAGTTATTTTTTTATAAAAAAACTCTATTATTATTAAATTTTAAAAATCTACAATTTTATTTCCTTTTACTAAATATGGTTTATCAGCTATCTCTAACATAGGAGTATCACTCAAGCTATCTGAGTAAGCTTCATTAACTTCGACATTTTTATACTTTTTATTTAAACGTTTAATTTTTTCACGTCCATAACAATTTAGACCATTAAATTTTCCTGTTTTTTTATCGACATTGCTCGCAATTAAATCAGCGACTTTAAGTTTATCACAAATAGGTTTAAGTAAAAACTCTGGTGACGCTGATATTATAATATCTTTATCATGCTTTTTTTTTCCTAAGTAGAAATCTTTAATGTAACATTCATGAGATACCCAAAACATCTCAACTAAACTATCTATATTGGGAATACTTTTAAGAAAAGAAAAATTTCTTTCTTTAAACTGTGTTTTTTTTATTATCTTTAGTTTATAAAGAATTGCTCCTCCTATTATTTTTGGGAAATATTTTATAATTTTGGGATATTTCATTAAAGAGAAAAAGAAGAAGTCAGTTGAAGAATCTCCTTTATAAATAGTATTATCAAAATCATATAAATTTACTTTCATAAAATCACCTATTTTTTTGAATCATGCTCAAAAATAATGTCTGTTTTTAAAACCAAAATTACAAACAATACTAGAAGTGCTCCATATAACATCATACTTATTCTTTTGTCTCCTAAGGTATAAAAAATAGATACAGTTGCAAAAAGAATATTAATTCCATACATTAGAAGAACAGACTTTCTTACAGACTTAGTTCTTTTTAATAGTTGGTGATGTAAATGTTCAGCATCAGCGTCTCCTATACTTTTACCATTTAGTATTCTTCTTAACATAGCTAGAACAGTATCTAATATTGGAACAAATAATAATAGCAATGGAATAATTAAGGAAGTAATTGTCGCAGTTTTAAATCCTAAAAGAGCAATTATAGATATAATATAACCTAAAAACATACTTCCTGAGTCTCCCATAAAAATACTTGCAGGTTCAAAATTATAAAACAAAAATCCTAAACATGATCCAGCCATTATTAGACATAAAATAACATCTAAACCACCAAGTTTATTCATTATATAACTTATTATTGCAATTGTAATAAAATAAATTGTTGATGTACCAGCAGCTAAACCATCTAGTCCATCAGCAAAATTTATTGCGTTCATAATTGAAACAATAAACAATACAGCTATGGGGTAAGCAAGTACACCAAACTGAAACTTAATTCCAAATATAGTCATATCCGCAAAAGTTATATTTCCATAGAAAGCAACTATTGATGCAGCAATAATTTGACCGATAAATTTATAGATAGGTCTTAATCCAGGATTTATTGTTCTTATATCATCAAATATACCAACTAACATTATGATAAATCCACCGATTAAAACAGATAGCATTTGTGTAGATTTTGGAGCAAATATCATATACCCAAGTAAGAAAGATAGAAATATTGCCAACCCGCCAAGACGAGGCATAGTTTTATGATGAACCTTTCTTTTATTATCAGGTTTATCAACAGCACCGATATGAATTGCTATTCTTTTTACTAAAGGTGTTAAAACAAGACCTGCTAAAAAACATACAAATATTATTAATATTATGTTATGATTATTTACACTTAAGTTTGATATATTCATTTTATCACTCCTATAAACAATTATACACTAGTTCATAAAAGATGTAAAAAAAAACATGCTTAGAACATGTTTACTAACAAAATGGTGATCTGTATGGGATTCGGACCCATGTATGTAACCTTGAGAGGGTTATGTGTTAAACCACTTCACCAACAGACCAACAGTTAAATTACATTAAGAGTATAACAAATTTTATCTTTTAATACAATAAAAAAATAGCCGAAGCTATTTATATGCCTAAAATAATTAGATCGTCTATAGAAGATTTAACAATATTAACGAATGTCTTTATTTCAATTTTACTAATTAATTCTTCTAAAACTTTTTTATCTATTATTATTAAGTCGGGTCTTTTAATAATTATTTTTCCAACAGATTCAGATAGACCAATTGTGTTATAGTAATCTAATACATCTCTTACGCTGTTTTCGGTAATTGTCATTATATCCATAATATCTTTTGGAATATTACTAACTATGTAATCATAATCCATGTTAGTAACTCCATATTCTTTAATATATTCTATCATTTAATATCACCCCAATTGACATAACCAGTCTTACTCTCTTTGTAAACTTTAGCAATTATTAATTTATTTAAGGCGTCTATATCAGAAAAATCAACATTGCTAATTAATTTTATAACTTTTAATTTATGCTCTAAATTCCCCATTTTTAAGAGATTATAATTAGTATTATTAGAACTAAAAAAGTTTATTAAATCAATTTTATAGGCCTGCATAATTTTTACATTATCAATTAATAAAGATGGTTTTATTGATAAAGTTTTATAGCATCTATTAACAACATCTTTTTTATTAGCACCTAATTTATTTAAATAATCAAGTGTATATTCTAGAACTGAGCTTTCTGTTATCATAAATAGAGGGTTGCGTTTTATTAGAGTTATATAATTTACATCTATATCTTTTAACAGTTTTATATTATTTATAAAATTATTATATTTAGGAATATAGTATGTATTGTTTCTTACTAAAAATACAGAAAGTATATTACTTACAATTAATTTTAATGTTGGAATATTTACTAAGTCATTTTCATCTTTTAAACTATCTATTACTCCAAGAATGGATTCTGGAGTAGCGTATAACAATATCACTAGACGACCAACAATATTATCCTTTTCGATAAAATGAAGTATGCCACCCATCTCTGCTTTATTCTTCTTGATAATCTTGTAAGTTGCTTCAAACTCTTCAGCATTACACTTTTTTAATTCACTTAACAAAAAATTAGGAATCTCTTTTGGTTTAATATCTAATTTTTTTAATATTTCTTTTATTATTGGATCCATTTTGGGTCTCCTTATCATTTGAATATCAAATATTGGTGCATTTTTCTTTTTTATCTTTATTAGATTAATATTTAAATCGTTAATATATTTCATTATTATTAACATATTTTTGTCATAGTTGGCGATATCATAGTCTCTAACAATACTCTCAGCTATTTCAAAATCATTAATCAAATAATTATTTAAAGCTTGTTTTTTTAGTTCATTAATCCTTGCTGTTGTTTCTTCTTTATTAACTACTTCTGGATCTAATGCTTTTAATTTACGATCTATACTTTTTTTAAAAATATTTATTGCATCTATATGTTCTTGTGTTAATCTAACATTTAAATTATATTCTTTTTTGCCAATTAATAAATCTCTGGCACTTCTTACATTTATCCTAAAATCATCCACATTTTTTATTTCAGAAGTTTTTATGATTTCGTTAATCATTTCATCACTTACTTGATAAAAACTATTTGTATCTTTAGTTATATCTTCAAGTAAAGTTTTTATATTTATATTATCTATATAAAGGTTTTCAGTATTAAGCGAAGATAATTTTGATAATTTATCTTCTATTATTGATATTAATAAATTTTTCCCCTCATCCATTTTTTTCAACTCCTAATTAATCTTTTATTTTAGATTAGCAACTTTTTTCTCTTCTAATATTCTATATTGTTCATTTAACTTTTTCAAGATATTTATAGCTTTTTGATATTCGGGACTATTGTACTCTAGTGATTCTAGTGTATTTAATGTTTCAAATATTGGTTTTAATACTGCAAGTTCTTTTAAATCAATTGCATATTCTCTTGATAATGTTTTTTCTTCAATTTCCGATATTGATAAATCAACATAAGTTTTTAAATCAGCTTCATTTACACCGTTTTCAAGAGAATTAAAATAGAACTCTATTTTTTGACGTTTGATAATCTCAGCTTCATAAATAGCTGGATTTTTAAGTGGAACAATATTTTCTAATATTAACTTGATTAGTTCCTTTAATTCTTCTTTATCTTCTTTATTTCCACTGTTTTCAAATCTAATAAACAAATTTGAAGCTACTATAACTGAAATAATATTTATTAATACATCTTTTTCTAAATTAGTATCTAGAGAAAGTTCTGATGCAAGCGTTGGTATTGTATCAATATCAACAACTTCTTTTTCTAATCTTTTTTTTATTGTTTCACTTATTTTTGAATCATTTAGATAACTTTCAATACGCTGACTCTCTTGGTCAATTAAAACTCCTAAGTTAATATCTGTGTCTGCTACAGTTTGATTGTTCGCACATGCTACATAAGCTAAGATTTTCCACTTATCTTCATCAGGAAGACCAACTTCTGACATTACCCTTGATATTTCGTTAATGTCAGAAAATGGTTCCTTAAAATTATCCTGTTCAAATAAATCAATGTATTTTTTATATAGAGTTATTTTATCATTTAACATTTGAGTTTGAGTTGCACCAATGCTGATAAAGTCCATGATGTATTTATTGATGATAGCAGCTATTCGCTCATAGTATTCATCAAGTTCATTTAATATATATTTTATAGAATTAGCTGTTTGCCCTACTAGAGATAATAAAGAAACTATATCATCTTCTGAAATAAGAGATATTTCGTAAAAACTTATTTCTTTATTGGGAGATATATTGTAATGGGATAATATATCATTTATTTTATCAATATTAGAATTATTAATGTTTTCTGTTATCTTATTACTAGAAAGCAATTCAATTCTGGTTTTTAATTCTTTTAAAAATGAGACGATACTCATATTCGTTTGTATTGCCATTAACTATACCTCCTTATTATAGAAATTATATCAAAGATGATGTTTTATGTAAAGTTGTTGCAAGATTTTTAAAGTTGTATTTGTTTTTTGTTTGTGTTACTATTGTATAGTAAGGAGAATATGAAACTATGAACACAACAGTAAAACTATTTGATGCAAATAATAAATTAGTTCAAAATTTTGAAGAAGAGATTGAAAAGATATTGATTAGTGTCCATGGGGAATCTTACTTTGATGTGGATGAGGAACTAGTTAATACAAATGAAATTCCCATTCAAGAAGAAAAAATTGTTGTTGATGAAATTGCAGAAGTAAAAAAAGAAGAAGTTGTTACTAAAACTAAAAACAAGATAAGTATAAAAGATTTTATCCCAGTTCTATTTTTCATATTAATATTTATTGTAATTGTTATAGCTGGTTACTATTTTTTAAATACAGTTGATTTAATGAGTTTAGTGGGTGCTAATTAGCATCTTTTTTTGTGGTATAATATTTTTGGTGAGTCTAATGGAAGTAAAAAACTTTGATATACAAATTGACCCTGAATATACTATGCACAAAAAAATTAAAGATAATTTATTTTTATCAAAAGAAGAAATAGATATATTAGATAGGTTTAATATAGAATATATAAATATGAGTTCCTTGAGTGAATTAATATATGAATTAGAAATAATTGAAAAAGATAGTGATGATGATTTACTTTCTAATCTATTAGATGTTTTGTCTGAAAGAAATTATTATGAGAATTATAAAAAATAAATATTGATTATCAATAAATATTTGATATAATATAGTAAAGAAAGGCTAGATTAACTAGAATGGTATAATTATGGGTGTCATTTTAAGACTAGATCGAGTAATGGCTGATAGAAAAATATCCTTAAAAGAATTGGCACAAAATGTTGGCATAACAGAAGCTAACATGTCTACTTTAAAAACAGGGAAGGCAAAAGCTATTAGATTTTCAACTTTAGAAAAAATATGTAGTACTCTAAAGTGCCAACCTGGAGATATCCTTGAATATAAGGAAGACGACGTAAAAAGTTTATTATAAAAAAGCAACTATTTGTTGCTTTTTTCGTTGAATATCTTAAATTCTTTAGGAATAGGTGCAATAAACTCCATTTCTTTCTTGGTTATTGGATTAATAATAATTAGTTTAGAGGCATGAAGACAAACTCTTCTTAAAGGATTTTTGGTTGAACCATATTTTTTATCTCCAATTATTGGATGATTTATACCTTGCATGGCAACTCTAATTTGATTTTTTCTTCCTGTTTTAATATTTATTTTTAATATTGAAAATGCCTTACTTCTCTTTAAAACTTCATAATTAGTTATAGCAAGTTTTCCCTTATCTTTAGTTGTTTTGACCGTTAAAAGTGTTTTTGTTTCCGTTAAATAATCTCTTATCTCATCTTTATCTTTTTTTACATCACCTTCAACTATTGCATAGTATTCACGGATAGTTGCTAGGTTATTCCAATCATCTTGAAGTTTTTGTTTTAACTCTTGGCTTTTAGCAAAAAGAACCAAACCTGATGTATCTTTATCTAAACGATGAACAATGAAAATTTTATTATTCTTATTTTTTCTTTTTTCATATTCGTACACTTTATGATATAAAGTGTTTATTTTTTCATCTCTTGTTGCAATTGTTAACAAATGAGCTGGTTTATTTATAACTAGCATTGTTTTATCTTCATATATAATATCTAATTTATCTTTTGCCATAATTAATCTCTTTTCATTAAAATAAGTAAAACTAGTATACCACTATTTAAAAAGATAATATATTTAATATTAGAAATGTCATATTTTTCTTGTATCTTCTCTTTTTCTTCTTCCTTATTTTGAATATTTATTCCACTATTACAATATTTTTCTTTTATATTTGGATAATCCCATATTCCAATATTAGTCTCTATCGCGTTTTTTTGAACGTCACATAATTTTTTTGTTTCTCTTAAATAGGTTGTGATATTAGCTACTTGTCCATATCCCTTACTTATTAATTCTTCTTGTAATAATTTATTATCAACATATAGATATACAAGATCACGATTGTACTTATCTTGCTTCATTGCATCATATTCAATAGCAAGTTTTTTGGCGTTTTTGATTTGTGAACATGCATATTCATTTATTTCATTGTCTAATTTACCACTTTCACTTTCAAAGGCTAATAAATGGATTCTTTTTATTTGATCATCTTTTTTTATCCAAATATTTGCAAGAGAATCACACTTTACTAAATCAACTGAATAAATTTCACCTGCTAAAACTTTACTTTTTAAACAAAAAAGACAAATAAAGACAAAAAACAACTTTTTCATAATACACCTCTACTCTAAAAAGTATAAAGTATTTACAATTAAAAGTAAATTGAAGTATCAATTTTCTTGTCTTTTTTTAATAAGTAAGTATAATTATAATTAGAGGTGAATTAATTTATGGCAGAAACTAAGGATACTAAGAAAAAAACTACTACTACTAAGAAAGGAACAACAGCTACAAAAGCAGCTACTACTAAGAAGACTACTACTTCTAAATCTAAGACTGCTACGTCAGCTAAAACTACTACTACTAAAGCACCAGTAAAGAAAGCAGAAACTAAGGCTACCGAGAAAGCAACACCAAAGAAAGCTGCTACAACAAAATCTACTACTTCAAAAAAAGCTGCTTCTACTACCGAGGTGAAAAAAGCTACTAAAAGTACAACTGCAAAGAAAACCACAGAAAAAAAGGGTGCTGATAAAAAAGAAACAGTAAAAACTCCTGTTAAAACAACAGCTAAGACTACTACATCAGCTAAAACTAAAAAAGCAGAGGTAAAAGTTCCTGTTAAAGAAGAACCTGTAGTAAAAGAAGAAATAGTTACAAAAAGTGAAGAAGTTATTGTAGAAAAAGCAATAAAAAAAGATGATGCGAGAGATGCAAAAATTAATAAAAGAATTGATATTGGTATTCTAACAGTAATAATAGGTTTATTTGTTTTAGTTCTTACAACTTATTTATCAACTGAAATGGATTTATCCATTCAAACAACTAGAATTTTAATTGTTTCAGCATTAGCTATTGAAGCAATTGGAATGATTGTAATGATTGTTAATATTTGGAAAAGAAAATAAAAATAATATTTGGAACACTTTATTATGTGTTCTATTTATTTAGGGGTATCTACATAATGTAGTATCCCTATTTTTATAAGGAATATTTGAATTATTTTTAAATAAAATAGTATTATATAGGAGTTATATTATGTGCGAAAGAAGTTTATTATTTACAGTAATTTATTATTTTTATAATTTTGTATGGGTTGGTATACCAATAATTTATTTAATTGCTTTTAAGCTTTATTCTAGTAATAGAAAAGTTTATATAAAAGCTTTTAAATATGTTTTAGTTTGGTTAGTTTTATTTTGCATTCCCAAGTTTATTGGATGGTCTTTTCTTCCAAACACATGTTATAATTGTGCTTTAAATAATGTGTGTGAAATAGAAAAAAAAGATACTGCTGATGGTAAAACAGAAAATAAAACGACAAAAAATACTACTACTAAGAATGTGGGGGAGCAAACAACTATGCCAGTTAATTCTAATAAAAATCTTACTAGTAAGGGATACGAAATAAAAGAAATTAATGGAGCTACTTATGTTAATGATATTTTAATTGTTAATAAGACCTATCCTTTACAGGAAAACTATATTCCAACAAATACAAAGAATAATAAGGTTTCTAGTTATACTGGAGTATGTAATGACTGTATAGATGTTGAAGCTTACCAAGAATGGACAAAGATGAAGGCCGATGCTTTAGCTGTTGGATTTAACTTGTGGATTCAAAGTGGTTATCGTCCTTATGTTTTACAAGAAAAACTATATAATAATTATGTAAGTCGTGATGGTAAAGCAGAAGCAGATAGATATTCTGCTCGCCCTGGGTATTCAGAACATCAAACAGGTCTTTGTTTTGATATAAATAATCCAAGTAAAAGTTTTAATGGAACAGAAGAAGCAAAGTGGATAAACGACAATGCTTATAGATATGGTTATATACTAAGATATCCTAAAGGTAAAGAAAGTGAAACTGGTTATATGTATGAATCATGGCATGTTAGATACGTAGGAAAAGAACTTGCTGAAAAATTATATAACAATGGTGATTGGATTACACTTGAAGACTATTTAGGAATAACAAGCGAATATGCATATTAAGAGTTAATGATTTAACTCTTTTTTCGTGTTATAATTTATTTAGGTGATAAGATATGCACTTTATAGATAATTTACTTGATAATTCTATTCTTATTATACCTAATAATTTAAAAACAAAAGTTCTTGAATATATTAATGATAATGCAATTTTAAAGAGCATTAAAATTATGACATTTAATGAATTAAAAAAAGGCTTGTTATTTGATTATGAGGTTGAAGCAATTAAAGCAACGATGGATTATTTAGCTGTTTCTTTTGGTGTTGCTAAAAATTATATCAATAATTTATATTTTATAAACGAAGAAAACTATAAAGATTCAAAAAGAAAATTACTTTTAGACTTAAAAGATTATTTATTAAAAAATAATTTTTTATGCGTTGATCCACTTTTTAAAGAATTAGTAAAATCTAAAAAAGTAGTTTATGTTTATGGATTTGATTATATAAATCTATTTAATTCATATCTTCTTGATCAAATTAAAACTTTAACAAATGTAGAGATTATAGAAAAAAGTTATAAGAATTATTCGCATAAAGTTTACGAATTTAAAAGTATTTATGAAGAAGTATCTTTTGTCTTTGAATCTATTTTAAAACTAATTGATTCGGGAGTTTCATTCAATAAAATTTATATAGCTAATTATACTGATGAGTATTACTTTAGTTTTAAGACAATGATGAATTTAACAGGTTTACCAATATACTTAAAAAGTAATACCTCACTTTATTCAACCTCTATCGGAACTTATTTTAGAAACAATCTTAATAATAATATAGATTCTCTTTTATATAAAATAAAAAAGAAATTTAGATGCGATGAAATAAAGAATAATGAAGTGGTTTTGAATAATTTAAGTAATATGTTAAATAATTATTATTGGTGTGATGGAAATTATTTAGATGTAAAAGATTTAATCGAAAATGATATGAGATTGAGAAAAATTCCAAATAGACATTTTGAAAATGAAATATTAACAACTAATATAATTGATAATGTTTTTGCTGATGATGAATATGTTTTTTTCATTGGTTTTAATTTGGGTGATGTCCCAAGATTAAAAAAAGATGAAGATTTTTTAGATGACTCTATTAAACCAAAATATTTAGAACAAACTGATGTCTATAATAAATCAGTTAAAGATACTTTATTAAAAGCTATTAAAAACATTAAGAACCTAGTTATAACTTATAAAACAGGAACACCTTTTAAAACTTGTGAAAGATCATTTCTTGCAAATAATGAATGTTTTGAAATAATTAAAATGGAAAAATTTATTTCTATGTTTTCTAATAAACTAAATGAACTTAACTTATCACGTTCTTTAGATTCTCTTATTAAATTTAATAATAAAGATGATAATTTAGATATTTTGTTTAATAATTATAATAACAATTATAAAACTTATGATAATTCTTTTAGTGGCTTAGATATTAATTTTTTAAAAGAAAACATTAATGATAAATTAGTGTTTTCTTACAGTAATATAAATGATTATTATAAGTGTCCTTTCAAATTTTATGTTAAATATATATTAGGCATTAAAACTTATGAGGTAAAACTTGCACAGTTTATCGGAAGTGCTTTTCATTATGTTTTAGAAAATGTTAACAGCTGTGATGACGATGTGGATAAATATTTTGATCAATATATTGAATTACACAAAACTGATTTAAAAATGACCAATAAAGAAAAACATTTTATAAATTATTTAAGAAAGGAACTTCATTTTGTCGTCCAAACAATAAAAAATCAACAGCAACATTCAAAGCATACTGAAGAAATACATGAAAAGGAAATTGTCTTAGATGTTTCTAGAAATATAAAAACAAAGTTAAAAGGTTTTGTTGATAAAATATTAGTTTTAAACAATTCAATGTTAATCGTTGATTATAAGACAACTTCTAGCCAAAGTATAGATACTGATATATTAGAATTTGGTTTATCTACTCAATTACCAATGTATTTGTATTTACTAAAAAAGATAAATAAAGATATGGAAATAGCTGGAATATATGTACAACACATATTAGATTTAGACGAAAAATTTGAAGTTGACAAGGATTTTTTAGCTGAAAAACAAAAAAAATTAAAACTTGATGGATTAACTTTTAATGATATTAATTTAATTTCTAATTTTGATGATACTTATGAAAAGTCAGAAGTTATAAAAAGTCTTTCAACGAATAAAGATGGGGAATTAAAAAACAATAAACATTTACTATCTTTAGATGAAAGAGATACCCTAATAACACTTATGGATTCTATTATTATTAACGCGATTGATAGTGTGTGTGATGGTAAATTTGATATATCGCCTATAAAAATTGAGAAACATGCAGATGGTTGCGAATACTGTGATTATAAAGATATTTGTTATAGAAAATTTAAAGATTTTAATATTCAAAAACTTAAGCCTAAGGAGGAAGATATTGATGAGTAATCTAACTGTTGAACAGCAACTTGCTGTCGAAAAAAAAGATACAAATATCATTGTTTCTGCTGGGGCTGGTTCAGGTAAGACAACTGTTTTAAAAAAACGTGTAGAAAGAATTCTTTTGAGTGGGGTAAATATTAATGATTTAATTATATTAACATTTACTAATAATGCAGCTTCTGAAATGAAAGAACGAATTAGAAAAATTATTACAGATAATCCAGATTTAATAGAACAAGCGGAGTTGCTTGATTCAGCTTATATCACTACTTTTGATTCATTTGCACAGAGTCTTGTAAAAAAATATAATTATCTGCTTAATATAGATAAAAATTTTTCAATTGTAGATGATTCTATTATCAATTTAGAAATAGAAAAAATAATTGATGAAATATTTGAAGAGTTATATGGAAACAATAATGCTGATTTTATTAAGATGATAAATGACTTGGAAGTAAAAGATGATAAACGTATTAGAGATGCTGTTAAATTATTTTATAAAGGTTTAACTAATATTATTAATCGAGAATCTTTTTTAGAAAATTATATAGATAATTTTTATTCTGATGATTATATAGAAAAGTCATTTAATTTATTTGAAGATATTATTTTTAAATTAAGAGATTCATTGTTATTATATTTAGAAGACTTAAAAGAAGAGACTTTAAAAGATGATATTTTAAATATTTTAAATTCTATTTGTGAAAGTTTGGAGTCGGCATCGAGTTTTGATGATTTGTATTCTCTAAAAAATATTAGTTTACCAGCTGCTAGAAAAGGATATTTTACTGAAGAAGGAAAAGAGATAAAGAAAAAAGCTGATGCAATAAAAAAAGAAATCAATGAGTATTTAGTAGAAGATAAAAATACTTTGATACAACATTATAAGGATACTTTACCTTATGCAAAGGCATTAATAAATATTTTAAAGAAGTTAGATAAACAACTTAATAAATTAAAAAAAGATCATAATATTTTTCAATTTTTTGATATTGCTTTTTTAGCAATTGAATTAGTAAAAAATCACGAAGATGTTAGAAATGAAATAAAATACAAGACATATGAAATCATGATTGATGAATATCAGGACACTAATGATATTCAAGAAGAGTTTATTTCTTATATTCAAAATAATAATGTTTATACCGTAGGTGATATAAAGCAATCAATTTATCGTTTTAGAAATGCTAATCCTTATATTTTTAAAAAGAGATATGATAATTATTCTAAGAATATTAATGGATTCAAAATTGATTTGAATAAAAACTTTAGATCAAGAAAAGAAGTTATTGATGATATAAATTTAATATTTAATGAAATTATGTTTGATTATATTGGTGGAGCAGATTATCAAAAAAGTCATCAAATGATTTATGGTAATACAGAATATTTAAAACATACAAACAACGAATCTTATAAGACTGAAATTATTGAATATGATAATGATGGAGAAAAATATAAAGAGAATGAAACAGAAGCTTTTATAATTGCTGATGACATACTTAATAGACTTTCTTTAAATGAGTCAGTAACTTATTTCGATAAAGATGAAATGAAATCAAGAAATATTGATTATAAAGATTTTTGTATTTTAGTAGATAAATCGAAAAACTTTGATTTACTGAAGAAGGTTTTAGAATATAAGGGTATACCCTGTACTATTTATAAGGATATAGTAATTAATGATGAAGATGAAATTTATATATTAAAGAATTTAATTAATTTAATAATTTCAGTTCATGAAGAAAAATTTGATATGAATTTTAAACATTCTTTTTTAGCCATTGCTAGATCTTATATTGCTCATATGAATGATGATGAAATATATAAAATTATAGTTTCTGAAAACTTTAAGGATACAGTTATTTATAGTACAGCTTACGATATTTCATTGAAAATTGATTCTTTATCTAATAGAGAAATATTTAATTTGATTGTTGAAAAGTTTGGTGTTATTAACAAATTAAATTTAGTTGGAGATATTGATGAAAGGTTAACTAAACTAGAATATTTTATGAATAATATTACCTCTCTTAATGATATGGGAATGGATATTTATGCTTTAAAGAGTTATTTTGATGAGTTACTTCAAAGTAATGAACTTATAACTATGACAACGAATAAAAATTCTTCATCTAATACAGTTAAGATTATGACGATTCATGCCTCAAAAGGTCTTGAATATCCTTATGTTTATTTACCATACCTGAATTCTGATATAAAAAGAGATCCAAATATTTCTCGCTTCAAATTTAGCTCTAATTTTGGATTTGTTTTACCATTTTATCAAAATGGTGTTGGTAGTACTTTTATAAATACTCTATATAAATATGATGAAAATATTCAAAATCTTTCGGAAAAAATAAGACTGTTTTATGTAGCATTAACTAGAGCTAAAGAAAAGATAATAATAATTAATAAATTCAATAAAAATATTGAACCAGTTTCAAAAACAAGTGAAGAAGTTTTAATAAGTACAAAGTCAATTTCTGATATATTGACTTTAATAAAATATAAATTGAATTCACATATAAATAAAATTGATTTAGATAAATTAAATATTTGTAGTGATTACAATTATATAGGTGTTTCTAATTATAGAGAAAAAATTGGTTTTGTGAAAGAAAAAATAAAAGTTAAAAAAATTAATATAAACTCTAATCTAATTGACAACAAACATTTTTCTAAATCTCTTCACAAAGTTATTGATAGAGATTTGAAAGAGAGATTAGAATTTGGAACTTTTATGCATTATGTTTTTGAAGTTTTTGATTTTAAAAATAATAACCTTGCTGATTTAAATATAGATGAAAAATATAAAGAAAAAGTTATTAATTTCTTAAAACATGAAGAAGTAAAAAATATTAAAAGTGCCAGATGTTTTAAAGAGCATGAAGTAAGATTTATTAAAGATGGAGCTATATTTCATGGATTCATTGATTTATTAGTTGAATATGAAAATCATTATGATATAATAGATTACAAGTTGTCAAATATAGATGACAAGGAATATTCTATTCAACTTAATGGATATAAAGATTATATTGAGACAATATATAAAAAGCCATGTAATATATATTTATATTCAATTAATAAAGATATTTTTAAACAATTAAATTAAAGAAGTATTTTAATATACTTCTTTTTTATTTTAGGGGGAAAAATGAATTTTTTTAATATAAATGGATATGATTTAGATGAAACACAAATTGCGGCTATAAAAAGTGAAGCAAAGTCAACACTAGTTGTGGCTGGAGCTGGTTCTGGTAAAACCTTAACGATTTTAGGGAAGATAAAATATTTAATAGAAAAAAAGAATGTAAATGAGAAACAAATTCTTTGTATTTCTTTTACTAATGAAACTGTTAATGCATTAAAAGATAAGACTGTAATGATGGGCTATAATCTAGATATTTATACTTTTCATAAACTAGGTTTATCTATTTTAGGAAATGTTAATATTATAAGCGATAATTATTTAGATTATATAATTGATGAATACTTTGAATCTGTTATGAAATATGATAAAAGTAAATTTATTAAGTCTTTATTTTTTACTGATAAAAATATAAATAAGATCTATATGACAAAAGAATACTATAAATTAAAAAGAACTATTTCCACATTCATAAAACTTGCTAAGAGTAATAATATGAATCTAGAGGATATATTTAAAATTTATAAACATACTTATTTTAATGAAAAAAAAGTTGTAAAGATAATAATGGATATAATACTTATATATTTAAGAGAATGCAAAAGTACAAATAGTATAGATTTTGATGATATGATTACTGAAGCAGCTAAAATAGTTAATAAAAAGAATATAGCATATAAATATATAATTATTGATGAATTTCAAGATACTTCTTATGTTAGATATAATCTTATAAAAGAAATTATTAAAAAATGTGATTCATATGTTTTTGTTGTTGGTGATGACTGGCAAAGCATCTATAGGTTTTCCGGATGTAATTTAAATATATTTGTTAATTTTAAAGAGTTTTTTTCTGATGTTAATATTTTTAATTTAAAATATACTTATAGGAACAGCAATGAATTAATTAACATTAGTTCAAGATTTATTATGAAAAATAAAAAGCAATTAAAAAAAGAGATTATTTCAAACAAAAATTTAAATAAACCTATTAAAATTGTAATAGGATATAATATAGATGAAACTATTAAATTAATTAATGATAAAGATATTTTAATAATTGGAAGAAATAATTCAGATATTAAAGATATAAAATGGGATAATCTACTTACGATTCATCGATCTAAAGGGTTGGAGGCCAATAACGTAATACTAGTTAATTCTGATAATATTCCGTCCAAAATAAAGAATGAAAAAGTTTTGCGATATGTTCTTCAAGAAAAAGATTATATTCCTTTTGAAGAAGAAAGAAGATTATTTTATGTTGCTCTTACTAGAACTAAAAATAGCATTTATATTATGGTTAATAAAACTATGAGTCCTTTTGTAAAAGAGTTATTACATGACAATAAAAATGGTATTCAAATATTAAAAAAGTAGAGACTATTTTCTCTACTTTTTCTAATAATTTTCTGCTTTAACTTCAAAATAACTTTGTGGGTGAGCACATACTGGACAAACTTCTGGAGCTTGTTTTCCAATAACAATGTGTCCACAGTTTCGGCATTTCCAAATTGTATCTCCATCTTTTGAGAATACAAGTCCACCTTCAACATTCTCAATTAACTTACGATATCTTTCTTCATGTTCTTTTTCAATTGCCGCAACACTTTCAAATAAGAATGCTATTCTATCGAAACCTTCTTCTTTGGCAGTTTTAGCAAATTCATCATACATGTCAGTCCACTCAAAGTTTTCACCTTCGGCAGCAGAAACTAAATTATCAAGAGTTGATGGTACTTCTCCTCCATTTAATTCTTTGAACCATAATTTAGCATGTTCTTTTTCATTCTCTGCAGTTTCTAAGAATATTGCTGCTATTTGTTCATACCCTTCTTTTTTTGCTTTTGATGCAAAATATGTATATTTATTTCTTGCTTGTGATTCACCAGCAAAAGCAGTCATTAAATTTTGTTCTGTTTTACTTCCTTCTAATTTCATATAAAATTCCTTTCTACTAAGTAATTGCTTACTCAGTTTAATTATAACATATTTTTTGTTTTATTTTGAAGTAAATTTAGTGTTTTTATGTAATAAATATATAGGAGGATATATGAATACTTGGAAAGAAATTAATGAGATAAATTTGTATTACATCAAATATAATGTAGTTCCAAATCTTGTTGCTTTTGGTCTTGCCTATTCATACTATAATAAAATAACTTTAAATTGTAGTATGGATGAATATTTTAATAATGTTTTTGCATTATTTAATATTGTTAATATTAATATAAAAGATCAGTTTAAATTAGTTGATAACATATTAATAAATAGATATAAACTTATAATAATAAAAACTGATTCAATTGAATTAATTAAAATAAGGAAATAAGTCTTCTTTAACTTTCTTATTATAAATTGATATGTTATAATTTAACTATGATAAAAAGGTGGTAACATGAAGCTTTATATAGCCGATAAAACAAAGATATATGATTTTAATTTGCCTGCAAGAGTGGAGGATTCTTTTTTAATTAATTATGTTTCGCCAGAAGGAGTTTCAGAAAATATTACTTTAATAGCTGATAATGGAAAATGGACTTTAAGAAAAAACCAAAACTATATTGTTAAAAAAAATGTGTTTGATATTGATGTTGATATTGTTGAAAATTTATCTTTTTATGATATTTCTTTTAATGATATAAAAGACCCTATTAAAATGTTTTTTTATGAAGCTCCAATAAATTATAATAGATACTCTATTATGGGTAAGACAAGAATAGTTATAGGTGGAGAAGAATGTGATATCATTTGCAAGTCTATAGGGATTAATCAAAATCAGGTTGTTATAGAACTTACTAATGGATTTTGGGAAATTAAGTCTTTAGATAATTTAGTATATACTTATGTTAATTCTAAAAGGATTCTTTCCTCAAAATTAAATGCTGGAGACATAATTTTTATAGATGGCATAAAAATAATCTGGATGGTAAGCTTTATTCTTATTAATGATGTTCCAGATAAATTACAAGTTTCTTTTCCGATTGATGAGAGTCAAAAATTATTACATGATGATAATTTATGTGAACCAGTTGATGGTACTGAAAAATACGCTACACTTTATAATGATAATGATGTTTTTTTTCATACCCCAAGATTAAAATCAGAATTTAAAAAAACACAGGTCCATATTGATGCTCCACCTGATGTCATTAAAGATGATGGTCCACCAGCAATACTAACTTTAGGTGCAACAATAATGATGGGTGTATCTTCTTCTATAACAGGAATAGTAGCAATATTTAGCGTGGTTTCTGGTCAAAGAAGTTTAGTAGGTTCTATATCAGAAATTATTATTTGTATTGCACTAATACTTGGATGTATTTTATTTCCTATATTATTGGATAAGTATCAAAGGAAAAAACTTCAGACAAAAGAAAACAATAGACAAAATAAATACAGTGAATATCTAAAAAAGAAAAAAAGTAAAATTAATGATTTAATGCAAAGAGAAAAAGAAATTCTTTTTCAAAATAATCTTAATTCTGAAGAATTAATTGACAATATTCAAAAAGTAACTAATAAAATTTGGAGCCGTGAAATAGGTGATAATGATTTTTTAACTTTTAGATTAGGTATTGGTAATAAAAAAGCAGATTTGGAAATTGATGCTACTATTGAAGATTTTAGAATTGAAGATGATAATTTAAAAGAAGAAGTAGAGTCATTAGTTAATACTAAATTTATTTTAAATGATGTTCCAATTACCATATCAGCAATTGAAAATAGAATATTACCAATTATAATAGATGAAACATTTTCTAATAGAAAAGAAGTAATTGACAACATTATGGCTCAATTAATCTCTTTCTATAGTGGTATTGATTTAAAAATTGTTGTTTTTACTGATGAAGAAAATTATAGTAAATGGGAATATTTGAAATATTTGCCACATTTAAAAAGCAATGATAGTGATGTAAGATTTTTTGCAACAAATGAAGATGAGATGAAGCAAGTATCATCTTATTTAGAAAATATATTTGTAGAAAGAAATATTAAAATAAAAAATATTGAACGCACAGAAGAGGAACAAGATCCTAAAGAAAATAATCAGTATTACAAAAACTTTGATGAATACTATTTAATTGTTACTGATAATTATCTATTAGCAAAAAGATCAGGTATAGTAGATAAAATATTAAATAGTAAAGCAAATACTGGTTTTTCTTTAATGATGATTGAAGAGTCTTTAAAAAATATTCCTAGTAGATTTAGCCAATTCATACAGTTTAAGAATAATGAATCTGGTATATTTAGCAAGGATTTAAGTGCATTGCAAGATTATAGTTTTAAACCAGATTTATTTATTGGAGATATAGCAATTTCTTCGTTGACTATTGCTAATATTCCAGCTTCTTCTATAAATTTAGCTAATCAACTTCCAAATACTATTAACTTTTTAGAAATGTACAATGTTGGAAAAATTGATCAACTTAACATTGTTAATAGATGGACTAAAAATGATCCAACTAATAGTTTAAAGGCTCCTATTGGAGTGCACCCTGATGGAAAGCTTTTTGAATTAGACTTACATGAAAAATTTCATGGTCCTCATGGTTTAATTGCTGGATCTACTGGTTCTGGTAAGAGTGAGTTTATTATTTCATTTATCTTATCTATGGCGGTTAATTATCACCCTGATGAAGTTCAATTTGTTCTTATTGATTATAAAGGTGGTGGCTTAGCTGGAGCCTTTGAAAATAGAGAAACTGGAATAAAGATTCCTCATCTTGTTGGAACTATTACAAATTTAGATACGGGAGAAATGAATAGAACACTTGTATCGATTAATAGTGAACTCAAAAGACGACAAAGAATGTTTAATGAAGCTAGAGATTTACTTGGTGAGAGTACTGTTGACATTTATAAATATCAAAAATTTTATCGTGATGGCAAAGTTAAAGTACCTATTTCTCATCTATTTATAATATCTGATGAGTTTGCAGAATTAAAAAGTCAACAGCCTGATTTTATGGATGAATTAATATCAGCTGCTAGAATTGGTAGATCTCTTGGAGTTCATTTAATACTAGCAACTCAAAAGCCAAGTGGAGTTGTCGATGATCAAATCTGGTCTAACTCTAAATTTAAAATATGTTTAAAAGTACAAACATCAGAGGATAGTATGGAATTACTAAAAAGGTCGGATGCTGCAAGTATTAAAGAAACAGGACGATTTTATTTACAAGTTGGATTTGATGAATTGTTTGAAATTGGTCAATCAGCATGGTCTGGAGCCAGATATATTCCTCAAGATAGAATGGAAAAAAATATTGACGATTCAATAAAAATTGTTGACAATAGTGGTAATTTGATCAAAGAAATTACTGATACAATAAAAATAGAAAGCCAAGTAAACTATGGTGATCAGTTAACGAATATTGTTAAATCTTTATATGAAATATCAAAACGTGAAAATATAAATACGAGACAATTATGGTTACCAAGTATTCCTCCAGAAATATACTTAATAAACACGATTAAAAAATATAGCTATAAACCACAACCTTATCTAATAAATCCTGTAATTGGAGAATATGATATACCAGCATCTCAGCTACAAAATATTTTAACAATTGATTTTACTAATTCTGGTAATTTAATTATTTATGGAAATGCGGGCACAGGAAAAGAAAATCTTCTAATGACTTTAGTTTATTCTATCTGTATATTTCATACTTCAGCAGAAATTAGTCTTTATATAATGGATTTTGGTGCAGAGGTTTTAAAGATTTTCTCTTCAATTCCGCAAGTAGGAGATGTTGTTTTACTAGAAGAAAATAATAAAGTTAGAAGTCTATTATTAATGATAGAAAGAGAAATAAATAGAAGAAAAGAACTATTTTCAAAACATGGTGGAAGTTACATTTCATATATAAAAAATTCAGATGAAAAAATGCCTTTAATGATGATTATTCTAAATGGTTATGAAACATTTATAGAGAGTCATGGCGATTATGATGATTTCTTTGCTCATCTAGTTCGAGAGAGTTCTAAATATGGAATTGTATTTGTTATGACAGCCATTTCTCCATCATCTGTAAAGACAAAGATTAGTCAGTCATTCCCAAATAAGATAGCTACACAATTGTCAGATAATTTTGATTATAAATTCTATTTAGATGCACCAGAGGGTCTAACTCCATCTAAATATTTTGGTCGAGGAATTATTAGTATGGATGGTTCTGCTTATGAAATGCAAAGTTGTTTAATTGCTCAAAAAAATTTAATTAATCAATGTATAATAACAACTTTTGAAAAATATGCTAAGACAGCATCTAAAACTCCTCCTATCCCTGTTATTCCTAAAGTAATTACTTCTGATACTTTATCAAGTTATATTGATAGCATAAAAAATGTGCCAATCGGTATAAATATTTATGACGCAAGTGTTAATAAGTTTGATTTTACTGCTAATAAGATATCACAAATAATAGGTAATAATTTATTAATTGAAAATGCTTTTATTACTAATTTTGTTTCCATAATGTCTTCCATTCCAAATGTAAATGTAAAAATTATAGATTTCGTTGGATGTATTTCAGACAATTATGGATTAGATTATGTTAGTGGTGAATTCACTGCTAACATTAGTCAGATAGAAAATGAAAGTAGCGAAAAATCAATCGTTTATATTTTATTAGGAGTTGGTTATATTTACGATAAAGTTTTAGATGAAGGAATTGATAAATTGTTTAGTATTTTAGACAATTTAAATAATTTACAAAATAAACATTTTATCTTTGCAGATAATTATTCTTCGTATAAGCGAATTATGAAAGAAGATTGGTACAGTAAAATTGTTAACAACAAATCTGGAATTTGGATTGGTAAAGGCGTTGATATTCAAAATGCAATTAAGTTTAATTCAATGTCTTTAAGTGATGTTAATGAGAACTTTAAAGGACTAGCATATGTTTCAAATAATGAAATATATCATGTTATAAAGAGTTTAGGTACTGAAGATGGAGGCGATATTTATTAATAATAAGGTTTTTATAAAATTATTAATCCCTGAAATTGATAAAAGTTATGATGTTTCATTACCTGTTAATAAAAGAATTGGAAACATAATAAATCTTTTAAATGCAACAGTTTCTGAAATGTCTAATGGTGAATTAACGCTTTCAAAAAACAGTGTCCTTTATAATGCAAGAACTGGAGAAAAATATATGCCAAACACACTATTACTTAATACTAATATTCGCAATGGTACTATATTAGTTTTACTTACAAATTAAAATCACTTCATACGAAGTGATTTTAATTATTAACTCTTTACTGAATCAGACACATCTCTAATTACATTTGATGATGTATCATATTTAGAATAATTACTTGCTAATGTAGAAATTCTATTTTGGAATCTATCTAAAGATTGAAATAATACAGTTATTTGTTGATCAATTGTATTAATCAAAGTTGTAGCTTGAGCTTCAACTGAAGTTCCTTTTATAGCAGCTTGTATTTCTGACTTAGATGCAGAAATATTTGTTAATTTTACTAAACTATTTTTATAATCTTGAACTGCTTGTTGCATTTTCGCAATACCTGCAGTGTTAATACCAGTTATTCCTGTTGCCATTTTATTCACCATTCTTTCTACTTATTATTGGTTTGGAATTTCATAAATGCACTTTGTTCAGTATCGAATGCATCTACATATTTCTTAAAATTAGATATATTTTTATTTAAAGTATCTATTTGTTTTTCAAGATCTTTAATAAATGCTGTTGCATCTTCTCCTACCCAATAATTGTTGATTGTATTTACCATTGACTTATAGCTGTCACTTGTTGGAGTTAATTTTTTTGTAACTGCTGTAATGTCTCCAATTAGGTTTGCTTTTAAATTCTTTATGCCTGTAGTACTACGTGCATAAGTTGCGTTTGACATTGTTAAACCCATAATGTACCTTCTTTCTAATTAAAGTTTAACAAAGCCATGTAAACGTTTCAAGGAAAAATGACAAATATTTACATTTTATTTTCACTTATTTACTGAGTTTAAGTTTTTTTATTCTATCTTGGATAATTTGCATAGTTTCAGTAACTTCTTCTTTTGATATTTCACGATCTTCATTGAATTTTTCGACTATAACTCCAGCTTCTCTAAGCATTATATGACTAATTTCTACTTCATCAGGCTTAGAATAGTTTCTTAAATAAACTATCTTTTTTATACCAGATTGAATAACTTCTTTTGTACACTCTGTACAAGGAAACCAAGTAACATAAAGTGTTTTCCCTCTCAAATCTCCATTATAGTTTAAAATGGCATTTCTCTCTGCATGAACTGTATAATAATCTTTAATATTCTTTTTTATACCTGTTTTTTCTCCTGATGATGCCCAATCAAATGTATCATCATTCATACCACGTGGTAATCCATTATAACCAATAGATAAGATTTTATGACTTTCTTCATCAATTATACATGCACCAACTTGATTTGATGGATCTTTACTTCGTAAAGATGCAAGCAACGCATTACCCATAAAGTATTCTTCCCAATCAAGATATTGTTCTCTTTTTGTTGACATAATAAAACTCCTTTAAAATAATGATAATTGATATTTATCTTCAATTTTTTTTGCATTCCATATTGGTGCTAAATATTCATATAGGCTTTTAATTTGATCATTGTATTTTTTTGATAATATTGATTTGTCATAAATAGGCAAATTAAGAGAATCTATTAGTGTTGAAATTTCAGTACAAAATTCAAAAAAAGTTTCTTCATTATAGTTTCTAACTAAAAGACTACGCAAACGTTTAACAACTTTTTCCTTTCGATAATAATTGGTTTTAGACATTTTCTCCTTTAATTTGTCTTTTTTCTCAATAAAATCTATATCTGGTATTGTTTCTTGAGCATAGTCAAGAGACTCTGCGATGTCTAATGAGGATAAGCGCTCTACTATACAAATATTTTGGCTTATGTACTTTAAAAATTCTGTCTTAAAATATTCAGGTGAAGCTGTGGTATATGATTCAACGGCATTACATAGATGAGTTAAAACCTCTATTTCTACTCTTCTTGCAAGGTCAATTTGTATATCCTCTAAACTTGCCCATATGACTTTAGATATGGCATTATAGTGATCATGTCCGCTACATAATGATACTAAATAACTTCCAAAAGTAAAAAGTGTTTCTTCAGTTTTATAATATGCCATATTATTAAATAAGAAGAAAAATATTTGAGCTTTATTGTATGTTCCTGTATCTTCTTCATATTCTATACTGTTATGGTTTTTCATATTTTTATTTTCTAATAAAATAGAATCAGTTGTTTGTTTAAATTCTTCTAATGTTATTTTATTTTCTAATGATTTATTTAACATAACCAAAGCCATTTTTAAAGCCAATGTTCTATTCATATTATCACCTAGTGCTATTTATTATAAATGTATATTTAAATTAAGTAAAGAGTTTTATTTGATTGTGATATAATGTGTATGGTGATATGATGAAAATACTTAATTTGTGGCAAATTCAAGTTTTTATATACTTGATTTCAGCTTGTATATTTGCAAGAACATTTAAACTGGCAAATCGTGATATGAAAGATGCAAATGCATTAACAGTTTTATTAGAATTATTTACTGCATTATTTGCAATCTTTTTAATTCCTCTATTTGAAATTAAATTTCCTGGAGAGATAAAAGTCTATATTATTTTATTGATTACAACACTAATATATGCAATCACGGATAGATTAAATATTGAAGCAAGATATGGTTTAAAACCGTCAACCTTTAGTATGCTAAAACAATTGTCAACAGTCTTTATGATTATTTTTGGCTTAGTCTTTTTAAAGGAAAAATTTGTTCCTTTAAAAGTAATTGGAGCTTTATTAATAATACTTTCAAATTTGCTTATAAGTTATGATAATGGAAAATTTGAGTTTAATAAATATTTCCTTATGGCTTTTATTTCTAATTTTTTATTTGCTGTTGCCATGCTTATAAATGTTAATATATCTGACTACTTTAATTTAGCAATATACACAATAATAACTGTGTCTGTTCCTGCTATTATTATTTCTCTTTTTAATAGACTCACTTTTAAAAATTTAATTAAAGAATTTAAGTGTTATAACAAGAATGCTTTTATCTTAGCTGCTTTAACTTGGTGTTTAATGTTAATTTCATCAGTTAGAGCTTACCAATTAAAAAGTGTTACTATTGTAGCTCCACTTTTTGCTCTTACTTCTATAATAAATGCTGTAGTAGAATTAATATTTGATAAAGATAGAAAAAACTTTTTAATTAAAATTATCTCAGGTATCTTAATAATTGTAGGTGTTATTCTAATAAAATTATAAAAACCATGTATAATATTTTAACTTTGATCAATAATAATAATGTAATAATAAATTGATTAATTTCAAGACGTATTATTACGGAATATCTAGGGAAGAATTGTCTAGATAGAGACTTACATTACGTAAGTCTTTTTTTATTAAGAAACATTCTATTTAAATAGCATTATAAAAAATAATATTATTGTTAGAAATGATATTAAAATAGGTATCGCATTTAGTATAAAATAGATTTTCTTGATTGGTGGTTTTTCTTTCTTTTTTCTTAGCGAATCATAGTCTATATCAAAGTCTTCACAAATTTGCTTCAATATTTCTTCTGGTGGTAAAGGTTTAGCTCTTTCCCATCTTGCAACTGATTGAAAACTTACATTATATTTATCACCAAATTCACGAGAAGACAAACTATTTTCATATCTTATCTGTCTAATTAAGTTTCCTATTTCATTATCTGTCATATCTGTTACCTCAACTAATATATAGATTATAATAGTTGAAATACTTTTTGTCAAAGTTTGAAATAATTTACCGTTTTTATATCTTCACAAAAAGATAACTTTTTAGTATAATTATTTTAATATAAGGGAGTGAGCATAAAGTGAAGGATGTATTTAATAATAAGTATTTATTATTAATTATCGGTATACTTATTTTTGTTGGAAGTGTAATGATTGGCATGAGTGTTTTATCAGAAGAGGAAGAAAAAGGAATTCCCAAAAAAGAAGTTAAAACTTATCAATATAAAATGTATGTAAAAAGTAGTTCAATTATAAAATTTATTTTTGAAACTTCATATGATGAATGTACAGATTCCCATGGTAAAAAGTATGCATGTGGAAATTATTCTGATAAAATCATTAATCATGAGATTTTTGACCAAGAAAATAATTTATTTAGCAATATAAATTTTAATGGAAAAACAGTTATTGAAGCTCTTAGTACAATAGTCGAAGTTGCTAACACTAATAATATTGAAGATAAATCGTTAAAGATTATTACTAATTATGAATTTAGTTATAAAGAAATAACTGATGAATTAAAAAGTCAATTTAACTTGGGAGATGATTTTAAGATTATTGGTATAACAAGAAAAGAATTTAAAGAAGAAGATGTAATTAAAGAATTAAATGAGGAAAAAGAACTAATTACATTTAAGGTTATATTTAATAGTGATGGTGGATCTTTAGTTACAGAACAAGAGATTGTGGAAAATGAATTAGTAATTCAACCAGTTGTTCCAGAAAAAGATGGATTTATATTTGTAGAATGGCAGTTGAATGGTACAAAATTTGATTTTAATACGCCTATTGTTAGCGATATTACTCTTACCGCAATTTGGAAAGAGGAAGAAAAAAATAAAGAACAAATTACGACAACAATTCCTACAACTACTTCTGTTCAAGAAAATATAAAACCTACTGCATCGACTACTACAAAAAAAACAACTAAACCTATCTCAACAATTAATAATATTAATTTAAATGATGAGATTATTGTTCATATAGAAAATATTAATTCAAAGTGTGGATATTATTATTTCTCAAAAGGACAAGATGATGATGGAAATATAATATATGATGAAGAAAAAGAAAGGGAAGTACAAACTAAAATTAATAATATCATTAATAAACTACCAACTGGTGTAAAAGATTTTAAATATAGTTTTAATGATCATCAGTTATTAGTTGATTATAAGGCTTTAGTAATTAATAATAAGTATAATTATGATACACTTTACAATAGTTGGAAAAAAGATTTAAAAAGATTAACTGATATTTTTGGTGATGCTAGTTTTGCAAATAGTGGTTCTTGCAATTCGCAAAATAAATCAATTCAATTAAATGAAACAATATGTTCTGAATACAATTTAAAGTGTTCTAGATGGTAAAAGACAGGAAAACCTGTCTTTTTATTTATAAATTTCTTAACGTTTTTTTAATACTTCACTATCTTGTATTCCTGGAATTCTAGGATCCGAAGTTTCTATATATTCAAATTCTTTTTCATAAAAACATTTTTGAAGTTCTTCTTGAGATATGGATAGTAACCCACTATTTGGATTATAGTAGTAATATTCTGTTTGGCTCTTATCAGCATCAAATCCTATTTTGTTTAAAGCTATAATTGCAACAGCTGTTGCGATTCTATTATCAGAATATTCATTTTTTCTAATTATTGAAATACTAATATTATTCTTTTTCTCTTCCTCATCAAATAAAATCTTTTTTAATTGTAAAACGTAGGATAAAGAATCAACTCCTACTATTTTTTTTGAATTAACTTTTTCAATTAGTATTGAAAGTTTTTCATCAAGACTTATAGGTTTGATATTAGAAGTGGTTTGCTGATATTCACATATAAGTTCCTCAAAGGTCTCAATATGGTTAATCGGAGCATCACTAGAATTTAATTCTTGTTCTGCTATTAATTTGTAAATTTTGTCAACAGCATTTTTAAACTCTTGTTGTGTTTTCTTGTTTTTATTAATACATTTTAATCCAACTAATGGTTGATTTAATTTAGCTCGCATAATATCGCCTAAAAGAATAGAAGTTACGGAATCGGCTATCACCAAAAATTTATCACTTCTAAACTCCAGATTAGCATGTCCAGATCCATATACTTCGTTTACAAAGTTTTGATAATCAGCTTTAAAATTTATGCCTAATTCATCTAATAGTTTTGAATATATCAAATTAAATTCAAAACATACTACTCTATTATTTGTTAAATTGATATTAGAAACATAATTAACATCTTTATGCTTTTCTGTAGCAGGACCTTTTTGATTAACCGCAAAATATTCATCATCATATGTTAATAATTTACACATTTTTATATAGATATAAATTGCTTTTTCCAATTGACTAATATCTTGAGGCAGGGAAGATATTATTGCACTTCTTAAATCTTCATTAATTTCAACTTTTTAAATGTTTGATCTGTTGTTTTTTTATGTCTATTTATAGCTTGTAGGTCAATTTTTTGAAGAGATTTAATATCTTTAAATCTTGTTTTTATATTTTCTGGAATAACAAAGTTTTGAAATATTTTATTATCTCTAAAAAACTTGTATGAAGCATATATAAAATATTCTTTTGGTATTCCATTGATTGTTTTTATTTCAGAATTATTACATATTTCATCAAAATTTTCATCTGGTAAATCCATAATATCTATCATCTTTTTAATCGGTATTGAATAGGATATTCCATCCATTTCTATACTAAAACAACTATCTTTTGTTTTATCTAAAAGTTTCTCATATGAAATGGTATTTCGTAGATTTTCATATCGAATTTCTTCTTCAGGATTTAATACTAAATTTTTAGAATTAATAAGTTCTTGTATTCCTTCTACAATAGTTGATTTAGAATATTTAATTGTTCTTCCTGTGTCTCCACCAATTATATAGCTTACGCCAAACGTTGGTATTTTATCTTCTAAAAACTTCTTGGCATAATTATAATAATTATTATTTTGAATAATTCTTTTTAAAAATTCTACTAAAACGTCCTCCCCGTTAAATAATATATGTTCACCATTATCCATATTTTTCATATCATCAGAAGTTGTTAAAATTATGGATTCTGTTATTTTCCTAAGATATGGATATTTTTCCAACGATTCTTCTATTGTTAATTCTTCCATAAAACCTCCTCGTATAAAGAATGTTATGTCTTCTTACACTTAATAGTATAACATATGAAAAAAATATTATTTTAATTTTATTAGATATTTTGAATTCATTTTACAAAAAAATGAGCCAGCTTTCGCTGACTCTTCAGGGGGTTTTGGTTGATATACCATAACATTGAAGTGATCGTTATGATATACCGGTATGATATTGCTATCATACCTATAATAATATTATACAAATTTTACAAATTTGTCAATTGTTATTCGTAAATAAGAAAAAGATAACACTTATTTTCTTATTAATCTCTTTCCTGTTGAAATAAAATTAGTTTTATTTTCTTGCTTTTGTTCAAGAAAGCTTTTAATCATAGCTTCATACATTTGTAAACTTTCTTTGTCTGCTACATTATATCTTTCTGATAAGAAATTTTCTAACTTTCCTGATTTTCTAGCTCTAATTAGTTTATGCATATTTGAAGCACATGTATCTAATTCATTATCAACTATGTATTTTACCCCATAATTTATATTTTCTAAAGGAATTGTATCTTTGTCATAATAATTAGATGTTTCATTTAACTTTTCTAATTCTTCTTCTTCATAAGCTTTTCTTGTTATTGCAGTCTTTAATAGTTTTTTATCTTTGCGTTGGATTTTATGATATTCATTAAAATCAGATATATCAGACATAATAGAAAGTGGTATTCCTAACAATGACATTGAAGCAAAAGGAATTGTTACTATGAAAATCGGCCAAATTATAGTTCCAGATACAGCAAATCCCTTGAAAATAATTGAAGATATACCTCCAATTCCAAATAAAATTAAATTTCTAAAAATCGATTGTTTTATTTCCTTTTTACGATAACTTTTATTTTCCTCTGTTCTTGTTGTATATTGCTCAATTGTTGCATTCAGATAAGCGATTATTTCTCTCTTCTTTTCTATTTTTTCTTCCATATTTCCTCCCAAAAAATAAGTTATTTTCCTATCCTATCAAAAATCTTTACTTTATGCAAATTTATTACTAAGAATTAATTACATCATTTAAAATTTCTTGGAAGTTTTCATAATCTCGAAAATTTGTCTCGATATTATTTAAAATAAATTCTTCTGTATCTTTTTTGCATTGAAGTAATATTTTATAATCTCTCCTAATATCAGCAATTTTAAAAGTCATTTCTCCAGATTGTTTAACACCAAATAAATCTCCAGAACCTCTTAATTTAAAATCACACTCAGAAATATAAAAACCATCATTACTATTTTCCATTACAGATAGTCTTTCTGTATCTTTATCAGATATTAATAAGCATTTTGATTGTAAAGAACTTCTGCCAACTCTACCTCTAAGTTGATGAAGTGTGGCTAATCCAAAACGTTCTGCATTGAATATTGTCATTATAGTAGCATTTTTGACATCTACTCCAACTTCAATTACTGTTGTTGAAAGTAATAAATTAATTTCTCCATTTTTAAATTTGTTCATAACTCTATCTTTTTCAACTTGTTTCATTTTTCCATGAAGAGTGCCAATTTGATATTTCCCTTTAAAATTACTAGTTAAAATTTCCTCTATATTTTTTAAGTCCTTTAATTCATTGTCTTCTTCACTTTCAATTAGTGGTGCTACAACGTATGCTTGATAACCTAGTTTTAGTTCGTCTTCTATAGTTTCTACAGCTTTTTTTATGTCTTTAAATTTATATTGCTTAGTTATTATATCTTTTCGTCCAGCAGGTTTTTCCTTAATATAAGAGATATCCATATCACCATAAATTGTTAAAGCATATGTTCTTGGTATTGGAGTTGCTGACATATAGAGTACATCTACTTTATTCCCTTTATTTTGAAGTGATTTTCTTTGATTAACACCAAAACGATGTTGCTCATCAGTAATGACTAATCCTATATTTGCAAATTCAACATTATCTTCTAACATGGCGTGAGTACCAATAAGTAAGTCTATTTCATTATTTTTTAATTTAACGAGTATATTCTCTTTTTCTTTTTTGGTTAATGATCCAACTAAAAGACCGACTTTTATATCTTTAAATAGATTAGTAAAATTATTTAAGTGTTGAGTAGCTAAAACTTCAGTTGGTGCTAATAAAGCACTTTGAAATCCTGCCTTTTTATTCAATAGTATCGCGATAAACGAAACGATTGTTTTTCCTGAACCAACATCTCCTAATATAAGTCTATTCATTCGTTTTAAATTTTTAAAATCTTTTAATATATCATTTATAGCGTCTATTTGATCCGTAGTTAATGAAAATGGTATTTTATTTAATATTTCTTGTAAATCATTTTTTGTTAATTCTTTAATAATGAAATCATCAAATATTTGATTTTTATATTTAATTAGGTTTATTTTAAACATGAATTCGAAAAGTTCTTCATAAATAAGTTTTAAACGAGCTTGCTTTAAAGTATTAGTATTACTTGGGTAATGTATTTCTTTAATCGAAGAATATGTATCAAGAAATTTATACTTATCATTAATATACTTAGGTATTACTTCTCTAACATGTGGACATTTCTCTAAAGCATTCATAATACATTTAGAAATCGTCTTTACTGATATTCCTGAGCTTATATGATAAACTGGCTCTACTTTTGTTGAAATTAATTTATATAATAAAATATCTGCCGCTACAAACTGATTATTTATTTTATTATATTTTCCAATAACAGTTACAAATTTTCCTACTTTTAAATTTCGTGCTAAAAATGCTCGATTAAATATAGAAACATTAATAATTGTTTCTTCTGTCTCAAATTGGAAAGATACTTTATTAAAATTTCTTTTTATATAGGATATTTTAGGTTCTGATACAATTTTCCCTGGGATAATTATTGTAGACTCAGCAGAAGTTGTTTCATCTATTTTTGAAGGAGTAAAAATGTTATATCGATAAGGATAATAGCGAATTAGA
Organism: uncultured Bacilli bacterium; assembly: GCA_910588195.1. Lineage (GTDB taxonomy): Bacteria > Bacillota_I > Bacilli_A > RF39 > UBA660 > CAG-582. Next base: position 59,230 of record CAJUPN010000003.1, read on the forward strand.
GAATCGATATTATAAATATTTAACTTATTTAAATGCTCAATTGTTTTAGGTCCAATTCCCTTAATTTCATTTAAATTCATAATTAACCTCCAAAACATATAAAAAAATTAAAAAAAGTGTTGACAAAATGACCCTTTTCAATTAGTATATTAAATACCAATTCACTTACAAGCGAATTGGTGCTAGTATCACACTAGCCAACCCCTTTTTATTCTTTGAAGCAGTTCTCAGGGGGACTGCTTCTTTTGTTTGTATTATATAATTAATTATAACATAAAAAAGAAAGTGTTATTCACTTTCTTCTATAAAATTGAATATGACTTTCTCACTGTCTTCATAATTGTATAAGGGAGAATTTGCTTTAAAATGAAATTCTTTATCTCCACAAGTTAGAAGATATTTTTTATTTAATCCATTTATTATTTTTTCATTGAATCTGTTAATTACTATTTCTTTATTATTTAAGTAGCAATAATTAATTGAGGAACTCCAATTCATAATTATGAGATTGTCTTCGTTTAGATGATTCTTTAATATATCTATGTCTGTTATTATTTTATAATTCAACAATCCCATATTCTCAAATACATATCGATAAACAAATATATCTGAATTACACAAAAGATTATCTAGTATAAAGATATATCTTTTTTTTATAAAGTTTTTATTTATTAATCTGTTTAGATACAAAATCAGTTTATGAACATTATCTACTTTACCATCTTTTATATATTTAGATTCATATTTTTTTAATTTTTTATTAACATATGTATAAATAAAGTTGTCCGTTATTTTAACATACATATTTTTTCTACTCATTAGTTCATTTCTTCTATTTCTTTATCATAGTAGTCTTCTGGATTAACATATTTACCATCACAAATCATTTCAAAGTATAACATATTTTCTGAAACACTTGTAACTTTGTTAATTCCACTTGTTCCAATTATTTCACCTGTATTAACAGTGTCTCCAACATTGACTTTTGCATCTTTAATGCTAGAATATTTTGTTGTTAAATTATTATTGTGTTTAATTGTTATTATTGTTCCAAATACTTCATCTTGTTTAATATCTTCTACTTTTCCTTCAGCAATAGCCAATATATCAAAAGATGATTCATTGGAATAAATTATACCTGTACTTGGCATATATGTATTATCGTATAATATAAGAGCTTTTTCTTGGTCTTCTTTTGAGGAATCTTTACTATAAAATTTTACTTGTATGTTTGTTTTTTCATCATTAAATGGTTTTTCTATTTTTTTTGCTACTTCATTTACTACAGGTAAATCTGTTGATGCAAGATCTTTTAAGATAAAAGAATTATCATCACCTTTTAATGCATAAAATACATTTTTTGATATAAATGATGTTACTCCAATTATACCAACCACAAATAATATAAGAACACTTAAACTAACTATTTCTACTACTTTTCTAGACTTCATATTATCACCTTCCTAATAAAAGTGTTAGCAAAAAGTGATAAATTATACTAATAATTTTTTAATTCAATGTTTCCATAATAATATTTAAGAATTTCTTCGTAAGTTTTATTTTCTTTAGCAAGCATATTAGCACCAAATTGACTCATTCCTACACCATGGCCATAGCCTCTTGTTGTTATTTCATAGGAACCATTTTTCTTGGTTATTTCAAAGTCTGTACTTCGTAAATTTAATAATTTTCTAAATTCAATTCCTGAAATAATTTTATTATCTATTGTTACTTCTTCTACATGATTTGTCTCATTTCTTTTTCCAACATTAATGCTATTAAAGCCTCCAAAAATTTCTTCTAACATACTTTTTTCAAATGAAGTTGTTACTTCATAATTTTTATTTTCTTTATCCCAAGGAGAGGAAACTGATTCTAAATTTCCCTCTTTAAAAACAGTTAAAGATGATTCTGTATAGCCATTAGATGTTGAAAAGTAAAAGCTTTTGAACAATTCATTATTTTTTTTCATAATTATACCTTTAGTTGCATTTACTGCAGAAACAATTATGTCATAATATTTTTGATAGTTATCCCCCCATTTAGAATGCATTTCTTCATCGCTTAATAAGCATTGATCTTGACTAGTTAAATTAACATTATTTATATCTCTTTGATATAATGCATATGTTCTTGAAGCAATTGCTTGTGCTTTTAATGCTTCGTTTAAATATAAAGCGGGCATTTCACAAGCTACTACTCTAACTAAATAATCTTCTAATTCTTGATTATTATCTATTTTTATTTCTGTTGTTGGTTCTTGTTTAGGAGAAACTAAAGCTTCCTTTGTCGATGCATTAATATATGTAAAAAAACTTATTAATGATATACCTATTAAAGTAAATATACTTACATTGATAATTGTTTCTTTCATAAAAAAATATCACCTATTAATAAGGTAATATATTTTTGATAATTATTTTGTCAGATTATGATAAAGGCATTAAATTTATTGAACTTATATCAATTATAAAATTAGCTAACAAGTATGTTAAAGCTAAAGATATAATAAGTATAAAACATTTGGATTCATTTATGTGGCCTTTTTTAAATATGTGATTTATATTAAGTCCGCTTACTGCAAATATTGATAACATTAAAGAAATCATATAAACAAATAATTTAAACATTTTGATTTTCAATTTCCTTAATTTTATTTAATCGTCTTACATGTCTTTCATCATTTGTATATTCTGTTTTTAAATAATATTTTAAAATTTCTTTTAATTCATCAATAGGCATCTTATAGCTTAAAGCAATAACATTTGCATTATTGTGTTCTCTTGCTAATATAGCTTCTTCTTTGGTAGATATTTTAGCACATCTTATTCCTTTAAACTTGTTGGCAGTAATTGACATTCCTATTCCAGTTCCACACATCAAGATACCTTGTTCTATCTCATTATTTATGACTGCCCTAGAAACTTGAGCAGCAAAGTCTGGATAGTCATCTATTGGAGTATTATTAACACTGTAATCTTTAACTTCATATCCAAGTTCACTTAAATATTTTGTTAGTATTTTTTTCTCTTCTACACCATTATGGTCTGTTGCTATTCCAATTTTCATTTATTTTCCTTCTTTCATGGCTTTTTCAAATTCTGGAAGTAATCCATAATTATCTTTTCTATGTACAGGTAATTGATATAAATCGTGCCCTGGAAAATCGTTTCCTTCAATTAAGAATGGTTTTTCTTCACCCAAACATACGTCCCACCCAGCGTAACCTAGTTCAGGTACAATATCACATGCTTCAATACATAACTTTTTTACTTCGTTCCACATTGGTATTTTTATACCAACTATTTTTACATTTGTTTCAGGATGTACTTCATAAACATTTCCAACTTTATCAATTGCTGGATATTTTATTTCTCCAGTTTCAATATCAACTGTTGTAACCATTCCATCATGATTAAAATTATCAACAACATTTCCTTTATTTCCAACGCGAAGTAAAGCAGCCACAACAACTTTATTTAAGGTGACTATTCTAAGAGTATTGACTGAATGAGGATATAAATCACTAAGAACTTTGTTTTGAATAGCTACATCCTCTACAAGAGTTTGATCTGTCTGCATAAGGTGATTATATAATTCTTCTGGGTTATAATCTTTTACAACTATTTTTTCGACACCTTTTCCACAAGAAAGCGATAATGGTTTTACTATTACTTCTTTTTTTCCTTTTAAGTATTTTTTAAAATCCTCAATACTAGATTCTTTTATATATATCCATTCACGATTTAAGTATTTATTAAATAGGTTATTAAATAAGGCCTTATCTTCAAACTTATAAGCATAAGTCATGTCATTATATTTTTTTATAATCTCATTATTAATTCCTCTAGTTACAACAGTTTTTCTTTCATCTTTATTCATTTTATACATTTCATATAAATTATAATCAACATATCCTGCTTGATATTTTATTCCGCAATTAATTATATCAAAAAATATAGATATCTTTGATTTGTTTGTTTTTTTATTTACTAAATCAATTGTTTGAAACATTTTGTCAAAATTCATATTTTTTACTCTTTTAATTAAATATCCTAGTTTTCCCATTGTATCACCTATTTTTATTATAACAAATTTATTAAATTTAAAAAACTAGCGATTGCTAGTTTAATGTTAATTAAGGTTGTATTTTTGGTTGAATTGTTCAATTTTTCCAGTCTTTTTACGATTTCCTTGAGAACCTTTGTAGAATGGATGACATTCTGAACATACTTCTAATAGTTGTTCTTCTTTATTACTTTTAGCTTTGAATGTTGCTCCGCAAGCACATTTGAAAGTGCATTCAACTTGATTTGGATGTGTATTTTTTTTCATCTAAATCCTCCTTCCGCCATAACCCATACACAGGTTATAGAAATTCATTACTTGTTTAGTATAGCATATTCTAAGATTTTTGCAAGATTATTTTACATTCACGAATGTTTTTTTGAAAAATTTTAGATATTTTCTTCATCTTCAACTAATTTTATTTGAACACCAACCTGGGATAACTTATCTACTATACGTTCGTATCCCCTTAAAAGATGTTCAATATTATATATTTCTGTTCTTCCATCAGCAATTAATCCAGCAACTAGCATACTTGCTCCAGCTCTTAAATCTGTTGCCTTTACTTTTTTACCATGGAGTGGAGTTTTTCCAAGAATCAAAGCTTGATTATCAAATACTTTAATATTGGCTCCCATTGAGTTTAGATGAGGTATATGTCTCAATCTATTTTCATAAATAGTTTCCTCAAAAAGACACTCCCCTTCACATTGAGTTAAGAGTGTTGACATTGGCTGTCCAAGATCTGTTGGAAATCCTGGATAAACAGTTGTCTTTATATTGATAGGTTTTAAATTTTTTGCTGCTGTAATAGTTATAGAGTTTCCCTTAGATTCATATTTAATACCCGCTTCTTTTAATTTATAAAGCATTGACTCAATGTGACTTTCAATTATATTTTCAATTGTTAAATTGTTCCCTAAAAGAGACCCTATTATTAGGTAAGTTCCAGCTTCAATACGGTCTGGAATTACTTCAACAAATCCATCATAAAGCTCATCTACACCATCAATTATAATTTTTGATGTACCAGCTCCAAATATTTTTGCCCCCATTGAATTTAGGAATGAGGCAACATTGGCTATTTCTGGTTCTTTTGCCGCATTTTCAATAATGGTTTGTCCCTTAGCTAAAGTAGAAGCTATCATAATGTTAATAGTAGCACCTACTGAGGGAAAGTTTAAATAAAAATGATTTCCTTTTAATTCATCAACAGTCATAACAAATTTACTTTGCTGTTCGTCTATTTCTATGCCCATTTTTTTAAAAGAATCTAAATGTATATCAATTGGTCTTGATCCAATAACACATCCCCCTGGGCAAGCAATATCTACTTTATGAAATTTACCAATTAATGATCCCATAAAATAATAAGACGCTCTTAATTTTGAAGCAAATTCTTCTGTTATTTCTTTGTTTTTTACGTTACCGTTATCTATTATTATTGTTTCATTTTCAAAAGTTATTTCTGAACCTAGTTCTCGCATTATTTCTAATAGTATTCTTACATCGCTTATATCTGGAACATTCTTTATAACACATTTTCCACTTGTTAAAATACTAGCAGGAATTAAAGCTACTATAGAATTTTTAGCCCCACTTATTTTTATTGTACCACTTATTTCTTGTCCACCATCTATTATTATTTTTTTCATATTATCATCCACTCGATTTTCTTTATTTTAATTATAGTATTTTCTCCTACTTTATTCAATAACATGATGTAAATGAAATGAAAATATCTCACCTAATTGTTATATCATATTTATATTCATTAAAATTAAATTTAAGTATAAAAAAAATGTTAGAATTTGTATTTATCTAACATATCTTGTACTAGCGTTGTATATTTAACATCTTCTGTATCCTCATCAATTAAGCACAATGGAGGATACATTACACACCACCAATTAACACCTTGCTTATTTCCTAAAGATAAAACAAGGGAATCATAGTATCCAGCATCGTAGTTTATACCTTTATAATTCTTTTTTTCAAAATAATTTTTCCCAATATTTAAATCATAATTTAAATTAAGGTTGTTATTATTTAAATATTCTTTAAGATATTTATCTATTGTATTATAATTTTCGTTTAATACTTTTGTTGCTTCTTCTTTAGAAGAAGTTTCCTTAATTAAATTTGAAACAAAAGAACTTAAATTTTTACTTATTTTATTCTTAGTTGTTTGATCCTCTAAAGTATTGGAGTTTGCTATAACTCTAAATCTTATTGAACTTTCTGGTATTATTATATTTTCTTCTTTATTGCTTATTATAATTATCATTATTATGGCTAGAAATACAAGTACTTTTTTCATATGTATTCCCCTTTCTACAATATACATGGGGAATTTTTTTAATTTCTATTCATTAATTATAAATAAATATCTATCTTTACCAGATAAATCTGTTTCTATACTGATTTTTGCCTTTTTATAATATTTTTTTGCTAATTTTTCTAAATAAGCACCTTGTTTATAACCTATTTCAAAAGCTAATATACTTTTTTTATTCATGATATTAGGGCTTATTTTTAAAATATGTTCATAAAAAGCTAGTCCTTTATTATTTGCATAAAGAGCCATAGAAGGTTCATATTTACACTTCTCATCTATTATTTCATCTTCACTTATGTATGGGGGATTACTTATCAAAACATCAAATCTATCAGAAATTTGATACTTAAAAATATTCTGTTTTAACAAATTTATGTTAACTGTGTTATTTTTTATATTCTTTTTTGCTACTTTTAAAGCTTTAGGAGATTTATCTATTGAAGTTATTTTCAGACCATTTAACTCTTTTTTTAAAGCTATTGAAATGCAAGCTGATCCTGTACCTATCTCTAGTACATTACCTTCTATTAGATTGTTTTGTTTAATATAGTCTATTGTTTTTTCGACAAGTGTTTCAGTTTCAAAACGTGGGATTAAAACATTTTTATTTACAATTATTTCATATCCATAAAAATTTACATTTCCAATTAAATATTGCACAGGATAATTTTTATTTAACTTTTTTATTACCCTGTGCATATTTTTATATTTTTTGGTTAATAATTCCCAATCATTTTGTGTTAAATAGTTTGGTTTAACTATTTTCAAGTTTTCTCCTTTGATCCTCAGTTATTAAAGCTTCTATAATAGCATCTATATCTCCATCCATTACTTTATCTAAATTCATAACACTAAAACCTATACGATGATCTGTTACACGATTTTGAGGATAGTTATAAGTTCTGATTTTTTCAGCTCGATCTCCAGTTCCAATTTTATTTCGTCTTTCTTCCCCTTCAGCTGCTTCCTTTTCACGTAATTTTAAATCATATAAACGTGTTTTCATTATTTTTAAAGCTATTTCTTTGTTTTTTATTTGAGATCTTTCGGTTTGACTGTAGACGATTGTACCAGTTGGAAGATGTGTTAATCTTACTGCTGAATCAGTAGTATTTACACCTTGTCCACCACAACCTGATGAACGAGTAATATCAATTCTTATTTCATTCATATCTAATTCAAAATCTAAATCTTCTGCTTCAGGCATAACAGCTACTGTGGCTGTAGATGTTTGTATTCTTCCTTGAGATTCGGTTGTTGGAACTCTTTGAACGCGGTGAGAACCACTTTCAAACTTTAGTTTAGAATAAACATTATCTCCTTTTATGGAAAATTCTACTTGAGCATATCCACCTGATGCCCCTGGAACTTCATTTATTACTTCAATTTTCCATCCTTGTTTTTCAGCATATCTTGTGTACATTCTATAAAGATCTCCAGCAAAGATATTTGCTTCATCTCCACCTGCTGCTCCTCTTATTTCCATAATAATATCTTTTCCATCATTTTCATCTTTTGGAATAAGTAGTACTTCAATTTCATGTGTAAGAATTGGCAATCTTTCTTGCTTTTCAGCTAATTCTAAAGAAGCCATCTCTCCCATTTCAGGATCATTTATCAATTCTTTTAATTCTTCTATTTCACTTGTAATAGTTTTATATTCTTGATATTTCTCAACAGTAGTCTCTAAATCTGATTTTTCTTTAGATAACTTTGTCATTTTAGTATAATCATTTAATACTTCTGGAGAGTTTAATTCATTTTCAATATCTTTATAGTGGTTATATATAATTTCTAATCTTTCTAGCATTTTTTGCCACCTCCAATTTCTCCAAAAGGTTTATTACATCATATCTTCACTTTCGCCATCGTCCATGATAACTAGATCTTTTAAATCATCCTCATCGTCGTCATCATCAACTGTGTCATCATCGTAGTTTATTTCTTCTTCAACAATTTCATCAGTTACTTCTTCGTCTTCATCTACAACAATATCATCTTCTTCTTCATCTTCAATAATAACTTTTGTTGAATGATTATCTTTTAGGTCCCAAAAACCTTTTTCTAACATAATAAATCTTTTATCTGTGGATAATAATCCAAAAAAATCACCAATTTTACTTTCAAAATAACTTTCAGGAAGACTCATTATTCTAATTACTTCTTTAAATAAATCTTGAATAGTCATTTTTTTACCATTTTCTTTTAGAACAATATTAGCAACATCGGCATGTGACATTTGCTCAAGTTCCTCTGGTGATAATTTAACTTTTTTCATAATTTTCCTCCTAATTACAAAAACATTATATGTAAGTTATCAAAAAAATGTTATTGATACTTAAAACAATACTAATTTTATCATATAATTATGTGTTGTCAATAAAAATATTAAAATTCTATAATTATCGTATTCTCTAGTTCTTCTTCACTATCTAAACTGTAGCTAAAAAACACTTTGGAATCGCTGATTTCTGTCGTAATTACATTAATAGGATAATCAACAGAAATTCCTTCTTTTATTACTTCAATTATTATAACTTTTTCATTAATTTTTATAACTAATTCTTTTTCTTGATCTTTTTTTCTTAATATAACATTTTTTTTATCAAATTTATAAACATCTCCTTTAATACAAAAATTAATTGTATTATCTTTTTCATAATAAGATGTTTTTTCATTAATGATTTCTATTCCATTAGAGATTAATTTAAAACTAATTTCTTTCATTATAATCACTCTCACGCGTATTTTATCATATTTTTTTTGTTTTGTCTCAATATATTAATGGTGATTTAATGAAACATGTAAAACGTATAATTAAAATAGGCTGTATTTTATGTGTATTGGGATTTATGTTCTTAATAGGTCTTTACATATTCGCGTATTTTACTGAACCTATTGCTCTTAATACAGCTAATTCCTATTATATATATGATAATAAAGATAATGTAATCTATCAAGGTTCTAATAATTCTGAATGGGTTTCCTTAGATAATATAGATGATAAGTTTGTAGAATATATAGTTAATGTAGAAGACCAACATTTTTATCAGCATAAAGGTTTCGATGTATTAAGAATTCTTAAAAGTCTTTATCTAAATTTTAAATCAGGAAAAATCTTAGGTGGAGGATCATCAATTTCTCAACAATATGTAAAAAATTTATTTTTAGAATTTGATCAAACTTGGGAAAGAAAAATTGAAGAGGCTTTTTTAACTATTAGATTAGAAACTCATTATTCAAAAAAAGAAATATTAGAGGGTTATTTAAACACAATATATTTTGGACAAGGTATTTATGGCGTAAAAGATGCTGCTCAGTATTATTTTAATAAAGATATAAGTAATATAACTATTGAAGAAGCAATAACTTTAGCAGGTATTCCTAAAAGTCCTAATAATTATAATCCTATAAGTAATAAAGAAGCTTTTTTTAAAAGAGTAAATGTTGTTTCAAAATTTTTAAAAGATAATGATGTTATAAGTGAAGAGGAGTTTAATTCTCTTAACTTTAACAATTTAGAACTTCATGGAAAACATCAGAATAATAATTTGGATACATTGATGTATTATCAAGATGCTGTTATAAGTGAATTAAAAAATATTAAAGGTGTACCTAAAAGTTTACTGGATGATGGAGGATTAAGAATATACACTAATTTGGATATGGATGCTCAAACAGCGATGGAGATGGCTATTAAGGAAAATGATATAGATGATGATAATCAAATTGCTAGTGTATTAGTTAATCCTAATACAGGGGGAATAATGGCTCTTGCTGGTGGAAAAAATTATGTAAAAAGTCAGTATAATCGTGTTACGCAAGCAAAAAGACAAGTTGGATCTACAATTAAACCTTTTTTATATTATGCTGCTTTAAATAACGGTATGACGGCTGCCTCAACGTTTAAATCGGAAAAAACCTCTTTTGTATTTGGAGAAAATAAAACATATTCTCCAACAAACTATGGGGATTTATATGGAAATAAAGATATAACAATGGCAGCTGCTCTATCTTATTCAGATAATGTCTATGCTGTTAAGACTCATCTTTTCTTGGGAGAAAATACATTAGTTGATACTCTAAAAAGTTGTGGGTTAAAAGAGGAATTAATGCCAAATCCATCCTTAGCTCTAGGAGCTAAAGAAATTAATATGTTAGATTTTGCCACTGCTTATACTACGTTAGCTTCTGGAGGGCTAAAAAGAGATCTATTTTTCATCAGAAGAATTGAAGATATTAATGGTAATAAAATTTATGAAAAAGAATTAGAAGAGACAAGAGTTTTAGATGAATCGATTACTTATATCGTTAATGAGCTTATGACAAACACTTATAATTATAATTTTGTTGATTACTACTCTCCTACAGTTTTATATCTTAATGGAAAATTAAGTCATAAGTATGCTTTAAAAAGTGGTACTACGGATAATGACTACTGGCTTGCTGGATATAATAAAGAAGCTTTAATGCTTGTTTGGGCTGGTAATGATCAAAATGCAGAAACTCCTAAAACCTATTCTAAAGCAATTAAGAATATATGGTTAGATACGATGGAAAATGTTGAAAAAGATATGGATGAAGTATGGTATACAAAACCTGATAATGTAGTTGCTGTTCCAATGGATCCAATTACAGGAAAATACAACTCTAAGTCCAAAAGTTTATTTTATTTTTTATCTGGAACAGAACTTGCTTACATAAATAAAAACTAGAAATTTAAACATTTCTAGTTTTTGTCTTTGTCATTATATACTCTTACAATAAATTGATAGAATTTGTCAAAACTAAATTCTTCTAATTCAATTGGAACTTCATTAGCTTTGGCTTTAGTAACAATTTTTTTGATGCCCATAATAACATCGTCCATTGTTTTATAATCTTCTTCAATAAAGACTTTTTCTACTTCTTGATTTTTTTCTGAAGAAGTTTCTTCCTCTAAAATATCTTCATCTTCTTCATCAAGTTCTAAAAGTTCATAATCTCTTTCAATGGCTTTTTCAGTAGTTACACTATTTTTAAATGGATTAAAACCAAAATTCAAAGTTGGATCCATATTAGCTGCTTCATTTTCTAAGTTATTAAAGAAAAGAGAATCTTTCTTTTTATTATTTTCTTTAATGTTTGATTGATATTGATAATTTACTGGAGTAAATTCTTCTTCCATAAATATATCCGTAGAGTTATTAACAATATCATCTACATTAACATCAATTCTTGTATTGGCATTTATAGCACCTGTGATTGGCGTGTCTTTTTTATAGGTTCCAAGTAATTTATCAATTTCTTCATCTAATTTTCTTACTGGCCATTTTTCATTTATTATCTTATTTAATAAATCCACTTGTTTAAACTTGTCTGTAACACGTAAAAGACTTCTGGCATGTCTTTCACTTATTTGTTCTTTTAATAAAGACTCTTGAACAGTAGCATCAAGAGATAATAATCTTATTTTATTAGCAATGTTTGATTGGCTTGTTCCTAAACGTGTTGCAAGTTGATCTTGGGTTACGTATTTTCTGTCTAATAATTTCTTATATGATTTTGCTTCTTCTATTGGTGATAAATCTCTTCTGTGTGTATTTTCAATAATTGCGACTTCTGCTGATTCATTATCATCTAAATCAGAAATTACCGCTGGAACACTAGTTAATCCTGCTAGAGTTGCAGCTTTAAATCTTCTCTCTCCTGCAATTATTTCAAATTTATCTCCAACTCTTCTTAAAACCAAAGGCTGAATTATTCCATGTTCTTTAATAGATTCTGATAATTCATTTAAAGCCAATTCGTCAAATTGAAGTCTTGGTTGAAATCTATTTGGAATAATACTGTCGATATTAATTAATCTTATTTGTGATTCCATCTTCATGAAATATTTCCCCTTTTTTATTTTATTTCCTATTATAATATTACTTTATTTTATATATTTTTTCAATGACTTTTTAATTTTATCATAACTTCTAGGATATCCTTTAGGGTTAGAAGCAGTCTTTCTTATTTTAATTATTGTTCTAGTTGAATTTTCCTTTGGTAAAGAAAAATTATATGTATTTTCAACAGTTCCATTTAAGGTAGTTAATATGCTACTTGATATATTTATTTCTTCGGAAGCATTTCCTTTTAATGGAACAAATAAACCATTAACTTTAACCAAAGGAAGACATAGTTCAATAAGAGCTGGAAGTGTTGTTACTGCACGAGCTGTTACTAAATCAAATGAATCTAAATTATTAAGTGCGTATTCTTCGCTTCTTGTTAAGACTGTAGATATTTTTTCTAAATTTAATTTTTTTATTAATTCATCTAAGAATTTTATCTTTTTATTATTAGAATCTATTAGGGTTACATGCAAATGGTTAAAGACAATTTTTAAAACAATTCCAGGAAATCCAGCTCCTGTACCAACATCACATAATGAATTTATTTCATGCATATCAATAAATTTAGCAAGAGTTAAAGAGTCATAAAAATGTTTTAAATATATATCTTCTTTATTTTTTATGGCAGTTAAATTTGTATGACTGTTATATTCCATTAAAAAAGAAGAATAAATGTTTAACTTATTCATAATGTCATCAGTTAATTCTATTTTGAATTCTTCTAAAACGATATTTTTAAATTCATTTTCAGTCATGAATTTCCTCTTTTCCATATTCTTTTTTTAAATAAATTGTTAATATTGAAATATCTGTTGGATTTACTCCGCTGATTCTTGTGGCTTGAGCAATCGTTTCTGGTCTTATAGCTTCTAATTTTTGTCTTGCTTCACTGGCTAAATTTTTTACTTTAGCATAGTTTATATCTTTAGGTATTTTTTTACTTTCTAGTTTTAACATTTTTTCTACTTCACGATTAGTTTTAGCAATATAACCTTCATATTTAATTGCTATTTCAACAATTTCAAATATTTCTTCAGTGTATTCGTTTTTTAAATATTCTTTCAAAAAAGAAATTTTAATTTGGGGTCTTTTTAGTAATTCATAAAGATTCATACCAGAAGATAATTCCTCAATTTGAAGAGCTTCTTTTATTTCAGTATTTATTTCTTTAGGATGAATTTTAATATTTTTTAATTCTTTTGTTAGAGAGGCTATATTTTGTTCTTTTTCTCTTAATCTTTGCATTTGCTTTTCACTTATAAGTCCAGTTTGATAGCCATATTTTCTTAATCTTAAATCGGCATTATCATGTCTCAAGATAAGACGATATTCTGCACGAGAGGTTAATAAACGATAAGGTTCTTGTGTCCCTTTTGTTACTAAATCATCAATTAAAACGCCTATATATGATTCATTTCTTTTTAATATTAACGGGTCTTTTCCTTTTAATTTTAAACCCGCATTTATTCCAGCTATTAATCCTTGCCCTGCTGCTTCTTCATAACCACTAGTACCATTTATTTGTCCAGCAGTATAAAGATTTTTAATTAATTTTGATTCTAAAGAAGGATACATTTGTAATGGGTTGATTGCATCATATTCTATAGCATAAGCATATTTCAAAATTTTTGCGTTTTCTAATCCTACTAAAGAATGAACCATTTCCTCTTGAATATCTATTGGCATAGAAGTTGAAAAACCTTGAAGATATAAATCTGGATAAAAGTCACTTTCTGGTTCTAAAAATAATTGATGACGTTCTTTATCACTAAATCTGACAACTTTATCTTCGATTGAAGGACAGTATCTTGGCCCGATTCCTTCGGCATATCCCCCATACATTGCAGACCTTGTTAAGTTATCTCTAATGATTTGATGAGTATTAGCATTTGTGTAGACTAAATAACATTTTCTTTGATTATTAACGTCATATGAGGCTTCATTATCAAAAGAAAATGTTAATGGTATTAAATCCCCATTTTCCTCAATTAATTTGGAATAATCTATAGTATTTGGATCAAGTCTTTGAGGAGTTCCTGTTTTTAATCTTTGAATTTCAAAACCTAAAGATGCTAGCTTGTCTGATAAATGCTTTGATGATACCTCACCGTGAGGACCTTCTTGTTTACTAGTGTCTCCAATGAGTATTTTACTTTTTAAATATGTTCCTGTAGTTAAAATTAAAGCTTTACAATAGTATTTTTCTCCAGTTAGAGTAACAACACCTTTTATTTCATTGTTTTCAACAATTAGATCTTCCACCATCGCTTCTATAATATCTAAAGTTTCGATAGATTCTAATTCTTTAACCATATTTTTAGGATATGTAACTTTATCTCCTTGAGCTCTTAAAGATTTTACTGCAGGTCCTTTTCCAGAATTTAACATTTTAATTTGCAAGTGAGAAATATCTGCTATTTTTCCCATTAAGCCACCTAAGGCATCAATTTCTCTTACGACGATTCCTTTAGCTGTTCCACCAATTGATGGATTGCATGGCATGTCTGCAATATTACTTTTATTTGATGTAATAAGTGCTGTTTTTAATCCTTGTTTAGCTGATGAAGCAGCTGCTTCACATCCAGCATGTCCTCCACCAACGACTATAATGTCATATTTCATATTTTCACCTCCAAATTATTATTTACCTAAGCAAAAATTGGCAAATAATTCATCTAACAGTTCATCTTTATAAGTTGCCCCTATTATTTCACCTAATAAATCATAAGCTTCTTTTATATCTGTTGCAATCATTTCAAGTGGAACTTCTTCTTCTACACTTTTTATTGCTTCTTCTATAGAATTTAAGGAAGACGTTATAAGAGCAATTTGTCTTGCATTAGATAATAAATTAAAGTTTTTGCTCCCTATTTCATCTAGGTTGAACATTTCAATTATTTTATTCTTTAATTCATCTAGTCCATCTTTAGAAACTGTATTTCCAAATACAACTGGATATTCGCTGATAGATGATAAATCTATATTGCTTTCTAAATCTGATTTGTTAATAAGTACTAACTTTTTAACATTTTCCATTTGTTTAAGCAATTCTATTTCTTCTGATGTGATTTTTTCATTATTATTAAATACATAAATAATTAAATCTGCTTTTTTTGAGATATCAAGGGATTTATCTACACCTATTTTCTCAACAATATCATCAGTTTCTCTTATTCCAGCTGTATCAATTAAGTTTAATTTAATACCCGATAAAGATATTACTCCTTCAACTATATCT
Source organism: uncultured Bacilli bacterium (assembly GCA_910588195.1). Lineage (GTDB taxonomy): Bacteria > Bacillota_I > Bacilli_A > RF39 > UBA660 > CAG-582. The sequence goes on from CAJUPN010000003.1 coordinate 74,753, forward strand.
CTTGTTGTTCCAGCAACATTTGTTACGATAGCCTTTTCTTCATCTAATAGATGGTTTAATATACTACTTTTTCCTACATTAGGGCGACCGAGAATAGCAACATCAATTCCCTCTCTAATAATTTTTCCATCCTTGCTAGAAGATAAAAGTTTTTTTAAATTATCTTTAATAATCATTAAATCGTCTAAGACTAGTTTATGAGTCATCTCAATATTATCTGCTTCCTCTGGATAATCAAAGTTAACTTCAAGTTTAGCTTGTAATCCTACTAATATTTTTCGATTATCAATAATTAATTTAGAAAGATTTCCTAAAGTTCTATTAATAGCATATTTTCTTTGGGCTTCTGTTTCTGCCAAAATTAAATCGTTAATTCCTTCTGCTTCTACTAAATCAATACGACCATTTAAATAAGCTCTTTTACTAAATTCTCCCCTATCAGCTAAACGCATACCATTAATAATTAGTATTTCTAGTATTTTATTAGTTGTTGAAATTCCTCCATGAGAATTTATTTCAACAATGTCTTCTTTTGTAAAAGTTTTGGGAGCTTTCATAATTGATACCAATACTTCATCTATTACTTCTCCATTATTGACAATATGTCCATAATTGATAGTGTGACTTTTTACTTTTGTAAGATCTTTTGAATCAAACACTTTATTAACTATTTCAATTACATTTGGGCCACTACACCTTATTATAGAAATTGCTCCTACACCTAAAGCTGTTGATATTGCACAAATATTTTCTTTCATCTGTTACTCCCCTTTCGCGATTGATATTATAACATAAAGTTTTATATTCTACTATATTTTAGTTTACTACAAACTTAAATAATAAAAAAGAGGATTTAGTCCTCTTTTGGTTTTATTACAATATGTCTTTCAGGTTCTTCTCCGATACTCTCTGTATAAACCTTATTGTTATCAGTTAAGACATTATGAATTACTCTTCTTTCATATGAGTTCATATTTTCTAGCTCAACTGGATTTTTTGTCTCGGCAACTTCTTTTGCCAAATTCTTAGCAAGTCGTTCTAAGTACTTGATTCTCTTTTCCTTATAATCTTCAACATCTAATACGATATATGGATATGTCTTAATGTTGTTATAAACAACTTGTTTTACAACAGTTGTTAATGCTTTAAGAGTTTGACCGTTTTTTCCGATCAATATTTTATTATTATCTGAATACATTTTTATAGTAATTTGACTATCGCGAATTTTTGATTCAAAAGTTACGTTAAGTCCCATAGATTTTGTTAAATCTTCTAAATATTCTTTTATAAATTTAATTATGTTTTCTAATGTCGCTACATAAACTTTAACAACTTCTTTTTTTAATAGTCCACCTTTTTCTTTTTCTGTATAATAAAGAATTTCGCTTTCTTCTACGCCTAAGCTTTCTAAAGCTAATTCTAAAACCTCTTTTTCTTCTTTTCCTTCAAATACTTCTACTTGCATTTTACTAACCTCTTTTCTTCATTAAATTCATCTGAATTACATTAAATGCATTTGTTACAACCCAATATAAAGCGATAGCTGATGGTAATTGGAATGATGCAATACCAATAAATACTGTCATAAATATCAACATATATTTTGTTTGTTTTACTTGTTCAGATGAGGAAGACATGGATGCCATACTTTGTTTAAATGATAAGGCTGTAAATACTAATATTAAAATAATTAAAATAACATAGTAATAATTTCCATCTTTAATTCCTATTAAAGGAGTTGTTCCCAATTGGAATTTCCAAAAATAATTTTCAAATATTGCTGGAACTCTATTTATTGCCTCTAAAAAAGCAAAGAATAAAGGAAGTTGAATAAAAGATACAAGACAACTACTCATTGGATTAATATTGTATTTTTGATATAATGCTAAAGTTTCTTGACTCTTTTTCATCATTGATTCTTGATCGGTCTTATTTTCATATTTTTTTTCAATTCGTGACATTTCTGGTTGAATTTTCTTCATATTTTCTTGTTGTTTAGCCGTTTTTGCAGAAATAGGAAGCATGATTATTCGAATTATTAAACCAATAATCATTACTGATAAACCATAATTACCAAAAACTTTTCCTAATTTAATGATACACCAAGCAAGAGGTCGAACAAATAATCCAACCCAAAGTCCATTATATGATTTTTTCTCATAAATTTTCATTTCTGTACACTTTGGTAACTCTTCTATCTTTATCGGAAGATTTTTTTCATATTTCTTATATTCTTCTAAAAGTTTATTGTCTTCTGGCAAGCATAAAATATTTGCTGTTAAATTTTGACCAGTTTTTTCATTCACTACTCTTTTATTATTATCATCTGATAGATATTTGGTACATCCTGTTAATGTTAATAAAACAATTGCGAATAATACTACTATTTTCTTTTTCATACATTCACCTATTTTTCTAAAGTTCTTTTTAATTCTATTTCTAAATCTTGAAATTTTGCTTCTAATGAACTTCTTTTAACTATTATAATATAATCTACTCCTTTTGAAAATAATTTTTTATTAGAAGTAATCAACATTCTATATTGTCTTTTTAGTTTATTTCTTATAACAGCATTCCCTACTTTTTTTCCAACAGCAATACCAAAGCGGGGAAATTCAAAATTACTTTCCTTATTATATATAATAAAATATTTACTTTTTATGTATTTTCCTTTTGCAATTATATCATCAAAATGCTTATGCTCTTTTACAATTTCATATTTTTTCATATAATTGCCTCTCTTTCCTTTTTTTAAAAGAAAAAGCCACTGTGTGGCTTAACTTATTTGCAAAGTACCTTACGTCCTTTAGCTCTTCTAGATTTTAGAATTTTTGTATTTTTACGTGCAAAGAAACCATGTTTTTTTGCTTTTTTTCTATTATTTGGTTGATAAGTTCTTTTCATAAGTGCTCCACCTCCGGTTCTAAAAATATCAGTTTATTTAATCTGACATCAATCTCAAAGCAAGGTTATTATATTATATTAAGGAGATTAAGTCAACAAAATTGAAGATTTTTTTATGCTTTTATAATATTTTTATAATTGTTAATAAATATAACGATTTTATGTTCTTTTTCTTAGTTTTAAACACTTTCAACGTTGAAAGTTGATAACTTATAAACTTAATTGAAAACTTTTTTTATTAATTTGTTGAAAAGGTTGAAAACTATTTCAAAATACTATATTATAGTACATTAAGAGTTGAAAACTTTGTTGAAAAATGTGGTAAAAAGTCTTTTTTCAATATTTTTCTTTACTTTTTCAACTAAAAAGTTATAAAATTTAATTAGTTAGAAGGCTATGACAACAGGGTGGTTATATGGACAGAGTAGAGTTATGGAATAGTTGCTTAGAATATTTAAAATCAAAAACAGATAATATATCTTTTAGTATTTGGTTTAAAGATGCTGAACTTGTAAAAGTACAAGATAGAATTTTAGTTATAAGAGTACCAACAATTTATATAAAAGATCATATTAATCAATTTTATACTGAACTATTGGAAGAAATGATAGAAAAATGCTCTGATGTTCCATATGAATATGAGGTTGTAATTCAAGAAGATTTAGAAAAGGAAGAAGTAAAAAATGAACCTGTAATTATAGAAAGTGGTATAGATTTACCAAAATTTAAGGAAGATAATTCAAATTTAAATTCTTCTTATACTTTTGATAATTTTGTAGTAGGGGATACTAATAGATTTGCAGCAACCGTTGGTTTATCGGTTGCTGAACAACCTGGAAAAGTCTATAACCCATTATTTATATATGGAAAAAGTGGACTTGGAAAAACACATTTAATGCATGCGATTGGAAATTATATAAAGAAAAATACGCAAAAATCTGTTTTATATGTTACAAGTGATACTTTTATATCAGATTTTACTAATTTATATAAAAAAGATGAAGAAAAATATGAATTAGAACAACGATTTAAAGATAAATATAGAAATGTTGATGTTCTGATAATAGACGATATCCAATTTCTAGGTGGAGCTACGAAAACACAAGATGAATTTTTTAACACTTTTAATTTCCTTCACCAAGGACAGAAGCAGATAATTATAAGTAGTGATAGATCACCAGATGATTTAAAAGTCTTAGAAGATCGTTTGAAAACGCGATTTAATTGGGGAATAACAGTAAATATTATGCCTCCAGACTATGAACTAAGATTAAAAATTATAAAAAATAAAATAGCAGGTAAAGAAGCTTCTGCTCTTATTAAACAGGAAGTTTTAGAATTTATTGCTAATAATTGTGAAAGCGATGTCAGACACTTAGAAGGAACTATAAATCGCTTATTTGCTGTCACAGCAATGTATTCTCCAAAGGAAATAAATTTAGAATTTGCTCAAGAAAATTTAAAAGATTATATAGGAAATTCTCTTTATATAACAAATAATATAGCCAAAATTCAAAAAGCTGTTGCGGAATACTATGATTTAACGGTTGAAAATTTAAAAAGTAAAAAAAGAACTGCTAATATTAATAAAGCTAGGCAAATTGCGATGTATTTATGTAAAATGACTACAGAAGAGACGATTGAACGAATTGGTTTAGAATTTAATAGAGATCATGCAACAGTTATACATGCCTGTGATAAGATTGATGAAGAATACAAAAAAAATGATGAATTAAAAGAACAAGTTAAAGAGATTAAGATGAAAATATCTAATTAAATGTTAATAAGTCTTAAGTTTTTAACAAAAAAAACTAATAAAAATCAGCAAAAATAACGTAAATTAATAGGAAATTAAAGTTATCAACTTTTTCAACCCTAATAATAATAACAATATAATAATAAATAAAAGAAAGAAGGAAAAATTTTATGAAATTCTCAATAAAGAAAAATATTATATTAGAACAATTAACAAATGTAAGTAAAGCTATTTCGACAAGAAATATTATTCCTATTTTAAATGGAATCAAATTTGATTTAACTAAAGAAGGATTGAATCTAACAGCAAGTGATTCTGATTTAACAATAAAATCATTTATTCCTGCAGATAAAATAGAAAATATTGATGTAGAAGGGGAAATTATTATACAAAGTAAGTATATTCTTGAAATTATAAAAAAATTGCCAAGTGATATTGTTAATTTTGAAGTTATTGATAGTTTAAAAATACTTATATATACTGAGACTAGTCAATATAATTTAAATTGTTTAAATAGTGTAGATTATCCACAAATAGAATTAAATGATAATACTTCCCATATTGAATTAAAATCTGGAGATTTAAAAAAGATGATAAAGCAAACAATATTTGCAATATCTACTCAAGAGTCAAGACCATTACTTACAGGTATTAATATAAAAATAAATGGAAGTATTTTAGAATGTGTTGCAACAGATTCATATCGATTAGCTAAGAAAACACTTACTTTAGATTCTCCTTACAGTGAAACTATAGATATAGTAATACCAGGGAAGAATATTAATGAATTAGATAAAATAATGACTGAAGATGATAAAAATGTAGAAATCCATATTTTTGATAATAAGATTATGTTTAAATATGAAGGAATAAAATTTCAATCTAATTTATTAAATGGAAGTTATCCAAATACATCTAATTTTATTCCAGCTGACTTTGCTTATATCATATCTACTAAATTAAATGATTATAATTTGGCAATTGATGGTGCTTCTCTTTTAACACAGAGTAAAGAAAAGAATATTGTAAAAATGGAAGCTATTGCTAATGAATTAATTATTAGTTCTTTTGCATCAGAAATAGGTAAGGCTGAAAATAGAATAACAGTTGAAAGAAATGTTCAAGATGATTTATCAATTTCTTTTAGTGCAAAATATATGATGGATGCATTAAAAACATTTGATGAAGAAGATATTATTATCTGTATGAATAGTGATTCTAAACCTATCGTTATTAAATCAGCGACAGATGAATCTTTGATTCAATTAGTTTTACCAATAAAGACATATTAATAGACTTTTTCTAAAGTCTATTTTTTTTCGACAAATTTTTACATAGGGTAGATGATAGAGTAGCCACTTAAAGAACGGAGGTGAGTTATGAGCGATTATACTATTAATAATGAAACTCTAGCAATTATATCCTGTGGAAATGATATTTCGTTAGTATATGAGGGAAAGGAAATGTTTGTTATTAATGAAAGACCAAATAACATTATAAAGAAAAATTGTTTAAAATATGGTAGTTCTTTTGAAGGAAGATTAAAAAGTGCAGAAATTATTACAGGATGTAAGTATAAATCTCCTATTGTAGTGAGTGGTTCAAAAAGATTAATATTTTTTCCAACATCTTCCCCAAGGTTAAAATCCGTTAGTTGGATTAATATGATGAATATTGATAGAGTTTATTATAATGCTTTAAAAAAAGTGACAGTTATTGTATTTCAAAATGATGTTTTATTGGAATTAAAGGTCAGTTTAAACATTTTAAACAATCAAATATTAAAATCAATGCAATTAGAACATTATTTAAGAAAAAAAAGGTATAATAGAGCATAAATTTCTTTTTTATATATCTAATTTGTGATATAATTAGTATGTGGTATAGGTGTACATTAATGGTGCAAAATCACTTAAAATTGCATTTAAGGGGGTTAAAATGAAAATTTTGAATTTGAAATTACTTAATTTTAGAAATTATGAAAAATTAGAACTTTCTTTTAATCCTTCAAAAAATATTATCATTGGTCAAAACGGAATGGGTAAGACCAATATAGTAGAAGCTATATATGTTCTTGCTTTAACAAAATCATTTCGAGGTTCAAAAGAAGAAGTAATTATTAAAAATAATACCGATTTAACTAGAATTGAAGGAACGATTGAGACAAAAGTAAAGAATAACTATAAAGTAATTATTAGAAATAATTCTAAAAGAGTTAAGATAAATAATACTAATATAGATAGATTAACTGATTATTTATCGAATATTAATGTTGTTTTATTTAATTCAGAAGATTTAAAATTAATAAAAGATACACCAAATACTAGAAGAAAGTTAATAACGATTGAATTATCACAATTCTCGAATGATTATTTGAAAATATTAACTTATTATAATAAAGTTTTGAAACAAAGGAATTCTTATCTAAAAACTCTCTATTTAAATGGTAATGCATCAATTGATTATTTAAATATTTTAACTGATCAATTAATTGAATTAGGAATGAAAGTTTATAATTTTAGACAAAAATTTATTGATGATATAAATTTTTATGTTAGTAAGAATTATAAAATGATCGCTGGACGAGATGGATTAGTGTTGAATTATAAGTCTGATTATAAAGGCAAGACAAAAGAAGATTTAATTAACTTGTATAATAAAGAAAAAGATAAGGATATTGTTTTAGGAAAAACTAATGCTGGAATACATCGTGATGACTTTGATTTTTGTTTAGATGGATATAGTCTTAAGGATTATGGATCAGAAGGTGAACAAAAAAATGCTATAATTTCTTTGAAAATGGGAGAAATAGAGATTTTTAAAGATAAAAAAGGAGATATTCCGATATTAATTTTAGATGATTTATTTAGTGAGTTAGATGAAGAAAAAATAAATAATATATTAGAGTTTATAAGTGATGATATTCAAACGTTTGTTACAACTACAGAATTGGATAAAGTTGCAGATAAGTTAAAACAAAACAGTAAAGTTTTTAAAGTTTTTAATGGGACAGTTGAGGAGGAACAATATGAAAAATGATTATAATGATAGTGCAATACAAGTTCTTGAAGGATTAGAAGCAGTAAGAAAACGTCCTGGAATGTATATTGGTACAACAAGTGAAAGAGGACTTCATCATTTAGTATGGGAAATTGTTGATAATTCAGTTGATGAGGCATTAGCAGGATTTTGTACAGAAATTCAAGTAACTATTGAAAAAGGGAATGTAATAAAGGTTAGAGATAATGGTAGAGGAATGCCAACAGGTATTAATGAAAAGACAGGATTATCTACTATTGAAACAATTTTTACCGTACTTCATGCTGGTGGTAAATTTGGTGGAGGAGGATACAAAGTATCTGGAGGTCTCCATGGAGTTGGTGCTTCAGTTGTTAATGCTTTATCTGATTGGCTTGAAGTTAAAGTTTATCGTGATGGAGACATACATTTTCAAAGATTTGAGAATGGTGGAAAACCTGCAGGAAAACTTGAAATAATAGGTGAGTGTGATAAAAATAATACTGGAACAGAAGTAAGATTTAAAGCAGATCCAGAAATTTTTCAAGAAACAACGATCTTCAATTATGATACTTTGGAACAAAGATTAAGAGAAATAGCTTTTTTAAATAAAGGCTTAAAGATATTCTTAAGAGATGAAAGAGAAGATGAAAAAGTAGCTACATATCATTATGAGGGTGGTATTATTGAGTATGTACAAATGCTTAATAAAAATAAAACTCCGTTACATGAAAATGTTATATATGTTGAAGGAACTCAAGATAATATTATTCTTGAAGTTGCGATGCAATATAATGATGGATATAATTCTAATATTTATTCTTTTACTAATAATATTCATACAATTGAAGGTGGAACTCATGAAGATGGTGTTAAACTAGCTTTAACAAGAGTAATTAATAATTATGCAAGAAATAATAAATTATTAAAGGATAATGATGATGCTTTAATTGGTGATGATGTTAGAGAAGGTATTACAATGATAGTTTCTTGTAAGCACCCAGATCCTCAGTTTGAAGGTCAAACTAAAACTAAACTTGGTAATGGTGAAGTTAGAAAAATTGCATCTGATCTTTTTCAAGAAGGATTTGAAAGATTTTTAATGGAAAATCCAACAGAAGCAAAAATGATTATTGAAAAATGTACTACAGCTGCAAGAGCTAGAATGGCTGCTAAAAAAGCTCGTGAAATAACGAGAAGAAAAGGTGGTCTTGATAGTATCAACTTTATGGGAAAACTTACAGATTGTAAGAGTAAAGATCCTAGTGAATGTGAGATATTTATAGTCGAGGGAGATTCAGCAGGTGGAAGTGCAAAAGATGGAAGAAATTATATGACACAAGCGATACTTCCGTTAAGAGGAAAAATATTGAATGTTGAAAAATCTCGATTAGATAAAGCTTTAGCAAATGCAGAAATTAAGAGTATGATTACAGCTTTTGGTACTGGTATTGGTGAAGAATTTGATATTAACAAATTAAGATATCATAAAATTATAATAATGACCGATGCAGACGTTGATGGAGCACATATTAGAACTCTTTTATTAACACTATTCTATAGATTTTTTAGACCTGTTGTGGAAGGTGGTTATGTATATGCTGCAACACCTCCTTTATATAAAGTAACTTATGGAAAAAATCAAAAACTTGCGATGACTGATGAAGAACTTCAAGAAATAATTAGTTCTATTCCAGAAAATACTAAAAAAGAAATTAGTAGATTTAAAGGTTTGGGAGAAATGGATGCAATTGAGTTAAGAGAAACAACAATGAGTCCAGAAAAAAGAACTTTAAAACAAATTACTGTAGAAGATGCTATGGCAGCTGATACTGCATTTGATTTACTTATGAGTGATAATGTAGAACCAAGACGTGATTTTATAATAGAAAATGCTGGTTATGTAGTTAACCTAGATGTGTAGGAGGTGAGTTAAATGAATGGAAATGTTGTAAGACGTAATATAGTAGATGAAATAAAAGATTCTTTTCTAGAATATTCAATGAGTGTAATTGTTGCAAGAGCTTTACCTGACCTTAGAGATGGTTTAAAACCTGTTCACAGAAGAATTCTATATTCTATGTATGAGAATGGCTATACCCCTGATAAACCTTTTAGAAAATGTGCTAAAACGGTTGGAGAGGTTATGGGTAATTATCATCCTCATGGAGACACATCAATTTATGATGCAATGGTTCGTATGGCTCAACCTTTTTCAATTAGAAATGTTTTAGTTGATGGACATGGTAATTTTGGTTCTATGGATGGTGATGGTGCAGCAGCAATGCGTTATACAGAAGCTAGACTTTCAAGACTATCGTTAGAAATATTAAGAGATATAAGGAAAGATACAGTTGATTTTGTACCAAATTTCGATGATACAACTACTGAGCCAACTGTTCTTCCTTGTCGTTTCCCTAATATTTTAGTTAATGGTACTGTTGGTATAGCAGTTGGTATGGCTACTAACATTCCTCCTCATAATTTAGGAGAAACAATTGATGGCTGTATTGCTTATATTGATAATCATGATATTACTACTGAAGAATTAATGGAATATGTTAAAGGACCGGATTTTCCAACTGGTGCTGTAATTTTAGGTAATTCGGGAATCAGAAGAGCATACGAGACTGGAAAAGGAACAATAACAATCCGTGGTAAAGTGGCGATTGAAGAACATAATGGACATCAATTAATAGTAATTACAGAATTACCATATCAAGTTAATAAGAAGTTGTTTCAACAGAGAATTGCTGAACTTGTTCGTGATAAAATGCTTGATGGAATAGCAGATTTACACGAAGAAACAAACTTAGAAAATGGTGTTAAGATAGTAATTACTCTTAAGAAAGAGGCAAATGCTAATGTAGTTTTAAACAATTTATATAAACAAACATCATTACAAACAAATTTTAGTATAAATTTATTAATGTTAGATCAACAAAAGCCTAGAACAATGGGACTTAAAGAGATTATTTCTAAATATATTGAATATCAAAAAGAAATAATTATTAGACGTACTAAATATGACCTAGGTAAAGCAGAAGAAAGAGTGCATATTTTAAATGGATATAAAATAGCTCTTGAAAATATTGATGATGTAGTTCAAATTATTAAGAATTCTAAAAGTGATGATCAAGCTAAACAAACTTTAATGGATAGATTTGGTCTTACTGATATTCAAACTGAAGCAATCTTAGAAATGCGTTTAAGAAGATTAACTGGTTTAGAAAAAGATAAAATATTAGCAGAACTTGAAGAATTATTAAGAAAAATTGAGGAATATAAAGCAATTTTAGCTGATGACCAATTAGTTTTAAATATTATAAAAGAAGAGTTAACTGAAATTAAGGATAAGTTTGCTGATGAAAGACGTACTTATATCGATATGACAGCTATTGACTTTATTGATGATGAGTCTTTAATACCAGAAGAAGATATTATTATTAGTATAACTGATAAAGGATATATTAAAAGATGTGTTTCAGGAACATTTAAATCACAACATCGTGGTGGTGTTGGAGTTAAAGGAATGTCTACAAATGAAGAGGACTTCGTTAAACATTTGATTAATTGTTCTACGCACGACTATGTAAGTTTCTTTACCAATAAGGGTAAAGTTTATAGAATTAAAGGATACGAAATTCCTGAGTATTCTAGACAAGCTAAAGGTTTACCAGTAATTAATTTACTTCAAATTGATAAAGATGAGAAAATTAATTCTATAGTTTCTTATAGCAAGGAATCATCTTCTAAATATTTAACATTTGCAACAAAAAATGGAATTGTAAAACGAACTTTAGTTGATGAATTTGAAAATATTCGTGCTAGCGGGAAAATAGCTATTAGTTTAAGAGAAAATGATGAGCTTTTAGATGTTAAATTAACTGATGGAGAATCAAAGATTATTTTAGCTAGTACATCTGGACGTATGGTAGTATTTGATGAAAATGAAATAAGACCAATGGGAAGAACAGCATCAGGTGTAAGAGGAATTAACTTAGAAGATACTGCTAGTTGTACTGGTATGGAAGTTGGAAAATTAGAAGATAATATTCTAGTTGTAACAAAACATGGATATGGAAAGAAAACATTTGTTAGTGAATACAGAATGACTAAGAGAGGAAGTAAAGGAGTTAAGGCTTTAAGTATAACCGATAAGAATGGTCCTTTAGTTGCTCACAAAGTAGTTAACAATGAGTCTGATTTAATGATTATAACTGAATCTGGAATGTTAATACGTCTTCCAATTGATCAAATATCTCAATTGGGACGTGTTACTCAAGGAGTTAAGCTTATAAATTTAAAAGAAAATCAATATGTATCAACAATTAGTGTGGTTGATAGAGTTGAAGAAAATGAAGAAACGGAAGAATTAAACGAAGAAACTGTTAATTAACAGTTTCTTTAACCACTCATCTTTTTAACAAAATGTTAATAAGATGAGTGGTTTATTTATTTTAATTTTTATAAAAAAATCAATAAGATAAATTTTTATAGTTTCACGTGAAACATTACTCTAATGCAAATTTGAATATTTGTTATTTTTTTCTGTATTAATACTAATTTTAAATGTTCCACGTGAAACATAATACTTAATCAGAACAAAGACTTAAATTTTATAAATAAGATATAGTTAACTTTTTTATTAAAATATTTGTTTTATTACTTTTTAAATCAAATATATGTTTCACGTGAAACATGTATTTGATAAGATACTATATTTTTTAAGAAAACAACTTAATTTTTAATGTTTCACGTGAAACATTAAAAAAATCTTGGTTTAATACTTAAAATATTAATTTTTGCTATATTTTTTATACATACAACTAAACTTGAATATTTTTTATCAGCTATATTCCAACTAGAATATAACTAACCTTAATAATAAAGACATCTTTTTGTTTTATGATGTTTCACGTGAAACATACATATATAGTATTTTTTTGTATCAAAATATTAATTTATATATATTTTTCTTTAATATGTGCACAATTATCTCTACCATTTTTGTTTTTTTTGTTAACTATGTTCCACGTGAAACATCAAAACTAAATAAAAAAAGATATAATTAAAATTTATATTTTATATATTTGAATGTTCCACGTGAAACATCTAACAATATAATTATTGTACAATTCTTTACTTTTTATAATAATGTTTCACGTGAAACATTATTATTGTGGAATATACAAAAAAAGCATATCTGTTTAACTTTTTTGACAGTTTTTTCTTTTTTGAGTAGTTTTATCATGATTTATATAACAAATTTTAATAAATTGTAGTATTTTATGAGAAAAAAATAAGATATTTAAAATTTGTAAGAAATTATAGTATGTCTTTAACAAAAAATGTGTTATAATTAGCTTGCACAACAAATATGCTATAAACTGGTCAGGATCGGAAGATAGCAGCCACATTAGTCTCTATTTGTGTGTGCTTTTTTTATGAGGTGAAATAAAAATGGATGAATATGTATTTAAAATACTTGAATTAGCAGATAAAGCATATAAAAAAAATGAGGTTCCAGTCGGAGCAATTGTAGTTTTCAACAATAAAATTGTTTCACAAGCTTATAATAAAAGAACTAAATATAGTGATATAACAAATCATGCTGAAATTATGGCGATAAGAAAAGCAGCTAAGAAACTTGGCGATTGGAGATTGGATAAATGCGATTTGTATGTGACTTTAGAGCCTTGTAACATGTGCAAAGAAGTTATTAAACAATCACGCTTAAGAAATGTATATTATCTTATAGAAAAATTGGATTATAAAAAAGATTATAATAAAACTGTGTTTGAAAAGATTGCAGAAAAAGAAAGTTATCAACAATTAAAATACAAAGAAAAGTTATCTTCTTTTTTTAAATATAAATGCAAAAGATAACTAAATTTATGTTATAATTTAGTTAGGTGATATAAAATGGATTACAAAGTTTTATACAGAAAATATCGACCAACGAACTTTGACGAATTAGTTGGACAGGAACATGTAAAAAAAATATTAAAAAATTCAGTTATTAACAATAAAATTGCTCATGCTTATATGTTTACTGGACCAAGAGGAACAGGAAAAACAAGTACAGCTAAAATTTTTGCTAGAACACTTAATTGTCTTGAACCAAAGGAAGGACTTCCTTGTGGGACTTGTGAAAATTGTGTTAATTTTAATACTTCTCCTGATGTTTTGGAGATGGATGCTGCTAGTAATAACAGTGTAGATGATATTAGAGAAATTGTAGATAATATAGGTATAGCTCCAACAAGTAGTAAATATAAAGTTTATATTATTGATGAAGTACATATGCTATCTAATCAGGCTTGGAATGCTTTTTTAAAGACACTTGAAGAACCGCCTTCTAATATTGTCTTTATATTAGCAACAACTGATATTCAAAAAGTGCCCATTACAGTACTATCGAGATGTCAAAGGTTTGATTTTCAAAGAATTGATCGCAATTTGATATTTGCCAATTTAAAGAGAATATGTGAGTTAGAAAATATATCTTACGAAGAGGAAGCTTTAACGGAAGTTGCTTTTTTAAGTGATGGCTGTTTGAGAGATGCTTTAAGTATACTTGATCAACTCTCTAAGGTTTCTGATAAGGTAGATATGGAAGTAATTAAATCTAATTTTGGAACAGTTACATCTGCTGAATTAGATGTTCTTTATACTTTTATAATAAAAAATGATTTAGACGGTGTTGTGAGTATTTTAAGGAGTATAAAAGAAACAGGAATAGATGTAAAAATATTTATAGATAAAATATTAGATAACTTTATTGAGAAAGCTATTAATATGAAAAGAAAAAATATTTCTTCGTCAGCTTTTAATCAATTAAAAAAGATTATAGAGGTGTTGAATCAATTGTATAGTAAACTTAATTATAGTAGTAATGGTTTTCTTTTACTTGAATTGGAGTTAATATCATTTATAAATGATGAAGAAAATCAAATTTCTAACAGAGAAATAAATCAAATTATTTCCCGGGAAATAATTAAAGTTGACACAGAAGTTGACGTTAATAAGATGATTAATACAAACAGTGAACATCAAATATATCGTATGAATGAGGATTTTGTTAATGTTAGGATAAACAATACATTTGTTAACTGTAATAAGGAATATAAGAAATCTTTTTCAGAATTATGGAATAATTTTATTAAAAATTTAAAGTCTGAGAATGTTATTGATTTTTTAAATATTGTTAGTAAATCTATTCCTCAAGTTGTAAGTGATTCTTATGCAATATTTTTGACAAAATCTGAGAGTATAAAAATTGTTGGCAATTCTAAGCTTTATGATCTAGAAAATAGATTTAGTGCTATTACTGGTTCAAGTTATAAGTTTATTTTTATATCTGATGATGACTGGAAAAAATTCATGGAAAGTTATGATAAAACAAAAAAATATGATATCATTGATGAAACAGAATATATTAATACTGAGAGTAATTCGATTACATTAGCTGAAAATATATTTGGTAATGAAAATTTGAAAATAGATTAGGAGAGAATATTATGAATATGAATGCTTTGATGCAACAAGCTCAAAAAATGCAAAGAGATATGCAAAAAAAACAAAATGAATTAAATTCTACAGAATTTGTTGGTGAAAGCCAATTAGTTGAAATAGTGTTAATGGGAAATAAATCATTAAAAAGTATAGAATTTAAAAATATGGAAAGTTTTGACAAAGATGATTTAGAAATTTTACAAGATATGATTAAAATAGCTCACAATGATGCGTTAGCTAAAATTGAAAAAGAAATCAAATCTAAGATGGGACCATATGCTGATCAATTAGGTGGTTTATTCTAATATGTATCCAGAAGTACTTAATGATGCTATAGCTTCTTTTGAAAAAATTCCTGGTGTAGGTAAAAAAAGTGCTGAGAGATATGCTTTATCTATTTTAGATCTTTCTGAGGAAGATATAGATAGTTTTGCTAATAATTTAAAACAATGTAAAAAGAAATTAACTCGCTGTATCATTTGTGGACATTTAACAGATAAAGAAGTTTGTCCAATTTGTTCTGATTCTAGTCGAAAAGAGAATTTGATATGTGTTGTTGAAGATTATAAAAGTGTATTTATGTTTGAAAAATCTGGTTCATTTGAAGGTAAGTATCATGTTCTTAATGGACTTATTTCTCCAATGGATGGTATTTTTCCAGAAGATATTAATATTTCTTCATTATTGGAAAGATTAAAAGGCAAGGAAAAGAATTCAGAGGTTATTTTAGCATTAAAAC
Organism: uncultured Bacilli bacterium; assembly: GCA_910588195.1. GTDB lineage: Bacteria > Bacillota_I > Bacilli_A > RF39 > UBA660 > CAG-582. The sequence goes on from CAJUPN010000003.1 coordinate 90,688, forward strand.
CTTCTATTGAAGGCGAAACTACAACTTTGTATATAAAAAAAATATTTGAAAATAAGAAAATAAAAGTTTCTCGATTATCTTATGGTATTCCAATGGGAGTAGACATTGACTATCTTGATTCTATTACGTTAGATCGTGCTTTATTAGATAGAAAAGAGATATCATAATTTATAATTAAATTAATATAATTTATTGGTGTTAGCTATGTCTTTTGTGAAAAAAGTTTTAAAAAGATTTGTTTTTTCAATAATACTAGTTTATTCTTTAAATTGTTTATTGATTAAATATGATTTTTTTATTCCAATTAATTATATTAGTGTTCTTATTTATACTTTTCTTGGATCTCCAGGGGTATTAATTTATATTTTCTTGATGATTAGATATAGGTGATTATGAAAATAGAAGAAATAAAAGATATGATTATAAGTTCATTTCATGAGAAAAATAATTCTCATGCTTTTTTGCTTTCTACAAATAATATTGACAAAGCTTTAAATGATGTACTTGATATTGTTAAAAAAGTTAATTGTTTAGGTGATGGTAATGATTCTTGTAATGTTTGTACCACTATAGATAGTAGTACTAATCCTGATGTAATTGTTGTTAGAGCAGAGGGCAAAGAGATAAAAAAAGATCAGATATTAAATATTATTTCTTCTTTTTCAACAAAGCCGTCGATTTCAAAATATTCAACATATATTATTTGTAATGCTGATAAAATGAATGATTTTTCTGCAAATAAGATGCTTAAATTTTTGGAGGAACCCGAAGGAAATATTGTTGGTTTTTTTATTACTGATAAATTGAATGGTATTATACCAACAATACGAAGTCGATGTGAGATTTATAATTATCATTTTGGTAATAATTCTATTTTAGACTTGTTAGATATTAATGAAGAAGAGTATGCTTTAGCATATGATTTAGCTTTAAAATTGACTATTCGTTTAAATGATGAGCCTAAATATTCTTTGATGGCTGACAGCAAAACTATTTCTAAAAGGGAAAGAGATGAGATAGATTTATTATTTAAGTTGATAAAAAAGTTTTATGTGTTAAAATATGAAAATATTCAATTAAATATGTATAATGATTTAGAATATGTTGAAAACATTTTAGATTCTATTACAACAACTGATCTTTCAATTATTGTCAAAAGAATTAAAATATTAGATAATATCATTAATGAAATGAATATTTATGTTAATCGAGATTTAATTGTTAATAAATTTTTTATATTATGGGAGTAGTGATTATATGGGAAACATCTGTGGAGTAAAATTTAAAGATTCTGGAAAAATATATTATTTTAAAGCTGATGGTTTTGATTTAAAAAAAAATGTAACTGTAGTTGTAGATACTGAAAAAGGAGAACAATTTGCTAAAGTTGCTGAAACGCACGTTACGATGTTAAAACATTTTGATGTTGATTCGATGAAATCAATAATAAGAATATCTTCCAAAAATGATTATAATAAATATCTTAAAAATTTGAAAGATGCTGCAGAGGCCTTATCTTTTTCTAGAAAGTTGGTAAAGGATAAAAAATTAGATATGCGTCTTTTAGATGCGAGTTTTACTCTTGATAAAAAGCAATTAACAATTAATTTTATTGCAGATTCTAGAATAGATTTTAGAGATTTAGTTAAAGAGATTGCTGCAAAATATAAAACGAGAATTGAACTTCATCAATTGGGAGTTAGAGATAAGTCTAGGGAAATTGGAGGATTAGGACAATGTGGACGTGAATTATGTTGTTCTAAGTTTTTAAATGGTATTGAAACTATTAGTATTAATATGGCTAAAAATCAAAATATTGCATTGAATCCATCAAAAATTAATGGTGCTTGTGGTAGACTTCTTTGTTGTTTATCTTATGAAGATGAGGTGTATTCTGAACATCGCTCTTATTTACCAAAAATAGGAGATGTTATTAAAACTAAAGATGGATCAGGAAAAGTTGTATATTTAGATGTTTTAAATAATAAATATACAGTTTTAATAGATGGAGATAGAAAAGAGTATGAGCTTGATCGAGATAAATGATTTGTTTGATTATGGGTTTTCGATTTGTCAAAACTCTGATTATTTTAAATTTTCAATAGATTCAGTATTATTAGCAGAATTTGTAGAACTTAAAAAAGGAAAGTCAAAGGTTTTAGATTTATGTTCAGGAAATGCTCCGATACCTCTAATTTTACATAAAAAATATGGAGAAATAGATATAACAGCTATAGAGTTACAAAAGGAAATATATGCTTTAGCTATAAAATCTTTAGAAATAAATAAGATAGATTCTATTAAAGTATTAAATGATGATGTTCAAAATGTAAAAAGTATTTTTAAAAATGAAAAATTTGATGTTGTAACATGTAATCCACCATATTTTAAAGTTAATAACAGTTATATTAATGAAAATCCTATTAAGGCAATTGCTAGACATGAGTTAAGGTTAAGTTTAGATAGTTTGATTGAAAATGTTTCTAAGATAATTCAAAATCAAGGTTATTTTTATATGGTTCATCATACAACCAGATTGGCTGAGGTTATAGATACTCTTCATAAGTATAACTTTGGTATAAAAAGATTAGTTTTTATCCATGATGATAAAGATACACCAGCTTCTTTATTTTTGGTGGAATCTATGTTTAATGGTAAAGATTTTGTGAAGGTTTTAGCTCCAGTTATTTTAAAAGAGAATTTAACTTATAAAAATATTTTTAAGAGGTGATATTAATGAAGTTAGTAGTTGGTTTAGGAAACCCCGGAAATGAGTATAAAAAAACACGTCATAATGTTGGGTTTATGGTGCTAGATTCATATCTTGGTGAAGTTCATTGGAGTAATAAATTTAAAGGTCTTTATTATGAAAAAAATGTTAATGGAGAGAAATATGTGTTTCTAAAGCCTCAGACTTATATGAATTTGTCTGGAATTTCTGTTTCTTCATTTGTTAAATTTTATAAATTAACTTTTAAAGATGTGTTGATAATTCACGATGATTTGGATTTACCAGTAGGAAAATTTAGAATCAAAATTAATTCTTCTTCTGGGGGACATAATGGTATTAAAGATATTATAGCTTCTCTTCACACAGATGCATTTGCTAGAGTAAAAATTGGTATATCTCAGGATACCAACAAAGATACAAAAGATTATGTGCTTGGAAATTTTTCTAAAGAGGAGTTAACAAAAATAGAAAATAATTTTAATTCTATATTTGATATTATAGAAAATTTTGATTATGAAGATATAACTAATTTAATGAGTAAATATAATTAATTATTTTGAGGAGAAGAAAATGAATTTTTTAGGGGAAATATTTAAATATGAAAATCATGCAAGAGTATGTGGTTTAACTAGTGAGTTACAAGCTCAGTATTATTATCATTATTTTAAACAAAATGATGATAATATTTTAATTGTTACAAATTCTTTATATGATTCGAATAAAATATATCAAAAATTAAAAACATACACAGATGATGTATGTCTTTTTCCTATGGATGATTTTTTATCTTCTGTAGCTCTTGCTATATCTCCTGATTTGAAAGTGAATAGACTTGAAACTTTAGAATATTTAAAAAATCATGATAAAACAATTGTGGTAACTAATTTAATGGGATATTTGCGATTTTTGCCTTCGTATGAAAAATCACAAAATTTGAAAGTAAGTTTAAAAAAAGGATTAACAATAGATCGTGATAAAATTGTTAATGAATTAGAAGAGTATGGTTATGTGCGAACATCTTTAGTTACTTCAACTGGTGAGTATGCTTTGAGAGGTTTTATAATAGATATTTTTCCTATTGAAGCTGATCATCCTATAAGAATTGAGCTATTTGGTGAAGAGGTTGAAGCTATTCGTGTATTTAATGAAGAAACACAATTATCAATAAATGAAATCTCTAAAATTGATATACTACCTATACAAGAGTTGAATTTTGATGAACATAGTAGTTTGTTTGAATATATGCATAATCCTTTTGTATTTTTTATAAATGAAAATCAAATAAATAATGGCTACAATAAAATCCTTAAGGACATTGAGGAATATTCTGGTAATAAAGATGTATTAATTTCTGATTTTATATATTCTTTTGAAGAAATTAATCCAAATAATTATATGTATATTGAAACTATAAATAACTTTGATAATTCTATTTCCTTTAATTCTAAAGAAATAATAAAATTTAAAGGTGACTATGATACTTTTAAAGACTTTTGTCTTACACATAAAAATACGAATGTTGTAATTATATGTCTTTCTAAAGATAAGCAAATAGATTTAGTAAAAGAACTTTTTTCTGATGTTAATATTGGAAGTATAAAAGAAAATACTATAAATATACTTAAATTTAAATTAAATGAAGGATTTATTATAGATAAATACATGGTTATATCTGAATTTGATATAGATAATTTTAAAATTACAAATGTTTATAAAAATAATTTTAAAATAGGACGTAAGATAAAAGGTTTTGAAGATATTAAGATAGGAGATTATGTTGTTCATTCTCAACATGGTATTGGTGTATACGCAGGAATAGAGGCAATAACTAAGAATGGATTAGTGAAAGATTATATTAAAATTAATTATTTAGGTAATGACAAGATTTATATTCCAGTAGAAAAGATTACAACTATTTATAAATATTCTGATAAAGATGGGACACCGCCAAAACTAAATAAACTTAATTCAACATCTTGGGCAAAGACAAAGATGAAAGTTAGAAATAGAATTAAAGATATAAGTGATGAATTGATAAAACTATATGCAACTAGAACGAGTATCAAGGGACCTGTTTTTAATAATTTTGATGAAGAGTATACATTTGCTGCAAATTTTAATTATAATGAAACTAATGATCAATTAAAAACTATAAAAGAGATTGATAATGATTTGAAGTCAAGTATTCCAATGGATCGCATACTTTGTGGAGATGTAGGTTTTGGAAAGACAGAAGTAGCTTTTAGAGGTATGTTTAAAACAATTGTTAATGGGTATCAAGTTGCATATCTTTGTCCAACTACATTATTATCAAGACAACAATATAATAATGCTTTAAGTAGATTTAGGGAATTTCCTGTTAATATTGCTCTTTTAAATCGTTTTACATCAACTAAAGAAGTAAAAAGAATTTATGAAGGATTAAAGAGTGGTTCGATTGATATAGTATTCGGAACTCATAAATTGCTTAATAAAGAAATCGAGTTTAATAATTTAGGACTATTAGTTGTAGATGAGGAACAGAGATTTGGTGTTACGCATAAGGAAAGAATAAAAGAAATTAAAAATGATGTTAATGTATTAACTTTATCAGCGACACCAATACCAAGAACTTTAAAAATGGCGATGAGTGGGCTTAGAGATCTTTCTATTATAGATACTGCTCCAATTAATAGATATCCTGTTCAAACTTATGTAGTAGAGGAAAAGGAAGTATTAATTAAAGATGCAGTTTATAAAGAATTATCCCGAAATGGACAAGTTTTTGTATTATATAATAGAGTTTCATCTATTCAAGATGAAGTTGATAAGTTATCTAGTTTAGTACCAGAGGCTAGAATTGTTATGGCCCATGGTCAAATGGATAAAAATGAACTTGAAAATATTGTATCTGATTTTGTGGATTATAAATATGATATTTTAGTATGTACTACAATAATTGAAACAGGAATAGATATACCTAATGTTAATACCTTAATTGTGATTGATGCAGATAATTTTGGTCTTTCACAATTATATCAATTAAGAGGTAGAGTAGGTCGTAGTGATAAGATTGCTTATGCATATTTAATGTATAATCCAGCAAAAGTTTTAACTGAAACAGCTATAAAAAGACTTCAATCAATAAAAGATTTTACTGAATTGGGTAGTGGCTATAAAATAGCGATGAGAGATTTGTCTATTCGTGGAGCAGGAGACTTATTAGGTGCAGAACAAGCAGGTTTTGTTGATTCTGTTGGCTTAGAGTTATATACTCAAATGGTTAGTGAAGAAATAAAAAGGTTAAATGGGGAAGAAGTTTTAGAAGAAGAAAACTCAAATCCATTAATAGAAGTTGCAAATCACATTAGTGATGAATTTGTTAAAGAAGAAAGTATTAAAATTGAAATTCATCAACTTATAAATGAAATAAAAGATCAAACTAGTTTGGAAAAAGTAAAATCAGAAATTCTTGATAGATTTGGTAACATAACGTCTGAAATGGATATTTATATGCATGAAGAATGGTTTTCTGAATTAGCAAATCAACTTAATATAAAGAGAGTAAAACAAACAGAAACATTGCTAGAATTAGAATTGCCTGCTGATATATCAGATAAAATTCAAGGCGATAAATTATTTCTTATTGCATATAATATAAATCCTAAATTTCGATTGAGTTATCGAATGAAGAAAATATATGTTAGTTTATCTTTAGTTAATTTAGAAAAACATTTTGTGTATTATTTAGTTCCTCTTCTTGATGAAATAAAGAATATGATTGCATGATTCAAAAAAATGTGATAAATTATATTTGTTAAACAGCGAAGGAAAGAAGCTAAAGGAATTTTTATTAGAGAGTTTGGTTAGGTGAAAACAAACAAAAATGAATTTAGTCGAATGGGTCTGGAGTTTAAATCGTATTATCGCGTTAAGATTTTTAAGATGATTTAAAATCATGAATTAAGGTGGTACCACGAGTTTCTCGTCCTTAAGTTCATGATTTTTTTTGTTAAAATGGGGTGATTAGAATGCCTGGAGTAGGTGTTGGAATTATTATATTAAATGAGATTAAACAAGTTCTTTTGATATTAAGAAATAGTGATGCTGCTTTAGCAGATAGTGCGTTACACCTTGAAGGAACTTGGACTTTGCCTGCGGGGAAAGTTAAACTTAATGAGACTATTTTTGAATCAGCTAAGAGAAAGGTATTAGAGGAAGTTGGTTTAAAAATAGATAATTTGGACGTAATTTCAGTTGCAGATGATTTAAATGAGTATGCTCATTTTGTGACAATTGGGGTATTAGCACGGATGTGGAGTGGAAATATTAATTTAGGAGATACAGATGAGCATGTAGATTTTGGTTTTTTTGATTTAGATAAATTACCAATAAATCTATGTGAACCTTCTAAAAAGATATTGAGAAATTATATAAATGCTTCAATCTATAAAGAAGGTTAACTTTTGATGAAAATAATGAAAAAAATTAATTATATTTACATATTTGGGATAATTTTTATATTAGTGGGGTTTGAATGTATTATTTTGGAGTCGTTAAATATTTCCTATTTAAAAATAGCTAAATATAAAGAGATTATAGAAAGTAATGTAATATCATTAAAAGTTGAAAAAGATGATTATTGGTTTAATCATTTTGAAATAAGTAGTATGTCTTTAGATTCTAAAGTTTGGGTAACAAAAGAAGAAATTAAAATAAATGGTAATATATTATCTTATCAAGGAAGATATTCGAGTGATCCAGGGGATAAAATAAAACATACTATGGTTAGTAATGATGGTGTGAATTGGACTGTATATGAAAGAAATAAATGGAATCTTGTTATAGGGATAATTTGTACTTTAGTTGGATTATTTTTGGTTGTATATGGAAAAAAGAAAAGACTAAAAAAGAAGTGAAAAAATCAATACTTTTAATTAATAAAAGTTATAAAGGAGAGAATTAAATTATGGAAAAAGAAAAATATTATATAAGTACAGCGATTGCTTATACCTCTAGTAAGCCTCATATTGGAAATACATATGAGATAGTTTTAGCAGATGCAATTGCAAGAAATAAGCGTTTAGAAGGGTATGATGTTTATTTTCAAACGGGAACTGATGAACATGGTGAAAAAATAGAACTTAAGGCAAAAGAAGCAGGAATTGAGCCACAAAAGTATGTTGATAAAGTTGCAAGTGAAATTAAAGTTATTTGGGATTTAATGGATACTACTTATGATAATTTTGTAAGAACAACTGATAAAAATCATGAAAAAGTAGTGCAACATATATTTAAAAAAATGTATGATAAAGGGGATATTTATAAGGGCGAGTATAAAGGACTTTATTGTACTCCATGTGAGTCATTCTGGACAGAAACTCAGTTAGTAGATGGCAAGTGTCCTGATTGTGGAAGAGAAGTTCTTTCAAAGTCAGAAGAAGCATATTTTTTTAAATTATCAAAATATCAAGATAAATTGATTAAGTATATTGAATCACATCCTGAATTTATTCAACCAGAATCTAGAAAAAATGAAATGGTTAATAATTTCTTGAAACCTGGGTTACAAGATTTATGTGTATCTCGTACTTCATTTAAATGGGGAATACCTGTTGATTTTGATGATAAACATGTTGTTTATGTTTGGTTAGATGCTTTAACTAATTATATTACTAATATTGGTTATGATGTTGATAACGCAACAGAAGAATTTACTAAAAAATGGCCAGCAGACTTACATTTAATAGGTAAAGATATAATTCGCTTTCATACTCTTTATTGGCCTTGCTTTTTAATGAGTTTGGAATTACCTCTTCCAAAACAGATTTTTGGACACCCTTGGTTATTATCAGGTGGTGATAAGATGAGTAAATCAAAAGGGAATGTTTTATATGCCGATGACTTGGTAGAAAAGTATGGTGTAGATACTATTAGATATTTTGTCTTACATGAAACACCATTTGCTGATGACGGAATTATTACAGAGGATTTAATTATTGAACGTAATAATACGGATCTTGCAAATATTTTGGGAAATTTGGTTAATAGAACTATTTCAATGTCACATAAGTATTTTGATGGTGTAGTGTCTAAGACAGATATCTCTACAGAATTTGATGCTTCGTTGATAGATAAACTTTCACATTTGGGCGAGAATGTTAAATCTAAAATGGATAATTTGCGTATTGCTGATGCAATTGATGAAATATTTAGTTGTTTAAGAGCCTCTAATAAATATATTGATGAGACAACTCCATGGCTTTTAGCTAAAGATGAGAAAGAACTAGATAAACTAAGAACAGTTTTATATAATCTAATCGAATCCATTAGAATATGTGCAGTTTACTTACAACCTTTCTTGCCACAAACAGCATTAAAAATATTTAAACTAATTAATACAGATTTAACTAGTTATGAATCAACAATAGATTTTGGTGCTTATGTATCAGGTACTAAAGTAGGTGAAGCTGAGATATTATTTGGAAGAATAGAAAAAGAATCAAAAGAGTCATAATGGACTCTTTTCTTAAAGGAGAATTTTTATGCTAATAGATACACATTGTCATTTAACGAACGAATTTTTTCAAGATATAGATAAAATTATAGAAAATGCTAAAAATAATGGTGTAAAACGATACATTAGTGCCTCTGATTCAGTACTATCTGCAAGAGAGACGATATTACTTGGTCAAAAATATGAAGATGTTTATATTGCTTTGGGAATACATCCTGAAAATTGTTTTGATTCTCTTGAAGAAATGACAAAAATTCTTGAAGAAAATTGGAATAACCCCAAATTAGTGGCAATTGGCGAAATTGGGTTGGATTATTATTATGGAAAAGAAAATAAACAGCGTCAAATAGAAGTATTTGAATATCAATTGTCGCTTGCAGAAAAATATAAATTACCAGTGGTGGTTCATTCAAGAGAAGCAACTCTTGATACTATAAATTCAATAAAAAAATATAATGTTAAGGGAGTAATGCATTGTTTTTCTGGTAGTTTGGAAACTGCTAGAGAACTTATTAATATGGGTTTTTTTATAGGGGTTGGAGGAGTTACGACTTTTAAAAATTCTAAAATTGATCAGATAATTAAAGACATACCGTTAGAAAAAATAGTTTTAGAGACAGATGCTCCATTTTTAACTCCTGATCCTTATAGAAAGTTTAAAAATGAACCAAAATATATACGAATTATAGCTGAATATTTAGCAGAGTTAAAACATATAGATATAACAGAAGTGGAAAATATTACAACAGATAATGTTTTTAAAATATTTTCTATATAAAGTTAATGTAAAATATTTACTTTATACTTGCAATTTGTTATAATTTATATATAAGGTGATAGTAATGAAAAAGATAACTCATAAATTTAATAAGGCATCAAAGATTTTGTTATTATTGTTTGCTGTTATGGCTTTGCAAAAAGTTAATGTTGTTAATCAAAACGAAAAAGTTGTAAATGAAAACTTAAATAAAACTTTAGATTTAACCGCAATGGTTTTAAAGATGAATGAAATAAATATGGCTGATAAATATTATCCTTTAGATACTTTTACGGGAGATTTGACAGGATATTCTGCTGATTGTCCGTTGTGTACTGGTTATCTAGCTTGTACAGGTGCTTATGTTGCTAATGGAACAACCAGTTTTAATGACAAAGAATACGGGGATGTTGTTATATTAGCTTCTTCGAAGAATTTACCTTGTGGCTCAATTGTTACATTTGATGCATCATATGTTTCTGATAAGAAAGTTACAGGAATTGTTCTTGATAGAGGTGTGTTAGGGAATGATTTAGACTTATTAGTTCCTAACAGTGATTATGCTTTAAAAAAGATAGGACGACACAAACTTACATATGACGTTTTAAGATTTGGTTGGGAAAGAAAATAAAAGAGACTAAAACTTGTTTAATTTAGCCTCTTTTTTTTGTTCAAAAATTTCAATTATTTCTTTATCAAAGTATTTACCATATTTTTCTAAAATATCATAAATTAAATCAATTACATATTCGTTCAATTTTTTTCTTGTTATATTGTAATCAATTTTCATAGTTATCATCTGAAGATATTATAACACATCGCTTTAATATTGCCATAAATTATGTTAAAATTATTTTATTGAATTGGTGATTTATATGAAATTTAATTTCAAAAAAAAGTTTGGACAAAATTTTTTACAAGATTCTAAAGTTATTGATAAGATAATTAATTCTTTAAGTGCATGTGAAAAAGATTTAATTATTGAAATTGGTCCTGGGAGTGGAGCATTAACTAAAAGATTAGTGAAAAAGGATGCAAGTTTTATTGCTTATGAAATAGATGAAGAGTTAAAAGATTGTTTATCAATATATGAGGGTGATAAAACCAAAGTAATATATGATGATTTTTTGAAAAGAAATATTAAAGAAGATATAGAAAAAATATCGTATGGTAGGCTGTTTGTAATAGGAAATTTACCGTATTATATTACAACTCCTATAATTACTAAAATTATAGATGATAAAATTTTCCCAGAAGAAATGATTTTTATGGTTCAAAAGGAAGTTGCATTAAGATTTACAGCTAATGTTGGAACACGTGATTATGGAGCTATTACAGTTTTTTTAAATTATTATTTTGAAGTTAATCTTGAATTTATCGTAAATCGAGATAAGTTTTATCCTGTTCCAAATGTTGACAGTGCCGTTATTAAATTTAAAAGAAGAAATTCTCTTTTAGATGTAGATTTTTCAAGATTTAATAAATTTGTCAAGGATGCCTTTACTTTTAAGAGAAAAAACTTACGAAATAATTTAAGAAGTTATGATCAAGATAAGTTAGGACTAATTTTAAATAAACTTAATAAATCTTTAGAAAACAGAGCAGAAGACTTATCTTATGAGGATTTTGTATATTTAACAAATGAATATTATAGATAAGAGTGAATTTTATGGATAGAGAAATAATGAACAAATTAGAGAAAATTAACTATAGATTTATCACAGATGATGATTTTGTTTATAGTGCATCAGAAGTTTTAAAAAATAATTCTGGAAATTGTTGGGAACAAGTAGAATTGGAAAGAAAACTATTTGCAGATTATGGTATTGATACACAGACTTATTTTGTATCTATGAGTGATGAAACAGGTAAATATCAAACCCACACTTTTTTAGTGTATATTAAGAATGAAAAGTATTGTTGGTTCGAGCATGCTTGGGAAGAATATGTAGGAATTCATGAATATTTGTCTTTGGAGGATTTATTAAAAGATGTAAAAAGAAAGCTTCTTAAATCTTTTAGTGGAGTTGGAGAAGTTTATTGTTTTGTTTATCTTTATCCACAATGTAATAAAAGGATGAATGCTATTGCTTTCTTAGAATATGCTCAGAGTGGAACTTTAATAAAGCTTAATGAGCCACTTTATTTTTATCATTTAGTGGATAAATCGGCAAATCTAGATATTGGTATTTTAAGTTTGAAATACTTTTATGATAACGAGATGTATAAAGAATTTGATGAGTATGCAGAAAAATATAAAAGAAGAATAGTTAATGATTGGGGAATTGAAAAATTTAAAGATACTCCTGAAGAGCTTTTAAGTAGAGAAGACATACTTGATGCTCTTAAAATATTTAGAGGAGATAATGGAGCAAGTTACATTTATTTTTTTAGATTTCCTCCTTATTCTGAATTGGGTCAAAATATGAAAGAAATATTAAAAAATAAAGATATCTATTGTATAAACCTAAATGATGAAGAATTGCAATTGCAAATTAAAGATATATTTTATGGGTATGAGAATATTCATAGTGATAATAAAAAACTTGATAAGTCTTATTATGAAAATGTTACTAAAGAAGAATATTTTTCTTCGTATGAAGATAATGTATCAATGAATTATGCTAAGTTAAATCATATTTCTATAGCTTTTAAATATGATTATTGTCCTGCTAATTTAATTAAGAAGTGTTAACGCACTTTTTTCTTTTTGCATAGTATACCATAGGTGAAGTGTATGAAAATAGATAAAGGTTCAATTGTTACGCGAAATAGTTATAATAATGATGTTATATTTGTTGTAACTAAGATTGAAGGTAACGTTGCTTATTTAAAAGGGACTGATGTTAGATTATATGCGGATGCGTTATTAGAAGATTTAGTGTTAGCAGAAGCAACAGATGACTATAGACCAGAAATTAGTAATGAATTACTAGAAAGAGATGAGTATTTCTATCTTCCAGGTAAAATACTTCATATTGATGCTGTCTATGATTTATGTAGTAAATTTATAAACTAAAGATTAACAGTAAAGTCCCTGTTTACTGGACATTTATCCCATTTAAGAATATTTACTTAATGCTTAAAATATGGTTTAATATATAGTAGATAATGGTAAAATAAATTAAATATTTAAAGTTGTTATAAAATAGGGGGTAATGATATTACTCACTGTTTTATATAAATGAATATAATTAATAAGAAAGGAGTGTGTAAGAACTTGCATTTATCGAAAAATATGATATAATATCTTGAAATTTCGATAAATGGAGGGATTATTAGATGAAATTTAAGTGTTTACGATCCGAAAAAAAAGGATATAAGCACGATATAATTAGTATTGTCGTATTATTTGGAATACTTATGATGCTTGTTACTCTTGGACCTAATATTTCAAGAATAAGTATCTTAAAAACAAATAATATGACTGCTTTGGCTAATGAAAGTAAAATTGAAAATCAATTAAACTTTAATTCAACAGAGGCTAAAGATACTAATGCAAACGCGAAAGCTAATGCCACGGATATGGTTTACCTTTCAGATATTCCTTATATGCCTGGAATATCATATACATCTTATAGTACCATTCAATTAGATAAGAATTTATCCGGAGGACTAATTACTTTAAATGTTGATGGGAAGAAAAAAATGTTTATGAAAGGTATTTTAGCACATGCAAATGCAACCGTTGCTTATGACCTTAGTGGATACAATTATGATTATCTAACAGCTTATTTGGGAATCGATGCTAGTGTTGGTTCAGCAGGTAATGGTGTTAGATTTGAAGTTCACACATCGGATGATGGAAAGACTTGGACTCTTAGAGAAAGAGTCAACAATAATGCAGTGTTTAAGGGAGATGGAAATGCATTTTTTCTTAAATATCCTGTAACAAATGTGAAATACATTAAGTTTGTAATTCAAAATTGTGGAAATGAAAGTAACGACCATTCAGTTTTAGCGGATGCAAAACTTATAAAAGATGGTTATGAAGAACCTTCAAGCACAGTAGATTACATAAAAACAGTTGAGCAATATGATGAAATAATTAAAAGTTTTCAATCATCTAACTTAACTAGAGAACAAGAATTAGTAGTTTTACAAAGAGATTTTGTTAATAATGCAACTTATGATTTATTACAAAATATGGCTACTTTTAATTCTTCGTTTAATGAAACAATAAAATGGTTAATGACTGATTTAGATAATTTGAAACTATATATTATGGGTGGAAAGCCTGATGGAGGATATTATAAATCCATGGTAGAATTAAGTAGACTATATACTAATTACAAAGATGACTTTTTAATTAGTACATCACTTAATAATAAGTGGGATTCATCTTTAACATATGGAGATCTTTATAAAAAAATGGCAATCTCATTGTCTTTAACTCACTCAGGAACTGTTAGATTGTGGATGCAAAATTCGGCAGAGAATCAATCTGATTCAGTAGTTAGATATGCTATTTATAAGTTTATGCATAAAAATGGTAGATTTAAAGCGACAGATAATGTTGATATAACACCAATATTTGAGTCACTCCCAGTTGAAACAATGCGTTTTATTATGAATAATTTGATTGATGATGAATCAATCTTGTGGTTAAATGACTATGTTCAATCAAAAATTGATGCTGCTCCAAATAGTGTTGGCTCTCTTTTAACACCACATCCATATATTTCATACGTTTGGCCAAATTATGGTAGTGGCGTTTATTATGATGAGGCTAATAAAGATTATTTCAATGAATTATTTTCTGTTCCAAACAGAGAAAATCCAGAAGAAAGAATAGGCTTATGGGATTTGACTTATACTATTCCAGGAGGAGTAGATAGTCCCGAATATACTTTAAAGGTTACTAGAGGAACAAGTGATTATAAATTATATAAAGTATGGATGAACTTTAGAAATAAATTCGGAACAGGTGCTGTTTGTGGAGGTATTTCTAAATCTGGTTCTAATATACGTGCAACTCATGGTATACCTGCAACTGTAATAGGACAACCTGGGCATGCTGCACTTTTGTATTATTCACAAAATGCAAATGGTCAAGGATATTGGGGAATAGATAATGACGTTAGTGGATGGACTTTGTCTGAGAAGGGTGAGAGAATGCTTCTTGGATGGGGAAATGATAGAAGATACGCCACTGGCTATACTATTCCTTATATGGTAATGGCTCAAGAGGCTGTTAATAGATTTGCTGATTATCAAAGATCTAGTGAATTATTGATGTTAGCAAATACTTATGCAAATGATTCTGTAAAATATGAACAATATCTACGTGAATCAATTGCTGCATTAGATTTTAATGTTGATGCTTGGTATAAATTAATTGAACTATATAATAATGATTCGACAAAAACAGAAGAAGATTATTATAATTTGGTAGTTGAATTAAGTGAAAGTTTTTTAGAGTATCCTTTACCTTTCTATCAACTATCATCTTTAATAAAACGTAAGCTTACATCAAATGCTTATGAGTTTAAGTACTCTTTATTAGTTACTGATACTTTAACTAAGTCTAAGAATTATCAAGGTACTGATGTTTTACAACCTGGGGTTACAAGGGTTGAGGCATCTTATCTTTTAGGACAATTTGATTCTACTCTAGCAACATTTTCATTTGATGGGGATAAAGCTAATAAAATCGTTTTATCAAGTCGCTTTGATGGAAGTGGAATTAGATGGGATTATAGTTTAGATGGTAAAAATACTTGGAAAGAAGTTTCATTTACAGGAGAAGAGGTTCATGAATTAGAATTGTCTCCTGAAGAAATCGCTAGTATAACATCTGAAAATGATATTTATATTCATATAGTTGGTGTTAATTACGCGGATGAAAATTTATACAAAATTGATATATTGGATTCTGCTGGGTTACCTAGTACACTTTATCCAAATGATTTAGAAGATAAATTAATTGCTGCTGTGCCAACAATGTTATGGAAATATAATGAAAATGACGATTGGACATATTACAGAGATGCTGAACCAGATTTATCTGGTGATAGAGATGTAATTGTAAAGGCAGGAGCAACTGGAGTGTACTTAGCTGATACAAATTCGACAACTTATCATTTTACTAATAATGTACAACCGAACGAAAGAAAATATATAACGATTTCACATCTTTCTATTGAAAGTGTTTCTTCTGAGGCTACTGCGCAAGGAAGACGTGCGATAAATATTATTGATGGAAATTTAAATACAAACTGGCATTCAGCTTGGAATGGTAGTGATAGAACAAAGGAAATTGTTATAAAATTAGATG
The DNA here is from genome assembly GCA_910588195.1 of uncultured Bacilli bacterium. Classification (GTDB taxonomy): domain Bacteria; phylum Bacillota_I; class Bacilli_A; order RF39; family UBA660; genus CAG-582. The sequence goes on from CAJUPN010000003.1 coordinate 106,949, forward strand.
AGCCTAAAAATCTAACAGCAATGGATTATTATCCTTTAGCTGGAGGTAATGGTAAAATTGAAAAAGCCAAAATACTAATAAGTATGGATGGCGAAAATTATATAGAAGTAGTTGAGACTGATTGGACTTATAGGAATACTAATGATGTTTCAGTAAGAACTATTGATTTTGAACCTACAAAGGGACAATATATTAAGATAATTGGAACTAAAACCCAATCTGTTAGTGCAAGCATGAGTTTTATAGCTGGTGCAATGTTAAACTTCTATGAGAATACTACTGTTAAAGTAGTTGCAAGTTTCTCATTTGATGGAAATAATGCTGGGAAAATAGTTTTAAATGATTCTGAATATTCTGGTGATTGGAAATATTCGATTGATGGTGGTAATACATGGATTAATGCGTCTGGAAATAATACACAATTATCTACTGCTACATTAAATAGTATTACTTCTGAGAATGGCATTAAAATAAAAATTAATGGCGATGATAGTATTTATTCTATTAACATTAAAGAACCTTCCTTATTAGAACTTTCTCCATATGTTAATGATCTTGAAAATAGACTTATTGCCATTGGAGATTCTTCTAAACTTGAATGGAAATATTCTGATACAGATAATTGGATTTCTTATTCTGATGAAGAACCAGTTGTTTTAGGAAATAGAACTTTGCAGGTGAGAGCTAAAGCAACTTCAACAACAAAAGCAAGTAATGTTTTAGAATATGAATTTACTGAAGATAATCAACCAGAAACAGCTAAATACATTCCAATAAAACATTTATCCATTCATGCTTATTCTACACAATCTGTAGATTCAAGTAGGCCTTTCTATGCACCTAATGTAATAGATGGTAATCCAAATACTTTATGGCATACTGATTTTAGATATTCAGTATTGACTCAAACCGTAAAACCATTTATTACAATTAAGTTAGATTCACCAAAATATATTTCAACACTTGAATTTATTCAAAAGAAATATAGATCGGTTGATCCAGACTTTATTAAAAATGCTCGTGTCTATGTAAGTTTAGATGGTGAAGATTGGACTTTAGCAGGAAGTATTGAAAATTGTCCTCAAGATAATGAAATGAGAAAAATCACTTTTGCTGAAAGTGTTTATGGACAATATGTAAAATTTGAAGTAGATACTTATGATATATTTGCATCAGCAGCTATGATTAATTTGTATGAAGATATTAGTCAAGTGGCTCCACATGTAAATATTGAATATAGTAATACTAACAAAACAAATACATCAGTTACAGCTACATTAGTTTCTGATAAAGAAATTACTGTAACAAATAATAATGGAAGTAAAACCTACACTTTTGATGATAATGGAACATTTACATTTGAATATGTTGATGAAGCTGGTAATACCGGTTCAATAAATGCATCTGTAACATGGATAGATAAAATTGCTCCTGAGGGAACAGTAACTTATTCGACAACAGATGTAACAAATCAAGATGTAGAAGTAACATTAAATACCGATGAGCCTGTTACTATAACAAATAATAATGGATTGAATACTTATACATTTACAGAAAATGGTGAGTTTACATTTGAATTTGTTGATGAAGCTGGTAATACTGGTACTGCAACAGCAAATGTTACTTGGATAAATAAAAATGCTCCAACAGGAACTATTACATATAATACAACAAGACCAACTAATAAAAATGTAGTAGCTACACTTAATGTATCATCAGGAGTAACAGTAACAAATAATAATGGAAGTAAAACTTATACATTTAATGATAATGGAACATTTACATTTGAATTTGTAGATGAAGCTGGTAATAGAGCAACAACAACAGCAACTGTTAACTGGATAGACAGAGTTGCACCAAAAGCTTCTTTAGTCTATAGTACAAAAGATGTAACAAATCAAGATGTAGAGGTAACATTAATAACTAATGAAGAAACTATAGTTGTAAATAATAATGGTTCAACTAAATATTTATTTAAGGAGAACGGAGAGTTTACATTTGAATTCAAGGATTTAGCAGGAAATACTGGAAGTATAACTGCCAAAGTTGATTGGATAAATAAAAATGCTCCAGTAGGAACTATTACTTATGATAAGACAACAATTACTAATCAAGATGTAGTAGCAACACTTACTGTTCAAGATGGTGTAAGAATCATCAATAATGGTGGGGTTAATACTTATACATTTAGAGAAAATGGTTCATTTACATTTGAATTTGTAGATGAAGCAGGAAACAAAGGAACTGCTACGGCAACTGTTGACTGGATAGACAAAGTTGCACCAACAGGAGAAATTACTTACTCAACAACTGATATAACAAATCAAAATGTAATAGCAACTTTGACTACTAGCGAACAAGTAACAATAACAAATAATAATGGATTAAATACTTATACGTTTAATGAAAATGGTTCATTTACATTTGAATTTGTTGATGCGGCTGGAAATAAAGGAAGTGTAGTTGCTAAAGTTAATTGGATAAATAAGAATGCTCCAGTTGGAACTGTAAGTTACAATATTACAACTGCAACTAATCAAGATGTTATAGCAACATTAAATGTTAGTGACGGTGTAACAGTAACAAATAATGGCGGTTCTAAGACGTATACATTTAGAGAAAACGGAACATTTACATTTGAATTTGTAGATGGAGCTGGAAATAAAGGAACAGCAACAGCTACAGTTAATTGGATAAATAAAGAAGTTCCAACAGGAACTATAACTTATAATATATCAAATATGACTAATAAGGATGTAATAGCTACTCTAAATGTTAGAGATGGCATCCGTATTGTTAATAATAATGGAAGCAAAATATATACATTTAAAGAGAATGGAACATTTACATTTGAAATTGTAGATGAAGTAGGAAATAAAAATACTATTACAGCAACTGTAAACTGGATAGATAAGGTTGCTCCAACAGGGACTATTATTTATGATATTAAAGAAAGTACTGAAGGTAACGTAATAGCTACATTAGAAACCAGTGAAGAAGTTACAATACTTAATAACAATGGTAATAACAAATACACATTTACTCATAATGGAGAATTTACATTTGAGTTTATAGACAAAGCAGGAAATAAGGGATTAGCTATAGCTAAAGTAGATTGGATTGTCAACCCAAATCTGTTTGGCAAATTAGTTTATAGTGAGTCTTCTGCTACAAACAAGGATGTAATAGTAACATTACAAGTAAATGATGGTATCAGAATCATCAATAATGGTGGTAAAAACACTTATGTATTTACAGAAAATGGTGAGTTTGACTTTGAAATTGCAGATGCTTATGGCAATACTAAGATAGTACATGCTAAGGTAGATTGGATAGATAAAGTTGCTCCTGTTGGAAGTATTAGATATAGTTTAACAACTACTACTAATGGTGAAGTTATTGCAACATTAGAAACTAATGAAGAGGTAACAGTAACTAATAATAATGGTTCTTATACATATGTATTTACAGAAAATGGAAGCTTTGTGTTTGAATTTATTGATAAAGCAGGGAACAAAGGTACTGTAGAAGCTAAAGTAAGTTGGATTGATAAATCATCTCCAATAGGAAAAATAACATATAATGTTAAGGATTTAACAAACAAAGATGTAACAGCAACATTAAGTGTTGAAAATGGAGTTGTAATCACTAATAATGGTGGTAAAAACACTTACGTATTTACAGAAAACGGAACTTTTGTATTTGAATTTATCGATGAAGCAGGAAATAAAGGTAGTGCAGTGGCTATTGTGGATTGGATTGATAAGGTTGCTCCAGTAGGAGAAATAATATATTCAATTACTAATCCAACTTATGAAAATATAATAGCTACTTTAAAGACTAACGAAGAAGTTATAATACTTAATAACAATGGCAAGAATACTTATGTATTTACTAAAAATGGAAAATTTGTATTTGAGTTTGTGGATAAAGCAGGAAATAAAGGAACAGCAGAAGCAATTGTGAGTTGGATAACCGAAGAGCCTGAAGAACCTAAACCTGTAGATCCAGTAGACCCAAAACCAGAAGAACCAAAGCCAGAAGAACCTGATCAAAAACCATCAGAGCCTTCCAAACCTGTAAATCCAGTAAATCCACAACCTTCAAAACCAAGTAAGCCAAGTACTGGCGGTTCTGGAAGTGTTGATAATAATACAACTGTAGGTTCTGGAAATAATACTGAGGATAAAACTACTACAACAACAACTAACAAAGTAGATGAAAAAACTACAACAACTAAAAGTGATAAGGAAGAAATCAAACTTCCAGAGGAAGAAGACGAAGAAGCTTTTGAAAGCACAGGAATTAATTATAAGATTGTTCTTACTTGTTTAATAGTATTCTTAATTTTCGTATCAGTTTTAGTTAAAATGTATGTTAGAAAATAAAATTAACTAGTTAGAATATTCTAACTAGTTTTTTTGTGCATATTTTTTTATGAGGTGTGCTAATGAAAAACAAAAAAGTAAATGTTATAACGATTTTTAATGAAGAGGGAAAATATTTAGAAGAAATAATAGAGGAATTATTTTATGAATATATTCGAGATCAATTAAGCATGAATAAGTATGAATAAAAAATATAAAGCAGGAGTTTATGCTAGAATATCTATTTCAGAAAGTAATATAGGTGGAGATAGTACAAGTATAGTTAATCAGAAAAGCATAATAGAAGAGTATTGTCGTAATAAGGATATTGAAATAGTTGATTATTACATAGATGATGGTTATTCAGGTGGAAATTTTGATAGACCATCTTTTAATAGAATGTTAGATGATTTAAATAAAAAAATAATAAATCTTGTAATTACTAAAGATATTTCAAGATTAGGAAGAGATTTTATTGGTACAGGTAATTATATATATAAATATTTTCCAGAACATGATATTAGGTATATAGCTGTACTTGATAATTATGACTCTTTAAATCCTTCTATAAGTGATGATATTATACCTTTTAAAGCTGTATTAAATGATATGTATTTAAAAGATATTTCTAGAAAAATTAAATCTTCTCGCCATGAACTTATGAGAAAAGGGTATTACATGGGTAGTACTGTTCCATATGGTTATAAAAGAAGTGTTACTGATTCTCGTATTTTAGAAATAGATGAATATTCATCTTTTATAGTAAAAAGAATTTTTTCATTAAAAGATAAAGGAAATAGTAGTTCTTCTATAGCTAGATTGTTGACTGATGAGGGTATAGAGCCTCCTAGTATTTATAATAAAAGAAATATAAACATCTCTAAATTTAGTGATATTTGGAAGGCAGAGACAATTGATTATATTTTAAGTAATGAAGTATATATAGGTAAAATGACTCAAAGAAAATATGATAGAGTAAGTCTTAAGTCTAAAAGAAAAATAAAATTAGCTAAAGAAAGTTGGATTATGTGTGAAAATACACATGAACCTATAGTGGAAGTTTCTCTTTTTGAAAGAGTAAATAATATAAAGAAAAGAAGTTTAATTAGATATAAGAAATATAATTTTTTACTTAAGGGGTTAGTTAAATGTCATGATTGTAACTCCATTATGTTAGTTAGAGCTATAAAAAGTGGTAACATTTATTGTTGTAAAAATTATGCGAAATTTGGGAGTAAGGTATGTAAAATGCATTATTTTAGAGAGGACGTTTTAAACACATTAGTTATTAATTCACTAACAAATTTTTGTAATAATTTAGACAAGGTTAATATTATGAATAATATTTTATTAAATTCAGATGTATTTAAATATTTTGATTTAAATATAAAGAAATTAGACTTATCAATTAAAGAGTATTCTCATATTATAATTGAACTTTATAAAGATAAGGATAATGGAATATTATCAGAAGAGGAATTTATAACTCTTAAGAATGAAATAAATGATTATTTAAAAAATGAATGTGACAAGAAAGCAATGTTACTAAAAAGAAAAGAAGAAATTTTTGATGATATTAAATCTATAGTTGATAAGGCATTAGATTTTAATAATATAAATATAATAAGTAAGATAATTAATTCTGTTGAAATTGATAATGATAAAAATCTTTATATTTATTATAACTTTAAGGATTTAAAATGAATAAATTAATAGTTGGATATGCTAGAGTTTCTGTTAAAGAAAATGGAGAAAGCATAATTAATCAAATTGAGTTAATTAAGGCATATTGTAAAACAAATTCTCTTAATTTAGATAAATTCTATATAGATAATGGAGAGTCAGGAATAAATTTTAAAAGAACTGCCTTTCTTAATTTAATAAATGATATTGAAGCAAAAAAAATAGCTATGGTAATAGTCAAAGATATATCTAGACTTGGAAGAGAATTGTTAGATTCAAGTTATTATATTGTAGATTATTTTAAACATCATCATGTTCATTTTATATCTATTGAAGAAAATATTGATGAGACTTTAGTATATATAAAGTCTATTATGAATGACAGTTATGTTAAAGATATTTCATTAAAAAGAAAAAGTACAGCTATGTTAAAAACTTTAAATAAAGAATTTATAGGTCCTTATGCTCCGCTTGGATATAAAATATGTTATATAGATTCAAGAAGAACTTTAAAAATAGATGAAGAAAAAGAAAAAATTATAAAAAAAATATTTGATTTATTTATAAAGGGGATGTCTTATTTAGAGATATCGTCTTATTTAAATAAATTTTGTAATAATGAAGGAATTACTTGGAAAGAAAGAAAAATAAGAGATATTATAACTAATCCAATATATAAAGGTAGTTTAGTTGTACGAAAATCTAAAAAAGAGAATTATAAAAGTAAGTCTCGTGAATATGTGTCTCCAAGGCAATATGAAATTATTCCAAATGTATTTCCTAAAATAATCGATTCATCTTTGTTTGATTATATAAATGGAACGATAAAGAAATATAAAAATCATAAAATAAAAGATAATAAGATTAATTATTATAATAATGTTATATGTAGTAAGTGTAATAAAAAAATGCATCTTTATCGGCGATATAGAAATAATAAATTTCAGTATTATTTTAAATGTTTAGGTTGTCATAAAACTATTTTTTATAATAGATTAAAAAATATTTTAACAGAATCTTTTTGTAACTTCTTATATAGTTTTAATGTTTTTGAAATTTTTCAATTAGTAATTAATAATTATAAAAAGGAATTATTACAAGAGTTAGAAAGTAATAAGAAATCATTAAATGTATCTCTTAGAAACAATTATATTTTAAAAGTAAAAAAAAATATGATGTTAGATGAATTTTTATCCATGAAATCGAAAGCTACTACTGAATATAATATGTTACAACAAGAGTATGATTATATTGTCAACTACAATTTTAATAATATTAGTGACTTTTATGAAAGTTTAAATTATTTTGATTTTGTAGATAAAATTGAAATCAATGACTGGGTGATAATTAACTATAAATTTAAAAGAAAAAGAGACTAAAGTCTCCTAATTTTCGTTTGGTGCATCAGTTGTTTCTTCTTCTGGTTTGTTTTCTGGTACTGTAGGTTTTGTAGTTTCGTTTTCAATATCACTTTCAGTTTCTATTATTTGAGTTGTAGTTCTTTTTTCGGAAGGAGGAACAGTTGATACGGTTGGCTTTTTCTTCCATGATGCTCTCAAAGTGTAATCTTTTGTTATTTGTGTATCAAAATTAAACGGTCTACTATTGAATTGCCATCTTACAAACTCATATCCTTCTCTAGTGGGTATGGGAGGTTCAATTGCTTTTTCGTTTTCAATAACGGTTTGTGGATCAATTGTAGATCCTAAATTGCTATCAAAGGAAATAGTATATAATTTTTTTGCAACATTATTAATAAGATTTTCTTCATTAATGTTATCAGAATATTCAAAAGATATTAAAAGATCATTAGAATTTTCTATCTTCTTTTTTAATAATTCTTTTAGTTGAGTATCTGTATAATGGAAGTTCCAATTACTAATTAATTCAAATCCTTTTATAGGCATTCCTTTATTTGTTGATTCTGTTATAAGTACTGCTATAGAGTCAACTAAATCCTTGTTTTTAATATTTATATTTGAATAAGTTGTTTTAGCTTGATCATTAATTAACTCAAAGTTAGTTACTTTGTGAGTATAATCGCTGCATATATTTGCTCCACATTTATAAAAGAATTCTTTAAAATTAATTTTAACAATTGATTGTTCTTTAAAATACATTACATATGAATGCTCTTCTAATTTTTTCTTTTCTATAGGTTTATTATCAAATTTATTAAAAAGACAGAATAGTAATCCAATAAGAAAAGCACATAAAGTTAGTATTGCAAGAATAGAGACTTTTTTATTGTTTTCAATTAATTCTTTGATATTGCCCACACTAACACCTTCTTTTTCATATTATAACATAAATTCGACAATTAATCTCTTTTTTATTACAATTTGTGTTACATAATTCTAAGACAGCAGATGGTGATATAGATTATCTAAATAAGTCACTAAATTTTTATAAAGAGTGTGATTGTTTAGCAATAGGTAAACAAATGTCAGAATCGGAAATGCCTGCTACAATAAAAAAACTTCTTAACGATACTAAACCAGATATCTTAGTTATTACTGGACATGATGCATACGATTCTAAAACAGGAGATGAATCTGATATTAATAATTATAAGAATTCTAAGTATTTTAGAGATACAATTATTAATGCCCGAGAATATGAAAAGTCACATGAAAAATTAGTTATTATAGCTGGAGCATGTCAAAGTGATTATGAAGATTTAATTAGGAGTGGTGCTAATTTTGCTTCTAGTCCTAAAAGAGTAAATATACATGCTTTAGATCCAGCAGTTATTGCAGTTAATATATCTCTTACAGAACGAGATAAAAAAATAGATATTAAAGAGTTGCTTTCCAAAACTAAGTATGGAAAAAATGGAATTGGAGGCATTTTGGGTAAGGGCATGATGTATGTAGGATACCCAAGATAGCCTTAATTAAAGTTGCTTGCAATTATCTTTTAAATGTATTAAAATAAATATATAATAGAGAGGTGAAGCAGGATGGAGATTACAAATGTACGTGTACGTGTAGTTGAGAAAGAGAATTCCAAGATGAGAGGATTTGCATCAGTGACAATAGATGATCAATTTGTTGTACATGATATTAGAATACTTGAAGGAGAAAATGGTTTGTTTTTAGCAATGCCAAGTAAACAAACAGCACCTGGGGAATATAGAGATATAGCTCATCCAATTAACCAAGAAGCACGTCAAGTTTTTACAGAAACTATTTTAGCTGAGTATGAAAAAGAATTAAAAAATACTGAAGTTTCAGAATAATTCACTATTTTGTGAATTTTTTTTTTCGTCTTTAATATTCTTTATTAGGAGGATATTATGGAAACACAAAGTATGAATCATATAGTAAAAATGGTTGATCGAAAAAGTATAGTTATAAGTGGTATAAAAAGAATAATTAATTTTGATGATAAGCAGTTTTCCTTAGAATCAAATATGGGCGATATTATTATTAAAGGTGAGTCTTTAGAAATGATTAAATTAGATACAATAGACGGAAATGTTTCTATAAAGGGATCAATTGATTCTATTATCTATTCTAATGTAAAGACAAGTGAATCATTGATAACTAAATTATTTAAATGAGTCAACTAGTTTATTTAATGTTAATATTTATTATTTCTTTCATTTTATCTTTAATATTCATGTTTAATAAAAGAAGAGGACCAATAGTAAAATTATTAATGATAATAATCTTTTCTTTAATTTTTTCATATGTATGTTATTTATATAATTGTTTTATTTTTAATGAATATGTAATATTAGATATTTTATATTCTGTTTACATTGCTTATATTGTAAAAATACGCGTAAATAAGAAGTTAATGAAACAAAAACCAATGTAAAGCTAATAAAAGTTTAGTATACTTTTATAAAGGAGATGCTAGACTATGAAAAAATATAGACTAAGATTACTTATATACTTAGGAATTCTCGTTGGTATTGGTGCAGTTTTGTCTTTATCATGTTTTAGCACTTGGAGACAAATTTCTGATAACCATAAGACCAAAGAAGAACTTACTAATAAATATAATGAGTTGTTAGAAAGTGAAGAATCTTTAGAGGGTGAAGTAGTTAAGTTACAAGATCCAGAATATGTAGCAAAATATGCTCGTGAAAAATATTTGTTTACTAAAGATGGGGAATTAATAATAGATATGGGAAGTGTAAAAGAATAGAATGCTATTCTTTTTTTTTGTGGTGTTGCCAACTTGCCAATAGAGGATAAATATGTTAATATTTAAGTGTAATGGGGTCGTACTTGGCTTCGACAGATTACAGTCTTGACTTAGTTGCAAGTGGTAGCCAATCCTAAGTGGCAAAAAGTTTAAAATTAACTGACAATAAATTTAATTTTTCTCCAGTATTTGCTTAATAACTAGCAAGGAGGCTGATGGTTTAATTTTTCCATAGTTAAACTATTCGGTTCATATATATGGAATATATCTATATTAGTTCTTGTATGATGTAGAAGAAAATTTACAAGATAGTAAATAATTTGTTTGTTAGAAACTTATGTTATTTATGAAAATTATTTTTCTAACTAAACTTGTAGACACTATTTAAAAGAGTAATTTGGACAGCGGTTCAACTCCGCTCGACTCCACCAGATGATGCACAGGCGAACTATTTCTACTATTTTAGAGGTGGTTTCGCTGTATATATAAAGCTTTAATAAAGCAAATGAGAATGACTAGTTTTAAGTAATTAGTCATTTTTATATTATATTTTGATTTGAATTAATAATTATTAAAATTACTATGGTATATTAATTATGGTTGTTGATAATGAATATAATTAATAGATATTTATATACTTCGTATATAAATATGAAGAAAAGGACTTTAAGGACAACTTTTAAATTATTCTATGGTATATGGCATAGTGGCATAGTAAAATTCCAATAATAAAAGAGCTTGAATGTACTTCAAACTCCTTTATTTAGATTTGTCTTTTTTCATTAAAGTATCTATGCTAACATCTAAAGCAACTGATATTTTATATAAAGTATCTACAGAAAAATTATATGCTACTTTCTCACTTTCAATTTGTCTTATAAACTCGTGAGATAAATCTACCATTTCCGAAAGTTCTTCTGAGGTTAGTCCTTTTAATTTCCTGTATTTTTTAATGTTTTTACGAATGGTATTGTATATGTCTGTATCATAGTTGAGTTTTTTAATTGGTTTATTTAATCTCATATCAACACCTCTATAACTATTGTAAAGAATTACCTTACAAAATTTTGTAAGGTATCTCTCTACAAAAAGTATTGACATTTTTAAAACAATTATGCTAAAATAATGTTGTCGGTAAGAAGTGCTAAAATCCGACATTGTAGTAAGTGTTGGTTGCAGTATGCAGTTTAGCCAACATTAAACAGTCGGAACACATAGCAGTATCGTGTTCCTTTTGTTTTGTTTTAATATTAGAAAGAAGTGAAATAATGAAAAAGAAATTACTTATGCTATTATTCGGTGGATGTCTTATAATAAGTTTAACTGGTTGTAGTGAAACAAGCAAAGAAATGTCAGAAAAGAAAAATATACCACAGGTAAAAGAAGCAATAGAAACTGAAGATAAACAAGAAAAAGACCAAAATATTAAAACGGATAATGAAGATAATAATTTAAGCAAAATAAATTGCTTAACAAAGGTAGACTTAAATGACACTACAAATGTTATGGAATATTGGAATTTATTCTATAATAAAAATACTAATAAATTAACAAAAGTGATAAATTTGAAAATTGAACAAATCAACACTTCAAATTATACTAATTCGCAACTAGTCCAAGCAGAAAATACACTTAAAGAATATTATAATGGGCTTTTAGAAAATGCTAGAGAAATCAATAATAATAATGATTTTTATAGAGGTTTAAAAAAAGAGGTAAAATATGATAAGAATACTTATAGTGTAAGTACATCTACTATAATTGATATAGAAAATTCTAGTGATGAATATTTAAAAAATATTCTGTTAGAAAAAGGTGGAGCTATTGGTAATAATGTTGATGAAAAACTTATATTGGATGTTAAAGGATTTTTAGAATATACTAACAATAATGGCTTTGTTTGTGAAATAGAATAAAGGAGAAAATGAAAATGGAAAATAAAGAAGTAAAAAACGAAAATTTAAAAAATAAAAATAATACACTATCAAATATTCTAATAATAGTATTTGGAATAGTTATTGGAGCAGTAATATTTGGTGTAATTGCTTTTTCTGATAGCAAAAAGGATACTAATAACAATACTAATGATAACGATAATATCAAAAATATTTATCACAGTGCTTGGAAAAGTGCTAGTGGCTATACTTTAATAATTGTTGACCCTGATAATGACAGTTCACTATCTAATCCAAATTGCAATTTCTACATTGGAGAAGAAAAAGTAGGTAGTTGTATAGTTGAATTTAATAAAGACAAGAACAATTTAAATATTACTTGGGCAAAATCTACTTCTAAAGTTGAAAAAGTAACTATATCTAATACTACAACTAAATTTCAAATAAATGATACTACTTTTGAATTTCTTCAAAATCTTTCTAAGAATTAAAAGTTTCCTCCCATTATCTACTTGGATAATGGGTTTTATTTTGTGTTAAAACTTATAAAAATAATTATGGTATTTTATTTATAGAAAGGAGAATGTCTATGCAAGTGAAAATTCATAGGGGGATTAATCAAATTGGTGGTAGTGTAACTGAAATCAAAAGTAAGAAAACTAGAATTCTTATTGATGTTGGTTCAAATCTACCAAATTGTGAAAGCAAAGTAAAAGTGAATGTTGCTAATATTAGTAAAAAATGTGATGCTGTTTTTATAACTCATTATCATTTAGACCATATTGGCGAATATATGCAAGTTAAAAAGAAAGTTCCCATTTACATAGGAGAACAAGCAAAAGAAATATTCACGATCTATCAAAAGAAAATGAAAGAGCCTAATATTGCCGAAGTTACACAAGCTCATATTGATAGATTAAAGACTTTCAAAACATTTAAGCAAGATGTACCACTTCAAATTGGAGATATGAAAATAACCCCTATTCGTGTTAATCATTCTGCTTTTGATAGTTATATGTTTCTTATTGAAGCAGATGGGAAAAGAGTTTTACATACTGGAGATTTCCGTACACATGGTCCTGATGATGACCTACCTACAATACTTAAAGAAATAGGAAATGTTGATATACTCATTTGTGAACATACTACTCTTTCAAGATTAGATGAAGTTTTTATGTCCGAGTTAATGCTACAAGAAGAAGCCTTTAGCTTAATAAAGAATAACAAGTATGTCTTTATAATGTGTGCTTCTACTAATATTGATAGAATAGCTTCATTCTATCATGCTAATAAAAAAGCTGGAAACAAACTATTTATATGTGATGTGTACCAAAAGGAAATACTTGACTATGTAACAAAGACTAGTAAGAAATATAAAGATTACTACGATTTCTCAGAAGTTAAAAGTTTTGATGGCAAGTATTATGAAGAAATGGTTGATAAAGGTTTTTGTATGTTAGTACGAAGCAATTACTTTTCAAAGAGGTTTATTCATAGCCCTAACTTCAAAGATAGCTTATTCATTTATTCTCAATGGTTAGGATACTTACAGGGAGAAAATGCTGATGAGAGTATTGTTAATTTTGTTCCAAAAGAATATGTTTACTTACACACTAGTGGTCATGCTACTTCTAAAGGAATTAAAGAAGTTTGTAATATTGTTAAGCCTAAAGTAATAATTCCTATACACGGAGAAGATACACACGACTTTGACAAGTTAAATCTACCATATAAAATTGAACATTTAAAAACTAAGAAATCATACAAAATTTAAAATAGATTATAGAAAGGATTTGAGATATAATGTTAAATCAAACAGTATTAGTTGGTCGTATTGTTTCAGACCCACAAATAAATGAAACAGAAAATGAAAGAAAGTTTACTTTAATAAAATTAGCAGTACCTAGAAGCTACAAGAATGAAAACGGAGAATATGAAACTGATTTTATTCCCTGTGTCTTATGGAATACAATAGCAGTAAGCACTTGTGAATATTGTAAAAAAGGCGATTTAGTTGGTGTTAAAGGAAGAATACAAAATATAGCAGATAAAATTGAAATAATTGCAGAAAGAGTTACTTTCTTATCAAGTAAAGAGGCGAACTAAAATGGATGAAAATAAAAAGAAAACTAAAGCAAAAGCTAAAACTAAAAAGAAGAAAAAGAAAGAAACTAAACCTAAAACCCCTACCGACATTAACTTGTTTGACAACCGTGTCATTCGATTAAATAAAGCTATTGATAAAGAAGTTGCAGAAGCAATTACAGAACAATTTTTAAAACTAGATGCTATGAAAAGTAAAAAGGATATAATATTCTATATCAATTCCCCAGGTGGAAATGTTTCAGATGGTATAGCGATTTACGATACAATGCAGATGGTTAAAAGTGATGTAGTTACAATATGTTTAGGTCGTTGTGCTTCAATGGCAGCTGTTCTGCTTAGTGGTGGAACAAAAGGCAAACGATATATTACTCCAAATAGTGAAGCTATGATACACGAAGTATCATCGTGGAGTTTCGGTAAAGTTGGAGAAATAAAAGTTGACTTTGAACACACTAATACTTTAAATGAGCGTATTATTAAGATACTAGCAGATAATACTGGCAAGAGTATAGAGCAGGTTAGACAAGACATTCAATTAAAGGACAAATGGTTAGATGCAGAAGAAAGCCTGAAATATGGATTGATAGATAAAGTGCTAACAAAAACTATAGCTCCATAAGATTAGAAATGATTATTAGATATTTATATACTTCGTATATAAATATAAGCATTGTACTAGTTGATGCTATTGGTGTATTATGTTTTATTAGTAATAGTTATAGACATTTTCCTTATTCTAACACCTTTATTATTCAGCTGGTACAATGTATTTTTTATGTAAGAAAATAATATAACTTTCGACTTATAAAATTCTAATTATTGGATATTTATATACTTCGTATATAAATATAACAAGAACTATCAAAGGTAAATAAGAAAAAATATTTACTAATGAATGGCATAGTGGCATAGTAAAATTCCAATAATAAAGAGCTAGCACCAAATGGATCTAGCTCTTTTATTATCTGCTAGTATAACCCTATAATAAAACTTCTTCTAGAACTTCTATAAGCCCTACAGAGGCATACCTTATTTTACAAAAATTTTATCGTCTTATATAATGAAAGCTCTCCTAGAGCCTAAGAGAGCCTTATACAGACATTGTAGAGTTATTTATTCCAAATGTCGCTGTTTTCTTTAAAAAGTCTTTTATATAGGTAATCACTAAAAGTAGTTACATTTGCTTCTTTTAGTTCTTCATCTGTATATTTAGAGTTTCGTTTTCCGTCATCACATATTCCTACGAGATAATCATTGTATATTTTTTTAGTATCATCATTATTGAAATCTGGAGAAGCATAATAAGTATTTCTCTTACCACTAAATGAGTATCGTTCTGCTCTATACCCTAGAGCTAAAACCTCTTTTCCGAATTGAGCATTACTTACTGCTTCCTCATTATTGTTCTTACACCATTCTTTATAACCCTTATAATATTCAGATTTAACTATAATATCCTTTATGGGAACTGCACTACAAAATTCCAATACATTATTACATTGCCAAAAATAGTTTTTAGTTTCTTGTTCTACAATAGGTGGAATGGTAAATTTCCCATTTTCTAACACTTTTTCAAATGCTTGTATAGCCCTACTTGCTATAATCTGTAGTGCTTTCTTATCACATAGCTTATCTCCAATATTAATATCACGATTATTGTTATTATCCGTAAATGTTTCATTAAATGGTATGACCACAAAGCGATCAGTTATAAATATCCCTGTTTCTTTGAAGTCAATTACTTCATTTACAGAGAACAACATAGTAGCAAAAGGTTCTAAAACCTCTTGCTCTTGTCCTTTTTGCTCTATAACTATAGGTTCTCCAGATATTAGCCTAGTTATTAGTGAAGTATTAATATACTTCGGTTGCTTTTGATCTTCTGCTATATTGACATAACACCCACTAAGAGCTTTAATAGTTGTCTTGCTTCCAGCTTTACTACCTGATAGCTTCTCTAAATGCTCATGGGAACATTGAGAATATTGTTTGGTCTCAAATACATTCTCGTTAGAGCATTCCTCTACTTCCAGTAGAGCTTCTATTATACGAAAGATTTTTGACTTTCCGTTGCGACCGTTACCTTTAAAGATAAAAGCCTTATTAAGTTTTGCTGTTTTAGTTAGTGAATACCCTATTACTTCGTAAAGTAAAGTTTCTACTTCTTTATTATGACTGCTGATGCTATCAAAAAAGTAATTTACTAGTCTTAATTCTTCTGTATCATTTGTAAGTACCTCATTATTATAAGGTACAGTTAGCTTAGCAAGTATACCTGCTAAGCTAGTGCTATTAACATTATTTTCCATTCTCATTTTCTCCCTTTGTTTCTTGCTTCATAGTATCTATAATCGTGTCATAGATACTTTGTATCTTTTTAGGTTGTTGTTCTACTGATATAGGTTTTATTACCTCTCCAGCTCCAGTAGGATTATTAGTAGAATTTATAATAAAATTGTAAATATCTTGTGTTGTATTACTCTCGTTCATTTGAGGTTGCTCATGTTCTTCAATATAATCAACTATTTTACAGAACATTTCTGGTCTTATAGTTACAAGATTTTTACCTCTACTAATTATCATCCAATTTGGGTTGATTTTAAATGTAATATTATCTAAACTTAATGTTGAACGATTTGGATAATCTTCTCGGATAAATTTAGCTATCTTTAGCATTTCTATTCTATTAAGAGTTACATCTACAAAATCATCATATAAACTAGATATAGTTATCTCATCCTTGCTTATGAAGACTAAATGCCTAACTAAATTTAGTGTTACTAAATCCTCAGTTCTACTAATATAATTCTCATTAAATTTTAATTCTTTTTTCATAATTGACCTCTTTCTAATTTTGATTTTTTGAGCTTTGCTCAGTTTGGTTTGCAGTTTCTTCTGCTAGAAACTTCTCATATTCTTCTTGGTGCTCTTTGACATAGTTCCGAACATCAAAAACAATACTATTAGCTATTTGTTTAATTTGTTCATCACTAATTATCACATTGCACCTCCTATTCTAAATCAGAATAAACAAATTTTTAGGTAACCATTTTTTATCACTCCTTTTGTCGTGAATAAAGGCCTTTTTCTGTCGACAAACAAATAGTATCATTAAAAAAAGTAAAAAAAAACTACATCAGTACATTACTTTTTAAATCACTTGTGGTATAATTTGTTTACTAAGAGAAAAGAGGCATGTTATGGATAAAGATAAAAATAAAAGTACAAAAAAATCTAAACCATTAGACTTTGAGAGAGGTGATAGATTAACTAAGCTTAGAGAAAAAAATAATTTGACTCAAATACAGCTTTATAATAAAATAAAAAAGTTTTATGGAGAAGAAAAAAAGGAATATGAAATTGACCCTAAGCGTAAAGATAATGGTAAACAAACTATTAGTACAGCTGAATGTGGTGGTACGCTATCCGTAAAAAATGCAGTTGCAATATCGCATATTTTTGGTGTTTCGTTAGATTATATTTATCTTGGAGTAGAAAGTTATAAACCATCATATGATGATATAAAAGAACTAACTGGTCTTAATGATGATGCTTTAAATATGTTAGAAAAATTAAAAGAGAATGATAAAACATTCATTTTTGTATTAAATAATTTTCTAGGACCTAACTTATCATCTTACTTTATAAATTTGTTACATTCATATTTTGATTATTATAATTTAAATGCGAAAGGTAAAGAAATGACCAATGAGTATGTAAAGTATATTAAGTCAAAAGGTGCTAAGATAAAAAATATTGATGATTTTTCTTGGGAGTTTTATCCTAAAGAAAGAGATTATACTTCTTTATATAAAATATCTACAGAGTCAAACGAATTAGCAAATAAATTTAGAAAGTATGGTGATAAATAATGAAATCTAATTCTGTTATTTATGCTAGATATAGTTCGCATAGTCAAAATGAACAATCTATAGAAACACAAGTTGAAATATGTAAAAGTTATGCTAAAAAAAATAATTTGAATGTAATTAAAATATATGAGGATAAAGCAAAAACTGGGACAAATGATAATAGGGAAGCATTTCAACAAATGTTATCAGATAGTTCTAAAAAAAGTTTTAGTCATGTTATAGTTTATAATCTTTCAAGATTTGCTCGTAATAGTGATGAAAGTGTTATCAATGAAATGATACTTAGTAAAAATGGTGTTGATGTTTTGTCTGCAACAGAAAATGTTAATGTTGATGATGAGGATCCAACTACTTCTTTAATGAGAAATATAATGAGGGGAATAAATGAATATTATTCGAAAAATACAGCAAAAAATATCAGAGATGGATTAAGAACAAATGCAAAAAAAGGATTATCGATAGGTGGCTTATCTTTACCATTAGGATATAAATCAAATTCTAATAAGGAAATAGTAATTGATGAAGAAATAGCACCCCATGTAAAAAAGATATTTGAAATGTATCATGAAAATAATTCTATGGCTGAAATAGTTAGATATTTAAATATGCATGGTATTAAAACATCTCGTGGGAATGAGTTTAATAAAAATAGTATTAGAAGAATTGTTACCAACCCAAAGTATATTGGAATATATATGTTTAAAGGAGAAGAAATGCCAGTGAGAATACCAGCAATAATAGATAAAAAAACATTTGAAGAAGTTCAGGATTTAGTTGAACAAAAGCATATTTCACATAGTAGAAAGAGTGATTACCTATTAACAGATAAATTATATTGTGGTTTATGTGGTGCTAAAATGACTGGTGCAGTAGCAAAACATAAATATCATTACTATAAATGTGTTAATTCTAAAGGAAGTTTGAAGACTTGTAATAAAGAAAAGGTAGATAGAGAATATATTGAAGAATTAGTAGTTAATGAAACAAGAAAAATGCTTACTAAAGAAAATATTAGAATAATAGCTGATAAAGTTATAGAGTTTATAGAAAAAGACAAGGATTTATCAGAAATTCAAAAAATTCAAAAATCTTTAAAGAAATGTCAAAAAGAAATTGAAAGTTTATTAACTGCAGTTAGACAAGCAACAAGTGATAGTGTTAGAAATCTCCTAATAGCTGAATTAGAAAAAGCACAAGAGCAACAAAAAGGATTAAAAGCACAATTAGAATATGAAGAAGCAAATAATATGCCTATAACTGCTTCTGAAGTAAGATTTTATCTAACAGAACTTAAAAAAGGAAATGTTAATACTAAAAAGTATAAAAGATTACTAATTGATACATTTATTTACAGAATTTACTTGTATGATGATAAAATGGTGATAAATTATACTACCCAAGACTCCAATAATATCAAGCTTCCAGACAGGAATTTGGTATTATGTTCGCTTGAGGGTACAACAGCTCCACCATTGACGAATCTGTTCGAACTATTCGAACTTTTAGATATAGAATCAATCGAAAGATTGGTTTTTTTTCTGTTTTTAGGAAAGAAATCATAGGAAAGGTTGGTGTCTATGATTAATGTAATTAAAAAAGAAATTGATATGGAGGAATCTTTAAAGAAACGATTAGAGATAATATGTGATTTTTGTAATACCACTCCAACAATTATAAATGGTAGTATTCGTAAAATTGATAAAACAAACTTAAACTATATTGAACCTCATAGAATAATTATCAATAAAGTAATGTTTCTTGCTTTTAATTATTCAAATGAAATCTATATCAATAATTTAAGTAAGAAAATAAAAATATCGGAATTAGAAAACTACATAAAAAATATGAACTAATGCTTATTCTCTACAAATGAGTAATAGACAAAATAAGAAAAATGTTGTATCATGTAAATGATTTACAAAGACTTATTTTGAGAAGTA
Organism: uncultured Bacilli bacterium; assembly: GCA_910588195.1. GTDB lineage: Bacteria > Bacillota_I > Bacilli_A > RF39 > UBA660 > CAG-582. Next base: position 126,970 of record CAJUPN010000003.1, read on the forward strand.
AAAGTATTAGTTAGTAGTACCTTTACTTATCTTTTTTTGAAAAACTATAAAAAAGGAGCGTGATTGATTATACAATTAGCATATTCATTTCATTTAGGTAGTGATAAAAATAAGAAAAACAGTAGTAAAGCAAGTGCAAAATCGAATATAAGTGGTACAACATCTAAAAGTAATAATGCAATTCAAAATGCAGCAGGATTAACCAAGTGTGATAACCATAATTATAGGAAATACGATGACAGAGATTATGATATTGAAATAATTAGAGGAAGTTCTTCTCTAGTAGATGATGTGAAGAAATTATACAAAGATTAGTTTGATGAGGCAAAAGAAGAATACAATGCAAAACAAACAAGAGAAAATAGAAAAATTAAAGATTATTTTACTCATATAAGCAATAATTCCAAAAGTGATCTTGCTTGTGAAATTATAATTGAACTGGGAGATAAAAAATATTGGGATACAAAAGATATTAATTTCAAGAAGAAAATGACAAATGTATTTAAACACCAATTCATTGATTTAGAAACGATATTGCCTACTTTTAAAATTGCTTCAGCCATTATTCATTATGATGAAACAAGTCCACATCTTCATATTGTTGGTGTTCCTATTAAAATTGGTGGTAAAAATGGTATGAAAAAACAAGTTGGTAAAAGTGATGTATTTACCAAAGAATCACTTCGTAAATTGCAAGATAAAATGAGAATGCTTTGCATTGAATCATTCAATAAAGAATATGGTCTTACTAACTCATTAAAAGGCAAGAAAAAAGGCAGAAATCGTGATTATCATATAACTGAAATGAACGATTATATGGAAATAAAAGAACAACTAGAAAAGAATCAAGAGAGTTTAGAAATAGCCAATAAAAAGGCATTAGAACTTGATAATAATACCAAAGAGGTAAAAGAAATTATAACTGATTTAAAAACAACTTTAACTTCAAAAGAAAAATATGTTTTAAAACAGGAAGATAAAGAAAAATTAGTATCTTATATTAATTCAGTTAGTAAAGCAAATGAAGAATATAAAAAGATTCAACCTCTTTCTGCTACTCTTAATAATGTAGATACAGAAATTAAGGAAAATCATGAGAAAATTAAGACACTGACTGAAAACAATGAGGCACTTACTTTAAGGGTAGAAAATTTAACTAAGAATATTAGTAACAAAGATAAGAAAATCGAAGAATTAAAAGAAGAAAATCATTCATTAAAAAACAAATTAGAGTTTTGGAAAGACAAGTTTTTACGAGTAATGTCTTTAATCAAGGATAAACTATTTGGTAAGGAAAAAGAACGAGAAAAATACTTTGATGTATCAAAAGACTTATATAAAAAAGGCATTATTAAAGAAGATACATTTAATGAATTAAAAGAAAAATATAATTTTAGTAAAGAACACGATGATAAAGGAAAAGATGATTTTGAGATAAAAATATAGGAAAAAATTAGATTTTGTAGTATAATACTAGTCAAATTGATTTTGGAGGATTAAAATGAGGTTATATATACAAGTAATTAAATTATTATTTAATAAATTTATATTAAGAAAAAATAATGGAATAGTTATTAAGGATTTTTCTGAAAAAATGGGTGTAGTTTATATTAAATTAGCTCAAATGTTAGCAACTCAGAATTTTGGTAATCTATTCACTGAAAAAGATAGACAAATGTTATCAAGTATTTGTGATAATTGTAATCCAATTAGTTATGATGAGATTGAAAAAATATTAAAACAAGAATATGGGGGAAATTTAGATAATGTATTTAGTTTTATCGAAAAAGAGCCAGTTGGTTCAGCATCTGTATCACAAGTACATAGAGCAATACTAAAAACTGGAGAAGAAGTGGCAATCAAAATCAAAAGAAAGGATGTCACAAGCACAATAGATAAAGATATAAAACGAATAAGAAAAATTGTTCATAGATTTGGCAAATTTGTAAATTTTGGTAATTTTACTGGTGGAGATCATGCACTAGACTTATATCTAGAATGGATAGAACAAGAAACAGATTTTTCACATGAAAAAGAAAATATCAAAGTATATCAAAATTTTGCAGATAGTGTTAATGGAAAAGTAAGTGGTACTAAAAAAATTAAAGTCCCTAAATTATATGAAGAATATTGCACGGGCAATATAATTGTTATGGAATTTATAAGAACTCAAACTGTTAATAAATTAGAATTAACCGATGAAAATAAAACTAAGATTACTACTGCTTTAAATAGTTATATTAGGTCAAGTTTTTGGGCATTGTTTAATGATAAACAAATAGTCTTTCATGGAGATCCTCATAGTGGAAATATTTGTATAGATGAAGATAACAATATTTGCTTTTTAGATATGGGGCTATTGTGTACTTTAAGTGATGATGATGCTAAATTGTGTAGAAATTTCTTTTTGACAGTATACTCTGGAAATTATGAAAAGTTGTATGATTTGCTAGTTTCTTATGGAGATATGAGTGAAGAAAAAAAGAAATCATTTAAAGAAGATTGTAAAAAATATTGTGAAGATATAAAGAAAAAAGAGGTTACTTATTACTTTATTGATATGGTCAATGTTTGTTTAAACTATGAATTTGTTCCTCCTAATTTTCTATTTAATATGGCAAAGGCATTCGTTTGTTTAAATGGTATTAGTAATTTTTCTGACAATAAATGTACTGCGAGAGAGTTATTGCAAGAACAAATAATGGAATTTTTAGTTAAGAGAAGCCTAAAAGATTGCAAAGAAATTGTAATAGATAGTTTACATATTGTTCCAAAAGCATTAGAAAATATCTCACAATATGGGTTAGTAAACACTATTGCAAAGGTAACAACCAGTAGTGAAATAAAAAAAGATGTAAGACAATCTTTAGAAAACTTAAGAGAAATGCTAGATTTAATTAAATTATATTGTGGTGATGAAATTCCAGTACAATCAGATCAAACATGTCAAATAATAAAACATTTGTAAAATTATAGTAGCATAAATTTGTTGCTACTTTTTTCATATTTTGCTAAAATGTGTGTAGTGATTTATTCTTATATCAATCGTTGTGGTAAAAAGTTGTAGATAACTACGATAATAGCACCAATTTGATATCAAACTTGAACTTAAAAGTCCAAAGTTTAAAATTTTATAAAGATTAAAAACAATAAAAAATTTTTTGCAAATATACACAATGATAACACAATTAGAATAGATTTATTAGAAGGTTTTATTATTTTGTTACATGATATTGCAAAAACTTATTATTTTAGAATAGGAGGTGTTGTAAGTGAAATTAAACATAAATTTTGACCCTAAATTAGAAGCTGTAATTAATCTTTGTCCAACACTAGCTGATTGGTTTGAAAGAAATCAAGAGACTTTGGTATATTATGAATTAACACATGGTGGATGTAATTACATAGAAAAACACCCATATGCCACAGTAGATTTGAAAGTATTAGGTAGAATGGCGAATGCAGGATTAATTTGTTTAGAAGAATCAGGTTATATGATTGAACCAGAAGTAAGAGCTTTTCAAGCAGCTTTAGCTATTGCAAAGATTTATGAAGAAGAAAAAGAATGGTTAAGTGAAGAATCAAAAATACAATATTTTATTGATGCTCAAGAATTATTAAAACATGATACTCAAGAAAAAGGTCGAATTATTTAAGTTTAACAACAGCATATAAGCTGTTTTTTTTTGTAAATAAGTTTAATAGTTAAATTGTTTGTCAAGAATTATTGTTTTTATATGATAATGAAGATATTTGTAAGTGATATAAGAAATTATATGGTAAAATACACATAAGGAAGGTTTATTTATGAACAAAAAATATGAACTAACTAACAGTGATAAAAATGGATTATATCCTAAAGTTTTAATAACATCTTTTAAAGGCAAAAATAATTCATCTTCACTATTGCTTAACATTATAAAGACAAATGGAATAGATAAATTAGAATTAACTAATAGTTTTATAACAAGTGAAAATGAAATAAAAAGTAAAATTAATAAAAATAATTATAAATATATTATTTCTTTTGGACAAAAGCCTAATTGTAATCATATTAATATAGAATTATTTGGTATTAAAAATGATAATATGTTAGAAAACACTTTTCCATATAAAGATCTTATGGCCTTTTTAGAAGAAAATAATATAAAATATTCTATTTCAAAAAATGCGGGGAATTATTTATGTAATAACATATACTATGAAAGTATGAAATATATTAAAGATAATGCTTTAGACATAAAAGTAATATTTATTCATGTGCCATCAATAAATATGGAATATGATTTTGACGAAACTGCTAAAGTTCTTTCAAATTTTATTGAATCATTAGTTAGCAAAGAAAAATTCTAATTTATTTTATTTAGTTAAAATGTAGTAGGTGATATTGTGAATTATTATATTGATAAGAATGATTTGACTTTAAGTTATTTTCATTTTATTGAATCAACTAAAAAAGTTTTTTTGTAGAAGGCTTAGATAATTTGTTGATATTGTTTGAATGTTGACTTACTGCTTTGTATTATATTCCTGCTATTCCTATTATTTATAAATTGGGGGCTTTCTTTTTAAAATTTAAGTGCTTTCTATCTATAATAGGTGATAGTTATTTTAAAATATTAAAGGTAAGTAAGTTATAACAGAAAAGAGCTTTTAAAATATTTAATAAAACATTGAAAAATGGTTTACTTCTGAAATTAGATTTAGAAGAAGTTGATTTTTCTTATGAGGATATTGATGAGGTTAAAAGCCAAAGATTTGATAAAAAATTATTAAAAGCAGTGTATGCTAAACAGCATAAAATGAACAGTAAAAAATGGACTATTGGAATAAGCACACTTTTAGTAATGTGATTATTTCACCTAGTAAAATATCATTGATTAAGCTTGATAATTCATATAATTGTTTAGATATCTTACTGTGGATGATAAAAAATAATAAATTGGATATAAAGGTATTATCACCTTATTTGTATGAATTTTTAGATTATTATAGTCTTTTAAATGTAGAAGTATAATTTTTTTTTGAAGATAAACTTTAGTTGTTTATAAATTAGTAAACGATTAAAGTTTTTTTATAGTTATTTATAACTAGTAGTTATGAATAACTATAATATATATGTATTTTATTTATGCTAGATAGTGTAATAAACTTTTATTAGATGGGAGGAAAATTTATGTTAATTGGAGTATGTGGAAAGTCTTGTTCTGGAAAAAGTACATTTTCAAGTTATTTAACAAGTATCTATGGAAATAAAATAGTTTGTGTAGATATAGATAAAATTGGTCATGATGTATTAAATATACCAAAAGTTCAATTAAATTTAGTTTTAGCTTTTGGAGAATCTATTATAGAAAATGGAATAGTTAGTCGTAAAAGATTAGGAAGTATTGTTTTTTCTTCACCACAAGAAATGGATAAGTTAACTAATGCAACTTGGCCTTTTATGGAGAATTTAATTGACAAAGTTATAAGAGAAAATTCAGATAAAATAGTTGTTCTTGATTGGCAATTACTTCCAAAAACAAAGTATATTCAACCGCTGTTAAAGAAGTATTTACTCTTGGTAAATCAATTGATAGATATGTTGATCCTTATGTAGCTAATGAGATGCAAAAGAAAAGAAAGTTATAAAAAAACTGATTCAATTATTTTTTTGGATCAGTTTTCTTTTTTCTTGTTTTAACTTGTTTATTAAGTTTTAGTTCATCTCTTATTTCTTTTAAAATGCTTAATTCTGTTTCTTGTTTAACTTCTTCAGTTTTCTCTTTTTTATGCCCCAATTTAGATAATTTATTAATAAATTTAACAAAAACAAATACACAGAATGCTACAATTAAAAAGTCTATTACATTTTGGATAAAAGAACCATACATTATTTTAGCATCACCAATTTTAAAAGATAAGTTACTAAAATCGATACCACCTAGTATTATTCCAATTAAAGGCATTAAAACATCATTAACGAGGGATGAAACAATTGTGGAAAAAGCTCCACCTATAATAACACCTACTGCTAAATCTATTACATTACCACGGGAAATAAACTCTTTAAATTCTTTAATCATAGTTACCTCCTCTAATTTTATTATAACATTATTATAACTTCAATATAATGAAAAATTGCTAAATATATATTTTTGTAGTATTATAATACTCGATTAGTTAAACTTATTAAGTTTAAAAAGGGATGAATTCTATGAAAAATAATGATTTAACACTTTTTTTTCAACAAGAATTAAGAATGTATCAAAGTGATCCTCTATGGTTTAAAAAGGCTTTGCTTAATGCATGTACAAGAGATGCTGATGGGTCTATAGGTCATATAGAATATGTTGACGATATTTTTTTAGATAGACCAGTCGCTACTATGCTTAAATATATACGACCTATAGTGCCAGATTCTTTATTTCCTTATGATTTAGAACTTGATGAATCTTTTGGCTCTATAAATAAATTTTCTTGTGTAGTTTTATTAAGAAATAGTGATGGCAGGTTTATAGAACCAATTACTGGAATAAAAATAGATATACCAGGGTTAGGTAATTATAGTGCCAGTGAAATTTATGAACAAACTATAGCATTTGATAGAAAGATGGTTTTAGCAAGTGGTAATGATAACATTCCGCCAATTGCTTATGTTACAGATGATATTCTTTCTTATTGGGAAGAAACAACTGTACCATATAAAAAGGAATTATTCGATTATTTAAATTTGGTTGCTTCTAAGACTATGGATAATTTTAGTCTTAACTATGTTTCTGAGAATAAGATAAAGGAAAGAATAGCAAAAGCAATAAAATAAGGGGGGATTTGTAATGACTACTATTTATGAAAAAGTTAAGTGGGAATTATTTAAATTAAAAAGAGATGCAATGTATCTTTATGGAAAGAAGCATAATAAAATATTTGCATATGATGAAAAATTAATTAGTAGATTGAGAAGCTACTATTTTGGACCTTTGCCATTGTCTGTGCTACTTCTTTTAGAAAAAGCTGTTGATGGTTTTTGCTATGATCGTGCTCCTTTAATAGTTTATGGGTTTTTAGAAGATGAATTTGAATATATGTCTGGAGATACTGATAGTATAAAACTTAATCCAGATAATATCAGTCAATATAGAGAAGGTGTTTTAGGAGAATTATATGGAGAACACGCCATAATTGTTAGAAAAATTGATGAAGATCTAGAATTAGTTTATGATGTTTCTTTAGGTTTAATATTTGAAAAAGATTTTTATTTCAAGTTAGAAAACTTTAAACCAAGAGTAAGGAGAAGTAAGAATGAAACTATTGATCGCGCAAACTTTGAATGTACTCATGTTTCAAAGTTAGATCAAGAGGAACGCTTTTTTCCTCCTTCTATTTTATCGTTGTTTGAAAAATTTTCTGCGGTTCAAGAATTTTACACGGATGATTTAGCTAATGAATTTAAAATTTTAAAAGAAAAGATATATACTGGGAATTTATCTAAATAATTAAAGAATGAAAAAGAAGAATTAACTGTTTATAGTAAAGATTCTTTTTTTTATTGCACTTAATTGTAGCGATTTTCCATTAAGTAGATTTTTGTGTCATAAAATCCGATGAAATAATTTTCATCTAATTTGGAATTCAAACGAACTTTAAAAAATCATTTATGCTAACTGTATCAGTAGTTCTTATATATATTTTTAATGTTTGTTATAATTATCTCCTTTTTTTGAATGTAAATAACATAGTTGCTATGGAAAATCTATGATATAATTTGAATAAGAAAAGTTGTTAATTTAGATAGTTAATGTTTAAATTTAGATAAGTTAGATAAAAAGATTTTTAAGCTTTTCTAATGTTTTTCATAAATAAATGCTATAATAATTAGTAGGTGATAATATGACTACTTATGATTGCGTAATAGTTGGTGGTGGAATTGCTGGACTTTCAGCAGCTCTTTATACTGCTCGTGCAAATTTAAAAACTCTTGTTATTGAAGCAAGTCAATACGGAGGACAAATAGTTAATTCGTTAGAGGTTGAAAATTATCCTGGAGTAGAGGATTCTATAAGTGGATATGATTTAACTCAAAAATTATTAAATCAAGTTAAAAGTTTAAATGTTGAATTTTTAGAAGATGAAGTAATTGAATTGAAAAACAATGAAGTAATTACAAAAAACAATGTAGTATCATTTAAAACTGCTATAGTTGCTAGCGGATTAAAGCGAAGATCTTTAGGTGTTGAAGATGACTTTATTGGCAAAGGAGTTTCTTATTGTGCGACTTGTGATGGAGCCTTTTTTAGAAATAAAGATGTAGCTGTGGTAGGAGGAGGAAACACTGCTCTAGAAGATGCGTTATATCTATCTAATCTTGCAAAGAAAGTTTATTTAATTCATAGAAGAGAAGAGTTTAGAGCAGAATATACTGTTTTAGCACGTGTTAAAGAAAGAGAAAATGTTGAGTTTGTTTTAAATAGTGAAATAAAATCAATATATGGAGATAATGTTTTAGAAGGGGTAATTCTTAATAATGATAGAAAAATTCCTGTCAGTGGACTTTTTATAGCGATTGGGTTAAGTCCTGAAACAAGGTATTTGAATAACATACTTCGTGTAGATGAAAATGGTTTTGTCGTTAGTGAAGATACAAGAACTAATTTGGAAAATGTGTTTGTTGCAGGAGATGTTAGAACCAAAGATCTTCGCCAGTTAATTACAGCTGCAAGTGATGGAGCTATAGCAGCTACCAACTGTATTAATTATATAAATATCAATAGTTAATTGCTATTTTAGATTAATTATTATACAATAATTTAAGGAGGAACATCGTGAAAAAGAATATATTTTTAATAATTACATTTGCTATTGTTTTAATACTTTTACTTATATTACTTGTATCAAAAAAAGCTTTTTCTGTTATAGAACTTAGTAGAAGTGAATTAAGTGATAAAATAACAACATCAGGAGCATCATTATTGTATACTAAGAAACTAAATAAAAATATAAAAGAAAAAATGAAAAAATATTATAAGGAATATCGAATAACAGCTTATGCTTCTGAAATGAACTTAGAAGATATTAATAATTATTTGAGTGAGTATGAATTGAAAAGCGAGACTGATACAGTTTTTATTTTATATATGAATGGTGAACCTGTAGAAGTAGTAGATGCTAGTGACAATAATAAAATTATTGAATTAATAGAAAAACACCTTTATAATATAATCCCAGAAAGCGAAAGAGCTTATAAAGTTTTAACTACTGCTAACCAGTATATAAAGAAAGTAAATAGTAAAGATTATACAGTTGCGGTATTTGGGATGAAAGATTGTACATATTGTGATTTATATTTATTAATTGTTAATAAAATTGCAAAAGAGAGAAATTTAGATATATATTATTTTAATCGTGATGAATATGATGAAGATGAATATGAAAAAATTATGGAGTTAGATTTTGAAATCCCTGCTAAATGTACAACAACTGGCTATTCTACTAGCTTAAGCAAATCATTTCCAAAGCCAATGACTATTATAACGAAAGATGGAAAATTTGTAGATTGTATTAAAGGATATGTTACTGAGGATGCAGTTTTAGAAATGTTTAAACAGTATAAGCTTGTTAAGGAGTAGTTTTATGAACAATAGTTGTTATGAAAAATTAAAAATGTTTAAAGAAAAGTTTCCAAATTGTGTTACTTGGTTTAGATTAAAAAAACATTGTGAAGTTGTAGAAAAACATTTGAACCCTGGAGAGAGTGTTGATTTTATTCTTGCGGGACAATTAGATGAAAAGCCATTATCTCTTTTTAATACAGGAGTTATAGTTATAACAAATGAGCGAATAATTGTCGCACAGAATAGACTTTTAATTGGATACAAGTTTTCATCTATTACACCAGATTTGTACAATGACATGCAAGTTGATTGTGGTTTAATTTGGGGTAAACTTTGTATTGATACAGTAAAAGAAAAGATTTATGTATCTAATTTAGATAAAGATAGTTTACCAGAAATAGAGACTTCTATTACTATGTTCATGTCTGATGCTAAAAAGAAATATAACAATTCATTAGATGAATCATAGGATTCATCTTTTATTATAGGAAGTTGAGGTAGTATATGAAAAGATTAGTAGGTTTTTTTATATTTGTAATAATTTTAATTTTTCTTTTTCTTTTATTTTCAAAAAGAACAAAGAATTACGAGTTAAGTTATGTTGATAATGATTTTCAAATAAAAGAAAGATTTGTTAAAGAAGAAAAACAATATTATTTTAATATAAGTCGAGAAAACTTTAATTATGACTTCGTTATTAATCATAAGTATTCTACAAAAAGAAAAATTGTGAAAAAGATTAATGAAATTGATAAAGATGATTATAAATGTATAAGCACTCAAGTTTTTGATTATGAGACACCATATATTTGTAATAAAAATGATGAATATGTTGATGCCTTTAGCTTAGGCATTAAAGATTCTAAGCAAGAAGATATTGAAATAAAAAATGTTGATAAGATAGCAGTTTTTAACAATAAATATGAATATTATATTTGGAATGGTTATGGAATATCAAGTATACTTGATAATAAAGAATATAAATTTTTAAAAAAGGAATCTTATGATAATAACTTGTCTTATAAAATGGGAAATTATTTGATTTTTGCTGACTATGATTCAACGCGAGAGTTTAATAAATTTTTTGTGTTTAATTGCGAAACAAAAAAGGTGACTGAATGGACTTTCGAAGAAAGTATTTCTTTTAATTCATATTTTATGGGAGATAAAGATGGTTATATATATTTATTTGATAAAAAAAATAAAATACAATATAAGTTAAATGTGGAAAAAGAAACTATTTCCATAACTAGTGACAATGAAGGTGCATTATTTTTTGATAATGAATGGGACACTATTGGACTAAATAAATTAGTTTATAACAATGTTTATTTTAAAGATACTAATATGATTAATTATTCAATAAATGATGAGAAAGTATATTATAATTATCAGGGTAGTGATAAAAATATCTTATTTGATCAAGATGAAAAATTAACATATGTTGATATTCAAAATAATGATGCATTTTATTTAAAGAAGGATACTCTTTATAAATATAATATAGATGAAGGTAAGACTAAATTACTAAGTTATTTTGAATGGAATTTCTCTTATAGTAATAAAATATTTATATTTGATTAACAAATAATCAAAAAGTACATACTCTATATTAGGAGTGATAACATGTATTTTAGAGAATTAAATAAAGAGACTTATTTTGATTATTATACGATAGATAAAGGTGATAATCTTTATAAAATAAGTAGAAAATATAATATTAATCCAAATTTACTTGCTAGTCTAAATGGACTAGATATGAATGATTATATTTATCCAGGTCAAACTTTATTAATACCTAATTCAAACTATAGTTATTATATAACTAAGCAAGGAGATACTCTTGATATGGTAAGTAAAACATTCAATGTTTCTAATTCAAAATTACTAGATGATAATAAAACTATTTATTTGTTAGAAGGACAAATGTTAGTTAATAAAAAGAATTAATGTAGGAATATATTTTTTCTTTTTTTTATGCTATAATTTAGTAGAATAAGGAGGCGTTATAAAAATGATTTTAAAGAAACCTTATGCTTTTATAATTAAGCATTTTAGATTAATTCATTTGATGATGCTTGCCTGTTTAGCTTATCTTTTGATGATAGCAAGAGATATAAATAAGTTATTTGCATCTTTACAAGCTAGTAGTACATTTATTTATGCGGGAGCAGAAGCTTATATAAATAAAAGTGTATATTATATCTTATTTATATTTTTATTTCTGTCTGGTGTAGTATTTTGGCTTTTAAGAGAAAAAAAGAAACCGACTAAATTATACTTGTTTTTAATTTTATATGGTATTGTTGAGATTTTTCTATTTTATTATGAATTTAATTTATTAGCAGTTTTACAAGAGAATGTTTTAGAATCTGATCAGCTTATTTTAGGACGAGATATATCTACAATTTGTTTACTTCCAAATTATATTCTTATGTGTATTTGTTTTATAAGAGGAATTGGATTCAATTTAAAACAATTTAACTTTAGTAAAGATGTAGAAGAATTAGAGATAGCGGATGTTGATTCAGCTGAGTTTGAAGTTTTAATTGGTCAAAACAATTATAAATACTTTAGGTTAGCTAGAAGAACAATTAGAGAAATTAAATATTATATTTTAGAAAATAAATTTGCTATAAGTGTTTTTGGTGGTATATTGGCGTTATTTTTTACAGGCTATGGTATTTATTATTATAATACATATTTAAAAAAGACTAATAAGGAAGAAACTAATGTAGTTGATGGTATTGCTTATACTGTAAGGGATTCTTTTGTAACTACCAAGGACTTTAATGGTAATCAAGTAAATGGTTTATATAAATACATTGTAATTGAATTAACATTATATAATAGTACAACAGAAAATAAAGTACTTAATCTAGATAATATTACACTTGCTAATGGCTCTCTTGTTTATTATCCAACAATTACTAAAAATCAAAGATTTTATGATTTTGGTGTTCCTTATAATGAAGGAGATCTATTGTTTCCTAGTACAAGTAAAGATGCAACTTTAACATTTGAAGTTCCGAAAAGCACAAATGTAAATAATTTTGCTTTGAGAGTTCAATATGGGATTGATACATCAGGAAATAAAGTTTTAAGTAAATATAGAAAATTTGATGTTAGTGCTTCTAATGTTGATAAAGATTCTAGTTTTATAAAGACAAATGTAAATGAAACTATTAATACAAATGTTGCTAATATTAATCCTTTTAACCTAACTATATTAGGATATAGTATATTAGATTCATATGATAATAGATTTATTGTCTGTAAAGAAGTTACTGCGTGTAATCCACTTTCTAACGTTATTAAACCAATGCGTTCTAACAGTGAGACAATGTTGGTAATTGACTACAAAGGAACGATGTATGAAGATGCTAAATTCACAAAGACTTTTAATACATACAATAAATTATTTGAAAATTATTGTACGATAAAATATACTGTTTTTAATAAAGATTATAGTATAAAAGCTAATGTCGTAGCTAACAGCGATGTTGAAGGGAAAATATTTATAACAATGGATAGAAAATTAGTTAATGCCTCCAAGATTTCTTTAGTATTTGATTTTAGAGATAGTAAGTATGAAGTTCCATTGTTGGTTAATAGTTTAACATAAAAATATCACTTTTGTTATAAAGTGATATTTTTTAGTTCTTCAAATAAATATGAACGATTTTTTTTAAATACAGTTGTTGTTGATTCTTCATTAATTAGTCTTATTATTTTGTCTATATTAAACCATTTTACTTCTGATAGTTCTTCTAGTTGAATTGTAAATTCACTTATGTCTTTATCACATATTAAATAGAAAAAGTGAGTAAGATGAGTATTAGTTGAATCTTCATATTTTTCTATTTCTCCAAAAGATTTTAATTCAGATTTGTTTATATCAATTCCTATTTCTTCTTTTATTTCTCTTATAGCTGCTTCTATTAGTGTTTCTCCAGTATCGACATGACCTGCACATAATCCCCATTTGTTAGGACTGTATTTTTTATTAGGACTTCTTTTTTCTAAAAGAATTTCCCTTTTTTTATTTATTACAAATACTCCAACTTCATTATGAAGTAAATTTTTTTCGTGAGCTTCATCTTTATCTAAGACGATTCCTGTTGGCTTGCCATGTTCATCTACAATATCTATTAATTCCATAAAATGTCTCCATTTCTTTGACAATTATATCATAATTTCAAGTTTATAAAAATATTATGATATTTATGCTATAATATAGATATATAAAATATCTTCTTGTAAATATGGAAATGGGGTAAATAATGAAAAAAATTAAGATAAATGATAAAGTATTTATACCTATGATAGTTATTTTTGTAATATTTGGATTATCATTATCTATATTATCTTCAATAAGATATAAAAATAATCAACAAATTCTGTTAGAAGAGTATCTTCAACATGTTGAAAAATGTAAAAGTTTAAAAGAAGAGGAACTTGAAGGACAAGCTGAGTGGTGTCAAAAGGTGCTTGAAGATGATTTGTCAGCTTTTGACACAAATGCTTATGATGAATATGAAAACTATGCATCTGAGTATTTAAGAAAATATTTAAATGAATTTATACTTATTGCCATCATTGTAATAGGAAGTTCTTATTATATTACTAAATATCTAAGAAATAGAATTATACTTAATGATATAACTAGAGAAAAATGCAAAAGAATAATCAAAAAACTATTTTTCTCAGCTTGGAAATATGCTTTGTTGGTTCCATTAATGTTACTTACTATATATTTTGTTATCTTTTTATATGTAGATAATTTTCAATTTAGCGAAAGTATATCAGATACATCCATGTTTGTTGGTACAATTTTTGAAAATAATATAATACTATTATTTTTAGCAATCCTTTTCAAAGCTTTTATTTTATCTTTGTTTTATATTAATATTAATTTATTAATTTCGCGAAAAGAACATAATTATATTTTATCAGTAATTAAAACTTATCTTTTCATAGTTGGTATAGAAATTTTTTTTGAATTGATTTTTAGTAATGTTATAGATAAATTATTTTCTTTTGAGTATGGTCTTCTTTTTAACGTTATAAATATCTATACTTATCCGTATGTAGAGAATGGTTTAACTCAAATATTTATATTATTAGGAATACTTCTTATTTCTTTCATACCATTATTTTGGGTATATAGAGATAAAGAAAAATTAATAATTGATATAGAAAAAAATGATAATAAGGAAGATGTGTAAAATATGAAAATAGAATTAAAAAATGTTACCAAGAAATTTAAAAATAATATAGTTATAAATAATGTATCAGCTACTTTTGAATCTGGTAATATTTATGGTTTTTATGGAAGAAATGGTTCGGGAAAAAGTGTTCTTCAAAAAATTATAAGTGGTCTTTATATCCCTACAAGTGGAGAAGTATTAATTGATGGAGTAAATATTAACAAAAAAGAATTATATCCATCTTGTATGCGAATTTTAATTGAAAAGCCTGCATTCTTTCCTGATATATCTGGTTTAGAAAATTTAAAACTACTTGCTGACATAAATAAAATAATAGATGAGAAGAAAATATTAGAAGTATTGGAATTAGTTAATTTAAAAGATGAAAAGAAAAAGAAATATTCTAAGTATTCTTTGGGAATGAAACAAAAACTAGGTGTTGCTCAGGCTATTATGGAAGATCCAGATATAATAATCCTTGATGAGCCTTTTAATGGAATTGAACAAGCAACAGTAGATAAATTAATAGATTATTTATTAAAAAAGAAAGAAGAAGGAAAATTGATTATTGTTAGCACACATATCAAAGAAGATTTAACGAAATTATCAAATCATATTTATATGTTTGATAATGGATCAATTAAGATATCAATTTAAAACATTAGTATAGCAATTACATTAATCTTAATTATGGTATATCGTTATATAATGAGATTAATAATAATTAAAAAATTAATTATAAATAAGAAATGAGATATAGGATGAAATATGAAATAAAGAATGCTGAAAACACAGCACTAAAAACTTTTGTGGTAATGGTCTTTTATATATTTGCTTTATTTATTAGCATGTTTATATTTTCTAATATCCAACAGGAAGATGTCGTTAAATTTAATAAAATTCTTAGTTATTTATGTTATCCAATATTTAAAGAATATTTATTTAATGAGAATTTATTGTATATATTTAATAATATATTTTTTGCCTTATACTTTGCTATATTTTATATATATGAATATATAAATATTCACAATAATATAGCAACAAGATATAATACTAAAAAATGGATAATACATAAGTATTTAATTGGAATAGCAGTAATTATTATAATTAGTTTAATTCAATATGGGTGTATATTTTATATTTTCAAAGATTCAATGCCAAGTTCATTAAAATATTATATATACCCAATAGTTTACAAGACTTTAATTATGACTTATGTATATACCCTTTATAATATTTTTAAGACAAACAAAATGGTATTTGTAATAATGTTTTTGCTATCTTTTATTTCTTTAGTCTATTGCAATATTATTTTATATATTATTTTAATTATTTTTACATTTATATTTAATTATTTGTTTTTTGATTTAAAATTGTTTAAATATGTATTTAAAAGGAAAATAATATAATATTCTTTTATAAAATACACTCAATTATAATGTAATTATTTTTAAAATATTATATATATTTCTTAGATAATTATTTAAATGCTATTGCTAATAATTCAAAAAAGATTGATAACTATAATTAAATTTATAAAAAATTAATAAACACGAAAAACCAATTTATTAGTATATAGTTGTCTATTAAGGTTAGGTTTTTTGTGACTATTTTATATAAATAAAAAAAGGAGTTTGAAAAGCTCCTTTTTACGTACAAATTTGGAGGGCCTAGTCGGATTTGAACCAACGATCAGGGAGTTGCAGTCCCATGCCTTACCACTTGGCTATAGACCCAATTATATAAAAAACAGATGAAATTAACTATTTGATTTCACAAAAATAATTTTACACTATCAAAGACTCTTTGTCAATTAACTTTGTCTTTAATTACTATATTTTATGCTAAAGGAGTAGAAAAGATGATATTAATGGATAAAATTTTAAAATGAAATGAAGAAATACTTGGACTGCTTTGAAAATAAAAAATGTTGCAGATTATAGTGATAAAGAAGTTAATAAAATAATAAGAATTATTAACAATATTATATTTTGTCAAAGAACAAGCAGACACAATAGTTGTTTATTTTATAATATTGACAATACTTTAAAACTTAATCTTAAAGCTTTAGAAATGAGAAGAGAAACTAAATACAAAGATGAAAAGTATAGGACTGTTTTTTCTAATAAAATTATTCAAAGAAATCTATAGAAATTATGAAATAGTAATTAACAATTATAATAAGAGAAAAGATTATCTTAAGTATTTTTAAACAATTAAACAACCCATTTGGGTTGTTTTCAATTAGACTCAAGTAGTCTTTAATATCTCTAATAAACTGATAGCTAATACAAATTCAACTTTCTCTGAGCAATTCCAGTATTTAGAAGCATTTGATTCAAATAATAAATATAATAAGTTATTATATACACTGATTTGTTCTAACATAGGTGGCATTTTTATTTTTTTTAATTCTGTATTACTATATACATTCCTGTTTTCTTTATATTCATATAAATAAAGATAAGAAGGATTTCTTCTTCCATACGATTGACTAAGCAACATATATTTTTTTTGATTATAATCAAAAAGATCTATACTTTGAGTTCTTTTAGGTACATTAAATTTATTTACATAATTGAGTAATAAATTACCATCAATATCAATAATTTGATACTTTTTTACTATACAGTCGTAGTCTATAAAAAAATTCCCAATATAGATATAATCATTATCTACACATAAGTAGGCAATAAGATTTTTATTATTGTTTTGAAAATCTATTAAATCTTGACTAACATAGTCAAATGTATATAGAGTTTTTACCTCTTTTTTATTATAAAAATCTGAAACACTATAAGCGTTTAAAATCCAATTATTATCTTGAATCCATAATAATTTTCTTTTTTTATCATACGAAACGGATCCAACATGCGAATTTGTATCTAATTCAACTATATTAATTATTTTTCCAAGTTCATCAATAATATAACAACTAGAATTTTTATGTGTTTCATAATAATCTGTTATGAAATAATTACCATCGACTAAGGTTATGCCCTGAGGAATAAAATTATTTAATATTGGAATTTGAACAAATGCTTCTTGTATCATTTCATTTAAATCTAAATAATTATCAATTTTTTTTATTGTATATTCGTCGACAATCTTTTTTTTATTAGTTTTTCTATTTCTGGAATTTTATTAATTACAACATTGTTTTTTATTTGATGTAATGTAATTATATTGTCTTTTTTATATTCTGAACTACTAATTAAAAATAACAAAACGAATGGTATAACAAAATTTTTTAATAGTGTCATTGTAATGGTTTTAAAAATTTTTATCATCTTAATCAGCTCCATGAAAACAATTATTTATGTTTTTTTACAAATAAATAGTTATTGTCAAAAATTTAAATTTTAACTTAAGAATCAGCTACATCGCACATAAATAAAGCTTGTTTTTAAAGAATATGAAAAAATTATATATTACTATTATTCATCACTTGTATTATTCGTTATTTAATTATTAAATGAATTCAAGATTTTTAGCAACTCATCTCTATGGTTTCCTGATGTAAAGAAAAATAATTCTAAATGATATGAAACATTATTATAATCAAATCTTACATCCCAAATAGTGTCGCTAAATTCTCCTCCTAAACGTGCAACTATTGCCTTTGTATCCAAAGAATTTATATAAATTTCTTCTATTTTATTTGAAGAAGAATAAACTCTTCCAGGCTCTCTTTCAGAATATTTTGTTGCAATACTAACCTCAAAATCACATTTTATATACTCATGATTATAAATATTTCCTTCATCTGTAATCTGATCGGGATGTTCATCAAATACGTTATCTATTCCAAGGAGCAAAAATCCTATATTATCTTCTTTCTTTTCAATATTTTTTATAATAAAATCTTTTTTCTTAAATAAAGAATTATTTAAAATATTAATTTCCAATTTTGTAGTTATATCATTATAACTATACTTTTTATCTATGATTATGTCTGCCTTATAATTAATAGTGGCTTTTGAATCACTTTTAACATCTGTCATAATAAATTTTTTGTCTTCTACTACTTTTTGAAAATATTTTACTCTTAAAGTATTAAAAGATTGTTTTAATTCTTCTGCATATGTTACAGAAATGATTCCTAACAATAATATAAAACAACAAGACATAGCTAAAACTAAACGATATAAATTGTGACTTTTAAATCTTTTTTTAGTAATTTCTTCATATATTTCTTTCTTTCTTTGTTTTGATATTTGTAAATTATCAAAAAACTCTTTTGTTTCATTATTTATATTTTTCATATAATTTCATCTCCCAACTTCTCTTTCATCATTTTTTTAATTCTAAATAATCGAGTATCTACTACATTTTTTGAAGTTTTTAATATTTTTGCAATTTCCTTTGATGTATAACCCTCATAATAATGTAGATAAAACGGAATTCTATACTTTGAATCAAAGTCTTCTAATATTTGAAAAATAATAAAACTATCATTATTTTTCAAATCTGGTATTTGCTCTAACTCGTAATTAGATTTTTTACTTTTCCAGAAAGACTTTAATAAGTCTTTAGATTCATTTGCAGAAACTTTAAATAACCATTTTTTTACATTTATATCAGATGAATTAAATTTATCCATATGTTTAAATAACTTCATAAAAACTTTTTGAACAATATCTTCTGCATCATTATTATTGAGAGTATAGCTGAATGCTAAGTTATATACATCTTTATAATACTTTTGATATATTTCTTCGAATAAAACTTCCAATTCTCTCTCCACCTTTCTTGGGGCTTTTTCTTAATAATCAACCTCCTTATATTATACTAACGATTGAAAATAAAGAAAACATACAAAAAAGTTTTATGGTTGACCATAAAACTTTAAAAACTTTGAGAATTATGTAGGGAAAGGCATACTCAATCCAAGCATTCCATCGTAATAATTTCTATAAGTAGCATTGCTATAATATAAAACACCACCTAATCCATTACTTGAGAAAGTATACGATTGAGATATAGCTAATGTATTTGCATTGCTATGTCTAGCATGTTGATATGTAGCATGAAGATAAGTACCAAATTTAGTTCTACTTGCAATACGCATGTATAATTCGCATTCATTTTTATAAGTATCATGTAAATTCATAGATATTCCTATACCATAATTTGTTTTTTTAACATTTTTACTGCTCTCATCATATGTAGTCATTTTTTGAGTTGAGTCACCCCATTGTGCACCATATACGTTCATAACGGTTAAGGAATTATCCCATCTCATTGCCATAACATCAAATTGTTTAATCATTGGCATTTTTATCCATACGACATGTAAAGAACCCCAATATAAATTGTCATCTCCTAACCAATATTCTCCATATATAGCTTTACTTTCTGTGGAATATTGTCCTCCTATTACGGAATTTGCTCTCATCATGGGATTGTTTTGGATTTTTTCTAATTTTCCCTGAGAGTTAACAACAAGTGAATCATCTGTTGCAACTGCATATGCTTCTTCTTCGGAAGTTTCTATTGTATTTGAATCCACAATATTTCCAAGTCTATCAGTTCTATATGTAGTTACTACATAAGTAACTTTTCTTTCTATTTTATTGTCTTTATTACTTAATGAATTAACATTAGACTGAGTAAATGTATCAATTATTCTGTCATTATAATTCTCTTTTAATATTTGATATTGCTCTGAAGAAATCTTTGCTCCTTGATCATTAGTTAACGATGAGTCATCATTAAGTGTCAATGCATTTGCTGAGTTGATTCCCATAAACAAACATCCAATTAATAATAGTACTTTTTTCATATTTTTTCCTCCTATTTCTATCAAAAAAAGTTTTATCGTAATATATAGTTCTATATCGCCTCCAATTCTAAATTTAACATCCATGGACTTTGTTAAATTTATCTATTATTTTCAAAATAGATATCAAATTATAAAAATATCTTTCTTCTTGTGATTTTTTAATTTTTTTCTCATTCCTATATTTTTAGTTCAAAAATAAAAGCATTTTTTGTGATAATTGAGACTGAAAATATTAACGTATATCTAATTTAACACCATTCATACAGTCATAGTAACTTTGTATTCCTGACCCGAAATTAAATACTCCGCCAACTCCAGTTTTTGAGAAAGTATATTTTTTACTATTAGCTTCAGATATAGTTTTGCTTGCGTGTTGATAACTTGCTCTTGCTATACCACCTTTTTCTACTATTAAGTTTTGTGAAATATTTAGATATTCTACAGCTGTAGGAATTTTAAATGATGTACCAATTCCTGTAGAAGATCTTTTGTCTATTGAGTGATATGTTCTTCCAAAGTTAGTATCAACTATAACGTCTGTATCTATAATTACATTGGCATTTTCAAGATAAAATCCTAGTATATCATAACTTCTGATTTTTGGTAGTTTAAGCCATTGTAATGAAACAGCCACAAGACAATCTGACTCGCAGGAAACAGTTAATTTTAATGATTTGTATGAAGTTGTGTGTTCTGCTACTCCATATAATGCGATTGGGTTATCTTTTATTTCTACTGTTTTGATTTCATTTTCAAAAAGACCTCTATTTTTTAAGAATTCTAATTCTTCGTTAGACATATTTTTTTGATAACCATCCCAATAAAATTCACTTAATACATTGTATTCGTGTTTAGTAAGATTTACACCGTTACTATTAGTATAGTATATTTCTTCTGCGTTAACCTTTCCAATAAATAAAATTGACAATAATGCCAAAATATAAAATTTTTTCATATAATCTCCTCTTTTCTAAAAATAATTTATCATATAAAAAAAGTAAAATGAAGGACCTGTTAAGTCCCTCATTTTATAATTTCATTTATAATAAGATTTATACTATTTACAATAGATTTATCACATGTAGTATTGGATTTGTTATTTTCTTCATAATAACATTTGTCTAAATTTTTTGAGTTGTTGTTATTTGTTGTATAATTAGCATTTTTTCTTTTTATATCATATGTAATAGAGTAATTATTATTTTCTTTCTTCCAATTTATTAGAAGTGTATTTGTATTTTCAATATATCTTATCGTGTAATTAATTTTATTAATCTTTATTTCTTGATAGTAAACTCCATCTTTATCTTTTTTTGATTTTTCTTTTATGTTGTTAATTATTTTATTATCAACTAGTTCGTTAGTTTTTCCAATTTTCTTTAAAGCTTCTTTTCTTCTATTAAAAAACAATCTTTCATTAGAATAATCTTCCTTTATTATAAGTTTAAGTGTTTTTATTTGATTATCATAATAGATGTCTATAAATAGAAAATCAAACATTTTATCATTTGTTTCAAAATATTCATTATAATAGTCATAATCTCTAATAAGCTCATCTTCGGTTGATGTGCTTGTGTAGATTATTTTTTTATTATCATTGTTATTATAATATAATACTAATTTAGATATTTTGTTTTCATCAATTCCATGGATATTTCCTATTTTGAAATATATGACTTCTTTTGTTGATGTTATTAGACCATCAGTTAAATAAATGTTGTCTTGATTAGATTCAATTGTATAAACTTTTACAGAGTCATAAGTATTAAAAAAATAATATATTAAAAATGCTATAAGAATTGTTAGTACTGATATAAATAAAATTTTTATTATTAACAATTTTTTCTTTATTTTATTTAAACTTTTTTCAGTAGTTATTTTATCATTATATATTTTTAATTGAATTTTGTTTATTTCTTCTTCATTTTCTTTTGTTCTTCTTTCCCCATACATTAACTCATCAAGCTTGACATCAAATATTTCACATAGCCGCAGTAGTGAAGTTATTTCTGGGGATGTTCTTCCACATTCCCATTTACTTATGGCTTCTCTTGATATTGGTATTATTTCTGCTAAATCATTTTGACTCATGTTGCTATTTTGCCGTAATTCTTTTATAAAATCCCCAATTTTATCTTTATCCATTGTTCTTAACTCCTAATTTAAAAATCAACATTAGTATTATAACATACTATTAAATTAAGAAGTCTCACTCATTAGTTTAGTTTATTAAAAAAATCATTTGAATGGACAAATGATTTATTATTATTTATTAGATTTTCTTTTCGTTAATTCTTTTAAAAGAGGTAAATCAGTTATGTAGACATTATTTATTCCTGTTCCTAATTTTATGTTTGGTTTTACATGTTCTCCGTGATAGTCTGTTCCGCCCGATATAAATAAATTATAATATTCCGCAATTCCGTAATAATATTCTCTTTCTTCTTCACTCATATGTGGGTGAAATATTTCTAATCCTTTTAAATTATTCGCCACCATATCTTTAATTAAAATTTCAAAGTTATGGTGATCTAATTCTAAAGAATTAGGATGAGCAAGTATTGGAATTCCATTTGCATTATTAATTACTTCTATAACTTCTTTATAATTGTGACCTTTGTTTAGGTGTCGTGATTTTATAAATGCTTCTATTAAATATTTATCGAATGCTTCTTGAACGCCAGTAACATATCCTTCTTTTATAAGTAGTTTGGCCACATCTGGTCTTCCAACATTTTTTTCTAGATGCATTAGATTTTCTATATCTTCTTCATTAAAATGTATTCCATTTTCTTGTAAATAATTTATTATGTTTCTTACATTATGTCTATTGAATTCTTTCATTTCTTTTAAAAATTTAAGTAGGTTTTCATCTTGATGATTAATTCCAAGACCAAGAATGTGCATACGTCCTTTTTTAATTTTTACAGATATTTCTATTCCTGGAATAATAATTATTTTTTCATCATTTAAATCTAATTCATTTATTCCTTTTATGGTATCATGATCTGTTATTGCTACTACGTTTAATCCTTCTTCAATAGCTTTATTTACTGTTTCTTGTGGAGAATGCTCACCATCTGATGAGTTAGTATGAACATGTAAATCAATTAATTTATCCTTTTTTAAATAAAAATTAATTACTCGTAAAAGCTCTTCAGCGTAAATTCTTTTTTTGTAATCTAGTGATTCTAAATTTATAGACGAAACTAATTTATCTATATCAACATATTCAGTTGTAAAAATACCTTCTTTTTCTTTTTCAGAAAGATTGGCTTCATCTTTTTTTTGTTTGAAATTTTGGTTTGTTATAAAGTAAGTTGTTTTGCATTTTCTGTTTACAGGTTTATCACTTGTTCTAGAAGGGTAGTTTTCTGCATAATTATTAATAGTCAAAAATTCGCAGAAATCATTTATATTAGTTCCAAGTTCTTCCTTTAATTCTCTTTTTAGTGCATCTTCAGGATACTCATTTTTATCAACTTTACCTCCAGGGAGCATTAAAAAACCATTGTAGTTACAAACTAGTATTTTATTATCTTTAATGGATATTAATCTAGCCTTCCTTATTTCTTGTTCATAGCTTATAATTTTACCAACATTAATTATCATATTGCACCTTAACCCTTATCTATATTATATCTCTTACATGTACATCATAGCAAACAATATGTTATAATAAAAATATATATTAGTAATGTTTAATATAATCAATAGTTATTATAGATGTAGAGGTGGTTTTATGAATATAGATTTTGAATTATATCGAGTTTTTAATGAGGTTGCTAATTCTGGTAATATAACAGCGGCAGCAGAGAAATTACATATATCTCAGCCAGCTGTTTCTAAGTCCATTAAATCATTAGAAAATCAACTTGGAGGGGCTTTGTTTATTAGAACAAAACGTGGTGTAACTTTAACAGAAGAAGGTAAGGAATTATATTCCTACATTAAATTAGCTATTGAACATATCAGAAATGCTGAGAATAGATTTACTGATATGATTAATTTAAATACAGGAATAATTCGTATTGGTATTTCACGAACACTTGTAAAATATTATTTATTACCATACTTAGAAAAATTTCATAAAAAGTATCCAAATATCAGAATAGAGATAGTGACTAATAAAGCATCTGAATTGATACCATTTTTGCGGAATGGACTTATAGATTTAATTATTTCAAATCTTCCAATAAAGAGATATAGTGATCTAGATATATACAATTTAAAAGAAATTCAAGATATCTTCGTTGTGAATAAAAAGTTTAATTTTAAAGATGAAGTAATTGAACTTAAAAATTTAAATAATTATCCATTAATCTTACAGCCTAAAGGAACTAATACAAGAGATTTTTTAGATTCGGTAGTTAGTAAGTATGATGTTTATTTGGAGCCTGAGATGTGTCTTGCTAGTTATGGATTAGTTCAAGATATGGCGACTATTGGATTTGGAGTAGGATATGTTGTTAAAGAATTTGTTATTGAAGAATTGAAAAAGGGTGATTTAATTGAACTTAAAACTAAACCAAAGATTCCAAGTAGACATATTGGGTTAATAACAAAGAGTGATATTATTCCTTCTTTTGCTACTAATAGATTAATTGAAATGTTAAAGGGAGTTTAAATTTGACAAACATATTTTAAGTGTTTATAATCACTTGAAAAGGAGAAAAGTATATGCGTACCTGT
The DNA here is from genome assembly GCA_910588195.1 of uncultured Bacilli bacterium. Lineage (GTDB taxonomy): Bacteria > Bacillota_I > Bacilli_A > RF39 > UBA660 > CAG-582. The sequence goes on from CAJUPN010000003.1 coordinate 152,253, forward strand.
GTAGTTATATATAATCCCAATAGTGGGAACACAATAAAAAAAAGAAATATTAAAACGTACAAATCTATTATTGAAAACCATGGGTATTCTGTTACTTTTATCGGAACTGAATATAAAGGTCATGCTAAAGAAATAGTTAGTCATATTGGCTATGTTGATTTAGTTATTTCAATGGGTGGAGATGGAACATTTAATGAAATAGTTCATGGGAATTTATGTCGTAAAAAGAGATTAGTACTTGCTCATATACCAATAGGTACTACAAATGATGTTGGTGTAATGTTTGGCTATGGAAAAGATATTGAAAAAAATATAGACCTTTGTTTAAAGGGTGAAATAAAAGGAATGGATATTCCTTTAATTAATGGAAGACCTTTTGTATATGTTGCTGGTTTTGGAAAATTTATGAATATTCCATATGATACTCCAAGAGATTTGAAGAAGAAATATGGGCATTTAGCCTACATGTTTGGAGGGTTAAAAGATTTTTTTTCTCATACTAAAAATCAGTTGGTTGAATATGAAGTTAATGGGAAGAAGATTAAAGGCTTATATTCTTTTATGCTTATATCTTCGGCTACAAGAATAGCTGGACTTAATAATTTTTATAAAGATGTTAAACTTGATGATGATTCTTTCGAAGTATTACTTTGTACTTATACAAGAAAGATAGATATTCTAAGAGCGATGGCTATGTTAATTGTTACTGATGCCGAACATGTTGATGGTTTTGAATCTTATAGAACTAATCACTTAAAAATCAAATTTGATAAATATCCAAGAAATGCTTGGTGTGTAGATGGAGAAAAACTAGAGATTCGTACCAAGACTTATGAAATAAGAAATGAAAAAGATATAAAAATATTAATTCCTAAAACTAACTTAAATAAATTATTTATAAATAAAAATACAAGTCTAAATACTTGAAGTTGTAAAATAAAAGTGGACACATAA
>CAJUPN010000004.1 GCA_910588195.1 uncultured Bacilli bacterium
TAAATAAATTTTATCATTCTTTTTATTTAGTGTGAACTTTAAAGGTATTATAATCAATTATTCTCTTTTTTTCTGCTTTTTTTTCAAACTTATTGACTTAAATTCTCTTATTATTGTATAATTATTATGGAATAAAATAGACAAGGGTTGATTTGTATGAAAAGTGAGCAAACAAATAATGAAAATACAGATGTATTAGAAACTACTAATGCTCCAGTTGTAGAAACTGAATATGTTGACGAATTTGGTAACCCAATAGATCCGTCTTTAATTGATGAATTTGGTAATTATATTGGAGATGCAACTGAATATGTTGACGAATTTGGTAACCCAATAGACCCATCTTTAATTGATGAATTTGGTAATTATATTGGAGATGCTCAAGATACTCTTAATTTAGAAACAGATCAAGCCTCAATTGCAGAATCTTTAAGTGAAGCTAGCGAAATAGTTGCATCAGCCTCAGAAAGACAAATGGACGATAAAGAATTAATGCAAGGTATGGTTACATTTGATTATAACAATGTCCCTATTACTGATATCGTTAACTCAATTATTCTAGATGCTATTAATAAAGGTGCATCAGATATTCATTTTGACCCATTTGATGAAGGAATAAAAATTCGTATAAGAATAGATGGACAATTAAATGATTACTCAATTGTTCCCCTATTTGTAAAAAAGAACATGATTACTCGAGTAAAAATAATTTCAGGAATGAATATTACAGAATCACGTGTGCCACAAGACGGAGCAATAAGAACCGAGCTTGCTAACAAAACTATCGATTTGCGTGTTTCTTGTTTACCAACAAATATGGGCGAAAAAATAGTTGTACGTATAATGGATTACTCAATGAGTGCAGCTGGTATTGAAGCTCTAGATTTTAATAAAAAGAATCTTGAAAAAGTTAAAAAAATGTTAGAATTACCTAATGGTATTATCCTTGTTACAGGTGCTACTGGATCAGGTAAATCTACAACAGTATATTCCATGCTTCAAAAATTAAATGTTGAAGGAACTAACTTAATAACAGTAGAAGACCCAATAGAAATGAATATTGGTGGTATAAATCAAGTTCAAGCTGTATCAGAAATCGGCTTAACATTTGCAACTGTACTACGTTCTATTCTTCGTCAAGACCCTGACGTAATCATGATTGGAGAAATTCGTGATGACGAAACAGCTAGAATTGCTGTTCGTGCCAGTATCACTGGACATTTAGTATTATCAACAATACATACAAACAATTCTCTTAATACAATTGAACGTTTAACAGATATGTCCGTTGAAAGATATCTTTTAGGAACTGCCCTATCAGGAATTGTTTCACAAAAATTAGCACGACGTTTATGTGAAAAATGTAAAAAACTAAGACCAACAAATGACTATGAAAAAGAAATTTTCAAAAAAGTTTTAGAAAAAGATATTGAGGAAATATATGAACCAGTTGGCTGTCCTCATTGTGCAAGAGGATACCGTGGACGTATCGCTATCCAAGAAGTACTATTATTAAATCAAGCTATTCAAGACGCCATTACCAAAGGAGTAGACAAAAATATCTTAAGAAAGTTAGTTTATGGCGAGAATGGAACAGAAACTATGCTTGAAGACGGCTTAGAAAAAGTATTAGAAGGAAAAACATCCTTTGACGAGATTATTAAATTAATCGATTTAGAAGACGATTTGGGAACTGGTACACAATTAGGTCTAACTGATCAAATTGAAGCCTCAAGAATGGAAAATCAATACAATGGACCAATTAATTTAGGTAACAGTCCAATAAATATTAATATTACACCAGAATTATTAAATGGACTTAATAATCTAGGTAATCTTATTCCTAAAAATATTCAAGAAGAAAAAACAACTGAAAATAATAATAAAGACGAAGAAATAAAAATCGTAGAAGAAAAACAAGAAGATAAACCGATTGAAGCTTTAGAAGATGGTCCTGCAATATTATTTGAAAGTCCTACAGTTGCTGAACCAGAAACACTAAAGACAACTGAAAATCTTGAGGAAATTGAAGAAACAGAATTTATTGAACCAATAGTAGAAGAAAAGGAAGAAATACTAGAAGTTTTAGATGAAAAAGAAAATGAAATATTACCAGAAGAAATACAAGAACTAGACAACGAAGTATTAGAAACTGAAGAAATATCAACTCTCGAAGTACTAGAAGATAATTCCCCTTCTCTAGATGAATTAATTAAGAGATTTGAAAATAATTTAAATCAAGTAAATAAGAAAAAATTCATACTTAATACTAAAAAAATAGTAAATGAGCTTAATAAATATGACATTCATAATGAATTAGTTATAGATATCGTTAAAAAATACATTGAAGTTATAAAAAACACTACAAAAATTCGAATAACTGATAAGAATGACTTAATAAACTTGTTTAATCACATTTTTGGAATAAATGAAGAATTAGACGAAATTGATAAATTAACTGAAGAATCTCTTGAAACTATCGACTATCTTGAAACTACAGCAAATGATATAGGACTTTCAGAAAATGAAATCGATAGTATACTAGGAACAAATCAAGAATCCTTAATCGATGTATCTATCGATCATCCTAAGAATGATTTAATAATTGAAAAAATAGAACCAACAAAAAAGAAGCAGAAAAAGAAGAATAAATCAAAAAAATCTGAACAAATTAAAGAGATAGAACTTGATAACAATCACAACGATATTCAAATAGATATTTTAGATGATTCAATTGAAAAACTTGAAGAACCTGAAGTACCAAATAATGTTGCAGAAATACCTGAAATAACAATAGATGATGATGTAGATTTTTCTGCAATAGATGATTCACTAATAAACTCTTTAATTGATAATCTTGGAGATATAAAAGAAGATGAATAATGACATTCATCTTCTTTTTTTATAATTTTAAGTAATAAAACAAAAAAAGAGATAATTTTTATTATCTCTTATCAATTAACCATTAATTTGTTTTGCTACTTCTTCAGCAAAGTTTTCACTTCTTTTTTCCATTCCTTCGCCTACTTCATAACGGATCATTGACTTAACTTCTCCACCGTTATTTTTAACATATGTTTCAACGTCAATATCGCCATTTTTAACAAATTCTTGATGTATTAAGCAATTTTCTTTGTAATATTTTTGAATACGTCCATTAACCATCTTTTCAGCAATATCAGCTGGCTTACCTTCGTTAATTGCTTGTTCTTTAAGGATTTCTTTTTCCTTTTCAATAACTTCAGCAGGAACATCTTCCTTCTTTAAGTACTCTGGTTTCATAGCAGCTGCTTGCATAGCAACATCTTTAGCAACATCTTCATTTGCTCCATTAACTACAACTAAAACAGCAATCTTTCCACCCATATGTAAATAGCTACCAAAATTTTCAGAATCAGTTTTAGTTATTAGCTCTGCTCTTCTTAAAGAAAGTTTTTCTCCAATCTTAGCAGTTTTAGAAACAATAAACTCAGAAACTGTTTGACCTTCAACTTCTAAAGAATTAACTTCTTCTAGAGTCTTAGCATCACTTTTTAATACTGCATTACCAATAGCGTCAATCATACCAACAAATTCTTCATTTTTAGTAACAAAATCTGTTTCACAGTTAACTTCAATAATAACAGCTTTATTTCCTTCTGTATAAATATTAGCTAAACCTTCTGCAGCTATTCTATCAGCCTTTTTAGCAGCTTTAGCAATACCCTTTTCTCTTAGCCAGTCAATTGCAGCTTGCATATCTCCATTGCATTCTGTTAATGCCTTTTTGCAATCCATCATACCAGCACCAGTTTGACTTCTTAATTCATTTACTTCTTTTGCACTTATCATATTACTCATCCTTTCATATTAGCTTAAAGCTATAATTAATTCATCTTTTTTCATTGTTGAGTAACCTTTTACCCCTGCCTCTTTAGCCATTGCTCTTAAATCAGCAACAGTCTTATCTGATAAGCCATCACTATTTGCAACAACTTCTTCTTTTTCTTCTTCTACAACAGAAGTTTTTAAAGTTGTTTCTTCTTTTCTAAATTCTTTAGCTTTTATATCCTTCTTTGGTTTTTCTTCTTCTGTTACATAATCTACAACTTCTAAACCTTTAGCTTCACAGATTGCATTTGTTAATACACCTAAAACAACTTTTACAGATCTAACTGCATCATCATTCCCAGGGATTACATAATCTACATCATCTGGATCACAATTTGTATCTACTAAACCAAATACTGGAATATTTAATTTTCTAGCTTCTCTAATTGCATTAATTTCCTTTTTAGGATCAACAATAATTAAAGCATTTGGAAGTTTTTCCATTGCTCTTACACCACATAAAACTTTATTAAGTTTTTCATATTCTTTCTTAAGACCAATAACTTCCTTCTTAGGTAAAACTTCAAACATACCATTTTTCTCCATGTTTTCAATTTCATCTAAACGTCTAATTCTTTTTCTAATAGTTCTAAAATTTGTAAGAGTTCCACCTAGCCATCTTTCTGTTACATAAAAAGATTCACTTCTTGTAGCCTCTTCAATTGAAGCTTCAACTGCTTGTTTCTTAGTTCCTACAAATAAGAAAGAACCACCATTTTCTGCAATTTTCTTAATTTCTTCATAAGCACGTTCAATACATGCTACAGTCTTTTCAAGATCAATAATATAAATATCATCTCTTGATGTAAAGATGTATTCCTTCATTTTAGGATTCCATCTCTTAGTTTGATGTCCAAAATGAACACCAGCTTCTAGTAAATAATTCATACCTACTACTGCCATTAAATTCACTCTCCTTTTGTTATTACTTCCAAGCATCTATTTATATCCAACCAATGGCCACAGGAATATAAAAACAATACTTGTGTTTATTTAGCTATTAAAAGCCAATAATAATATAGCAAAAATATGCCTAATATTCAAGACTTTTATACTATTTTATGCACAATAACTAGATAAAATTTCATAAAAATTTAGATATCAAATCATCATTCTTTATTTGAGTTAAAAGAACATTCATGATAAAATTATTAAAGAATGGTGATTACAATGGATATAGAACAAGAAATAGAAAGAATCATATATTCAACAAACAACTTTTGGAGTGATTTAGAAAAAGCTCGTTATGTCTATACTGAAGTAGGAAAAATTGTCGAGAAGAATACTGAATTCTTCCTTACTCAAGCACAAAAACTGCAAAGTAATGCCCTATCGAAAGAAGAAATGGAAAGAATTCACGAAGTAAGTGAAAATATGTTTGAATCAGAAGATTGGTGGCGTATCATATGTAAATCTGGAGCTGCACTATTAAAAATAATATTTGATAGGCTCAACATAAATTCGCACCTAGTTCGCTCAATAGATTATATGCGTCTAAATCAAGAAGATAAAGTCAAAGTATACCACTGGATTATTTCTTTAGATATAGATGGTAAGCATTATGCTTTAACATTATCAAATGATTTACCGAATATAAAAAATGGCTTTGAAACTGAATTTTTTGGAAATAAATATCCAAAATATAATCCACAAGGTAAAGAACAATATGCTGGAGAAGATTTAGAATTTTCTATCATTCCACCAGAAAAACTAAGAGAAATTGATGAAAAAATTAATTATGCCAACACTTTCTATAATAATGGTAAAAAAATAATAAAAATTTATAATAGCCAACTTATCAAAAAGATAAATATTGGTTTATTATGTAATACAGATTATTATGAAATGAAAGCAAAAGAATCAGATATTTACAAAAATATATTTATACTTGAAGATGGAAATGGAAACAAAACAAACGCCACTGCCATACCACCTAAAATACTTTTTACAGAATATTCTAACCAATTAATTGAAAATGTTTGTAAAGAAGTAGAAAAAAATCTAAAAAATAAACTAGGTTTAGAATTACCCGCATTAAAACCATCTAATATAGATGAATGGATAAAAAATATGTGTATTTTCCTTAAAGGAGAACTTATAGATACTTATGGACAAGAAAATTCTCATTTATTTGAAATACCTAAAAACTTTAATTTTAAAGAATGGCGTTCACGTCAAAAATCCTTAAAATGTCCTTATAAACCATATGATGATAGTTTACAACTATTAGATCAAGTATACGCATATGTACAAATTATAAATTCTTTAAATAAACTATATAAAGAAGGAACTCCTCCTCAAGATAAATTAAAAAATATTCGTAAAATAAGATCACTTCGTACTGTAATAGCCACTCACTTTTTAAAGGATTTATTTTTGCTTGAAAGGAATAAAGTGATAGTAGATGGACAACCATATGTAAGATCTAACTATATTAATGAGAAATTTAAAACTGTTTTCCAATATGTCTTTCAAACAATGGAAGGTCCAAATGATTTTAATAAATTAGGTTATAGTGAACAAATACACACCCTAAATAAAATAATTCCCTGCTTTTTTGACGATCTAACAGTTTTAAACTGCGAAAAAGCCGAAGGATACAATTACTTTTATAAACCTGTTCTTAGTAGAATTAGAATTTATACTTTATATAATAAAGAAACAAAATCTTATGAAATTATCTTTCATATACCAAGTTCTTATGATTTTGAGGATGAGTTTTACTATAACTACAATCTGAAAAATAATACATTTAAACAAATAGATATTATAGAAGATGTTTTTAATAATACAAAGTATGAAATAGTAAGTACTTCTTTAAAAGAAAAACAAAAACTAAATGATACTGAAGATAATATTTTTGACGAACTTTTAGATTTTGAAAATGAATTACAACAACCTAAAACATTATAAAAATCACTTATACAAGTGATTTTTTATTTTATGTAATACCTACTACTGGCATTAGCAGAAAGAACACCAGAGGAAATAATTTCTCGATCTTCAGCATCAACTTCATAAAAAGGATTACTTCCTGAAGTAACTAATCTTTCATTTGTTAAAGGTAAATCGCCTAAATTAGAAATATCTCTTATCAGTCTAGAATAAGCAAAAGCCTTTTCTCGTCTTTCATCAAAATCTACAACTTGAGAGTCTGTTTCACAATAATCAATTAAAGAAGTGATAATTTTTTTATAATCACTCGAAAAAACCTCAACTCTCGAACATATTTCTTGAGAAAAAAACGAAAAAGCATTTTTAATACGACGCACATTACAAGTACAGTCTTCTCCCATTAACATATGATAATACCTTATCATATCTGTATCAGAATCTTTAACGGAAAAAACAAAATTTTGATCATTAATTTTATAAAATTTCATTTCTGACTTAACCATAAACTCGCCTCTTCTGTGGCATAATTATAATATAAAACTTAAAATAATGCAAATTTATACAAAAAAACAACCTAAAAAACTAAGTTGCCTTTTTCCATAATTATAATTTCTTTATTATCATGTGTAATTCCTAAAATATTTAAAGAAGCATCACCTATCATAAAATCAACGTGTGTATTGGCATCATTTACCCCAATTTCACGCAAATCATTACCTTTTTTGTCCTCTGCTTCCTTATTACATTCTGTAAATCCCATACCCAAAGCTAAATGACAAGAAGCATTTTCATCATATAAAGTTTCCTTAAAAATCACTCTTGTATTATTAATAGGAGAATCAAAAGATACTAAAGCACATTCCCCTAAATAAGCTGAATATTCATCAGTTTCTATAATAGTTTTTAGTAAATCTTTCCCTTTCTTTGCATCATAATCAATGACCTTACCTTCCTTAAATTTCAGATAAAAGTCTTCAATTAAAACACCATTATAAAATAAAGGTTTTGTTGAATAGGCAATTCCTTCAGTCTTATTATATAAAGGTGATGTAAAAACTTCTTCAGTCGGCAAATTACAAATCTCACCATGGGATCCGTATCCACTGCACCAAATATGTCCTTTTGGTAAATAAACCTTTAAATCTGTACCTAAATCATTTCTATAAATTAAATAATCAAAATTATATTCATTCAACTTTTTAGCTCGAGAAGTCATAGTATTTAATTTTTCTATCCAATCTTGATAAGGATCATTATTATCTTTCACCAAAGAAACTTCAAATATTTTATCCCATAACTCATCTTCACTCATATTAAGCCCTTTAGCCCAATATTTATTAGGTACACCTGCAATGCACCAATTAAGTTTATCTGTCTCATAAAGATCTCTAAAATATTTTTGTGTTTCTCTCATATGTTTAGACGTATCGCTTATCTTCTTAGGATCTATATCATTCATTAAGTCTGGTACCATACTCTGGATAAATAAAAATGCAGCGTCTAACTTAGCATATTTATTAAAAATAGAGGCATCAAATTCAGGATGTTTGTTAATATTTTCTTGATCCAAATTTTTAAGCAAATCATGTTTCTTAAACGGATCTTTTTCTAAAACATAAACATCTCTTAAATTATAACATTCTGCTTCTTTTAAAAGTAACTCTTTAAACTCCCTCAAGAAAGAAGGAAGTTGAATAAAAAGATACTTTTTATCTTCTAATTTAAGAGCTTGTAATAAAAGTTTAGCATACTTTTCTTTTTTCATATTATCACCTTATTATTAGTATACTACTTATCTCTAAGTTTATAAATCTTTATTTGTTTTACTTTATTTATAACTGCTAGTGACTCTCTGTGTGGAACATCTCCTTCAAAGACTAAAACTCCCCCGTTTTTTTCTGCTACTTTTTGATAAGCAATATCTTCTACTAAAGCAGCTACATAAAGTTCTTTATTATATTCATCATCAATAGTATCAACATACTCAACTAAAGTTTTTAAAGCATCTGTTGCATATCCCTTTGATTCAAAGCCTTCATCAATCTTATAGCTAACATTTCCTTGATAAGAAAAATTTGATTCATCACTTTTTCTTAAAGATACATCAATTGAGCCAATCAATTCGTAAGTATAACTATCAGCTATATTTAATTTTAACTTACTATAATTTAAATTTCTAAACGAATTTAAATAAAGAATAACTTTCTTGCCACAAGCTACAGTAGAAATACTATCTTTGTTTATTATCCCCATATTAAGACAAATAAATATTTTGTTTGAATCAATTGGTAAATATTGATATAAATTTTCAAAATTATCTAAAAATTCAGTTATACTATCAAACACTTCATGTTTATCATAAGGCGTCATATCACAAGAGTTATACTCATTTTCTCCATCAAAATAGGTATACCCATTAGAAGAAAAATCCACCTCAAGAATACTTTTTCCATCAATTAAAACCATTGACCTATCTTTTCTCTTTATAATCATATTCTTCTCAATTTTATCAATAAAAAGAGATGTACCTTCTTCAATTATTAAATCTTCAAATCTATTTTCTCCAGCAATAAATGGATAATTTAATAATATATCTAACATAGGTACATCTCTTTTTAACTTTATAGAAAGCATTTTATCGTTTTCAATTACATCATTGTATAAACTTACCATATTATAAGTTTTTGTCATTTTACCTCACCTTACCCTGTCTAATTTCACTTCTTACATTATAACAAAATAAAAAAAGTAATTAAATACTTTTTTTAGATTTGTATATTAAATGATAAGGATATCCTCTTTTATCAATATTTTTCATATTCAAATTAAAAGCCTTAACTACCTCTATTAATTTATCATATTCTTCTCTAGGTCCTAAATCATAATTTTTAACTTCAATCTCAACAAAATATCCAAGTTCTAAAACACTATCTAAAGATATTTCATATTTGTCTTGATACATATATCGTAGTCTCCTCTTATCAACAACTGCAATAACTTCTAAATCAAGTATCTTAAAGATTTTATCTAAATTATCCTCATCATCTATAGTAACTTCATATTCATCACAATATTTATTTTGATACCAATGCTTATAATTAAGAATCTTTTTATTTCCTCTAATACCAATTCTTAACCAATCTAAAACATCTTCATTACCTTCTTTTAAAAAAGACTTATTGGTTGGTTGATAATACGTATCAACTTGTCTTGAATCACTTTTAAATTCTGCAATTTTATCTAGCTTTTCTTTTAAACAATTATATTCTATTTCTGATAATCTAATCTTTATTTCTGTTTCAATATCCATTTTAGAATCTGTCCCATATATCAAATAACTAATCGGAGTTTCTAATATCTCACTAATATTTGTAACAATATCTAAAGATGGTTCAGTTCTTTCACTTTCCCAGCTAGAAACTGTTTTATCTGAAACAAATAGCTTATTAGCTAATTCATCCTGTGTCATTCCACACTTTTTTCTGATTTCACATATTCTTTTTCCTATTCCCATAAATATCACCTAAATAAAGCATAACACAGTTATTTGTTTTCTTTTACCTACATTTTGTAGAGTTTTATTATATTATAACCATTAACTAGCTCTTCTCTTATAAAGACCAATTAAATTATTAAGAATAATAAAAATTAAAGAAAATAGAAGCATAATCAAAATATTTTGCCAAACATCACCTAAAGTTGAAAAATTAATAACTTCAATACCTTTAAGTAGATCATTTGAATTTATATAATAATAAGATGGAAGCAAATGAGCAAACGCTACAACTGAATCAGGTAACAAAGATATAGGAACAAAGGACCCACATAAGAATGAGGAACCTAAAGCTACCACATTAATAATACCAGAGATAGCTTCTTTACTTCTTACTAAAGTACTAATGAAAAGTGCTATAGTAAGAGAGACAAATATAAAGACTAAAGAATTTAACATATAAATGATTCCTCTTAAAGAAAACATAATATTCCCCAGTAAAATGAATGCTAGACCATTAACTAAAATAAAGATGATTAAACCATAAAGAAGACTTGCACTTAATATTGAAAAATTATAAGCTTTTATACTTTTACTACTAATAATTGTTCTCTTTCTAATATTCTTATCATTAAAACTACTCATAACTAAACAAATTATAAATATCACAATTGCCATAATACTATAGTTTGCAAAAGAATAATAACTAGTCGCTCTTGTAACACTTGATGTATCAAGCTTCGATTTTATTTTAACATCTGTAGCAGAAATTATTGTAGCATTGATTGACTTAATTAATTCTTCTTCACTAGCACTCTCATCTAAATATACTTTCTGTACTTTTAAATAACGTTCTAATAAATTATTAGCTAAAGTTGCTTCATAGTCACCCAAACTTTTAATTTCAATATCAAGCGGGTTTTCACTAAATAATGCATCCCCATATTGGGAAGGAATATAAATAACATAACTTATATCACGATAAAAAATTGCATCATCTATACTATCTTCATCAATTGCTTTGACATCACTAACATCTGTCATATAATTTTCTAAATTATCAGCTACTAAAGAAGAATCTTTATTAATTATACTTATACTTGGTTTACTAGAAGTAAAATCCATATTATTATCATTAGCACTCATATTAATTGCACCAAAAATAACTAACATAACAGTATAAACCATAATAAAACCTTTATACTTGTTGACTATTTTCCAAAAAGTTTTAAATAGAATCATACTTTTGCCTCCTTAAACCACGGTAAGAAATAAGTAACATTACAGCTGAAAAAACCAATAATAATATTAAATCAAGGATAAAATTATCATTTAACCCATAATAATATAAATTATAAAATCCATCTGTTATTAAAGCCGCTGGATTAACTAAATTAACAAGTGGAGCATAAGTATCCACAACATATTTCATAGTTATTCCCATCATTCCAGAAAGGAAACATCCAAACATAGTAACAGCAATTAAAATACCCGTTTTAGTATTCTCACTAGCCCTTATAAGAGTTGCAATAGCAACACCTAATGTTAATCCAGCAAAAGAACCAATAAGAGCTAATATAATTATATATAAAAGATTATTGCCGTAATCAACTGAAAGTACAAATATCGTAAATAAGAACAGTAAAGCAAGCTCTAATATTTGTATTAAATAACTAGCAAGTAAACTACTAAGTAATAAAGAACTCTTCTTTATCGCAGTAACAGCTGTTCTCTTCCCAATACTACCCATATTAGCTAATTTCAAATTTGTAATATAAATAGCAATCGTACCACCATACAAGGCTGTCATAGCTATTAAAGTATAATATTCTATCATTGTATAACTAATATTATCTTTAGTTTGATCCTTTAAAGATACGCTCGTATTTAATACTTTAGATTTTATTTCCCCTATAATTAATTCAATTTCTGAATATTTATTATTTTCTAATCTCTTTTGAATCAAAGAATTAATCATTTCTTTATTACTCTCAATTTCATCAACAACGAATTTTAAGATAGTTTCATTAATTCCATTTTGATTAATAGTAATTGAAACACTTTCAGAAAATTCTAAATATCCAACAATCTCTTTATCTTCTAGTAACACATCAGCTTCTTCTTTACTTACATAATTTATATCAAAAAGCTTATCATCACCTTCACTTAATGAAGTATAAGCTTCTTTATAGATTGGATTATTCAAATACTCTTCACTATTAACTATTGCAATATCAAAAGATGAAAAACTCTCATTTTTCTCAATATCTTTAAAAGCCAAATTAAAAAGTAACCCTAAAACTATTGGAAAGGCAAAAGACCAAAACATTAAAGGCTTATTCCTAAATAAAACTTTTAAAGAATATAAAAAATTATGAAAAAACATTAGTCTCTAAGTTCCTTTCCTGTAAGACTTAAGAAAACATCATTTAATGTTGGTTTTTCAGAATATAGACTACTATATTTAACCTTATATTTCTTAAGTAAATCCATTAACTCAACTAAATTATTTTTGCCTTTTTTATAGGTGACTTTTAATGTGTTTTTCTGTAAATGTACTTCATCAACATTTTTGTTATTATTTAATTCTTCTAAAATTTTTTTACTTACCTTTATTCCTTCAACTGTAATTTTTTCATCAATATTGGCAAGTTCTTTTAATTCCTCACTTGTTCCACTAGCTAAAATAACCCCTTTATCTAAAATTATAATTCGGTCACATAATATTTCAACTTCTTCCATATAATGCGTTGTATAAATGATTGTAGCTCCCTTATCTCTTAACTCTTCTATTCCTTCCAAAATATTATTTCTACTTTGGGGATCAACAGCAACAGTTGGTTCATCAAAAAAAATAATACTAGGTTTATGTGCTATTCCACATGCAATATTTAATCTTCTTAAAAGACCACCAGATAGTTGCTTAGGAGTATATTTTTTATAAGCTTCAAGACCAACCAATTTTAAAGCTTCCGTAACACAGTCTCTTCTTTTCTTCTTGTCTTTTATATAAAGACCACAAAAATAATCGACATTATCAAAAACACTTAATTCGTCAAAAACTGCTACATCTTGAAAAATAACGCCAATATTTTTCTTTATATCAAATGAATCAGGGGTCATATTTTTACCCATTATTTTAATTGTGCCCGATTCATAATTTAGAAGTGAAAGAATGGAATTAATAGTTGTAGTCTTACCACTGCCATTCGGACCAAGTAACCCTAATATTTCTCCCTTTTCCACTTCAAATGAAAGATTATCTAAAACCTTTGTACTTCCATACGACTTATTAAGTTTCTTTACCTCTATTACCTTACTCATTTATCATTCTCCTTTTTTATAAACTTTCTATCTAAACATATTCCAAATAATATCAATGACATTATAAAAAGCCTCACTCAATTTAACAGTTAAAGGATCCTCATTTTTAGACACTATAACTTGAGCATCAAAATGTAAACTTTTCATTATTCTAATAACCCTCTTTTTATGAAATTGACTTGTAATCACTATTTTCATATTTTCATCAATTATCAATTTTTGAACATTCTTAATATTTTGAAAAGTATTATGAGAATTATTATCAATAATTACTTTTAATTGTAACTTCAAGACATTATCTATATAATTTTTCATATAAAGTGTTTCAACTTTTGTTCCAGTTAAAATAACAATCTCTATATCATTTATATTACTTAGTAAAGCAAGACGATCATTTAAAATTTTACCAAGTTTTTTATAGCCTAAAACTATAACTGTTTTCTTATTCATATAAACTCCATTTTTTAAGATCAACTTTATAATATAGACAAATAAATTATACCACTAATTAAGTTAATATTTATATAAAAAATAAAAAAAGATAATAATTTCATAAACTTAAAAGAAGTTAATTATTTTAAGTTTATGAAACTCTTGTGTTTTTTCCTCTTCTATATTAGACTGTGTCTTATCATCATTTGAAAGTTCATCCAAAATATTTGCAATAAAAGATGCGTACATTTGAAAATCTTCCGAAGAAGCATGAACATAATTGCAAAGTTCAGCATCAGCAATTGAAGGTAAAACCTCCTCTTTAGTAAAATGAAGTTTTACTAACATCCTTAATTCGGAAGTATTGTGAATATGTTCAAACTCACTCGCCAAAATATTAAGCATTTTATTAGTATGTTTATTAAATTCAACAACTTCATTTATCTCTTCTGAAGCATTCCCAAACATTAAAGAAACTAAAATATCTTGTAATTCCATACTCATTGGCATATCAATATCCCTATATCCCTCAGCTACAAAACTAGTTCGCAGAAAAGTAACTCCATATTCTCTTAAAAAATATACCATTGCTTGAAATTCAATAGTTAAATCTTGCCTATCTCCATTTAAATCTGGAGTTTTACCATATAGACGTGTATATGCTTGATATAAAGATGCAACTATTTTTTTATCTTCCATTATTATTCACCTCTAATTTATTATATCATAAATAAATTAGATATTTACTCTTCATAACTCTTAATCTCTCTTAAATTTTATTATAATATAAAGAAAATCCTCTTTCAAAAATGCTTCAATTTTTCCCCCAAGAAGCACAGTAAAACTTTTTACAATCGCTAGTCCAAGGCCAGTATTTCCTTTAGTTCTCGAGATATCTGTCGTATAGAATTCATCAAATATTTGACTAATATCTAAATCATTACTTAAAACTTGATTTGAAAAACTTATTTCAATAAAAGTATCTTCTTTAAAATCAATAAATAAGTTCCCATCACCATGTTTTAAAGCATTAACAACTAAATTATCAAATATACGTTTTAATAGCTCCTTGTTAGTCTTAATAAGGCACTTGTTAACATTTTTGGCAATTACAATATTTCTATCTTCCTTTTTAAATTCATCATAATAAGAAACTATAGAATCCTCTAAGAGTTCTATCAAATTCGCATTATCCTTTTCAATATTTTTAGATTCATTAGAAATTTTAGAAAAGACAAAAAAGGAATCAATTAATTCTTCAAGTCTTAAAAGTCTTTCTTTAATAATATTAATTTCATTAAAGTCTATTTCTGATAACTTTTCTTGAGAAAGTAACATATTAGTATAACCTAAAGCCGATGTTAGAGGAGTACGTAAATCATGACTTATATTTAACATTACACTATTAAGCATCTTCTTTTGTTTCACTTCAGCACTGAAATTCTCTTTTTCATTCTTCAAAATCTTATTTATCTCATCGATAAGTTCAGTCAATTCTTTAGCTTTAAATTCTGAGTTAACTAAATTATTACTATTATTCTTGTGAATTAAAAAGATTTCTTTTTTTATTCTTCTTACTTCTCGTTTCATAAAAAAAAGATATGATAAGAGGAATAAAATAATTATTACTAATATTATTATTACTATTTCCATCTCATCACACCTTAATTTATTTTATTTCCTTATTTTTAAAGACCAAATAACCAATAAAATTAAATAATACAATATAGACAAAACCTAAACAAACACATTTTATTATAAAGCTACTACTTGGATTATTAGCTAATTTAGCTAAAGCAAATTGAATCTCATAATTATAAAACCAATCAGCTTTTATTCTAAATAAATTAATTATTCCAAGTCCAATTAACTGGACAACCATTATAAATGGAATTGCAATTGTATTAAATACACTAGTTTTGCCAAAGACAAAGGCAAAAGCTATCAATAAACTCATTATACCATATATTAATGGCATTTGGATAATTGTAAGCTTGAAAATCTCTTTAATAGAAGAAGCATAACCTATTCCATTCATAAAATAATTAATCAAATAAGCAGATAGATTATTAAAAAGTAAAATAAACGTAGATAAAGTAAAAATCGTAATTACTTTTGAAAGATAATATTTTTTTCGACTAATAGACGATGAAAGTGTATTTTTTACTGTTCGATTAGAAAAATCCACACATAAAGTAACAACAGTAATCACGATAAAAACATAATATAAATTAACATTTTGTCCCAATATTTCTTTATCTAGTTTAAATTCACCTTGTGATTTCATTACATCTCTCAAAGCAGTTATAGAATTAGCCTTTTGAAGTTTTTCAAAAAATTCTGGATCATTCATTATATCACTAGTACTAGAAGAAACTGATAATCCAACATGTCCAGGAGATATAGTAAGTGCACTAACAAATCCTGCAAGTAAAATAAAGAGCATACATATATAAATAGCTTTCCCTCGAAGAATTCGATAAAAATCAGCTTTAATTAAGTTTAACATTATTTGCCCTCCTTTATGATATTTTTAAAATAATCTTCTAAAGAAATACCTGTTTCATTTATACTAAGCACATCAACATCATTTTTTAGAAGAATTTTATTAACTTTATCTGATTCTCCTAAACAATCATAAAGTCTAATTTCTTTTTTATCAATAACCTTATAATTAGTAGTTTTTAATTTACTTTCAATTACTGTTGCTGCTTTTTTCGTATTATCAACCTTAAGAACTATGCATTTACTACAATCAAAATCAAGTTCTTCTTTCGTTAGTTCCTTTATAACAACACCTTTATCAATTATACAAAACCTCGTAGCTACTTGGTAAAGCTCTGATAAAATATGACTAGATATTAAAATCGTAATGCCTTTTTCTTCGTTTAAATTTTTAAAAGTATCTCGAAGTTCACTAATCCCAATTGGATCAAGTCCATTAATAGGTTCATCCAATATAATAAAATCAGGATTATCTAAAATAGCTAAGGCAACTCCAAGTCTTTGTTTCATTCCTAAAGAAAAGTTTTTAAACTTCTTTTTCCCTGCATCTTCTAAGCCAACTAATTTTATGGCTTCAGTTATTTGTTCTAAATTCACTATCCCTCTTTGAAGAGCATAGTATTTTAAATTCTCATAAGCACTCATATTTGGAAAAAAAGCAGCATTTTCAATTAAAGAACCAATTCTTCTTTTAACCTTAGTTAAGTCTTTATCATTTGAATCAAATAAACTAAATTCTCCACTAGTTTTATTAGTAAGTGTTGTAATAATTTTCATTAATGTTGTTTTACCAGCACCATTTCGACCAATCAAACCATAAATATCCCCCTCAAAGATATCTATACTAACATCTTTTAAGGCATAAAAATCACCATACTTTTTAGTTAAGCAATTTGTACTAACAACTGTCTTTTTCATAATATATTCCTCTCTTAATAAGATTATATAAAAAAAGTGTTAAATAAATCTTAACACAATTCTTAAAAAAGTCTTAAATTATTTTTTTAATCTATAACCAATACTCCAAACTGTTTCAATGTAATCTTCGTTTGTAATACATTTTATCTTATTTCTAAGCTTACTTATGTGAACATTTAAAGTATTATCATCAGCTAAATCATTATAATCCCAAACAAGTCTAAAAAGCTTATCCTTAGTAAGTACTTGATTTCGATTTTCCATAAGAACTTTTAAAAGCATAAACTCATTCTTCGTTAAATCTAAATTCTTATTAAGAACTGTTACCTTATAATCTTCAACATTTAACGTTATATCCTTATATACCAAAATATTCGAATTACTCATGCTTGATTCCAAATGAACTTTTATACGAGCTAGTAATTCTTCATTATCAAATGGTTTAGTTATATAATCACTCGCTCCTAAAGAAAATAAATCTAGCTTTTTGGAAATCTCTGATATAGCACTCATAACAATTATAGGTAGATTAAATTTAGATTTTATCTCCTTAATAACTTCATCACCATTTTTTCCAGGGAGCATTAAATCAAGCAATACTAAACTTACAGTATTATTAATAAGCATTAACCCTTCAGTTCCAGAAAAAGCTTGGATAACTTCATAGCCATTATTAACAAGTAGTTTAAATAACATATTATTTATATTCGTATCATCTTCAATAATTAATATTTTCATTATTATTCCTTCTCTAAAGTAACACTTTGATAAGCTCCCATATCATAAACATCATAGCCAGCTTCTTTTAAAACTGTATAAGCTTTACTACTGCGAGATCCACTTCGACAATACAACAAGATAGTTTTATCTTTATCAAGTTCAGTATCCTCAGTTATCTCATCATAAGGAATATTAATTGAGCCCTTAACATGACCAGTATCGTATTCTTCTTTCGTTCTGACATCTATAACAATATAATTATTTTTAGAGATTATAAGATCAAGTTCTGATGTCTTTTTTTCCATTTCCATACAACCTACTAACATAAAACTTAAGATAATTAATAAAATTAATTTCTTCATTTTTAATCACCTCTTAAATTATAACATAGTTTGCTAGTTATTAGATACAAGTTTATCTTGAAGCATTAAAACCAGTGCCTCATTTCCCTCTTCTGATAAATGAATATTATCTTTTAATAAATAATCCTTATTATTAGAAATCTCTTTCGAGAAATTTATTAATTCAAAATTAGCATTCTTAATATTCTCTAAAGATGAAGTTTGTTTATCATTCATTGAAACAACAAATACTTCATAATTTTGACATAGTTCTAAAATACTCTTATATTCATTTATACCTAAATTGGCACTACGATCAAAGACTAAAACTATTTTATTAGATAAAGAATCTTCTTCAATTAATGAAGATATTTTATTTTTTAAAGAATCATATGTATAATCTTTATCAATATTAAATACTGAACTATTAAATGTTTCTTCTAGTTTATCAAATGTATATAAAAGTAAATCATTACCAAAGAAAGTTATCTTCGATTTATTAGAATCATCAAACTCTTGTTGAAGCTTTTCTCTTTTGCTCATTATCTCATCCAAATAAACAGTCTTTATAGCATTGTAGAGAGCTTCTGTATAAGCTTTTCTACCACTACCAGTCAAATGTATCCCATCAGCATAAAAGTACTCTTTATGTCCTTCTGAAATAGTTTCCCAATCTATTATGTGAAAATTATCTACCTCATTAGCTAACTCTTTTAGCTTATCATTTATATGGACACTTTTATCATTAGTAACTGTAACCCAAAATATCTGATTATCACGAGCTGCCTCAATAATTTTTAACTTACAGTCTTTCGAGCAATCTCCATTAGCTCCCAAATTAATTACAATCGGTCCCTTTAGAATTCCTTTAGAATTAAGATCATCTAAAATTCCTTTAGCTTTCAAAATACTTCTAGAAACCTCTGCATCAAAATAGCCATTTTTAAATTGCTTATAAAGATTGTCTACTGCCCCTAACATAATAGAATCTCCAACACCAATAATAGGTAGAGATAAAACTGTTTCATCTATATTATTTATCATCTTATCATAATCTTCTAAGCTAGCTAAGTGTTTATTAAGTTCGTCCTCTTTTAATTTCTCATAATTTTCCTTACTCTTTTGAATTGTCTCTTCCCTTTTTAAAAGTTCTTCTTCCAATCTTTTCATCTCTAATTTGTTATTGTTAGAAAAAACAAATAAAAGAAAACCAATAGACGCTATAAAAACAATCGTATTTCTTACTCTAACTTTTATTTTCTTAACAGTATCTTTTTCATACCATTTAATATTAAATGAATAATATAAAACATAAGATAAAAATAAAATGAAAATAATAGTAAATATAACTCCAATACCTTTTCCCCATTGCAAATTCTCTAATATATAAATGACTGGATACTGAACTAAATAAACTTCATAACTAATATTTGAAAGAGTTTTTACAACTCGCATTTTTTTCGAATCATCTCGTTTATCATCACTCATTGCATAAAAAATCAAAGTAGTTGAAATCAAACTAACTAATAACATTATTATTGGAAAATAATAAAACGAAGAATCTATAGAAAAGAATAAACAAACCATTACAAGTAAGAAAGATAAAAACATTCTACTAACTAATTCAGGATCTTTTTTTAAATAAGGAAGACTATTCTTATAATAAGAATAAATAAAACCAGCAGTTAATCCAATTAAAAGAGAAAAAGATCTAGCAAAAGAGTCATAGTAAGATGAATTAAAATTACCTGATGTATTTAATTTATAAAAGAAAATAAAACTTAAAATTGATAAAAATCCTAAAATAAAACAAGGAATAATCTTTTTTGTTTTCTCACCAATATACTTTAAACCTAAATATAAAAAAGGAAATATCAAATCAAATTGTAATAGTATAGAAACATACCAAAAATGAGTAAAAGGAGAATTAGCACTTCTTGCAAAATAATCTAAATTAGCTCCAATTTGCCAATAATTGTTGTAACAAAATAAAACGGAAGTTGTCTCAGTTTTTAAATTAAACCAGTTAATACTAGGTATTAGCTTTATAGCAAACACGGACAAGAAAACAACAATTAAAAGTGGTAAATAAATCTTTTTCAATCTATTTTTATAATATATGATAAAAGAGAAATTCTTTCTTTTAAATGCCGATGTACAAGCTAAAAAGCCGCTTAAAACAAAAAAAGTACAAACCGCTAAATATCCGCCCTTAAGTAAACCAACATGATATAATAAAACAGAAATACAAGCTACAACTCTTAAAATATCTAACTTTTTATAATATTTATGCTTCATATTATCACCTATTAAAAGAAAATCATCTACCTATATTATACTAAAAAAATAGCAATTCATCTAAAATAAAATAATAATTTAAACACCTCTTTACAAATTATTTAAAACTTATTTTAATACTTAAATACTTATTTGTATAAGTTGCCTCTATTTTACCACCCATAAGTATAACAAGTTGTTTAGCAATTGATAAACCTACACCAGATGATTTTTTAGCATTTCTTACTGTATAATATCTATCAAAAATTTTCTCTAAACTGACTTGATCCAACTTGTCTGTCTTATTTGAAAATTCTATTGTACCATTCTCAAACATCTTCACCTTAAAATCTCTTTCACCATATTTAATAGCATTAGATATGATATTTTCAAAAACTCTTTTCAACATGTTTTCATTCAGCAGTCTAACGACTTTATCCTTACATATATCTATATCAGGAATAATATTATGACCTTTAAATAAGCTATAAAAACTAGTTAGAGAATCTTCTAGAATATTATTTATACATATATTTTCTCTTTTTATTTCATTTTGGATATCTATGCTTTTTGAAAAATCGAAAAGTTGCTCTGTAAGTTCAGTTAAATCATTCACTTTGCCATCAATTATTTTCAAATACTTTATTTGTTTTTCTGTAAGATTATCATTTTCCATCAAATCAAGATAACCTCTTATAGCAGTAAGAGGCGTTCTTAAATCGTGAGAAATATTTGTTATCGATGATTTTAATTCTCCGTTTCCATTTTTATACTCAAGTTCCAATTTTCGCAAGTTTTTTAAACTCTTATTAAGAACACTTGCTAATCGTTTAAGACTAGCGTCATTTGTACTTATAGTGATTAAATTATTTGTATCTGCATTTATTATACTCGATATAGATTTACCAATATTATTGATTTCATTTTTCATTATTATAATCTTTAAAATTAGGAATATTGATAAACATAACACTATTAGAAATAGATAAAACCAGATACTCATAATCATCACCTACTTACTTTAATTCTTTTTTCTTAAATAACACTAATCCAGTTCCAGTAAATACTACTATAATTCCCAAAGAATATAATGGTAAAATACTTAGATTTGGAACAACTCTACCTGCAAGCTGTAACATTTGACCAGCTGGATTTATATCAAGCATAGTTCGATATAATTTTTTTTGCTTTTCACTTGGATATTTAGGGTTTGGTACTTCTTCTATTTTAGTTTCACCATCTACTATTGTTGCTTCTTGAATAGTTTTAGGTGCTTCTAATTTGCTAAAACAAATCATAGCATTCATCAGAAGAGCAAAGGTTAACATAATTGATACTATTGCAGTTATCGTTTTATTAGAAATTATCATTGCTAAAAATGTAAAGATACTAGAATAAGCAATCACCGTTACAAATATACAACCTAGTAACATTAATAATTTAGATTGTGCGATTGTAATTGTACCAAATAATGGTATTCCAATACTTGCCACTATTATTAAAAATAAAATATAGGAAAATAAACTTGTTAGTGTTACTATTATTAAATTAGATAAATAGATATTTACTCTTTTATGACCTATGCAAATTTTATTTCTAATTGTTCCATCCGAATATTCCACTCCTAAAAACAAACTTGTAAATATCGCGATTACAATTCCCACCATCATCGAATAATTAAGCATAAGTTGTTCTACTTCTATTACCTCTTCATATTTTTTCATATCACTATATTGTGTATAAATCATAAATAAAGAAAGACCAATGCTAAACACAGTTAATAACCAAAATAATTTATTCTTTCTTAATCTCGTAAAACCAGCTCTCAATAATTTAATCATTATTGCCACCTCCAATTAAATTCATATAATAGTTTTCTAGTGATTCTTGTTGTTCGTGAATCTCATCTGCTATTAGATTTTTCTTGGATAATTCATTTATGAATTTTGATAAATTATATTTTCCATAAACGTTTATAGTTTTACTATCTACTACCTCATAAGATATTTTATTTTTTTCAAAATATTTAACAAATTCTTTTTCATCACTTACTTTTAAGATAAGCTTATGTTCCATCTTTTTCATAAGTTCTTCACTAGTTATTTCTTGAATAATAGAACCACTATCTAAAAATCCATAGTGGGTTGCAATTTTAGATAATTCATCTAAATAATGACTAGATATTAAGATAGTAATTCTTTTTTCTTTGTTTAATTTTAAAATTAACTCCCTAATTTCTATAATCCCCTGTGGATCAAGTCCATTGATAGGCTCATCTAAGATTAAGAAGTCAGGATTATTTGCAAGAGCGATTGCTATACCTAATCTTTGCTTCATTCCTAAAGAAAAGTCTTTTGCTTTCTTTTTACCAGTATTTTCTAACCCCACTAATTTTAATAGTTCATTTACACCATCATACTCTGGCATTCCAACTAACTTATATTGGAGAATTATATTATCTCTTGCTGTCATTTCTCCATAAATAGATGGAGTTTCAATAATTGCTCCCATTCTCTTTCTAGCATTTATAATATCGGTACTATTATTTCTTTTTCCATATATAATATAGCTCCCACTTGTAGGCTCCTGTAAGCCACAAATGATTCTTATAAGGGTAGTCTTTCCTGCCCCATTTTTACCAATAAGCCCATATATTGCACCTTTTTCAATATGAATATTGGCGTGATTTAAGGCTCTAAAGTCCTTATATCTTTTTTCAAGATTATTAGTTTCTAATACTATCTCCATAATCTTTCTCCTTTCCGATATCCATTTTAATAAAAAAGTGTTAAGAAAATGGTTAAGAAATTGTTAAAATTTTGTTAAGATTTACTATTTTATTTTAAAACCGATTCCCCAGATAGATTCAATATACTCTCTCTTTGTAAACTCTCTAATCTTTCTTCGCAAATTACTAATATGCACTCTTAATGAATTTTCATCACAATCCTCTGTATCAACACTTATTAAATCGAGTAATTTATTTTTGGAAATAACTTGATTTTGGTTTAAAAGCAAATGTTTTAAAATAGCATATTCTGTCTTAGTTAAATTTGTCTTTTTATCGTTAATTAATAATGTATGCTTATCATTTAATAATTCCAAATCTTTATATCTTAATGTTTCTATATTACTCCACTTACTTTTTTGTCTTAATTGGACTTGTATTCTTGCAAGTAATTCTTCACTATTAAAAGGTTTTGTTATATAATCACTTGCTCCAAACAATAAACACTTTACCTTATCATCACTTGATATTTTAGCTGAAAGAACTATTATTGGAATATTTTTAACTTTCTTAATTATCTCTTCTCCACTAATAGCAGGAAGCATTAAATCAAGTAAAACTAAATCAAAAACATTCTTTTCTAGTAACAATAAAGCTTCACTTCCTGAATATGCACTAGTCACCTCATAATTGTTTTTTATTAATAATTCTTGTAATATATTTTGAATATTAATATCATCTTCAACAATAAGTATTTTCATATTTCACCTCGTAGAAATTAAAAAGCTAAATATATTATAACACCAAAATAAAAAGATAAACTAATCTTTGTTTATCTTACACCAATTCTTACACTTTTCAATTCTAGCACCATTATCACCATGAGCTGGATCATAAGCATAACTATTAAGTAAATCACAAGGAAATTCTTTACATTCCCCACAACACTTTAAATTCTTCTCTTCTGCACACTTCTTTACTGCGCATTCTCCATGGAAGGGCTTATCTATATTTGTACAGCCCTTACAATTCATCGTATCTTTAAACTCACAAAGAGAACATTCTATTCCACATCTTGATTCAATTTTTTCTTCTACTTCTATCATGTATTACTTCCTTTATTTCTTCTTTTTATCTAATAAATAAACATTGTCTGGAGTAATAGTCATATCTTCTTTATATATAATCCAATCTGTTAAATCATCAACTGTATACCAAGATTCAAATCCTGTATGTATATCAGGAAAATAATAAGGCTCCTGAGTTAATTTAGCTTTAAACTTAGTTCCTTTAAATTCTAATAATTCAAACCAAATATGCTCAAACTTCCCCTTTTCCTTTAATGGTAATCCAATCTTTAACAAAATTGTCTCTTTGTCTTTTAATTTTTTAAATTCACTTTTCACATAATTAAATCTCTCAATAGCAACACTTTTCATACGTTTTGTTTCTTCATCACTAAAGAAAAATAATGGATTATCTCCCCACAGATCATCATAAATAGATATTTTACTTAATACATTATTTTGTTCATTTTCTTCACTTGTGTATAAAAATATTATATCAGATAAAGAATTATGTCCGTTTTTTCGATCCTTTTTTCCACCTAATTTAAGATGTTTATATTCTTTTAAACCCACAGTCCAAGGTACATGTGTTGCAACAACAGGAATATCGTTAATTAATCTTCCAATATAATCTCCACCAACATATTCTTCATCTTTATCACGATTAATTAAATACATGGCATACGAATTAATAAGATTATAATGATTTCTACTTATTTCTCCCTTTGAATCTAATATTTCTAATTCTCTAAGACCACATCTTGCAAGTCCATGAGTGTGTAACCAAACTCGACCATCATTAGCTGAAACAGCTTGAACAGAAAATAAATCTTTAGCACTAGGTGTAACTTTAGATTCCGCTTCCATCTTAACCCAATCACGAGTAAATACTCTTTCTGCTGATTCATCTAGTACAGCCAATAAATCTGGAACCAATAAAAGACCTAATTTCAATTGTAAATGAAAACACTTTTTGGGATTCTCATTAAATGGCATATAAATTGTTAAACAACTTTTAGCATCTAATATTTCTTTTTTCTCAACATCCGTTAAAGCTAAATTATTTAAATAATAATCTGGAACAGATACTCCCCCAACATACATTCCAATTTCATACTCACATCTTTCGTATTTAATTTTAAAGTTAATAGTTTGTTTAGCTATATCGGTTTTTTTATCTAATACTTTAATTTCTTTTGTACTTTCTAAATTATCTATAGTTTTTTTTAATAAATCTTTATCCGTTTTAGGAATAATCATCATATAAGATTTTTCCTCCCAATAATAAGCAGGAACTTCTTCTAACTTTTTAAAAAACATTCATTTCACCTTCCAATAATTTACACTTTAATTATACTATAATTTTTTAAATTCATAAATAAAAATGATGGAGTTATCCATCATTTTATTCTTTTTAAACCAGTACAAGTTAATTCATATACACTAGTAGCAACTGACTCTAAAAATTTACGATCATGAGTTATACTTATAATACAACCATTAAAATTACTAAGTTCCTCTCGAATAACTGGATTAGACAAAGGTGAAACGTTTCTAGTTGGTTCATCAAGCAACAAAACATTACACATATCATGAACAAATTTAGTTAAAAATAATTTAGCAATTGAACCATTACTTAAATCACTTATCTTGCCATGCATTTCTTCTCTAGTAAATTTCATATTACCTAAATACTTTCTGACTTCAGTCTTATCTTCAAGTGAAGTAGAAGCAACAAAATCAAGAGGTGTTTCATATAAAGAAACTATTTCCTGATAATTCTGTGGCATGTATCCAATTTTTATATCATCACGCTTAATTAATTCTTTATAAATTAGTCTCATAAGACTTGTTTTTCCAACTCCATTTTTACCAATTATAGCAACATGTTCACTACCCTTAACAAGAATATCTACATTTTTAGCTAAAACTTTTTCTCCAATACTTAACTCTTTTATATTAAAATTTAATATTTCTTTAGAACTAGGAAGAGTTACATCAGCAAACTTAAAATATATGCTTTCTTCTGGATCTGGTACATCTGTTAAAATTTCTTTCTCTAATTTAGCTTCTTGAGCTTTTAAAGAATGCATTTTCATTTTTAAAACTTTAGCCCCGTGGGGATCTTTTCTAGAAATATTATTTTGTTGGTATTCCACACTTTGCATTACTCTATTTAATTTTTCTTCACGTTTTTTTAATTCTCTTCTTTCATTTTTAGCAATTCTAGTTTGATTATCAAGATCTCTCAAACGATAATCAATATATTCATCATATCCAGATGTAATAACAGTATGCTTGCATTCCATTTTCTTCTTCAACTGTTCAAGATGTAAAATCATATTTGCTGTATTTGAAAGTAAAGTTTCATCATGTGAAACATATAATACTGGCTTATCAGTACTATTAATAAATTTTTCTAACCATTCTAAAGATTCAATATCTAAATCATTAGTTGGTTCATCTAAAAATAAAATATCTGGCTCCTCTAAAAGAAGTTTTAAAAGAGAAACTTTTACCAATTCTCCACCAGATAAAGTACTAATTCTTTGCTCAAGAATTTCTTCATCAATAAAAAGTTCTGATAATAATTTATAAAAAAAATTAATTTTATCATAATAATCTTTTTCATCTTTAAATAAATAACTTTTAACAAAAGTATCTTCTGTTTCTCGCAGATTTTGCTTCAAATAGCCAACCTTACAATTATTAAAATTAATACTACCAG
Organism: uncultured Bacilli bacterium; assembly: GCA_910588195.1. Lineage (GTDB taxonomy): Bacteria > Bacillota_I > Bacilli_A > RF39 > UBA660 > CAG-582. Next base: position 27,299 of record CAJUPN010000004.1, read on the forward strand.
ATACTGTTGCATAGTCACATACACCCAATAAGGACTTTAAAAGAGTAGATTTACCATTACCTTCTTCTCCAATAATAGCACACTTATCTCCCCTATTTAAAGTTAAGTTTAAATTTTTTATTAAATATCTCGTAGATACCATTATATCTACATTTTTTATATCAAACATTTATGCCTCCTATTATTTCGGCATAATTAAAAGTTTATGCCTAACTTAAGCAATTATTCTCATTTTTTCACCTCCATAGTTTTTTTAACATAAAACTTTTTCTTTCAAAAAAATTATAACATGAACAATAAATTTTATCAAAAAGAAAAAGAATAATTTCTTATTCTTTAATTCCCAAATAATACTTTCTCAGATTTATATTGCTTAATAATAATTGATAAAATAACTAATATTATTATAACTGTCGAGCAAATCATTAAAACCAAATTTATAACATCTATATTCCCAGCAGTTATATCTTCAAATAAAAGTGTAAAATTAAGAAATGGAACTAATGATAAAACTCTAGAAGAAGAAACATCAATCATAAAAGCAATCATACTTGGAAAAAATGAAATAAAATTAAGAGGAGTTAATGCACTTTGAGCTTCTTTAAATGTCGATGATTTACTTGCAACAGCGATGCATACTCCACTTATTAAAAAGGAATAAGCAACAATTACCACTAAAGAATAAATTATACTAGCTAAAGATAGCATTAAATTAACACCTTCATAAATTTCAAACATTTCACCAGCTATAGAAAGAGAAGTTATTAAAAGTACTAAACTTAATACTCCTGTAATAAAGCTCGATAAAGTAACACTTAAAAATTTACCAATAATAATATCTTTTGCTTTAATTGGAAAAGTCAATAAAGTTTCTAAAGTACCCCTTTCTTTTTCGCCAGCAGTTGTATCAGTTGCCGGATATGTAGCCGATACAGTAATTGCCATTATAATAAATAAAAATCCATAAGTTGTAATATAACTCGAAAAATAGTTTTCACTTTCAGAAGTTCGTATACTTTCATTTACTGTTATCAAATTAATAACTTCATCAGGATTTATTTTTTTATCAGTTAAATAATTCCTTTGTAAAACTTCTTTATATGCAGCAAATAAACTGTTAACTAACTTTAAAGAAAACGGAGCATTTGTATCATCTTCATCACAATTTAAGATATAATTATTTTCATTTTTTATAACATAAAGATTAAGATTTCTAGCTTCATATTCTTTAATTAATTCTTCATCACTATTAACAATAACTTCTATTCCAAGCTCCGTAGCAATACTTTTTTCAACTTCACTAAGCTCATAATTAAAACCTATTTTATTATAGTCAGAAACTTCTTTATTGGTTTGCATATCAAATAAAGCTGATAAACCAATTACTAATACAGGAATAAGTATTGGTATAACTAACATCATTGCTAAAGACTTTTTATCACGAAATAATTCTGTTATTTCCTTTTTTAAAATAATACCAAATTTATTTTTCATGTACTTCACCATCACTTTCATCAATCAAAGCAAAAAATGCATCTCTTAAATTTGTTACCTTTGTAGACTTTTTAATATCTTCTGGTGTTCCTTCTTTTATAATTACGCCTTTATTAATCATAATAACATAATCACAAATATTTTCGGCCTCTTCCATGTAATGCGTTGAATATAAAATTGTTTTCCCCTTTTTTTTCTCCTCTTTAATGAAATTTAAAATCACTTGACTAGATATAATATCAAGTCCGCTAGTTGCTTCATCTAATATGTAGTAACTAGGATTATGAACCAAACATCTTGCTATATTGACTCTTTGAGTTTGACCAGTTGAAAGATTACCAATCTTATTATAAAGAAACTCTTCCATATTAAGCTTTTTAGAAATATCTTTTATTCTTTTTTCTAAATCTTTTTCTGAAACTCCATATATATTTCCACACATTTTCATTAATTCATAACATGACAAGGTATTATATATTTTGGTGTTTCCCGATAAATAAGCTATGCGTTCTTTTATTTCCAACTCATTATCACGATAATTTAAATTATCAATCAAAACAGTTCCTTCAGTTGGTTCCAAAATTCCTCCTATCATTCTTAAAAGTGTCGTTTTACCTGCCCCATTTGGACCAAGAACTCCAACTACTTGTCCCTTTTCTGCCTTAAAACTTATACCATCATCGGCATAAAATTCTACCTTTTTCTTATCTTTTGTAATTTTAACAAATTTTTTCCTTAAATCTTTTACTTCTAACATATTTTCACCTTACCTTAAACTAATTAAAAACTTCTCAGATATTCTATAATTTTAAAACTCTTTTTTACTATAAATTCTTTTCGATAAAAAATAAGATAAAACTAATAATCCTAAAACTATCATGGGAAATATATAAACTCCTGCTACATCAAGCATAGTGAGCACATTATTAGGAATTTGTAACTTAAAATTTAAACCATTAATAATTACATTTCCTAAAATAGCTACACTAAATATTGAAATAAATATTCCAATTCTCCCTTTTTCAACACCAAATTTATAAATGAGCGGATAAAATATTGCTTGTGTTAAAAGTACTCCTGATAAAGTATAAAGAGACAATTCTACTAATTCTAAAATATCTAAGTTCTTACCAATTATACCACCTATAACTGATAATATAAATGAAAAAATAAGAACAATAATTTCTATAATTAAAGTTGCCACATATTTGGCTTTAACGGCGTTTGTTTTCCCATTAGGAAGAGCTACAATAAAGGCATCACTTTTATTAAACTCATCATATGAAAACGTTGACATCATTATAGCTATACTCATATAAATACAAAAGAAAGAAAATTCACTTTTCCCATCTAATGCTAAAATTGAAAATACCATTATTACTACCAACAAACTTCTTAAACTTCTAGCTACTATAAATAAATCTTTTTTAATTAATCCTATCATTATCTTTCACCCTTTATCATCATAATCATTAATTCTTCAATTGTAATTTTATCAATTACACAATCTTTATATTTCTTTCTAGCAAGACTTTGATTTTTTATTAAAACTTCGCAATCATATTTATTTTTCTTATAAGAAACAATATCTTTTTTATCAATACTGTTCAAATATTCTTTATCACATTTTATAATCGCATATTGTTCTAAGATGTTATCTCTTGAATCCTCTAAAAGAACTTTTCCATCATTAATAAAAATTATATTATCAGCAATATGCTCTAAATCACTAGTTATATGCGTAGAAAGCAAAATAGTATGTTCATCGTCACTTATAAATTTTAAAAATATATCAAGTACTTCGTTTCTAACTATTGGGTCAAGTCCGCTTGTAGGTTCATCCAAAATCAATAATTTAGGATTATGAGCAAGAGCACAAGCTATCTCCAATTTTTTTCGCATTCCTTTAGATAATGTTTTAATTTTAGAATTTTTATCTAATTTAAAATCAACTAAATATTTATAAAATAAACTTGAATCCCAATTTTTATAAACTCCAGTAAAGACAGAATCTAAATCTTTAATTAGTAATACTTCTGGAAAAAATATATCATCTAAAACAATGCCAATATCTTCTTTTATTTCATCTTCATATGAATTCATATCTTTACCAAAAATACTTATATTGCCTTCATCTATTTTTAAAATATTTAAAATGGATTTTACTAATGTTGTTTTTCCCGCTCCATTTTCACCAATAAGACCAACGATAATTCCTTCTGGTATATCTATATTAATACCACCTAAAGTAAAACCGCCTTCATATTTTTTTACTAAATTTTCTATTTTGATTGCACTACTCATTTTCATCACTCTCCATTAAAAATTTAAATATTTCTAAAACTTCCTGTTCTGAAATATTATACATCTGAGCTAACTTTATTGATTTGTTTAAGAATATTTCTATATCTTTTCTTGCTTGCTCTTTTGCCAGTTCAATATTTTTCGGGACTACAAAACTTCCCTTTCCTTGAACGGTTACAATATACCCATCCTGTTCTAATTCATCATAGGCTTTCTTTATCGTCATAACACTTATCCTAATATCACTTGCCAATGAACGGATAGATGGGAGCATTTCATTTTCTTTTAAAACCCCACTCATAATTTGTTCAATAATAGAAGACTTTATTTGCTCATAAATTGGAACAGAGCTACTATTACTTATTATCATTTTCATATATTTCACCAACTGTTATATCAAATATATAACAGTATATAACATTTGTCAATAATTTTTTACAAACAAAAAAAGTGTCTTTATAAGACACTTATATCTTAGGTACGTATTTCTTCTGTTCAGGCATCTTAGGAAATAAAGATTTATTAACTTCTTCTAAAGCACACTGAATAGTTTCTTTAGTAGCCTCTAACTGGTATAAAACACGTTCTGCTTCTACTTTTCTTAAAGCACGACGAATAAATTCTTCTTTATCAGTAATATCTTCTTTTTCTTCAACTAAAACTTGTAACTGACTAGCTAAAGAAGAGACATACTCATCTGCATATTTTAAATTATCATAAACTTCTTTTAATTCTTTACTCTCATTTTCTTGAGCAATTCGAGTAAATCTACTTCTAATATCTTCTAAATAAGCTTCTTTCATTTCTTTCGTTTGGTAAGGCAAAACTTTTAAGCCATATTCCAATAAGGAAGCAGCTTCATACTTAGGATTAATTACCATAAATATCATCTTCTTTCATAAAAAATCAAATTTATCATAACACTATTTTAAAAGATAAACAATATTAACTTATGATATTACTTTTTTGCTCCATGAAGAACACTTGCATTTAGGACATTTCATATATCTTGTTCTAAATGCATGCATCGAAAATAATATCTGCTTATAAGTAGGAATATATTTATGATGACATTTAGAACATTCATAATACCCAGCTATACGTTCAATTAATAAAGCATAAAATATACCTACGGCAAACAATATAATACCACATAATATAATAATAAATTTAACATAAACTGACACATTAATAAACGATGCTAATAATATAAAAGAAACTAAAACAGAAGTAGATAAAATACCAATTAATATTTCTAAAATTAAAAGCTGTTTGTCCCTTTCTGCTTTTTCCTTAACTAATTTTAGAATAAATTTTTCGGAATCCTTATTATTTTCCATACTTTTCTCACCACTAAATAAATCACTTATAGAAATATCAAGAATTTGGCATAATTCAGGTATAGTCCCAGCATCAGGCATACAAATACCTGTTTCCCATTTAGAAACAGCACGATTCGTTATTCCTAACAATTCTGCTAGTTCATTTTGGGTAATGCCCTTTTTCTTTCTACACTCACTAATAAATTTTCCAATTCTAAATTGATTCATAAAGTGCCTCCTTTCATATTTTAAATTATATAAAAGAAATTAAATATTGGACAGGAACTAAAAGTTGATTCTATAAATATATCTATATTTATTAACAAACTAGCAATAAGAGGTGCCACAAATAAAGCTAAATATGATAAAGACGTCCAAGGCTGTTCATCAATATAAATTTTTTTAAAAGAATAATTTCTTAATTCTTTTTGCTTCATACAAAAAATAAAATCATGTACCACAAATATAAAAGACCACAACGAAGAAGTAAAAAGAGTGTTAAGAAAATTGATATTATTTAATGTAGACATATAAAAATAAGCAGAAAATATTGTAAAACCAAAAATATAATAAGGTAGCCAAGGTCGAACTTTATTCTCCGCTGTTCTCATTAAATATTCATCGACCTTTCCATCTTTTAAAAGAAAAACTATTATTAAAGTATGAATTATTCCAGCAAATTTAAATAATAAAATATTGATTATATAACATAACATCGAAATTAATATATTACTCATTTTTTATCTATCCTTTTCTTTTAAGGTAAAATATAAAATAAATTATTTATTAATTATTTCAATAAACTCTCTAAAGTCCTCATCACTTAAATATCCACAAAAACTGTCAAAACAAATTTCATGCTTATACTCAATAAAATAATAATTCTTACCCTTATAATTAATTTTATAATTATATTTAAATACTTTTAAATCTTCACTATCTTCATATTTTAAATTTTCTAAAATATTAACTATAAATGATACATTTTTACTATTTGATATATCTTTAACTGTATCATCAAAATAAACTCTAATATCCTTGTCATCCAATTTATAATTCATAAACCAGTGCCCCATTTTTACTCCTCTACTCATACTAAAGTTTTCCTTTGGAGAAACACCAACATATCTAACCACTTTATAACCCAAACCTAAATATGTAACTTTATTACCATCTTTACTTATAAATTTTAGTACATACTTTGGTTCTTGTCCTGTTGTAACTCTTCCACTATCTATATAATTAGTGATAATCCCAAAATTAATTAATAAAATACAAGCAATAATAAGCAACTTTCTCACCATATAATCCTCCAAATAAAGCATATAATCTAATTTCTTTATTAATTATATCATTTAGACTATTAAAAAACTAGTTATACTTAAAAATTAAAAAAATCAGTTAAACAAAAATAACTGATTTTTTATTTTACTATCTTTTTTTTGAAAATTAATACTCTTATTTTTTTCTAACACATACCAAAATTATTTATCTAATTCACTAATTTTATTTTCAATACGTTTAACTAATTTTATACTAGATTCAATCTCACTTCGTGTACGATTGGTAAATTCACTTAATTCTTTAATATCAGATTCAGATGAAAGGATATGAGTTTTTGCATGAATAACTTTGCTAATAGTTATTAAAATATCATCACTATTGTATTCATCATTAATTACTTCTCTAACACATTCTCCAGCAGCTTTTATAATATTTCTTGTTTCGTCTGCAAGTTTAAATGGATCATCAATAGCAGTTATTTCTCCTAAAGGAAATAATTTACTTACAAGTTGTTCAAGATTTAATGAGATAGGCATTTTGGCTTTACCCAATAAATTAAATACATAATGATCCCCAAGCGATACTCCAAATTGTTCTAAAATAGACAACATTGTTTGAACTCTAACGTTTATATTTGAAAGACTAAAATTTGGATTTTCACCATAAAATAATTTATATATTTCAATTAAAGCTTTAGAATCCCTATCTAACTTAATAGCTTCAGCATTTTTTAATAAACGAATATGTTTTATCAATTCACAAAATTGTTCGTCTACATATTCAGATTGTGGATAATCAACTATACTAACATCAAGAGCAGAATCTAAAAAAGAAATATTTAATTCTTCATAAGGACTAAACTCTACACTCATGGTATTTCCCGTTTTTTTATTTCTATTATTACATCCAAAATAAAGTAAACGACCATCATCATATTTTACTATTTCACTTTCACCATCTCTATTTGTATATTCAACGACTAATAACTCTTCTTTAAAATCTTTTAACATTGTTCTAATAAACGACACATTTCTTAGCATATCCTTATGATATGTTTGTTCATTGACAAAACTATCGATCAATCTATTAACTTTTTCATTTTCAACGTCTTGATTAGAAATAATTCCTTCAAATCTAAATCTAAATGTATCTCCATTTTCGTATTCCTTATTTCTATTAAAAATTGTTTTTTCAGCATTCATATTTAATTAACTCTCCCTTAACACATTATAACACATTTTAGTTTAAGCTATAAAATATCTTATCATAAAAAACTCGCAAACCATCTTAGGTATGCGAGAATTAATTTCAAATGGTAGCGACGGAGGGGATCGAACCCCCGACCTACCGGGTATGAACCGGTCGCTCTAGCCAGCTGAGCTACATCGCCATATTAACACAAGCAATAATAATATATCATATTAACTTGTGTTTGGCAATAACTTTTTTTAGTTATTTTGACAATAAAGTACTAATCCATTATCTAATTTAACTCTAATGGCATATCCAATAACTAAACCATATTTATTATAAACTTCAATGATCTGAGAATCAGTTATCAAATTATTAACATATAACGGATCTATATATTTATGTAAATCTTCACCAGATACCTCCATAAGCTTAGAATAAGCATCGGTATCATCAATACTATTTGGATCATAGCCTTTTTCGAACTTAATAATCATTTCATTATCCCAATCATCAAAATTTGGAATAATATGATCAGCTTTTAAATCTTTTTCTTTTTGAACATTCGAATTATAATCTTTTTTTACGATTAAAGTTACATCCTTTTTTACAACATTAGAAGCATTATCACTAATACTTATTTGAAAATTATAAGTTCCTTCTTCTTTATAAGGACCAGCATCATTTGCATCAACATAATCAACTTTACAAGGTTTTGAATAATCTTCACAAGACACTATAAAATCGTCACCATCAAAATCTTCACCAATTCCAACTGTAAGTTCAGCAACTTCAACCTTAGGAGCCACAGTATCTATAACTTTTAAATGACCTGTTTTAGTTACATTTTTATATTTTATTTTAAATGAATATTCTCCTGTTTTAGTTAATATTCCATCTTCTTGTTGCACACTAGATAATATAAGCGAATAATCATTTTCATCTAAAACTTTATTATTAACATAGTCACGAATATCTGTAGAAAGCACTGACCCAACTTCAAATTTTAAATTTCTCTTTATATTTAATGTATATTTATTTCGAACTAAAAAATAACACACAACTGCTATTATAAATAATAATATCAAACCAAATATAACTAACTTAGTTTTACGAGGATTTGATTCCTCAAAATAAAAATCTTGTTCCACAAAAGTCACCTCTTTAAATCCATCTAGAAAAATATATATTTCTTGTATATCCTTCTTCATAATTGTCAAAAACTTTAATTATCCAACTAACTATCGCATTTAGAATATCTTCGCCTTTTCTAACACGAATCTTTTTCATTTCTGCTTTTAATTCTTTTCTAAAAATATAATCATCTATATATTTACTAAGTATAGAATCTAGCTGTTCTAACTTAGCAACTTCCTTCTTATCATTAATGTTAACCTTAAATACATACTCTTGATAAACATCTATTAATTTCTCTGATAATTTATCATCCTCTAAATATTCAAAATCAACAATTCTATAAAAGTTTGGACAATGACGCAATACTTGCTTATTTTTATGCATATCCATCTACCTTTCATATTCAATTATACACAAAAAAGCCAAAAAAGTATACCAAGAAAACAAAATAAAAGTCTATTTTCCTAAATAAGTTATTTTAGCATATCCATGACCTGAATTTCCTGTCATAGTAGATTTACCATCATGAGAAGGCATACCAGTATAAGCTCCTTTTACATTAGTCCAACTATATCCTGCTCCATCTATCATAACAGTGTTTTTAAATTTTAATCCTGAATAATGAAAAGAGTTTCCTGTATGAATTATATTTTCTTCTGTTGAAGATTCTGAAATAGCATCACATCCATTGTGACCAGATATGAAAGATGAACCTCCACCTCCACCCCAGCCACCAGTATTAGCACCAGTTCCGCCTCCGCCACCGTAGTAACCAGAACCGCCTCCTCCACCTCCACCATCAGAAGATGCTTTACTACCGTTGCCACCAAACCCAAAACCTCCAGATGTAGGAATATAACCACTATAACTAGGAGCTGCATTTCCAGCACTAATCTGACTTCCACCAGTACTATGATATTTGGAATATAAATTATTGTACCCAAATCCACCAGTTAATCCACCAGCATAACCAGTACCATCCATATCAACTTGACTTCCTGAACTTCCCGCTGCTACCATTATTCTTGACTTTAAGGAATTAAAATCATTCCATTCACCATTTTCTAGTCTAATATCTGTTGCTCCTCCACCAGGACTTCCATGATAAACACTTCCTTTAGTAAAGCTTGATCCACCTCCATTATATCCCCCATCTTGATAGTTTAAGGGCTTTCCTCCTACATAAAGATATAACTTTTGAAACTTTTTAAAATTAATTTCACCTGATACATAAGCTCCGTAGCTTTTATAATCTCGCAAACTTTCTCCTTGAGCTCCCCATAATTCAATTTTATATTCTCCATCGCAAGGGACAATAAACTCTTGTTCACTTCCAGTGTAATCAAATGTCCATTCTTGACCTTCAACAACTTTGCACATATCTTCAGCATATTCTGTTCTACTTATCTTTTCTATATTTATTGTACATGTTACTTCAAATTTAGATGTTGATGTTATAGTTTTACTTTCTCTACTCTGTCCTTTTAGTTCTCCTATTTGCTCTATTTCTATTCCTTCACTCGGATTACAAACTAAATTTATTTTTACATCATACTGGTAACTATGGTTAGTTACTGTATATTCAATTATTTCATTTCCTGTACCACTAAAAGTAAAACCTTGCTTATCTTCTGATATTAAATTCTCATTATTATTGCTATTTATTTTTATGCTTGTTATTTCTACTCTAAAATCTTCTTCATTATATTTGATATCTGTTTTACCGATTAACTCTACTTTAGTTGAAACTGCTGCATATCCTAAAGTTATTATAAATACTAATAGAAACATCATATACTTTTTCTTCATTTGGACACTCCAATCTCCTTTTGGGCAGACTTATCTATAATGAGTGTACCATTTTTTTTTTTTTTTTTAGCAAGTCTAAACTATTCTGTCAAGCTATATTTATCTCATTTTATACATTATTTTACACAAAAAAACAACATAAATTATGCTGTTTTTTAAGACGTCTTTTTAATATTAAAGTTTAATTAGTCCTCTTTTTTAGTTGCAATTACTTCTTTTCCTTTGTAATTTCCACATTCAGGACATGCTCTATGTGCTTTAATAGGAGCACCACATTTAGGACAAGTAATTACCCCTGGTAATTCTTTCTTTAAATGAGTACGACGCATTCTCTTTTTAGTTTTACTAGTTCTTCTAAATGGAACTGCCATAGTTTCACTCCTTCCTTAAGTCTCTATTCACTAATTAACTCCCAGCCATCACCAGAAATGTTAGTTACACTTATGCCCTCTTTGACAACCCTCATAGGGACTTCCGATACAATATTTTCCCATAAAAGAGGTAAAATATCAAGGGTATTTTGACATTTATCATAAAAATCATTAAAATTCCCCATATTTTCTTGAATATTTGTTCTAAATTCATAAGAAACATCTTCTAAAGTTACAGCACAAGGTAAAATAAATTCTCCAGAAACTTCCAAATCGGTCTCCACTTCATCTATTTCATTAATCCTTAATGATCCCTTTACTTTAACATTCTTTATATCTCTTATGTCCATAGTCCCATAAAAGTTTTTGGGAATTTCAGCATCACCAGAAATGTCTAAATAATTATAGTTATTTAACTTAAATAAATCTATTTTCATATATTACTTTTTCATTCTATTCATCTGAGACATAACTTGTTTAACCTGTTTAGAATTTGGTTTACGTCCCATACTTGTCATTAATGTAGTTATCATTTGCTCATTTATTGGTGGATTTTTCTTAAAATATCCTTTCATAAAATGTCTTGCTAATAAAAAACCGATAACAGCACCAATTACAAGACCAATTACTACTAATAAAATATCTTGTAACACAAATATCATCTCCCTAAAAGAATTATATCATAAATTCGTCTATTCATAAACAATAAGTTCATGTTGAGCACGAGTTACAGCTACATAATATAAATATTTATCATTCGAAAAATTATTCACAATGATTGCTGAATCAAATTCTAATCCCTTAACCCCATAAGCTGGAGCAACTACTAAGTGTTTATCAAATTTTTCTGTAGTAACATCTATTACGCATACTTCCTTATAAACTGTTTTTAAACCATCAGCTATAATTCTTGCTTCATCAATACTTTTGGTAATAACCGCAACACTTTTATATTTTTTCTTTAAATATCTTATATCTCTTCCAATATGTTTAAGTTCTACCATTTCTCTTTTAAGTACAGGTAAATTAACATTTTTTCGAATAGCACTAACATGATTCAAATTAAGAATAGAATTAGCATATTCAATAATCTCTGGCGAAGATCTATAAGTTTTAGTAAGCTCAAAATATTGACTATTAGTATCAAAAACTTCTAATAGAACTTCTAATGTATCATACTTATAGAATGGATTTACTGTTTGATTAACATCTCCTAAAATAGTAAAATGAGCATTCTTAAAAATTTTCTTTAAAATCTTATATTGTAAATATGTATAATCTTGAGCCTCATCAATTACGACTTCTCTCATCGCAACTTGATAAGGAAATCCTTCTAAAAGACATTTCATATAAATATAAGGAGTTGCATCTTCATAATTAATTATCTTATTTTCTAAATTTCTAATATTTTCATTTTTTCTATACATATAGGGATAAGCATCTTTAAATATTGCTGATTCATAAAAAAACTTATAGACTTCATTAAAATCATATTTAAAGTTGCTTACCTTTAAAAGAGCTTTTCTTAGTAAAGGTATAAGTGAATCTTTTCCTTTATAATAAGTATTATTAATTTTTTCAGCTATCAAATCCAAACGTTCAAATAAAGGTTTGTTTTCATATCGAACATGTAAAAGTTCATTTAATTCTTCCATTGGTACATGTTTTTCTTTATATTCTAAATCTTTAATAAAACGAGCTGCTTTTGTATAAAATTTAGCAAAAGCTTCAATAGCATTAATAATATCATCACTTAATTTAAACCTAATTAAATCATTATCTTGTCTTTTTCCTTTGTAATATCTCTCAACAAATGAAGAATAAGCTTCAACTCCATTATATTCAGATATAAAAGTTGATGCAAAAGCATGATAAGTTGTTTGTAACGTATTATCTTCTCCTAAATCTGGTAAAACTTCACTAATATATTCCGTAAAAACATTATTAGGAGAGAATATTAAAACATTCCCACTTGTTAAATATTCTAGTTTATATAAAAGAAATGCTATTCTATGCAAGGCAACACTTGTTTTACCTGACCCTGCTATTCCTTGAACAATTATTGTATCATTTTTACTATTACGTATTACAGCATTTTGTTCCGCTTGTATAGTATTAACTATATTTTTCATTTTATCACTACTAGTTTGAGCAAGAACATCTTGAAGAAGCTCATCATCTATATTAACTGTCGTATCAAAAACATGTTTAAGTTTTGCATCTTCAATCTTATATTGACGTTTACGAGTAATTTCTCCTTCTTCACTACCCCCAGGGGATGTATATTTAGCATTCCCTAAACCATAATCATAAAACAAGCTACATATTGGAGCACGCCAATCACATACTAAATAATCTGTATCTTTTTTCACTGCTGTAATTCCAATATATATTGGTTCATCATTAAAAATTATTGAAGCAAAATAAGGACTATTCCTTATCTTATGAAGTCTTCTAACCTTTTTCGTTTTATCATTTAAAAGAGCAATCTTTAAATCGTTATCGGCAACAAAGGCATAACGTTCTCCTTTGTCCATTTCTTGTTCCATTTCCCAACGTAATCTTTGAAATTCTTTTAAATCTTCTCCTTCATCAGTAATTTTTATACCATATTCATCAATCTGTTTATTTATCTCTTCTACAGTTTCACTTAAATAAGTTTCTTCCTGTTTCAAATCACTCTCTGATAAGTCCAATAAAAACACCTCCAAGTATATAACAAACTATAGTAATTATATAAAAGTCAAAAAAAAAATGCAATATAACTACATTGCACTTTACTATTTCAAGTTAAGTTTTTTCTCATCTTTATTATTTGACTTAGAAGCAGTATCAACAGTTTCACTTTCCTCAATAACATTATCTATAAGTTTTAAATATTCTTGATACTCATCACTATCAGATAAACCAGCTTCAATAACCTTGTCTTCAAACTCATGTCTTAAACTATGATAAGTAAAACGAGCCTCACACACACGTTCATATAACTCATCCATTTCTTTTTTATCAGTTTTTTTCCTTTCTTCAGGTTTTGGTGGCTTATAACCTTTACCAAAAACAATTTTTGGTAAAATACTTGTTTCAAAAATTGTTCCAAGCACTGGCATTAATATAAAATAAGTCATTAAAAATAAAGGTCCAATAGCATTAAAAACAATTAACATCCCAACACATAACGGTATAATAAGTCTTATTATATACATAATCTTATAAGCTAAACTTTCTCTTATAATTTTCATATCTTTCTCTAAAGCATTTTCATTCCCTAAATGTTTTGCTGTCAATAATTTATTATACTCATTATTAAGTTTTATTAATTCTTTTCGGTTTTCTATAACCTTTGTTCGTAATTCCAATAATTCATCTAAATTCACAATATCGCCCCTTTAATAAAATTCGGTAGATATTATACTATATAACAAAAAAATATTCAAGAAAGTTAATCCTTGAATATAAACATGTAATCATTTATGACAACTTCGTCTCCACGTTTAGCCCCCATTTTTTCAAGTTCTTCTTCAACCCCCATACCTCGAAGCTTACGTCCAAACCTTTCAACAGATTCATCTTCATCAAATCGAGTCATAGCAAATAAAGTTTCAATTTCTTTGCCCTTCAAAACCCAAACGCCTTTTTCTTTAGTGACAGTAAATGGTTTACTATCATCAAACTTATAAAGTACATGACTTTCTTTTAAGGCATCTTCATCGTATAAAACAACTTCATCTAATGATGAAACAAGCTCTCCTAAACGATTAATTAATTCTTCAAGACCAAGTTCAAACATTGCACTAATTGGATATATCTCAAGATCTGGATATTTCTCTTTGAATTTTTTTAAATTATCTTCTGCCTCATCTAAATCCATTTTATTAGCAATAATTATTTGTGGTTTATTAGCCAAAGATTCATCATAAGCTTTAAGTTCACTTTCTATTTTTTCATAATCATCTATTGGATTTCTTCCCTCAGAAGCTCCCATATCTATAACATGAGCAATTACTTTTGTACGCATTGCATGACGCAAAAATTTATGTCCTAAACCAACACCTTCTGAAGCTCCTTCAATAACCCCAGGTAAGTCAGCCATAACAAAAGAACTACCATTCTTAAGTTTTATAACACCCAAGTTAGGACTTAATGTCGTAAAATGATAAGCTGCTATTTTAGGATTACAATTACTAATCATACTTATAAGTGTTGATTTGCCAACACTTGGCATTCCAACTAAACCAACATCAGCTAAAACCTTTAGTTCACACTTTATGATTCTTTCTTCTCCAGGGGCACCAAGTTCACTTAATCTTGGGGCAGGATTTTCATGTGTCGCAAAAGCTTTATTTCCTCGTCCACCACGACCACCTTGACATACAACAAACTTCTCATTGTTTTTAGTCAAATCGGCTAAAACAGTATTGGTAGTAAGATCTGTTATAGTTGTTCCCATTGGAATCTTAACTATAACATCATCAGCATTAGCACCATTACGTTCGCTTCCTTTTCCATTAACTCCTTTGTCACCTTTAATATGTTTCATCATCTTTAAATCTATTAAAGTCTTAAGTCCTGGATCTGTAACAAAAATAACTGAAGCACCTGATCCCCCATTACCTCCATTAGGTCCACCCATTTCAATATATTTCTCTCTTCTAAAAGAGGTACAACCATCTCCACCTTTTCCAGCAGAAATCTTTACAGTAACTTCATCAACAAACATAATCTCGCCTCCGTCCATTTAATTAAGTTCAATTATTGTACAACCAATATTAAAATTATACAAGTAATATCCTTTAACCAATCTATTATTTTTTAAATCATTGTGTATTTTTCTTCTTAAAATACCTTGCCCTTTACCATGAATTACAACTATCTTTTTTCTTCCTAATTTATAAGAATCCTCTATAAATTCATTTACCACAGTCATAACAATATCCTCTGTAAAACCGTGGACATCTAACTGTGGTAATATTTTCATAAATGGATCAATATTTTTATACATTTCCTTGATTAGTTGTATTAACTTCTACATTAGGCATATTAACAGGATTGGGATTTCCAAACTGATTGACAACATTTTGTTGTGTTTCAGGAACTTGGTTATTTACCATTTCTGTTTCAGGAGCAAAATTATTTGGAGTAGAATTAAATGCCATATTTGCATCAGCTGTATTAGGCTGAGCAATCATACCTTCAGGTTCACTTGGAGTTTGATTCAAAGTATTAACACTTGAAACATCAACATTTGGATTCAAAGGTTCAATTGCTGCTGGAGTCTTAGCTGAATTATTTTCTTTTTTAGCAAGACCTAATTTTTCTCTTAAACCTGAATTATCTAAAACATCATCTATTTCTGGAATAGCATCAACTTCTCCAATTTTTGATAGAGAAATTGCTGCAGCTGTATTAGCTAACTTAATTGCATCATCAAGAGCAATCTCATTCATTAAAGCAAATGAAAGTGCCCCAATAAAAATTGAATCAAAACTAGATGAATCAACTATGTTTATTTTCATTTCAGGAAGCATTTTTACTTTGCCATCTACACAATAAAGTATTTTATGACTATTTAAAATAACAATATAATTACTTTTTCCAGAAGTATCTACTATTTTTTGGTACAAGTTAACATAACCTTCAGCAGAACCATCAATCTCTGCTTTTGTCATCATTTCTGCAAACTTTTCAGTTACTACTGACCAAGTTGTACGTTTAGATAGAGCTATAGAATCTTTATCCCCAATTCTTCCATAAAACACAGTTTTTACAGAACCATTATTATTTAAAAGAGCATGAGCTCCTGCAAGCTCTGTTCCATCAATAATTGCAAAGTTGGGAATAAAATCATACTTAAACTTCTTTAACACACTTTCAGTATCATTATATAAAACTTTTGTAACTACTCCTGTCTTAGTATTTAAAACATGATAATTAACTGCTGTCGAAGATTCAAAATCCGTTTCCATAAATTTGGATTCAACTCTAAATGTTTTAAAAGTATCTTTAATTTTCTCTGCATAAGCATCATTTCCTGCAACACCAGTAAAATGAACATTCATCCCCCACTTAGCTAATAAACAAGCACTAGTAGCTCCTACGTTACCAACAGATTCATTTTTTGACTTTATTAAGAATATATCTCCTTCTGTTGGAAATTCTTGTAAAGGTAGATAAATATTAACAGCTGGTTTTCCAATAATAATTGTTTCCATCACATTCACCCTATTCTATATAAAATTATATAACAAATAAATAAAAAAAACTATATCTAAATTATAGTTTTTCCTAACTTAACAGCTTTTAATAAATATATTCCTCTTTTATCAAACGAAAAAACAACACAAAGTGTTGTTTAATACAAAATGGTGTCCACGACGTGATTCGAACACGTGACCATTCGCTTAGAAGGCGAGTGCTCTATCCAGCTGAGCTACGCAGACAAACTAAGTCAAACTCAAATGACTAGTTCATTATAATACAAAAGGTGAAAAATTGCAAGTATTATTCAAAAAGATATGCAAAAATATTATTAAACATATCTATAGACTTCCTAGCCGCTAAAGAAATTAATTCACTTAAATCTTCTCCAAAGTCACTTACCTTATTAGAATAATCTATATCTTTAACTAAAGTATAATCCTTCATATCAATATACTCTCCATTATTAACGTCATTTTCAAAATTTTTTATTTGCTCCTCTGTAAATAAAGTCTTTTTCATGTTGATATTCTCAACATAACCATTAATACTCATCGAATAAAGACAAAGAAACATAATAAAAAATCCAATCATAATTCTAGAAAACCAATTATTATTCTTTTTCTTTTCCATTTTATTCCTCCAAATATTCATATATAGATTTAGCTAGAACATGTAAAGTATTTAGTACTTCTTCTTTTGTATTCTCTGGTCCACCTAATTCAATTAAGACAACATTAGGATCTAATTCTTGATTATAACTACTACTTTTACGAAGAAGAAGCCCCCTACTTATTTGATTATTATTATTCTTCAAAATCTTATTAATAGCATCACTAACACGATAATTTTCCATATAACTTTCGTGTTTTCCTCCAACTACAAACATCATTTTCGCAAAATTGACACCATCCACAGTAGTTGTAGTTATATTTTTTGCAGAAGAATCACGATGTAAGTCTATAAAAAGAGAAATATCCTTATTAAGATAATTAGTCATCAAACTTTTAGTAACACGATAACTTTGTGAGTATGTATAATTATTTTTCTTTACCTCCTCTGTAATATTAGTTTCTTCAACTATTGCTTCAATATTAAAATCAGCTAAAATATTTTTCAAGTTTAATGCTGCATTCAAAACATCAAAGTCAGCATATTTTTCGCTTTGGTGGGTATTATAAATGTATATTTTTTTTCTGATTATTGGTGAGGTTGTCTTCACCTCATCAAACACAGGAATATCATTACCATCTATAACATCTTCGATAATCTTAAAACCATTTTTCAGAAGATAATCATTACGATTAAAATCAAGTGTAAAAAAATGATAATCTTGCTTTAACAAAAAGATTGGATCTATTTTTATTACAATTTTAAAACTAACAATTGTAATAATCATTATTATTATAAACATAAAAAGTGTAAAAAGTCTGATTTTTTTCTTTGCCTTAAATCTTTTTTTCATATTATCCACCATCACCAGTGTACAATACTATATATAAAAAAAATGTAAAAAAAAGAACTAGTTTTCTTGTTTTGTTAAAACTAATTCTTTTTTCTTTAATTCTTCAATTATTTGATTATCTTCTTTATCAGCAAAACTATTAACATCTGCATTTGCAAAAGCAACTAGCAAATTCTCATTAATAATCAACTTAACTAATTCATATCGTTCCATCGAAAATAAATTCTTCATATTCGCAATTGAACTAATCGCCTCATCATTATCCAAAAATAAACAAACCAATATAAGTAAATATTCTTCGCCTAAACCATTTAAAACTGCTTTATTTAAAATACCTGCATCTATTCCTCTTGTCATTAAAACAGTTATCAAAGATTTAAAGCTAAAATTAAACTTTTCAAACAATACATCAAAATCTTCTACTATTTTAGCTTCAATTAAGGAAATAATAAATCTCCTTTCTGGATATGTAAGAGTATCATATATTTCGTCTAAACCTACACCATTAAATTGCTCTGCTCCACTTCTTACATCTGCATAGTGTGCATCAACTGCTTTTTTTGGTATATCTTTAAAACTTCTATCAGTTATTAGCCCATATCTTTCAATATACTCTACTGAGGCTTTTCCCATATTACTTGTTTTATTATAATAAGCTATAAAATCTGGATTCAATTTTGCTTCTTCACTACTATTCAAATATGAGGTTATAAGAGAAACCATTATAGAATCTGGAAGTTTAATAATTGCTTCAACTATTATTCTCTTTATCGTATCAATATCAAACCTTTTGTCTAATTCTTTTAAGAAAAACTCAATAGATTCACTATAAGCATTATATTTTCTCAAAAGATCAGCATTATCAGTCATATTATTTTGTATAGTTGCATCAGTAAAATACTTAACAAATAAAGGAAATTTCTTATCAAAACTGTTTTTCTTTTTCATAGGTCGTACCCTCTTTACAAGGTAATATGATACTAAATATCTAGGTAAATGTCAAACAAATATCAAATAATTATGTAAATAATAAAAATTTAAAAAACAAGGAATTAATCCTCGTTTGTAGAGCCAAAACCACTAGTACGTTCACCTTCAGCTACATCATTATCCACTATTAAAAACTTTTGAAAAACTACTTGACCGATTCTTTCTCCTTTTTTTATTTCTAATGGTTCTGTTCCCATATTATAATACGCAAACATAAACTCACCATCATTATCAGGATTACAATAATAATCTGCATCAATTATTCCAATTCCATTAGCTAAAACTAACTTTTTCTTCCCTGGATTACTAGATCTATTAGCAAGCATATACCATTCATCATCTTGACAATATGCTTTTAACCCTGTATGTATAAGGGTTGGCTTACATCCCCTTTCAAATGGTGGAATAATAATATCCTCTGCTGCTTCTACATCATAACCAGCACTCTTTTTAGTCTTTCTTATTGGGATATTAATATTCTTATCTTCCCAACCTTTTGCTACTTCAAATCCTCTTATTTTTGACATGTTTTAAAATCTCCTAATCTTATATCATTTTTTTCGTGTAAAACAAGTTTATCTTCAGAAAGAGACTTTTTAACATCTATTATTCTTTGATTTCTACTTCCTCTATACACAATTGCTAAATCTTTTTCTGCAAGATGAAACTCACCATCAACAAGAACATCTATGCATTTAATAAAATCTTCTGTAAAATCATATTTTTTAGCCATTATATCCATAATTTGTTTATCAAAAAGATAACCTGAATAAGCCCAAATATTTTTACTAGGATATAATTCTTTTACTTTCTTTACTAAAGGAAGTAAACACTTTTGATTATTCGGTTCAAAAGGTTCACCTCCAAGTAAAGTTAATCCTTTTATATAGTCGGGTTTTAGCATCTCTATTATCTTATCTATTGTCTCCTCAGTAAAAGGTTTCCCTGCTTTAAAGTCCCAAGATTCTGGATTAAAGCATCCCTCACAATGATGAGTACAGCCAGAAACAAATAAGCTAACTCTTACCCCCGGTCCATTAGCTATATCATAATTTTTAATCTCCATGTAATTCATATCAAGTCAGCCTTTTTTCTAAAGATGTGTAACTCTTTGTCCAATTTCTTTAGTTTTTCCCTCATTCCAAAAGTTTTCTCCTAAATACCCACATGTACGACGAGTTACATTCATTTTATGTTTGTCTTTGTTTCCACAATTTGGGCATTCCCAAATTCCTTCTTTATTTAATTTAATTTCACCACTAAATCCACATTCATGACAATAATCTGATTTTGTATTAAATTCACCATATTGAACATTGTCATAAATAAATCTAACAACTTCTTCCATCGCATCCAAGTTATGTTCCATATTTGGTACTTCAATATAAGAAATTGCACCACCTGTAGATAATTTTTGTAACTCTGCTTCAAATCCTAATTTTGTGAATGCATCAATTTTCTCACGTACATCTACATGATATGAGTTAGTATAATATCCCTTATCAGTAACATCTTTAATTTTTCCAAATTTTTCTAAATCTATTCGAGCAAATCTATAACATAAACTTTCTGCTGGAGTTCCATATAAAGCAAATCCTAAACCAGTTTCCTTTTTCCATTCTGCACATTTATCTTTCATATGTTGCATAACTTTTGTAGCAAACTCAGTTCCTTTAGGATCTGTATGCGAAACACCTTTCATTAGTTTAGTAACTTCATATAATCCAATATAACCAAGTGAAATAGTTGAATATCCACCAGTTAATAATTTATCAATCTTTTCTCCCTTACCAAGTCTAGCAATTGCTCCATATTGCCAATGAACAGGAGAAATATCAGAAGTTATTCCTTGTAGAGCATGATGTCTACACATTAAAGCCTCACGACATAAATCTAATCTTTCATCAAATAACTCCCAGAATTTATCCTCATCACCATCAGCTATAATAGCAATTTGTGGTAAGTTGATAGAAACAACTCCTTGATTAAATCGACCTTCAAATTTATAATTTCCTTTTTCATCTTTCCAAGGTGATAAAAATGAACGGCATCCCATTGGAGAGAAAACATTACCTTCATAATTTTCACGCATTTTTTTAGCAGAAATATAATCTGGATACATACGTTTAGCACTACATTTAACAGCAAGTTTAGTTAAATAGTCATACTTTCCACCCTTTAAACAGTTGTGTTCATCAAGAACATATACTAATTTTGGAAAAGCTGGTGTAATATAAACTCCCTTTTCATTTTTAATTCCTTCATATCTTTGCTTAATGATTTCTTCAATAATCAAAGCATTTTCTTCTATATATGGATCATTTTCCTCAAGATTCATGAATAATGTTACGAATGGTGATTGTCCATTAGTAGTCATTAAGGTATTAATTTGATATTGGATAGTTTGTACTCCACTAGCAAGTTCTTTTCTAGTTTCTGCATCAACTAACTTTTCTAAAGTTTCTTTATCAACACTTTTTCCTAAAACTTTTTTTACACGTTTTTCAATTTTATCATGACTTAACCTCAAGTATTTTCCTAAATGTTTTACTTCAACTGACTGTCCACCATATTGATTTGATGCAACTGCTGCAATAATTTGTGTCATAACTGTACATGCAACTTGGAAACTTTTTGGAGATTCAATCATCTTTCCATTCATAACAGTTCCATTATCTAACATGTCTTTAATGTTAATTAAACAACAATTAAAAATTGGTTGTATAAAATAATCCATATCATGGAAGTGAAGAATACCATCTTCATGAGCTTTACTAATTTTTTCCGGTAATAATAGACGTTTTGTTAAATCCTTTGATACCTCACCTGCAATGTAATCCCTTTGAGTACTAGCAAGAAAAGTATTCTTATTAGAATTTTCTTCATTTAACTCTTTATTTTCATTACGAATTAGACTAAGTATACTTTCATCAGTAGTATTACTTTTTCTAACTAATGCTCGATTATATCTATATACAATATAATGTTTAGCAAGTTCAAACTTTTTTAATTCCATAAGTTTAAGTTCAATAATATCTTGAATATCTTCTACAAGAATTCTTTTTTTGTTTAAACTTTCAATATACTTAATAATCTTCTTTATTTCTGATTCACTTGCTTGTTCAACTTCAAGTACCTCAGCGTTTGCCTTTCCTATAGCAATAACAATTTTTTCTTTGTCATAGTCAACAATGTGACCATCCCTTTTAATAACTTTCATAATTTTTTACCTCTCCACTTTTCGTACCGTCTATCTTAGTACACTCTCATTATAGCAAAGAAGCAAAGTTATTTTTGTTGCATTTGCAACAAAATGACATTATAATGAAATTAAGAGAAAAATGTTGAAAACTAAACCGAGAGGAACATACGTATTATGGGAACAATTAAGCTTTTTGATAGTATTGAAAAAGATGATGTAAAAAAAATGTTAACTTGCTTTGATGCTAAAAAACTACACTTCAAAAAAGAAGCAATGATTTTATCAAATCTAGCTAATAATACCCAAATAGGCATAATAGAATCTGGTTCTGCTACTATTATTCGTTATAATTACAATGGTTCAAGAACAATTATAGAAAAACTCAATGTTGGCGATACATTTGGAGCTTTTTCTAAAACATATACTGAAGAATTATATGTTATTGCAGCAGAAGACAGTGAGGTTATCTTCTTTAACTATTCTAAACTAATAAATAGATGCAAAAAAAATTGTGAATATCACAATAAATTAGTTAGAAATATGTTAGAAGTATTAAGTCAGAAAATGCAAGACTATAATGAAAGAATTGAAGTATTAACAAAAAAAACAATTCGCGACAAATTATTAACCTACTTTAATCTTTTAAATAAAAAACAGCTCACTAAAGTTATAACACTCCCCTTCTCTCTAACGGATTTAGCTGATTATCTTTCAATTGATAGATCTGCTATGATGAGAGAATTAAAAAATCTAAAAGAGGAAGGATTAGTAGAGCAAAAAGGAAAAAGAATACAGTTAAAATATTAAGTGTATTCTTTTTATATTTTAAAATAAAAAAAGAGGAATTAATCCTCTATATACTTATTATATTTTACAAATTCTGGAGACTTATCTAACTTAGTTTCCCCTAATTGTTTGAAAAGCTTCTTTTGAGAATGATCAATTTTTGTTGGAATAACAATACTTACAATTCCATAAGCATCTCCCTTTTTTCCACTCTTTTCATCATCAATTCCCTTGCCTCTAAATTTAAACTTATCGCCATTTTGTGTTCCAGCTGGAATTTCAGTTATTATAGTTCCTTGAACAGTTGGAACTTCTTTTTTACATCCTAATACAGCTTCAGTTATAGTTAATGGGATTTTTACATAAATATCTCGACCATCTCTTTGATATATCTCATGATCTTTAACTTCAAATTCAATATAAATATCCCCTCTTGGACCACCATTCGGACCTGCAGAAGCCTTACCACTCATACGCATTGTATCGCCATTTTCAATTCCTCTTGGCACACGCAATTTAATAGTTTTATTGTTATTAACTGTTCCTTTGCCACTACACTTAGAGCATTTTGTTTTTACAGTTTCACCAACACCACCACATTTAGGACAAACAGATTCTGATTGAAAAACACCAAACATCGTTCTTTGTTGAGTAACTACTCTTCCTCGACCACCACAATCTGGACATTTTTCTACACCAGTACCACCTTTACCATCACAATCTGGACAAGTATCATCTATATTTATTTTAAATTCTTTTTCACATCCATACACGGCTTCATCAAAATCAAGTTTCATGTTAACAGCTTTATCAGCTCCTCTAGTCTTACGAGATCTACCTCTAGAGCTTCCGCCACCAAAACCACCCATCATCTGTTCAAAAATACTTCCTAAGTCAAAGTCTGCAAAATCAAAGCCTTCAAAACCACCAAAGCCACCAGCTCCACCATTTTGATCAAATGCCGCATGACCAAACTGATCATATTGACGTCTTTTTTGCTCATCACTTAAAACAGCATATGCCTCACCAATCTCTTTAAACTTTTCTGAAGCACCCTCTTCTTTATTTACATCTGGATGATATTGTTTAGCAAGTTTCCTAAAAGCTCTTTTTATTTCCTCATCAGTAGCTGATTTAGAAACCCCTAAGACTTCATAATAATCTCTTTTATTATTTGCCATAAAATTACCTCTCTTCTTTTATCTTTTTAAGTTCATCAATAGCATCACTAAAAAACTTAATAGCGTTATCATAAGTCTTAGTATCACACATATCAATACCTATTATACTCAAGCATTCTTGTGGACGCATCTTCGAACCAACTTTCAAAAATTCCATATATTTTTTTAAAATTCCTTCTTCTTTATTTAAAATCTTACTAGCAACATTCGTAGCAGCAATTATTGCTGTAGAATAATTATACACATAGAAACCTCCACTTAAGAAAAAATGGGAAATAAAACTCCAAGAATAAGCTGAAAAGCCTTTTACCTCTTCTCCAAAAACATTCTTAGCTGTCTCAAGCCACAAATTATTCAATATTTCGCTTCCTAACGGTTCCCCTGCTCCCGCTAATGCATGAATACTCTCTTCAAATAAAGCTTGTCGAGCTGACCCAAAAAAATTTGCTGCAAAAGTTTTAACAAAGTTAAAGAGCAATTGAAGATTAGTTTCCTTATCTTCTGTCTGATACAAATAAGAAAATAAAATTTCATTTGTAAGAGATGCTACCTCAGCACAAAAAACAGAATGATAACAATACTCTGGTATATTTTCCTTCATAGATAGATATTGATTGCAAAAATGTCCTAATTCATGAGAAAGAGAAGATATATCAAGAATTCTTCCTTCAAAATTAGCAAATACTTTTGGAATAGTACATGAAGAATACATACAATACCAACCAGTAGATTTATTGTCTGCTGGATAATAATCTATACATTTTTTCTCAAAAGCAAGTTTTAAAACATCCAAATATTCATCTCCTAAAATACTAAAAGTATTTAAGATAATATCCTTTGCCTCTTCCACTGTATATTTTTTTGTGGAATTTTCAAACAAAGGAGCATTTAAATCATAAACATATAATTCTTCATAACCAAGCTCATGCGTAAATAACTGAACATACTTTTTATAAAAATCTTTATATAAAGGAACCGATTTTATCAAAGTTTCATAAACCTTTAAATCTAAATCATCATCAAAAAATCTTTTTTCTAAGCCATTTTTAAAATGACGATACTTTGCTTCACATTCTAACCCTTTTATAAAAGATATTAAATTTGTTGCTAAAGAATCCACATGTTTACTTACCGCTTTCCCTTCAAGCTCAAATACTCTTTTTCTAACACTTCTATCTTTATCACTAAGATATTTAGGAATATTAGATGCAGTAATTAATACCTCTTCTCCATCTACTTCAATTGACCCATAATCTATTTCTTTATCAATCATATAAGTATTAGATTTTCTATATCCCTCTAAAACCAATTGAAATCCCGAAAGTATTTTTTCTTCATTTTCAGATAAAAGATGTTCCTTACTTCTAAACAAATCATTAAAATACTTATCTAACTTTTTCAAATCATCATCATTTTCAATAAGTTTAGAAATAGTTGCAAAATCAGAGCTTAGTATTTCAGGACATACAAAGGAAATAGCTTCATTATATTGATTTATAAGATTTTCTACTCTATCAAGACCTTCACTAGCCTCACTATTATCTAATTCAACATTAAGGGAAGCACTATTATAAGCTTCTGATCTATCAAGAATTGCTTGAATTTCACGAGTTAAATCAAAAAACTCTTTCAAAGTTTTACTATCATTTAAAAGTTTTCCTTTAAACTTAGAAATTTTCTCAATTAAAGAATTAAATCTTTTTAAGTCATTTTCTTCATCTTTTCTACTTTTGTAAATATCACTTAAATCCCACTTATATTTTTCTAAAATATCTTTTCTTTTCATTAAATCTCCATTAATACTAAAATTAAGGGAAGGACTCTCCCCTTAATTTATTTTTTATCTACAAATTCTGCTTCTTCAACATCACTGTCACTTGAGTTATCATCAGTAGATTCATTTGCCTTAGCTGCTGACTCATAAACTTTACCAGCAAGTTCCATTGCCTTTTCTTGTAACTTAGAAGTTTTATCTTTAATATCATCAAGACTTGCATCTTCTTTTTCTAAAACTTCTTTTACATCTTTTATTAAATCTTCTACAGTTGTTTTTTCATCGTCACTTAGTTTATCTCCTAAATCACGAATTGCACCTTCTGCTGCAAATATAGCTTGTTCAGCTTCGTTTTTAGCATCAGCCATTTCTTTACGTTTTTCATCAGCTTCTTTATTAGCTTCAGCTTCCTTCATCATCTTATCTATTTCTTCATCACTAAGATTAGTACTTGAAGTTATAGTTATTTTTTGTTCTTTATTTGTTCCTAAATCTTTAGCTTTTACATTAACGATACCATTAGCATCAATATCAAATGTAACTTCAATTTGTGGAACTCCTCTTCTTGCTGGAGGAATATCAGAAAGTTGGAATCTACCAAGAGTCTTGTTGTCAGCTGCCATTGGTCTTTCACCTTGTAATACATGAATATCAACAGCAGGTTGATTATCAACAGCAGTAGAGAACACTTGACTCTTACTTGTTGGAATAGTTGTATTTCTTGGAATTAAAACAGTCATTACATCACCTAATGTTTCAAGGCCAAGTGAAAGTGGAGTTACATCAAGTAAAACTAAATCTTCTACCTCACCAGTTAATACACCACCCTGAATAGCTGCTCCCATAGCAACAACTTCATCTGGGTTAACACTCTTATTAGGTTCTTTACCAAGTTCTTTCTTAACAAGTTCTTGAATATAAGGAATACGAGTTGAACCACCTACTAAAACTACTTGATCAATATCACTTGCCTTTAATTTAGCATCAGATAAAGCTTTCTTAACTGAATCTAATGTAGAATCAAATAAATCTTTATTTAAACTTTCAAACTTAGCTCTTGTTAAATCCATCTCAAAGTTAACAGGTGTTCCATCAACTTGTGCAATAAATGGAAGTGAAATAGTTGTAGTTGTTGAATTCGACAAATCTTTTTTAGCTTTTTCTGCTTCATCCTTAATACGTTGCATAGCCATTTGATCATCTTTAACATCAGCTTTAGTTTCATTTTTTATTTCTTCAACTATATAATCCATTACACGTTTATCGAAATCATCTCCACCAAGTTTATTATTACCACTAGTTGATTTAACTTCATAAACTCCATCACCAAGTTCAAGTATTGATACGTCAAAAGTACCTCCACCTAAATCATATACTAATATAGTTTGTAATTTATCTTGCTTATCTAAACCATAAGCTAAAGCTGCTGCTGTTGGTTCGTTAACAATTCTATCAACTTCAAGACCAGCAATTTTACCAGCATTTTTTGTAGCTTGTCTTTCAGCATCATTAAAGTAAGCAGGAACAGTTATAACAGCATGTGTAACTGGTTCTCCTAAATAACTTTCTGCATCTCTTTTTATTTTAGCTAAGATTTTAGCACTTATTTCTTCTGGTGAATACTTCTTACCATCAATATCTTTTTTCTTACTAGTTCCCATATCTCTTTTGATAGAAGAAATAGTTTTTTCTGCATTAGTTACAGCTTGTCTTTTTGCTAAAGCTCCAACTAATTCTTCCCCTTTTTTAGTAAATGCTACAACAGATGGTGTAGTTCTATCTCCCTCAGCATTTGCAATTACGGTAGGAACTCCACCTTCTAATACTGCACAACAACTATTTGTTGTACCTAAATCTATACCAATTATTTTTCCCATAAATATCTCCTCTTTCTTTCTAACTACTCTGATACTTTTACCATTGTAGCTCTTAAAACTTTATCTTTATACATATAACCTTTTTGTAATACTTCTATTACAATTCCTGCATCACAACCATCACGTGCTTCCGTTAAAACAGCTTGATGAAATGCTGGATCAAATGGCATATTCAAACATTCAATTTCTTTAACGCCATTTTCTTCTAAAATATTAATTATATTTGACATAATCATTTCAAAACCTTTTAAGAATTCAGAATTCTCTTCCGTTTTCATATTTAAGGCTCTTTCAAAATTATCAACAATATTAACTAATTTTTTTAATATATCTTCTCCTGCATACTTTTGAATATTTAAAACCTCTTCGTCTTTTCTTTTACGGAAATTCATCATCTCCGCTTGAATTCTCATAGCTTTTTCTTTTTCTGCTCCTAATTCTTCAGTAAGTCTTAAAATTTCTTCAGCATCATGATTTTTCTTTTTTTTATTTTTTTCTTTTTTATTTTCTTTTATTTCTTCAGTTTCTTCCAACTGTTGTTTTATATTTTCTGTTTCTTTATCCACAAGTTCCCTCTTTTCTATTTTTCAATATAGGATTTCAAAAAATTAAGAAGCGTCCACACTTTATCATACTCCATTCTTTTTGGACCTATGATAGCAAGAGTTCCCTCATCTTTTCCTACCTTATAATGCGTTTTTATTATTGTAACATCAGGATCAAATTCTGTTTCTTCACCAATATAAACATTAATATCAGAATCACTTGTTTGAATATTTTTTACCAGCTCTGTATTTTCAAGTTTTGCAATCATATCCTTAATTTTCTCTGGTTCATCATATTCTTTATAATCAAGAATATTCGTTTTTCCTCCAAATACAATATCCGAATTATCAATTGTAAAATCTCTAAAAGCTGATGAAAAGAAATTACAAACTTCTTCATATCTATTAATTACTTCTTTTATTTTAGGCTTAATTTCTAATTCTAATCTTTCAGTAACTTTTGCTAAAGGAGTTCCAACTAAAGCTTTATTAATAAGCTCTGATGTTTTAATAAGTTCCTTTAAATTAATATTTCGAGAAATGTTAATTTGCTTATTTTCAACAACTCCTTGATTGGTTACTAAAACAGCAACAACTCTTCTATCACCTTCTGAAGTTTCATCTTCATCATCATCAAGGGCAATTATACTAATTTGCTGTAATGTTGAAGATTCTACAGATGGACCAATAACTACACTAGTATAATGAGTAATATCACTTATTATCTCCATACATTTTTGAATAGCATCACTTACAACTAAATTATTATTATTAAGTATAGTTTGAAGTTTTAAAACATCCTCACCTGTAATATCTTTCGGTTTCATCAAATTATCAACGTAATAACGATAACCTGCTTCTGAAGGAATTCTTCCGCTTGATAAATGCTCTTTTTCTAGAAAATTAAGTTCTTCGAGTAAAGCCATATCATTACGTATTGTAGCAGATGAAACTTTAAAATGATCAACAAGTGACTTCGATCCAACTGGCTTAAACGTTTGAATATAAGTTTCAACTATTATCTTTAATAGTTCTTCCTGTCTTTCTCCCACGCATCATCACCTCTGGCACTATCACTTTTCCAGTGCTAAAATAATTATATTACCATAATTAGCACTTGTCAATACTATATGCTAATATATGTAAAAAAAGAATATTAGTTTCCTAATATTCATAAGTCCCATGTAATTTTGTTAATTCTTCATGAGTTAAAGGTTCTACTTCCCATTTACTATCCTTCTTCTTTAAATTAATAGTTAACGTATAATCAACAGTGTCTGTAGTATCAAGCATTTTTCTTATTTTATAAGCAAAGTACTTAGAAAAATCAATATCTCCATCATCACCTACAAAATCAGCTTGATTTGCAGTAAAATAATCTCCCGCTAATTTATCTGATTTATAATAGTCAAAAACTGTAATTTGAACCTCAACTATGGCACTGTCTCCATTAATCTTTTCATCTTTAATATCATATTTTAAATTACTATATTGTTTTAAATATAATTCTTTATAATCTTTTAAAGTTTCTTCCTCTAAATCTTGACTAGCTAAATATTCATCAAGTTCTTTAACTACGCTTTCCGAATTATTTTTATAATTATTTAAAAATCTTGATACTGAATCTTTTGGTTTACTTCCTACCAAAGTACAACCTGTAACTATAAATACAACTAATAATAAAGCAATTATCTTTTTCATTTTTCTCTCCTCATCTTTATTATTAGTATATTTAGTATAATTATACAAAAAAGACGAGAAAATTAATTTTTTCTCGCTAAAACAGCTTTTTCTACATCTGCACCATTTTGATATTTATTATTTAAAATATTACAAACAATATCTGTTTGTTCTTCTATACTTAAACTTCTAATCTGTTTTACTAATCGCTTTTTTTCAATAGAATTTAATGCTGGTTTACAAGGTAAATATTCTAAACATCTGTCATCAATTGGAGATATTGCAAATCTAAAACCACCATCAACTAAAAATGCATCATCCAAATTATCAATCGTAACATGTGGTATATTTAATTTACCATATATATTTCTTTTTCTTTTCTCTGCATTATTAATTTTAGAAAATTTATAATCTAACATTTTATTTAAGTAAAGAACAAGACCATCAGCTTCTTCTTCACTCATACCAACTTGTTTAACAAATAAATCACGATAATTACTAGATTCAATTATTCCAGGAAATATAGAATAATCTGATTTCTTAATTAAACAAAACTTTAAATCATTACTATAAAAATCCTTTTTTAATTTGATTTCATAACTTATTCCATTACCCAAAGAGCTAAGCAAATTTGACGCAGACTTTGCAATTGACTCAAGGGCAAAACAATGACTCGCCACTCTTATATAACTTTTTAAATATTTTTCAAGAGAAATTAAAGAAGTTACAGTAAGAAATGTTCCTCCCATAATTGGTAGAAATTGAAGATTTTCATTTGCTTTGGCTAATCCAATTCCAGCAAGTGTAGAAAGAGCACTCGCTCCAAACATTCTAGAAAAAGCATTATTTAATTTTAGCTTAACTCCTATTACTTTATGCATTATATCTTTATTTTCCATTAAAATCCCCTTTTCTTAAGTTAGTATTATAGCAAATTATAAAGAATTTATCAAATCACAAAAAAAGAAGCTTAAGCAGCTTCCTCTTCAGTGTCAATCATTGCTTCCATTTCGTCTAAGTCTCCACTAAGGATCTTATCAGCAACAATATCTTTAAATTCTTCAATTAATTCGTCATATAGTTCTTTATTGTCTATATCTTTTAAATAAGAATCGTCATCTACTTTTATTACTTCATAAATAACGAATTCATCTGTTGGAGTTTCATCCTCTAACGTCCTAACAGTATAAACATACTTCTTTCCTTCATGATCTAATTCCTCTAGAATTAGATACTCTACATTATTTTCTAATGTAACAATATTTCCAACCTCTATCATTCTCATTTTCCTCCTTATAGGTTATTTGACATATCTTGAGATATACCTTGAACATTATTTATAGCAGTTCTTAATTCCTCTGCATTATTTATTGTCATTTCTGAAAAACTTCTATATAAAGCATTTCTCTCTTCTTCAGTCAAATTCATAATGTCACTAACAAATGCTTGTCTTTCCACTTCATCTGAAACAATTTGTGATACAAATACATCTACACTAGCAGCCTCTTGTGCATTAATATCATCTGGTTGATTTAATTCATCAAGTAAATCAGCATTAGCATTAGGATCTACACCATTTTGTTCCAAAGGGAAATCTTGTTGATTCATATCTTCTTCAATTATTTCTTGATTTAAGCCATCACCTAAAGCAGATAAGACTTCCTCTTCATTAACATCAGCTCCATAATTTTCAGAGTTTAAAACACCACCAGTAGAAGCCTCAACATTTCTACTGACAATATCTTCTAATGCTTCTTCTTGTTCTAAAGAGTCTCCAACAATTTTCTTTTTCTTTTTTCCAAATCTAAACTTAGAGAAGAATTTTCCTAAACCATTACCTTTTTTTTCTTCTTCGCTAACCTTAGCAACATCCATCATACCGAATTGATCACCTTCTAAATTAAAGTGATATCCACCAAATTTAGCAAATAATACTGGCATATTATCAACAGTTACTTTTGGAATATTATATTTTTCTTGATATGCTCCTCTATTTTTTGGATCATTATAATCTTTAAAGCTTTTATCAAGTTTCTTTTGGAATGAAGAAACAACATCTTGAATTTCTCTTTGATCTAATGAATATCCATCGCCAATAATAACTCCAGTTGAACGAGAGTCAATAAATCCATAATCTTTTTTATCTTTTACGATAGCAAAACGAAGTTCCCCAGTTTTAGGCACAGCTCTAACTTTAAATTTAATTCCACTACGTTTATTATGTTTATTAAATTCTTTAGTTACCTTGCGAGCAATACTATTTAATTTAAAGGTAGTTGCTTTATACTGAGCCCAAGCAACAAAGTCAGGTATGCTAGATGCAAGCTCAACAATACCACCACCAAGAGCAGCAACCAAACCAACAAATTTCGCTGCTCCAGCTATACTAAGTGTTGGAATACTAAATCCAAGCCCAGCAGCCGCTAAAGCTACAATAAAACATGATATTGAAATTTTTCTTGCTATCATTCTATGGGAACTAATAACACGTTTAGCACCTTTCATTACTTCTTTAAGATTTTCTGTCATTCCATTTTGTGGAGGAAGTTGTCCTAAGTCTTCGTCTAAATCTTCATCAGAAGTACCATTTCCTTGATCACCTAAATTATTTCCAGAAGTAAGATCATCTCCTAAATCTTCATCTCTTTGGCTTCCCAAACCAGAATTATCTCCCGAGCCAGAATTATTTCCAGAAGTAAGATTATCTTCTAAACCTTCATCTCCTTGGCTTCCTAATCCTTCATCTTCTTGATTTCCTGTCCCAGAATTATTTCCAGAGCCTAGACTATTATTTCCACTTAAATCAACTTTTACTTCAATATTTTTATCTATTTGTTTATTTATTGCTTCACCAACTGATTTCTCATCTACTCTGTCAATAAAACGATTATCTAACTTACAATCCACTCTTTTAGCTTTAAGTTGGTCAAGTGTTAAACTAGTATTTAAAGCAACTTTTTCAATAAATTTATCAACTACTTCTTGAATAGCTTCTGAACTAATATCTGCAGCAGCTATTTCTGGAGCATATTTTTGAAGACCAATATCACCACATTGGCAGTAAACTTTATAAACATCCTTATTTTCATCATAAACTACTTCAACTTCAAATTTATCATATTTACTGTTATCAACAGTAGTTACAGGTTCTACAGGCGCAACTACAGCTTCTACTGAAGGATCAACACTATTCCCTTTAAGTAAACCTTTAAGTTCTTCTCTTAACTCTTGAAATCTATTAACAGCCCAATCATCCATTTGATATGGTACTTTATGCTCATATTCATTTTCAATTCCTGCATATGGTTCAATTCCTAAAAGTTCTCCCATTTCTTTACGAATCGCATTTATTCTATCAATATTCGCAAAAATCTCCGGATGCTCCTTAGCTATTCCTTTAAGTTCTTCTCTTAATTCTTGGAATTTATCAATTGCCCAATCATCCATTTGATATGGTATTGCATGTTCATTTTCATTTTCAATTCCAACATATGGTTCAATTCCTAATAATTCTCCCATTTCTTTACGAATTGCATTTACACGGTCCATAACATCGCTTTCATTATTTCTAACAGGTTCACGTAATGAACCATTTTTTATATCATTTAACTTAGTACGTAGTTCTTGAAATCTATTAACAGCCCAATCATCCATCTGATATGGTATTGCATGCTCATATTCATCCTCAATTCCAACTTTTGGTTCAATACCAAGTAAACTTCCCATTTCTGCACGAATTTCATCAATTGTCATATCAGAAAACGGAATTTGATTTTGATTATCAATATTCATTTTTATTCCTCCCACAATATTCTTTCAAACGAGACTTATGTTACCAAAAAACGGGCTTTTAGTCAAGTTTCAGAACACTTTCCTACTATATAAATAAATTTTATCAAAAATTTATACAAATGTATACACTTTTTTGTAAACCTTACAGATTTTCAAGCTTAACGCTGACTAATTTTGACACACCTGATTCTTGCATTGTAATACCATAAAGCGTATTAGCATATTCCATTGTTCTCTTCTTATGCGTAATTACAATAAACTGACTAGCATTTTCATATTCTTGTAAATAAGTTCCAAATTGATCAACATTAGCTTCATCTAAAGCCGCTTCAACTTCATCTAAAATACAAAATGGTACTATTCTAATATTTAAAATACTAAATAAAAGTGCAATCGCAGTTAAAGTCATTTCTCCACCCGAAAGTGTATTAATACTCTTTAAATTCTTCCCTGGTGGGTGTGCTGATATATCAACACCTGTTGTAAGCATATCTTCAGGGTCGGTTAAAATCAATTCAGCATTACCTCCCCTAAATAACTTTTTAAATACTTTTCCAAACTCTTCATTTACTTTATTAAAAGTCTCTTCAAATCTTAGTTTCATCGTATTATCTAAATCATTAATAATTTCTAATAAATTAGCAATGGCTTTTTCTAAATCTGTTTTTTGTTCAACTAAGAAAGTATACCTTGTATTAATTCTTTCATATTCTTGGATAGCTCCAACATTAACTTCTCCTAAATCACGAATATCTCGTCTTAAATGATTAACCTTAGTTCGAGCAACAGCCTCATCCATATCCAAGCTATATTCATTAATAGCTTTTTCATAAGTCATTTGATATTCATCACTTAACTTAGCAAGTAAATTATCTAATTTAACATCCATTTTTCCAATATTAACTTCAATATCTCGAAGCTCATTTTGTCTTCTATTATATTCTGAATTATTCTTACGATTTATAGATTCTAATTCATTAATATTATTTACTAAATCATTTTTATCAGTCTTTTTAGAATTAAGTTTTAAATTTAACTCATCTCTTTTAGTAGTATATTTTAAATATAATTCTAACACTTCATCTAGTTCTTTATCAGTATTATTATTTAAAACATTATTAGTCCCTTTTAACTCTAGAGAACAGTTTTCTAAAGATTCTTCCAAAGACTTTTTATCAAATTCTTTTCTAGCAATTTGTTCTTTTAAACTAGCAATTTCGCCTTGAATATTAAAAATCCTATTTTCTTCAATTTTTAAATCATCATCAATTTTATTAATATGTTCTTCTATTAATTTAATTTCATTTGTAAGTATATCTCCATTTTTTATTAAAGACTCTAATTCAAACTTAGCATTAATAAGCCCTGTACTTGCTTTATTAATACCACCACTCATGGCACCACCTGTATGAAGTAATTCGCCATCAAGAGTAATAATACGATAACGGTAATTCAGTTTCTTACCCAACTTATTCATTGTATCAATATTATCTACAATTAAAGTATTACCTAACTGATTTTTTATAATGGCATCATATAAAGGATTATACTTAACTAAAGATGAAGCGACATCTATAAAACCAGCTGTACTTTTACAAACACTTAAATCATCTTCCTGAACATTTCTTCCCTTTATAATACTAATTGGAAAAAAAGTTGCTCGACCAAGTTTATTATCTTTCAAATAATTTATAGCATTCTTCCCTGCTATTTCATCATCTACAACTATTACATTAGAATTAGCACCAAGAGCAATTTCTAGAGCTTTTACATACTTTTCTTCAGTATCAATTAATTTAACTAATACATCATGAATACCAGACAGTCTTGGATTATTTAATACACTTTTTACTGCATAAGGTAGTTTAGCATCATTTTCAATATTCTCTTTCAAAACTTCAATCTTATTTTTTATATTCAATAAATTTCTTGATTTTGTACTCAATTCCCCAGTTAAAGTTTCTTTTCTAATGCCTAGAACTCTATATTCTTCTCTTTGTTCATCTAAATTCTTCGCTTTTTTCTCTAAAGTGTTTTTAATCTCTGAACTTTCTCCCTCTAAAGCTTTTATATCTTTTTTAAGTTCTATTTCTCTTTCTTTAAGTAAAAGAATATTACTTTCAAGTTTAGCATCACTAACCTCATACTTTTTACGTTCCATAATTACTTGTTTACGAGTTTGTGATGATG
Source organism: uncultured Bacilli bacterium (assembly GCA_910588195.1). Classification (GTDB taxonomy): domain Bacteria; phylum Bacillota_I; class Bacilli_A; order RF39; family UBA660; genus CAG-582. The sequence goes on from CAJUPN010000004.1 coordinate 63,888, forward strand.
ATATATTTTCATTCACTTTAATTAATTCTTCGTTTAAAGAACTTATTTCTTCATCTAACTTAATACTTTGTAACTTCAAATTTTCAAGTTTCGAACTTTCCTTAGTCCCCTCACTATCATAATTTAAAATTTCAGAACGTAAAGCTTCTGCTTTTGCTTTTTCTTTAATATTCTCATTATTTATATTTTTTATATCAGTAGCAATAAGCGAAACTTCAATATTTTCTAGCTCATCTTTTAATTCTAAATATTTTTTAGCATCTGATGCTTGCTTTCTTAAAGGATCAAGATTAACTTCAAGTTCATTAATTACTAAATTAACTTTTTCCAAATTATCACTAGTATTATCTAATTTACGCATCGTCTCATCTTTGCGTTTTTTATATTTTAAAACTCCTGATGCTTCTTCTATTATTAATCTTCTATCTAATGGTTTTCCTTTTAAAATTTCCATTATTTTACCTTGGGAGATAATTGAGAAAGAATCAGCATTTGCACCACTATCTAAAAATAAATCAGTTATATCTTTTTTTCGAACCTTAGCATTATTTATATAATACTGATTTTCTCCTGTTTTATAAACTTCTCTTTTGATTTCAACTTCATCAAAATCACAAGCCAGGTAATGATCATGATTATCAAAAGTTAAAGATACCCAAGCACGAGTAAGAGGTGCACGCGAAGAAGAACCAGCAAATATTACATCACTCGATTGTTCTCCTCCACGTATTTCTTTTAAACTTGATTCACCTAAAACCCATTTAACAGCATCAACAACATTTGATTTCCCAGAACCATTTGGTCCAACGATTCCTGTTATTCCTTCACCAACCATTATTTCAATCTTTTCTGCAAAAGATTTAAATCCGTGAGCCTTAATACTTAATAATTTCATATATCCCACAACCTTACGCTATTTTACTAATTGCATTCGCAGCAGCATTCTGTTCTGCTTCTTTTTTCGACTTTCCTTCACCAGTCCCAAACTTAATACCATCAACAATTACATCAACAGTAAATCTCTTATCATGAGCTGGTCCTGTCTCAGAAACAACAACATATTCTAACGTCTTTTTTTCCATTTGAACCATTTCCTGTAAATAAGATTTATTATCATGAATAAACAAAACATTATCTGTAATGTATGGAACAATAATATCTAAAGCATACTTTTTTGCTACTGAAAATCCATGTTCTAAAAATATCACAGCAAGAACACTTTCAAAACAATCCGCAACAATTGAAGGTGTATCCACAGAAACTCCATTACCAACACGAATATTTTCTGTTAAACCAATTTTATTACTGTATTCGTAAAGAGCATTTTCACAAACATAACTAGCACGTACTTTAGACATATCCCCTTCTTTAAAATTAGAACGTAAATAAAAATACTCGCTAGTTGCTAGTTCTAAAACAGCATCACCTAAAAATTCTAATCTCTCATAACTGTCAACATTTTCTTCATTAGCATATGATGAATGAGTCAAAGCTGTTTTCAATAACTCTTCATTTTTTATAATAATACCACGGTTAGTCAAAAAGTCCATATTATCACCAATATTATTATACATAAAACTTCATCTTTAATCTAGTTATAATTTACAAAAAGTATATATTTTGGTATATTTGAATTATATATAAAAGGAGAATATTTATGAAAAAAATTAAAATTTTAACTATAGCTTTATTATCTGTATTTCTTTTAACAGGATGCTTTAAAAGAGATAATTTAGATGACATAACTATTTATACTACGACATACCCAATTGAATATTTAACAAAGTATATTTATGGTTATAACTCTAATGTTTTATCTATTTATCCCAAAGGAACTAACCCAAGAGAATATACTTTGACAGATAAAAAAATTAAAGAATATGCAAACTCTGATATGCTAATTTATAATGGTGAAACAAAAGAAAAAAATATTGCCGCTTCTTTTATGAACAAAAATAAACATTTAAAAATAATTGATGTTTCTAAAGGTTTAACTGTAAAAAGAGATGAAGAAGAATTATGGTTATGTCCATCAAACTATTTAATGTTAGCTCAAAATATAAAAAACGAACTTCTTGAATATACATCATCAACTTTATTAAAACAAGAAATTAACGATAATTATGATAAATTAAAACTTATTATTTCTTCTTACGATGCTGAACTTAAAGTTATTGCTGAAAGCTCTTCTAATCCAACAATTGTTGCTGCTAATGATGTATTTAAATTTTTAGAAAAATATGGATTCAAAGTACTTTCAATCGAAGAAAATGATTTAGCTAATCCAGCTGAATTAAATGAAGCTAAAAACAATATAAAAAATAAACTCAACTCATACATATTCATCTTAAATACAGATACAATTAATGACTTAACTAAAAGTTTAGAAAATGAAGGTGCTATTATTGCTAATGTTCAATCAATGATTAATTTAACAGATGAAGAATATAAAGATGGTTACGACTATGAACAAATGATGGATACATTCATCGAAACAATAAAAACAGAGGTATACAACTAATATGAAAGATTTACTTATAACACACACTGACTTAGATGGTATTTCACCAATAATTTTAATGAACTTAACTAAACGAAAATTTGATTTTAAATCAATTGAAATTAACGAAATAGAAAGTACTTTTATAGAGTTATTTAAAACTGATTTAAAAGTTTATGAACATATTTATATTGTTGATCTAACAATTCCTGAAACTGTTTATGAAACATTAAAAGAATTAAACAATGTCCTAGTTTTTGATCATCATGAAACACATTTATACGCAAATAAATTTGATTTTGTAACTGTTAAGATAAAAGAATTTGATCGTCCAACATGTGGAACTGAACTATTCTATAATTATCTAAAGGAAATTTATAAAAACCTAGATACACCAATGATAAGAGATTATGTGGATTTAGTTAGACAAATCGATACATGGGATTTCACAGATATTGAAATGGCTAAAAACATTGGCTCCTTACCTATCATTTATGGAAAAAAAGAATATATCAAGTTACTTAGTAAACGCTTAACCAAAAATAAAGAAAAATTTGAACTAACAGCATTTGAAAAAAGATATTTAAAAATTAAAAAAGAAGAAGAAAAGAATTTCATTGAAAACAAAAATAAACAACTAATGAAATACAAAATAGCTGGAAGAAAATGTGGGATTGTATTTGCTGGAAATTGTAACAAAAGTGAGTTAGGAAATGTCTTAGCTACAAATAACCCAGATATAGATTTAATAGTAATTATAGACACAACAAAAGCTGTTTCTTACAGAACAACTCGTGATGATGTTGAATGTAATAAATTCGCCGAATTATTTGGTGGTGGTGGACATCAAAAAGCTAGTGGCTCAGGTTTTACTGACGAAATGCGTGAAGAAATTATAAAAAATTATTTTAAAGATGTAAAAAGACTAGAAGATAACAAAAACTAGTCTTTTTTTATTGACACTATCCCCCTCTTAAAGTATAATTTATATATCGGGCTTGGAGTAGTACTCAAGAGGCTGAAGAGGCTCCCCTGCTAAGGGAGTAGGTCGGGTAACTGGCGCGAGGGTTCAAATCCCTCCTGCTCCGCCATTAAAAAATCAACTCTATTTTACAGAGTTTTTTTTCATTATAAAGAATTATATCAATACAATATAATATTACTTACAACATATAAAAAAGGTTTCACTACATGAAACCTTTTTTTATTTTATATATCAAACTTCTCTTCCCATTCTAAAGTTAATTTATCCTTCACCAATTTTTTAATATGATTTTGACGATGCGCTTCTGCAGCCACAAACATTCCTTTATCATCTCTAGTTGACTTAATCGGAAGAATATTTTTATATGAATCTTTTTGAACTAAAAACTCTCCATCTGCCAAAATAGTTATACTATTTTCTCGACCTAATTTAAGCAAATAGTAAGTTAAAAGAGAATAAAAAATTGCTCCAGCTATTATAACAGCTTCTACACCAATTATACGCTTTAGATAATCCCAATAATTTTCTATAACACTTATCTCTCCACTTTTAGCAAATTCAGCGATAGTTATAATAGTTTTTGTTTTTTCTTGTTCTAATAATTTTTTTATAGACTTTTTCACATCTTTATCTAAATCAGAATCTGCCTCTAAATATTCCAATATATCTTCAACAATTTCTTGATATTTATTTTCAATTTCTGAAACCTCTACATCATCAAAAATTGAAGAATTACAATCAAAAAAGTTATCATCTATGGAGGAAACAACAGACATTTTCCCAACATCATCCACACCAACTGTTACAATAACATTATGCGTATTATTTTTCACTTGATATTGGATTACTGTATCAGTACTTTCCCTTTTAATAACACTAGAATCATCTTCCATTAAATCGTACTCAGTAACAATATATTTGCTAGTATCATTATCTTTAACCATCTTTCCATCACTAATCATAGTTGTCTCTAATGAATAAGTTGGAACTACATCTTGCTTTCTTGATTGCTTTAATACAAAGCCATTAGCTACCAAAATAGCAATTGTCGGAACACCATAGATAAAAAAGAATTTCAAATTTCTCTTTCTTCTTCTCCTCTTTAATAATCTTAAATTTCTATCAAAACGATCAACACAAGCATCTTTTAAATATCTTAAATCAGCATCACGATTTCTGTGATATGGAAAATTAGTTTCTGGATCATCATTACTATCCAATTTAAACTCAAATTTATTTTCATGTGAAAAATAAATTTCTTCATAAACGTTCTTTCTATATTTTCTATAATTTCTAAATTCTCCCATAAGTCACCTCTGAATTAGTATATAAAAATAAAGAAAAAAATTCAACAAAAAAGGACTTAAATTAAGTCCTTTTAAACTTCAACATGCTTTCTAGTATTATATATAGAATCATCTAAATTAATATAAATATAATACCTACCTTTTGGTAATTGAGTTAGATTTATTACATCATAAAAGTCTTTTCCTTTTTCTTTCACGACATATCTATAAGCTATCCCCTTAGGAGAAATTAACGTTACTTTTAACTCAGCTGAATCAAGAAGCAATCCTTGAAATGACATTCTACCATTTAAAATAAAGAAATCAATCGGATTACTAACATTTTCTTTATAAGCTAAAGCTTCACTTTCGCTCAATTTTTCATAATTACTAGTTTTTATATTCGATTTATAACTAGCATGATCATCAAAATTATAATTACTATTAATTGACTTAATTTCGTGATCAACACTTACTGCTTCCAAATTATATATTGGAGCCTTAATAACTTCAAACTTTGACTCATCAATTCTAATTTCAGCTAAAACATTATTATCATCATCTAATTCAATTATATAAGCATCATACTTATCATTAGTAAACTGTGTACAAGCAGGATTATCAAGTTGACTTGGATCACTAAAATGCCATCCCGAATTAAATACTTTGTGCCCATCCTTTGTATAATTAAAACTACTTAAAGCATAAGAGAAATACTTCTCTCCACCAAATTTATAATCAACAGTGGCAGTTTTATTTGTTCTATCAATATTATAAATCATACCATAACTTTGAAGACCTTTTAAATTAGAACAAGGATTTGCTTTTTCTCTATAAGAATTATACCCATTATTAAATATTGAAACTTTACCATCATTTAAAACAGTTATAGAATGTTGACCAGCAGGATAAATAAAATCCCCACTCCCCTTAACTAAGTAAGGCCTAAATTTACTTGACCAAAATCTTTCCTCGCCTAATATCCACTTTAATTCTTTTGTATTATAATCAATTGCTACAACAGAATTTCTATTACGCATCGAAACTAATAATTCGTTTCGTTCTTCATCTAAGAAAACTGAATTTATAAATCCCCATGTTATCTCATTTTCTTGAATAACACTTGGATCAATATTCTTAATAATTTCGGAATAATTAAAAGATTTTAAAATCTCTCCAGTTTCTCTGTCAATCTCATGAATTACGTCACAAAAATAATCCGAGTTAACATCTCCACTAGTTATAAGTAAGTTTCCATCTTTTTTTTCGTATCCGTCATGATGATAACCACCATCAATTTCATATTGTTTATGAACGAATCCTAACATATCAACTTCAATAACTCCACCAGTTGAAACAGCATTAGGTCCTTTAGTAACATCAGAAAGAAGTAAATGTCCATTTTGTAACATTACCATTCCTTTAGAATAATCTTCACTTAAAAACCATCTAACTTCACCATAATTATCAATAGCAAGAGAAGCTGTTCCTAAAGCTGTAGTACCAAAGTAAAATTCACCATTAGAATTTCCAATATTATTTGTTATAACTTCAATATCCCCATGGCGAGTAGATCCGTCAATCTTAACTTTAACAGTACTACTTTTTCCACTTTCCGTTTTAATAAGAACTGTATTTTCATAATTTCCATATAAGCCATATAAAGGGATATAATGATCTTTTGAAGCTTCAAATTCTTGCACCAAATCGTCATCATGTTTTCCTTTTATCGTAATTGTTATCTTCTCTTTTTTATCAGTCTTAAATAACATTAAAGCAGTTTGAGGACTAATTAAATAAGGATTTACAACAATATAAGGATTTTTTATATCATACTTACCCTTCTTATATGTTTCCAATATATTTTTAGTAATATCATCTTGATCACCAAATATATCAAAATCATCAATAAGTGTCGAAGATTCCTCAACTAAAAACGAAAAATTCTCATTAATAGGTTCCTCAGTTGGACTTTTAACACCTATTAAATTCTTAGCACCAAACATAGCAATTATAGTAACTGCTATAATTAAGGCAAAGGCAAGAGTTATAATTCCTGCCTTTTGTTTTTTATTTAATCTTTTTTCCTTTTTCATCTCATTATCCCCTTTTTATTATAATGCTAAAACATAAGGATTATTTCTTGTTCCATCACCACTACAAACATTAACATTCGTTGCTCTAACAAGTGGTTTTACATAAGATCTTTGTCCACCATATTGCTTATGTTTAGTTAATGCAGAAGCATAATAGAAGAAAGCATTAGTTGCTGTAGTAGATTCATTAGCATGCTTATGTGGTTGATCCAAATAAACTGTAAATCTTTCTGAACCACTATCTAATAGCCAATATTCAGGACTTGCATATACAGCATTAGAATATTTTTGCAATAAACTTCCAGTCAAAGTATAAGCTGTACGAGATGCCCCCCCTGGTATAGCTGGAGTTAATAATTTACCAGAATTACCAAATACTTGACTAGCCCAACTATTAGCCTCTTTCAAAATCTCATCATTAGCAACATTGTAAGTATAATGTTTCCAAACTAGCATATCACAAGTCTGTTGTTCTGCATAACCTTTTTTAACTGATAAAGGAGAAACAAGTTTACCAGTGACTCCATCCAATGCTAATAACATGGATTTATCAGAAGAGTATCTCTCCAAAACAACTAATAATTGATTTTTATAAGATGCATAGATAACCTTATTTTGGAAATAACATGAACTACCACTACTTAAACAACAATTAGCTGCACTAGTACATCCAACAGAACTTTGTTCTACAAGATTAGTAAGTTGATTTGTTAATTTTGTATTATAGCGAGTCCACTTTCCAGCATATCCTTCTCTATTAATTGCTCTAAAATAAATGTTTGTATACTCATAAGCTTTATCAGGACAAGTCTCACCATTTCCTTTTAATAAAGTAACATCCTTATTAGTAATAACAGCATTTTTTGTAAATAAGTTATCACTTTCTTGATCAATTCTTTTATTAACATTTGCATCGTTTGTAAGTTTAAATTCATATTTAGCTATTCCAACTGGAGACTGTTTTCCAGTTGTATCACTATTAATTAAATATGTATTTTCAGTTGCCCAAGCATTTGGAGTTTGTGAAGAAATATATGGTTCTGGCACAACTAATTCGGCTTTAAATCTTCCTTCACCCGATGCTTCATATTGATAATCAGTATCATAATGTCCATGAACAATTACATCAAGTTTATATACTTTATCACCATCATCAACTTGAGTTTCTGGGAAACTTCTAACATAACCATTAGTTACATTCTCCCATCCCCCTAATTCAGGGTCATTCTTTCTTTTTGTTATTTTAAGTTCTGTAGTTGCTACATCAGCACCCTCAATAAATGGTTGATAAGTTAAATAATTCCAAGATCCATCATTATTGTAACTTGTTTGATAAAAGTTTTCTGAATCACAATTACTACAAATTTGGAATTTATTTTGATATACATCTACATCATTACCAAAATCATAATCAGTAACATTCGTTTTAAAAGATGGTTTAACCTTTGCAAGTACTCTTAAAACTCGAGTAGCTTGTTTTCTTACACCACTTTCTGTTACCCAATTATAAACTATATCATAGTTCCCAGCTTGAACTGTTCTCTTACCAACTTTTCCCGTTCTAGGATTAGTATAATTTTCAAACTCTGATGGCAAAGTACAAGTAAAATTATATTTATCAATGTTCTTAACCCCATTTGCATCAGTACCCTCTAAATTAATTAAATTACCATCCTCATCACTAAGAGAAAGTTCATAACTACCAAGTCCACGCATACAATCATATGGTTCTCCCCATACTACATAGTCACTCATAGCAACTAAAGTTTGTTCAGACTTTGTATCTTTTAATGGATATTCAAAAGTTACAGCACCATTTGTCGAATCCAAACTTGCTTTAACTAATTCTTTTAAATCAATCTTTTCTTTAGTATATGGATTTTTCAAATCTTCATCTAGTCCTCCATAAGAAACTAAATCTCCTAAAGTTATATAAATATATGCTCTACTAACATATAGCTCATTAAATGCATCAGGATGCATATCAGCATATACGCTAGCGGCTGATTTTACTTCTGCAACAAAACGGTCATAATCATTATCTTGCGTATTTTTAGATATATTAGTCATATTATATATTACTATTCCACCAATTATACCAAGTAAAACAATTGTAACTAAAAGTTCAACAAGAGTAAAACCTTTTCTTTTTGATTTTTTCATAATCAAACACACTCCTTATTCTAAAAATAATATATCACAATTTAAAATTATAGTAAAGATTTTTGAGGTAACTTTAAGAATTAATAAAGCAGCCTAAGCTAGAAAAATTTTCTCCAAAACATATATAATAATTTTGATCAACTGGAACTTGATAAGCAACCTTAACTAAAGCAAATTCCCCATTTTTTATTTTGTTCACATTACTACTTATTGCATCAATAGTATAATAATTTTCATTTACTAAAAAGAAATTATTCTTATAATAAGTATCAAACAAATAAGTTTTCATAACAGGATTTATCGTTCCTTCTCCCAAGTATTCTAAATCATTTAAGGTTACACGATACTCTACTCCTGCCCATTTAAACCCAGGGTATAAATTTTGACTTGTTGTAGCTACTAATTCATTTATTTCAGTTTCTTCCAAATTCCTAATTATTTCAACATCCACATCAGTTACTTTATTGTTTGTTTGATCTAAAAGCCCTCCAAATGTGATATTACCAATATTTACTGGCGACATCAAATTACTATAAACGCCTTTGTTTTTGGTCATAAAAGTTTCTTTTGGAATAGTAACATTTGTTGTCGCAGGTGTAGTTTTAATAGGTGTATTTTTCTTAAAATGTTTTCCCATAATAACAGACATTAATACTAAAAAAACAACAACTGCGATTCCTAAAATAATGTAATAAATCTTACTCATATCTTTTTTTTGTTTTTCCACTTCACTAGTTAATACAGGAGCTACTTCAACACTTACGTTAGAATTTATATTATTTTCTTGTTGTAATGAATTATTATCTATCATAACCTGTGGACTCGAAACTGGTGCAGAAGCATTTTCATTTATTCCCTCAGCCACTAAATTATTGTTGTTAACAGAACTTGTATACACGCTTTCTTCTTGAACATTAGCGTTTGAAATATTTTCTCCATTTTGATTAGTAGGCAAGCTAACAACAGCACTACAATTTGGACAAATTCCACCATTAAACAACCCTTCAAAACCACAATTAGGACACTTCATAAAATCACCCTTCTATTCTAGTAAATATTAACATAGATATAACTAAAAGTAAATAAATTTACATAAAATGAGTCCTTTGATATAATTAATAAAGGTGATAACATGAAAAATAAAACGTACAAAACAGAAGTCCCAAAAGAAAATAGTAAAATATACTTTCATATGGATAAAATTGAAGCTACATTAGCAAAAAAACCTTATATAATTCCAGCAAGTAAAAGTGGCACATACTCCAAACTAGAAAAAACAAAAAAACGAGAAGAAGAAAAAATAAAAAAAGAACTTAAAGAATACACTAAGTATTAATTAAGTCTCTAAACTATAATATTTTTATCCATTCAATCTTTAGAGAATATATATCAAACTCTAAAGATTTTTCTTTTGCACAAAGGCTTAAATTTTCTCTTTTCTCTCTATCAGTTAAAACAGTTTTTATCCTTTCATACATAATATCCTCATCCCTGTTTTCAATTAAATAGCCATTAATATCATCAACTATAAAAGAAGTATCATCTAAAATATCTGAAAAAGCAACAACAGGTACTCCATAACTCATTGCTTCCAACATTGATAAATTAGAAGTATCTTTTTCAGCACAAGTTACATATAAAGAACTTTCAAGTAATTCATTTTCCATCTCGCTCTTATTTAAAAGACCCTTAAAATATACATTAGGTATTTTGGACTTTTTTAAATAATCTTCTAAATTTTTTCTTTCTTCTCCAACACCAATTATTATTAAGTTTGTCTTTATTTCTTTTTGAACTTTAGCAAATATATCAATTAAATTTTCGAGTTTTTTATCTTTAGTTAAGCGACCAATAAAAATTAAATTATCACCACTTGCCAGTTTCTTATCTTTTGGAAGTTCAATTGCATCATTAATAATTATGACATTATCATTACACCCAAGATAATGATTCTTCAAATATTTGTTTGGAACAACAATAAGATCATATTTAGATAATAACTTATCTTTAACAAAATTTCTTTCTTTATGAGCCCACAAAATTGTTTTACATTTGGCATATTTAATTACATACTTGCTAAACTCTTCATCGGTAGAAATAACAACATCACTATCCTTAAATAAATCAGTATAAAATTTTCTACATTCTAAAACTTGGGGATTATAAATACTCACCTTAATCTTTGAATTTATAATTATCGAATCATTACTACTATTCAAAAAAAATATTTCAACATTATATAAATCCACCAAACTATTTGCTAAAGCAATAATTTCTCTTGTTTTACCGCTAAAGTCTTTTTCTAAAGCAAGCAATGTCATTTTCTTTTTCATATTCACCTCTTCTTACTTAGTAAAATATCTAATTCTAAAACTATTCTAAGTAACAATTTTTGAAAAAAGTTAATTTCATGATAAGTAGAATGATAATAAACTACACTATCACGAAACATTTGCTTTTTTCCTTTATTTTTATAATTCTTATCAACACTAACAGAATATAAATGTTTAACTTTAATGTCATTACACAATATTATATCTAAGCCTAAAGATTTAACCTTATTACATAAAATAAAATCTTCATAATATAAAAATACATTTTCATCCATAAAATTTATTTTTTTTAAAGTATCACTAGCTATCAAAAAAAAGCAGGTAGAGATAACTTCAACAAAACTAGTTGAATCATCATAATAAGATTCATTATATTCTAGTCTTTGATTATTTATAAAATTTTTAATTAAGGGACTATTAGACAATATATCGTGCCCAATTGTTACATCTTTTCTTCCTTTTAAAATACTACCTCTTTCAAGAATTTGTGGACCAACCAAACCAACACTTTTCTTATTAAGTATATCAAGCATTACTTCTAAATCTTTTTCAGACATTATAACAATATCTGAATTACTGACAATAATATTACACTTTCCATATTTTTCAATTAAATAATTAGAACCAACATTAATAGCACCACTATATCCTAAATTATTTTCATTGAAAAGTACTGTTACCTTTTTTTCTTCCATAGTTGTAAGCAATTCAATTTGATCTTCTCTAGAATAATTATCAACTACAACTATTTCATCAATACAAGAATAATTTTTTATATTATCTATTAAATGTTTAGTAGACTTAAAATCATTGTAATTAACAATTAAAAAACAATTCTTCATGCTTACCACCCTATAATCATTGTAACATTTATTCTTTTAGAAGTAAATTATCTAAAAAAGACAATTTTTTTTATTTTATACTAGATTTTTTCATAATTTATGCTATAATTAAGAAGTGCTTAAGAGCAAACGTCTCCTTAGCTCAGTTGGTAGAGCAACTGACTCTTAATCAGTGGGTCTAGGGTTCGAATCCCTAAGGGGACACCATTTTTTATTTTTTACTTGATTTTAGAAAAAGTATTTGATAAAATTAACTAGTACTGAAACAAAATGGGCTTGTAGCTCAGCTGGTTAGAGCGCACGCCTGATAAGCGTGAGGTCGGAGGTTCAAGTCCCCCCAGGCCCACCATTTTGTATCGGCCCGTTGGTGAAGTGGTTTAACACACATGCCTTTCACGCATGCATTCATGGGTTCAAATCCCGTACGGGTCACCAAATTAAAATTAACACACGTCAGTGTGTTTTTTATTGCTTTAAAATCTTAAATGATTAGTATATACTTTCCCCCTATCAAAGCTATCTGTACTAATTACTTTATTTTTTATATAACTATTAACCATAAGAGAATTCATATTTAACTCCTCTACTATTCTTTTTTCTCTATTTATGATTATAGGCGGAATAAAACATACATTGTAATCCTTATCTAAATATTCTTTGAAATCTGATCTTGCTGTTAAAGAACTAGTTATAATAGTTTTATCTGGTGAGGATGTAATTTTGCTAACACCACAACATCTAATTAAAATGTCTAAGTAATTGTCCTTAGTTATTTCAATAACTTTTTTAAAATTATCTTTGGGTGAATCGGTATATAATTCTAGTTTTTCAAAAAATCTAAACAAATCTTGTCTCAGTTCAATCATCCCTACTGAAACCATTATTACTTTCGAATCATATATTCGACAATTAAAATGATAGTAATCAACATAATGCAAAAGAGCATCACAAGTATTAAAACTCACACATCCCGATTTTAAAATTATTGAAGCATCACTTAATTCCGGAAGTGGATTAATTTTTATAAAAGTTCCATTACTATTATCAACACAAGATTCTTTCTTAGTTAAAAACCAATCCTTCTTTTCTAAATAATAATTACTATAAGATGCCGCCTCATGAGCAGTTGATTGCATATTATATAAATACCCTTTAGAAGTTAATAGCCAATTATTAGGCAAATAACATTTTACTAATGAACCGTCAATGTTTCCAATATCTATTAAAGCTGAATTGCATAATTGCATTAAAGAAATAAAATATTCTTTTTCAAATAAGGTATTATCAATCCTATGCAAAAGCTCTAAGATAGAACCAAAACTTTGTATTCTATTTTTCATTCCCAAAAGTGTTAAATCATCATCCCCATTAGTCATAAAATTTAAATACCTCATTTTATATAGATGTAATAAATTTTTTAAATGACAATTATCATATTTATCATCGCACGAATCTAAAGTAAATTTTATAAATAATTCTCTAATTTTAGGAATTAAAGCAATAATGTTTTGATATTTATCATAAAACCACTTTGGTAATCTAGAATTTTCTAACTCATTATTAATATTTTTTTGAACATTAACAGGCAGATAAAAATCATTTTCTATTTCAGCATAATATTGCACATTAACACACCTTACTCAAGTAAATTTAACAATTATTATATATTTTCAATATTTAATAGTCAATAAAGTTTAATATTTAATAAATAAAAGAATCTGTTAATTAGATTCTTTTTTACATAAGTTATTTTTGTTTTTATAAGAAAACAAATTATAACTATAAAGAAGTTTTGGTTCTCCTATCCATCTTTCATTATTTTTATATTCCAAAAGATAAGTTTTAACTACCACCATATCTTCATCTTTTATTTTACAGATATCTTTATTACCTTTTATTAATTTATTATCTTTTATTCCTATAAAGCTTACTGTAATGCCATCATCATCAAAAGTAATACTTGAATTAATATCCAAAATGAAACCCTTATATTCAGAAATAAGGTAAGCATTGTCAACGCTTTTATTATAAAAAAGCAGCTGAGCTTTGGAATCTACAGTATAACTAATAACTATTAATTCATCATGATAAATAGAAAAATAATTATAAACACTTTCTACATTAGAAACTTCGTAATCATTAATCTTTAGTATACTATCTTTATAAGTAATCTTTACTCCATTCTTTTCATAAGTAAAATCGTCTCGATTTCCTAAACTTAAAGTCTTAAAAGAATCCCCATAATTATATATATCTTCATCATTGACTTCACTTTCTTTAAATAGTTTATATTCAATATTAGGATTTAATAATTTATTTATAAGAAAACATCCTACTACTATTAGTAATAAACTAGTTAAAATTGCTATTAACTTTTTCAAAAATCAACACTCCTATAAAAAAAATAATTGAAGTATCAATTATTTTTTCACTATACTTATTAAATTATATGTATTGCCATTTTTTTGAAATTTATATTCAACACTTAATAATCTATTTTGTATTTTTGTAATATCCAAATCATCAGTAACAGTAGTTATTCGATAATTCATATTATTTGGATTATAAATAGCTCCATCTTTAACAACATAAGCTCTAGCTTCTAAGGTTAAAATATCGCCTTCTTCATAACCATTAACTAAAATATTTTTAATAATACTTTGGTTTAAATTTTCTTCACCAATTGCCATATAACAAGAATTAGAGCTAGAATAAGCATAGTTTAAACCATTAACATTAAAGTTACTTTGAGTATAACCATCAAATGAACCAAAAATGTCTTTATAGGAATTCTTTAAAGAATCCTCACTTAAAGTATGAATAATTCCATCAACAGTTATATTGCTTAAATCAAGACTTAAATAAGCCATTGCAAGCTTCTCAGCTATTGGTAAACTCTCTATCAAAATATTACCTTTCACTAAATCAACATTAGCAATTTTCAACTTATCCATTAAATAACCATAATTTTTAATGTAATAAGCTCCATCTTTTATTTCTTCAGTAGTTGTTGTCTCTGTTATTACACTATTATTACCAACTGTCGTTTTTCTTGTATAAGATTTATCAATTACAGTTAAATTATCAGTTTGATACAATCTAAATAATATATATAATAAGGATCCAACTACAATTAATAAATATATATATAATCTAAATATTTTAAAACTTTTAGCTCTACTAAGTTTCTTCTGTTCTTTATTTATATCTTTTTTTATATCATCAATTAATTCAGCTTTTATATCATTTTTAATTCCATTTTTATAATTTTGATCAAAAGAAGTTTTTATATCATTAACCACACTATTTAAAACATCTTCTTTAACAGATGAGTGTATTTCTTCAATGATCTGTTCAGTCATTTCTTCTTTTACTTTTTTAGGAATTTTAACTTCTTCCTTTTTTGGCATACTACATATCCTCCATAACAATCTATAACTTAATTATATATTATAAATTGTAAATTGGCAATTAATTATTTACATGATGATGTACAGTTGGAGAATCACTAGACAAAGTCTTAAATGTATATCCATTGTTAAGTGCATAAACGATTATATCTTCTATAGTATCAATAGTAGGTCTTTTTATATCATGCATTAATACGACAGAATAATTTCTACTTGCAATTCCATTTATAACATTATTATAAATTTTTTTGCTATTAGCTCCAGCAGCATCTCCTGAATCAACATTCCAATCAAAATAAGTATAACCAGCTTCTTGCATTTTAGAGGCAATATAATTCACGACACCTGTAGCTTTACCCTTACTTATAGTATTAGATCCTCCACCAGGGAATCTAAATAATTTTGTTTTATTTCCTGTATATTTTTCTATAATATTATTCATATCACTAAAATCTTTATAATAATTTTCAAAACTTCTATATACACCCCAATTGTGTGTTTTAGTATGAAGTGCAACTGTATGCCCACTTGAAGCTTCTCTAGTTAGAAGTGGTAAATATTTATTAAATTGAGCAGTTACAAAGAATGTTGCCTTAACATTATATTTATCAAGTATATTAAGTAACTCTTCTGTATATACCCCAGGACCGTCATCAAATGTTAAATAAATAACCTTATCTTCATTGCTTACTTTAGGAGTATCAATACTTTTATCATACACAACAATTTTACGACTAGCATAAGCATCATTTCCATCTATTCGATAATTTACAGTATATATTCCTGCTACATTTGTGTCGACTCCACCATCTATAACATAGTCTTTACTAATCTTTTTTCCACAAATATTTGTTACTGTGGCACCCTCTTCTTTATATTCTTTTCCCTTTTCTATATAAGTATAAAAGTTTCCATTTATAGCTATTTTTATATCATTAAGTTCAGAACTTATTGGAACTATTTTAGTTGAAGTATTTCCAGCTGAATCAGAAACACTTAATTTAAACTCCCCATTTTCTTCTATCACACTAACTTTGTCAGTTAAAACCCCATCATAATTATCAATTGCATAGTAATTTAAATTATTACCACAACTATTTTTACTAACTCTATCATTTAAAACTACAATTTCTGGTGGAACATCATCCACTACTGAAACATTTCTTATCAAATCATAAGTTTTATTGTCATAAACAACATGATATTTTACTTGATAATCCCCAACAGCATTTGTATCAACATTATTTTCTACTGTATAATCAATATCATCTAACGTTAACTCTTTATCATCTAAAGTTACTTTAACTCCCGAATCTATATAATCAGAATTTATTGATAAGATTTGATTAACATCTCCAACCATATCCAGTTTTACCCCTGCATCCTCTATTGAAGCAAGTGTTGGATCAATACGTAATAAATTGGATACTAAAAAGAAATCTAGTACCACCACTAAAATCAAAAAATGTCCATAGTCACCAAATTTTATTTTGCTCTTTTTCAAATACTCCATATTTACTACCTCTAAAGTTATTATAACACATAATTTAAACTTTATTTACATAAATAAACACAATTTTATTGACTGAAACAATATTTTATAGTAATATCTTATTACGTGACACCATATTACTAATATGGCCCGTTGGTGAAGTGGTTTAACACACATGCCTTTCACGCATGCATTCATGGGTTCAAATCCCGTACGGGTCACCAAAATTATACAAAACTCGAATTTCGAGCAACAATAGAAAGCGACTTGTCAAAAAGTCGTTTTTATGTTATCATGAATATGTCAAGGAAACTTGCATAAAATAAAAAAGGGAATACTTAACATCGCAAAGTTGAGTACTCACCAAATTGGTTTGCACTTAATCTTGTTAGATTGAGTGCGTTTTCTTTTTATAATTCATTATCATTTAAATAATAGAAGAATAAGTAGAAGGATGATAACGATTAAGGAAAAGATTAAAAAATCTTTCTTAGTCATCACATCACCTCCTTTCGGAGGCAAGCACTCTACTGTTAAAGTATTCCTAAACAAATTATACTAAATAGGTAAGCAAGTTACAATAATTTTGACTATATTTGCCAATTTAGTAAATACACTTACATAAAATAAAAAAAGGGAACATTCAGTTCTTTGCTTAGATGAATGCCTACCATAAATATTAGAGCGACACTTAATTTAATGATGAATTAAGTGTCATTTTTTTATTACTACTATCATAATGATAAAGAGAAATAAAATGATAGCAATGAGCTTAATTTCAATTTTCTTAAATTGATTAATACTTGAACTTTTCGATTAATATAGAGAAAACGACCTATTAAAAGTCGTTTTTATGTGTCCTTTTTTAATTATAAAAACTCCTTTAAAGAGTTTATCATAGAATTGCAAAAGTTCATCGTAAGAAATAAATAACGAAGAAAACAATAAAAAAAGAATCTATTTTTTAGATATCTTTGTTAAGTTAACTTGAAAGTCCAAACTTATATCAGCTTCATTAGATCCTTTTTCTGTACTAGCTTTTACTACAAAATGTAAATTATCCATATTTCTTATAACATCTTTAGTAAAAAAATATTCTTTATTATAAGATTCAGCAAAATTCCATCCACCTAATTCTTCAATTATTTCAGATAACTTTACTTTAGTATCAGCTTGTTTACTACGTGTAGCAAATTCATATCTTTTACCTTCTTTATCTACAGCATAATAACCTATTTGATAAGAATAAACATTTTTATCTTTATACTCTCCAACATAAATAGGAGTTGATGAATAAAAATAATTCATATCATTATTAGTAAAGTAATGAATATTGGCAATCTGCATTCCATCTTTATCTACTTCTCCAACATAAATAGCTGCCTTCTTATTCATTCCCGAAATAAACATTAGCAATACACAAATAATTGCAATTAAACTAATAAAAATCGGAATAGGATTATTAAAAAATTTTTTTATACCATTTATAACTTTATTATCTTCTTTTTTATTTGTCTTTTTCATACTTAAACACTCCTAACTAACAAGAGAACCAGCATCAATATTTTCTAAATTAACAACAAGTTCCGTTGATGAATCTATTATAGCACCCTCTGGGATATTTGTCGATGTCACATAACCATATCCATTAAGCATTAATGGGATTTTTAAAATACTGGCAAATGTTGTAACTTCACTACTACTCCATCCTCTTATATCAGGCATAACGTTTTCTTTACCGTTTGTAAGCAAGAAAACTTTACTCTTTTGAGATACTTTTGTCCCTTTTTTTGGATATTGGCTTACCACAGTAGTTCCATTTCCAATAACTACAGGATTAATTCCCGCTGCAGTTAACTTTGATTGACTAGAAATTAATGAGGTATTCAAATAATTACCAACTGTAACAATTTTTGTCTCATCTTTATCATTAGGTCTTTCATCAAGATTGCGATACTTAGCAACACTTTCAACCAATTTTTTAATTACATTTCCAATATCTTTACTAGCTCCTTGAAAATCTTTCTGAGCAATATAAATTATATATTCAGGATTTTCTTTAGGAAATACACCTGCAAATGATCGAATATTGTTATATGTTCCTTTTACATACTTTCCATCTTTTCCAACATAGTTAGCTGTACCTGTTTTACCAATTAATCTTACAGCAGGAGTCGAATATACTTTTCCTGTTGCAGCAGAATCATCACCATTAACTGTTTTATCCATAAGATCAATAATCTTATTTACAGTAGATGTCGAATAAACTTTTTCAAATTCTGTTCTTTTTCCTTTATATGCAACCTCACCTGTATTCGAATCAACTACTCGATCAATTATATAAGGTTGTAAAACTGTTCCATCATTAGTAATAGTTGTCAAAGCTTGGATCATTTGAATTGGTGTTACCGTAATACCTTGACCATAAGAAGCAGATGCTAATTCTACCTCATACTCAAAGTCAATATCTCCTGATGCCTCATTAGCTAATCTTATTCCAGTTTGTTTTCCAAAACCTAATTTTTCATAATATTCAGTCAATTTTCTTTTTCCTAATCTCTGAGCTAATTTTACAGCTGCCACATTAGAAGAATAAGTAAATCCTGTATCAAAAGAAATACTACCCCAACCATAATTATTCCAATCCTTTATTTTATAATCAGCTACATCAATTGTTCCTGATTTATAAAGTTCTTCTCCATTATATAAACCATCAGGATCTTCAATTGCTGACATAAACGAAAATATTTTCATTGTTGATCCAGGTTCATATGTAAAACTTATTAAAGGATTTTTATACTCAGTTATATCTAATGTATTAGGATTAAAAGAAGGGCTTGTTGAGGAACCAATTATAGCTCCAGTTTTAGCATCAGCAATTGTAAGAGTAATCCATTCTGGATTAAATTTTTTCAATTCTTCAACAGCATTATCTAAAAATATCTGTACTTGCTTATCTAAAGTTAAATAAACATCATAACCATCTTTAGCTTCCTTAGTATAAGTTATCTTATCATCTCCAGCCATTTGATAACCATAAGCATCTTTTTGAAAAACTATTGAACCATCTGTTCCTTTTAAATACTTATCACAGTACCCTTCAATACCTAGTTCCCCTACCATCTCAGGACCACTTTCAGTATCATAAGTTTTAGCATAACCAATTATATAAGAGGCAAAATTACCATTCTGATAATATCTTTTACTAGTTTTAACAAAATCAATCCCCGGTAAATCTAAAGCTTCTATTTTTCTTTTTAAATTTTCTGTAAGACCCTTTCCAACCGTTCCAAATTCTGTTTGGTAAAGTCCTTTTTGATTAAGTAAATCTAATAAATATTGTTCTGTTACTTCTATACCACTCTCATTAAGTACTTTCGCAAGCTCTGATGCAGTATAGTTCTTATCAACTACATGTTTAGGATATTTCTCATTTGTTGTTCTAGATTCATTCAAATAAGCAATCATCTTATAACTATTAACATTTTGAGCAAGAACTTCCCCCGCATTATCATAAATACGTCCTCGCTCAGCATAAAGTATTCTCTCTCCCTTACTACGATTACTAGCAAGTTCTGCTAAATCAACACCTTCAACCTCGGTATTTAAAGCAACATAAGATAGCTTAACAGCAAAAACCACAAATAAAATAACAACACTCAAAATAAATAAATAGTTTATTCTTATCGTGTTGTTAGTATATTTCATATTTAAAACCTTCTATCTTATTACTATAATGTTATCATTATTATAACTTAATCCATAGGTTTTTGCAATATCTTGAATGTTTGAAAGACTAGCAAGTTCATCTACTTGCATCTGCATGCCAGCATTGACATTTTCTTGTTTTTCTATTTCTTTTTTTAATTTTTCAACCTCTATATTTGAACTAGATAAACTAGCATATGAATAAACGATTGAAATAGGAGTCAATAATGCAAAAATACCAATAATTAATAAAATCATTTTTTCTCCCTTTTTTAATTTAATTTTTGTAGTTGGTGCAGTTGTCTTTTTCACTTTAATCAAACCCTTTCAATTATTCTTAATTTTGCACTTTTACTTCTAGTATTTTCTTGTAATTCAATATCAGACGGTAATATAGGCTTTTTATTTATTAATTTTATTTTAGGCTTATACTCTTCTGGAATTACAGGAAGACCACTAACTAGCTTATCTACTTCTGATGCTTTTTTAAATGTCTGTTTAACTATACGATCTTCTAAAGAATGAAATGTAATAACACTAATTCTTCCACCTATATTAAGCATCTCAATAGCATCAGGTAAAACTTTTTCTAGAACTATTAGTTCACGATTAACTTCTATTCTGATAGCTTGAAAGATAACTCTCTCTGGATGTCTTGTAAGCATGTATTTAGTCGGAACACTTGACTTTATAACATCAACAAGTTCCATCGTACTTTCAATTGGTCTTCTTGCCACAATATTCTTAGCAATCACCCTTGAAAACTTTTCTTCAGCATACTTATAAAATATCTCAGTTAGTTTTTCTTCTTTGTACTCATTAACAACTTCATAAGCTGATATTTTTTGACTCTTATCCATTCTCATATCAAGTCTAGCATCTTTCATAAAGGAAAATCCTCGATTTGGATCATCTATTTGCGGGGAAGAAAATCCTAAATCTAAAACTATTCCATCTATAGTTGATACATTAACTTCTTCTAACTTTTCTTTTAAGTTTTCAAAATTCGAATGAATAAATGTCACTTTATCCTTGTACTTATCAAGTCTTTTTCTACTATATTCTATGGCTTCTATGTCATTATCGAAAGCATAAAGGTGTCCACTAGTAAGTCTTTTTAAGATTTCTTCTGAATGTCCACCATATCCGAGTGTACCATCAACATAAATTCCATTTTCTTGTATATTTAATCCTTCAATAGATTCTGATAATAAAACACTATAGTGCATTGTAATCACCTGCTGTAAATAAATTTTCTGCAATACTTGCAAATTCTTCGTCATTATCACTCATGAATTTATCCCAAGAATCTTTTGACCATATTTCGATACGATCGTTTGCGCCGATAATAACACATTCTTTCGTTATTCCGGCGTATTCGATCAAGTGTGAGGTAATGCCAACTCGACCAGATTTATCAAGTTCGGCTTCGATAGCGCCAGATAATAGGAATCTTGTGAATTTACGGGCATTCGCTTGCGTAAATGGTAAAGTCTTTAATTTTTCAGTTATTTTTGCCCACTCATCTTTTGAATAAACAAATAAGCACCCATCAAGTCCACGAGTTACGATGAAAGTATCACCTAATTCGTTTCTAAACTTACTTGGGATAACTAATCTGTTCTTCTCATCAATGTTATGATGAAACTCTCCCATCAGCATTTGGAATTCCCCACTTTCTTCCACTTATCTCCACTGTCTATAGAAAGTATACTACCTACTCCCACCAATTTCAATATAAATACAACTATTTTTATGTTGTTTACACTCCTTTACAAAAAAAGTAATTTCTTCATCCACACAAAAAAAAGCTAATAGATAAACTCTACTAGCTTAAAAAAAACTTAATTATTATTTCCTTGCAATTTAGGAACAAAAGATTTCTCATTTGCTTTATAAAAAGTCTCTGCATCATAACAAGGTAATGGCAACCCCAAGTTATTAACACAATCTAATACCTCACTCCCATAAACAGCTAAAATTTCCTCTTTGACTTCTTCTGTTAAAAATCCTAAAAAAGAAGATTTTGGTTTAAGAAGATAGCTTGTAGGAGTTAAATTGTTTTTCGTAATAAAATCCGAAACACTCATTAAAGTTTCCTTTTCTTCAGGAGTAAAACTATCACTAACAAAAAGATTTTCTAATATATCCAAATAAGCCGCCTCTATAGGATATTCATTATTTGAATTAATTATTGCTAAACAAACTTTCCCTTCTGCATTAAAATAAATTACGTCTTCATTTTGATTAATAAAATTATGACTGCCATATGAACTTACAACATATACATTATTTTTCTTAGGTGTTAAACTATAAATGTATTCGATATCTTCATCACTAAGAGTTATACCTGTCTCTTTAAGATATTCATTATAAACACTAGTTGCTGACATATCTTCTTTTTGATAATCATACCCAAATTTTTCATTTGAATCCGCTAAATATCTAAAATAATAATGTTTAATTTCTTCTTTAGATATTGTAATTTCTTCTTTCTCAATATCTAATACTCCAAAATAATCAAGCAAATCACTCAAACGAATCTTATTAAGATAATAATATACTGGTATTTCATCAATAAAAATTCTCTCTTCACCATCATAAGATTTTCCCTCAACAAAATAGTTAGCATACCCCTTATCACTGTCTGCCATTCCTTCAATATTAATTTTAGGAATAAACTTAAGTTCTTCTTCATTTAAGCTTAAATTATTAATAACTTCTCTATTTTCTAAAAGCATCATTTTTAAATAATAATCATTTAAAATAAATTCTAAATTTAATTCATTAAATTCTCTCGGACTATAACATTTTAAATAATCTTTTAATGGAATAGGATAAGACTTATAAGTCATAGTAGCAGTTGAAGAATATAAAACTTTTTGATCTTGAGAATTTTTAACAACATAGCCAATCGAACCATCTGAACACTTACCAATAGAAATACTTAAATCATCAAGATATTCTTTTCCCAATATATCTTTTCCATAAGTTATAGGTATTTCTTTAAAATCACTTTTCTTTAAATACCCACTTTCTAAAACTATTTTCTCCCAATACTCAGCCGTTCCAATAATAGAAAAATTTTCTACTGCTGTTAAATGCATATAGTATTGAAGTTCATCACTATCAAAAGTAATTAATTTACTACCACCATTATGAAACTTATCAAGAGTACCATAAATATCAGAAAAATCATAGTTTTCACAGTCATAGTATAAAGGAAGTATCTCATCTCTTATATAAGCAAGTTTATTAACCTTTTCATATGGTAATAATTTTTCTTCAATATCCTCTTTAGTAATATAAATTCCCGTATATTGTTTCTCTCTAAGTTTAGCATTGTATTTTTCTAAATACTGATACATAAGATTTGGAGTATAATTATTCATATCCGTTGTATAATACAAAACTCTAGCAAAATCTGAAAATGGTTTATAGTAATCTTCTTCAACATTTTTTAATTCTTTTAAACAAACTTTAAAAAGTTCATCTAAAAAACCTTCTGTTTCATCCAAACATACAAATTCTCCAATATCAGAAGCAGTTCTTTCATTTATATCTAGTGTTCTAAAAATAAACTCAATATCTACCAAAGGATATTTCTTTTTTAATTCGTTTTTGTAATAAAAAGCCCCTTCTTCCGAATAAGTTTCATAATCAATATCGATATAATTTCTAAAATAATTTACTACATCTCTTTCTTCTTGATAAGAACGTGGCGCTACTACACAACTTGCGGATTCATTTGTCATCATTTCTGAAAGAGGAGTTTCTATAGAATCTACCAATCTAGATAATGTTGTATCTTCCATCTCACGATAAAATGAAAAGAACAAGTGTGAAACTTCATGATAAAAAGTACTATCAGAATAATTTTTAGTAACTTGGAACTTATTTAAACCCGATAAATATCGTCCTTTTACCCCTGGGGTGCCATTTATGGAAAAATAATCATTCGCAACTTCCTCAATAATTAAACTTTTTACATTCTCATAAAAAATCCGCAAATTAACATTTGGAAAAGTGTTTGAATACACTTTTAAAAACCAATGCAATTTAACTTTAAAACGGAAAGGGATATAAATATTATCATCTATTGCTTCATGAACTTGCAGATCAGTTACTCTTTCTTCATCAAAAAGCTTTTCAACATCAGACATATTATATAAATATATCTCTCCACCATTTAAACGTTTATTATTTTTATCTAAACCTAAATCTTCCTTTACATTTTTAACATCTAAAAAAATCTCACTGTAATTTTTTTCTGGATAGTTCCTAAGCGACAATAACATCAATCCACCTAAAATAGTCTTTTTAACCCTTCTTTTAAAACGATATTTTTTAGTAACATAAAGTATTTTACTTTCATCTCCATTATAAATCTCATCCAAGCACAGAAAATCTTCAAGTAAAGGATAATGATATAACCCTTTATCATCTAATTCTAAAAATACACATTTATAGTCATTTGCTATAAAAATCGTAAAAATCTTATTATGGAAATTTATATTTAAAGACTTGCGATAGAGGTCTATCATAAATATTTTCCTTTCTTTTTCCTATATAAAAAGAGTTTTAATTCATAACTCTTTTAAACATTCTTTCTAATTCATATTTAGTAAATGTAATTATCGTTGGTCTCCCATGGGGACAATTATAAGGATTATCACATAAAACTAAATCGTTAAGCAATGCATCAGCTTGTTCAAGGGTAATTGCTTCATTTCCTTTAACACTCATCTTACAGGCCATAGTTGCTGCAATATGATCTTGAAATTTAACACGATCAAATAAATGTTTTCCCTCAATAATAATATCAAATATTCTTCTTGTACTTTCCGTTTCTAAGCCAACTCTTAACCAAACAGGATGTTCTTTAACTATAAAGGTATTTAAACCAAATTCTTCAAGTTTAAAACCTAGATTCTCTAAGACACTAATATTTTCTTTGATTTTTAAATACTCAGAAGAAGATAACTCAATTGTGATAGGAATCAAAAGTGAAGTTGTATAGACCTTATCAGATGCAAGAGCATGTAAAACTTTTTCATAGTTTATTCTTTCCTGTGCCGCATGCTGATCAATTAAATACATTCCATCATCATTTTGAGCAATTATATATGTTCCAAAAACAATACCTGCTGGATAAAACTCTAATTTTTTCACTATTTCATTTTCTTCTACAGAAACATCACTAGCTTCTTCTACCTCTGATTTCACAACATTAAAATTCCCATTAAAATCTAAAGTATCTTGAACAATTTCTTGATATGGTAGTTCTTCTTCATGAACTTCAGGCATCGATATTTCATTATAATATGTGTCAGGAACCTTTACTTCAACTTTAGGAATTAACAAAGTTTTCTTTAAAGAAGACATAATATTTTCGGTAAGTGATGTTTTTAAAACATCAATTTTCGAAAACTTAATATCCTGTTTTGTAGGATGAATATTAACATCAATTAAAGTTGGATCTGTTTCAATTTTTAATACTGCCACAGGATACTTAATATCTGGTTTAAAAGTAAAATACCCATCATTAATTGCTTTATTAATTTCATTATTTTTAACACATCTACCATTAACAATAGTTGTCATATGATTTCTATTACTCTTTAAAACTACTGGTTTACATATATAACCAAATACATCATAATCATCTGTAATAATATTAATCTCAATCATATTAGAGCTAACTGAATAGCCATATATTTCATGAATAGTTTTTAGTAAATCTCCTGACCCACTTGTAAAAACAATTTTTTTATCATTGTTTGTAAGCAAAAATGAAATATCAGGATGTGAAAGAGCAAGTTTTTCAATAAATGAAGTAACATTGGCAAGTTCTGTAGAATCACTTTTTAAATACTTAAGTCTAGCAGGTGTATTATAAAATAAATCACTAACTTCCATAATAGTCCCTTGACGAGATGGAGCTGTTTCATCAAGAATCAATTCTCCACCATGGATTATTATATGTGTCCCTGGTCCACCTTGGCTTGTCTTTAGATCAACTTTAGAAACAGAAGCAATTGAGGGAATAGCTTCTCCTCTAAACCCTAAAGTATTAATAAAAAACAAATCATCTTCTCTTGTTAATTTAGACGTAGCATGTCGCAAAAAACACATTGTAGCATCATCATGATCCATTCCAAGCCCGTCATCAGTCACTTTAATCACTTTAGTACCTGAGTCTACTAAATCGACATTTATACATTTACTTTTAGCATCAATCGAATTCTCAACTAATTCTTTAACAACTGATGAAATTCTTTCAACAACTTCACCAGCTGCAATCTTATTAGCTAAGTTATCACTCATAACTTTAATATTACTCATTATATCCCCCAAATAAACTTGGTCTTACCTCAATAAAAGACGGATCTATATTGGTTGTAATATTTACCCTTTTCTTCACCGATATAAAACCAATACCATATATAACAACATCAACACAATCGCTTTCTAAAGATATTGTATTAACTAACCCTGGAGCAGCTTTAAAATATTTTTTTATCGCCTTTTTACTTTCGTGATTTGTATAAAAAGTAATAGGCGTTTCTGAATCAAACTTAAAAAAATATTTATTATCTAAAATGCCTACAGTTTCACATTCTTTCATATTTATGGTATATGCAGTTATATTTTTCCCACTTACATCGTGATTTAAAGAATTTTTCAAAATAACCCCTGGTGAATCTATCAAGGTTAATTGTTCATTAATTTTAACTCTTATAAAATCAAGAGTTGTATTAGCTTTATTATTTACTGTAGTATGCGCAACTTTTGAACCACAAGTTGTAATCAAATCATTTATTAAAGTACTTTTCCCAGAATTTGATATTCCTAAAATATAAGCTTCTTTAATTGAATTATCTTTTAAATAATTTAGTATCCCCCTAGCCCCATGGTGTGAACTAAGAGACCCACCTTTTAGCTTTACAGTATCACTAATATCATAATGTTTTTTCAAAAATAAACGAACACTTTCATTTTTTATATGTTTAGGAATTAATTCACACTTATTTACAACTAACATTTTCTCTTTTTTTATAGATTTAAATATTCTAATTACTTCATCATTTATATTTAAAAAATCAACTAAAAATATAACAAAACGATTATCTTTATTAATTTTATTAATAATTTCTTTTGCTTCCTTAGGTGTATTAGTTTGTTTAACTTCACCATAATGCATCATCCTAAAGCATCGCATACAATAATCTGAATTATTTATTTTATTTTCTGGTATATACCCTGGGTTATCTTTACAATTACTTTGTAATTTTATTCCGCATCCATAACAAATCTTATTCATAATATCTTCCCCTTTTAAAATAATCTTTTTGTGTTAGTTTATTAATTACTATATTTTCTATTTTTCTATTTATTTTAGCTACCGCAAATTCATCAGTACTAATAGGATTAACAAGAATTGAAGTGAATTTCATTCTATTCGCTCCAAAAATATCAAAAAATAATTGATCCCCAATAGCTGCCACTTCATGAGCAGAGAACTGAAATATACTAAGTACTTTCTTATACTTGCGTTTTAAAGGTTTAAAAGTTAAATAACTTGAATCAACACATAAAAGTTCTTTAAAAGGAATTACATACTTTTTAAAACCATTACTCATAAGAATTATTTTAAAATCCATCTCTTTTAAATCTTCAAATAAATCTTTAACTTTTCTTGATGGTGACACTGTAGTTTCCGACTCCAGTGTATTAGATATATCAAAAATCAAACACTTAATACCACTTTCCTTTAAAGACTTATAATTTATATCATATATACTCTTAAAATATTTATCTGGAACTAAGTTTTCTAACATCTAAATCACCATCCATTGTTATCTAATTATATCAAAAAACCAAAAAAAATAATAGTTTTATTCAACTATTATTGGCAATTATTCTGTTACTTCTGGTGCTGTCAAATCACAAGTTCCATTAACACCCCAAACATCGGCAATTTGCATCACTTGATCAACCAATATTGGCAAGAAAAATAAAAGTACCGTATAAATCATTCTCTTACCAAATTTCTGAGCCACCTTTTTCATCTCAGCTTCCGCATCTCCCTTAGAAACTGTTCTAACAACATCTAAAGTCGAAAACGCTACACATAAAACAGGAGCAGCTATTTGAAATATTTTAAGAACTCCATATAAATCCTTAGTAACATCAGCTCCTAAAGGACAACTTGCTGAAACATCCGAAATAAATAAAACAGAAAAAACAGCAATTGTCGCGATATAATATATAAAGTTATTTTTTTTCATAAAATTTCACCTACCAAAATTATATAGTATAAATTTCGTTTGTTCAAGCACGTTTACATTTGTTTTTTATAGATATGTAAAATTTTTGATCTTTTTTTCACAAAAATATCTTTACAGACATTTTTTTCTTATGCTACAATGTGTATATACTTAATATCGAACGCGTACTATTAAGTAAGTAGAAAGAAGGATATTACCCCATGGGAAAAAAATATAAAATTGTAGTTTTTGCTTTAATATTATTTATTGGATTATTTATGCTAACACCTTTTGCTAAAGCTCTAGAAAATCAAGCAAAATCAATAAGAGATATTAGATTTTATACAGGAGCAAACAGTGAATCACCTTTCACAAAAATTGTTCTTACTTTAAATGATGATATAGTTGTAGATAAATCTTATATTTTAATAAGTGATGAATCTACATCATTTATGATTTATACTTCAGATTTTAAAATTGTTGAAAATACAAATCCTGAAACAATTGAAGAATATAATGCAGGAAAAAGTATAACTAACGAACAAATTTTAACTAAAGGTACTACCCTTTATTACTATAACAACAATGAAAATTTACTTAAGTCAGAAAAAGTAAAAATAATTGTCGATTGGCGAAACAATAACAAGCAATACTTCTATGAAGAAATTGCCTATACTGTTAAAAGTGATGGATCTCAAGGAATAGAAAATATTAATCTAGAAGAAACTACAGAAAAAAGATTATTAAGAGATGAATTTTATGAAGCTGCTTTAAAAAAATATCCTTTTATAGTTTCCATCCAAAGCGATGAAACAGAAGTTACTTATGGCTACGAAATTAATAGTGCCCCTAATACAAAATATGCAATAATTGGAACATTCAGTTTTAAAGAAAAAACATTAGAACAATTATTAAATGAACTAGATACATTAATAAATCAAGGAAAAGCTACTATAAATAATGATGATACTATTTTAAAAAATAATGAATTAGTTCAAATAAAAAACAACAAAGTATTGACAACCTATGAAAAAATAGAAAATAATAACCTTCTTTATTCTTGGTCATTTGATGGAAATAAAATGACTGCCGATGATATAAAGCTTAATATTGATTTAAATTTAATACTTGGATTAACACCAAATAAAGACAAAATCGATGCCTTAATCCCAAGTAGTATTGCATCATTAAAACTAGATTTTCAACACAAAGGCAATTTACCTCTTGGTACATCTTTAAAAGTTAATATTGGTTCCTCATTTAAAAATGATGATATATTAGATTTATACTATTATAATCCTGAAGCAAATAAACTTGAAAAAGTTGCTGAAAACATAATGGTTATTGATGGATTTGCTTCATTCCCAATTTCTCACTGTAGTGAATATGTATTAGTTTTAAATAAAGAAGCAAACAAAAATGCCGATAACAATGTACAAACATCATCTATGAATGTCATTTTATATACAATCATAACAATAGTTTGTGCTGGTGCCCTAGGTTATATTATAAAAAACAAAAATAAGGAAATAGCCTAAAGCTATTTTCTTTAATTTAAGGAATTATGTTAAAAAAAATTAAGAAAAAATTAACAATAAGAAATTTGCTTATCTTTTTACTTTTAATAATATTTCTTTTTGCCATAACAAAAATATCACTTTTCTTCTATGACCTTCATATGAATGGAATAAAAACAAGAGCTTTAATTGATGATGTCTATGCTTCTTTCATCAATAAAGAGACAAATGAAGAAATAATAAAGATTGATTTTCCTAAACTATTATCAATAAATCGTGATACTGTTGGTTGGATAAAAGCAAATAATGGAAAAGTAAATTATCCAATTGTTCAAACAACAACTAATACATATTATTTAAACAAATCTTTTGATAAGACGTATAATCAAGCGGGTTCTATTTTTATGGACTACCGTAATAGATCATCATTTCAAGATCGAAATGTTGTCTTATTTGGACACTCTATGCTTGATAAAACAATGTTTGGTTCTCTAAATGATGTTTGGAAAAAAGACTTTTTCAATACTAAAGAAAATGGAATAATAAAAATAATTGATGCTAATAACAATCCTAGCACTTATGAAATATTTAGTTATTATACTATTGATAAAGAAGAATATTATATAAAAACTAGTTTTTTATCAGATTCTGAATTTATCGAATTTTTAAACATTATAAAAAAAAGAAGTTTAAAAGACTTCAATATAAACTTAACTGAAAAAGATAAAATATTAACTTTATCCACTTGTGCTGGTACAGGTGGTACAAATAAACGAAAAGTAATTCATGCTAGAAAAATAAACTAAAGACTTGCTAAAGTCTTTTTTTGTGGTATATTGTTTTATTTTGTCTATATAATTTATTAGGTGATTTAATGTTATTTTTTATACATATTGTTAATCTGCTTTCAATATTTATGGGATCTTATTCAATTAATGTCTTCCCAAATCCCTTATCAAAAGAAGAAGAAGCAGATCTTCTAAAAAAAATGCAAGATGGTGATAAACTAGCTCGTTCGAAACTTATTGAACACAATTTAAGACTTGTTGCTCACATTGTAAAAAAATTTGATTGTATTGAAAAAATGAATGATGATTTAATAAGTATTGGTACAATCGGCTTAATCAAAGGAATAGATTCATTCAAAATAAATAAAAATAATAAACTTACAACCTATGTTGCCAGATGTATTGAAAATGCAACATTCACCTGTTGGAAAGAATGCTTTTCATTTCTTTTATTAAAATATCTAAATCATTAGTATCTAATTCATAATTTTCAAGATATTTAGTTATTAATTCTAAATGTAAAAGAAGCAAATTATTTTGAAAATCAATATCATTTTTTGGCATTGATGTAATAACTTTCACACTATCACCTATAAAAATATATATTAAAAAAAAGAATTTTATAACTATAAAACTCTTTTTTTCACTTTTGACTCTTCTTTATTATCTTCTTTTAAATCTTCGTCAGTTCTATCAACTTCTTGTGCTAGATTATGGAATTTATTACCATTTTCAGCAATTTGTACCTTAAGCTCACCAGTTATACTATAATCGCTAGTCCAAGGAGCTTTAAATTCAACATAATCATTATTTCTAATTCCTCTATTTAAAACATCGTTAATAGCATTATAAATTGGTTCTTTCATTTCAAAATCATCACCATATTTAGAAATAACTCTTAAAACATCTTCCCAAACAACAAATTGACCTTCAGCAGATAAAACATCTATAACATTATCAGGGTATCTTGGATCTTCAAGTCTATTCGCTACAAGAGATGTAATACTTACAGCATCTTGATAAGAACCATTATACTCATGTTCAACAACATAATAAAGGGCTTTTAGTTCAAAATTAGTTAAAGTATATGTCGTATTATTAAAAGTTAAATGAAGTCCTCTAACAAGTTCTTCATTATCTTTACCCATAGAAATTTCTTCTGCCTTCATCTCTGTGTTCTCTTCTAATACCAAAGACCTATTTCCTTCTAAAATACTTTGCGAATCAGCCATTAAGGCAACTGTTTTATTTTCAAAAGTCTGAACATTTACTGTAGCTAATGTTTCAGCTTCTAAATTATCATCACTTTTTAATGTATCAACTTTTACTATTTCATAAGCATTTTCTGGAAAATTTTCACCAAAAGATTCATCTTCATATTCACTTGTTATAGAGTCTCCTATAATTGGTAACTCATCACTAGATGACTTTCTTAATAAAAGTTTTCCTCCTTGTGCTACATTTAAAGATAATATATCAATATCACCTTGAGCTTTAAAAATTTTTAATTTCTCAACATCTGGTATACTTGTAATTGGCATACAAGCAATTGGAGAAACAAAATTACTTATTAAATTCTCCTGTGAAGAAACTGAAACAGCTACTACTCCTAAAGATAAAGACGCAATTGCTAAACTCTTCTTAAGAGCTAAGAAATCTTTATTTTCTACATTCTTTCCAAATTTAGAATATACCAAATTCTTAAATCTAGAAAACACACCTTTAGCTTTCAAATTAAATTTAGATAATCGATTTTCTTTTAACATATTTTTAGAAGCTTGACGATATCCTCTATAACACTTTATTAAAGTATCAACATCCTTTTCATTAACGACATGATTTTTACTTAAAAATACTTCTTTTGGATTACAAAGTTCTTCACACATAATTAAAGAAGCTAATGTTGAATAATATGATATTAATTCTTCATTTGATAGATTTTTTAAATCTTCCTCGTTAATTTTATAACTAACTTCAACTTTCTCATTTAATACAGCTTTAATATATTCAATTAACTTTTCTATTTCTCTACAAGAATTATAAAGCGATAAATACTTTTTATAATATTTTTCTGAGACACTTACACGATAATTTCCTTTAACAAAACTACGCTTTTTACCACTTTTTCTTTCCAAAAAAGACATATTTTCTTGATATAGTCGTTTTGTCTCATTTAAATAATCTACAATGTTTAATAAATCTTCATTTGAATGAGCAATTTCTTCATCTATTGCAGTTGGATTATTAAGTTTTTCTTTCAGTTTTGCTATTGATTCATTAGTTGAATAAGATAACATTGAAAATAAATCACTTAAATTTTCATCTTGAGCTATCGCTATTTTTTCTTGTTGCTTAAGTATCAATTGTTCACTTCTTTTAGCAAGTATTTGTTGAATTTTTGTCTTTGTATTATCTAACTCTTTAGTCATTATTAAACACTCCCCTTCAATTTTTATTTCTGAGTATAAAATTACTCAGAACACACCTAATCAAAATACCATAAATTATAGTTTGTGTCAACCATTTTTGCGTCATTTTTCGGCACTTTTCCGCATATTTTCATTAGTTCCCTAGTATATAATAAAGAGGTGAAAAAGTGAACGATAAAAAGTATGCTATATATTCTCGTAAATCGAAATATACAGGGAAAGGAGAAAGCACAACTAATCAAATAGAACTATGTCTAACAACCCTAAAAAACAAATTTCCAGACATAAAAAAAGATGAAATATTAATCTATGAAGATGAAGGATTTTCAGGTTATAGCACCAATCGTCCTGCTTTTAAAAAGCTTTTAAAAGACATTGAAAATAATAAAATAAAAATTCTCCTTTTTTATAAACTTGATCGAATAAGCAGAAACGTTAATGACTTCGCAAGATTAATGTCTCTCCTAGAAGCTCACGATGTTTCATTTCTATCAGCTACAGAAAATATTGAAACACTAACACCTAGTGGCAAAGCACTAACTTATATGATATCTGTTTTTGCTGAACTAGAAAGAAATACCATAGCAGAAAGAATAAAAGATAATATGCTTGAACTTGCTAAATCAGGTGTTTGGCTTGGTGGAAATACTCCCACTGGTTATAGCTCAGTTGAAGAAATAAAATTAATTAATAATAAAAAGAAAAAAACTTATTGTCTAAAAGAAAATGAGGATATCGAAAAAGTAGAACTAATCTTTAAAAACTATCTAAGACTTAAATCTTTAACAAAATTAGAGACATTCCTTTTAAATAAAAATATATTATCTATTAATTTAAAACCATACACTCGTTTTTCTTTAAAAAATATATTAACTAACCCTGTTTATGTAAAAAGTGATAAAGATATCTACAATTACTATGAGAATAAAGGAATAAATTTATATGGGGGTTCTTGGAATGGAATTAATGGCTTAATGGTTTATAATAAAACAACTAATTTAAATCATAAAATATTAAAAAGAAAGAAAACAGAAGAATGGATTATAAGTGTCGGTAAACATAAAGGAATAATTGATGGGAAGACATTTATAAATGTTGCAAATTTAATTGAAGCTAATAACAACATGCGATATCGTAAAACAAATTCTTTAAGAAGTCCCCTGTCAGGACTCGTAAAATGTGCTAATTGTAAATCTAACATGCGACCTAAAATAAGAAAGAATAAAGACAATGAAATCATCACTGACTATTTATGTGAATTAAAAGAAAAAAGCAAGAAGAATTTATGTGATGCCAAAAACATAAATGGTTCAATCATTGAAGATACAATAATAAGTAATATAATGAACTTTGAAATAAATATGACTATTTTATTCAACAAATTAAAAAAGACTCTCAAAACTGATAAAAATAGTGAAATAAAAGAAATTTCCTATAGAATAAAGAAAAATAATGAAACAATAAAAAATTTAATTGATAAAATAAAATATATTGATATATCAATAATAGATGACATAAATAAAGAAATAAAAGAATTAAAAGAAGAAAATGCTATGTTAAACTCTAGATTAAATAAATTAAATGCTAATTCTATAGATTTAAAAGACCTAGCCAATAAAACTATAAAGAATTATAAAAATATTAACAATTTAGATAATAAAACAAAGAAAAAATACTTACATTTATTAATAAAAGAAATCATAGCTTCAAATAATAAACTTATTATTAATTATAAATAAACTTTCCAACAAGTTAGTATAGCAAATGAAATATTGATGTACTTTAGAAGTAATAAGAAAAACAACAATAATGTTTCTTTAAATGATTCAATTGGTTATGATAAAGATGGCAATGAAATAAATCTTATTGATGTCATCAAATCCAATAATACTGAATTAACAGAATTTCTTCACAATAAAGATAATTTAGACAAATTAAATAAATATTTAAGTGTTCTAAACGAAAGAGAAAAAGAAATAATTATAAAAAGATACGGTCTTTTTGATAATGATGAATTTACTCAAAAAGAAATATCAGAATATTTAAATATTTCAAGATCCTATGTTTCAAGAATTGAAAAAAGAGCTATAACTAAGCTCTTCCGAGAATTTAAACGTGACGGTGGAGAATTTTAATCATCCAAAGGAGCAAAAAATTCTCTTATATCACATTTTAATACTTTAGCAAATCTCCATAAAGTTCCTATAGAAAAAGTTTGAGTATATTTACTACTTTCAATATTCATTATAAATCCAACTGAATATGTAGATTCCTCTACAAGTTTGTCTTGTGTAAAACCTTTACTCTTTCTAATTCTTTTAAGGTTTTGGCCAATTAAATAATAAACATATATCTCATCTTCTTTATTCAATTTACCACCACCAATACTACATAAGTTAATTATTCCATAAATTATAGAAAATATACCTCAGTCATTCAGTGAAAAATGATAAATTTAGAGATTAAAAAACCAGTTGAATATAAATTCAATTGGTTTTTAGTTATATTAAATTTAAATTTTAAGACTTAATAACTTCATACTCAACAGTTTTAACTTTTGACAAATCAGCATCTGTTAAAGCCTCAATATGCTTTTTTTCGCCACTTTTTAAAGTAGAACCAACATACCCAAGCAATTTAACTATTTCATTATTTTGATCATCTTTAAAAATAATATTAATATACGAAATATTTATATCATCTTTTGCATTTATTTCTGCTTCATACTTCATTAAACTATCTTCTTCTTTAATATTTATTGATGAAATAATAACATTATCAATTTCTACATTCTTTAGTTCATAGCCATAAAAAACATTTAAAGTATTTGTAGAAAATGTTACTTTAAAAAGTATTGTTGACAAAGAGACTAATACAAAAGCAAATACTCCTATACCAATAGCTTTTTGTTTAAAATTTAATTCTTTAATTCTATTTAGTAAATTCATAGTTAATCTACCTCCATTGAAGTTATTTCTTCTTTTTTCTTTATAATAATTTGTTTACTTTCAGATCCACAAACTAATTTATATGAACCAGTCTCTAAATCCTTTATATTTTTATAATATCTATCATCTATTAAGCATTCAGTCGGTATTAAATAGTCATCACCTTGGTAAAATTCTAAAATACTAGACTCTTTTTCTGAAATAATTTTAGTAACTGTTAAACTTGCTACTGATAATATATTATCTGAAGATCTAGTTCTAGCAATTATAGTTAAATTTTTGTCTATTTTAATAGGTTCTTTATAAAGTATCCAAGTTTGTCCTAAATCTAAACTATATTCATTAATAAATCCTGATGGATAATCAATGGTTATCTCTTTAGTTGAAGATAATTCAAAAGAATCCATATGGAACTTTGGTGCTTGAACAGTGTTTACATCAATAAGTTCACTGTAACCCATACTGGTTGGTTGAAGTGCAATTTGAGTAACTGTGACTGTTCCATTTCCAGCTGAACAATCACCATAAACACAAGCATTCTCATATTCAGATCCACCTTTTACACTTATAACACCAAGTTGATCTATTCCAGTATTTTGGTTAGTAAATATATTAATACTTCCTCCACCAGAACCTCCACCTCCTGATGTTCCATATCCACCTCTTGCTCCATTAGCTGTTAGCTTTCCATTGTTTTTGTATTCATTTGCATATAAAACTAGAAGTCCTCCCGTTCCATTACTTCCATATCTTATCTTATCTTGACCAGGTGTTCCTCCTCCAGGATTTCCGGCTCCTCCACCCCATCCTTGATATCCTCCGCCACCTTGGCCTCCAATATCTGATGCTGGTGGATTTGCCTTGTATGAACCTCCTGATCCTCCAGAATATGATGTTCCTTTTCCTCCTTGACTGGTATTTAGACTTGCTGTTCCTCCAGCTCCGCCTCCTCCAGTCTGTCGTCCAATTCCATCCATTCCTTTTGTTTTTGATGTTGTTTCTGATGAACCTCCTTCAGCTCCTAATGCTGGTACATATTCATATGTTCCATCTGCATTCTTCCACAAGTATACATCTTGTCCTTCAGCTTTGGCTCCATGGGAATTATCTATTGTTCCATTATTCTCTAACTTCCCAGTTACATACATTGTAAATCCTTTTGGTCCTCCATATAATTCATCATAATATGGTCTTACTGTTACTCCTTCTTCTATTGTTACATTTCCCTTGACCTTTACCACTACCATGTTTCGTGCATTATCATTCTTTGTTGCTACATCTCCTGCATCTCCAAATATTTGATCACTACTCCATCTTTGGTCTCCTTCTATTACATACATATGCACTGGGTATTCTTCATTATTTACTTTGAAGAACCAATACCCACTTCTTATATCTTCATTAATAATTGATAAAATACTATCTCCTGTTTTAGTTACAGAATTTTTGTATGCTTCTTTGTCCTGTTCAATTATCTCTTTTAAATCATAATAAGTTCCGTTTCGAACCTCTCCAATATTTATTGTTCCATCTCCTGCGGAACAATCACCATATGGGCACATATTATCATACTCTGGACCACCAATAGTTTTTGAAATACCTAGAATTTCATTATACCTAGTATTAGTTATAACACCAAGTTGATCTATTCCAGTATTTTGGTTAGTAAATATATTAATACTTCCTCCACCAGAACCTCCACCTCCTGATGTTCCATATCCACCTCTTGCTCCATTAGCTGTTAGCTTTCCATTGTTTTTGTATTCATTTGCATATAAAACTAGAAGTCCTCCCGTTCCATTACTTCCATATCTTATCTTATCTTGACCAGGTGTTCCTCCTCCAGGATTTCCGGCTCCTCCACCCCATCCTTGATATCCTCCGCCACCTTGGCCTCCAATATCTGATGCTGGTGGATTTGCCTTGTATGAACCTCCTGATCCTCCAGAATATGATGTTCCTTTTCCTCCTTGACTGGTATTTAGACTTGCTGTTCCTCCAGCTCCGCCTCCTCCAGTCTGTCGTCCAATTCCATCCATTCCTTTTGTTTTTGATGTTGTTTCTGATGAACCTCCTTCAGCTCCTAATGCTGGTACATATTCATATGTTCCATCTGCATTCTTCCACAAGTATACATCTTGTCCTTCAGCTTTGGCTCCATGGGAATTATCTATTGTTCCATTATTCTCTAACTTCCCAGTTACATACATTGTAAATCCTTTTGGTCCTCCATATAATTCATCATAATATGGTCTTACTGTTACTCCTTCTTCTATTGTTACATTTCCCTTGACCTTTACCACTACCATGTTTCGTGCATTATCATTCTTTGTTGCTACATCTCCTGCATCTCCAAATATTTGATCACTACTCCATCTTTGATCTCCTTCTATTACATACATATGCACTGGGTAAATAACGCTGGTGCCCAACACTTCAAAATCATAATAACCTGATTTTAAATCTTTTGTTTCTATTATGTCTAATATACTATTACCTTTTACTGTTATATTTGTTACTTTAATATCCTTACTTACCTGTGCAGTTAGCCCAGCACCTGTTGTTATTTCACAAGTCAAAGTATATTCTCCTACTGGTAAACTACTTGAATTTGTATACTCTACATCACTATTAGGAACTTTGCAGACCCTATTTGATCCACTTATTCCATCAGTATAACTAGTTGGTATTACATATTCTAGATCTTTAGAAAAAATACTAGGTAAACCATCTAAACTAATAGTTGGAATTGTTTTATCAATTTTTGAAACCGTAAACGAAGCAGCAACCTTTATGTTATCACCGTCAACAACTCTTGCAACAACAATTGTATTATTTTCAGTTATCTTTAATGGTTGTTCATATAATTCCCAAGACTCGCCTAAATCTAAACTATATTGATAACTATAGCCATTATAAACATCTCTTGGATAACTAATAGTTAATTCTTTTTCCGTTGCCCATCCTTCATTATCTAATATATATGAAATATCTCCGATATCAGTTGTAGTAACACTTAACTGATAAGCATCTGATATGTTGCCAGCTTTATCGGTTACTTTTATATAAACTTGATATTCTTTATTATTTTTTAATTTATTAAAAGTATATACATTATTTTTAGAAGTTATATATTCTTCCCCATCTAAAGAATACATATAAGTATCTACTTTACTACTTTGATCTTCTGCTAAAACTTCTATAGTAAAATTACTCGACCCTTTTTCTAAAATATTTACATCTATTATTTCTGGTTTTATCACATCAATATTAGTAATTCTTTTACTAGCTATTTCACTTTGAATTTCTACATCATTAATAGATTTAGCATATATCGTAGCATCTTCTTTAGAAATCTTAATTGGATTTTTATAATCTAGCCAATCAGTTTCTTCTCCATCACTGTAAATAATTTTATAAAGTTTTTCTACACTTACCTTATCATAATTAATTGCAACAGTAACTTCTTTTGTCCATTCCTCTGTTGATAAAATAAATGTTGGTGTATTAGGTTTTGCTAAATCCCATCTCATAAATATATTTTCAGATAATTCTGATAAAGGCACATCTAAAACATAATAATCATCTTTTATAATTATTTCTTTGCCATTTTCATCTTTTATTTTTACTCCATCAGATCCAATAACTTTATCTTTGTATTCTGGTCTAATTAAGACAATCCCATGGGGGTTATATTTTTTCCATTCACCATCTTTTTTCCATTTATACTCACGATCACTTGGATTAGACATAGTCGGATAATTTAGTTTTATTAAATAATACATTCCATTATCTAAAATCGTTAAATTATCTTTTGGTATTATATTATCTACTAATATCTCACTTTCTCCATAATGTCCTAACGAATCTTCATTATAGGCACTTATTCTTGTATTATTAGTAATTAACTCAATTGGACCAAAATAATCAAGCCACTCACCATCATCAAGTTTATATTTTTTTATACTTGCAGTATTAGCATATTCAATTTCAACTCTAACCCATGGGGATGGTGTTGTTGGATTTATTCTAATTAAAGGATTAGAGATACCAGTTGTTAAATAATTAACTTGCTTACTAGTTTCACCTAAACCTTTTGTATTTAAAGCATAAGCATAAACGGTTGTATTCTCATTTATTTCAAATGGTCCATTATATTCTCTTAAGTCTCCATTCCCAATTCTATAGTATCTTCCTGTTGCTCTTTCATCATATAAAATACTAACCTCTAACTTATCAATTAGACCTTGAACTTCATTTTCTTCTGGCGATAAAGTAATTGCTACATCTAATTTTTCTAAAGGAATTGGAGCAATTGAAGTTGTAATATTTAATTTTTCAATTGTTATCCCATTTTTATTAGTACCCTTTGCATAAATACTTTTACTTTGATTTATTTGGATTGGTCGTTCATATCTAAAATACTCTATTCCATTAAAAGAATATTCTAAAGTATCATAGTCACTTCCACTTATAGTAACTATTACAGAATCAATATCTTCATTCAAATAAATACTTGGACTAGCATCTATTTTTACATAAGGTTTATTGGGTTGTTTAATATTTTGAACATAATAATAAGTTACTTCTGATTTCTTATCATTCTTATTTATATAGTAAGATCTTATAATTGAGTTTTTTAAAACTTCAAAGGTATTAACATATTCCTGATAAGATCCACCATCTACACTGTAGTAAATATTTTTTGCTTCTTCCTTTGTTTTAATATCTACTGTTACCTTCTCAGTTAGAGTAGTTGGCGAAACAGATATTACTGGTCCTTCTAATCTATCAGATAAAGATACTGCTTCTATATATTTTACATCATAAGCATATTTTCCTTTATATTCTGCTTTAGCATATATGAATGTGTTAGCACTAACTTCAAACGAATTTGTATACAAAGTATAATTTTTATTGTCTAAACTATAATATATTTTTGAATTAGCTTCATTACTTACTATACTTATAGTCGCTTTTTGCCCTTTTAAAAGTCGATTATGAGATGAATTAATATTTACATGCAAGTAATTTTCATCTGGATTATCTCCTCCTTCTGGATTGCCTTCACCACTTTTAAAAATTGTCTTTTGTGATCTACCAACAGCCTTTCCTGTTCTTTTTACTCCATTATCTAAATCAATTGTTCTCTCACTTTCAGCATAAGCATATACAGTTGAGTTAGCACTCACTACAAATGAACCGGTATAATCAAGCCATGCAGAATCATCAACTTTATACATTCTAACTATAGCATCATCTTCATAATCAATGCTTACATTAGTTTTTTCATTTAAATATTCTTTATCTGGATTAATATCTATCCTAACACTACCAAAATTAAGTGAACTTTCACCCTTTTCACTTATGTAAAGAGCATCTTCACCAACTAATGTTTTTTGCATTATAACATTTCCTTCAGCATCATAAACATTTTCTTCTTTAGTTGCCCTAGCTTCAATTAAAGTATCAGCACCAACACTAAATTCTTTTTCGTACTGAATCCAATTTCCACCATTTATACGATATTCCTTAGTTTTAGCATTTTTATCATAAGTTATTTTTACATTAGTTATTTCTTCACCACTTAAAGTCATCTTGTCAGCTGATATATCAACTAAGACTTTGCCATTAGGAACATCTATTACTTTTTCTCCATCAAGATCATAACGTATATAAATATTACCTATATCACTAACCTTAACTAAAATTGGTCCAGTATAACTTTCCCAATCATCATCTTCGCCACGGATTTCACCTTCTCTATGTAATCTCCACTCAC
Organism: uncultured Bacilli bacterium; assembly: GCA_910588195.1. Classification (GTDB taxonomy): domain Bacteria; phylum Bacillota_I; class Bacilli_A; order RF39; family UBA660; genus CAG-582. Next base: position 106,437 of record CAJUPN010000004.1, read on the forward strand.
GATTAGTTGAACCAACTGGATAATAAATATTTAATCTTATCCATCCATCCCATTCTTCATCTTCACCATTTGGAACAATAACTTTTATATCCTTACTTACCTCAGCATAAGTTCCTGTATTAGATATAGCCTTACAACTAACCGTATATTCTCCTACAGCAAAATCCTCAGTTGATGAAACATTTTTACTCCAATCATGATCTAAAGCACATGAATAATTACCACCTGATGGACCAAATTCAACATGACTTGGAAGTTGATATTTTTCACCATATTCAAAAACTGCTGGTAAATCTATTAAATCAATTTTTGGTATTTCTAATTCTGGTTTAATAGGTTTTGTTGTATTAGTTGGTTTAACTGTTATTGTCTGCTCAGTAGAACTAACTGGCTTTGTTGTTGTAGACTTATCACCAGAGGAAGTTGTTGTCGTTTTAATAGGTTTTGTTGTATTATTCTCTTCATCTAAATTTCCTGTTGGCTTAGTTTTATCTGGATTTGAATCTGGATAAACAGTCGTCCCATTGTTATAATTCGGATTATCTATCTCACTCTTATTAGTTGTATTTTCCGTATTTGAATTATCATTATTATCTTCAGAATTTGATACCCCATTATTAAAATTAGAAGTTCTTTCTGTAAATGTAACTTCATAACTATTTAAAGCATTATCAAAAACCTTTATTGTTATCGTATATTCTGTATTTTCTTCTAAATTCTTTATAACAAAATTATTCTTTACTTCAACATACTCTTTATTGCCTATTTTATAATAATAATTTTTTATTCCCGAATCTTTGTCCCTTGCTTTAACATTTATATTAAAAGAATTAGCTGTAACACTTTTAGTAATTGAATCAATAATTGGTGAAATATTATCAATAAGTACTTCTTCTTTGTTCGAAATAAATGAATATTTTCCATTTTTATATTTACCCTTAAAGAAAACATTCCATTTGCCTGTTTCCGCTATTTCTATACTCTTTTCTTGAGTTTCTTTCCAATCACATTTCTTACTAGATTTATTCTCAGTTACACAGTACATATAACTTTCTAACTCACTTACATCCACATCTTTTTTTACATATACTATATTACTCTTTACCCATCCATCTTCTTTACTTTCAATCAATGGACGATTATTTGTTATTATTGATGATATACCAATATTTATAAACATCAAAAGAATCAACACTATAAAAAACAAAAGGAAAGGAAATAACCATAATTTAGAAACATAAACAGTTACTTCATCACTGTTTTTTATCTCGCTTCCCTCTTCTGGTTCAGTTCTAATAACTCTTCCTCTTCTAATAAATAAACTAAATTCTTTTTCTTCTTTATAGTTTATCTTCTCTTTATCTAAAATCTCTTTTGCATCTTCAAATTTTTCTTTTTTTAAAACAGGTACTATTTTCATCTTTAATCTACTCCTACTATCCTATTTATTATCTTTTACATTTCTGATTTTATTATTACATGATGGCAAATAAAGTAAATTAAAAAATTTTTACATCTTAAAATATTCAATAAAAGCTCTTATCATTAAATACAATATAACTTATGTTAGCATTTTTTTCAAGATATATACTAAAGATATTAACTTTTTTTCTAATTTTTTTAATTTAGAAAAATATTTATTCTAAAAAAAATCATCTCTGTGGCATTAATGAGATCTAAAAAGCAATAACAATAAACTTGTAAAAAAGCCCTTTTTATGTTATTATGAATGTGTCAAGGAAACTTGCATAAAATAAAAAAGGGAACATTCAGTTTTTGCTTAGTTGAATGTCTACCCAATTATTTGTGAAGACATTTAATTCAATGATGAATTAAGTGTCATTTTTTTATTACTACTATCATAATGATAAAGAGAAATAAAATGATAGCAATGAGCTTAAGAACTTTAATTATAAAAGTCTTAGTTTTCATTTTTATCAAACCTCCTCTCTTCTAGAGATTCGGTAGACACTCAACAACTGATATTCCCACAAACATTATATCGAACATTAGTTCATTATGCAATATTATAATTTCATTTTTAACGATTATTATTGTATATCAATTTCAAATAACTAAAACTTATTATTTTTATTAATAAATTTCAATTTTCTTAGATAAAATATTTCAAACAATATTATCGAGATAGCTAAGTAATACTGACTAAATGTAATTTTAATATTGTTTAAAATCTCATTATCTATATCTAAAAAAACTTTTAATATTCCATAAAATACGATACAAAAAATAAAGTTAATAAAAATAATTTTAAATAAATCATGTTTATTCTTTGTCTTATTAAAAACTATACCTGTTATGATAATCAAAGAAATTGTTATAATATAAATAAATTCTATTATTAAAGTTATATCTACTTTAGAAAAATAATTATCAAATTTTATTATGCTATTATACTGAGAATTCGCTTCATCATTTAAATTTTTAACATTAAAATTCTCATTTCTATAATGGCTTTTTACATATTTTTTCAAATCTTTATTAATCTGTTCTTCATCTACATTTAAATATTCTAATCTTTTATTTATTTTTTCATAATAACCAACCTTATTAAATACCATATAGATAAAATTCTTATTTAAAACAGTAAGAGAAAATACGGCAAAAAGAAAAGTTATTGAAAAAAGCAATCCTAAAAAAATATTAATTATGTTTTTTTTCATACATTCCCCTAAATAAATAAAAACGAACGACAAGATAAGAAGCTATTAAAGAAGCTGAAGAATCTAATAAAACATCTACTAAATTCCCATTTCTTGAGTCTACAAAAGTTTGATGAATTTCATCAAAAAGAGCTGCTACTATACAAAAAATAGATGAATAAATCAAAATTCTTTTATTAATATTAAAACTAACAAAAAAGTTAACTACAATAATTCCTAAAATAAAATATTCAACAAAATGAGCAGATTTTCGTACAACAAATGAATAATGTTTTACTATTTTCTGCATACTTTCAGAATCCTTATCTATATTAGAAAAAGTAGAAACAACATTTTTAATTAACTTTTCACTCATTCCACCAGATGTTTCTCCACTAGCATTAGAAAAACTAAAAATCACACCTAACCATAAAACAAGTAAAAATATTGCAGCAAATTTTCTAATCATTAAAAATCAGTCCTACTTTCAATATAGTCGTTAGCTGTTTTAATAAATTCTTTTATATACTTCATTTCAAAATTAATATTTTCTTGAACTGGAGTATTAAAATCATATTGAATTAATAAATCTTTAAAATCAACAGCATTCGTAATAAATCTTTCCCAACAATTAATTGAACCAAATTTATTATTAAAACTACGATACCAACTTAAATTAAAATCTTCAATATCTTCTAGTTCATCAACACATAAGAAACGGTCTTTAACTTTATCCACATAATTAGATGGCATAAATATACTTGAAATATAACCCATACGATAAAAATAGCATTTAGCCTCTTCAAATAAGTCAACTATATCAAATATTATTTCTTCTATTTTTTTAAAATAAACATGATTAATAACAAAATTAAGTGAAACTCTACTTATTTGCATTTGAAAATCAGGATTAGTATTAAATAAAATTAATGGTGATCTTGTTTTCCCATTATCTGGTAATATTATTGGGTCCCCTAATTCAGGATATCTAACTAATATTTCCTTTGAAATATCCACTAAACTAAAACTAGTATTCTCTTTAAAAAATAAAACTATTTCCTTTGTATCTTTCATAAAACCCTCCATTAAATTCCATAGTAATTAGTAAGTAAAATTGATTTATTCTTTGATATATTATAATTAACCTTTGTAAGTATTGCTTCCTTTGTTAAAGAACAAGTTTTTGACGAAATATAAGCCCCATCAGAAAACCAAACAAAGTCATCATGTGTACTAGAAAATACATCATCACCCAAATACGCATTAGGATTATACTTTATATCCAACATATTTAAAAGCGTTGGCAAAACATCTGCTGTATCAAGAATTGTATCAATATCTTTATGTGACATATCATTTGACCAAATTACTAATGGTGTATTTTGTAAAGCCTTACGATCATTTATTACATCTTTTTTTAATGCAACATAGTCAGTATCTGAATAACCATATACATAGTGATCACTTGCAAGAACTATTACAACATCATCTATCAATTTTCTTTCTTCTATTTTTTGTAAAAGTATTCTTATAAATCGATCAGTATCATTTGCCAGGGTTCTATAAATATACTCTTCATAATTATACTTTGTATGATCTAAATAATGTGGTACTCTTTTAAAAACTTTATTATCATTAGTATACTCTAAATGAGCAGAATAAGTTGTAATAAAACTTAAAAACTTTTTATCATTTAATATTAAATCCACTAACTTTTCATCACTTATAAATTCTGAATCAGAATAATAATTTTTATTGTGATCTAAAATTCCTGCATTTTGCATATCTAAAGCTGAATAGTGCTTATCATAGCCTAAATCATTATGAAATTTTCCTCTATTATAAAATGAAGATGCATTAGCATGAAAAGAATTTGTCACATAACCATTTTTCTTCAAAATATTTGCTAAACTATATTTATATTCAACGTCATTAATATCATAAATAGCCTTTTTATTATTTATTGCATACATCCCTGTATTAAGTGCAAACTCAGTATTGATAGTTTGTCCACCATTAAAGAAAGGTGAATAACGATTCGTAAAATTCAATCCTGTATCCATTAAATACTTCAAAGTAGGCATCGTTTGATTATCAACAATCCAAGAATCAATACTTTCCATCATAATAAATATTACACTTTTATCTTTAAAAACTCCTGTATACTCATTATTTGATAAAGTTTTTCCATAAATAGCGTTATATTCATCAACATTAGACTTTAAAAGAGCCTTATCTTCCGTTAATAAATTATAAAAATATTTATAAATAATTCTTACATTATACTCATAAAAACCACTTACAAACATTGAAGAGTTCGGATTAGTAAAATTATTATATATATTTTTGGTATTATAATTTTCTTGCCAATTATTATTATCAACATCATGCCCCAACATAACAAAGGAAATACATCTTGAAAGAATAATTGAAATAACAAATGCCCCTATAACATACTTATTAAATACCTTTTTATTATTTCCTTTTACCTTAAACTTTATATCAATATAATTAAGTAAGGCAATTAAACCCAAATTTATAAATATAGTTAAAATCATCCCTATATTTAAATTCAAAAATATACTAAAAAAATATTGAAATCCCTCACCTGCTAAAAATAAATCAGATACCATTATAAATTTTCCCATTTGTTGAGCAAAACAAATATGAGCAAAAAATAAAACATTTAAAGCAACAGCCACTACACTAAAAATTTTAATTCTCTTTTTATCAGAAATAAAATACATTATAAATAATATTATTAAAATCCATGATATCGTGAATCCAAGCCATATTGTACGACTTCTTAAGTTATTAAAATTAAATATTGTTATATCAAAAATACGTCTAGTATAGATATCCATATAAAAACTTATAATGAATAAAACTAAAAACATTATTAAAAAACTTAGTCTTTTTTTATTAAATATTTTCTTCATATTAATCACACCTTAATTATAACATAAAAAAGAAAAAACATAACAATTATATGTTATGTTAATCAATCACTTTAATAGATTCAATTACTGGTTGATTAGCACTTGAAACAAAACCATCATCATCTATTGGTTTGGCATCTTCAGCAATCTTATCAACTACTTCCATTCCATCAGTTACATGACCAAATGCAGCATAATCACCATCTAAAAATTTAGAGTCCTTATGAACAATAAAGAATTGACTGCTTGCTGAATCATTATCCCTACCACGAGCCATTGAAATAACACCTCTAACATGACTAATTGAATTTTCAACTCCATTAGAAGCAAATTCTCCTTTTATCTTTGTTTGACTTCCACCAGTTCCATCCCCTGATGGATCCCCTCCTTGGATCATAAAATCTTTTATTATACGATGAAAAGTCAACCCATCATAAAAGTTTTTATTTACTAAATAAATAAAATTAGTAACAGTAATTGGAGCAATATCAGCATCTAATTCTAATGCTATTTCTCCATAATTTTTAATATTAATTACAACATTATGTTTTCCACTCATAAGTTCCACCTCATCTATACTATCTTTTTTCTTTTGTTTGTTAGATAAAAAACAAGAAAAAATAATTACTAAGACTATAATTCCTGCTATTATCCACCCAATATTATTTTTCATATCATTCACCTTAAAACATTATAGATAAAAATATGTTTATTGTCAAATAGAAATATCATCTATTATTTTTAATGCGGCCTTTTTCCCTGCTTCATAAGCAAGAATAACTGTTGCAGCTCCTGTCACCGCATCCCCCCCAGCATATACTCTATCTATGTTCGTTTTTGTATCATCTACTAAAATTAATCCATAAGTGTCAGTTTTAATATTAGAATCATTAAGTATTAGAGAATTAGGCATTGTTCCTAAAGCCATAACAACCATATCACAGTCTATTTTTTTTATTGCATTTTGTATTTCTTTTACACTTCTTCTTTCTGTACCATCATCAATTAATTCCATTAAGGAAACTTCCATACCAACTACTTCATTATTTTCGACAATTATTTCTTTCGGATTTGTTAAATAAAGAAACTCTATACCTTCTTCTTTAGCATGTTTTATTTCTTCTTTTCTTGCAGGTGCTTCTAACTCGCTTCGTCTATAAACTATACTAACAGAAGCTCCCATTCGTCTAAGCGATCTAGCAGCATCAATAGCTACATTTCCACAACCTACAACCACGACTCTCTTAGCCTCATATACAGGTGTTTTTGACTCCCTATTATAAGCACCCATTAAATTAATTCGTGTTAATACTTCATTTGCTGAAAAGACACCATTAGCACACTCGTTTTTTATGCCCATAAATCTTGGTAATCCTGCACCTGTAGCTAAATAAACAGCATCATATTTACTCTTCAACTCAGTTATACTAAAAGAAAGCCCAATTGGAGCATTAAATACAAATTTTACACCTAAATCCACTAACGCTTCTATTTCTTTATCAACAATTTTTTTCGGAAGTCTAAACTCTGGTATTCCATAAGTTAATACACCACCTGCTTTATGAAGTGACTCATAAATAGTTACACTAAACCCCTCACTTTGAAGAATAGAAGCACAAGCAAGACCAGATGGACCAGAACCAACTATAGCAACTGTTTTGCCATTAGATTTCTTTTTATTATCTATTTTAATATTATTTTTAATAGCTTCATCTGAAACATATCTTTCTAATGATCCTATCGAAATAGCGTCTCCTTTAAATCCTTTAATACACATACTTTCACATTGCTTTTCTTGAGGACAAACACGACCACATATTCCAGGAAATAAATTATCCTCCCTAATAATTTCATAAGCAAGATTAATATCATCATTTTTTATTGCTTCAATAAACTTCGGAATTTTAATACCTATCGGACACCCTTTTACACACCTTGGATTTTGACAATTTAAACATCTATTAGCTTCTTTTTGAGCTTCTTCTTTATTATATCCTAAATTGACTTCTGAAAAATTATTTACTCGAGTTTCTTTATCCCTACTTCTCATTTGAACTTTATTCATGATTACACTCTCCACATCCTCCATGATGGGTATTACCTTCAATAGCTTCTAAATATTTACGTCCTTCAAAAGTTTTATAAATATTCATGCGTTCCATTGCTAAATCAAAATCCACCTTATGTCCATCAAATTCTGGACCATCAACACAAGCAAATAAAACCTTCCCATCAACAACCAAACGACAAGCTCCACACATACCAGTACCATCAACCATTATAGGATTCATACTGACAATTGTCTTTAAACCGATTTCCTTAGTTTTTAAAGAAACATATTTCATCATAATAACTGGTCCAACAGTTAAGCAAACATCATAATCTTCAAGTCTCTCCATAGCATCCACTACATTACCTTTTATTCCCTTTGTACCATCATCTGTAACAATTTTATAATTATTAACACTTTTCTTTATTTTATCTTCTAATATAAGTAAATCACTACTTTTAGCACCATATATTAAATCACAAAGTACTCCCCTAGAAGACATATAATTTAATGTTGCCATAACAGGAGCTATTCCAACACCACCTGCCACAAAAAGGACTTTTTTATCTTTATACTCATCAATATTTGAAACAAGTATACTAGGTTTCCCAAGTGGCCCAACTATCGAATATAAATCATTTTCTACAGTTGTTAATTCCAAAGTAGAAGCCCCAACAACCTGATAAACTAAACTTACAACATTATTTTTTTTATCACATTCATAAATAGTAAGAGGTATTCTTTCAGAAGAAGAAGATGCCATAACAATAACAAATTGACCAGGGAGTGCTTTTGTAACAATTAAAGGAGCTTCAACTTCTAACAAGTAAATATTTTTAGCTAACATCTTATTAGTCCTAACTTTATACATAGTTATCACCAATTTAATTATACCATTTAATATATTTAGAAAAAAGAATATTTCTTTTTATTGCAAGCTAATAGTACACCATTTATGGTTTATAACAGCCATGAATTACATCAATTGTGGTGTAAAATCAATAAACATACGACAATATATGACAAAATATTTATGGGTGAAGGTATGAATATCAATAGATTAAGAGAAATTAGAGAAGATAGAGATTATTCCCAAAGAGACATAGCAAGAGTTTTACATGTCCCTCAACAAAACTATAGTCGATATGAACTTGGGATTGTTAGAATGCCCATTGAAAAGTATGTCATCCTTGCTAAATTTTATAGAGTAAGTGTTGATTATTTAATTGGCTTAACAGACGAAATAAAACCATATCCAAAAAGTATTATTGAAAAAGAAAAAGCAGCTATTAGTGAATAGTTGCTTTTTTACTATCTTTTTTTATAATAATTTTATCAAAAATAGCTAATATTGGCGGTAAAATAAAAATAATTAAAAGTGCTGCACAAAGTGAACCTTTAGATAAAGTCATACATATTTTAGCGGCTATTTGTGAAGCAAAATTACCAACTATAAGAGTTACAATAACTAAAATTGAAGAAGAACAAAGAATAGTATGAATAGACTTATTATAAGCTTCAATTATTGACTTCTTTATATCAAAACTTTTACGCATCTCAATATAATATGTTGTATAAACAATAGCATAATCTATAGTAGCTCCCATTAAAATACTTTGAACTATTAAAAGGGATATAAAATAACAGTTAGTTCCAGTTAATGATAAAATACTCATAGTTATATAAACTGCACACTGAATAATAAATACTAAAATTAAAGGTATTATAAAAGATTTAAATGTAATAGCTACTACAATAAATATCGCAATCATAGTTAAAATAGTAATTAGATTAAGCTCTTCATTAAAACTTTTACTTATCTCATAAGCCATAGGAGAATCTCCAATAATATAAATATCATCAAATTTTAAACTATTTTTTAAATTCGCAATAAAATTAAAAGTTTCTTCTCCCTCAAAATAATATTTTGTATTTAAAATAATTCTTGAATACTCATTATTAGTTAAAATCTTTTTAGCATCATTTATTTTTTCATTAGCATTTATTATAATATCTTTTTTATCTTTATCTAAAAATTCATTAAAACTAGAATCTAATAAAATATCATTATTTAAATAAGTTATTAATTCTTCTAAAGATAATTCATAGTCATCTTTAAATTCTTTTATAGAGCCATTATAAAGATAGACCATATCAACTAAATTATCATTTAACGATTTATTTAAAGTTGAAAGCATCATATATGTTTTTCCAGCAGTTAATTTTTCTTTCTTTAAAGAAGAATTAATAACTTTTCTTATAGACTCTAATTGTTTTTTTGTATCACTATTAAAGTATTTTTTATATTCTGGTCTTTTTACAACATCATTTATAATAAAATCAGTAAATTCATTTAAACTCATTAATATATTTTTACTATCAGCAAAAGAATATATTAATTTAACTTTATTTTCTTCTATTCCTAAAATATTAGATATTTCCTTTGCAGAAAATTTCTTACCAAGATTAGTATAATTCATAATTTCTTTAACTAATTTAAGCAAATTTATCTTACTAATATCTAACTTATTAATAAGATTCTCATCAGATAAAATAATATTTACAAATTGATTAGGACTTAATTTAAATTCATAATTATTATTTAAACCTATTAAAGTATATAATATAAAAATATTTTCATCTTTTAAATTAAATAATTTAGCTAATTCAGATGCTTTATACGAAGTTTTATTATTTGTAGATTCCATAATAAGTTTTATTAACTTTAAATTATTTAAGCTATTATTATCTAAAACAGATTCAAAATTTAAAATTACAAATTCAATAAATTCAGATGGACTAAATTTATAATCATCATTAAAATTAAAATAAGAATATACCAGATTAACTAAATTATTATTTATATTACTAAATACTATTTCTAGTTGTTGTTTATTTAATTTAGTATTATTAAAATCATTCTTATTATATATAAACTCTTCTAAAACAAGAATCTTTTCTAAATCTACATCATCTAAATAATCGCTATTGGAACTAATAAATTTAATACCTTCTAAAAATTCTATCAAACTTAACTCCATATCACTTTCATATTTAGTATAATATAAAGACATTACACCTTTTACATCACTCTTTGACATAAAAAACATGTTTGATAAAAATTCATCATTTACTTCTTTATTAATTATTTTTTTATCAGTAAATGGCACAATTTTTTGGATATTTTCTCTATCTTCATTTTTAATCATATTACTATACTTCTTATTAGGAATTATATTTTGATTAATAAAATTTAAAAATTCCCCCATTTGCATATTATTATCTACAGACAAAGAATTATATAAAATAAATATATCTTTAACTAAATCTTCGTCAACTTCTAAAATATTTGCTATATCCTTTGCAGTTCTTTTTTTATTTATTTTCTTTTGATCAGTAAAATTTGTTAACTTAGACAAATTAGTTTTGGTACTTTGATCAATATTTTTAGACAAATCTTTATTATTCAAAATATCTTTATTAACGAATTCAACAAATTCATTTATCGTCATCTTATTTTGATTATCTTTATTATAGTAATTATAATAAACTAACTTAAGAATATATTCATCAACATTAACGTCTAAACCAAGAGAGTTTATTTTTTCATTTACTTCATTATATTTTAATTTCTCTCCTATAGTAGTACTATAAGACAATATTTCTGAAATTTTATCATCATCTAAATTCTCAAAAACATCAGTTACTTCTTTTTCTAAAGATGAATTATAAATAATTGCAATTTGATTGTTTTCACTAAATACAGAAGCTATCTTATCATTTTCAGAACCTGTGTATAAAATGTTTACTCCATCCTTTAAAACAAATGATACACCAAACAATATTATAAAAATAATTAGTGCTGGATATCTAAAGCTATAGACAAAATTCCCAATAAAATTCATTTTAAAGTTTAAACTCTTTTTCTTGGTCTTCAATATACTTTTATCAAAAAGTAAAATTAAAGCTGGTAAAACCAAAAATATACTAATTAAACTTAGTAATACACCTTTAGCTAAAACAAATCCTAAATCTGCTCCTATTGTAAAACTCATAAAAACTAAAGCAAGAAGCCCAACTATTGTCGTAACTGAACTACTTGTAATTTGAGAAGTAGCATAGAACAGAGCTTTTTTCATTGCAACTTGTTTATCCTTTTCTTTCTCTCGTTCTTGACTATATCTATTCATTAACATAATTGAATAATCCATCGATAAAGCTAATTGAAGTATAGCTGCAATTGAATTGGTAATGTTAGAAACACTCGAAAATATTATGTTAGTTCCCATATTAACAAAAACTGCTAATCCAATGGCATAAAGAAATAAAAATGGTTCAATATAAGATTCACACATTATAATTAATATAATAATAGCAGAAACTATAGCAAATACAATAATCCATAAATGAAGAACTGGTTTATTCCACTCAGAAATATTTCCACTTGTATAAATTTCATAGTTTGAATAATTATCAATTATTTCATTATAAAGATTACTAGCTAACTCACTATCCTCTTTATCAGCAAGAGTTATAATATAAAGAGTATAATCATCCTTATTATAATTATCTGTTTCATCATATAAAACTTTACTAACACCATCTATTCTACTTAACTCTTCTTGAATTATATTTTTCTTATCATTTTCTAAACCTTCAAACATTAAATTTAGTGTACTTGTATTTGTCCCACTAAAATTTTTATCCATTATATTCTTTCCTATTTTAGTTTCAGAATTCGTAGGCAAATATTTTGATATATCATAATTAATATTAACTTTAGTGCTTAAAAAAAGCGAGAATAAAGATAATATAGTAAATAATACCAATATGTAGTAACGTTTGTCTACAATAAAATTTATAATTTTATCTTTTATTATTTTCATGATTTTCTTCCTTTCAATCACATGAAATTATATGCAAGAAAGAAAGTAAAAAACAGTACACTTTATATTAATGTGTCTAAATTTAGACAAAGTATAAATAAATGTATATTTTTACACTGTCTAATATTGTACATTATCAAAAAAATGCTATAATATCCAAAAAGAGGTGTCCATAATGAAAGTAAAGAATTTAAATTCTTCTTCAAGAAAAACTAAAAAAGCTATAAAAGAAGCATTTGCTGAACTCATGCATGAAAAATGTGAACTATCTAATATTACAGTAAAAGAACTTGTAGCTCGAGCTGATATTACAAGATCATCATTTTATACACATTATGATAATATCTATGAAGTTGCTGGAGATATCCAAAATGAAACAATGGAAATGCTTCAAAAAAATATTGAAGATTTAAAAAATATCGACGATTTTAATCATTGTATAGATGATATAACAAATTATTTAAAAGAAAACGAATATATTTATACAATGATTTTATCAAGTCCCAATGCTATAATTTACGCAGATAGAATAGTTAAATTATTGAGAAAAAAATTAGATATTTCTTTTAATAAAAAAACACCTAATGAATTAGATTTAATATTTTATAGCTATGGTTGTACCAATCTATTTATAAAACATTTTAGAGGTGAAATAAACTATTCACTTGATGAAATAAATATGTATGTAAAAAGTTTAGTAAAAAAACTTTTTTAAAAGAGAAATTACTTTCTCTTTTATTTTTTGTTTTCAGGATATTCTTTATCTTTCCAATACCACCACTTAAGTTTTTCAGGATCACGAACTTCATTTTCTGCATAATAAACTATCATTCGAAATAAATATAGCTGACATCTATCTACTTGCATACCTTTTTTTAAACAATCTTTTTTATATAATTCCTCAGGAGAAGCCCCAATAAGATCTTCTACACAAGTTATTCCAATATTCATTAAACTTATCATTGTTCTCCTCCCAACGTTTGGAATTGTCATCAAATTGGTTTTCATATTACCTCCTTAAAAACAAAAAATAACAAGCTTACCTGTTATTCCATATCTATTTTATCTAAATCATCAATTATTTCTGATTGTTGATCAATTAGGTTTTTTATTCTTCTTTTATATGCAATGATATTTCTACGTAATCTAGCAGCATCATTTTCATACTGTTCAGCCTTCATTAATGCATCATTAATAATTCTATTAGCATTCTTTTTAGCTTCAGTAACTATAGCATCACTTTCATTAAGAGATGACACTTTATACTTACTAGCAGCCTCTTCAGCTATAACAACAGCACGATTAATCGTAGCATCCATCTTTTTATAATGTTCAAGTTCTTTATTTAGTCTATCAATTTCTAAATCTTTTTCTTTCATCTTAGTTATCATATCATCAACTTTATCGACAACATCGTCAACAAAAGCATTAACTTGAGCTACATTGTAACCATTTAAACTCCTATCAAATTTTCTCATTACATATCACCTAATTTAAAGTGGTTAAAAATCCATTTCGTCTTCTACTTTTGATTTGGCTTTTCTTTCACTTTCTTCATCACTTATTCTTCCCTCAACATTAACATTCTTAGGAGTGCATAAGTATATACCATTACCTAATCTTTGTAATTCTCCACCTATCGCGTATAAAGTTCCACTTAAAAAGTCAATAATTCTTCTTGCTTGATCATTTGTAACTCTTTTTAAATTTACTACAACGGAATTTCTTCTTTTTAAATGGTCTGCAATTTGTTGAGATTCAGAATAAGCACGTGGTTCTACTAAAACCATTTTAGCTCCTGTTGAAGACTTAGATCCAGCTAAATCACTAGTATCATAAGACTCATTTTCAGTATCAATCACATCACCATTATTATCTTTAGGAAATAAAGCATCTTTAAATGCATTAAATGCCATAAGAAACACCTCCATATATTTACTATATCAATATAATAACACATTTACACAAACATAGTAAACATTTTTTCAAAAACTTTAGAACTATCTTCTTAATTTATGCTCATTATCTCTTTTGTCCGAATCTGAATTAGTAAAAGATTCATTAAATTCATGATATTTACCAACTTCTTCCTCCACATCACGATGAAGTTCTTCCATAGCCATAACAAATAGAAAATACGCAAATAAATCTACACTTTCTGCATCTACGTTTTTTTCTAAATCTGATAATAAATCTTCAAAAAAGACATCCTCTTTATCTACTACATCACCAGTTAAATGCTCTATTTTGGCATTTTCATCTTGCTCAAAACTATCATTTTCCACGCTTTCTTCGCCATCTTCATTTTGAATAGAAATTACTTTTGTTACATCATTATCTTCTATTTCGTTGTTCAAACGTCTTTCAAAAGTGTTTTTAAAAGCTATTAAATCAACTATTGACGAATATCGACAAAACGGTATTAAAGGTAACAAAACTAAAATCAATTTCCCTAAAACAGGACTTTTCTTTATTGCAAAAAGATACTCTCCCCCAGTATAAGTATTTTTATAATTATTTTTTCTTTTAAACCGTTCATAAGATACTTCTAAAATAACTCTTGAAACTAAAGATATTATAGAAATTATTAAATATATAGACATAAAATTCTTCTCCCTTCTTATAATTATTTATTTTTTAGATTTAGCCTCTTTTTTTATTGCCGTATCAAATCTAATTTGAAGTTGTTTTAACTCTTCCTTTTTTTCATTCAAATCTGTCTTATCAGGTTCACTAAAATAATTTGTATCTTGATAATCATATAGAAGATTAAGTAATTCTTTTATATATTCTTCATATGAAGCTATTAAACTTTTCCTAGCACCCTTTATTTTATGAACTAATTCAATTGGATGTAACTCTTCAACATCAGCAAGTTTTATATCTCCCTTAGATAATTCCTCTTTTAAATCTTTTAAACTTTGTTGGTTAAAATTAACATTGGAATTAATTGAATCAAAAAAATTAATTAACAACAAGTGATCCCCTAAAAGAAGTGGAACCCCTATAAAAAAATTATGTAAAAAAAATTCACAAAATTTATTTCCCTTCAAATTTATATAACCAAGTGACTTTTTAAAATTTTCATATCTTTTATAATAAACTATTTCACTTGTTATATTAGCAAAAAATGCAACCACATAAATTATTGTTAATATATATGTTCCCATAAAACCTCCCTATGATCTATTATAAAAAAGAAGAATTTTGCAAATATAGAACTAAGTACCACATAAATATCCTTCTTTTTCTAAAACGACGACTATTATAGCAAAAAAAAGAAGAATAATCAAACTTTAAAAGACTATTCTTTCTTGTACATAATTTTTTACTTCTTCTACTCGTAAAGTTATTTGTTCCATTGTATCACGATCCCTTAAAGTAACTGTTCCATTATTTATAGTTTCATCATCAACAGTTAAACACCAAGGAGTACCAATCGCATCAGCTCTTCTATAACGTTTACCAATATTAGCTGTTTCATCATAACTAACCATAAAATATTTACTTAACTCTTCATATATTTCTAAGGCTTTTTCTGAGTGATTTTTCTTTATTAAAGGTAAAACATTAACTTTATAAGGTGCTAGTACAGGATTTAATTTTAATACTTCTCTTGTATCTCCACCCTCTAACTCTTCTACATTATATGCCTCATCTAAAACAGCTAAAACTGTTCTATCAAGACCATAAGTAGATTCGATAATATAAGGAATAAATTTTTCATTTGTTTCAGAATCTAAATAATTTTGAGAAACTCCTGAATATTCTTGATGGCGAGTTAAATCATAATTAGTACGATTATGAGTACCATTAATTTCTCCCCATCCAAAATTAAACTTATACTCTATATCACAAGCTTCTTTAGCATAAAAAACCAACTTTTCATGATCATGATATCTTAACTTATCTTCAGGTAATCCTAAATCCATAAAAAACTTTTTACCATATTCTTTAAAATATTGATATAGTTCTGAATCTGTTCCTTCTTTACAGAAAGTCTGATATTCCATTTGTTCAAATTCAATAGTTCTAAATGTAAAATTTCCTGGAGTTATTTCATTTCTAAAAGCTTTACCAATTTGCCCAATTGAGAAAGGCAACTTTGCACGCATAGTTCTTTGAACATTTAAGAAGTTAACATATTCTCCTTGTGCATTTTCTGGTCTTAAATAAATAGTATTCTTAGAATCATTTGTAACACCTCTTTGTGTTTGAAACATCAAATTAAATTGTCTTATATCAGTAAAATTTGACTTACCACATTTAGGACATGGAACCTTATTATCTCTTAAAAACTCCATCATTTCATCTTGACTCATCGAATCTCCCTTACTAGAGTTAGTAAAGTCATTTATTAAATTATCTACACGATGTCTTGTCTTACATTCTTTACAGTCAGCAAGTGGATCAGAAAATCCTTGAACATGACCAGATGCTTCCCATACTCTAGGATGCATAAGAATGTCTGCATCAACTTCATAAGCATTACGTCGCATCTGAATAAATCTTTTTCTCCAACAATCTTTAATTGTATTTTTTAATCTTGCACCAAGTGGACCATAATCCCAAGTATTTGCAAGACCTCCATATATTTCACTTCCTTGAAAAATATATCCATATTGTTTACAAAAATTAACTAATTCTTCCATATTTTTTGCCATAATATCATATCCTCTCTTCTTCATTATCTTTTATTCTCAAGTATCTTTCTAAACTTTTTATATCATTCACTATACTAAATAATTTTATGTCCTCTTTACTCAAAAATTCATGGGAGTGAACACTCTCTAAAAACTTAAGTAAAGGAGTATAATAATTATCATAATTGAATAATATAATTGGTTTCTTATCATTCCTTTTCTTAGTTTCTTCAATTAAACTAAAGAATATATTTATTGAATCTATCCCACCAGGAAGAATAAGAATCATATCAGAAGCTTGATAAATAAGTTTATTTCTTTCAAAAGTAGATGGTAAAACTTCATAGGCATCAACCTCAATATTTTCCAAAACTTTAGAATCATGAACATCTAAAATTGCTTTTATCTTTCCTGATTCATACCTATAAGTCATATAGCATTTCAAAGAACAACCTGTATCATAGCCACCAAAAATTAACTTATGGTTAAGTCTAACCAAAGATGTTGCAACATCACTTGCTAAATTTCGATATTTTATTTCAACATTTTCTTCCCCTGAACATGCAACAAATACTTTCAAAAGCATTCTCCTTTCAAAGAACAAAAAAGAACAAAGCGTATGGGTGCAAATACCTGCACTGTCCCACCATACTTTGTTCTCTGATTTTCAAATTATATA
This sequence comes from uncultured Bacilli bacterium, assembly GCA_910588195.1. GTDB lineage: Bacteria > Bacillota_I > Bacilli_A > RF39 > UBA660 > CAG-582. The sequence continues at coordinate 124,294 of CAJUPN010000004.1, forward strand.
GCTCGAGGTTTCCAAGCCCGTCATCACTTTTATAGATATATTATAATACTTTTTTTATTATTTGTCGAGACTATAATTTAGATGTAGGAAATAATTTAAGTTCATAACCATCCATTGATCTATTTTCACTATTGGCTCTATTAAATTCATCTTCCATTGAAGGAACATATATACTAATTCCTATACTTAATTGCTCCAAGAAAGATTTATAAGTTATTTCAGTTATAAGTCCATCTTCAACATCTTTTTTCAAACACATATTTATTTCTTGTAATAATGGAATTGCATCTTCTCCATATGAAATAAGTCCATATAAATAAACAGCTTTTGAATGATCTATACTGTTACCACTCATATATTTCATTAAATCAAACATATCATAAGTGGCTAACTGACTGTTAGTTCCATTAATAATAAAATCTACAATATCATCAGTACCAAAATTATTTGAATCATTTAAAGCATTAGCATAAAAATATAATAATTCTCTATCTCTAACATTTGAATAATCTAAATTACCTTCTCTACTAGCAAAATAATTATTTAATATTTCACGATAAACTTGCTTTGATACATCTTTATAACTATCTTTTTCTTGACTAAAGTATAAATAACATTCTGTTCTATTCTCATATATTCTTACATATGGAGAAAACATATTAGAAGATAATTCACAGTCAGAAGTTATATTTCCAAAAATAGCCTCTTTAATTTGCTCTGCACAATCAAATGTCTCTTTTCCATCACCTGTAATTACCTCAGGATTATCCAAATTTATATTATCATAAATCCCAAAACCAGCAGCTAAAATAGCATTTAAATCTTTTCCTTCAAGAATATTTATAACTGCACTTTCATTGAACGATAAAATATTAGAAAGTAAACATATTTTAGGATTATCTGAAACTATATTATTTTTAAAATTAAATAATTCAGAAGCTATTAAAGGAGCATTTTTATTTCCTTTTAATAAACTTTCAATATCTTTAATTTCAAGAGTATTTAATTTAGAAAAATCCATATCTTTAATATTATTCATAATAAGTTCATATGTTCTATTAGATAAATCATAAGAATATAACTTTCCAAAATAAATTGCTAATTCTTCTTTTACTGCCGAATTTATTGTAGTATTAGCATTAACAGTATTCCAAAATACATTCATTGCATCTTGATCTTGTTCAATGTGAATTTCATTACTTAAATGATTATCATAATAGTTTTTTCCGAAAGACATAATGATTGATAAACCTACTATAGCAATGGTAACTGCTACTGCCTTTTTATTTACATTAAATCTTATTCCCTTTTTCATACTTCTTGAAGATTTAACTTTATGCATTTTAGGTTTACGAACTTTTTCTTTTTTTACTTTTTTCGCTTGCTTTTCTTTCTTTATCTTTGCTTTAGACTTACGAGACTTGAATATTTTATGAAATAATCCTCTTTTTCTGCATCCATAATCTAATGGCGTGAACTTTGTATTAATTGTGACTAATCCTTTTGTCGTTATTTCATCTTCAGTAGCTGGTGTTACCTCATCATCAAGAGACATAAATTCTAGCTCTTCTGACTCATCTTCTGGACTATTTCCAATAAAATGATAATCATCTTCAGCTTGTTCAACTATTTCCTCTTTTAAAGAAGGCTCAACACTTGCCTGTTTTGAAGCTAAAGAATTATTAATAATTTCCTCTAGTTCTCTTAAAACTCTCTCATCATCTGACACTTCATATTTTGAAGCCCTAGCTCTTACAGCCTTGACAATTTTTTCTTCTTCACGCCCCAAAGTATCTGTTTTAGATTTTTTACTAATATCTTTTCTTCCTAAAATAGATTTTTTAGTTTGTCCCTTCTTATCTACAATAGAATCATTTACTTTAGAGGCTATAGAATATAAATTATATTCAGCTTCATCAATAAAGACTTCTTCTCCTGTTTCTAAATTTTTCTTAATAAAAAAACCATCTCTTAAAAATACTTCATAGCGTACGCCATATTCTACAAGAATACAAACACCTTTTTTCATAATAATATCCCCTTTAAGTGAAGCATATTATACTAAATTTTTTTTAATAATGCAAATTTATACCTATATTCGAAGTGGATTTATATCAATATCAACAGAAATATCACGATTCATAGCGTATTCTTTATCAATAAAATCGATAGCTGGTTTGATATTTTCATCAAATTTATACTTAATTATAATTTGAAATCGAAAAACATTATTTACTTTAAAAGGAGAAGCAGTGGTTGGTCCAAGAACTTTACTAGACTCATTTAAACTTCTTCTCAAATATTGAACAACCTTATTAGCTTCAGTACTTAAAATATCATAATCTTTACTACTTACTCTTATTAAAACTAAATAACAATACGGTGGGTAACTAAGCATATGTCTTACCCCCATCTCATAAGTATAATTTCCCATATAATCCGCATTTTTAACAAAATTTAATGTCTTATTTTCAGGATTAAAGGTTTGAATAATTACCTTTCCTTTCAAATTACCTCTACCCGCTCTTCCAGATACTTGGGTAAGCAAATTAAAAGTATTTTCTCCACTTCTAAAATCAGGTAAATTTAAAGATTCATCAGCATTAACTACCCCAACTAAAGTTACATTAGGAAAATCAAGCCCCTTAGCAATCATCTGTGTTCCAATTATAATATCATATTTATGTGCTTCTATATCCTTAATAATTCTTTCATGGCTTCCCTTCTTAGATGTTGTATCTGTATCCATCCTAACGACTGAATAAGAAGGATATAATGTTTTTACAAACTCCTCTACTTTTTCAGTACCTAAGCCATAATCATCAATTGATTTTTCCTGACAATTAGGACAAATATCACTTTTTATAACTGTATAGCCACAGTAATGACATCTAAGATGATTTTTGGTCTTATGATATGTTAAAGAAATATCACAATGGGGACATTTGTAAGTATAGCCACAACTAAGACAAGTTATAATATTTGAATACCCTCTTCTATTAATAAGGAGCATCACTTGTTCATGAGCCTCTAAACATTGCATTATGGAAATCTTTAATTCATCACTTAAAATCATATTTCTTTTTCTAACTTCTTTAGACATGTCAACAATAGAAATATCTGGTAATGAAGATGAACCTATTCGTCTATTTAAAGGTATAAACTTATACACATTTTTTTTAGCTCGTGCCATTGTTTCAAAAGATGGAGTTGCACTACCTAAAACTAATGGACAATTATTATATTTACAACGCCATTTAGCAATATCTAGAGCATGATATCGTGGGTTATTATCTTGTTTATAAGTTTGAGAGTGCTCTTCATCAATTATTATTATTCCTAAATTTTTAACAGGAGTAAATATAGCAGAACGTGTTCCAACAACAACATGAACCTCGCCATTCATAATCTTTTTATACTCATCATACTTTTCTCCATCGGATAAACTAGAATGAAATATAGCAACATCAGAACCAAAACGACGATAAAATCTTTCTACAATTTGTGTTGTTAAAGAAATCTCTGGAACTAACATGATTGCACATTTATCATCTTTTATAACTTCATTTATCAAATGCATATACACCTCAGTCTTCCCACTACCTGTAATACCATGGAGAAGTGCTATATATTCTTCATCTTTATGGGAGATAATCTCTTTATAAGCATTTTCTTGTTCTTCATTTAAAGAATATGCACTATCTATTTCTGAATTATAATTAATTCTATAGACCTGATTTCTTACTTCTCTAACTAATCCAAGTTCAATTAACTTCTTGAGACTTGACCCATTAACATCTTTTTTTAAAACAGGATTTTCTCTTATTAATTCAAGTAATTCAACTTGTTTTTTTGCCTTCTTTAGATTATTAAAAATAAATTCATTTATTTCATCATCAGAACAAGCAATTTCAACCATTACCTCATACTTATTATAATCTTCTTTTGCATTAGAAACTTTCATACTAGTTGGAAGCATCGTTTGATATGCACTTATCAAACTACATAAGGTTAATTCTTTAATATGCTTACCCAAATCTAACATCTCTTCATTTAATTTAAGTTCTTTTGTTACTACATCTTTTATATCTTTAACCTCAGTTAAAGGAACTTCATTACTTATGCTAAGTACAAATCCATTAATATTTTGTTTTCCAAAAGGAACATTAACTTTTACACCAACAGAAACTATTCCAATTAAATTATCTGGAATACGATAAGTAAATGTATGATCTAAAGACTTAACTCCATATTGTACTAACACATTTGCATACATAAGTATCACCAATTTAATTGTATCATAAAAATATTATTTTACATAAAAAAAGAAGAATTTCTTCTTCTTATAAACATAAACTTGGATCAATAGTACAATCAACTGCACCATTTCCATCAATTCCTGAATCAGGTAAAACATCATCAACAACTGGTGGAGTAATAGATATACCATCATTTAAATAAATACTTATTATTGTTGGAAGATATAATCCTATTTTACCAGCAGATTGACTAGCCATTAAAATATTTTGTTTATCCTCTTCAGTTAAATATTTTTTATTTATACTATTCTTAACATTAACTTTCGCTTCTTTTGGATTAACATCTTGAATATCACTCATTGAAAAATTAACATTATAAGCTTGCCCTTCGTTATAGATAACAGCACCTATTTTAAAAGTTTTCTCACGTGTTGTACTAGTATTTTTCTTTGTAGATTCGTAAGTTATATCAAAAATATTTTGTGAACCTTCTTTATAAGATACTCCATAACCATTAGCAGTTGGATAAAATTCCATTAAATCACTTTCAGAACTAATTCTAATTCCAATTAATTCTTCTCCAAACATTGCAGTACAAATTTCAATATTAACATCTTTCATTCCTGCAGCCGTCTTTTCATAATCAACATCTTCTAAACTTTTTTTAAATTCTTCTTCAGACATATCAGCAAACTTAGAGGCTTCGCTTATAAACTTCTTATTATTAGCTAAACTTTGGAACATCCTTTTAAAGAAAATTTTACGATTATTTTCATTAAATCTTATTTTAATAATATTAGCTTTTTTACTACCACTATTATGTATATTTACATTTCCTACAGTTTGAGTATTATTCATACCCTTAAGCCCACTAGCAAAAGCTGTTTTTAAAGCATTGATCATAGAAACATAATCAACATTATTTTGTTCATTAGTATCAAATAATGTTCTCAATCCTTCTATTTCATCATAAATATAGTTTTCATAATAATTTTGAAATAAAACATACATTCTAGATTCATTCAAATAAATTTCTAAATTAACAGGATTATCAATTAATTCTTCTCCTAAATTTAAACTAGATAGATTAATTGTATAATCTATTGCTTTACCACTTAAATCAACAGCATAAGTTCCATTAACTTTAGCAGCTAAATTTTGATCTGCAGAACTGATTGAAAAATCAACATCATATGTTCCACTAGTTTTTTCTATTTTATCATTTGTTATAGACTTAGTCCCCATCGTAAGTGCTGATACAATCGCATTAATTCTCCTATCTGATGATTTATATTGACTACTATAGTAAAAATAAGCAACACCACCAATAATAGCTAATACTAATACTACAGCAATTATTATAATTAAATTTCTCTTATTCTTCTTTTTAACATCTTCATTAGATAAAGTATTACCTAGTTTAACAGATTCCCCACTTGGTGCAATAAATTCTGGATTTATAGCATTTGAAACTTGTTGATTTTGTAAAACATTCTCTGTGTTCTGACTTGGAAGATTCTCCACTTGAGAAGTTTCCATTACACTAGAATTATTTTCTGGTATATTATTTTGTGAAACAGGAGTTTCTTGATTTTGTACTTGCATCAGTTGTTCTGGAGCACTGTATCCAACACCCTCACTTTGAAGCGTACTTTGATTATAAAAAACAGGTTGACCAACATTCTGTTGATTAAAATTATCAGAAAGAGTAACCTCGTTAGGAGTTACAGGCTGACTCACAACATTAGGTACAGCAGCTACTTGATTAACTTGCCCTTGAGTTTCAACACCTAAAGTATTAACTGTTGAATTATTACTTTCTAAAACACTTGGATTATTATTAGAAGTCTCTGATACATTTTCATTAACTCCCATATTTTGGTTAACCACATTACTAGTATCCATATTTTGATCTTGTGGTAAAACTGGATTTTCTGGTACTGTTGGTAAAACTGAAGTATCTGTCGGCACAGTCCCGCTATTTGGATTAGCATTGCTATTGCATATTGGACATACAACTGAACCATCAGGTATTTCATTATTACAATTTATACATCTCATATTTTTTCCCTCTTTACTATTCTATCTATTAATATAATAATATATTTACATCTTTATATCAAGGTTATTCTGCACTTTCTGGAGCTTTTACCAAATTTGCAGGACAAGATATAATACGATCATTATAAGTACAACTACAATTTTCTTCTGAATCATTACAAACACAATTTAAATCTGGAGTACATTTTTCTTTATAATAATCACGAATTTTATCAATAAAAGTTATGTCTTTCAAATAATAAGATGTATTACTTTTAACTTTTATATAATCTTCTTCCGTAAAATCTTTTATATTTTTAAATGTTTCAATATCTTGTTTTTTAACCTTAGTTTGCTTATCTTCTTCTAAATAAATATTTAAATCAGTTACATAATCATCTGTATCAATTGTAATATCATAATTTTTCTCTGTTAAATTTTCAAGTTCTTTTATTTTAGAAGCAAAAGTAAGTGAATAAACATTTTTCTCTCCTTCAAAATAATCTAAATAATATTTAGTTTCTCCAATATCAAAAACATATTTTAAAGGAAGCTCATCTTCTTCAACTAATACTTCAATACGATAAACTTTTGAATTAGTAAAATAAATTGAAACTGTAGTTTTATTAGTTGAGTTACTACTATATTTATATTCACTAGTAGTTATATAATTCTCAATAGTTTTTATAATATCTGTATCTTTTTTATCTTTAATTCTTGCCATTTCATTAACAAAATTAACATCTTCTTTTAATTCAGTTAAAAAACTTTTAATAAAATTTAATTTCCCTTGATTATCTAATATTAAAGAACGTTTAGTGACATTTTTTTCTTTCCCCAAATATGTAATACTTGCACTTTCGGTTTTATAATTCATTTGCTTCAAAGCAACATCCATTGCATCTGTAGTACCTATTACTAAAGAATATAAATCATAATTTTTTGTTTTTAATAAACCACTTGTATCTTCTATTGGAAAATATAAATATTCATCCCCATAAATTTGATTACTTTGAAAATAGATATTATTATCTTTCATATAAGCATTAAAAACTAAATCTTTAGTATCAATTAAAACTTCACCTGTTTGTTCTTTTGGATCTCTCATACTCCCAGTTAAGTTAACAATCTTATTTTTTACATCATAACCATAATTTCCATCAAAAGCTACACTATCATTATTAACTTTTAAAGTAAGTCTATATTTTCCTGATGAAGAATATTTAGAACCTATATAATTTTCTTCCAAATATTCACTTATTCCAGCTACAACCCTAGTAAATACTTTATAGTCTGGTTCACTACTCTTAAAAAACATTGATGCTACTAAAGAAATAAAAATAATTATAACTAGTACAATTAAAGCTAAAGCCCCAAAAACAACTTTTCTATTTTTAGGTTCTTTTATATAAACTTTTATATCAAATTTACCACTATTATAACTAGTATTATCAATATTACCAAAATCAATCACATTTTCTTTATTTGAATCAACTGAATTATTACAATATGGACAAACCTCTGAAACATCTGGTATAAATTTATTACAATTAAAGCATTTCATGCCATTCCCACTTTCCTATTACTCTTATAATAAGTATAAAATAAAATATTTGAAAGTTCAATTAAATTTTATCTTGACCGCATCGAACAAATGTATTATATTAAACTTGAGAGAAATCTTTAATTACAAAATTGGAGATGGTTATAATGGAAGATCTATACATTAAAAGAAATATTTTATGTATTGATTTAAAAAGTTTTTTTGCTTCTGTTGAATGTGTTGAAAGAAAACTCAATCCCTACACTACACCACTAGTTGTCTGTGATCCTACAAGAAATGGAGCAATAACGCTTGCTGTAACACCTTACTTAAAAAATTTTGGTATAAAAGGAAGAACTAGAGTTTATGAACTACCAAAGAATTTAAAAATCATAAAAGTTCCTCCAAGAATGCGTCTATATCAAAAAAAAAGTAAAGAAGTAATCAAAGTTTACCTAGAATATGTAGCACCAGAAGATTTACATATTTATTCAATTGATGAATGTTTTTTAGATGTTACAAATTATTTAAAATTATATAAAAAAACAGACTATGAATTAGCAGCTGAAATTTTAAAGAAAATAGAAGAAAAAACTGGACTTACAGCAACTGCTGGTATTGGACCAAACCTTTTACTTGCAAAAGTTAGTATGGATATTGAAGCCAAACACACAAAAGATAACATAGCTTATTGGAAATATGAAGATATTGAACAAAAACTTTGGCCTATTAAACCATTATCAAAAATGTGGGGAATTGGCAGTCATCTTGAAAAAAAACTTAATGACATGAACATCAACTGTGTTGGTGATATCGCTAAATATGATAAAAATATATTAAAAGAAAAATTTGGTGTTATGGGAGAAGAACTATGGCTTCATGCTAATGGCATTGACACTTCTAAAATAAATGATTTAAACACTACCTTTGTAAAAGAACAAAGCTATTCTCACTCACAAGTATTATTTAAAGACTACTATGACTATAACATTAATATAATAATATTTGAAATGTTAGACGTAATGTGTCGAAGACTTAGAAAAAATAATAAACTTTGTGGTCTTATTGGTTTTGGCATATCTTACTCCAAAAATATTGGTGGTGGATTTTATCATTCTAATAAATTAATTATACAAACAGACGAATCTGCCTTTTTATATCGTGAATGTATGCGAATATTCGATAAATATTATAATAAAGCTCCAATTAGAAAAGTTTCCATCTCTTTCGGAAAACTAACAGATAATAAAAATAGACAATTGAATTTATTTGAAGATCCTCTAACATCAGAAGCAAATATTCATATAAATAAAGCTATTGATGAAATAAAAGATCGCTTCGGAGCTAATAAGATAGTTCCAGCTATTTCATTATTAGAGGATTCAACTTTATTAGAAAGAAATAATAAAATAGGAGGACATAATGCATGAGTGATCGTGGAATAATAAAATGGGCTCCATTTTCATCAGTTATAAATGGAAACATTTTATTAAAAGAAATCCATGAAGAGAAATCACGAATTATCAAACCAACATTATCAGAAGAACAAATTCAAGAATTAGAAGATAAAATATTAGAAAAATACAATAATAAAACACTTGTAACTATCTTTTTTTACAAAAGTGAACATATTTATATATTAAAAGGCATAATATCTAAAATAAACACAGCTACTAAAGAAATTACTGTAAATAATCAAAAAGTAATATTTTTTTCTAATATTATACGAATTATCTAAAAAAATACTTGATTTTTAATTTTAATTTTGTTATTATTATCTTGTTGCTGATGGGGAATTAGCTCAGCTGGCTAGAGCACCACGCTTGCACCGTGGGGGTCAGGGGTTCGAATCCCCTATTCTCCACCATTAATATTAGCAACAATACAAGTTAATCTAATAATCATAATTTCTAGTGTGATTAGAAAGGATGATTAAAAATGTCAAATACAGACAAAACAAAATTGTTTATAAGTGTATGCATTGCAATTACATTTATAATAATAGCTTTAAATTAAAAGCTAAAAGATTAAATTTTTTCCAGAATGTTTAATCTTAAAGAATTTAGAGTACTAAGTACTCTTTTTTCTTGTTCTAAATTACAATGAACATAGATGTCTAATGTAGTACTAATTTTAGAGTGCCCTAAACGTTTAGACACATCATTTATAGGTATTCCCTCGTTAACTAATAAAGTCGCGTGAGAATGTCTAAATTGATGTAATGTTATAGTTCTAATATTAGCTTTAGAACAAGCTTTCAATTTAACTCTATTAATAGTGGTCGGAGCTAAAGGTTTAATTCCACCAAATATATAATAATCAAAACATTCATCACCATATAAATTAATATAGTATTCTTTTAAATTACATAATTCATTAACTAAATAGTCATCAATAACAATTTCACGATAACTTGAAATATTTTTAGGAGTATCTAATTCACGACCACCTTTAGTAGTCAAATTGTGATTAATATAAATATAATTACCAATTAAATCACTAAATTTTAAAGCCATAGCTTCACCGGGTCTAGCACCTGTAAAAAATAAAAATGTAAAAAACAATTTATACATATAATCATCAACACCACTAATAAATAAATTGAATTCATCTAATGTATAATAATCATATTTCTTTAATTCGTATTTTCTTTTAAAATTACCTATTTCTTTAAGATAATTACAAGATAAATCTAAATAATCACAACAAAATTGTATAAATTGATTAAAACAAACATACAAATTATTATTAAAGCTATTAGAATAATTCATACTAATAATAGTATTTTTCCATTTAAGATAATCTAATTTAGTTAACTCAAATATATCAAAACCTTTAAAATAAGGCATAACATGTAAATTAAAATTTTTCCAGAATGTTTCTAGTGTTTGTTTTTTTAGGTGACTAGTACCTAATTCTAAATATTTTTTGTATGCATTTTCAAAAAGCATAGTTTATCCCCTCTTTTCCGAGGGTGTATTTTAAATCTTTTATATAATCTTGTCAAACCACCTCACTTATGAGATAGTATACCATAAATTATTAACATATATCATTAATTTTAATATTAATCAAAAAATTCACGAAAAGAACAAGCTATATTAAAAAAAAATAATAAAGCAGCAATTAATAATAAAGGTATTCTTTCTTCAGAAAAATTACTAATTATAGAAAATATAGAATAAAGATTTATACTTGATAAAATTAAATAAAAAAACGTCATAAAATATTACCACCTTTCATTATAATCAAATCTACTATTATATTCATCTAAGACAGATTTATAATATGATAAATTTCTTCTAAATACATTCCAAAGTCCAATATTTCTTGCATAAGCTCCTAATTGGCTCATTTTTACACGTTGAGTAGAATTCTTTAAAAAATCTTCTATCTTTTCAGTTTGTTCTTCTTCTGATGTATCATCAAAAATAAGTTTACGAAATCTTTTTATTAAATTAATGTTTAAGCTTTCAACCTCATCTACTGAGTATTGATATTTATTATCACAACCATAGTGTATTAAATATTTCAAAGCTCCGTTAAAACTTCTTTTAATAGGTTCTATCATATGTTCATCAATATTACATATCTTAGCTATTGATGAAATTGTTTTTGCATTCTTACACTTTATAACAAAATGATAATGGGGCTTTTTTTGTTCACCTGCAGAATGTAATAAATTCATATTTTCATCATACAAATCTTCATCAAATAAATCTTTATCATGTCTTATATATATACAATCATAATTCATCTTCAAAGCAACAAATTGTTCTTGAAATCTTTTATCATCTTCATATATTACACAAGTAAAATTATAAAATCTTTTATTATTCATATTTAAGCCTTTCTATATTTTTATAAACATATATATCTAAAACACAACAATCATTTTTTTTACTATCAATAAAGCAAAATAATTCCGAAAGAGTATTAAAATGTTTATACAATTCCTTTTTTCCAAAAGCAGTATTAACAATGTAACAAACTATAAAATTAGACATCGATTTCACTCTCCTTAATTTCTATAAATTTACTTTGTTTCTTTAATTGTTTTTCTAAACCTTTTTTCAGTTCTTTGTTATAACATTCAATAGTCATTAATAAACTATTATCTTTTTTTACAAATAATTTAAATACGTATCGTTTCATCATAAACCACCTCAACAACTCTATATCTTAAAAAATTGTATTTAACATTATTTTTTTTGCAATATTTAATTGCATAATCAAGTATCTTATATTCTTTGACATCAACGTAATGTTCAAGAATTCCCAATTGAACAATATATCTTTTCATATAAATCAAAATCTTTCTTCAGTTGAAATTTCAAATAATTCATTATCATAAATAGATTTAATATAAACAAATGAATACATTTCTTTATAACGTTTATATAATCTTCTTGCATAATAATAATCATAAGTAATAGCTAACAAACTACAAGAATTATAATTAGAATCGATTTTAAATATTAAATATCTTTTTTTCATTTTTTTAAATAACCTTTCTTATCTAAATATTTTTGTCTATAACAAGACCAATCTTTACATTTAGTACAATCGCCTTTATATTTTTTACAATAATGTTTATTAGTTAGATAAAAGAAAATAAAATCAATAAAACAGTAAACAATAGCAAATATAATAATTTTAATCATAAAAAACTCTTTTCTATTAATTTCATAATTTACATAAATTACACAAATGTTGCTTATAGTCGTAGTCCATGCAACATTTATGTTTTTTCAACATAATTACTTGGTCTACAATTATTACGGCTCTATCGAGCCTATAGCTCGAGTTTTAACGGAAGTTAAAACTTCGAGCTTTATAGAGCTTTGCTCTTATCTCTAAGAGTTAGAGTTACGACGTCTCTCACGTCTTTCACGCAATTTAAGTATAATCTTCGTAGATAGTCTAAGAAGAATATAAATAATAATCATAGAAAATAAGAATATCAAAGAAATATTTCTTATAGTTAAAAGCATAAAAACACCCCCTTACTCACTTGAAATTGGTATTTTTCTTATTATCCAAATCACAAAATTATACACATGTTCAAAATTTTCAACTAATATTATCAAAGGTACTAAAGCTTTGATTAATGGTATTGAAACAAAATAACCTAATAATTCTACATTATCAAAAATCAAATTAGTAAAGTTTTCTAACGAGTTAATTAAAAAATCTGGAAGTGAAGGCAAATCAGGAATAATAAAAAACAAAGTCTTTAAAATGCCAATAACACTTGCAAATAACCATTCTAATATCATTTATTATCACTCTCACTTTCTAATACTAATTCATAATCAAAACAGTTTCCGTCAATTTTTACACAGTATTTATCTTTAAATGAAGATGACAAAGATAAACCAGTAACACCTAAAATTTCATGTTTAGACCAAATAATACAACCATTTGGCAAATCACATATTTTTATCTTATTTTTCATTTCTTCACCCACTCTCGAGTAATCTTACTTTTTTTATAAGATTTAGAATGTCTAAAAGAAGTAGAACTGTGTACAACACCTTTTTCATCGACAGTATATCCGTCACTTTCAATTAAAGTCTCCGTAGGCTCGCTTGAACCACCAAAAATACTAGTATACTTTTTAGCACATAACATTAAGAAAGCGATTACAATAGTTCCATTTATTATAATAAAAGTTACATCGTGAATTCTTTTTAATTCAACTTTCTCTAAAGTAGAAGCTAAATCATATGAAAAACCTTTAATTATAACTGAATTAAACAAAGGAACTTTTATGTTAGGAACTTCTATCAAATAATGTCCCGTATCTTTTAAAGACAAAAATCTATTTAAGAAATCTATGGTGAAAGTTATAGGCTGTCCTAAAAATCCGAGCTTTTTATCAAACCAGTCCATAAAATCAGTAGCCATTCCACTAAAGACTTCTTTATCAGGAATGAACAATTTAGTAAAAAAATCAAGTAAACCGTCCAACCATTTATTTATAGAAGAATTAATATTTTTTATTGCACAATCGATTACACCATCACATTCAATTGTTTCATCAGGATTGGCGATATCATCAGGAAGAGTTCCAACATAACATTCACTGTCAAAACCTTGTCTAAAAATATCAAAAACCTCTCTTGATACATTCGTCCACCCCTCAGTTCCTAATGAAGTAGTAGCCTTAGAGGAACTTTTCAAATTAAAACCTAAAATATAAATATCTTCCGTTAAATTAGTATCACTTGTTATATTTAATACTAAGTGATTTTTAGCTTTATCACCTTTTAGCTCAAATCTAAAATGTAATATACTTATTTGCATATTTTCATTCTTATGATAAAAACTATGTTGATTAACATAATCATTATAATCACTTGGCATTGTATCATGATAAGAGCCACTTGGTAGAACACCAACAGAAGATGAAATATTATTATAAGTTTTTCTTAAACTAAATTTAGTATCTTTTAAAGAGCCTAAAAACACATAACCCTCATAATTGCTTTGTAAATTCCAATACTTTCCATTTTCTCCCCATTTATCCAAATTATGAGGGAAAAATTCAAACTGTATCGTAGAACCATACGAAGTATCAAAGAATACATCTCTTAGCTTGACAGCTCTATAATTAGAGTTACCTATGACATAAGCATTTCCAGTATAAAGATTATTAGTATCCTCAGAGGAAATACTTAAAAACGATGTTCCATTATTGTGACTACCATTATTTTGTACTGCATAAGCTTTATTTGGTATAAACTCACAATTATTATAAAACATAGACTCGTCAACAGCCTTAACTTGATATGGAACTATAAAACATAATAATAAAGCAAATGCTATTAATAAATTAACTCTTTTCATCATTTCACACCCCTATTAAATAAACGTCTTAAAAAACTTACAAGAAGTATCACACACAATATTAAAGCAATTGTATATAAGATATTATTGGTACTAGTCATATCTAAACTAGGGATTTCTGTAGAAGATGAAGAATTTTCTTTTAGTAAAGTTTTTAATTCTTCATCTCTTTTTTTCTGATAATAATCAGTTTCTAAAAGTAAATCTTTTTTTAACTTATTATTTGTAAATTTATGAGAAAATAATACGTTAGAATAACCTTGTGAATTTTGAGAAACAGTTCCATATTTAGCATAAGAACCCTTATAAACACCATCACAAAAAGTTAAAACACCAGTAGCATTGCCAACATTATCGCCTTGAACATTCAAGTCATCTTTACCAATAAAACAAAGATACTCAGTTTGTCCAGAAGAACAATTCTTTGTATATGACAAAGTATCACAATAATACTTTGTTTGGTTCCAAGAGGGATATAACTCATTAGGTTGCAAACGATAATATAAATAGCTTTTTAAAGTACTTTCATCAGGTATCATAATTCACACTAAAGTTTCAAATTACGTCCGAAAACAAAATCAAAAAACATGGTAGTAATTTTTTCGAATAAAGCAATTATTAAAGCTAAGGGGAATGATATAGCTATTAAGTTTGTAAATATATCAATAAATATTTGATAGTTAACTTCCATAATCAAAACTTTCCTTTCTAACACCAACGTTAAGATTTTTATTATCTATAACCGCAAGTGTATCATATCTTTTAAACATATCGGGACTTCTAAAAAAATAAAATTTCTTTATAATCTTTGCTTTAAGAACTTGTCCCGATGAGTCATCAGTTTCTAAAGATGATTTATTGATAAGCGAATTTATTTGTAAATATCCTCTTAAATAAGATTTACAATAAATTAAGCTATCAAAATGACGTCTTAAAGCAATATTAAGTTGACCAAAATATTGAGTAGTAGCGACAATGTGAATTCGTTGTTTTCTTTGCTGACATATTTCTTGAAGTACCGCAGGATCTAAATTGTTATTTCCTTTTTGTGAACCAAAATATAAATGTATTTCATCAATTAAGAAAATAACTCCATTTATCCCATTTTTATATTTTAATATGTCTTTAGCTACTTTAAATTCAAATACACGTTTTTCATCTATTTCATAATCAGTCAATTTTAAATTAGTAACTATAATAGATTTAGGATACATGTAAAGCAAATTATAAACATAATTAACTGCTGACAAACTTTTACCACTACCTTGTGAACCTATAAAGCAAATCAATCCATCTGGCTTAAAGTATGTGGGATTTTCTTTATAAAAACGTCTATAATATGAACTTGTTTTAAATATATTTTTTATTCCTAAATCTTCCGTTAAAGCTAATCTACTAATCATAATAATTTATAGGGGAAATATTTTTTAAAAAAATGGAAATGTATTTTATCACACTTCCATTTTTTTATGAGGAAACTACACTACACTTGTATACGTCCACCAAATACTGCTGCAGTAAATGCACCAATTGCTTTTCTAACACCGAACCACATTAATACAAATCCCATTCCTACACCAACTATTGAAGCAAGTACGGCGATTAATTGTTCTGGTGTGATTGCACTTGTTAAAGCAGTAATTAAAGGTTGAACGTTAACTGTGCTTGTAGAAGTTTCTGTTAAGAAAACCCCCATATTTCACACTCCTTTTCATTCTTTTTTTTTTTTTTTTATTTCCTTTAAACAAGGAAATAATCTATATTAACTAACTAAAACAGGGTGTTAGTTAATAGCTTAATTTTTTTTATTTTCCAATGCTGATAATTTCTTATTTTGTTCAATAATCATCTTATCAGCTTCGTCTAAAAACACTTGCTTTGTATATCCTGGTGCTAATTCTACTAAAAGTACTGTATAATCATTACCAGTCTTTGCAGATGTTCTCGTCTCAATTTTACAATTCATCAAATAAACCTCTCTTTCTAAAAATATAAAACGGCAGAAAGAAGAAGAAATATTTTTTTATCAGCTTATTGGGGATAAGAGGTTAACAAGTAGTACATAGAAAATAAAAAACAACTAAAAATTATTTAAATTTCCACATTAATTAAAGTCTAGAAAGAACTTTTTTATATACTTTTTTTTCATCTCTTCTCTTTCTAATTACATTATAAATGTGAAAAAATCTATATTGGCTTTTTTGGAGCATTTTTTTCTTTTTTTTTAAAACTTTTTTTATTCTCACAAAAAAATGCAGTAAAAACTATCGAATAAAAAAAGAATTTTTTGCTTTTTTACGTGAGCAGACTTACCTTTTGTGTACACTTTTTTTATAACTATTAGATTAAGACTTTTAAGTTATGAGACTTACTTTATTTAGATTTTTTAAAAATTTATTCCAATTTCTTTGTTTTAAATAGGTTCCCATATATATTAATTTTTGAAATAGCAAGCAAAACATTTTCATGTTATAGCTTGTAAGCATTGAATTAATATATATGCCTATTAAAACAAATTTTCTCGGCATAAAAATAAAAAATCATCTTAATTTATAATTTGATTATTCTTAACCAGGGGGGGACTTTGACGCAAAAAATTAAAGAAAAAAAGATGTATTTCTACATCTCTTTTAAAAATCTATATACTTTATAAGTGCGATTATCAATTGTTGCACATATATAAGGAAGTAATCTTCTGTTATAAAAATAATTTAAATCTCTCTTTCTTATTCCTGTTAAATCACATAACGATAAATCATCATCACATAAATAACAAGGAAAATCATCTAAATTATATATAACATAAAAATATTGTCTTTTCAAAGTTTCCTTTCTAGATTATTTATATACGGCTTCGAATCCCCTATTCTCCACCATTAGTAAGATATTAAACAATAGAAACTAATCTATTGTTTTTTTATTTACATTTAAGTTTTTAAACAAAATATATTTTTTATTTTCCTTATGATACAATAAATATAAGAAAAGGAGAATTAAAATGAGAGAATTTGAACCAACACTCCCAAAAGGGAGCATACAGTTGCCTGAAAATACGACAACACTAGTAATTGAAGACGTTCCAAGTGATGTAGCATGGAAATTCATAACTGGAGGCGGAAAAGATTTAGGTACTGAGGAACAAAAAGAACAACTTATAAGAATGTTTGAAGGAAGTACCAAAGATAACAAGGAACAATTAGAAGAAAAAGATGAACATTCACTAGATGAGCATCAACATGAAATTTTTACTCTTGAAAGATGTGATCACTGTGATCAAATTACTACAAGAATAACAACTAATTTTCATGACTTAAAAAGAACTCATCCACACATTCTTTCTTATACTGAACAACACAATTTTGTTTGGGAAAATACTTTAGTTGGAGATACTATAGTTGAAGTATCACAATGCTCCGACTGTGGATTAATTAATGGATACAGAGTAAATGATCAAGTTTTTAAAACTGAAGAAGAAATGAAAACTGCTTTTCCTGAAATATTTGAAGTTCAAGAAGAGACTATAGGTCATAGTCATTCTCTATAAAAAAAGAGATTATAAATATAATCTTTTTTTTATGAAAAAGACTATATTTTTTCATATAAATAGTTTATAATTTTATTAGAAGATAGAAACACTATCTTAGTTAGAGGTTAAGAAATTATGAAATACAACAAAGAATTTACACAAGAAGAAATTATAAAAGAATTACAAAACAAATATCTTTTTATTGGTTTTATTGTTGGAATTGCTCCCTTTATTCTATTAATAAGCTTAATTGCTTTAAAAGAAGGCGGCATTGAATTTATACCAACAATTTTAAGAAATATCCTGTTACTATCAGGAACTTTAACAGCAATTATAAACTCAATTGCCTTAAGACAAATTATTACAAATAAAATAAAAACTAGTTATTTCTAGTTTTTTTCTTGCAAAAAAAAGGAACTAATAAGTTCCTACTCAACAACAACCTCTTCATCTCCACTTTGTTCTTCATCTTCGTTCTCTTCTTCTACAGGAGTATGATCAAATATATCTTCATCAAATGGATTAATGTCACTTGGCACCCCATCTTCACAAGATGATGGTTTTAATAAACATGTTTGACAGACATTAGCGTCATCACTTATTGCATTATAATCATTCAGTGTAGATAGTACAATATGAATAATTGAAGGAACTAAGAAAATCGATAATCCAATCAATGCTCTTATTCCAAGTTTCTTCCCAGACGTAACCATTGACTTTTCGTCTCCACCAGTTACTGCTTTAAACATATCAAATGTTCCAAGAAAAATAACAATAAAAGGTATAAAAATACGAGCTATAAATAGAAAATACCCTGTTACTCTAAGTGCATCCATAACTTCTTTTTGAGTACAAAAGTTTTCCCCTATATGCCCCTTAACGCAAGAACCATTACTAACCATACAATTACTAGCAGGACAGCTGTCTACTGAATAACTTGAACAATCCTTTGGAGCTGCAAAAACCGAAAATGGTAAAAATACAGTTACAGCTAATAAAAATATCATTATCTTTTTTATTTTCATACATTTCACCTACTAATTTAATTATAACATTAATTAAAAGATAAGTAATATATTATTAAATATATTTACACTATAACATAATAAATAGTACTTATCAAAAGTACTATTTATTATATATAATCAGAAATCTTTTTGCAAGATTCCTCATCTAAAATACTCAATATTTTATTTTTATTATAGTATAGATTTAGAGATTTCTCATATTCTTCTAGTTTTTCTTTTACTTCAATAAGTGATTTACTAACAGCATTTTTACTTACACCATTATTTTCTGCAATCTCATCCATCAATAAATTTTCAAAATAATACTCTTCAAAATAATCTCTTTGTTTATTGGTTAATAAATCCTTATAATAATCATAAAGTGAAGTTAAATAATTTAATTCATTCATTACATCATATCCTTAAACAAACCATATATATAATCTTCAATATCAAAAGCTCTTAAGTCATTGATGCCTTCACCCATACCAATGAATTTTACTGGTAAACCAACTGTTTCTTTAATTGCAAGGACTATTCCACCTTTTGCAGTTCCATCTAACTTAGTTAAAACAATTCCTGTAATATTAGTAATCCCCTTAAAGCTTTCTGCTTGACTTATACCATTTTGTCCAGTTGTCGCATCAATTATTAAAAGTGTTTCATGAGGGGCATTTATAACATGCTTACCTATTACTTTATTAATCTTATCTAATTCATTCATTAGATTTACTTTATTCTGTAGTCTTCCAGCTGTATCAATTAAAACTATATCAACATTTTCTTCTTTAGCTTTTAAAAGTCCATCATAAATTACACCAGCTGGATCTGTATTCTCTTTCCCATAAAATAACGAATCTGTTCTACTTGCCCATTCTTCAAGTTGAGGAACAGCACCTGCTCTAAAAGTATCACCAGCTATCAGCATTACTTTTTTTCCTTCATTCTTATACTTATTGGCTAGTTTTCCTATTGTCGTTGTTTTTCCAACACCATTAACACCAACCATTAAAATAACTGTTGGGCCTTCATCAGCCATATTTATTTTATCTGTTAAGTTTTCTCCTTCAACATATATCATAAATAATTCATCAACAATTACTTCTGTTAAATAAACAGTATCTGTAATATTTTCATGTTTAACACGATTTCTCAATCGATCAATAAACTTAAATACTGTATTAACACCAATATCCGCTTTAATTAATAAACTTTCTAGTTCTTCATAATACTCTTCAGTTACTTTAGTAAACTTTTTTCCTAATAAAGAAAGTTCAGAAACAAATTCTTTTCTCGTTTTTTCAAGACCTTTATCATAAGTAACTAAATCTTTATCTTTTTCTGTTAATTTAACTTTCTTTTTTTGTTTCTTTTTAGCTTGTTCTTGCTTTTTATCTTCTTGTTTTGGTTCATTATAAGTTAAAACTTCTTCCTTTTCTTCAGAATCATTAGCTATTTCTTCTTCAACCACATCATCTTCAAAAAAACTTTCATCTTTTAATGCTTCATCTTCTAGACTTTCCTCAACATCAAGAATTTCTTTTAATTCTTCTTCTCTTTCTTTTTTTGACTTAAAAACATCTTTAAATTTTTGAAATAATCCCATTATTTTCCTCCCTCTAATTTTTTATAATAATTTTTTGATATTATTAATTTACTCATCTGAAATTTCATATCTACTATTTCATTTATTTCATCAATATATTCATCGCTTACATTATCAACAAATGGCTCAAACTTCTTCTTTAAATAATTATATCTTCCCTTACTAGTAATCCACGACTTATTATTAAAAATAACTAAATCATCAGCATCAGAAAAAATATCATTTCCAATCAAAAGTCTTGAATCATACTCTATTCCAAATAAATTAAGTATAGTTGGTAAAACATCTAATGATGAAGTATACTTACTAACATGCTTAGTCTTAACTTCACTGTTATATATAATTAAGTTATTTTTATATAAATCAAAATTAGAGTCTTTCATAAAGTCAACATAAGAAGATATATCATCGTTAGATAAACCATATGGATAGTGATCTGGAGTTATTACAATAACAGTATCATCTAGTATCCCATCATTTTCTAACTTTTCCATTAATAACTCTAGTGATCTATCAAATTCAATTTGAGTAGCAATATAAGCTTTTATTGCATTATTTGCATCTAGTCCCTCTACTAATTCTTTGTTCTTAGATGCTATAGCATTCCCTCCACTAAAATTATACTCTAAATGACCACTTATACTCATATAATATGTCACAAATCTTTCATTTTTAGAATAAATATCATAGCTAGAATTTATTACATCAATATCACTTGTAGGCCAAGAATCTTTAATACCTTTTAAAGCATACTTATATCCTTTTTTATATCGATCATATCCATAATACGTATAACCTAAATTAGGCATTACTTTATCACGTGAATAATAATTATAAGTCCAACCATGGAAAGCATTTGCTTGATAACCATAACTTTTAAATATGTTTCCGACTGAATAAGGAAGGGAAACACCAATAGTTGACTTCATTGAACAAGTAGAAACTCCAGGGAGTATTGATAATTGATTAATAAATTCACCATCAGAAGTTGAACAATTATAAATTGGTTGATAATAATTATCAAAGACAAAAGAAGAATTAGTTAATTTATATAAAGTTGGAGTTAATTTTTCATCAATAGCAATTGGATAAAAACCCTCAGCAACAATAAAAATCAAATTCTTTCCTGCGAACATGCCTGTATATTCATTTTTATTCGTCGGAGCTTGATTTTCAAAATAATTATGCATATCCTTAATAGTTGAATCTTTTTCCTTATTACGAAGATTTTCAAAATCAATTGATGTTAAATTATATTCAATATTAGAATCTTTGGAAAAAGGCTTAAAATTACTTATTTCTATAATTCCATTATAACCAAAAATAAATTTAAAAGCATCTAAACTTACTGCTGGAAAAACACCTAAATTATTTGTTGTTTGCATTATATCATTTTTTTTATATACTAAATTATGCATAGATTCATTTTTATTTATATCTAATTCTAAAAAACTAATACAAAAAACTAAAGAAACAAATAATAAAGCAAGAGAATCTTTTACCCTAACCTTTTGATAAGAATAAACATCTTTAAAAGAAAGAAAAAACATTATCACTAAAGGTGTAAATAAAATAACAATAATAAAACCATTAGCTTTTACATGAGTTAATATAGCCGATGCGAACTCCATTACTTGACCACCATAAGCTAAAGATGAAATTCCACAAATTGTCTTATAAAAACTATAATAAATTGTTATCATTGAATAAATTAAGCTAAAAACTAATAAAAAAACTAAATTAATAATTCTATTAATTCTATAATTTTTAGATAAACATGTTAAGAAAGTGATTATATTAGCTGTCAAAAAAGCAAAAGCAATAATAAATAGTAGTTCACCACCAATTGTTTTAATAACAAACAACTTAAAAACTAACTCCAGTACTAAAATAAAGAAAAAATTAGTAATCAATAATTTACCATAGTTTAACTTCATATCAATTCCTTCTAACTCATTCTATTATAATATAAAGAAAGAAAAAAATAAACGTCTAAATCGTTTATTCTCCACATCCTGACTTAAAATTTGAAGTGTAACCTTCTGTCACATAATAACCTTCTTCGTTTATACTATAATCTATTGAAATATGTATAGTACAATCTGCTGGAACGTGACAATTTTTATCTTTTTTTAGAATCTCTCCACCAAGTTCTTCTCCAGCATAGTGACAATTTTTATCATAATATCCTTCTTTTACTAAAAAACGCATGTTTACATCAATACCTCCATGATCTATAACATAAAGCTTTAAATCATATGGACTAAATACATCATTTTTTTTATAGGTATGACCATTTATTAATTTTAAAGTTTCATTACCTTGGTATGTATATTCCTTAATTCCCATATCAAGATCAGTCATATACATCTCTCCAGCATCTAAAACTCCTTGTTTATCAAACTTTTTAAGCATAGTTTTTCCATTTCTTAAAGCTTCTAACATCGTAGGCATCACTAATATTGCAACTACACCAATTATACTCAATACTGCTAATAACTCAACTAAAGTAAAACCTTTATTCTTCATACATTTCATCACATTCCTTACTATATAAACATCCACAATAATCTTGACGATATAAATTATATTGCTTAGCAAATTCACAACTTTTTTTATACCCATCTCTCTTTTTAAAATCCGAATATAAATATTTTATTCCTAAATTACTTCCTATACTACCACCTATTTTATTTATTAACTGACTGTCTTTATGAGGAGAAACTGTCAAAGTTGTTCCAAAATAATCAAATCCAAGCCTTTTAGCCATATTAGCTGTATATTTTAGTCTAATACCAAAACATACACTACATCTTTTTCCACCTTCTAATTCTTTAGTTAAATATTTTGTAGTATCTACCCACAAATCATTATCATAATCACAATCTAAATACTTTATATTCCACTCTTTAAGTAACCTAACTTGTTCATTCTTTCGATGAATATATTCATCGATTGGTTCAATATTGGGATTATAATAAACTACAGTAATATCAAAATACTCTTTTAATCGATCAATACATGCCGATGAACATGGTCCACAACAACTATGCAATAATATACTCTTTTTTTCTGTTAATGAATTTATAATATTCATCATCATATTATCATAATTTATTTTCATAATTACTGCTCACTTTTTTCTGTTGTTGGCTCTTCTGTTGTTGGCTCATACTTTTTAAAAAAGTAGTTTTCCTCTGTCCCATCTAAATAAAGAGTACCATTAGATGTTATTTTATTAGTAGCTATTATATCTAAATATTTATTTAAAGACTTTAATCTTTTAGCATTTATATATACCATATTCTTATCGTTCATTGATAGTAAAAAACGATACTCATCAATAACTTGATTTTGACTATTATAGGAGGGCTTATATTCAATATCATTTATCATATATAAAATTCCATCATCTAATCCTCCTAGACTCTTAGCTAAAGTTTTCATTATTTCATCAGGTGTCGTATTTAATAATGTAGGGATTCCAATTAAATTATCATCATAAATATCAATTAATGAACCATCGCTTAATGCAACCTTATCTTCTAATTTTACTAAAAACATTGGTCTATTTTCTTCTATTTCAATTTCTAAAACAAAATTCCATTTATAATTTATTTTAGCACTTTTAACGTAAGGATTTTTTTCTAATTCTTTACTTAATTTTTTAGGACTTACAGCCGCAAATGATGGGTATTCATTCAGACCTAACTCTCTAATTATTTCAATATCAGAAAGAACTTTATTTCCCTTAATATCAAAATGCCTTATAGGTTCTTTATAAATCCTAATTCCTAAACAAACAATTATATAAATTATAAGTACAAAAACTAGAGTTCTAGCTATATTAAACTTCTTTTTAGTCTTTTTCTTTTCTCTAGTTTCCATAACTTACCTCCTTAATTACTTTATTATCTTCTTTATTTCATTATATATTATAGTTGCTGAATCATCTATATTTAATTTACTTAAATTATTTTTTATTTCCTTCTGTCTACTACTATTATTAATAATACTATCTATTTTTTCTTCAAGAGATTTCTTATTCAATTTATCTTCTTCAATCATTTCCCCAGAATTTGATTCTATAATAGATAAAGCATTATAGTACTGGTGATTATTAGCAACATAAGGACTTGGAATAAGTACTGATGGTACACCTAAAGCTGTAATCTCTGCAATACTTGATGCTCCTGCACGACAAACAATTAAATCAATATCTTTCATAAGACCACTTAAGTTATCTATATATGGCTCTATAAAAACATTTTTAGGAAATTTATTTTTTTTGAATTCTTCATAATAAGTCTTTCCTGTAACATAAAGTATTTCGTAATTATACTTTGAAGCATTATTCAAATAATCAAGTAACTTTTCATTAATTGCCTTACTACCTAATGAACCATTAAATATTAAAACACTCTTTTTATTTGTACTTAATCCATAACTTGTTTTAGAAATCTTCTTTTTCTTTAAAGCTCCCTCAGAAACTGGATTGCCTGTTAAAACTACATTACTATGTTTAACTTGCTTTATAGAATCTTTAAAACTAACTCCTACACAATCAACCATCTTTAAAAGACTTTTATTAGCCTTCCCTACAATACTATTTTGTTCATGAATAAATGATGGCACATGGCACTTTTTAGCTGCTCTAATAACTGGATAAGTTACATAACCTCCAACTCCTATAACAACATCTGGTTTAAATTCTTTAATAATACTTTCACACTTTTTTATTGCCGAAGCAATCAAAAAAATATTTTTTACATTTCTCCCCATTAATTTTGGTGAAGTCGATAAACCATAAATCTCAATAGGGATATATTTAATTCCTCTTTTAGGAACAATATCTTTTTCCATTCTATTATGGGTCCCAATATAGATAAATTCTGACTTTGGTTCCATTTCTTTTATTTTATCAACAATTGCTAATGCTGGGTAGATATGTCCGCCCGTTCCTCCAGCTGTAATAATTACACGCATAATCATCACCTCTAATATAATTATATAATATTTATTCCAAAAAATAATAATAAAGTAAAGTAATTATGTAAAGAAAAAAGAAAATACTTAAGTATTTTCTTCATTTCTTATTTTAAAGTATATTTTGTTCCATTTTCATACTCTAAAAATGCTTCTCTTATCTCTTTCTCATAAGATTTTAATGTTTTAATTTCAAATAAGCAAAACATATTAATATATTCTTTTGAAGCATTTTGATATTCACGATATAATTTTAAAACATCCCAATGATTTTTAAATTCATTGCCAAAGCTTAAAGAAATTTCTGAACACCCAAGTTCTCCATAATAATCATTTTCAAAATCGACATTTGGTTCGAAACACAAAATATCATCTTCTTGCGATTCAATTGTATAATAAAGTAAATTCTTATGTCTTAATAACACTGTATTTCTTGCTGGATCTAAAAGAAACACATTTTTATCATTCGATACATAAACAACTGTATGATTATCATCTATTGGTTTATCTTCTCCTTTTTTATAAGTCTTTCCTACTACAACTTTAGCATCATATCCCATAGAGGAAAAAACATCTGCCATATTAAAAGCAATATGTAATGAATTAGCTCTATCAACTGCCACATTTGCACCAAAAATTGGTGGAATCTCTATATTATCATCTAAATCAGAAAAAGATTCTAAACTAAAACACCCTTTTTCAAGCATTGTTTCATAAATAGCAAAATCTCTCAAAATATCTCTTTCTTCATTAACACTAATTATTTTATCAGCAATTTTTCCCACATAATTATAATAACTTGTAGTAAGATTATCCAATTCAGGATCTATACCATCAGCTTCTGTTTCTTTAGAAACTTTATAATCATTTATTAATGAAGATACCGAGCTACTTGCAATGCCAAAGAATAGAACTCCTGCAAGCAAATATGGAAAAGATCGATGAAACTTATCCATAAAATCCATAAAATCCCCTCGTTTCGAGTAAATATTATAGCATACCAAGTATTAGTGGTCAAATTTCAAAAAAAGAAACTTTATATTAAGTTTCACTAATTAGCTAAATAATAAGCATAATATTCATCATAAGTTATTCCTTCATTATAAACTTTAGTTGCAAGCTCTTCTCCTAAATATCTATAATGCCATGATTCATAATTAAATCCTGTAATCTTTTTTTTACCATCAGGATACCTTAAAATAAAACCATATTTATGAGCATTATTAATTAACCATTCATAAGCTTTTGAATTTTTAAAAGTTGAAGCTACAGTACTATCTTTTGAATAAATATCTAAAGATAAGCCTGTTTGGTGTTCTGAATATCCTGGGCGAGCTGCAATACTATCAGCATAGTTTGTCCCTTTCGATTCTTGATAATCATTATAAACTTGTACTTGTGAATCATAATCTCGATAAGCTGACACAATAATCAAATAGATTCCTTCCTCATGAGCAGCACTCCACATTCTTTTAAAAGCTTCATAAACTTCACTTCTTATCTTCTTTGCTTCCCCATAATAATACTTTATTGAAACATCTACTAAATCATCAGGAACATAATCACTCCCAAGCTCATAATATTTATTACATAAAATACTGTAACCTAAAGAAAGATCAGTTTTCTTAGTATCGGTATAATAAGGCTTATCTGTATTTGTATTAACTAAAGCGACAATTTCATCATAATCATATCCATCAGTTCCACGGTATTTAAAAAAATCATCTTCTTTTGTTATTACTTGCCCTAAATAACCATCCAAATTTTTAAACATAAAATATTTACATTTTAGAAATTCTGGTATAAATTCATTATATTGATAAGTTAAGATAGCTTTTTCTTCTTCATCATTTAATTTATCTAATATTAGTTTTACAGCATCTTCACCATAACCCAATTGTAAAAAAGCATACTCATTAGTTTTAGTATATAAATACTCCTGATACTTATTCCAAGCAACAGGAATAAATAAAGAACAAAAAACAATTATAACAAGAAAAACTTTAACAGCTGGTTTTAATCGATAAACTTTTTTTCTAGTCATATATATCATCCTTAATATAATTATATCCCATAATAATCTTTTACTCAACTAATGGAAAAAGAATGTGTCAAGTATCACAAAACAAAAAAAGGATGATAAACATCCTTTATACTTAAATTAATTAACTGCGTCTTTAAGCTTGCTTCCAGCTTTAAATGAAACAACATTTTTTGCAGGAATTTTCATTGGTTCTTTAGTTAAAGGATTGATTCCTTCTCTTCCTTCTCTTCTCTTAGATGAGAATGTACCGAAACCAACTAAAGCAACTTTACCATCTTTTTTAAGACCATTCTCAATTCCTTTCAACATAGCATCTAAAGCTTTTCCAGCAGCAGCTTTGCTTAAATCAGCTTCTGCAGCAATAAATTCTACTAATTCATTTTTTGACATAATAATTACCTCCACATATAGTATTTTCTAGTAGGCATATACCCTACATATAAAATTTACCAAATCAGATACAAAAAAGCAACAAAAAATGCAAAAAAGTACTGAAATTATGTACTTTTTATAGATTTTCTCCTCTTTAAAAAAGAGAAAGTGTAAATTATTAAAAAAACAAAAAAGATATTTATTATTATAACTAGGTATTTCCTATTTTATATTTAAAATATCTTTTACTTCTTTAAGAGTTAGTTTAGAT
>CAJUPN010000005.1 GCA_910588195.1 uncultured Bacilli bacterium
ATTAGGGTTTAAATAAATGTTTTTTTACTGTCTACTTTTTGTTGACAACTTCAAGTCTAAATACTTGTATTTTTTATATTTTTATTCCATCATCAGATTCATTAAATATTTCGATTGCGTCATAGAATGGTTGAACTTTTATACCGTGGATTAGTGCAATAATATTAGATGGAAAAGATCTTATTAAAGAAATAAGCTCTTTATTATGTTTATTGTAAAATGATTTAGCAGCATTTATTTTTGTATCAGATTCATTTAACTTTCTAATTACTTCCCTAAAGTCTTTTTTCTCTTCTATTTTTGGATAATCATTTTTTATTAAGTAAATAGTATTTACTGCTTCATTTATTTTTCTTTCTAAGTCATAGCTAGTTATATTAGCTTGTTTTGTTTTTTCTAAGTCTGAAAATAAAGTTAAATCCATTTTTGTATTTTTTTCAACAGCTTTTTTGCATTTTATTATAAGATCATATCTATTTTTTAATTCTTCTAATATAACTGTTTCTGCTTGTTCAATTCTAATTTTAGAAAATTCAATTTTATTGTATAATATAATGTAGGACATAGCAATTATTGCAACTATGATTATAATTGTTAGAAGAATAATTAATATTGTTTCCATATTATCACCATATATTAATTATATCATGAAAGGATGGCTAAAACTAGATGAAAATATCAGTTGTTGTTGTAGGTAATTTACAGACTAATTGTTATATATTAGAAAGAGGTAATTCAGTTTTTATAATTGATCCTGGAGATAATGCAGAGTTAATAGCTTCAAATATAAGTAGTGATAAGAGAGTTTTAGGTATTATTATTACTCATAGTCATGATGATCATACAGGTGCTTCTTTAGATTTACTTAATAAATATAATACTAGACTTTATAATGGACATAATTTGAGTGAAGGCAATCATGTAATTGAAAATTTCTCTTTTGATGTTATAAAAACTCCTGGTCATATGGATGATTCTATATCTATTTACTTTAAAGAAGATAAAGTTATGTTTGTTGGAGATTTTATATTCAAGGGAGGAATTGGTCGAACTGACATGATTGGTTCAAGTCCTTTTGATATGAAGCAAAGCATTAAAAAGCTTTTAAAATATCCATCTGATATAACTTTAATGCCTGGTCATTTTGGAGTTACTGTACTCGCAAATGAGATAGAAAATCTTAATTACTTTTTAACTAAGCTTTAAAATACTTTGAAGTTTATTGGTTCTTCAAATTCAACCCAATTTACATATATCATTGGAATAAGATACCAATCTCCTCTTTCTGGGGAAGACATAACTAAATGATCTTTTCCTGATTGTTCAATAATTCCATCATATATTCTATCTCTCCATTCATTAGAATCTGGAAAAGAACAGAATACTTTAGCTTTTTTTCCTTTATTTAATCTTAAAATGTTTTCAATGTAACTTTGCTCCATAGGCATCGTATTTGTACTTACCTCTTGATCTGGAGTAAAGTTATTCATATTACTTGGAAATGTTGGATTTGGATAATAAGTTCCATTCATTTTATTTTCACCTCTGTTAATATTTATGAAATAGTTGTTGAAATATTATAAAAATGTGTTAATATATTTTCTTAAAGAAGGTATGATTATGGAATTTAGAAATATAACAGAAACGGAAAAGGAAAGTTATCAAGAATATTTAGATTTATTAAATGCTTTAAATGGATCTACGGAAAAACTTTCAGAAGTCATTTATGATGATAAAAAATATGTATTATCGTATGATGATAGTGCAGTAGGTATTGTTGTTAATGATGGGGAATGTTTAAAGCCATTTTATATAAATGATGATATGCCAATGTTTGAAGTATATGGTAATTTAGAAGATACTTATAATATAGTTAATGGGGAAATGAAGGAAGTTATGAAAACTAATAGGTTAGGAAGTGGAACTAGACTTACTTATTTAGTACCTACTGATAATAATCCTAGATATATTTTAGAATATTCTCAGTTTGATGCCGAAAATGAAGCTTTGTTAGAATTTGGATATGATGTTACTCAAAGAAAAGGTCTTGATAGTGCACTAGCTTATACTTATTTTCAACATCCTGACGCTATTAAGTTCCAATATTTAAAAAGGTTTTTATTTATGATGCGAAGAAAAACACATTATTATAATTTAACTTGTGATGATAATAACATATATGTTTCTCCATTAATTGTTTGGAGAGAGAATCATTATGGATGTAAAAATGAACAATTTTCAGCGGACTTGTTATTAAGACAGTTTGAAGATTGTGGATTTAATACATCGATTCCAAAGCAGTTTCAATCTTTAATACAGGGGACTGATCCAGAATATAAAACTTTAAAACTTATTAATAAAGAGTACAAAAATTATATAAAAGGGCAATAATCGACGATATTTGTTCTTTTTTTTCATAAAAATTTCATACACAATTCTTAGATTATGATATAATTGTACTAGGAGGTTAGAAATGAAAAAGTTTTTTGAAAAGCATGATTTATTTAAGCTAGTAGGAATTTTTGTTCTAATTGCTGTTTTACTAACTTGGTTAGTTAGTTCATCATACTTTGCATCAGGAACTTTAACAAGCACTGAGTTTAGTAGAGTAGGTTTATTTGATTTAACTACTTATGGGTTATTACAAATATTTTATTTTACTGTTGTTTTCATGTTTGTTATAGTTGTTGGAGGATTCTATAAGTTTGTAGGTTCTTTAGATGCTTATGATAACTTAACAAGTAAGATTGCAGCAAAATTTAAAGGAAAGGAAAAAGTATTAGTTGCACTTTCAATTTTATTATTTGGTGTAATTTCTGGTGTTAGTACAGATCAATTAGTTTTATTTGCATTAGCTCCATTTGTAATATCAATTTTATCTAAATTGAAAGTTGATAAAATTACTGGATTAGTTGCTACATTTGGTGGTATTCTAACAGGAATTTTAGGTGCTACATATGCTCCTAAAATAACAGGTATGTTAGTAGACGCTACTAATGGACTTGGAGTTTCTTATGGATTTGAATTAGCTTCAACTGTTATATTATTTGTGGTTGCTTATTTATTGTTAACATATTTTTCTTTAGCAAGAATGAGTAAGATAGCTAAGACAAACAAGGCAGAAATCCTAGTTGATCCATTTGCTACAGTTAAAGTAGAAGAAAGTGATGATAAGAAAAAGAAAAAATCTGTTAAGAAGAGAAGAGTATCTTCTGTAGGTTTAGCTATTGTTTTATCGTTAGTATTTATTATTTTAATTTTAGCTTATATTGGATGGGAATCAGCATTTAATATTAAAGTATTTGCTGAGGTAACTGATTGGATAAAAAATGCGACATTATTTGGTGAAAATGTATATTCATATGTTTTAGGACAAGCTGTTGCTCCATTTGGTGAATGGGATTTACTTGCTGGTGCAGGATTATTATTGTTAGCAAGTTTAGTTATAAAATTTGTTTATCATATTCCATTTGATAAAATGTTAGATGAATATGCTGAAGGATTTAGAATAATTGTAAAACCACTTGCAATACTAATGATGGTTTATCTAGTATTAG
The DNA here is from genome assembly GCA_910588195.1 of uncultured Bacilli bacterium. GTDB lineage: Bacteria > Bacillota_I > Bacilli_A > RF39 > UBA660 > CAG-582. Next base: position 3,558 of record CAJUPN010000005.1, read on the forward strand.
AGATTTCAATAATTTTCCCAACTATAGCTTATCTAGTTGATAAAATTATGGGACTTGGAAATAATGTTGGAACACTTTTTGCATCTGGTGCTTTAACTAGTTTATTTGCTGTTGACTTCCAATATACAGTAAGTACAGTTGGTTCAGTATTCTTAACATTCAAAGATGCTAATGTTGCAGCATTAATATTACAATCTGCTTATGGTGTAATTCAATTTGTTGCACCTACTAGTGCAATATTAATGTTAGGTTTAGCAAGCTTAGATATAAAATTCAAAGATTACTTCAAATTTATTTGGAAGTTTGCTTTAGCAATCTTATTAGTAATTTTTGTTATATTAGCAATATTAATATATGTATAAAGAAAGCTAAAAATAGTTTTCTTTTTTTATTAAATTTATTTGACATAGTAATTAAATCGTTATAGAATATGGTTAGTGATGCGATGATTATGCATTTAGTAGTTATATAAAGTATTTATTAGAGAATGAATATCAGTGGCTGAAAGTATTCAAAATTAATTTATATAACGAATTTCAGGTATAGGAGTGTCAATCGTTATTTCGCGTTAAGAAATTAAAGAGCATGCAAAGTCATGAACTAGGGTGGTACCGCGAGTATTCTCGTCCCTAGATTCAGGGCTTTTTTATTTTATAGAAAGAGGGAAACTATATGAAAGAAAAAGCAGAACAAATAAAATCAACATTATTAAAAGATATTGAATCTGTAAAAAAAATCCAAGAATTAATGGATTTAAAGTCTAAGTATTTAGGAAAGTCAGGAATGATAACTGAGTTAACTAAGAATATGAAAGACTTATCAGTAGAAGAAAGAAAAGAAGTTGGTATGATTTCTAATACTTTAAAAAATGAAGTTACAGAAATTATAGAACAATGTGAAAAGAAAATTAATGAAGAATTATTAAATGAAAAATTACAAAATGAAGTAATTGATATTACATTACCAAGTAAAAAAATAAAAAGAGGTTCTTTGCATCCAATGACGAGAATAACTGAGGAATTTGAGGATTTATTTGTTTCAATGGGATATACAGTTTATTCTGGACCAGAAATAGAAAGTGATGAAAATTGTTTTCAAAAGCTTAATTTACCAAAGGGACATCCTGCTAGAGATGCTCAAGATACTTTCTATTTAACGGACGAAGTTGAATCTTTCTTACTGCGTAGTCAAACTTCTACTGCTCAAGTTCGTGCTATGGAAGAAAATGTTGATAAAGGTCCGATTAGAATTGTTTGTCCTGGAAAGGTTTATAGAAGAGACGAAGATGCTACTCATTCACATCAATTTATGCAGATTGAAGGCTTAGTAATTGATAAAAATGTTTCTATGGCTGATTTAAAAGGTACTTTAGAATTATTTTGTAAGAAAATCTTAGGTGAAAAAACACAAGTTAGATTTAGACCTAGTTATTTCCCTTTTACTGAACCTTCTGTAGAAGTAGATGTTACTTGTTTTAAATGTGGTGGAAAAGGTTGTAATCTTTGTAAACAAACTGGTTGGATTGAAGTTTTAGGAGCTGGTATGGTTCATCCTGATGTTCTTTCAATGAGTGGGTATGACCCAAATGTGTATCAAGGTTTTGCTTTTGGAACTGGGATAGATAGATTTGCCATGTTTAAGTATGGTATTCCAGATATTAGAACTATTTATGGAAATGATATAAGATTTATTGAACAATTTGATAGAAAGGATGAGGACTAATGAAATTAAGTAGAAAGTTTGTTTCAGACTATATTGATTTAGATGAAAACTTAAGTATTGAAAATATAGCCGACGCTATGACAAATGTAGGAAATGAGTATGATTTTGCTGGTCCTTTAGTCGACTGTACAAAACTAGTTACTGGTGAGGTTATAGAATGTATAGAGCATCCTAATTCAGATCATTTACATTGTTGTAAAGTTAATGTTGGTGGGGAAGTTTTAGATATTGTTTGTGGTGCTCCTAATGTACGAAAAGGATTGAAAGTTGTTGTAGCTTTAGACGGTGCTAAACTCCCTGGTGGAGAAATTAAAAAGGGAGAAATACGTGGAGCAATGTCTAATGGTATGTTATGTTCAAAAGCTGAATTAGGTCTTGATAATAAATATTTAGTTGAAGAAGATCATACAGGAATTCATGAATTACCAGAAAATACTGAAGTTGGACTTGATGCTTTAGAAGTAATGGGATTAAAAGATGAAGTTATCGATTTTGAGCTTACTTCTAATAGAGGTGATTTACTTAGTGTTATTGGAATGGCTCATGAATTAGCTGCAATTTATAAAAAGCAAGTTAAAGATATTGATTTAAATTATAACGCTAATAAGGAAAATGTTAATGATGTTTTTAAAGTTAAAGTAGAAACAGATGATTGTAAGTTATTTTTAGCTAAAAAAGTAAAGAATGTTACAATTAAAGAAAGTCCTGACTTTATTAAAAGTAGATTAATTGCTTCTGGTATAAGACCAATTAACAATGTTGTTGATATATCAAACTATGTTATGTTAGAAACTGGTCAACCACTACATTACTATGATGCTGATCGTTTGGGTGATACATTAATTGTTCGTAATGCTTTAGAAGGCGAAAAGCTAATTACTCTAGATAATCAAGAGAGAAGTTTAACTACTATGGATATTGTTATTGCCAATAATAGTGAAGCTGTTGGTTTAGCAGGTGTTATGGGTGGTCTTTCTACTGAAGTAGAAGATGATACTAAAAATATTATAATTGAATCGGCAATATTTGATGCGATTAAGGTAAGAAAAACAAGTAAAAAGATTTTAAGAAGTGAAGCTTCAAATCGTTTTGAAAAAGGACTTGATCCTAAAAGAACATATTTAGCAATGGAAAGAAGTTGTGCATTACTTGAACGTTATGCTGATGCCGAAATTGTTGGTGACTTAGTTGAGATAAATGATTTAGATATAAAAGATAAAGATATTAATATTACAATATCTAAAATAGAAAGTGTTTTAGGAATTAATATCAGTAAAGAAGAAGTAATATCTATATTTAACTCACTTGGTTTTTCTGTTAAAGATAATAATGAATTTTTAACTATTACAGTACCAACTAGAAGATTAGATATTAATATTCAAGAGGATTTAATTGAAGAAGTCGGAAGAATTCATGGAATGGATAAAATAGAAGGTAAATTACCGATCTTAGATGTTATTCGTGGTTCTTATGATAAAACTACTCGTGAAATAAAACACAAACTTTCTAACATGGGCTTAAATGAGACAATGAGTTATACATTAATTCCAAATGATAAGGTACATTTATTTACAACAGATGAGTTTATCCCTGTAACTTTAAATGATCCAATGAGTGAAGATAGAAATACTTTAAGATATAGTTTACTTTATTCACTTAATGAAGTTTATAAATATAATAAGGCAAGAAATAATTCTAATATATCTATTTTTGAAATTGGTAAGAGCTTTTTTAAAGATAAGGAAGAATATAGAGAAGATACTAAGTTAGCTGTATTAATGTCTGGTGATTTTTCTTTAGATATAAGTAATACTAAAGTTGATTTTTATCATATAAAAGGTATTATGGAAGAACTTTTATATTTTTTAGGATATGATGGAAGATATAGTTTAATTAAAGATGATAAGATTCCAAATGAATTTCATCCAGGACAGTCTGCTTTAATAAATGTAAATGGACAAATAGTTGGTGTAATAGGTAAATTGCATCCTAGTATATCTTCAAGCGATGTTTATTGTTTGGAAATCAATCTATCTAAGCTTTTAGCAATTAGAACTGGGACAATGAAATATAAAGATATTTCTAAATACCCTGGAGTTATTAAAGATGTTGCTTTTATTGTTGATAATGCTATTACTAGTTTAGAACTTGAGGTATTTATAAAGAAATCAGCTGGAAAATTACTTGAGAATATTCAAATATTTGATATATATCCAAATATTGAAGAAGGGAAAAAATCTTTGGCTTATAAATTAACTTTTTCAGATTCATCTAGAACATTATCTGATGATGAGGTTATGAGCGTATTTAATAAGATTATTGATGAAGTTACAAGTAAACTTAATGCTAAATTGAGAGGATAATGCCAATTTATCTTCTTTTTTTGTTATAATAAAAATAGGTGATACAATGGGAGCAATTGATTGGGATAGAGATGATTTAACTTATAATGTTATTTTAGAGGGATTTTTGGGTGAAATAAAAGAAGAAAAATATTCTTACAAGGGAAAAGCAGCGAATAATCCATTGGCTGAAATAATAATTAATGCAATTAATTCTCACGATTTTTATGATTTAAATGTTGTTAGTTTTATTAAATTAGATCAAGCTGATATTAGAGGGAATAAGTTATTAAAGTTATGGAATTTATGTAATGAGGATAGAGAATATTTTAAAAAGACAATTAGTTATATAACAGGTACAATGCTAGATTGTGCTTTTCCACTTGACGAAGTTTCAAAAAATTTAGATTTAGATGATCCAGTTCCTTTTATTCCAAATGATAAAGTGGTACCAACTTTTTCCGAGCTTATTTTTATGCGTCATAAACTTGGAAATGATAAAGTAAATGAGATCATATATCTGCTCCGAAAAAATTTCATTAAAAGTTATAATGAATATGTAAAAACAAAGGGCTTAGATAAAGAATTAATTGATGAGTTACCACCATTTGAAAAAGAGAAATCTGAAGTATTAGCTGATAGTGAAGTTGTTGATATTAGAGATTTGTATTTTGGAGAAACTACCATTGATTTAACTGGTGGTGTTTTAGGTATAAACATGCAAACATATTCTCTTTTTGAAAGGAGTCTTAGGACTCTTAAAGTTGGGGATAGAAATTTATATTTTCTTAAAGAAATACCTACTGGTGAAATCGTTTTAATTGATGATGAGGGAAATAAAGTTGATTACGATCAAGAACTTGTTTATGAAGGAGTTACTATTTTACCAACTAAAAAACATGTAAATTTATCTGTTTGTTCTTTGAGAAGAATTGTAGAGGATGCAAAAAAAAGATGCGTTGAAAATAAAATTGTTGATGTTTATGATTCGATGATTTCTTTTAATAAGTTTAAATTGATGGTTGGAGAGTGTAAAAATTATTTAAGTGATTTATCATATTTGTATCAAACTTTATATGGTGGATTAGGTAATGCTAAAAAAAGATGAAGTTAGATTAATAACTTTAGAAGAAGATAATTGAAATTAACTTCTTTTTTTTGGTATAATGTTGTTAAGATAGGGATGGTTATTATGGAAATAAAAGCAGAAGAGAAGTTAAAAGAGAAAATTTTAAATACGCTTGATCCTATTCTTTTAACGAAGCCATTTATTTGCCGAGGCAAGGATATGCTTTTTAAAAATTATTTACTAGAGGAAGTTTTTCCATATATAGATTTAATTTCTGAGACAGTTAGTTTAAAGGAAGGGTATGTACTTTCTTTAAAAGAGTTTTTAGAACAATCAGTGTTTTATACTTGTCAAAACAGATACAAGGGAGACTTTATTGATTTTGCTCAAGATGTTCTTATATCATTTGATGATAAAAAGTATAAAGAAAAAAAGAAAAAAGAGGGAAAAAGATTTGGAGAAAATGATGAAATTTCTAGATTCTCTGAAAATGCTAAGAAATATCCTTTTTTTGAGAACGTAGAAGGACCTATCTATTATATTGTTATAGATAGGGGAGAAGTATCTTTTTATTATAAAGATTCTAAGTTTGATCTTGTTATGCATACTGATAATGATATTAAAGAATTTTTATGGAAGATTAAAGAATTAGATTTTGATTTATTTAAAAAATTATATGAAATAAATCCTGTATTTAAAGATCGTATAGATAAGTTTAAAGAGGATAAAGAATTTTATGAAGAAATATTAAAAGGTCTACGAACAATGAGTTCATTTGATTTGGCAATAGAAAACACAATTGAAGCAATAACTGGTATTATTAATCAAGTGGAAAGTGATCCATTTTGTAGTGGAAAAGTTAAAACGGTTAAAAAAGATTTTGATTTAGATTCTATTCCTAAATTTGATACTGATACTTGTTTAAAAACAGTTATTAGTAAATGTACTTCTTATTATTCAGAGTTTTTTAGTGATATTGATCAAGTTTTTATGGATAATAATATAAATGAAAAGGCTGATTATATAATTGATGAGATTTTGTTTAAGACAATTGATAAGTTATCTTATAATTATGTAAGTGGGATAGCAAATTCAGTTAATAATGATTTGGAATTGGATATAAATGAGACTTTCTTAAACGATGAATTAGATTCTATTATGGATTCTCTTAAAGTAAATTTAAAGAAATTATTTATTTATCCTTACCGTAATAAGGAAGCAGATAGTAGTGAATCTTATATCAGTATTATATGTGAAGCTATTGAAAATCAAATATTATTTTATGAGCAACTAGTTAATTCAACGATTGAAAGAATGTTAGTAGCATATGGTTATGTGTTAAGAGGCTCTGAGGATGCTCAAAAAACAACAGAATTTAAACCCACTTTATAAGCAAGAGAATATTTATTATTCTCTTTTTTTATTGTGCGAACATGTGTTTGTGTGTTATAATTATAATGCAAAGGATGAATGTTATGGATTATAAAAGTACTTTAAATAAACAACAATTGGAAGCCGTTAATCATATTGATGGCCCTTGTTTAGTGATGGCTGGAGCAGGATCAGGAAAAACAAAGGTTTTAACAAGCAGAATTATTAATTTGATAGAAAATGGAATTAGAGACACAAATATCTTAGCAATTACATTTACTAATAAAGCGGCAAGAGAAATGCGAGAACGTGTGAATAATTTATTTGGGGATGTTTATTCTTTTATTGGGACATTTCATTCATTTGGGTTAAAAGTTATCAGAGAGAATTATCGTGAATGTGGACTTGAGAGAAATTTTACAATAATAGATGGTGACGATTCGTTGTCTATCATAAAAAAAATATTAAAAAACGATAATATTGATCCAAAAAAATTTAGTCCATATGCAATAAGAAATAAAATATCTTTGATAAAGAATGAGTTATTGAGTGAAGCCGAAATGGATAGGGTATTTAATACTCCTTTCGATTCTTTATGTGTAGATATTTATCATAAATATCAAAAGAGATTAAAAGAGAGTAATGTTATAGATTTTGACGATTTGCTTGCTTTACCAGTTTTACTTTTTATGGATAGAGAAGATATTTTAGAAAGATATCAAGAACATTACCCTTATATATTAGTTGATGAATATCAAGATACAAATCCTGTTCAATATAAATTATGTAAATTATTAGCTTCTAAAATGCGTAATATATTCGTGGTTGGAGATATGAATCAAAGTATATATGCTTTTAGACAAGCTGATTATAAAAATATTATTAATTTTGAAAATGATTATCCAGAATGTTTATCTATAAAGTTAGAAGAAAATTATCGAAGCACAAATAATATACTTAATGCTGCTAACTGTGTTATAAAGAATAATACACAAAGAAAGGATTTAAAACTTTGGAGTGAAAAAGGGGATGGAGTTAAGGTTAAATATATACGTAGTTATGATGAAAAGCATGAAGTTACTGTCGTTTTAAGTGAAATTGAAAAGCTTTTAAATTCGGGATATAAAAGAAGTGATATTGCAATTTTATATCGTACTAATGGACAAAGTCGTGTTTTTGAAGAGGGTCTTTTAAATAAAGGTATTCCTTGTAAAGTTGTTGGTGGATATTATTTCTATAACAGAAAAGAGATTAAGGACTTAATTGCTTATTTAAGATTAATATATAATCCAGCTGATGGTGTTAGTTTGGCTCGTATTATTAATGTTCCAAAAAGAGGAATTGGTGATGCTGCAATTCGAAATCTTGAAAGCTTATCTTTGCAGAATGAGAATTCTATGTTTGACAATTTAAGCACAAAAAAAGAATTAGAATTTAAAAAAATAATTGAGGAATTAAGAGCTGATGCTGATAATTCTAGTTTAACAGACCTGATTGATAAAATTTTAGTTAAGTCAGGCATAAAAGAGGAACTTACTTGTGACATGAGTTTAGAAAATGAATTGAGATTAGAAAACTTAATGGAGTTTAAGTCAATTACTTCGCATTTTGAAGAAAGAGAAGGTAATGTTTCTTTAGGAGACTTTTTAGAAGAAATTAGTTTAATTGCAGATATGTCACAGCATAAAGAAGATGGAGAAGAGGTTACTCTTATGACAATTCATTCTGCTAAGGGATTGGAATTTACAGCTGTTTTCTTGGTAGGTATGGAAGAAGGAATTTTTCCTCATGCCAATTCTATTTTGGAAAGTGATGGACTTGAAGAGGAAAGAAGACTTTGTTATGTTGGTATAACTAGAGCTAAAGAAAAGCTATATTTAACTAATGCAAAAAGACGTATGCTTTATGGAAAAGACGCTATTAATCCTCCATCAAGATTTATTAAAGAAATTGATGATGAATTACTTGAACGTGGAGATTTAATTAAAGATGAAGAAAAAATTGAAATTAAGAGTATGTATATCAATGGTGGAAATGATGATATTGTAATGGGAGATAAGATTGAACATGAATCTTTAGGTTTAGGTGTTGTAGTGCGAGTTGAGGGAGATTTAATTGATGTGGCTTTTAAAACAGGGATAAAGAAACTTATGAAAAATCATAAGAGTATAAAGAAAATTTAAAATAGTTATTTTTAAATGAGATTATTATTTTCTCATTTTTTTTCTTATTTAAAGGTGTTATAATTTTATTAAATAAAAGGAGAGTTTATGGAAAATAAAGCATTAGTTATACTAGCTGCTGGTATGGGTAGCAGATTTGGAGGAATGAAACAAATTGAACCAGTTGGTCCAAATGGCGAGTTTATAATTGATTATTCAATTTATTCAGCTATTCGTTATGGCTTTAATAAGGTAATATTTGTTATCAAAGAAGAAAATTATGAAGTATTTAAAGAGACAATTGGTAGTCGTATAGAAAGTAAAATACAAGTAGAATATGCTTTTCAAAAATTAGAGGATATTCCAGAAGGTTTTGTTGTTCCAGAAGATAGAAAAAAGCCTTGGGGAACAGCTCATGCAGTATATGCTGCTAGAGAATATATTGATGGGAAATTTGCTGTAATAACTGCAGATGACTTTTATGGTGATGATGCGTTTAAAATGTTATCAGAACATTTAAGTTCATCAGACAATTACGTAATCCCTGGTTATAAAATTGGTGATACATTAAGTGAGAATGGTTCTGTAAAAAGAGGTGTAATCATTCATGAAAATGGTAAGGTTAAAACCATTATTGAAAGTTCTTGTATTAAAGATGGAGATAAAGTAAAATGTACTCCATTAGATGAAAATCAAGAAGAGTTCTATGTAGAATTTAATCATCCTGTTTCAATGTTAATGAATGGGTTTACTAAAGATATTCTTAATACAATTGGTAATGATATGTATGATGCATTTAAAAATAATCAAGATAAATTATTAGATTATGAGATGCTTTTACCAGATATTATGGATAAAGATATTGAGAATGGTAAAGCTATTGATGTTGTTAATACTACTGCTCATTGGATGGGAATGACTTATAAAGAAGATAAAGAAGCTTTGCAAACATTTATCTTAAAAGAAATAGAATTGGGAGTTTATCCAAATAATTTGTGGAATTAAAATAAGTTTTTATGAAGAAGTTAATTATATTTTTAGTTTCAATTATATTTATTTGTGGTTGTACATCAGAGCTTTCTAATTATGAAGAAACAACTACTGAAACAATAACAACTAAAGAAGTTTATACAACAACTGTAAGTACAACAGAGATTCCTACAGAAGCGACTACAGAAATTGTTACTACAAAACCTACAACAACTACAAAAGCAACGACAGTAAAACCTATAACTACTAAAAGGGCAACAACGACAACAACATCTAAGAAGGTTGTTAATCAAGGAAGAAAGATTTATCGTACTCCAACAGGAAAGAAGTATCATTATGATAATAATTGTAATGGTGGTACTTATTATGAGACAACTTTAGAGGAAGCAATTAATTCTCATCTTGAGCCTTGTAAAAAGTGTGTTTTAAAGTGATTAAGACAAGATAATTTATCTTGTTTTTTTAGTCTTTATAGTGTGTAGAAGTGAAATATTTGGTATAATAATAATAGGTGATATGTATGGATAGATATAATGAACTAGTAGAATTAATTACAAAGGCAAACTATGAATATCATATATTAGATAATCCAGTTACATTGACAGATGCTGAGTATGATAATTACTTAAGAGAATTGTATAAAATTGAGGAAGAACATCCTGATTGGATTAGAGAAGATTCGCCAACTAAAAAAATTGGTGGAGTTGTGTTAGACAAGTTTATTAAAGTTACTCATAATATACCAATGATGAGTTTAGCTGATGTTTTTAATGAAGATGAAATTAGCGAGTTTGATAATCGTATAAAAAAAGAAGGAATAGATCCCAAGTATGTTTGTGAACTTAAAATTGATGGTTTATCGGTTTCACTAAAGTATGAGAAGGGAATCTTAATATCTGGTGCTACAAGAGGAGATGGAGTAACAGGTGAAGATATAACTCATAATGTTAAGACGATAAAACAAGTTCCATTAAAATTAAATAAGCCAGTTGATATTGAAGTCCGTGGAGAAATATACATGAGTAAAAAAACTCTTGAATTATTAAATAAAGAAAGAGAAGAAAATGGTGAACCTTTATTAAAGAATTGTCGAAATGCAGCAGCAGGATCAGTGAGACAATTAGATTCTAGCGTGGCAGCAAAAAGAAATTTAGAAGTATGGATTTATCATTTACCAGATCCAGAAGATTATGGAATAAAAACACATCATGAAGCTTTAGAATTTATGGCTGAATTAGGATTTAGAACTAATCCAAACAATAGATTAGTTAATTCTATAGATGAAGTAATGGAATTTATTCAGGAAAAGAATGATGCTCGTAAAGAACTACCATATGATATTGATGGAGTAGTTATAAAACTAGATGATTTACATGATCATGAGATAATGGGAAATACAATTCGTTATCCTAAGTGGGCTTGTGCTTATAAGTTTCCTGCTGAGGTGGTTCAAACCAAATTAAATGATATAAAATTCACAGTTGGTCGAACTGGGCAAGTAACTCCTAATGCCATACTTGAACCTGTTATGGTAATGGGCTCTTTGATAAGTAAAGCAACACTTCATAATGAAGAATATTGTGTTACCAAAGATATTAGAATTGGTGATATAGTTCGTATAATAAAAGCGGGTGATGTTATTCCGAGAGTGGAAAGCGTAGTAATGGATATGCGACCAGCAAATACAAAGCCTTTTGAATTTATTAAAGAATGTCCAATATGTGGTAGTACTTTAGTAAAAAAAGATGCTGCTTATTATTGTGAGAATGATGATTGCTCTAAAAAAGATATTGAAGGATTAATTCATTTTGTTTCTAGAGATACTATGAATATTGAAGGATTTGGAGATGCAACTTTAGAAGATTTTTATAATCTTGGATATATAAAAAGAATAAGTGATATTTATCATTTGAATAAGTATATTGATGAACTTAAGTTAATTGAAGGATTTGGAGAAAAGTCTATAAAAAACTTAACTGATGCAATAGAAAATAGTAAAAGTAATTCATTAGAAAAATTGTTATTTGCTTTAGGTATTAGATATGTCGGAAAGAAAACAGCAAAGATTTTAGCAAAAGAATTTAAGAATATAGATAATCTTATTGCAGCCGATTTTGATTCTTTGAATAGAATTCGTGATATAGGAGATGTAATAGCTAAAAGTGTTGTTGATTATTTTAATTCGGAAGAAAATTTGGAATTGATTCAAGAACTAAAAAATTTGGGATTAAATATGGATTATTTAGGGACTGAAACTGAAGAAGAGACGGCTTTTTCTGGTAAGACTTTTGTTTTAACTGGAACACTTGATTCTATCACAAGAGATGTTGCTAAAGAAAAAATTGAAGCATTAGGTGGAAACTGTGCAGGATCAGTTTCTAAAAAAACGAATGTTGTAATTGCTGGACATGATGCGGGTTCAAAATTAACTAAAGCAGAAGAATTGGGAATAGATATTTGGAATGAAGAAGAATTTTTGGAAGTTTTAAATAGTTATTTGTAAGGATAAAATAAGTGAGATTGTGCTATTAAGTTACTATAATCTTTTTATTTTATCTTTTTTATGCTATTATATGTTTGTTTAATTTTATGGAGAATTTATGGGAAAAATAAATGAAATAGTAAGTAATTTTATTGCTATTAATGATTTGGCTAATAATGAGGATATACTAGCAATTCTTTTATATGGCAGTTATGCTTATGAGACAAATACGAGTAATAGTGATGTAGATCTTTTATTAATTATTAGTGGTAAAAACAATTATCGTATATCTAAAATGTTTGAGGGTATTAATTTTGATATTCATGCTCTATCTATTCCTGAAATGGAAAGAAATATTGTTTATGAAAAAGCAAATGGCAATCAATTTATTTCATCGGTTTTAAAAAATAGTCTAATATTTGAAAATAAGTATAATACTTTGGAATATTTAAAATGTATATCAGATGTTTCTTTAAGAGGATGTACTAGGGTTATTAATTCAGAATTTTTAAATCTTGCCATATCAGCTGTTAAGGATTTTTTGGAGTGCGAAGACAATGATGATTTTAAATATTATGTTGCATTAGATTTATTAAGAAATGTTATTCATGTTAAATTAAATGCTTCATTTATTCCAGAAACAAAAGTTTATAAGTTGTATTCAGATAATAAATATGCTCGTGAAAAGTATTTAGTGAAACTTCCTAATAAGGAATTTATTGATTTATATATGGATGCATTAAAAATGAAAAAAGCTGATGATAGAAAATCTCTAATTAAAAAGATGCTTGAGTATTTAGGTAATATAAAAGTAGACGAAGATGCAGTTGTTAATGATAAGTTTTATGATGATGATGCAATAAAAAAAATATTGGTTACTTTAAATCATTTAGTAATAACGACTGAAGATAATATAATGAATTCTACTCCTTATGCTGATGCACTGTATTTTTTAACATTAAATAAAATTATGAATACGATAAAATGTGCTTTTGGAAGTGTACCTGAATTAGGAGAAGAAATATTTAAAAGAGCTTTAAATGAAAAGGATGAAAATGGTCGAATTCAAGTAATTGAAGAGTTATTTCATGTCGTTGATTGTAAATATAAAATTGATTATGACGACTTTGTTCTTAAGCTATAGAATTATAAATATAAATTGATAAATATAATATAATGTAGTATAATTATGTTACAATTTGAGGTGAATATATATGTTCAAAAAACTTAAAAAATTTTATAGAAATAATAGAATTTATTGTATTTTAATGATTATTTCTGTGATTTGTATAATGGTTATGGGAGTTTCTGTTATTGTGTATTTTTATAATCAATTGACGACAAATTCTTATGGTAGTAGATTAGAAAATATTGATAGATACGATTTAGGAAATTCTTTAAATGATTTAGAAAACTTTTATAAGGATCAAACTGGAGTTGAAAATGTTTCTGTTAGACTTCAAGGAAAAATAATTTATGTAGATGTTAAAGTAGTGGAAACAATGAATAATGAACAAATTCAAAGTCTTGCTACTTCAAGTTTAGATAAAATTTCAGAAGAAAATAGAGGATTTTATGATATACAGTATATTTTTGCAAGAAATAATTTAAATCCTTATATGGGAGCAAAAAATTCTGGTAATACTGTTATTGTATGGACAAATTATACTTACGACACCGAGAGTACGACAACTGGAACTAAGAAATAGGTGGAATTCGTGAAAAAGAAAAGAAATATTATTATTGCAAGTGTTTTACTAGTAGTTGCTTTTTTTTCAGCTGGTTTAGTTATTTATAATGCTTTAGTTGATGAAAATACTTTATCAATAAATGAAAAGAAATGGATTGATAATAATTCTAATTTAGTTAGTGTTGCTGTGCCTAATGACATTTCTGTTTTTGGAACAGCAGGAGATGGTGTGTTTTTTGATTTTATTGATTATGCCAAAAAGGATGCAAATTTAAAGATAAATACTAATATGGTTTCTTATCTTTCTGTTAATTCTGGTTATCATTTTCAGATAACAAATAATTATGAAAGAGATGCATTACTCTTATTTAAAGATCATTTTGTTTTAGCTAGTAAAAATACGGGTTTAATAAATGATACGTCTGTTATTCCAGAATTAGGGGTTGCGGTAATTAATAGTACTTCTGAACAAGTGACTTCATATTTTGATGTTAGTGCAGATAAATTCAAAGGATATGATACTTATCAAGCTATTACTGATGCTTTAAATAATGGACAAATATCTTATGCTTTAGTTCCATTGAATGAATATAAAGATGAATTGGTTGCAAATAATATAAATGTTCTTTCTCATATATCAGATTTAAATAAATATTATTATTTTGAATTAGGTGAAGATGTTGTTTTAAATTCTATATTTACTAAAGTGTTTAATCGCTTTATGGAAGATAAGTATGAAGAATCTTACAACAAAAATAATTATCAGTTATTTATTGATTGCTTAAATATTACTGAAGCAGAGGAAGACACCTTAACAAATAAAATTTATAAATATGGATTTGCAGAATATCGTCCATATGAGGTTTTAGCTAGTAGTGAATATGGTGGTATAACAGCTCAGTATTTACAAAGTTTTTCAGATTTTTCAGGAGTTGAATTCACTTATAAAAAATATAAAACTTCTAGTGAACTTGCTGCTTCTGCTATAAATGGTAATATAGATTTATATTATAATTATTATGATATTATTACTAACTATATTGATTGCGGTGCACTAAAAAATATTAGTTTTTATGTTATTGCGGATAATTCAATTGACTTAAGTATGACTAATATTAACGGGTTAGCAAATCGTGATGTTTATGTTTTAAAGAATTCATATATATATAATTATATTAAAGATATTGAAGGAATAAATGTTCTTACTTATGAACGTAGTAGTGATTTAAAATCACTTGTAAAGAAATCACATATTATTTTAGTTGATGAGTATAAATATGATTATCATATAAGTAAAATAACTGATAATTATTCAGTTCGTTTTAAGGGTAGTGTAGAAGATAATAATTATGTATTTAGATACTCTAATGATTCAGATACTTTTTATAAATTATTTGGAGCTTATACTAAAACTATTGATCCGTTAGACTTACTTAGAAACGGTGTTACAACTTATAATGAAGTTGAACGTAGCGGAAAGATTGTTGGGACAATAGCTAAAGTTATATTAATTTCTATTATAGTTGCAATTATATTATTTATCTTTATTCAAAAAAATAGTAGACAAGTAAAACTTAATACAAAAGTGAAAAAAGAAGATAGATTGAAATATATAGATTTATTAACCTCTTTAAAAAATCGTAATTATTATAATGAGAAACTTTCTATTTGGAATAAGAATACAATATATCCACAAACTTGTATTGTAATGGATATAAATAGAGTAAAAGAGTTAAATGATACTCTTGGTCATGAAGAGGGAGATAAACAAATTCAAGCTGTTGCTAATACTTTAGTTAAAACGCAACTTGATAATTCAGAAATAATGCGAACAGATGGAAATGAGTTCTTAGTTTATTTAATAGGTTATTCAGAAAAACAAATATTAACTTATATGAAAAAGTTAGTTAAAGAATTTAAGAAATTACCTTATGAGAATGGTGTTGCAATGGGATTTAGTATGATTGAAGATGATACTAAATTGGTTGAAGATGCATTTAATGAAGCAAGTATTCAAATGCGTGAGAATAAGGAACTAGAGGAAAAAAATAATGGCTAAGAGAAATTTTGATTATTTTAGTAAGAAAACAAAAGAGAATTTAGTTATTTATTTAAAAAAGATTATAGAGATTATAAAAAAACCAGAAATGGGAATACTACCTGGGCAGATTGCATTTTCAATGCTTATTAGTATTGTTCCAATTGTTACCATTATAGGTTTTATTGCTTCTTTTTTTGGAATAGATATTAATTATATTATTGGTGTTCTTAATGAGATAATCCCAGGTGATGGAGCATCAGTATTAGCTCCAGCTTTAAATGGGGCTTCAATTGACTTGGGGTTAGCATTAATCTTTATTTGGCTTTTCTATTTAGGTAGTAATGCTTGTAATTCAATAATACTAATAAGTAATCAGATATATGGTATTAATCAAAGTAATTCAATCAAAAGAAGAATAAAGGCGATTTTTATGACAATTGCCATAATGCTAATTTTTATAGTAATATTAGTTTTTCAAGTTTTTGGTGATCGATTAATTGGATTGTTAAGTTTTTTAGCGTTTTACGATAAAATTTATTCGCTTTTCAATATAATTAAAGGTCCGATAGTGTGGATTGCTATGTTTATTTTCTTAAGAGCTTTCTATTCTTTTGCTCCAGACAGAGTTAGAAAGAAAACACATATTAATACAGGGACAGTGTTTACAGCTTTGGGTTGGATAGTTGTAACGAATATTTATCGTTTTATTGCTCTTAATAATGGTAATTACAATTTATTTTATGGTGCTTTATCCAATATAGCATTTTTAATGTTATGGTTATATTTTATGAGTTTTGTTTTTGTAATTGGACTTTCACTTAATTATGGTGAAGAAAAAGATAAGACGATTATGGATAAAACTGGTGCCGTTAAGATTATTAAAAATAAATAAAGTAAAAATGGTTTAACTTTATTTATTTTTTTTGTATAATATTGGTTAAGAAATTCGTGGGGAATGGTGTTTTTGGGATGAATGTTATTGAAGTAAAAGGAATGGAAATTAGAATTGAACTTTTGGGTCTGATGACGACTTTAATTGGACCTACTAATTCAGGGAAAACAGTTTTTGCAAAAAAGTTATGCAATAAAATAGATAATAGTGACGTTTTTATCGATGGTAAAAAGATAACAGAATATGATATAAAATATTTAAGAGAAAATATTGCTGTTGTTCTTGATGATGATAATTATGAAAATGAATTTGTTTATGAAGAACTTTTATATTATCAAGATCAATTAGGAATAAATTTTAAAGAAGCAGAACTTAAAATTAAAGATATAGCTTCATTTTTTAAAATAGAACATCTCCTTGGGAAGAAAATTTATTCATTATATATATGTGATAAAGTATTAGTTAAAATTCTGGCTCTTTTGTTACTAAGTCCAAAAGTTTTTATTGTTGATAATTTATTATCGTATCTAAAAGAAGATAAGAGAAAATTATTATTAAAATATTTAAAGGAAAAAGAGATAAGTTTTATAAATATTACAACTGATGCTGAGGAGATATTATTTAGTGATGTAGTAGTGGTTATAAATAATTTTAAATCAGTTATATCAGGGTCACCTAAAAGCATATTAGAGGGAAATAGTATACTTCCCTATATGGGGATTAAGCTTCCTTTTATAGTTGATTTATCACATAATTTAATTCTTTATAATGTTGTTGACAAAATCTATTGTGATAATAGGAAGTTGGTTGATAAGTTATGGAAATAGTATTTTATAGTAAGGGATCTGATATAGTAAAACCAAACTTAGTTACTGGTTTTTATGGAGATGTACTTGATTTACTCAACTTAGGTTTTGAAATAGATGGGATAGTTTATGATGAGGCTTGGAGTGTTTCAAGGTTTTTAAAAGGTCATAAAGTTTTTGGATTGGATTCAAGGATAGATGCAATTTTTAAATATTTAGATATTGATACTTCTCTTAAAAATGTTAAGTTAGGACATTTATCAAAAACTGATTTTAAATTCATTTTACTTGCTAAAGTCTTACTTTTAAATGAGAATAATATTGTGTTTGATTATTTTGATGTTGGTCTTACTTCAAAGGAACAAAAAAGGTTAATTAAAATAATTAAGATGCTTAAAAAGGATGGTAAAACTGTTGTTATTATTAGTAATAACTTGGTTTTTATGTCTTCAGTCATTGATCATGTTATAATTATAAATAGTGGTAGCATATTTTATGAAGGAAACTTAGATGATTTAATTAAATTGAGGGATGTTCCAGATACAGAGATAATTAAGTTTATTAAGTTAGCTAATAAGAGTGGTGCAAACTTAAATTATACTTTGGATTCTAAGGAATTACTTAAGGATATATATAGGAGTGTTTGCTAGTGAAATATTTTATAAGTGTTGCTTATGATGGCTCTAAATATTATGGGTTTCAAAGGCAGAAAGGTAAATTGTCCGTTCAAGAAGTTTTGGAAAAAGCTTTAAAGAAGATTAATAAGGGTGAAGTACTTATTAAGGGAGCTGGAAGAACTGATAGAGGTGTTCACGCCTTATCTCAAGGAGTCTCTTTTGAACTTGATAAAGATATTCCACCAGAGAGACTTGTTAATGCAATTAATTCGATTGTTTTACCATATATTAAAGTTAATTATGCTAAATATGTTGGAAATGATTTTCATGCAAGATTTGGCGTTAAAGAAAAGAAATATACTTATGTCATAAATATAGGAGTTTTTGACCCAATTATGAACGATTATTTATATAATTATAATAAAAATTTAGATATAAAAAATATGAAAAAAGCCGCTAAAGTGTTGTTAGGTGCACATTCATACGAGGCTTTTACATCAGGGAAAAGGGATAATTATAATTCAATAATTGACTCAATAAACTTTACTAAAAAAAATAACATTATAAAAATAACTTTTGTTGGAAAAAGTTTTTATAGATATATGATAAGAAACTTGGTTGGTGCTCTTATTTTAGTTGGTGAAGGAAAAATAAACAGGGAAGATTTGAAAAATATTCTAGATTTAAAAAGAGAAGGAAATTATATGACTGTTCCAGCTAATGGATTATACTTAGTTGATGTTAAATATTAGAGGTTATTATGGAAAAGAATAAAAAAGAAGAAAGAAAACAAGTTAAAATTAATTTAAAGAGAACTTGGAATTATATAAAATTGGCAAAAGGCAATTTAGTATATTATGTAGTTGTTAGTATTATTGAGGCAATTATATCTATTCTACTACCTATTGTTTCAGCTAAAATAATACTTAATATGACAGATGGTTTATTTTTACAGTTGATACTAACGGGACTTGTAGTACTTTTCTTACATTCCATTGTGCGTTTAATCTCGTTCTTTAAAACGGTTTTTTATAAGAGGATTTTTAATGTAACAATTGAAGCAATGAAAATGGATTTAACTAAAGCCATACTTGATTTAGAAATCAGAGAATTGGATAACTCTAATAGTGGACTTTTTATAAACAGAATAAATAAAGACACAGAAGATATAGCTGGAGTATTTATGGAGTTTGCATATTGGATAAGTTATATTATATCTAATATGGGAGTATTAGTTACTATATTTATCTTGAATAAGTATATGTTTGTATTTTCACTTATAACTACATTGACCTGTTATTTTATTCATAGGAAAAAGGTTAATAAGATGTATAAGATTCAAAAAAAATTAAGAAGTTTAAGTGAAGATGTTACAAGTTTATCAACAGAAGTCATAAGAGGAATAAGAGATATAAAAGTCTTAAATGCGAGTGATGTTGTTCTTTCTTCTATGGGAAAAAGAATTAATGATGTCTTAGACGAACGTTCTAAGTTAATAAATAATAGAAATTTATTTGATATACTGGATTCAATAGTAAAAAATGTCTTTTCCTTCTTGTTTTTAGTTTTAGGAGTATATCTTTGTAGTAAAAATCTTTTAACAATTCCTGTATTTGTTATTCTTTATAATTATCTTAATAAGGTGTATGGTTTACTAAATGGTATAGCAAACTTGTCAGAGTATTTAAAAACTTTTGCACTTTCTTCTTCGAGAATTTATGAGATTATATATAATGAGGAATTTAAAAAAGAAGAATTTGGTGATAAACATATAGACAAAATAATAGGAAATATTGAATTTAAAAATGTTTCATTTGAATATAATGATAATGTAAGTGTATTGAAAAAATTAAATCTGAAGATAAAAGAAAATGAAACAGTTGCAATAGTAGGTAAAAGTGGGGCTGGTAAAACAACATTATTTAGTTTAATGTCATATTTGTATAAGCCAACAAAAGGAAAGATATTAATTGATGGGATAGATATATCTAAACTTGATCGTGGATCGATAAGAGATAATATTTCAATTATTACGCAAAATCCTTATATATTTAATTTTTCAATAAAGGAAAATTTACTTTTGACTTCTCCAGATGCAACTGATGATGAAATAAAAAATGCTTGTAAGATAGCTTCTTTAGATGAATTCATTGAAACACTTCCTGATGGCTACGATACTGTCGTAGGTGAAGGTGGTGTAACTTTGTCTGGTGGGCAAAGACAAAGACTTGCAATAGCTCGAGCTTTACTTATGAAGACGAAGATAATTCTTTTCGATGAAGCTACATCTGCTTTAGATAATGATACTCAAGCAAACATTCAAGAATCAATAAAACATATGAAAGGAGATTTTACTATTGTTATAGTAGCACATCGTTTATCAACTATTAAGGATGCTGATAGAATATTAGTTTTAGATGATGGTGCAATCGTTCAAGAAGGAACGCATAAACAGTTAATGAAATCTTCGACATTATACAAGAATTTGTATAAAAAAGAGAATAATGAGTAGTTTTTTAGTAAAAAACGTCTATTATAAAAAAAAATCCTGAAATATGTTTGACTTTTCTAGGCACTTATCATATAATTTTAACTGGTACATTTTTTATATTCTTGTTTTCAAATTAGATGTGGGAAGTCTATTAGAAAGGGAATTTAAGAAAGGAAAAATATTTATGAAGAGTACATTCATGGAAAAACGCGAAACTGTAAAACGTAACTGGTATGTATTAGATGCTACTGATTTACCTTTAGGTAGAGTTGCTACTAAAGCTGCTCATATCTTGAGAGGTAAACATAAAGTAACTTATACACCTCATGTAGACTGTGGAGATTATGTTATTATAACTAATGCTAGTAAAGTTAAATTAACTGGTAATAAGTTAGATGACAAAATGTATTACAATCATTCTGGATATCCAGGAGGATTAAGAGAACGTAATGCTAAAGAAATGATTGAAAAATATCCTGAAGAAATGGTAGAAAGAGCTGTTAAAGGTATGTTACCAAAAGGACGTTTAGGAAGACAAATGAATAAGAAATTATTTGTATTTGCTGGTTCTGAACACAATAAACAAGCTCAAAAACCAGAAAGCATTAAGTTATAGTAGGAGGGTAAAGTATGAACAAGAAAATTATTACTGCAAGTGGAAGAAGAAAGTCTTCTGTTGCTCAAGTTAAAATGGTTCCAGGTAATGGTAAAATTATCGTTAATGGAAAAGATGTAAGCGAATACTTACCATTCGAAGTATTAGTTATGGATTTAAAACAACCTTTAGTTTTAACTAACAATGAATCAACTTTTGATATCACTGTAGTTGTTAGAGGTGGTGGATACTCTGGTCAAACTGGAGCAATCAGATTAGCTATTACTAAAGCATTACTTATTTATGATGAGGGAACTGATGCTTCTTCTGAAACTTCTTATAGAAGAGTATTAAAAGAAGCTGGATTAGTTACTCGTGATCCAAGAGTTAAAGAACGTAAGAAATATGGTCTTAAAAAAGCTCGTAGAGCTCCACAATTCTCAAAACGTTAGTATACAAGTTTCAATATGGAAAAGTTCGAGAAATCGAACTTTTTTTGTTGGATAAATTTGAAAAGATTAAAAATTAGAGTAAGAGGAATAATAATAATGAGAGAATTCGTCGATTTTTGAAAGTTGAGGAGTTTTATATGAAATTTATAAAGATGTTTGCTAAAATATTTTTTGTTTCTTTTTCTGTTTTTTTTGTTAGTTTATTTACTGTTGATGAAGACTATTATTTTAAAAAAGTAGATAATTCTGATTATTTAATTGATATTATTTATCCTGAAATATCAAATAGATTACTATTAAAGTATATATTTAATTATTTGAACTTAAAAGAAAACGAATTTTTAGATTTTGTTCAGAAAAACGAACGCATAATTTCTTCTAAATATGAGTTTAGAAGTGATTATGAAATAATAGATAATGCTGAATTACTAGGAGTACATTTGACTTTATATTCATACCTAGGTGGGGCTCATTATATGAGAGAAGATCAGACATATTATTTTAGTAAAAGTCAAAATAAAATGGTATCTTTGGTTGATTATTTAAAAGATGATAATAGTTTAGAAAAACTTGCAAAAGTCTCTTATGAATATGTCATGAAATATAGTAGGGAAAATAATTTGAATTTTGATAATTCTTGGGTAAGAGAGGGACTAAGCTCAAATTTGGTAAATTATGAGTATTTTAATTTTATTGCTGATGGGTTAGAGCTTAAGTTTCCGCCATATCAAGTTTCATGTTGGGCTGATGGTGAGATTAGAATTGTTATACCGTATATCTGTTTGGATGAAATAATAAAAGATGAATATCTTTATTGTTTAAGAAATAATATTTACAAGTATTATAATATAGTTGTGCTTGTGGCAGTAAAGGAAGTATGCTGATTGATTTTGCTGACAGTGGTTGTGGAAAACTCACGAGTGATGAAATGATATTGGTAAAATCACGACTTTGTTGTTCAGGTGATAATGAACCTTTGTTAACTATTTTAGAAGAGAAGTTACTGAGTTATGAATTAGAGATAACTTGTAAATCTTGTGGAAAAATATATGTCAAGAAAAAATAGTTGTTGGAGAGTTTATGAAAAAAGAGGAATTGTTAAAAAACATTGACAAAATTCATACTACACTTAATGGTGTGAGTAGAATTAAAAAAAATCTTAATTTAGATGTTTTAGACATTGTTCAATATTGTAAAACTAAAGTTTTAGATGGAAATTGTGTTATATATAAAAAGGGTAAAAATTGGTACTGTGAAATAGATAATACTCGAATAACAATAAATTCTTTTAGTTTTACGATTATCACAGCACATTTAATAAATAAAAGTTAAAAAGTTCGTGAGGAACTTTTTTTGTGGATAATTTGGGTAATTATTGTATAATATTTGTGTAAAGTACTTTATTTAATAATAAATTTACTAATAAATAATAATCGTGATATAATATGTTTAAGTAAAAACTTATTTTGAAGAAGGGATGATTTTATGAAAAAGTATTTACCAAAAATAATAATAATTTTATTGCAAATATTTGTATTGTATTTATTTCCATTTGCCTTTAAATATATTGATCAGATAATTGTAATTGTGGGAATATTCTTAGCTGTATTTGGACTTTCTATGATGATTGTTATAGTTTCAAAAAATAAAATAAAATATTTTTATTCTATATTAGTTTCTATAATGTATGTTACATCAATACCTCTTTTCTATAATGATTCTGCTTTTGGTAATGTTGTATGGTATTTTGCAATTTCATCTGGTGGTTTATTATTAGGTTTCCTAATTGATAAATTTGTTGATTCTGTTTATAACAATAGGTAAATTATAAATGAATAAAAAAGTAGATATTTATGAATATTTAAATGCTAATAATATTTGGTATGAAAAAATCAATCATGAAGCTGTCTATAACATGGATGAATTATCAAAGATTGATATCCCTTACTTTGATGTTATAGCTAAAAATCTTTTTATAAGAGATGATAAAAAAAGAAATTATTATTTGATTACACTTAAAGGAAATAAAAAAATAAATTTAAAAGAGTTTAGAAAAAGTCAGAACACTCGAGCATTAAGTTTTGCTAGTGAAGAAGAATTGCAGGAAATTATGAGTTTAACAGCTGGTTCGGTTAGTCCTTTTGGTTTATTAAATGATGAAAATCTATTAGTTCATTTTTATATAGATAAAGATTATGATGATAGTGTTATTGGGATTCATCCGAATGATAATACAGAAACTATTATCTTAAAAGTAAAAGACTTAATTGAAATTATTGCAACTCATGGGAATGAAGTTAAAATACTTGAAATAAATTAGAACTTATTAATATAGGTTCTTTTTTTGTTTACAAATAAAGATATTGAATGTAATATAGATTTTTGAGGAGACCTAATTTATGAAAATATTTGTATACTTGGATGAAAGTGGTTCAATCCATAAAAATAGTAGTACTAAGTATTTTGCAGTAGGTGGTTATTTTACTCTGGAAAGAGATAGACAAAAGATTATTTCGAGTTATCGTGAAATAACTCATGAATATAAAAGTAAAAGGAATATTAAATTTAGTAAAGAAATAAAAGGAAGAGATATGAATTCTGCTTTAAAAGAAAAGATTCTAACCGACTTACAAAGCATAGAATCATTTTATGGAATTGCAAAAGTTTTTGATAAAACCAAAATGCGAAAGGAAATTCTTAATTCTAATATATTTTATAATTATGCTGTTAGGTTAATTTTTGATGATTGTATATTTCCACTTATTTCTTTTTCAAAAGTGAATGAACCGATTGAGTTTATTTTAAATTTAGATAATAGAAGTTTAGCTTTAAAAGATTTGTTTAGCTTAGAAGAATACTTGAATATAGAGTATTCTAAAGATTATTTTTTGTTTAGAGTAACTTATTTGGATTCTAAAATTAATTACTCAATTCAATTAGCAGATTTAATTGTTAATACGTTTTATAATTATTTTAATAATAAACATAATGTTGCTTCAGTTTATGATATCTTAATATTAAAAAAATTTAGAATAAGTACTTTTCCAGGTGGAAAAACTTTTGGAAGGAGATATAAAATTAAAATATGAAAAGTTTATTATTATTAAAGTAAAGTGTACTCCTTTTTTCTTGTCAAATTCACATTCATAAGATATACTATGTATTGATTTGAGGGATATTTATGGAAAGTGTGCTTAATTTTTTAAATTCTCTTGATTTAAAAGATGAAACTTTAGTTGTCGCATGTTCAGGTGGCAGTGATAGCATGTTTTTATTAGATTTACTTAATAATTTGGGGTACAAAGTTATATGTGCACACGTTAATCATAAAGTTAGAAAAGAAAGTAATCAAGAATACTTATTTGTTAAAAATTATTGTTTGCAACATGATATCATGTTTGAAGGAACAGAACTTACTGGTTTTGTTGGAGGTAATTTCGAACATTTTGCAAGGAACTATCGATATTCTTTTTTTGAAAGTATTTTGAAAAAATATAAGGCGTCATATTTATTTACTGCTCATCATGGAGATGATTTAGTTGAGACAATACTCATGCGTATGGTTAGAGGTTCTTCTTTAAAAGGTTATAAAGGTTTTTCTAAAATTAGTAAAAGAGATAACTATTTTATAGTTAGACCGTTGATATATTTAACTAAAAAGTATATTGAAGATGAAGCAAAAAATAAAAATATAGAATATGTTATAGATAATAGTAATTTTGCTGATGATTATACAAGAAATAGATTTAGACATAGGATTTTGCCACTTCTTAAAGAAGAAGATTTATTTGTACATGATAAGTTTTTAAAATTTAGTGAAGAACTGGATGAAACTTATGATTATATTACAAGAGTGACAGATGAGATAAAAAAAGAAATCTATGTTGATAACACATTAGATATTAACAAATTTGAATGTGTTGATATGTATATTAAAAAGAATGTAATAAATGAGATTTTTAGAGAGTTATATCCTGATAATTTATATTTAATAGATGGTAATCATATTGAAGAGATTTTTAAAGTTATTGAAAGTAATAAAAAGAATATAGAATTGCGATTACCAAATGAAATTACAGTTATTAAGGAATATAATAATCTATATTTTAATAAAAATTATGGGGAATCTCATTCTTATGACTTTGAATTGAGTGATAAAACAGTCCTTGGAGATTATATATTCTTATTTAGAGAAACTGATAATACTTCTAATAATGTTATACGTTTAAATTCTAATTCTATTAAGCTACCACTTCGAGTTAGAACTAGAGAAAATGCAGATAAAATGCAAGTTAAAAATTTAAATGGAAGTAAAAAAATAAATGATATTTTTATTGATAATAAAGTTCCTTTATCTAAAAGGAATAAGTGGCCCATTGTTGTTGATGCAAATAATACAATTTTGTGGCTACCGGCACTAAAAAAAAGCGAATTTGATATACCAAAAGGCTCTAATTATGATATAATAATAGAGTATCTTAAAAAAGGAGAGAAAGATTATGAATAAAAAGAGTAGAACTAGACAAGCTGTGCCATATGCTGTGCTTTTATTATTTATTATTGCAGTAATTATTATGGCAAATATTGGTGACTCAAAAGTTAATAATTTTACCTATGATGAATTCTTAAATAAATTGAGTAATAATGAAGTTACAGAGATAACTACATCAGAAAGAGCAAGTTATGGAATTTACAGTATTACTGGTAAATTAAAAAACTATGGTAAAAATGAATACTTTAAAGTTGATGCTCAGTTATCTGATAGTACGATAGAGACAATTGAAACTTATCAAGTAAATAATGAATTCAAATGGACAATTAAAAAGAATCCTGATGGAAATGGTGTTGTTGCAATTATTTTAGGACAAGTTTTACCAGTTGGTTTTATTTGTATGGTAGGTTTCTTCTTACTTAATAAACTTAGTGGTTCGAATAAATCTAGTATGGATTTTGGTAGAAGTAGAGCTAAGTTAAGCGAAGATGGTGGAAAGGTAAGATTTAAAGATGTTGCTGGACTTGAAGAAGAAAAAGAAGAAGTTGCTGAATTAATAGATTTCTTAAAAAATCCTAAAAAATTCCAAAAGTTAGGTGCAAGAATACCTAAGGGTGTATTATTAGTAGGTCCTCCAGGAACAGGTAAAACATTACTTGCAAAAGCAGTTGCTGGGGAAGCTAATGTTCCATTTTACTATATAAGTGGTTCTGATTTTGTTGAATTATTTGTTGGTGTTGGTGCAAGTCGTGTTAGAGATATGTTTAAACAAGCTAAACATACAGCTCCATGTTTAATATTTATAGATGAAATTGATGCTGTTGGTCGTCAAAGAGGTGCTGGTTTAGGTGGTGGACATGATGAAAGAGAACAAACATTAAACCAATTACTTACTGAAATGGATGGATTTGGAGCAAATGAAGGAATTATTATCATAGCTGCTACAAATAGACCTGATGTATTAGATCCAGCATTACTTCGTCCAGGAAGATTTGATAGACAAGTTACTGTTAGTTTACCAGATCAAAAGGAAAGACTTGCTATATTAAAAGTTCATGCTAAAGACAAGACGTTTGATTCAAATGTAAATTTGGAAAATTTATCAAAACGTACTCCAGGGTTTAGTGGAGCAGATTTAGAGAATTTACTTAATGAAGCAGCATTACTTACAGTAAGAGCAGATAAAACTAAAATAACTATGACAGAAATTGATGAAGCAACTGATCGTGTTATTATGGGTCCTGCTAAAAAGACTAGAAAAATTACTGATGATGAGAAAAGACTTATTGCTACTCATGAATCAGGACATGCTGTTGTTGGATTAAAACTTAAAGATGCTCAAGACGTTCATAAAATAACTATTATTCCAAGAGGGCAAGCTGGTGGTTATACTATGATGCTTCCTACTGAGGAAAAGATGGCTATAAATACAAGAAAAGAGCTTATAGCTCAAATTACTGGTCTTCTTGGTGGTAGGGTTGCTGAGGAATTATTCTTAGGTGAAGTTACAACTGGAGCTAGTGATGACTTTAAAAGAGCTACTAAGATTGCTCGTGCAATGGTTACAGAATTTGGTATGTCAGATTTAGGACCAATTCAATTAGAAGATCGAAATGAAGGAGTATTCTTAGGAAGAGATTATAATAAGTCTAAGAATTTCTCAGATGCAGTTGCATTAGAAATAGATAAAGAAGTTAGAAAGATAATTGATGAATGTTATAAAGAAACTACAAGAATTTTAAAAGAAAATAAAAAGTTAGTGACTTTAATTACAGAGGCGTTAATTGAAAGAGAAACTATTACTAAAGAAGAAATTGATGAATTAATTTCTACTGGTAAGATAACTGATAAATCTGAAAGTGCAAAAGATGATAAGAAAAATTTAAAAGATCAAGCAAAAGAATTAGGTATTAAAGGTTATAGCAAAATGTCTAAAGAGGAGCTTGAGGAAGCTATTAAAAATTCTACTGAAAAGTAGAATTTTTTATGTTATAATTTATAGTAGGTGAGTATCATGAATGATAAGGGGAATAAAAGTGCTAGATCATATATAGCTGTTGTTATTATTTTAATTTGTGCACTTATTTTTATATTTTATTTATTAGAGTCAGAAAAAGATAAGTTTAAAGCTAAACCTATGACTGAAAAAGTAACCAAAGCAGTGAATACTGTTCAAACTCAAGAAGGGGAAACTACTACAACGACAATTTTAGTAGATAATAATGAAGGAGTTACTACTCCTATCAATGTAGAGCCAGTTTCTAACTTTCAATCTAATTTAAGAGAGATTATTGGGGATTTAGGTTTTTTTGGGAATTATAATGTAACAACATTTTATCATGGAGTAGAGTTTACTTTTAAATGTACTAGTTATAGCGAAGAACTTGGTGAATGTAGTGCAGGTAGTGCTCTTATGAAAATAAATGATGCTCTTTATCCTTTATATACTTATAATGAAGAAAATGGTAATTATTTGTTGAGAGGGGAAGATTATTATATTCTTCTTAATGATGATTTTGTTCTTTTATATGCAGGCTCAACTTCAACTTCTAGTGGGGAAGCCCGTATATTTGATAATAGAGGAGTTCAAATTGGAACATTAAAAAATACTTTAACTTCTTATAAAGTAAATGATAGAATTTATAATAAACTTTATCCTAATATAGAGGATGGTGTTATTTACTATTATTCTTGTGATAATAATACGGTTGTAATTAAATCTTCTGTTTTAGGCAATTATGATACCCAAGAAATTTTAGAGACAATTGAGGGTAGTTGTTATTAGTAATTATTTTATTTATTTTTAGGTATTTTATGATATAATTTAGTATGTAGACAAAATATAATGAAAGCAGTGGTTTATATGGCAAAAGTAATATCTTTGGTTAATCAAAAAGGTGGTGTAGGAAAGACTACAACAAGTATTAACTTGTCAGCTTCTTTAGGTAAACTAGGGAAGAAAACTCTTTTAGTAGATTTAGATCCACAAGGAAATACTTCCACTGGACTTGGAATTAACAAAAGTGATATTACTTCTAGTATATATGATTGTTTAAATGGGAGTACTCCCGCAAAAGATGCAATTATTAAGACAAAATTTACAAATCTTTATATAATGCCAGCAACTATAAACCTAGCTGGTATAGATATTGAGTTACTTGAAATGACGCATGATAATTCGGATTTTAAAATGAATGAACAATTAAGAAATGTTATTGAACCTATTAAAGAAAAGTTTGATTATATTATAATAGATTGTCCACCTAGTTTAGGACTTTTAACAACTAATGCTTTAGTAGCCAGTGATTCCGTTATAATTCCAGTGCAATGTGAATTCTTTGCGTTAGAGGGAATAACTCAGCTTTTAAATACAATAATTATGACACAAACAAGATTAAATCCTCGTTTACAAATAGAAGGAGTTCTACTAACTTTATTAGATTCTAGAACTAATTTAGGATTAGAGGTTGTTGAAGAAGTGCGTAAGTTCTTTAATGAAAAAGTTTTTAATACGATTATTCCAAGATTAATAAGATTAGTAGAAGCTCCTTCCCATGGAGAGCCAATAAATGAGTATGATCCAACAAGCCGTGCAGCTGAAGCATACAATAATTTGGCTAAAGAAGTAATAGATAGAGATAAAGAATAGATAATATTTATTTCCTTATATGGAGGTGAAATAATGACACAAAATAATAATAGAAAAGCTTTGGGAAAAGGATTAGAACAATTATTTAACAGTGAACAATTAGATTTTTCAAATTTTGAAAAAGAAATTGTTACTTCTACTCCCGAGTCTGAAGTTAAAGATATACCTATAGATGAAATAAGAAGTAATCCGTATCAGCCAAGAGTTCATTTTGATGAAGATGCTCTTCAAGAACTTGCAGATTCAATTAAGACTCATGGAGTGTTTGAACCAATAATAGTAAAAAAAAGTATAAAAGGATATGAACTTGTTGCAGGTGAAAGAAGAACGAAAGCATCTAAGCTTGCTGGACTAGATACTATTCCTGCTATTGTTAAAGATTTTGATGATCAAGCAATGATGGAGATAGCTTTACTAGAAAATATTCAAAGAGAAAATTTGAGTCCGATAGAGGAAGCTCAAGCTTATAAAAATTTTATGATAAAGACAAATATGACTCAAGAAGAAATTGCGAGACGCTTCGGTAAGAGTAGAAGTCATATTACTAATTTATTAGGCCTTTTAAGTTTGCCAAGTGATGTTCAAGAAGATTTAATTACTGGTAAAATTTCAATGAGTCATGCTCGTGTTTTATCAAAATTAGAGAGTGAAGATGCAATAAAAGAGTTAAGTGCTAAAATAAAAAACGAAGGCATCAGTGTTCGTACTTTAGAAGATATTTCTAAAGATACTGATACTTTAAAAAGAAAACATACAATAAAAATTAAGGAAGTACCTACGAGACATCGAATTTATGAGAATACAATGAGAGAAGCTATTGGAACAAAAGTAACAATTAGTTCTAATAAAATTACTATTCCTTTTGACAGTGGTTCAGATTTAGATCGTATAATGGAGATATTAAATATAGAAATAGGTGAATAATATGACAGAATTTGAAGCTATAATACAAGCTATAACAAAAATAGTTTTATCATATAAATTTTATGTACCAGTCTTAACTATTTGTTTAACTTTTTTGATTATTAGAATTTCTGCTCGTGTTGTAAAAAAACTTGTTAATAAAGATTCTAAATCTATAGAGGTTAAGAAAAGAAATACAATAGTAGCTTTAGGAGAAAATATTTTAAAATATTTCTTTATAATAGTGGCATGTTTAATTATACTTTCTGTTTGGGGAGTAGATATTACTAGTTTTGTTACTGGACTTGGAATTCTTGGAGTAGTAGGCGGTTTAGCAATTCAAGATGCTTTAAAAGATATTATAGCAGGAATTAATATTATAATGGATAACTATTTTGTAGTTGGAGACATCGTAAAATTAAATGATTTTACTGGAGAAGTAATTGAGTTTGGTCTTAAAAACACCAAAATAAAAAATGTTGATGGAGTTGTTTTAGTTGTTTCAAATCGTGAGATTGCTTCTGTCTATAATCTAAGTCAAAAGAGTTCATCGGTTGCTATTACTGTACCAGTTGCTTATGAAGAAAAAGAAGAGAAAGTTGCTAAAATTTTAGAAGGTGTATGTAAGCAGGTAGATGAACTTAAACTTACAACTAAATCAACAGAATATTTAGGAATTGATTCTTTAGGAGATTCTTCTGTTAATTATTTGCTTCGTGCTTATTGTAAAGCAGGAGATCAACACGAATTAAAAAGAAAAATATTAGGTTTAGTTAAGAGAGAATTGGATAAGAAAAATGTTAAAATACCTTATCCTCAAATAGAGGTTCATAATGGAAAATGATTTTAAATTAAATGATAAAGTAATTATGAAAAAGCCTCATGCTTGTGGAACTAATGAATGGATTATTACAAGAATGGGTGTTGATGTTAAAATCAAATGTATTAAGTGTAATCGTGAGATTATGATGGATAGACTAGAGTTTAAGAAAAAGTTAAAAGGAGTCATAGATGAAAAAATTTAAAAAAATTGGTGAAAAGTTAAGCATGCA
Organism: uncultured Bacilli bacterium; assembly: GCA_910588195.1. GTDB lineage: Bacteria > Bacillota_I > Bacilli_A > RF39 > UBA660 > CAG-582. The sequence continues at coordinate 35,376 of CAJUPN010000005.1, forward strand.
TCCAATAATGGCTTTTATACTACTTACTGGTTTTATAATTATATTGAGCGGGATATTAGATGTTTTTGATGCATCAGTTACTTATAATAAAGTTAATACAAAGACAGGTGGTTATGAAACTACTTTAGTAACAGTTGAGTCATTACTTAATTTATCTGGTATTAAATATATATTTTCTAATACTGTAGCGAATTTTGTTAGTTTTACTCCATTAAGTATGCTATTAATAGTTCTTATTGGAATAAGTATTATGGATAAAAGTGGTTTTTTAGATTCGATCTTTTTTGTTTTAACTAAAAGAATGCCTAAGACTGTTGTTACATTTATTTTTACCTTTATATGTATTATAACTAGTCTTACTGGAGATTTATGTTTTGTTGTTTTGATACCACTTGCAGCACTTCTATTTAAATATGGAAAAAGAAATCCTAAAGCAGGAATTATTTCCGCGTTTGCTGCTTTATCATTAGGATATGGTATGAATATAGTTATTAGTAGTGTTGATTCAACAATGATTACAACAACCGAATATGCAGCTAGAATTATTTCGAATATGTATACTATTAATAGTTCTTGTTTTATTTATATTATGTTGCCAGCTACTTTAATTGGTTCTGCTTTAATTACTTATGTAACTGAAAAGGTAATAGCTCCTAGATTAGGTAAATATGAGAGTGATGAGGAAGAGATTGTCCAAGATAAAGATAAACTTACTAGAAGAGAAGTAAAAGGATTGTTATTTGCTGGTATTGGAGCATTAATATATCTGATAATATTCATTTATAATATTATTCCAAATGTACCTTTAGGTGGGAATTTATTAGATTACTCACAAAATAGGTATATAGATAAATTATTTGGATATGATTCATTTTTTAATAGTGGATTTGTATTTGTAATTACATTTTTATTTTTCTTGTGTGGTTTATTATATGGATTTGGAACTAAATCAATAAAAAATCATCATGATGTTTGTAATTATTTATCGCATTCATTAGATGATATTGGAAAAGTAATTGTGTTATTGTTTTGCTCTAGTATGTTTATTTCTTTACTACGATATACTAATATTGGAGCTTTAGTTACAGCATTTTTATCTAATATTATCTTAAATAGTTCATTTACAGGAATACCACTTCTATTGTTGGTTTTACTATTTAGTATCATATCGACTGTTTTATTGCCGTCTTTCGTTAATAGATGGAATATCTTTAGTGGAAGTGTTGTACCTGCTATGATGAGTGGGGGATTTACAGCTGAATTTTCACAGTTAGTATTTACTGTAGGATCTAGTATAATGTATCCACTTACGCCAGTTATGGCTTACTTTGTTATATATATATCGTTTTTAGAAAAATATGATAAAGATAATGTTGGTATTATTAAAAGTATCAAATATATGGTACCATATGCATTAATTATTTTAGCAATGTGGATAGTACTATTATTGTTATGGTATGTTATTGGTATTCCATTAGGTTTATCAAGTTCATCAGTACTTTAAAAGAAGGCTAAATTACTAGCCTTTTTTTAAATTTTTATACTATTTTTTATTATTTGTGGTATAATGATTGTAGACTTAATAGGAGGAATGGTTATGAAAAAATTTAGTAAATTATTTTGTGTTATGATAATGGCTATACTATTAGTTGTTCCATCTGCAAGTGTTTTTGCAGCTAAGACAACTAAGAAAACAACAACTACAACAACTACATCTGCAACTTATGCAGTGTCTGAAGATGAGAAAGCTGTAACAATGCATGTTTTCTATTCTCCAACTTGTGGACATTGTGCAGCATTACACGAATTCTTAGGTGAATTAAAAGAAGATAAGGACTACAAAGATAAATTTAATATTAAAGACTATAACGTATCAGATAGCCTTAATATTGAGTTACTTGATGAGGTAAGAGATTATTTTAAAAATGCTGGTGACGGTGTTCCTTATTATGTAATTGGTGATGTAGATTTTGAAGGTTTTGGTGAATCTTCAAAAGCTGAAATCAAAAAGACAATAGATGATATGTATGGATCTAAAAACTATAAAGATGTAGTAAATGCAATTGTTAAAGATGAAGTTGATACATTAAGTGATGATGCTAACAATGTAATCGGTATGGTTGTTTTAGGATTATGTGTAGTTATAATAATTGTTTTAATTATTTGTAGTAGCAAGAATAAGTATTATGAAGAAGACGAAGAAGATGAAGAAGAAACTGAATCTAAAGAAAAAGAAGAAGAAAAAGTTTCTGAGAAAAAGTCTGAATCTAAAACTAATACTTCTTCTAAGAAGAATAGTAAAAACGCAAATTCTAAAAAGAAGAAATAGATTTAGTGAGAACTAAATCTTTTTTTTTATACTTTTTACTGATATAATTTAAAGGTACTGAAGAAAGAAGTGATGCTATATGGAACAGCCGCGATTGTGCTTTAATATACTATTATTGGTTTCGGAGGTAATTTATGGAAAGAAGAATAAAAGAATTAATACTAGATAAAGATTTTAAAAAATTAAAAAATGAAGTTAATGAAATAAATGAGATGGATTTGGCAGAAATATTAGCTGATTTTGCAGCGGATGATTTGGCTAAAGTTATTAGAATTATGCCAAAGGACAAGGCGGCAAGAGTTTTTGCAGAGTTTGAAGTAGATGTTGCAACTAAATTACTAAAGTATTTATCGGATGTCGAAATTGTAAAATTATTTGATGAAATGTCTGCAGATGATGCAACAGACTTACTGGAAGAAATGCCTGCTAACATAGTTGCTAGAATACTAAAAAATTGCCATGAGGATACTAGAAAAGATATAAATAAACTTCTTAATTATAAAGATGAATCAGCTGGTTCAATTATGACTGTTGAATATCCACAGTTTAAGGAAGATATTCGAATTGAAGATGCAATTAATAAATTAAAAAAGAATAAAGAGTATTATGAAACAATCCATACATGCTATGTTATTAATAATGAAAGAATTTTACTTGGACGTGTAGAAATAGAAGATTTATTATTTAATGATAAAAAAACATTTATAAAAGATATATTTAACGATGATATAATATATGTAAATACAAATACGGATCAAGAAGAGGTAGCAGCAATTTTTAAAAAATATGATTTTACTGTTATGCCAGTAGTTGATTCTGAAAAAAGATTAGTTGGAATTATAACTGTTGATGATGTAATAGATGTATTAGAAGAAGAAGTTACAGAGGATATTAAGAAAATGGCTGCTATTATCCCTGGAGATAAGTCTTATTCAAGAACTGGAGTGTTTGATTTATTTAAATCGAGAATTCCATGGCTTATGCTTTTAATGGTTTCTGCTACTTTTACTGGGGGAATTATTAAAAGTTTTGAAGCAGAACTTGCTTCTTATACTATTCTTACAGCATTTATTCCAATGTTAATGGATACTGGTGGAAATGCTGGAGGCCAAGCAAGTGTGAGTGTTATCAGAGCACTTTCGTTAAATGATATTGAATTTTCGGATATATTTAAAGTTTGGTGGAAAGAAGTAAGGGTTGCTTTCTTGTGTGCCTTAATCTTAGCTATTTGTAATTTCATTAAGTTATTGGTTATTGATGGAGTGTCAACTTTAGTAGCTTTCACCGTTTGTATTACTTTATGTGCTACAATTTTACTTGCTAAGTCAATTGGCTGTATGTTACCAATGTTAGCTAAGAAAGTTGGATTTGATCCAGCCGTTATGGCAAGTCCTTTCATAACAACTATAGTTGATGCATGTAGTTTATTAATATATTTTCAAGTAGCTTCTTTAGTTTTAGGTATATAAAAAGAGAAAAATTAATTAGTTTTCTCTTTTTTCTTCTATGAAATTAATTATATCTGTTATAGGTAAGATATTGTTTTTTTCATTTATTAATTCATGTCTCATGCCATTGTATAATTTTATATTAACTTTTGTTAAGCCCGATTTTTTATATAGTTTTTCAATTAAATAAATATCTTTTCCAAAATTTCCAACTGGATCATCTTTACCGGATAAAATAAGCATAGGTAAATCTTTTCTGATTTTCTTAGCATGTTTTTTATTTCCTGCTCTTTTAATTAATTTAAATAAAGTACTGTAACCATTGCAAGTAAATTTAAAGTTACTTAAGGGGTTGTTGCGATATTCATTTATAATTGTAGCATCACTTGTCAGCCAACATAGTGGATTTTCTTTACCTTCTTCAAATCGTTTATGAAATGATCCATTTGTCATCTTATATAAGAAAGGTGAACGATAAAACCAACCATGATGATAAAATTGGGTAATAGTAGTTATAATTAACGCTATATTCATAAGTGCTTTGCTTTTATGTCCTGATCCAACAATTATGGCTCCAGTTAAGGAGTCTGAATAATAAGTTAGATAATTTCTTGCTATAAAAGAACCCATTGAATGACCTAAAAGAAAATGTGGAGTGTTTGGATATTTCTCTTTCATAATTTTAGTTAAAAAATATAGATCGTCAACTAAAATTTTAGGAGAATCTTTTTTAGCAAAGTAGCCATAATTTGCCTTACTAGATACAGAATATCCATGACCAAGATGATCATTTCCACAAACTAGTATTCCTCTTTTATTTAAAGAATTTGCGAAGAAAGAATATCTTTCTATGTGTTCAACCATACCATGGGATATTTGAACTATTGCTTTGACTTCAGTAGTTGGTCTCCAAATGATGGCGTGAATATTTGTTATACCATCGCTAGATTTATAGGTTATTTCTTCTTTCATACAATCACCTATACTAATTATAATATAGATACATTTATATATCTAATCATTTACATAAAGTTAGTAAAATAATTGTAAAAGATATTAACGGTATTTATAAAATATTCCAAATATTTTATACTTAAGATGGGGAAGAATAGAGGGAGATAAAATGGGAAAATATAAAGTGATTCAAGTAGGCTGTGGAAAGATGAGTACTTATACTATGAAATATGCATTAGATAAAGGGTATGAAATAGTAGGAGCCTTAGACATATCAAGTGAATTAATTGGAAAAGATATTGGTAATGTTTTAGGAAATGGAGATACTGGAGTTGTTATTGAAGATATTGCTAATCTAAATGATTTAATTTCAAGAGTAAAACCAGACATAGCTATTGTTACTACTACAAGCTTAATTGGAGAATTAGATGAAATACTTACTACTTTAGCCTCAAATGGTGTAAACGCTATAACAACATGTGAAGAAGCTTTCTATCCTAGTGTATCTAATCCTATATTAACTGAGAAATTAGATAAATTAGCTAAAGATAATAATTGCACTATAACTGGAACAGGATATCAAGATGTATTTTGGGGAAATTTAATTTATACTTTAGGAGGAGCTACTCATACTATTACGAAAATAAAAGGTTCTTCTTCATATAATGTAGAGGATTATGGAATAGCATTAGCTAAAGCTCATGGGGCAGGATTATCAAAAGAGGAGTTTGATAAAACGATAGCTGCCGCAGATAATATAAGTGATAATGAAAGACAAGAACTAATAAATAATGGTACTTACACACCATCTTATATGTGGAATGTTGTTCCTTGGTTGGCAGATAGATTTGGTTTAAGTCTTATAAGAATGAGTCAAAAATGTGTCCCGATTATTGCAGAAGAGGACATAGATTCTTCTACATTAGGAACTACTATAAAAAAAGGTTTTGCTACTGGTATGAGTGCTATAGTCTGTGGTGAAACTAAAGAAGGTATAGTAATTGAGGCCGAGTGTATTGGAAAAGTATATGGTGAAAATGATGTTGATACAAATGCTTGGACTATCGAAGGTGAGCCTTCAACAAGTGTTGTTATAACAAAACCTGATACTGTAAGATTAACTTGTGCATCAGTTGTAAATAGAATAGAAGACGTTATTCTTTCAAATCCTGGGTATGTTCCAACAAGCCAAATGGGGGAAATTGAGTATATTAATAGATAAAAAGATCTAATAAAAGTAGATCTTTTTCTTTTGCTAAAAAATACTACGCTATATTGTTAACCTCTAGAAAAAATTTAAAATATATAGTAAAATGTACTTATAATAGTGGTGCGCTATTTAGAGTTAAAAAGGTTATCATAGCATAGGAGGATTAAATTATGAAAAATTTTTTTAAGTCAAAAAAATTTTGTATTGGTAGCTTAGTTCTATTAATATATGTAATGGTTAATTTTTTTGTTAATCAGACTCATGCAGAGTTATCAAGTGATGTCTTGATAGATCGTGGTAATGTTTCTGAACAAGTGTTGTATCTTTCAGATATAACTTATAGAAAAGCTCAAGTCGGTTGGGGAAATATATCTTTTGATAAGACTCAGTCTAATACATCTTTAATTTTAAGGTTTAATAATTCGTCAACTGTTTTTAATAAGGGAATATGGGCTCATGCTACTTCAACGATAGAGTATGATATAAGTGGATATAAAGATTATGCATATTTTTCTACTTATTATGGTCTTAATACTACTGCTGGAGGAAATGGAAATGGTGTTAAATTTTATGTTTATACATCAAAAGATGGATCAAGTTGGGATTTAAGATCACCAGAAAATCCTGATCCTTTAAAAGGTGTGGATAATGCTTTATATTTAAAAATTGATATAAGAGATGCAAATTACATTAGATTGTATGCTCATGATAATGGGTCAAATGCTTCAGATCATGCTGTATGGGCAGATGCTAAATTAGTTAAAGAGGGATATTCAGATAATGCAATGATTCCAGTTGAAGATTTTGATGCTTATATAAAATCTCGATATACTTCTGGTGCTATAAAGGATGATTTAAAATTAATTTTACTTCAAAGAACATTTATTCGTAATGTTGGACAATATCAGCTTCGTGAATTTTTAGATAGTGATCCAAAAAACAAAGAAGTTGTAGAATGGCTTTTATATAATGAAGAAGTACTTCGCCTTTGGACAATTGGTGGAAAACCAAATGGAACGTATGCGAGATCATTGCAAGTTTTAAGTGATTTATATCATACTTATAAAGATGATTTAACTAATGAAAATTTAACGTCACTTGGAAATAAATATAAAGATATATATTTAAAAATGATGTTATCATTATCGTTAACACATTCTACTAATGTTGGATTATGGATTGGTGGAAATCAATTTTCCAGTGCTGTAGTTCGTTATCAAATATATAAAGACATGCATATGAATGGGCAGTTAGATACTGCAATGTTTGAAAGTTATACCATTGATGAGATGCGTGGTGTAATGATAACTAATATTGATGATGAAGAAATTTTGTGGTTGCACGACTATTCAAAGAAATTCTCAACTGCTGCAGAACGCTTTAATCCTTATAAATACATTAGGTATACGTTGAGTTATAGTTATTATAGACCTCAATATTATAGCCAAGAAAATTATGCTAAATGGGATCAAAAATATAATCTTTCTAAATATAATATTACTTATAAATCTGGAAAACCTAAACTATGGATAGTGTTTGAAGAAGGTGCTGTTTGTGGTGGCTTATCTAAAACGGCAGCAAATCTTTATGGAGTTTGGGGGTATCCAGCACGTGTAGTTGGTCAGCCAGGGCACGCTGCATATGTTTATTTATATAATGCAGGTGGTGGAAAATTTGCATGGCAATTAGCTAATAGTGCAGCTGCAACTGGATGGGCTGATACTGGAGGCAGTGCAACAAATGGTTGGGGAACTAGGTATGCTACTAATAGTGGAGGTATACAGTCTGGTTCATATTTACTTCTTGCACAAGAGGCACAGAATGAATATGATAAATATGAACGTTCACAATTAATTATGTTGCTTGAAGATGTTTATAAAAATGACAAGAAGAAATTGGAAAGAATATATCGTGATGCTTTAGAAGAAGAAATTATTAACTTAGATGCTTGGATTGGTTTAGTTAATTTGTATATTACAGATGATTCTAAAAGTGATGAAGACTTAGTTGAATTGGCTACAGAAATTGCCGAAGTTTATACTTATCACCCACTTCCAATGTATGATTTAACAAGAAGAATTGCTTCTAAAATTTCATCCCCAGGGTATAAAAGTAGATTAATTATGTTGCAAGACGAAACGCTACGTAAGGCTACAAAAGCAACTTCTAAAGATACAATTTATTATAAAGAGGTTCCAGTAATAGCGAATGCAATACTGGGTGTTTATGATTCTAAAGTTGCAACATTCTCTTTTGATGGTAGCAATGCTGGTAAAATTGTATTATCTAGACAATTACAAAGTGCTCAAGTTGCTTGGAAATATAGTATAGATGATGGAAACACATGGAAAGATGTTTTTGAACATTCTGTTCAATTAACTAAAGAAGAAATAGAAAGTCTTTCTCCTGAAAAAGATATAAAAATTCATATAACTGGACTACCAATGACAGATGCTAATATCTATACTATTGATATTTTAAAAGGGGTTTTCCCATCAGGAGTTGTCTCAATAGATGATTTGGAAAACAAGGTTAAGGGAGCAAACAGTACGATGGAATGGAGCTTAGATCCAAATGGTGGTGAGTGGAACTCGTTTGCAGATACCAATCCAACTTTTAGAGGAGATGTTAGGGTTTATATTAGAAAGCTCGCAACAGGTGTCTACACAATTACTGATCCTGTATATTTCACATTTACTAAGAATGTTTCGTCGGATACAAATCGTTATATTCCTCGAGCAGGCTTAAAAGTTGTTTCTGTTTCAGGTACAAGTGCAGGAAATATGAATAATATTTTAGATGGTAATTTAAATACTGCTTGGCATGGGCCTAAAGCTAATTTTATGACAGGTGGAACATATAAAGCTTCTCACGTTATAATTGAGCTTGATAAACCAAGATATGTATCAGAAGTTGATTATCAACCTAATCCTTCAGCTTTAGCAAATGGTAAATATCCTGCTGGTAAGGCTAAAAGCTTAGAAATATATGTAAGCATGGATGGTGTTAATTGGGAATTAGCAGGAAAAAATACTAATTTAGCAAATAATTCTAATTTAAAAAAGATTACTTTAGATGAAGCAAAGCAAGCGAAATATGTAAAAATAAACTGTCCTGCAGTATGGGAACATGGTCTTGAAGCATACTTTTCAATATCTATAATAAATTTATATGAAAATCCTTCAGCTAGTGAGGTTCCTACAGCAGAGGTAAGTTATAATATTGTAAATGCAACTAATAAGGATGTTGTTGCAGAATTAGTTGATGAAAATAGACCTATAACTGTGACAAATAATGGTGGATCTAAAACATATACATTTAGAGAGAATGGCACATTTACATTTGAATTTGTTGATGGTGAAGGTAGACAGGGAAGTGCTACAGCGACAGTTGATTGGATAGATAAAAGAGTTCCAAATATAAATGTAACTTATAATACTACTGAGTTAACTAATGAAGAAGTTGTAGCAACGATTAGTTTTGATAAAGAAGTTACAATACTTTCAACAAATGTTCCAATTGTAGAAAATCCAGTAGATAAAAGTAAAACTATTACATTCTTAGAAAATGCTTCTTATATTATTGAAGTGGTTGATTCTGTAGGTAATATTGGAATTCATAATGTTACAGTTGATTGGATTGATAAAACATCACCAACAGCTGAAATAGAATATAGTACAAAGAATATTACAGATGGAGTTGTAACTGCTACATTAAATCCAAGTGAAGATGTCACTATTACTAATAATGATGGAAGTCCAACTTATACATTCAATGAAAACGGAACATTTACATTTGAATTTGTTGATAAAGCAGGAAATGAAGGAACAGCTTTAGCTATGGTTACATGGATTACTAAAGTTCCTCAATATGATATTAGTTATTCGACGAAAGAGTTAACTAATAAAGATGTAACAGTTGTTCTAACTCTTGAAAGTGGTTATATTTTAGTTAATAATGATGGTAATAACACTTATACATTTACAGACAATGGTACATTTGAGTTTGAGTATATTGATGCCAATAGCAATTTAGGTAAGATACCTGTTACAGTTGATTGGATAGATAAAACTCCACCAACAGCTGAATTGAAATATGATATACAAGAAGATAAAGTTATTGTAACAATTATAAATCCAAGTGAAGAGATTACATTTGCTGATGGAAATGGTGTTTATGAATTTACTAAAAATGGTACATATGAATTAATTATATATGATAAGATTGGAAATAGAGGTGTTTTGTTAGTTAAGATCGATTCATTTAAAGCTCCAAGTGAAGTAATTCCCGATCCAGAGCCAACTCCAGATCCAGAACCAAATCCGAATCCAGAGGAACCAACAAAGCCTACTAATCCTATTGTAACTACAACAAAACCAGTTACAAATAATGACAAAACTACAAAACCAGTAGTAAATAATTCTACCAAACCAGTTAGTACAACTAAACCAAATTCTAATGAAATTGTAACAACTAAAAAACCTACTACAGAAGATAAAGATGATTTAAATTATAAAAAGTATTCTTCAAATGGAGTAGAGTTAGAAATTCCAAATAAAATAGTTGATGATAATACATCATTAGTTACTGGTTCTTTTGAAGTAACAAATGAATTAAAAGATAAACTTGGTAATGCTAGTGAGTATTTTGATTTATATATAGCAGATGAAAATTCTAAAAAAGTTTTATTACCAATCGATTATGCATTTAAAATTAGTATTAAACTAAATAGTAACAAAGAGTTTGTTAATGTTTATGCGGTAATAGATGGTGAGTTAGAGGCAGTAGAATATGAAAAAGCTAATGGAAAGATTTTAATTAAATCTAATCGTTTAGGGAAGTATGTTGTTTCATATAATAAAAATGAGAATACTGTTACTAAAGATGATAAAACTGAATCAAATCAAAAAACATTTGTTATATTAGGAATAGCAGCTTTAACAATTATTTTGTTTGGTGTTATTGTATACTTTATTAAATTTAAAAAATAAAAAATATAAATGTTGAAAACAAGTTATTTTTCAACATTTTTTATTTGTCTAAATTTAGTTAATTTAAAGTTATAGGATAATGTTGTTAATTATACTTTTTTTATAGTTTATTTTTTGTTATACTTAGAATAATGATGTGGAGTTTTTATTATGGTAAGAGAGTATTATAAATTTATTAAAGATTATTTAACTTTAGCTGAACTAAAGTTTAGATACGTTTTAATTAATTTTATATCAGCTATTTTATATAAAGGACTTTCTCTTTTATTACCATTTGTAGGATCAATAATTATAAAATATTTAACTTTAAATGATGTAAGAATGACATATATATCACTTGGGATATATTTAACTGTTTATATTTTTTATATTTTATCTTTATATTTAAATTATCATATTTATGGCTTTAATATGAATTATTGTTATGATCATATGACAACGAAAGTTTTAAAAAAATTAGTAAGTGTTGATGATAATTTTACCAGAATTATAAGTAAGGGAAGACTAATGAATTCTATTAATTCAGATATTGTTGAAATTGGTGATATGTGTGATCAAATTGCTGAATTCTTTGTTGGTATTATTCAGATTATTGCAGTTTTTATAATAATAGGCACTATTAATATATATCTATCAATTATATTTGTTATATTTTCTTTCTTTTATTTAACAATTCGTAATATGGCGGATAGAAAAGTTAATTATTTTCATAACAAGGTGAAAATACAGGAAGATCATTATACTAATCTTTTAACACAGATGGTTTCTGGATTACAGGAAATAAAAACATTTAACATGCTTGATAAGTTAAAGTCAAAACTATTTATTATTCAAAAAAAGTTTTCTAAATTTTATGGTATAAAAAGAAAACATTATGCTATTCGTGATAATGATGTTAAAGGTATAACATACGTGTTTAGGTTTGTATTATATTTGGTTTTAATATATTTAGTGTTTACTGAGAAAATAGATGTTAGTGTTTTAGTCTTAGTTATTTCATATCATGAGTATTTAGTTACATATATTAATTGGTTAATAGAATCATCTTCTGCTATAAGAGAAACTAATACAGCTGTAAATCGTGTTAATGATATTTTAAATTATAATTCAGAAGATATAATATTTGGCGAGATTGATACTAAAGATATTTATGGTGTAATAGAATTTAAAAATGTTAGCCTTACATTAAAAAATAAAGAAGTGCTACATAATATCAATTTAAAAGTTGACCATAGTGAGGTTATCGCGATAGTTGGGGAAACTGGAAGTGGAAAAACAATGATTCTTAATTTATTATTAAGACTTTATGAACCAACTAAGGGAAGAATAAAATTAGACAATACTGATATATTTGAATTTTCTAAAAAGAGTTATTCTAATCTTGTTTCGGTTGTTACACAAAAACCTTTTATCTTTAATATGAGTATTAGAAAGAATTTAAACTTTGTTGATAAAAATATTAGTAATCAAATAGAAGCTTGTAAAAAAGCTGGGATCCATGATTTTATTGAAACCTTACCAAATGGATATAATACTATTTTAAGAGAAAATGGTAGTAATATTTCTGGCGGACAAAAACAAATGATATCTATTGCTAGAACAATATTAACTGATGCAGAAATTTTACTTTTAGATGATATTACAACATCTTTAGATCCTGATACAGCTAAGTTAGTACCCGATCTTATAAAGAAGCTTAGACAAGACCATACTATCATAATGGTTACTAAGAAACCAGATTTAATGAGTGTTGCAGATCGTATTGTTGTACTTGAAAAAGGTAAAATAAATGCTGTTGGAACACATAAGGAACTTCTTAAAAGTAATCAGATATATCAAATGTTGCAATCAAGAAAGTCTCCAAGTAAGATAGGGGTGTTTGATAATGATTAAAAGATATTATATGATTATAAAAAAATATTTTGGTTTAGGGGCTAATAATAAAAAATTATTAATCCATTTATTTATTTCTTCATTTTTAAGAAGTGTTTCTCTTTTGGCTATACCATTTATGGCATCTTTAGTTATTAAATATGTTACGGCTATGGATTTAAGAATGTCTTTAGTTTCTACTTTTTTCTTTTTGTCAGTTTCTATAACTTATGTGTTATGTCATCATTATAATTATGTAGCTTATAGTAATAATGCTGCTTATGTACATAATAAACTGCAAGAACTAATTATGAATAGAGTTACATCCTATGATGAAAACTTTACTAAGAATATATCAGTTGCTTATATTATTAATACAGCTTTTAATGATGTTGGTCATGTTCAACAGATTGCTGATGAAACATTTGATGCAATAAATGAGTTAATTGGTATGGCTATAGCAATTGTTGTTTTGGCATTAGTTAATATTTATGTTGGTCTTATTAGTTTAGTTTTATCTATTATAACAATCTCTGTTCTTGGAAGAAATGCGAAAAAAAGAGACTTTTATTTGACTAACCAAAGAAGAGAACAAGATAATGTTTCAAGTTTAATGGGACAAGTATTAGATGGCAGTAAAGAAATTAAATCATTTAATATGACAAAAAACTTGGAAGATTATTTGGAAAAATACAAGTCTGTTAGAGAAAAAAATTATTTTAAGAAAAGAATTTATGATAATAATATTTCAGTTCTAGTACCAACAATACTTGGTTTTGGAAAAATATTTGTTTATGGAATTTTAATATATTTAATTTTAAATGGGCACTTTGAAGTTTCTACTTTAATACTTGTTATAGGTTATTATGAAAATATTGAATCTAAGTATGAAAAATTTTATAGTTGTTTAAATAGTTTATCAAGTAATTCAATTAGAATAGATCGTGTACATAATATTTTAAATTATAAAAATAGAAATATGCTTGAATTTGGTGATAATGATAATGATTTTATTAAAGGGAAAATAGAATTTAAGAATGTTTCATTTATTTATGAGAAAATGACTGTTATGAAAAATGTTTCATTTAAAATTAAACCAAATTCTTTTACAGCAATAGTAGGTAAAAGTGGTTCTGGAAAGTCAACAATATTTAGACTTTTATTAAGACTTTATAAAGCTAATAGTGGAAGTATTTTATTAGATGATGAATCAATTTATGATTATACTAAAGAAGTTTATTCTAGTAATGTTTCGATTGTAACTCAAAAGCCATTTATTTTTGATATGAGTATTAGAGAAAATTTAAATTTAGTTGATTCTAATCACGAGCATCAAATTGAGGCTTGTAAAAGAGCAGGTATTCATGATTATATAATGAGTCTAAAAGATGGGTATAATACTAAATTAGTTAGAGATGCTGAAAATATATCAAGTGGACAGAAACAACTTATAGCATTAGCTAGAACTTTATTATCTAAATCAGAAGTATTACTTTTTGATGAGGTAACATCAAGTTTGGATATAAGTACAAGCAAGCAAGTTATGAAAATTCTTAAAGATTTAAAAAAAGATCACACTATTTTGATGATAACTCATAAGCCGACATTAATGAAAATGGCTGATGAAATAATAGTTATATCTAACGGCAAACTTGTTGGTAAAGGAACTCATAAAGATTTAATAGAAAATAATGATTATTATAAGGTTTTACAAAAATAGAAAATTTGTGTTTTCTATTTTTTAATTTGCTAAAATTATTAAAGTATTATATAATACATACCCATGAGAAGGGGATTTGATATGACAAAGAAATTAGATAAATTAAAAGAGTGGGAAGAGCAAATTTCTGCATTTCCAGAACTTAGTATTGAAGAAGCTAGAGCTTTATATATAAAAGCTATGGATATGAAAGATGAAAGAGAAAAAAAGGACTTAGTGGATAAAGTAATCCAAGGTACTTTATATGTTGTTTTTAACTTTATAAAACGTAATAGATTAAATTATATAAAGAGTTCTTCTTTTGATTTGGAAGATTTAATTAATAGTTGTTTTGAATTATGGGTAAAAGAGATACAAAGTGGTGCACTACTTAAAGAAAAGTTTTTTTCTCATATTATTGATTATTCTTTTTGCTCTAATTTAGCATCAATGTTAAATGAAACAGATTTAGGGACTGTAGATTTAACTTTATTTAATTCAGAAGATTTTATAAATGCTTTTTATGATTACGTTAATTACCATAAAGAAAGTGGTAGTGTAAGTTTTTTTGAATTTTGTAAATTTATTTCTAGATTTTCTGGCAAGCAAGATGAAAATTTTTATTCATGTCAATGGAGAAGAATTAATGATTTAGCCTTTTCTGATTCTGATTTTGCTCAACAAACTTATGAATTATTTGAAAATATTATAGATGCAATAAAAGATGAAAATGATGATATTAACATTACTAAAACTAAAATTGATAAATTTAAGCACTTGTTAATTGATGTGGGACTTAACGGTTTTAGAGTTAATATTGATAATGTTTATGAAACTGATTTTTCAGATGGGTTAGTTTATTCTACTTTAATGAAAGAATTTGTTGATACAGTTTTCTCTTCAACAGGATTAGATGATAGAAAAAAAGATATAATGTATAGACATCTTGGTTTTAATGGACATAGAGAAGATTTTAAAAGTGTAGCTAGTTCTTATAATGTTACTGAGGCAAGAGCACGTCAGCTTTATAATAAAGCAATTAAGAGCTTAAGAGGTAATCCAGCAGTATTAAAATATCGTAAGGATCTTTATAAACAACGATAATAATTTATGCTAAAGTTATTTGTTTTTTATTTAAGATATTTGTAATATTATTGCGTAAAAGTTTAGAGATAAAAATAAATTTCTAGGAGATATTTATGGGGAAAGTATATAGTATTAATATTGATAAATTTAAAAACAATCAAATAATTCAGGATTTAATGAATAACAAAGAATTGTTTTTTGATTTAAGTGATGAAAAAAAATATGATTATGAAACATTAAATAGTATATTTATATTATTTGAATATGATTTGGTTTTTTTAAAAAGAGTTTATGAGGATATCGAAAAAAATGTTGATGAATATTGGATTATTGAATTTTCTTTACGTATGATTAAATTATTAGAACAAAAAAATGAAATTGTAGTTAATATAAAAAAATATATACCAAATGCATCGAACTCGATTTTAGATACTGATGGTGAACTTACTTTGTTTACGATAAAATTATTTTTACTTGCAAAAACTGATGAAATTTCAAATAAAATTTCTACTTTTGTAAATTTAGAAAAAAATTCAAATTATGGTTTAGGATTTGTAGTAATAGAAGACCAGTTTTATTTTAGTGAGATTATTATGAATTATTTTGCAGATAGATTTATTACTCAAATTTTTTTGAAATTAAATATTGAAAAATTTTTGCACGAAAGTTATGAAAGTTATGAGGCTTTTAAAAGTGTGAATCCTGATTTAAATTTATTTATTACAGAATTTATTTCTTTACAAGATATTGCTTTAGGAGGTTATATTAAAAATCATCCAGAACTATTACAAGAACTACAATGTGTTTTCAATTATGTTGAACAGCATTGGAATAATTATATTCTTTTTGAAAGAAATGCAATTTTAGAGGATTTAGCAGGAGAAATATTTGATTATTTTTCTAAAAATAAATATAAATATGAGAACGTAGAGACTTTAAGAAACATGATTTATTATGCATGTTATAATAATGGTATTTTAGATGAAATTTTTATTTATATATATGGAGCTGATAAAGAATACCTTGAAATAATAAGAAAAATGTGTGTTGAATTTAAGGAATCAGAGAGCTCTATTGAGGACACAGTAGATTATTTATATTTTAATAAAATTATAAAGGAAAGTCTAAATAAGATTGCAGATTGTGGTTTTAGAGCTGAAAGAAAAAAGAAAAATCTAACAGTTTAAAAAAATATATGAAAATAAAGTTGATAACTTGTGTGTTATCAACCTTTTTATATATTTAGTTTATTTGTTCATTTTATAAAGCTTTCATACCGTTCATGTTATTTTAATAGAAGTTATATGTTTTATATGGATATTATATTTATGACAATTGTTGTTTGTTTTTGATATAATTAAGTTGATTGATTTAAATAGAGTTGGTGAAAGTAGTGGCAAGTGAAGTAATAAAGCGTGAGATTCAGAGATTAAGTAAATTAAAAACTATTTATAGAGACTTATTTAATGCTAATGAATATTTGGAATATGAAGATGTGTATTCAAAATTGTCACCTTCTTTTCCATCAAAGTTAGAATTCAAGATTAATTTTTTGTTTTCTTTGTTTCAATATAGACGCTATGAAAAGTTGTTTTTTGAACTAAGAAAAATAATGCTTGATTTAAGAGAAAAAATAGATGAGCACAATAAAAACATAATTGCTATAGATATAAAAAATTTTAAAGATATTTGTGGTAGAGTAGAGGGCAATTATTTGGATGGCAATCAGATTGATTCAATAGTAAGAAAGAATAAAAATCAATTAGTATTTGCAGGTGCTGGCTCTGGAAAGACTACTACGATAGTGGGTAAAGTAAAATATTTATTAGCAACTGGCATGTATAATCCTAAAGATATACTTTTACTTTCTTTTACTCATGCTTCGGCTTTAGAAATGAGAGAAAGAATAAAGGTAGAAACAGGGGTTGGTTTAGATGTTTTTACTTTTCATAAACTTAGTTTAGATATAATAAAAAAGGGAACTATTGGTAGCTTAAATGTTTTTGATAAGGATTTATATTCTGTAATTAAAGACTTTATTGTTGAAAATATGAGAAATCCACAGTATTTTGATAAACTAATATACTTTTTAAGTACTCTTAGATTTGATGTTAAAGATGAATTTGATTTCTCGTCGGAAGATGAATATAATGAATATTTAAAGACTAATAAACCCAAAACATTAAACAATGAAATAGTTAAAAGTTATGGAGAATTAGAAATTGCTAATTATTTATATAAGAACAATATAGAGTATGTATATGAGCGAAGTTATGAGTTTGATATCACAAATGCTGATCATCAACAATACAAACCTGATTTTTATTTACCAAAGTATAAGATATATGTTGAATATTTTGGAATTGATGAAAATAATGAGGTTGCTCCGTTTTTTGAAGATAGAAATGGAGTTTCTGCTACCCAGGATTATAATGAATCTATTGTGTGGAAAAGAAATCTTCATAAACAAAATAGTACCGTAATGATAGAGACTTATTATTATGAAAAAAAACAAGGAGTTTTATTAAAAAAACTTGAGGAAGAATTAAAGAGTAATGGTGTAAAATTTGTTAAAAAATCAGATCAAGAATTATGGGAAAACATTAAAAGTAATAATAGTGGAATTTTTAATGAATTATGTCGTGTATTTCAAATGATAATTAGTCTTTTAAAAAGTAATAATTATACTATTAATTATTTATATTCTTTACCAGAAGTTATTGATAATAGAATAAATTTAATTACACTAGATTTATTAGCTCCAATTTATCAATCATATCAAAATATGCTTCGAGATAATTTTTTAATAGATTTTAATGATATGATTAACTTTGCAATATCTTATATTGAGCAAAATATATATGAGCATGACTATAAATATGTAATAGTTGATGAGTATCAAGATATGTCTAATGCACGTTATAGGTTATTAAAAGCTTTGAGAGAACAAAAAGATTATAAGCTATTTTGTGTAGGTGATGATTGGCAAAGTATTTATCGATTTAATGGTAGTGATATAGACCTTATTACTAATTTTGAAAAATATTGGGGGTTAACTTATTTTAGTTGTATTGATAATACTTACCGATTTACTTCTATGATGTCAACATTGAGTGGAAACTTTATTATGAGAAATCCAAGACAATATAGAAAGAAGTTAAATGCAACACTAAGTGTGGAATTAGCAATAGAGTTTATAAATGGGTATACTCAGTCTAAATGCATTGATTTTCTTGTTGAAAAATTAAGCAAAATTGAAAAGGGCAGTACAGTTTATTTTCTTGGAAGATATTCTTTTGATATAGATATGTTTAAATATAGTAATAATTTTGGTCTTCAATATAATAATGTGGAAAATAGTACAGATGTTATTTTTTTTAAAAGAAAAGATTTAAAAATAAGGTTTTTAACAATTCATAAATCAAAAGGTTTGCAAGCCGATTATGTTGTTATTATAAATAATAAAAATTATGGAATGGGTTTTCCAAGTAAAATAAATGATTTGCCAATAATAAAGTTATTACTTGCAGGAGGGCTTGATGATTATCCTTACTCAGAGGAAAGACGATTATTTTATGTTGCGTTAACTAGGTCTAAGAAGAAGACATATTTATTAACTATTGATGGTAATAAATCCATGTTTGTAGATGAACTTGAAAATGACTATAAAATACTGATGAAATATGATACGGAACTAAAACGCTCTATCTATAAGTGTCCAGAGTGTAATGGACGGCTAACGAAGAGAAATGGAAGATATGGTTCCTTCTTTGGATGTAGTAACTATCCTAATTGTAAATATACAAGAGATTTGTAAAAATGTGTTTAAGGAGATGATATAGTGGGGATATTTGAAAAATTTACTGATACTATTTTTTTAAAGGAAGAAAATAGTTTAGAAGAGCAGTTAAATAAATTAAGAACTATGAGAGATAAGGTTGTTGAAAAGGAAAAATTAGAAAAAGATATAAAGATGCTAGAATATGGTATTCGAGGAGAGAATGAAATTGTATTCGAACTTAAGAATGCTAATATAGGAATGTATGTTTTACATGATATAGTTATACAGTGTGGTAATGAGACAGCTCAAATTGATTTCGTCATTATTACAAGTGCTTACATATATTTTGTTGAATGTAAAAATTTATTTGGGAACATAACAGTAGATAGTAAGGGAGAATTTGTTAGAGAGTATACTTATTTAGGTAAGAAAACTAAGGAAGCTATTTATTCTCCTTATACTCAGGCAATGAGACATAAAGATTTATATATGAAAATATGGTCTAAACAAAAAGGTTTATTGACTAAATTATTATTTGAAAAATCTGTTGAAAATAATTATAAAACTCTTGTAGTTTTAGCAAATTCAAAAGGTATTTTAAATACCCGTTATGCTCCAAAAGAAATAAGAGATTGCACTATTCGAAGTGATAATTTAATTGCATATATAAAAAAGGATATTGCTTCTTATGACAAATTACTATTATCTAGTAAGAAAGAAATGTTACAACTAGCTAATTATTTTATTGATGAGAGTATTGATAAACCAGATTATACTAATAAGTACACATATTTGTTAGAAGACAATAGTTTTTCCGATGATAAATTAAGAAAAGCTTTGATTGAGTTTAGAACAAAGAGAGCAAGAGAGAAAAGACAACGCCCTTACTATGTTTTTAATGATCAAGAGTTAGAGAAGTTATTAAAGTCTAATGTTACTTCTGTAGATGATTTGAAAAGAAAAAATATTCTTCCTTTGGTGAAAGTTAATTCTCATGGAAAAGAGATTGTTGAGGTTATTTTAGCTAATAAGAAAAAGTAGTTACTTAAATGCTGGTGGTGGCGATAGTCATTGTGTAACAAAGTACGTATAACAATTAAAGCCAAATAAATAATAAGAAATGGAGAAATGTTATGAATATTAGTTACACTAGAAAAGGTGATTATTTATTGCCTGATTTAATATTAAAAGATAAAGAACAATATAAAATAGGGAAATATGGGTTATTAAGACTAGAATATATTAAAAAACATAAGTCAGAATTATATTCTGATTTACTTATGAATGATACTTTAAATGAATATCTTTATGAAATAGATACTATTGTTATGGAAAAAGTACAAACATTAATTAAAGAACTGGCTGAAAAAGAAAATATAAATGAAGAATTAAAACAAAATAATCAAATACTTTGGGTAAGCAAAATGAATAATATTAAGAATACAGTTGAAGAAATAATTCTAAAGGAGTATATCTATGTGTGATATTACTGATGAAGAATTTAAAAAAATATACTTACCTGTATGTATTAATTATAATAACTATCTAAAAGAATTTGTAATACCAGATGTAGTAGCATTTTATATAGCAGATAGTTTCTATAAAAAAGTATTATCTAAAGCACCATTATATAATCATATTAATTCAGCAGTAGATATATTTAATGTGAGTTGTGATATAGATAAATTAATACCATCTATCAAGAAGATATTAAGAATTAAATATAATTTAAAAATAGTAAATAATAATCCAATGATATTAAAGAAATTTTATTAAAAAGAAAACACTATCTAACATTCATTTGTTAAATAGTGTTTTTATGTTATTGCAAACATATTTATCTTCCTATCTCATATTAAATACTTGTTTTACGTAACTTTTGGCTAGTTCATTACGAATAGTATCATATAATACTTGATTAGGGTTTGCTCTACCTTGAGATATTAAAATCATATTGTTATATAATTTGCATCTATCGATCATATCCCAGCAGTTCATTATTTGATATATCATATTATCCTCCTTTCTTTATTAATACAAAAATCATCATATACAAATATGATGATTAGAAACTAAATTAAAAAGTAATTAGACTAATTAAATGTGCTCCTTTCATCATAATGTAACACTCTTGTATTAATTAGAATTATACTACTAAGTTACAAAAGAGTCAAAATGCCATTTGGGAGTATAGTTATTGTCTAGCCAGCACTGAATTTGTACTCCCGCACGAAATTCTTTTGTGGGAAAATTCCCAAAACCCTTAAAAAAAATGTTAGATTATGTTATAATTATTTTAGATAGTACTTTGCTATTAGGAGGTAGTGAATATGACATATATAAAGTCTTTTATTAAATGGGCTGGTGGAAAAGAAAAAGAATTGCCAATTATATTGTCTAATCTACCTGATAATTTTGAAAGATATATAGAACCATTTGTTGGGGGTGGATCAGTATATTTAAATATAAATTGTGAAAAAAGTATTATAAATGACAAATCAGATGAATTGATACTTTTATACAATATGATAAAAAATTGTAATCAAAAGTTTGTCAAAAAATTAAAAGAAATAAATAAGAATTGGATTTTATTAGAAAATATTGTTGATAATAATTCAAAAGAACTTTTGACATTATATAAAAATTATTCAAAGCAAGTTAATAAAGAAAAGATTAATAAGCGAATAAAAATCAATTATAGTGATAAAATATATGAATTTGTTTTAGAACATTCTGAAGAATTTAATGGATTATTGTCTGAACACTTTAATATAAAAATTGAAAATTTTCTTTCTGAAATAAAAAAGAATTTATTATCTAAAATCGAAAGAATGAGAAAGATAGAATTAAATCGTGGAAAGATGTCCGACGAAAATATATTGGAAAATTTAGAATGTGCTTTCAAAAGTGCTTATTATATGCATTTTAGATATTTGTATAATAATAAATTAGAATTAGAAATAGAAGACGAATTTTATTGTGCTATATTTTATTTTATAAGGGAATATTGTTATGCATCGATGTTTAGATATAACGCAAATGGAAAGTTTAATGTTCCATATGGCGGAATAAGTTATAATAGAAAAGATTTTGATAGGAAAATAAATTATCTAAATTCTTCAAAATTAAAAGGATATATGAAAAATACCGATGTTTATAATTTGGATTTTGAATACTTTTGCAAAAAAATAAAGTTAACATGCAAAGATTTCATATTTTTGGATCCACCTTATGATACGGAGTTTTCAACATATGCAAAAAACGAATTTGGAAAAGATGACCAGATAAGATTGGCTAATTTTTTAAAAAATACAAAAGCAAAATTTATGTTAATTATAAAAAACACTGAATTTATTTATAATTTATATAATGTCAAAGGGTTATATATAAAATCTTTTGATAAAAAATATTTAGTTAGCATAAAAAATAGAAATGATAAAAATGTTGAACACTTGATAATAACAAATTATGAGATTTAGGGAGGTTTATAATGGATATAATAAAAGAGCAGAAAATAAGAGAAAAAGTTAGAGATAATATTAAAGAATTTGTTGATAAATTTGAAAAAAGATATATGAGGGAGTTAACTGATCCAACAGGTGTAATAAATGCAAAGAAAAATAATGCATTTGTTTCACAATTGGGTAATGAATTTATGTTTTATTCAGCTTTTTGCAGATCATTTGATTCAAGTTTTGGTAAAGTTTTAGAAAAATTATCTAATGACATAGCAGATATTTCTTATGAAGTCGTATTGGAAGATATATCATCTTATTTACTTCCTGAGCAAATTCAAAGAAAATCTAATATTATGAATGAATATGATAAACATGTAAAACCTAAAATTCAAGATTATACTAATTTGCAAGCATATAAACCAGAAAATATAGATAGCTTTAAGAAAAAGCATGTTACTGATAATCATTTTTATAATCCAGAAACCAAAGAACATTTTATTATAGAATTAAAAGCAGGTGGAGATTTAGATATTAAAAAGGCAAAAAGTGAAAAAGAAGCATTATTAGATGAATATTTTATATTGAAAAATGCATTACTAGATGATGAAGAAACTGTTAAAATTTATTTAGCAACAGCATATAACATGTTTGGAGAAGATAATGAATGGCGACAAGAACGAGTTAAACAATATTTTAGCGACGATGAACTTCTAATTGGCAAGCAATATTGGAATTTTGTTTGCGATGATGATGATGGATATAATATCATAATTGATGAATATAAAATATGTTCAAAATATATTTTAGATGCGCTTGATAGAATAAAAAATGCTTATTTTAATTAGAGGTATAATATGAGTGATAGAGAATTGAGAGAGCAATTTATTAACTATTTTGATGATGATAAATATAAATTTGAAAATTTTTGTAAAATATTTCTAAAATGGTTAGATTTTGATGACATTCAAGTAACTCAGCGTCGTGGTGATGGCGGAATAGATTTAAAATGTAATAAAAAAGAAATTGAACAACTAGATTTAAATACTATTGAATATGTTGTCCAAGCTAAATGTTATGCAATTAATAATAAAGTAGGTCCTAGTGATATAAGAGATTTTAGAGGTTCAAAGACAGATATGTCTGTTAGAAAGATATTTATTACTACAAGTGACTATACAAAGGGTGCAATTGCTGAAGCAGAAGATACTAATCAACCAATTACTTTAATTAATGGAAGTCAACTAATTGATTTTTGCAAGTCGCATGGTGATGTAATGTTTGATGTTAAATATTATTTTAGTGTCAATAAGTTAAATGATTTATTTCTAAATGAAGAAAATGAAAGAAAAATGGATAATATTAAAATCATTGAGAGACGAATTACTAAAAATGATGTAAGAGCAAGGATATTAAGAATCCCAACTGAATATAAAGAATTAACAAAATCGAAATCTAAATATAAAATATCTATAAATGGTGAAAACTATAAAGATTATAATATAAGCTCGGACAAATCCTATTTTGGTGGTGTGACTAAATATTATAAAGATTTTATATCAAATGTAGATTTTGAAGAAGCACAATCAATATGGAACTATGATGAAAATAGTGATACATTTAATGTAGTTATAAAATAGGTATTAATAAAGCGCTAGTACAGGCTTAAATATATTTAAGTTTTTGTATTGCGCTTTTTAAGTAGTAGGAGGTAGTTATATATGAAGCAACAATGGTTAAAATGTGATATGCATATGCATTCATATTATTCAAAGGCAAAGGATAAAGATAAAGTAACACAAATGAGTGCTAAAGTTTATGTTGATACTCTTTTAGCTAAAGGTATAAATATTTTTAGTATTACTGATCATAATGTCTATTCATCATCATATTATGATGATATTCGGAAATATATCGTAGATAAACCAATTGAAATAATAAATGGAACTGAGTTAGATGTTTATGTAAATAATAAAGACTTTTTTCAAATGGGTGTTTATTTTGATAATAATCTTGATGGAAGTAAACTAGAAAAAGAATTATGCAATCTTTATAAGAATAATAATAAACCTAAATTTCATGAAATTATAAATGGTATCGTACAATTAAATTGCAAAATAATACTTGTTCCTGAAGGAAATAAAGCTAGAGGAGTTTTAAGTGTATTAAATAAAATATCCATCGAAGAGTCAAATGACATAAATAAATATGCAATGTATAAAATATTTAGTGCTTTTGATGTTACAGCATCTTTTAATGAAAAATCATGTGATAATTGGGCATTAGGATTTTATGAAAAAACTCAATCATTTGAAAAAAGTATCAAAGATAAAAGTGAAGAAGAGAAAGAATTAATTGTATCTGAAATAAGAAAAAAAATAAATGATAAAAAGTATGAAATATTAGATAAAGAATGTAAAGAAATATATGATTATATAATAGAATATGGTAATTATTTTAGTTATTTTAAATTTAGTGATTGGCATAATGCTGAAACATATAATCCACAAACTTATAATTATATTTTTGGCTCATTGGAATACTTTTTTGAAGCATTTGAATTAGCTGTATTAGATCCTCAATCGAGAATTATTAAATCTACTGAAGAACAAATACCGATTCCTCCTAATATTATTAGTAATATATCTTTTGATATTAATGATAAAACCAAGAGCATTAGTTTTTCTCCAGGTTTAAATGTAATAATTGGAAAAAGAGGAAGTGGTAAGTCATTACTACTATCAATAATTGAGAATTTAAATAAATCAAATAATAAAATAACAACGGATTATAAAGATTTTAATATTAAAAATATTGCGGGAACAGATTATAATGGAATTAAAATTAATCCTGGCCAATTATCTTCACTTGCTGTTTTAGAACAAGATAAGATTTCTGAAATATATAAAAATCCTGATGTTGCTAATAAACAAATATCTTCATATTTTCCTAAAATTGATGATTATGATTTATCATATATTAATCAAATAATAGATATTGCTAAAAATATAAAGCCAATTGATAACAATTATAAAAATATAACATCCATTTTAAAGATTTTAAAAGATAAAACTGATTATTATACATATGATACCTATACAGAAATAAGCAGTGACTCAGTAACTATTAAAATAAATAATCTTTCAAAATCTTTAAATGAATTAGCAAAAGAATTCGAAAATTATGGATTAAATATTGATGAATTAAAAAACATTAATAGTATGATAATAGATAAATATCGTGAATATACGTTTTTACTAGATAAATATAGTGAAGTTGTAAAAAATAGTAATGAAAGAATAAATAAAATTATAAATGAAAGAGATGAATCTAAAAAAATAATACAAGAACAACGAAAAAATTTAAATAATATTATTAATATAATAAAAGGAAATTTTAAAATAATATTAGACTCTAAAAAGTTAAATTATTTACTTGATAATTTTAAACAAGAAAGCCCTGTTATAAAGAAATATGTTAAAATGCCATATTTATTTACAACTTCATATGAAGTGCCAGATAATCTTATTGATATAATTTATGAAAAAATAACAAGTACAATTTCAAAAGTGAAAAGTGATTCAAGTGATTTTAGTTTAATAATAAAGTATATTAATGGAGAAAGAAGTCTAAAATCTAATATCAATAATCTATCTGTAGAACTATCAAAATTCATACAAAATGAAATATTTCAACCTAGAAAAGAGTTTTTTAAAATTAATTCAAAAATAAATATTGATGATATAAAGGTAAAAAACGATTTGCTTGAACAAATTGATAAGAGAACCATTACTGATTTATCAAAGGAATCTCCAGGAATGAAGTCGGTAGCATATTTAGATATGTTATTTGAACTTAATGAATCAATATTACTATTTGATCAACCCGAAGATAATATTGATAATGATTATATAAGCCAAACGCTAGTTTCGATAATAAAAGAGAAGAAAAAAATCAAACAATTAATTTTTGTAACTCATAACCCTACAGTTGCGGTATATGGTGATGCATTTAATTATATATTTGTGACTAATGATGGTGAAATAGACTATAAAAATTATTTAATAGAATCACAAGATGATAAAGAAGAAATAATGAATATTTTAGATGGTGGTAGAAAATCATTTTCTAATAGAAATAAAAAATATGGAAATGTGTTAGGAGAAGAGGAATATGGAAATAATTAAAGAACAAGATAATATAAAACTATATCATGATAAAAATCTTATTGAAACATATAATTTTTCTAAAGATATAGATTTTAAAGAATTGGTAAAATTTTTATTAAATGGGAATTTACAGAATAAATACACGATTGAAAAAGAATTTGATGATAAAACTTCAGAAGAAGAAGGACTTGTGTCATTAATAAAAGATATTTTAAATGATTACAATACTAAGGTAGATGAATATAATAGTTTTGTAAAAAGTCAACAAGAAAAAAATGTTACTATTGTAGCTAACAACACTAAAATTACTGCCGCTGATTTTTAACAAATAAATTATTTGTCATATATTGTCGAACGATTACTTATTGAAATTGAAGTAATTGATGTTATAATTATACTAGCCATATGGGAATGTGGCTAATACATATAAACATATAGTGTCATTTAATATATAGACACAAATTAAATGGGTAAATAACCTAATAATTAAAGTTCAAAAATAAGAACTGATTACATATTAATTCCAACAAACAAGATTGGATAATATTCCCTTGTTTTTGTTATGGACTAATATGTTCAGTTCTTTTTATGTGTTCCTAAAAAGACTGGTAAAGAAAGGAGGATAACATGGAACTACTAAACTTGATAATCTTATATTGGAAAGATAATGAAAAAAGATATAGAACCTTTTATAAGTTTAGTATTACCAGAATCAGTATTGGGAGATAATAGATTAACATACTTTGAAAGATTATTGTTGATTGAACTAGCCTCACTATGTAAGAAAAAAGGCTACTGTTGGCCAACTAATAGGTACTTTATGAATAAGTTTGATTGTACTAAAGCAACAGTATCAAAAAGTATAAGTAGTTTATCAAAATATGGATATATTGATATTGAAATAAATAATAGTGAAACAAAAAATTCAAAGAGAATAATTCAATTAACAGAGGTATTAAAGAAAAGAATAACAAGTATTCAAGGAAATATTAATACTAGTATTTAAAATAATTTTAACCATGATAATAAATATAATAAAAATAAAAAAGATATATTAGATAAGATTTATTATGTTGATGAAAATGGTATTGAGTATTGGCATGGTATTCCTATTGAATCACAAGAAGCGACTATAGAAGAACAAAAAGAGATGGAGATGCTATTGAAAGATTTTACAGTAAAGGAGGAAGATATATTATGAATAGCTTACTCATAAAATTAAATGAGGTGGCTTATGTTTAAGATAACAGAAACTTTCAAAGATGATTCTCCTAATTTTAAAGATTTGGTAACTAAATTTATAAATAGTGTGATAAATAGTGACTGACAGAATGCTCTTAATTAATTTTATGTGTTATAATTTAATTGGCTTTAGTTGTTATACAACGAGAAAGGAGAGTAAGCTTGTATAACACTTTAAGAGAAATGCCAGAATACTATAAAGCAGGAATTTATATAAGATTATCAGAAGCTGATGAAGGCAAATCTTACGAATCTGAAAGTGAGAGTGTCCTTAATCAAAGAAATATACTGAAGAATTTTGTAAAAGAAAAAGGATTTATTTTCGTAGATGAATATGTAGATGATGGTTATTCAGGTACTACTTTCGATAGACCAGGATTTCAAAGACTTATTGAAGATATTAAAGCCAAAAAAATTAATCTTGTTATAGTAAAAGATTTATCAAGATTAGGTAGAGATCATATTTTAACAGGATATTATGTTGAAACTTTCTTTCCAGAAAACGGAATAAGATTTATTTCTATGCTAGAGGGTTATGATAATGCTATTAATCAAGCAAGTAATGATTCAGCAACATGGCTATTTGCTTGTAATGATTATTATAGTAAACAGAACTCTATTAAAATACGTAATGTTTTAAATGATAAAAGAAGAAATGGTAAATTTATAGGAAGCGCTCCGAGTTTTGGATATTTAAGAGATCCAGATGATAAAGGACACTTAATACCTGATCCAGAGTATGCATGGGTAGTAAAAAAAATATTTGATATGGCTTATAATGGAGTAGGACTAACTGATATAACTACTTATTTAAATGACAATAATATAAAAACACCAAGTAGTTTAAAAAGGAAAAATCCTAATTCAAAAGCTAAATATAATCCAATATGGACTATTTCTTCTGTTAAAAAGATTTTAAAAAATCAAATGTATGTAGGTGATATGGTACAAAGTGTACAAACTAAAGTATCATATAAATCTAAAAAGAAAAAAGCATTACCTAAAAGTAATTGGGATATAGTAAAAAATACCCATGAACCACTAGTAGATAGATTTATATTTGAAAGTGTTCAAAATAATGTTAAAAGGACTATTAAATCTAATATTACTAATAGAGATAAAAGACTATTTGAAAATTTATTATATTGTAAGGAATGTGGTAATACTTTAACAGTATCTTATAGAAAAAATCATGATTATTGGACTATTAATTGTAATAGATATTCTAGAGATCCTAGAAGAAGAATGTGTGAGCCTCATTTTAGTCCGTATGATAAGTTAGAAGAATCATTACTAGAAGTTATAAAAAACACTTGTAAAAAGTATTTGAAAAATTTAGATATATCTGAAATATCAAAAAAAGTTAATAAAATAGATAATAAAGATAATGTTAATAATCAAATTAATGATTTAAGAAAACAAGAAAAAGATTTTATTAGTAAATTAGATATGCTATATCAAGATAAATTTAATGGAATAATATCAGAAGAAATGTATTTAAGAATTTCTAGAGAAACTGAAAATTCTCTTGCTAGAACAAGAGAAAAAATTGAAAGTTTACAAAATGTTAAGGAAAACAAGAAAGTTAATAAGTCAGATCTAAAAGAATACGAAAATAAAATAAGAGAATTAATTGATATTGATGATCCATCAAGGGAACTTTTACAAGCTTTAATAGATAAAATTATAATTGATAAAGATAGAAATGTAGAAATTGTCTATAAGTTTAGTATATTGAATAATTAACTTGTGACCAACTTGGGCACAAGTAGTACATAAAATGATAAACTACTTATACAAATGTTGATACAAGAACAAATGTTTGATACGATATATAGCAAGGGAGGTCTTATATGAATCAAGATAAAATACATTTAGTAAATAAAATATTTAATAATGAAACAATTAGAACAGTTTGGGATACTAATGATGAAAAGTATTATATTAGTGTAGTGGATATAGTTAGTGTTATTTCTGAGAGTAATAATCCTCAAACATATTGGAGAGTACTTAAAAAAAGACTTAAAGACGAGGGAAATGAAACCGTTACAAATTGTAACGCTTTGAAACTTAAAGCCAAAGATGGTAAATATCGTATGACTGATGTTGTTGATATTGAAGGAATGTTTAGAATTATTGAATCAATTCCAAGCAAGAATGCTGAGCCAATAAAACAATGGTTAGCGAAATTAGGTAGTGAAAGAGTTGATGAAGTATTTGATCCATCAATTGCAGCACAAAGATCAATAGATTTTTATAGGGCAAAAGGATTTGACGAAAAATGGATTGCTAAGCGTATTAAAAGTATTCAGGATAGAAAACAACTTACAGATGTATGGAAAGATGGTGGAATAACTGAACAAAAAGAATATGCAATTCTAACAAATGAAATTTATAAAGAATGGTCTGGAATGACTGCTAAACAATATAAATCTTTTAAAGGACTTAGAAAGGAATCTTTAAGAGATAATATGAGCGATATTGAAGTTACATTAGCTGATTTAGGGGAAATAGCAACAAGAGAAATTGCTAAAAAGAAAAATCCTAAAGGTTTAGATGAAAATATTGAAGTAGCAAGACGTGGTGGCAAAATTGCTGGTAATGCAAGAAAAGATTTAGAGAATGAAATCGGTGATAGTGTGGTTACTAGTAATAATGCATTAAACTATGAATATGTAGAACAAAAAGAAATTGAGACAAAGTAGGTGATATTTATGGAAATAAAAGTTCAAAAGGATATTTTAGATATTATAAAAGATATAAAAGATATTGACGAGCAGTTAAATTCATCAAATCCAGATTGTGAAAAATTACAAGAGATAACATTAAAAGCCAAGTTAAAGTTTCAAGAGGAATCTACGATTTATGAAGTGGCAGAAGAACTAAAACCAAATACTCAATATATTTCGATAAATCAAATGTCAATTAATGATTTTATTCAAAGATTACCGTTTTATAAATCTTTATATATTAAAGAGTTAAAAAGTAAATGTGATTTAGAAACTTTTAATAAATTATCATTAGAATATGAAATCAAAGAATGAAAATCAAATCAAAGAATTAAATATAGGTAGCAAAATGGAAGAAAAAGATTTATTATTTGTTGAACAATTAGTAAAAAATAATTTTACAAAACCAATGAGAAGATATATAAAAAGGTATCTAAAGCAAGTTTTTGTTATAGATAATATTAGTGTTGAAACAATTAATTTATTGCACCAAGCTAATAATACAATTAATAATGTATATAGAACTTTAAGGAGAAATGATATAGTAGATTCTGCAACTTTAATGCGTTCTTGTATGGAAAAAATAATGATGGCAATGATGATATATTTTGATCCTAAAGACACATATGAAGAATTTAAAAATTTAGAGAAATGTGGAAGAAGTAAAAATACACGTCCCACAGTAATAATGAACAATTTTAAATTGAAACTAAAAGAAATTAATCCAGTTTTATTTGAAGAATTTGAGGATAATGAACTACAATTATTACTAGAAG
Source organism: uncultured Bacilli bacterium (assembly GCA_910588195.1). Classification (GTDB taxonomy): domain Bacteria; phylum Bacillota_I; class Bacilli_A; order RF39; family UBA660; genus CAG-582. The sequence continues at coordinate 67,117 of CAJUPN010000005.1, forward strand.
AAACATATGAAAAGTTATGTTTATATACTCATAGTTCTATTGTAGTTAGTATGATGATAGAAGTGAATAGGAATAAAGATGAAGATATATTTGTAGCATATTTTTATCAACTTGCTTATTTTTTAGAAATATTAATATATTCTTCTTTAAAATTTTTAGTTCATGATAATAAAGATCATATAGATATGTTTTGTATGATTATGGGATTTTCATTATTATGCTCTAAAATAGATAAAAACAAACTAACTGAAGATTATACAACTAAATACAAAGACTACCTTCATTGGGACATAAATGAGCATTTTAATGATAAGTATAAAATTATTTTAGAAAAAATGAAGACTGATTGGTCTGAATTGCAAAAGATGACTAAAAAGAATCCAAAAGTATTTGAAAATTATATAATTAATTTAACAAAAAATTAAGAATAGTTACACATTGACTATCGCCAGGGGATGAGGTTGTATAGTTTTGATTGTTTAAAAAGAACCAATAACCTATTTTTTCATATACTATACTGAGGTGAAATATATGTCTTTGAAAGTGATAATTGACAGTGGTCATGGAGGAACCGACGGTGGTGCTTCAGGGAATGGTATTATAGAAAAAAATATGACTTTAGATATTAGTAAAGAGATGTATAATGAATTTAAGAAATTAGGTATTCCTGTATATATGACTAGGGATACAGATGAATCTTTATCTCCTACAGAAAGAGTTAATCGTGTAAAAAGATTTATAAGTAGTGGAGACGATGTTGTTGTCATATCTAACCATATTAACGCTGGTGGCGGAGAAGGAGCTGAGGTTATATATGCTCTTCGTAATAATGAAAAGTTAAGTCAAAATATTTTAAATGAGCTTGCAGGATCCGGACAAAAAATAAGAAAATATTATCAAAAACGTGGAACATCTAATCCTAACTTGGATTATTATTTTATGTTAAGAGATACAACTCCTTATGAAGCTGTTATAGTTGAATATGGTTTTCTAGATAATACAAAAGATGCTAGTAAATTAAAAAATAATTATAAAACATATGCTAAAGATGTAGTAGATGCAGTACTTGATTATAAGGGAATAGTACCCGAAATTGAGTATTACACAGTAAAGAAGGGTGATACATTATATAGCATAGCTAAAAAGTTTAATTTGACTGTTGATAAGTTAAAAGATTTAAACAATATGACTAATAATTTTTTATCAGTTGGTAGAAAGTTAAAGGTATCTGGAGAGAAAGAAGATATAAGTGAATCTATTAGTAATATTTATGTAGTAACTCCTGGAGATACATTATATAGTATAGCTAAGAAACATAACACTACAGTGGATAACTTAAAAGCCCTTAACAATATTAGTTCAAATATGTTAAGTATTGGACAAAAGCTAGTAGTGCCATCTTATAATACTTATGTAGTAACCCCTGGAGATACACTTTATAGCATAGCTAAGAAATTTAATACCACAGTTGATAACTTAATATCTTTAAATAATTTAACTAGTAATTTATTATTTGTTAATCAAGAATTATTAGTTCCATAAGAAGATTATTGTTATAGTCTCCTTTTTGTATGCTATAATTTAATCGAAGTGTTTTCGTTTAAAGGAGAAAAAATAGTATGGGCAGTGTTGTTAACTTATTGGATTATAAAAAGAGTAGAGTTACTAATTCATTATCTTTTTCTTATACTACAGAAGAAGAATTGGCAAGCCAAATATTGAAAATGTTTAATTATGATAATCAAAATATTGCCATTCCGATTGTAAAAGTTTCTAAACATTGTGGTTTAAAGGTGTATCATAATAATTTTTATTCTTCAGATATTTTAGCAAAACTATTAATTGGTGGGATAACAGAAGCAAGATATTCTTCTAGAGAAGTTATACTTGTAAATTCGAATAATCTTTTATTTGAACAACGTGTTTCTATAGCAAGATTATTAGGATATTATTTAGATGAAGTTATAACTAATGAAAGTTTTTTAAAACAAGGTTTTTTATTATCAGACGTTTTATATTCTTCTGAATTATATGATAAATATATTGAATTTGTTTTAAATATTTTGGCCCCAAGCGAGATATTCAGAAGGCAATATGAAATTGCAGTAGATGCTGGACTTTCTGAAATTGGAATATATACTTATTTGAGTCGATTCTTTGAGGTTCCAAATAGTTTTATTCAATACAAAGTTAAGTCACTTAATATAAGTAAATAATTATTTACAAATACACATCAGATGTTATAAAATAGACGTTAGAAATGGGGGATTTTATGAAAAATATTAAATTTTATAAAAATATATGTTGTGGACTTGCTCTTGCTGCCTCACTTGTATTAACTTCTTGTGGGGAATCTGAGTATGTTTCAGTAACAGCAAATACTACTAATACAATTGATACAAATCGTGAAGGGGAAACAACATTACCTTCAAAGTTACTTAAGGTTAAAAATGAAGACTTTAAATTAGAAGTAAGTTATTCCATTGCTCCTCCAGAAGGTGTATCAATTGAGGATTTTAAGTGGAGAGTTACAAATGATAAAAATTTAAATATTGAAGTTTTTACCAAAGGGTTACCTGATGGATATCGTGTTTGGATTGATAATGTTCATATTGATACTTTTATTGAAGCTACTAATCCATATTTTAATGGTATATTACAAGATTCAATGGATGATCGAGTACATTCAGCTTTACTAATGGGATTTCCAATCAGTGATAGTACACGTTATTCTTCTGTTAATTTAATTTCTGGTCAAGATAAAGATTTTATAGAAGGAACATTTAGAGCATATTCTTATGATGGAACTGGTAGAAGTGATGGAGAAGTAATTCAACGTAGATATGTAGATTCAGATTATTTGAAAAAAGGTGTTTATTCTAATAAAATAAGTTTAATTTATGGATTATTAATTCAAGGACCAAATGATCCAGAACCTTATGGAGTTGATGTGCCTGATGAGGTTCATGTGTATGTTTATAATTGTATTGAAAGATATGATAATGTTAAAGATGTTATAAATGTCTATACGTTTGATTCAAATGGAAATGAAGTATATGTTGATAGCTATCCAGTGGAAAAAGAAAAATCTCTTTCTTTGAGTCAATAGTTGTAAATTCATAAAACTCTGTATATAATATAATTAAGGAGATGTTTTAATGACGATTGATAAAATAAAAGAACAAATTCTTTCTGCTGGAAAATATGTATCTGAGAATGCGACACTTGCTACAAGTAAAGCTAATATAAAGATTACATTAAAAGCAAAAAATGATGCTTTAAATGCTATGTATGCTAATTTAGGTAAAGAGCATTTTAATTCATTGACTAAAAAAGAGAAAAATAAATATAAAGATATATTAGCTTTGGAAGAAGAAGTTAATCGATTAAATAATGAACTTGCTGCTATTAATGAATCAAAAGTTTGTCAAAAGTGTGGTACTAAAGTAACTAAGGATATTAAATTTTGTTCTGAATGTGGGAGTAAAGTAAATTAGAAAGTAATTGTTACTTTCTTTTTTGTTAGGTATAATTATAATAGGTGAATATTTATGGATGATGAAAAATTTAGATTAAGTAAACTTAATATTATCTTTTTAGTGGTAGATATAATTATCTTTATACTTACAATTGTATCTGTTGTTTTTCTTGTAAATTCTTTTAAAGAAGAAAATGAATTACCTAATTTAGAAGTTACAAGAGAGAGAACTAGCACAACTAATACAACGACAACTACGGAGTATGTTCCATCAACGACAACAACAACTACTAGAAGAAACTTGAATTCTCCATATTATGAAGTTAATGCTTCTACTATTTTAAACGAAGAATTACTTAAAAAGAAAGAATTAACGAAAGAGGAAGCTTTAATAGTTATGAAAACCTTATATGAAACAGTTGATAAAATATTTAATATATCTGATAATTCTCTTTTAGATATTGCCACAACTATTGAATATGTTAAAGAGGGAGAAAAGGATGTAATTACGTTTGAAGATAATAAATATGGTATTATTTATAATTCAGATGAATTACTTAAAAAGTGTTTTTCTAATTATTTTTTACTAAATGAAATAGGGAAGTATAGATTTAATCAAAAAAGGATTTTTATAAAACGTGATAATGAATTTTATCGTATTCAAAATATTTTAGGAAATATTGAACTTGTGGAGTCTGATTTTATTATAACTCAATTAAGTTCAAGTTCTATTGAAGCTAATATGAGATATTATAAGAGTAATTATAAAGAATTGGGATATTCGTCTCCAGTCTATCAATTAATGAATTTTAAAGCTACTTATGAAAGAGGTAGTTGGAGGATAACAAGTATAGATTATCCCCTTACAGATTAGAGGTGTTTAAATGACTAATACTAAATTTAATGTTATTTTAATTGCGATAGGTATTTCTTTATTGATAGTATTATTTAATGTCTTTTATTTGTATAGAAGGAATGAAGCTTCAAAAATCAATTTTAATGATAAATATATTAAAGATACTGTTTGGAAAAGTGATGATGTTAAATTATCGTTTAATGGTAATAATTTAACTTTTATTATTAATGATAGTGAGAAAATCAATTCTTCTTATACATTAGATAAAAGAAGTGGGAAATTTAATTTAAGTGATGATGAAGAGTTTTATCTTCGCAGTATTAATGAAGAAACAATTATTGTATGGTATAATCGTGCAGAATATAATTTAGAAAAAGAAGTAATTGCTAGATAGGCAATTATTTTTTTGCATACAAAAAGGAGAATTGTTATTCTCCTTCAATAATTGTTTTTGTTGTAGTTGAAGTAGTAGTTGTATCATCTTCTCCTTCAGTAGGTCCAGGGATTGTTGTTTTTTCTGTTGTTGGTTCAGGTACTGTTGTTATTGGTGTAGTGTTACTTTTCTTTATAACATCTATAGTTATTGTAGAGACATCTTTAACAAGTTTTCCTCTAGCAACACTTTGTGCAGTAACTGTATCATTTGCAAGAGATTCATCATAACCTGTAGCACCTTCAGTTATTGAATTAACATAAACAGTAATATTTCTTGCTTCACACCAACTTTTTACATATTGTAAACTTTGTCCCTTAAAGTTAGGTATAGTTTCATTTCTTTGAACTGTATAGTATTTTTTACCTATTATAGTAGGTGTATATTCATCGTTTACTGAGAAGTTAAAAGTTTTTATAGGTGTTGGTTTTTTTGTTTCAAGAGTAATTTTTAAGGCATCTTTTATTTCTTCTAATGATTGTGGATAGTATTGGAAGGTATAAACATTACTTCTTAAATTATTAACATACATTGTTAAGTCATATCCTGTAAGATAAGTTTTTTGAATATTAATCATAGATCCTTTATTAGCACCAAATATTACAGTTTTTCCAACATTGTATAAGTTCATCATTTCTTTTGTAGTCATGTTAGTATCCATATTTTTTGATACAGCATCTAAAACAGAGTAGAAGTCATTTATATTTTTTAAATTTTTAGCTGAGTTTGCAATTCCCTCAACTACTAGTTGTTGATGTTGAACTCTTTGGAAGTCTCCAGCAGGTAATGTTTTTCTATGTCTTGCAAACGCTAAAGCTTTTTCTCCATCCATGTGTTGTGGACCAGATTCAATACATTGTAATACGTTTGCTGCATGACTTCTATTGGAATCTTGTTCACAAAACTTAATTCCATTAGGTACTGTTACATCAATTCCACCTAAGGTATCAACTAAATCAACGACACCTTTAAAGTTTATTTTTACATAGTAATCAATTTTTATATCAACTAAGTTCTCGACAGTATTAATTACACATTTTGTTCCATATGCTGCTGATGAATTTATTTTACTTGAATCACCATTTAAACAAGCTATTGGAACGTAAGTATCTCTTGGAATTGAGAAAACTGTTGCATTTAATGTATGGGGATTAAATGTAATAAGCATTAAAGTATCTCCATTGAAAGCTGCATTAGCATTCAAGCCATCATGAGCTGAATCAACTCCCATAAGTAAAATTGTGAAAGGATTTTCAACACTTCCTGATGATTCAATATAGTCTTGATTTTTCATTTCTTTAGAATAATCAAATAAAACTTTTACATCAGTTTCAATATTTTGATAGGCATCGTATGATTCATACATTGCAATATAATTTGATGTAATAAAAATTCCTTTAAGTGAACCATCATATAGTTTTTCTAATAGTTCAAAATAAGTGTCATATTTTTCAACTTTTATATTTAATTTTTCATTGTTTATTAATTCATAGGCTAATACATTACCTTCAATGTCAGTTTCATTGTTAATAATACCAACATTAAATGTTTCATCGTTACTAAATTCAGTATTGTTTAGAGTAATTAAGTTTGTAGTGTAAATGACTGTTTCTTTGTTCATTGAAGCAAGTAAAACATATACTTTATTAATTGCTAAAGAACCAATTATTGAAATACTAGATATTATTAAAATTATAAGCGATGATACTATTACTGTTTTATGTTTTTTACTTAAAAGTAATAAAAGATCAAAGAATGAGTATAATAAGAGTAATAATCCAAGTCCTGTAAGGATAATTATTCTTAAAGTAGTTTCGATATTGTTTAATAAAAGAAGAGATTTAAACAAATATGCGTAACTAAATAGGAATAATAATAAGACAAATAAATATATTAAACGAATGCTTAATTTCGTTTTATTAAATTTCTTTAGTAGTACTTTCATAACAGCCACTCCCTATTTTATGATTATACTACAAAGAGGCTAAAACTACAATTAATTTTGAGTATTTATTTTTATTAATTAGTTTGATATAATTGTTCTAGAAGTGAGGCAAATATATGAACAAGAAGAGAAAAAGAGCAACTGTGATTGCCGTAATTTTATTTATGTTAGTAGCACTAGAAATTGTTTATATTTTTAGTGAATTATATATTGAAAATGATATTAATAATGGGTCAACAATAACTGATTCTATTAAATTCAAAGAAGAATATGAAGCATTGAATGGAATGAAAGATGCCAATGATCTTCAAATAAGATCGATACTTATAGATGAAGATAATCCACTTATTTATGCTAATGCATTAGATATTATTAGTATGATTGAAAATAAAGAAACTTTTATTGTTTATTTTGGTTTTTCTAACTGTCCTTGGTGCAGAAGTGTTGTTCCTTCACTAATACAATCAGCTAAAGAAAATAATGTTGCAAAGATATATTATGTAGATGTTTCAAGTATTCGTGATAAATATGAGCTTGATGAAAATAATAAGGCAGTAAGAACTGTTGAAGGTAGTGAAGAATATTATAAACTTTTAGAATTATTAGAGCCTGTTTTAGATGACTATGCTCCACTTACATATAAGACAAGTAAGAACAAAACAAAAAGTGTTAAAATTAAAGAAAAAAGAATTTATGCACCTAATGTTATTGCTGTAAAAAATGGTGAACCACAGTTAAAAGAAGATGGTTTAATAGATTCTTTAACTGATTCTCGTATGGAATTAACTGATGAGATGAAATGTGAAATAAAAGAGAAGTTTAAATGTGTCTTTGATACTTTAAATGAAAATGCACCTGTGTGTGATCTTGATTCTATGAAATGCTAAATAAAAAAACGAAAGGATTATTTCTTTCGTTTTACTTTGTTTTTCTTTTTTTCGTTCTTTAATTTTTCTTTATCTTTTTTTACTTTATTTTTTAAAATAATAGTTTTATTAAAGACTTTCATATCAGGAAATGATTTAATTAAGCGTTTATGAAAAATAGTTTTATTAAATAATATTTCTTTAACTTTTTTAGTAATTACTTCAGTGGAATCACATCTAATAGAGTTTGATACATTTTTTAATGTAATTATAATATTAAATGATAATATTATATCTATTATTGTAAATACTAATAATGTAATGGATACATATTTTAAAACAATTGGATCTATTTTAGTTATTAAGTTGAAGAAAAATGGATTTAAAACATACATCATAAATAAAGCTAAAAAACCAAAAGGAATCATTGTTTCTAAACAGATACGACCATTTATATTATATTTAAATTTTGAGTAATCCCACCATCTATTTTTAAATATCTTTTCCATTAAATAGGATGTGGTATATTCAAGAATAGAAGCAATAATAATTGACATAAAATAAAGTACAACAGGAGAATCAAGATATTTTGATAATAAAATAATTACGAATGTTGCACCAAAACCATATATTGGACAAATTGGACCAGTAAGGAAGCCACGGTTGACTATTTTATGATTTTCCATAATTGTTGTATATATTACTTCAACAATCCAACCTAAAAAAGAATAGATAAAAAAAATAAATATTAGTTGATAAATAAAGTTCATAAACTCACCTAGATAATTATAACATACGTGTTTATTAAATAATATAATATTTTTAGTTTTATATGTAACAATTAATTTAAATTTATATATATGTATGTTATAATTTTATTAGAGATGAGGAGTTAGATATGAAGTTTTTTAAGTCGTTTATAAAAAAGCCCCGAAATGTTTATTTTAGTATTGTTGCGATGCTTACAATAGTAGCAGGGCTTGCATCTATTTCATTTTCATATTATATAGATGAATCTAGTACAGAAGGCATATTAAAATATAATGCGATTGATAATAGATTGCAATCGCCTGATTTAGTTGATGGAAATGTAGCTTTGGCACCTCATGAGACTAAAGAAATAGAATTATATGTTATGAGTAATAATTCTTTTATGAGTCAATATAAAGTAATTTATAAAACAAGTCAAAATGTAAAAGTTTATAGTGAAAATATGATGGCTGATGTGATTGATGCTAAGGAAGTACAAAACTATAAATTTGTTATTTCTAATTATGATGATGTTCCTGCACAAATAGAACTTGAGGTTGTATCTTCTGAGATGAACAAAGATTTAAATTTTGAAGGAAATGAAGTTGAAGTTTTAGAATAAAAAGATTCAAATTAAAGTTGAATCTTTTTTTGTACTGGTTTTTGTTTCTTTTTAGCTTCTTCTTCATTTATTATTAGTTTTGTATCTTTAAACATTTCTTTTATTAGGTTTTTAATTCTATCACATAATGAGTCAGAATCGTTCATCATATCATAAGTCTGTTTTTCTAAACTTTCAATGAAATCTATATCAGGATTAGATAAAAGACGTGCTTTATTAGTGATAAGAGTAAGGGTTATTTCTTTTCTCACATATTTTATATTATCGTTTTTTAACTTTAGAATTCTTTTCATGTCTTCAAGGAAAAGACTTTCTAAACTATATATTAATAATTCTTTTATCTGACTTTCTTCATATCCTTCAATGCTTGGGAAAGAAGTTATCATATTTCTTAAAGGTAAAACGCCATCTGTTAATAAAAAGCGTCTTTCATATAATGGAGTAATTGTGATAATTACATATTTTAAATAAATTAAATAGTTTTTTATATCATTATCCTCAATAGAATCTAAATGTCTAGTGATTATTTGAATACAGTTTATAGCTAATATTGTGAAGAAGTATTCTTCGTATTTGGCATTACCTAATTTATTTTTTCTGACAGTATTATTTATTAAATCAATTGGATTTTTAGCTGTTTTTTCTTCAAAGAATCCATTATAAGTAAAATAATATGTAGACATTAGTTGATTATAAGCTCTAACTATTGGTAAAAACTCTTTTCCTTCATTCATGACATCTGTGAATATATTTGAAGCTTTATCGACATTTTTTAATATATTTTGATAGTTTTCTTTGGTTAAAATATTTGTTAGTTTTGTTTTTTCGATGTCAACAGCGGTTGGGAGTATATAAAATAAGCTTTGATATTCGTCACTATTTTTATCTCCTTGTTGTTCGTGTTCAATAATTTTTAAATAAATATTTGTTACACTTTTAGAAAATTCAAGCCATTCTTCAGTTTTATCATATATATTTTTCATTGAACGTCACCTCTTTTCTTAATATTCTAGCATAAATCTTAATAAAGTGTTATAATTAGTTTAATATTTAGTAGAGAGGTATATTATGAAGTATATATCGTTTGTTGTACCATGTTATAATTCAGAAGAATACATGGAAAAATGTATAGAATCTTTACTTGTGGGTGCAGATTTTGTAGAAATAATTATTATTGATGATGGTTCTAAAGATAGAACAGGAGAAATAGCTGATAACTATGAAAAAAAATATCCTGATACAGTGAAAGTTATTCATCAAGAAAATGGTGGTCACGGAGAAGGCATTAATGCTGGTTTAAAAGTTGCAACAGGGAAGTATTTTAAAGTTGTTGACAGTGATGATTGGGTTGATAAGGAAGCTTATCTTAAACTTTTGAAGTCTATAAAGACAATAGATTCAGATTTAATAGTTATGAATTATGTTTATTCTTATACGGATGGAAGAAAAGATCAAGTAATTAATTTTTCTAATGTCTTTAAAGAAAATAAAGAGATGACTTGGGAAGAAATGGGAAGATGGAAAGTTACTCAATATCCATCTTTGCACTCAATGATGTATAAAAAGTCAGTTTTAGATGTATCAGATATTGATTTACCAAAACATGTTTTTTATGAAGATAATTTATTTATATATTTGCCAATGGTAAATACGAAAACTATATATTATATGAATTTGGATTTTTATAGATATTTTATTGGTCGTCCAGATCAATCTGTTCAAACTGCTCAAATTGTTAAAAGAAGTCATCATCAAGTATTAGTTTCTAAAACAGTTTGTAATAAGTATGATTTAAGTTTAATTAAAGAGAAAAAACTTCGTAAATTAATGCGAAGAGAATGTGTATTTCTTATGACTATTGGAACGATTTTTTCAAGATTATCAGGAACTTTAGAAGGGGAGAAGCAGTATAAAGAACTATGGGGTAGTGTTAAAGAAAATAATCCTAAGTTATATAAATCCATGGTTCCTTTTAGTAAAGCTTATTGGGTTAGTCTCCCTGGGGTGTTTGGACGATTTATAGCACTTACAGGATTTAAGTTAGCACATAAATTAGTTAAATTTAATTAAGAGGAATTTCCTCTTTTTTTAATTTTTATATGTTATAATACAAAAAAGGAAGTTATATATGAAAGAGTTATTAGTTCCAGTTGGAAATATGGATTCATTAATTATTGCAATAAAATCTGGGGCAGATGCCGTTTATTTAGCAGGGAAAAAATATGGTGCGAGAGCAAGTGCTGTTAATTTTTCTGATGAGGAAATGAAAGAAGCTGTTAAGCTATGCCATTTATATGGTGTAAAAATATATATTACAGTAAATACATTAATATATGAATCTGAATTTCCATTAGTAATTGATTATGTAAGATTTTTATATAAAATTGGAGTAGATGCTTTGATTGTGCAAGATATAGGGTTAATATCTTATTTAAGACGCAATTATCCAGATTTGGATATTCATGCATCAACGCAAGTTCATTCAACAAATGAAAGAACTTTAAAGTTACTTAGTGGACTTGGAGTAAAACGAGTTGTTTTAGCTCGTGAGTTATCAATTGAAGAAATTAATGGTTTTTCGACTGAATTAGAGCTTGAAGCCTTTATTCATGGAGCTTTGTGTGTATCTTATTCGGGACAATGTTTATTTTCGAGTAGAATACTTAATAGAAGTGGTAATAGAGGTGAATGTGCTCAGATGTGTAGATTACCTTATTTACTTTATTGTGAGAATGAAAAGTTGGAAACTAAAGGTCAATATTTATTGTCTCCTAAAGAACTTAATACAGCGCCTTCTTTTAAACAAATAATGGAATCTAATATCTATTCTTTAAAAATAGAAGGAAGAATGAAAAGCCCTGAATATGTAGGTTGTGTAACAAAATTATATAGATCACTTATCGATAGCTATGAAAAGTTTGGTGAGTGTTTTGTTGATCAAGAAATATTAGAGGATATATCTATTATCTTTAATCGAAATTTTACAACAGGTTTTTTATTTAATCAGAGTTTAGATGAAGTAATGAATATTAAAAGTTCTAATCATCAAGGAGTTTTTATTGGTAAAGTTGTTGATATACGTAAAAAATATATTTATGTTAAGTTGGAAAAAGATTTAAAGCAAGGCGATGGAATACGCTTTTTAAAAAGTAATGAGGGCATGATTTGCAATTATATTTATGATACTCATGGAAAATTAATAAATGGGGGAAAAGAAGGGGATACAATTCTTTTAGACAATCGTTTTAATACAGAAATTGGTGACTCAATAAATAAAACTTTTAGTGTAGATATTAAAAACAAATATTTGGATGTACAATATCCCAAAATGAATATTTCTATGAAATTTATTGCCAAAGTTTCAAAGCCTTTATATTTATGTATAAAGGATGAAAGTAATTTGGTAGAAGTAACTTATGATGGCGTAGTGGAACTTGCTACAAATGTTCCTACTACTAAGGAAAGAATAGAAGAGCAACTTTTAAAATTAGGGAATACACCTTTTAAATGTGATAATTTAACTATAGATATCGAAAATAATTTATTTATTAGTATTAAGGATTTAAATGAAGTTAGAAGAATGGCTGTTAATAAATTAATCATGTTACGAGAAAATAGTGGATTTAAAGATGAATTATCTTTAGAAGAGGTTACTTCTAAGTATGAAGCATATTATGATGAAAAAATGTCAGTATCGATTTTAGTTAGGAATGAAGAACAACTTAAATATTTACTTGATAAAGAGGTTAGAATATATGTCTTAGATAGACGTTTATATGGTAAATATAAAGATTATGAGAATGTTTTTTATAGAACTAATCGTGTAGCAGATGATTTTTCAGATAAGTCTTTAATTACGGAGCTAGGTTCTTTGGATAATGGTGGCTTTGGAGATTATTTTTTGAATGTTACTAATCATGAATCTATAAACTTTTTTAGTAAATATGTAGATGTAATTACTCTTTCGTGTGAACTTGAAGATTCAGAAATTGAAAATATAATGAACTATTATAATGGAAAAGTAAATGTTGAACTATTTGTTTATGGAAGACTAGAATTAATGTTAATGAAGTATTGTCCTTTAAAATATTTAGTTAATAAAAGTGAACCTTGTCATATATGTCAAAATAATAAGAGATATTATCTTGCAAGTAATGTTAATAATGATTTGAAAAAGTATCCTCTTTGTACAGATGTAATAAATCATACTACTCATATTTTGAACCACGAGTTAGTAAATAAGATTGAATCTATACCTTTTTATAAAAAAATAGGAATTAGAAATTTTAGGATTGAATTATTTAATGAAAATGAAGAAGAGATTAATTTAATTTTAGAGTTAGTTAAGGAGAATTTATGTTAAAAAGAATTTTTGTTGTGAGTCTTTGTGCTTTAGTATTCTTGTGTTCTTGTAGTGAAGAACAGTTAGATAGACAAGAGATAAAAGTGTATGAAGCAGATGAGGTTTGTAAAAAAGACTTAGTTGAGAATATAGATGGAGAAGACATTGTTTCTAGTAGCATCGTCTATCTTAATTATGATGAGTCTAATTTAGTAAAAAAAGCAATATATCAAAGTATATCTTCTATTCAAGATATTAATAATTACACATATGAGACTTATTCTTATATAAAAGATATTTATTCTAATATTGATGGCGTAGAAGTTGATTATTATGATACTTCTCAAAATCTTGTTTTAGAAATAGCATATGATTATGAAAGTATTGATTTAAATCTTTTTAAAGAAAATTTAGAAAGTATACTTGATCAAAATAGTTTACTTGCTAAGGTTAAAAAATTGCCAGTTGAAGTAAGTGAATTTAAAAAAATAGAATTAGCTGGCTATGATTGTAAGGTAAATTAGAGAGGAATAGTAATTATGAAAATATATTATGCAACAGGAAATAAAGGAAAAGTTGATTTAATTAATATGATTTATAAAGATATGGATATTGAGGTTATTCAAGAGAATATCGAAACTCCAGAATTACAATCTCTAGATTGTAGAGAAGTTGCAAAGATGAGTGCTGAATTTGCTGCTAAACTTTTAGGGAAACCAGTTCTTAAAAATGATTCTGGATTAGTTATTGATGAGCTTAATGGTTTTCCTGGAGCTTTAGCAAAGTATACGGAAGATACACTTGGTTCTGAAGGTTATTTGAAGCTACTTGAAGGAAAGAAAAATAGAAGATGTCATTGGGTTGAAGCTTTAGCTTACTCTGAACCAAATAAGGAAGCCGTTGTTTTTGAATCTTTAAGTTATGGTACAATCAGTGACGAAATAAGAGGAGAAAGAGGAGATGCTTTTGATAAAATATTTATTCCTGATGGAGACACAAGAACATTTGCTGAAATGACTACAGAAGAGCATCTTAAATCTTTTGATACAAAAGCTTATTTTGAACTTTTAAAATATTTATTTAAAGAACAATAAAAAAAGAACTATTAATTAGTTCTTTTTCTCTTTAATTCGTTTTAAGTAAGTGTCGAAAAAGTTTTAGGGGAAAGAAATGTTCTATAATCTTTTATAAGAATTATTTTAACACTTACTTAAAATCCAGTCTCATCTGTATGAGATTCATTAAATAGTAAATTTCGACATTTAGTCATAGGATAAATTAAATATAAAATTGTTTATGCGTTTAAGCTTCACATTTTTTTTAAAAGGGTGCGAGCCATTTTAAAACTAGCACTTTTATTCGAAAATAAAAGTATGTGACACTAGTCAATAATTAATTGCATCCTGCATTATTAATTATAGTATGAATGACGAATTGTTGTTAATTCTTTGTTGTACTACATTAATGAATTATTTCCAAACTAACTTTTGTGCATTATTTTCCAAACTTATACACATCTATTCAGCAGTTCATTTAAACCTAATCGTGAATAGAAAGTTATAATTCTTACTTCGTCTAAAGATAATATACTATAATTGTTTTTATTTGTCATAAAAATCATATAAATTAATCTTTATTAGACGTTAAATTTTACAAAAAAGAGACTTAAAAGTCTCTTTTATTATAAAATATATTAGATAATATATAAGATATAATTGTTGCAACAGTAACTAAAATACCTAAAACCATTACACCATTTTTTTGTATGAAATTAACTATGGCAACAAAATCAATGAAGTCTTTATTAAATACATTTATATATACACTAAGAATTGAACCTAATCCTAATAGAAGCATTACTATACTTAATAAAACTAATCTAGATTTTTCACAGCCAACTTTATATATAATTGGATAGAATATAGAGTCTACTAATAAACTAGTTCCTTCCATCATTATTAAGTATTTTAACATATCTGTGTTTAAACCATTGTGATTAGGTCTAATTATAAAGTGAATTAGATAATAAATTACTAATCCTACAAAGAAAGCAACTATAATCATTATAAATGTATAAAGAAATCTTGCTGTTATAATTTGTTTTCTACTTAATGGGAATGATAGAGTATAACTATCAGTATTAAAAAATTCATCAGTTTGAAAAGTATTAATTGTACTTGTAAGTAATATTAATGGTAATGCACATATTACAAGTAAGTAATTTCCTAATGCTATACTTATTAAAAGTGAACCAATAAATATTACTATTAAATTTTTCCATGTGTTTTTTAGATAAAGAAAATCTTTTATTATTAATCCTTTCATGCTTGTTTCCCCCTTATGTATAAAAGCATTATGTCATCAAGTGTAGTTATATTTTTGATGTATTTATCGTAACTTTTCTTCATATTTTTTTTATTTATTAGAATTTGATAATCTAATCTATTTTCTTTATATCTTATTATTTCTTTTTTATTAAAATTTTTAAATTCGTCTTTTTCTAATTCAAGTATTATATATGATTCTTTTATTTCTTTTAGAGGTTTATCAAATATTAATTCGCCATTTGAGATAAATATAACATCATCTGCAATATGTTCTAAATCGCTTGTGATATGAGTTGATAAAAGAATTGAGTTTTCTTTGTTGGATACAAAATCTTCAAACATATCTAGTACTTCTGAACGCATGACTGGATCAAGACCACTTGTTGGTTCATCTAAAATTAGAACTTTTGGATGTCTAGCAATACAGGTAGCTATTTCTATTTTCTTTTTCATACCCGTTGATAATTTTTTTATCTCTTTATTTTTGGGAAGTTTGAATGTTTTTATATATTTAAAAAACAAGCGAGAGTCCCATTTTTTAAAGGTATGTTTCATGATTAGATTTAAATCCATTATTGTAAATGTCTCATTCATGAAAGAGTCATCAAAAACGACTCCAATATCCTCTTTTAGGGAGTCTTTATAATTTTCTCCAAAAAGAGTTACTTTTCCTGAGTCTTTGTGCATAACATTTAAAATGCATTTTATTAAAGTTGTCTTACCAGCACCATTTTCGCCAATAAGACCAACAATTTTACCTTTTGGTAACTTTATTGTGATGTCTTTTAAAGCAAATTCATCAAATTTTTTGTTTAAGTTATTAACTTCAATATTCATAAGTATCGCCTTTCTATGTTGTCTAGTTATATTATAGCATAAAATGTTTTCTATATGTGTTATAATTAATAAAGGTTATGGTGTTAAGATGAGATTATATTTCTATTATATTATTTTTATTAATGTGTTCTCTTTTCTCTTATATGGATTAGATAAATTTGCTGCTAAAATTAATATAAGAAGAATTAAGGAGAAATTATTACTTAATATTTCAATATTTGGTGGAGTTTATGGATCACTCATAGGTATGTATTTATTTCATCATAAAACAAGAAAGAAATTATTTATTAGTGTTAATTATATTTGTTTTATTATTTATACTATTTTTATTTATATATTATGGAGGTATCTATGACTTTAGAAAATTTTTTAGATAAATATGTTGTTATTGAAAAAAAGGATGGTAAAAAAGTTGAAGGTATTTTAACTAATATTCTTAATAGTGAAGAAAGTGATGAAAATATGGGTTTTATTACACTAGTTATAAGAGAAGATAATGATAAATATAATAATGTACATTTGATTGAAATAGAAAACATTGGTGTTCTAGAGTAAGTATGATATAATTTAATTGCAGTGCCTACTGCATTTTTATTTTGGAGGAATTATTTATATGGGAAAGTTATTATTTCAAGGACATGGGAGTTATAGAATTATTACTAATGAAGGTATAGTTATTTATGTTGATCCTTTTTTAGGTAGTGGTTATGATTTAGTTGCTAATATTATTCTTGTGACGCATGAACATAATGATCATAATCATATAGAATTACCTAGTAAGAATTCAGAAACTATAATAATTAGACAAGATAGTTTAAAATTGGGTACTATTTATAATAAAACACATGTTTTTGGAGTAGAGATAGAAGCAGTTGAGGCCTATAATAAAAATCATGATAAATCATGTTCGGTAGGTTATATTTTAAGATTTGATGGGGTAACTATTTATGCATCAGGAGATACTTCTTTAACTGATGATATGAAAAATAAATTACCTAATTATGATATTGATTACGCTCTTTTACCTATAGATGGTATTTATAATATGGATGTTAAAGAAGCTATTTTATGTGCTGATTATATAAAAGCTAAGCATACAATACCAATACATATGAAACCAATGGAGTTATTTGATTTAGAGATGGCTAATAAATTTATACATGAATCTAGATTAATTGTTAGGGCAGGAGAAGAAATAGAATTATAATTTAGACTTTATTAGTAATTATGTCTTAACTTATAAGTGTTATCTTGTAATACACGATTTTATTTTTTATAATTAGATTAGGAAGTGATTGTATGATTTTAGAATTTGCTAAAAGATGTGAAAAAAATATGTTATTTAGTACTGTATTGACTTTGATATTAGGAATTGTACTTGCATATTCTCCAGAAGGATCAATTAAAGTTATAACAGGAATAATAGCTGCATTATTTTTACTTATAGGAATATTACAATTAGTTGATTATGTTAAACAAAGTAAAGTAGAGAAAATGATGAGCTTATCTTTAATTCTTGGGATTTTGCTTAGTGTTGTTGGGATATTTTTATTCATTAATTTAGAATCATTAGCTAATTTTATTACAACTCTTATTGGAATTGCTATTTTAATTAAATCTTTGTTTAAGTTACAGTTTGCTTTTAATATTAGAGATATTAGTGATAAATGGTTTTATAATTTAATTGTTGGTATAGTTGGTATAGTTTTAGGAATAGTGTTATTAGTTAATCCTTTTGATTCAGCTAAAATGTTTTTAAGAATCGTTGGTATTATTTTTATTATTGGATCTATAGTGGAATTGGTTGAAATCTGTATGGTTATTAAAACAATTGATGAGCATGAAGTAATTGAATTACCATTTGAAGAAAAAGTAAAGAAAGAAAAGCCACAAAAGAAAGAGAAATAGTCTTGGTATTATTTCTTTTTTATTTTTTATGATATATAATGATATTAGGTGATAATATGAAGAAAATAAAAAATCTTGATTATTTATTGAGTTTCGGCATGCTTATACTTTTATTTGCATCTGTTTCTTTAGTGTTTAATGATATTTTTGAAAATGGAGTTGTTAAAAGTGTAATAGTTTTAACTATGGCAGCTGTTTATTATTTACTTTCTTTACTTTTTAGAAAATTATTAAATGTTGATTTAAGTAGTAAAGTTTCATATTCTTTAGGCTGTTTAAATGTTATTCTTTCTTTAGTATTAGCTGGTTCTTATAAAGTGTTTGGAAGTTTCTTTTCTTTTTATGGAGATGGTGTCTTAATCTTCTTAGCAAGTATTTCAATACTCATTGGGATTTTAGCTTTATTAACTATGGTTCTTTATAAAAACTATAACTTTATTCATATTGTTTTTGCATCGGTTATATTTATGTTAATTTTTTTACTTTCTTATTTTAAAGTAAATTATTTAATTTTAATGATTATAGTTAGTTTTATTTTATTGGTTCTTACTTTTATAAGTAAATTTAAATCAGGTTATGAATTTAGTAATGTAGCTATTTATATAAGTTCAATAATTAATATATTTTTAATTGATGGTAGTGAGATGCTTCTTTCAAGTATTTTATTTGTTATTAGTGTGATTTCTTTAGTAAAGGTTTTATTAAATAAAAAAAGTTTTGAATATGAGCTTATGACAGTTATTGTTTTATCTTTATTGATATTTTTCTTTGTTGTAGTTCCTTTAAGTGCTTTAAAATCATCTCTAGCTTTAATTATTGCAGTGGGAATAGTTTGTCTTGTTGATTTAGCTATAACCACATTTAGAGGTATAGACAATAAAATAGTAAAAATATTATATAAAGTGTTTAATTTGATTTTGTTGAGTATGTTTGTTGCTGCCTTTGAATTTCATTCAGTAGCTCATCTTATAGCGATTCTCTTTATCATTATAAGTTCAGTAGTTGATACATTTGCAATTCACAATGATGATTATGAAAAGTGTTTTTTACCATTTAAGTTGATGTTTTTATCATATTACTTAGTGAATTTCGTTGATATGGCCTATGTATCAGTTGCATATGCTGTGCAGGCATTTATATTTGCTTTTATTTACCGTTTATTTAAAAGTGAAAAGGGAAGAGGTGTTTATGCTACTCTTATTGGTTTTTCTTTAATTTGTATGGTTGGTAGCATAGATAAATCTTTATTAGCAAATGTTATATCAATTATTTCTTTATTTGCTTCTTTTGTAATATTTAAAGGAAAAGAAAGTGATAAGACTTCAAATATACTTTATGCAGTTGTTTTGTTAATAATGCTTGTCTTGACTGATAGTACTTCTTTTGTTGAAATGCTTATACTTGTGTTAATTTCTGGGATTTTTTCTTATATATTTCATCGTCAAAAGTTATGCTTTGGTGGATCGATGTTGGTTCTATTGTTAGCAACTACTGAATTTATTTCCCTTACAATTAAGAACTTTGACATTTGTTTAATATTAACAAATGTTATGTATTTGATTTTCTTAGGTATTGTATCAGAAGTATGGTTTATAGATAATCAGAAAGCTAAAAATGTTTTTGCAGGTATATTTTATACATTTATTTTTCTTAATCTATTAGGGGATGCTAGTAGTTTTATTACATTGATATTTGGTCTTATATTTACTTTAAGTATTATACTTGTATCAATTAATAATGAAGGGTACAAATCTTTATTTTATGTAGGTTTAGTTTTTGGACTTCTTTATTTACTTGCCATGTTTACCTTGTTAGAAGGTGTTCCAGCTTCATTATATTTATTATTAATTGCTGTATTCTTAATAGTTATTGTGTCAATTATGCTTTACCGAGCACAGAAAAATAAAGATGTTTTAGAAGAAGCAGAAAAAGAAAAAAGATTACAAATTAGAGAAGTTAAAAGCGTTATTAACTATTGTAGTGAATGTGGAAATAAAGTAAAGATTGATGATGTTTTTTGCAGTGAATGTGGAAATAAAGTAAGGTGAATATATGAAAAAAATGAATAAAAAGGTTAATAATGTTTTATATGCATTAGTTTATGAGTTAATATTTATTCCTTTACTTTCTTATGTTTCGTATTATATTTATACAAGACTTAATTATATTGGAATTATAAATGAAAACTTGATTTTTTCAAGTTTAATATTAATAGTGCTTGTTATCTTAAATTTATTAGCAGTTTACTATATCGCTTATGCATTAAATCATGTTTTTAAATTTAATTTGGAATATCAAATTGTTATAGGTTTTATTATAATATTTATTACAATATGGATAAAAATGTATTATAATTCACTTGAGAATATTTTATGTCAGCTAGAAGGTGGAAGTGGTTGCTTAGAGGCTGCAAGATATAATAAACTCTTTTCAATCGTGCTGATATTCGTTGTAACTTATAATTTGCTTTATGTCCCATTACATAAGATTACTAAAAGAAAAGGTAAAAAAATAAAACTTAGTTTGAAATAAACTAAGTTTTTAAATTCTTTTAAAATTATGGTTTACGAAAATACCTTGGGTTAATGTTAGCTTTTTATTATCTTTACTTAGATTTTCTATGTTTTCTCCTAACTCTGTTACATTATGAGCATCACTTCCGTAAGTAACATTTCTTCCACCTATTTTTATATATTCATCAATTATTTTTGGATCTGGAAAAGTGCTAGAACACCTTCTGATACCACTTGTGTTTATTTCTAGGGTAAGTTTTAAGCGAATTATTTCACTTAATATTTCATAAAGTTCATCAGACGTTTCGTCTAGTTCGATGTATCTTTTTAAATAATCTAGATGACCGACGATGTCGATTGGAGCATTTTTTATCATATTTAATATTTCTTTAAAGTATTTTTTTGTTAAGTTTTTATCTTTTACTAGTGCTCTTAGTGGTTTAGTTTTTATTTCATGGATACTTCCAATAGTAAAGTCAGTATCAGTTATTTTGTCTAGAAAAGCCATTTCTTTAAGATATAAGTGTGGTTCACCAACTTCAATTCCTTTTAGAATGGTTATTCCTGTTGTTTCTTGTATCCGATCTATTTCAGCATTTCTTCTTTTTAATTTTTCAACAACATATGGAGGAGCTTCATAAGCAAAATTAACATGATCAGCAAGACCAATATATTTTATTTTACTGTTCTTTAAATGATTTATGATACTTTCTATACTCATTTTAGAATCGTAAGAATATTCACAGTGAACATGCATATCTGCTTTGTAAAATTTTTCTTCTTCAGGTTCTGGTTGTTTTCTTCCATAAATAAAATTGATATAACTTTGATAGTCTTCTCTATTATATATATTTTCCATAATTACCTCTTTTATTAGATAATATTATACAATTTATTTGTGAAAATAAAAAGGGGAAAATTTCACATAAACTTCATTGTAATTTCATAATGGTTTGTTATCATGTAATCAGAAAAGGAAGTGATATATGAAAATACAGATAGTAGGAAGTAATAAAAAATGTAAAACTAAAATTGATAAAATTATAAAAGACTTACCTGAAACTACAACTGTTGAAGAACTAAAAAAGGATAAGTTTAATATAAAGTATCCGCCTGCTATAATAATTGATAATGTGTTAGTTGATGATATTAGTGAATTATCAACAACAGAATTAAAAAACGTAATTTTACAATTCTTTGAAACTTAATCAGTGTAATTAAAAAGCATCCTATATGGATGCTTTTATTAATGTTTTTTTCTTTTTAGTTTTTCTTTTTCTGTGCGATAAGCAATAATATTTAAAACAATAATTGGAATGAATAATAATATAACAGCTGCTATATCTTTTAGTGGATTACCAATATTTATGGCTAAGAGTAGCATGAGAATCCATCCCATAATGCTTATAAATAAATACTCTAACTTTTTATAAACAATAGATGTTAAGGTCATGATTGTAATAAAGCCTAGCGTAAATAATATGAATGCCCACCAAGTTGATGAGTACATTGTTTCTAAAAGTTTTTCTATTCCAATGGCACTGTAGATAAGTGAATCACTGTAATTTAGTGAATCAGAGTAAACAAATGCCTCAATTGAGATAATAGTTATTATTATTTCCATAACACATAAAAATAATAGATATGGACTATGTTCTTTAAATATTTTTTTCATAAATTCTCCTTAATTATATTAATTATAACATAAAAATAGAAAAGAGTAGTCTCTTTTCTATCTGTACCAAATATCATCAATTTTTATACTTGTAGAAACTGGTAAAGGATTAGGTAATGAGAATTTTACAAGTAATGGTATTTTGAATGCTGTTCCAAAGACAAGTCCCATTCCTGGATGCAATGTTTTAATTTTTTCAATTGTATCGTCAGTTACATTTGATGATATTCCTTTAACTATCTCTAAATCATCAGGATAGAATAATCTAAAGACTACAAAGTTAGAGCATTGTGAAAGTGCTGTCTTAGAAAGTTCATTAGGTCTTTGAGTTATGAATCCTAAAATCATACCATACTTACGTCCTTCTTTAGTGATTCTATCAAAGATGTTATAACCAATTACATTTGTGTCAGTATCATTTTGTACATATCTATGTGCTTCTTCAAGTAATGTGTGAATTGGGTAAGAACCTCTAGCTTCTAAGCTTGTTGTGTAGTCAAAGAATAGTTTTGTAAATATTTTAACTAAACTTTTAGCGAATTTATCGTCAATGAATGATAAATTTACATCGACTAATTGAACTGGATCACCGTTTGGACCAGTTAAGAAGAATTCTTCTACAAAGTCGTTTTTAGATATATATTGAGTATATCCAAAATAATTGATTTTTTCAGAATTTATAATAGAAGATAAACGTGATTTTAAAATGTTATTTCTATCGAATACGGATTCACTTACTAATGATCCTTCATTAATTAGAGCAAATTCTAATGCGTAATATAAATCATTCATTGTGTAAGGATTTTCAATTTCTAATTTTATTTGATCTATATCAATTTTTGCATAAGCTTGAAAGAAATTTACAACTAAATTTATAGCATTTAATTTTCCTTGATCATCAATGTTTAAACACTGTCTTACAGTACGATCATACCCTGGTTGATGAATTAAAGAATCAAGATTTAAAGATGGAGTATTATAAGAACTTAGAACAGAAATTATTTGATCCCTTATAATACTTGATGTTTTACCACTAGAAAGTATTTCTAAAATACAGTTTGCAATAATGTTATTTTTATAATCTTCAGCTTTAGGGTCTTGAGATGTAAATATTTTTACTAGATCAATAGTTTTTTGTAATACAGGAATCTGCCCTGGGTCTGTTGCTCCAAGTAAAATAGCTAAATCATCAACTCCTAATAAGTATGCAGGAATAGTTAAGAGTTCAGCATTTCCAAATTCTAATTGAGTTGTGTATTTCTTAAAAT
The DNA here is from genome assembly GCA_910588195.1 of uncultured Bacilli bacterium. GTDB lineage: Bacteria > Bacillota_I > Bacilli_A > RF39 > UBA660 > CAG-582. Next base: position 90,937 of record CAJUPN010000005.1, read on the forward strand.
GTAGTTTAGGAAATTTATCCATTTCTTCAAAAGTATTGTAGTATTCTCCATATACATCGAATAAACAAATGTGAGCAGAAGATGGAATATCATTAGTTGAAGTATAGAAAATATTTTGAAGAATTCTAGCTACACCACATGATTTACCAGCACCAGAGTTACCTAAGATAGCAAAGTGATTTGCAAAGAAACCTGATATATCACTTGTAACTACATAATCTTTATAAATTGGAGATGATCCAAATAAAAGATTTTTTCTATCTAAGTAATTTTGATTACCTAAAATAGCTTCTAATTCAGATTTGTAAATGATTCTAGCAATTGTGTTTATGCCAGGTTTTTTTAGTACTCCATTTGAGAATACACCACTAGAATTAATTTCACCAATTAACTGTATTTCAATTATTTTTGAGTCGATTGAGATAATTTCTCCAACAATTTTGTGTTCTGTCTCGGCAAATACAACATGAAAACCTATGTAGTTAGTGTCAGCAAGTCCTGAGGTGTTTTCAACAATTATTATATTTCCTGATAATTTTAAAATTTTTCCAAACATTTTTCATCACTCTTTATTCTATATATAATATCATATCAAAAAAAGAGTTTTTTTTAAATAAATTTATAAAATTATTAGTGTAAAAATTAAAATTATTGTAATATAATGTTAATAGAAATATAATTTTATGATATTATAAATTTATTAGGAGGAGTTTTTATGTTTTGCAGTAAATGTGGAAGTAAATTAGAAAAAGGAACTAAGTTTTGTTCAAAGTGTGGGCAAGAGGTTGGAAAGAATAGTAGAGTACTAGAAGTTAAAGATGAAAAGAACACTGATAATCGTTTAGTTGATTTTGATAAGAATCAAGGTGAGGCAAATGTATTTTTAGTAATAGCTTCATTTATTATTCCATTATTAGGGTTAGTATTATATATTACTGATAAAGATAAGAATGTAAAAAATGCTAAAGCTTGTGGAATTGCTGCTATTGTTGGTTTTGTTATTAATATCATCTTTACTGTTATATCCACAATTTTTTCAATTTTTTTTGCCTTAGTTTAATACTTAAATAAGAGAATTAGTTTTAATTCTTTTTTTTGTGTGAAATTTTAGTGAAATTTGCTTTAAACTATTTTAATAATAGTTACTTTGTGATATTATATTTCACTGTTAGGAGTGTAGTAAATGACTAAACTAGTGAGGAAAGACATCATATATAATTTTTTGATTTTATTAATTTCATTATTTTCGGTAGAAATATTATCAAGAGTTATTGCAAATTCATCTTTAATTAGTTTTGCAGTAGTAAGAATATTACTTGGACTTATTTTTATATCGATAATTTTTTCAGCTTTTGAAAGTTTATTTAAAAGACCAATAACCAAATTTTTTAATTTAGGCTTTTTATTACTTTTTTCTATTTATTCTTTTGTACAAGCTGGTTTTCATAATTTTTTAGGTGTATATATGAGCTTTAAAACTTCAAGCCAATTTGGTGCTGTTACTTCATATATTAAAGATTTCTTTTTAAGCTTTAAACCTGTATATTTTATTGTGTTTATTCCTTTTATCTTGCTTATTTTATATTACATATTTTTAGATAAGAAAATAGATGTAATTATTAATTCTATTAAAGCGAGATTAAGTATTTTATATAGTCTATTGTTTTTGATAATTGTTGGGACACTTTATTATTTTTCAATTGTTACACCTTGTGTTCAAAATACTTATCAATCTGTTTCTAATAAGGAATTATTTTTAACTTGTAGTAATCCGACAATTGTGGTTGAACAATTTGGTACTTTAGGATTTTTTGTTCTTGATGTTAAAGCAATTGTTTTTCCTGTCAATATAAAAGAAGAATACGAAGTAAAGCAAGATGAGAAACATAATTTAAGTGAAAATTCTAGAGTGTTTGATGATGATGCTTGGAGACTTCTTATAGATGAGGAAGAAAATGCTGATTTAAATTATGTAAATGAGTATTTAATTAATAATAGAAATACTGATAAAAATGAGTATACAGGAATGTTTGAAGGTAAAAATTTAATTGTAGTTATGATGGAATCTGTTAATGATATCTTTATTAATCCAGAATTATATCCGAACTTTTATAAAATGCTTAGTGAAGGATGGTATTTTGAAAATAATTATAGTCCAAGAAATTCTTGTGCAACTATGAATAATGAATTTAGTGCTATGACTTCTATTTATTCAATTTATAATACTTGTACAGCTAGTAAATATAAAAATAATACATATAGTAGTAGTATATTTAATTTGTTTAATAATAATACTAAAGATAAATATGTTACTTTTTCTAGTCATAATTATACAGAAGCTTATTATCCGAGAAACACTATTCATAAAAATATGGGAAGTGGAGAATATTTTGGAGTTCAAGATTTAGGAATAAAATATTCAAATGAATATATAAATTGGAGTAATGATGATGAATTCATGAGCTCTATTTTAAATATATTAGATGAAAAAACTAGTAAAAAAGAAAATTTTATGACTTGGCTTACTACTGTATCTTCTCATCAACCTTATGGAGTTTCGTCTATTCAAGGAGATAAATACTATGATTTAACTAAGAATACGAAATATCCAAGTGATGTTAGAAGGTATATGTCCAAATTAAAAATATTAGATGATGGATTAGGTATTTTACTTGAAGGATTAGAGGAACGTGATTTGTTAGATGATACAGTAATTGTTTTATTTGGTGATCATTATCCTTATGGAATTAGTACTAAAAATTTAAATAAAGTATTGGATTATGATACAAGTGAAGACATGAATGCTGAAAGAGTACCATTAGTTATTTACAATAGTGAGATTGAACCTATGACTTTTAGTGGTTATACTACTTATTTAAATATTTTACCAACTATTGCTAATCTGTTTAATTTAAATTATGATCCAAGACTTTATCTAGGAACTGATATGTTTAGCGATGATTATGAGTCACTAGCAGTATTCGCTGATGGTTCATGGAAAAACGAAAGAGCTTTCTATGATGCTTCGAAAATGAAAATTAAATATTATTCTTCAAACGAATATACAAGTGATGAGATAAAAAAGATAAATGAAACTATTGATGAGCATGTTACAGTTAGTAGTAGGATTGTAACTAATAATTATTATGAATATTTAGAAGAAAAATTAGAGGAATATAAAGAAAAAGTTAGTGAATTAGAAGAGACTACATGTCCGATTGAGAGTGAATAACTCTTTTTCTTTTAAAATTCAAGAAAGTATCTTATAATCTTTATAGGAGGGTTATTATGAGTAATAAGACAAACAAAAAAGAAAATGGGGTTGTTGAATTTTTTAGTACTAATAAAAAGTCGATTGTGGCTTTAATAATTGGAGCTTGTTTAGGGGCTTTAATTATGACTTTTTTCTTCCCAGAAAGAATTGCTAAATTAGAAAATGGTGAAGAAGTAATATTACGTGTTAAAAATCACAGCTTTACAGCAAATGATTTATATAATGCTATGAAAGAAGAAAATGGAAATGAAGCTTTATTTAAAATGGTTGATATAGCTTTATTAAAAGATAAATATCCCAATCGTGAAGAAGATGCTAAAAAATTTGCAGAAGAACAAAAAGAAGCGGTTTTCACTTCTTATCAGCAATATTATGGTTATACAAAAGAAGAGTTTTTACAGGCGAATGGTTTTGCATCAGAAGAGGAATTTGAGGCGGACTTGATTTCTCAATTTTACTATCAACAATATTATGATGAATATACAAGAGAAAATATTACTAAAAAAGAAATAAGTAAGTTTTATAAAGAAAGTGTGTTTGGTGAAAAGTCCATTTATCTTTTTTCAGCTTTAGATGAGAATAAAGCAGAGTTATCAGAAGTTCAAAACATGTTAAAAGATAAAAAAAGTTTTGATGATATAAAAAGTAAATATGAAACTGTTAATTCTTATAAGTATGATTCTGTAAAATATACTGACAGTGATATGTTTACTCAAACAATTTTAAATAAGATAGCTTCTACTAAAAAAGGGTCAAGCTCGGGAATTTTTACAGATGATAGTTATGGTAATGTAATCGTATATGTAGTTTCTGAAAAGGAAAAAGCTAAAGAAGCAGACATACAAGAAGAAATGAAAGATGCGATAGTAAAAAGTAAACAAACAAATGATGATAAACTGTATTATCAAGCATTCATTCATTTAAGAGAAGAAAATGACTTAAGTATTTTAGATACTGAGTTAAAAGAATTTTATGAAAAATCAATAAAACAATTTAAATAAGTTTGGTATTACCCAAACTTTTTTTGTTGATATTTTGAGTGTTTTTTGATTATATAGTGTGTATATTTTGGTTAAGCTTTGTGTCTCTTTTGTATATAATATGGGGATTTTTTGTGTAACATTTGTGTAATTAGCTGAGTAAAAAGTGTATAAGTTTTGTGAAAAATATGAGTAATTAATGGGAATTTTTATTTGTTTTTAGAAAAGATGATATAATATATTTGGAGGATACAATATGAAAATAAAAGATATAAAAGCAAGAGAAATATTAGATTCAAGAGGAAATCCGACTGTTGAGGTAGATTGTATTCTAGAAAATGGGATAGTTGGACGTGCTTCTGTTCCAAGTGGGGCATCTACTGGCGAAAGAGAAGCTATAGAGTTAAGAGATGGTGGAGAACGTTATAATGGTAAAGGAGTTTTAACAGCTGTTAATAATGTCAATACTATATTAAAGCCTTCTTTAGTTGGAATGGATGTAGAAAATCAAAAAGAAATAGATTACAAAATGATTGAGCTTGATGGCACTGAAAACAAATCTAAACTTGGAGCAAATGCTATTTTAGGTGTTTCTATGGCTGTTATAAAAGCTGCCTCATTAAATTCTGGAAAAGAGTTGTTTCAGTATATTGGTAATGGCAACATTACTCCAAGACCAATGATAAATATTATAAATGGTGGAGCACATGCTGATAATAATGTTGATTTCCAAGAGTTTATGATTATGCCTGAAGCAAAGACTATGCATGAAAGAGTAAGAATTGGTGCAGAAGTTTTTCATTCATTAAAAAAAGTTTTAAATGAAAAAGGCTATTCTACTGGAGTTGGTGATGAGGGAGGTTTTTCTCCTAATTTACAAAGTAATGAAGAAGGTTTTGAACTAATAGTAGAAGCAATTAAAAGAGCAGGATATACCCCTGGTGTTGATGTATTTTTAGCTATAGATGTTGCAGCATCAGAATTTTATGATGAATATTTAAAAAAATATAAGTTAAAATGGTCTACAGGAAAAGAGTATTCAACAGAGGAACTTATCGATTTTTATAAAGATTTAATAAGTAAATACCCAATAATATCTATAGAAGATCCAGTTGATGAAAATGACTGGGAGGGATTTAAAAAAATCACTTCTGAATTAGGAGATAAGATTCAATTAGTTGGTGATGATTTATTTGTTACTAATAAAAAATACTTACAAAAAGGTATTGATATGAATGCGGGAAATGCAATACTTCTTAAGGTTAACCAAATTGGGACAATTACAGAGACTTTAGAAACAATTGGTTTAGCTAAGGCTTATGGTTATAAAACTGTTTTGTCACATAGATCTGGGGAAACTGAAGATACTACTATTGCTGATTTGGTTGTTGGATTAAATTTAGGACAGATTAAAACTGGTTCAATGAGTAGAAGCGAAAGAGTTGGAAAGTATAATCAACTTATGCGTATTGAAGAAATGTTAGAACAAAAATAAAATTATACCTCATTGGTATAATTTTTTTATATTTAAATAAAGTTGGTTTAAAAGCATAAATATGATAGTTTTTGTATATTTTATAATAGGTGATTTATATGAAGACAGTCGTTATTAATGCTTCAGGTGGTGGAACTGATACTGGAATATCTGGAAACGGATTAGTTGAAAAAAATGTTACTTTAGAGATATCAAATATAATTAAGAATATTTTAGAATCTAAAGGTGTTAATGTTTATATGTTGAGAAGTGGAGATAAAACTATTTCTTATGATGACAGAATTAAAGATTTAAAAAATAAGTTTCCGAATAGTAAGGATGTTATTGTTCTTTCAAATACTTTAAACTCTGGAGGAGCTTCTGGAATTGAGATTATTTATGCTTTAAAGAATAAAGATACTTTAGCAAGTAAGTTAGATAAAAATTTAAGTTATTTTAATAATAGTAAATATTATCAGTTAAGGCTTCCTAGTGATACTACAAAAGATTATTATTATTTAACTAGAAATACCCCTGGGTATGAAACAATTATAGTTAGATATGGATATGCGGATAATGCTAAAGATGCTGGTATTATAAAAAATAATATAGAAGATCTTGCATCAAGTGTTGCAGATGCCTTACTTGATTATATTGGAGTTTTAGATGATGAAGGAGTTTATATAGTAAAATCAGGAGATACTTTATATAGTCTGGCAAAGAAGTTTAATACAACAGTAGATGAATTAAAGAAATTAAATGGATTAACAAATAATAGTTTAAGTTTAAATCAAAAATTAAAAGTTCCTTCAAATGTTACTAGTCCTTTGCCTCCTAGTGATAGTACTAGTGCAAGTACATATAAGGTCGTTAAAGGGGATACTCTTTATAGCATTGCAAAGAAATTTAATACAACAGTAGATGAAATAAAAAAACTTAATAATTTAGGTTCGTCTAGTTTAAGTATTAATCAATTATTAAAAATACCAACTAGTAATCTAACAACGTACAAAGTTTTAAAAGGGGATACTTTATATGGTATTGCAAAGAAGTTTAATACAACAGTAGATAATATAAAAGCAAAAAATAAGTTAACAAATAATAATTTAAGTGTTGGTCAAGTTTTATATATTTAGTATTCTTTTGAAATAAATATTTTAAGTGGTCTTTTATTATGATAAAATATTTATGAGGTTGATATTATGAATGAAGATAGAAATAAAGTTATAGAAGAAAAGAGAAAAACAACAGTGGATAATCCTGATTTTAATATTGCTTGGGAAGGACAACCTGCTGGATTTCTTGGATCAATTCTTACAACACTTCATATGAATTTTACTAAATATCAAATAAGTAAAGATGAGCTTTTAATTACTAAAGGATTCTTTAATAGACATACAGACACGGTTGAACTTTATCTTTTAAAAGACCCTGATATGAGAGAATCATTATGGCAAAGATTTTTTAGTGTTGGAACCATTACTGTGAAAGTTGATAGTCATTCTAATTCATATCAAGCAGGAAGAGTAATTGAAATTAAGAATATAAAAAAATGTGGTGAAGTAAGAAAGTTACTTCGTGATTATATTGAAGCTGATGTTGTTGAACGTGGAATTAATTATTTTGATAAAGTTTAGATAAAAAAACTAGTTAAGTTGTTTTAACTAGTCTTTTTTAACCAAAATATTCATCAATACCATTTAAACCGTCTATTTTTATGCGATTTTCTTTGATTAAAATTTTACCATAGCGGTTACCATTTGGTACGACCATATTGTTTGAAAAATATGTAATATTAGAGCTTCTAAATTCTACATAATCGTGTTCAATTCCAGAATATCCATCATATAGCATATTACGAAGAGCTGTTTCTGCCCAAATATATTGGACTTTTTCACTTTTTGTTTGAGGATATAGATATCTTAAGTAATCTCCTGATGCATAAACAGAAAATTGATTGTTTGCGATAAATTGCAGATAAGGATTGATCCCTTTTTTTGTATACCAAGGATGAGTGATTCTATTAAAGAAAGTGTTTGCAACCCAGTATAAATCTTGGTAATCTTTAGCACCTTCAGCGGCACATCCAGATGCAGTTTTTTTAAATTCATTCTCAGTTATGTTGTAGTGTGCAAAAATGAATTCATCTTTTAATTTGTCTATTTTAGAAAATAATTCAAGGATTATCATTTCTTCTTCAGTAAAGTTATCTTTAAAACTAACTATTAAATTTATATAATCATTTTCATAGTCAATACTGTAGTATCCTAAAATAAAATCGCTTCTTTCATTTAATGTTAAATTTTCAAGAAGAGCCCAGAAAGTATTAACTTTGGTTTCATGATCAAATAAGGGGATTTCTAATGTATAATCAACTAAATCTTTTAGTGATATAGTATTAAATCCTGAATTATAATAATTATTATAGTAGATTAGATATTCACTTAATTTTTCTTTTGTTATTCCATCAATTTCAATTATATTATCAAAAAGTGTTTTAAAAGAAATTAAATCAGTTTTCATTATATTTTCGATAATTTCATCTTCAGGTATAGCTTTAGAATTTATTAAGTCATTAAAGATAGTTTTAAACTCAATGTCAGGTATTTGTAAGACATTCCATATCTTGTCATAAGAAGATATGTTACTTTCAACATAATAATTTAGTTTTTCTTCGTAAGTTGCTATATTAGAATTAACTATATATTCATGTGCTTTAGCATTAGCTATTTGTGAATTATTTAATAAATAATCAAATACTCTTGTATAAAGAGTTAAGTCTGATGTCATTATATAATTTACTTTTTCATCAATACTTAAAGAATTAATTCCCATAATATAATTAAATATATTTTCAGATGTTGTTAGATTGGAAGATATTATGATTTTTAAAGCTTCCTCTTTAGAATAATTATTACTTTTTATAAAGAAGTCAAATTTAACTGAATAGGGAACATTCTTTATATTAATTATTTCTTCTGTTTTTTCTTCAAGAGTTAATTCTTCTAAATTAAAGATGCTTATTAATTTTTCTTCAGAAGTTTGTTCAGAATTGGCGATTCTTGAAACTTTTCTTTCAACTAATTTTTCATGATTATTGAGAGTTACAATAGTATCGATTGAATCTGTTACGAATTCGTCAATTTCTTGAGTAGCAGATTCAATAGCTTCCTTTGTAATAATAGTACTTAAATTATCTAGTTTATCAGCATTATTAAGAACTAACAGAATAGAGATCATACCACATAAATATTTTATATAATTAGATAAAGTTTTATTGCTAGGTATGTGAGTTTTTATAGTTTCAATTTCTACATATGGAGAAGTAAGTATTTCATTTAGACTTCTTTCACTATAAGTATTTTGTGAAACAGGAACTAATGCAAGTTCAGTAGAAGGAATTAAAGCTAATTCATATGAAACACTTTCCATTTTTTGATATAAATAATCGTGAATTAGAAGAGGTAAAAGATTAGCTGTTTCAACTATTGCTAAATCAGTTGTTGTTAAAGCCTCTTCTACTAAGTTTTGTGGATTTCCAACTATTTTTATTGTTTCTTCGATTATCTTCTTTCTTTCTAATTTATGATAGTTAGAATCTTTTTGTAATTTTTTTATTTTAGTATATTTATTTGCTAATTTAGTTATTTCAGGTTTATATGCGTTTATAGCAATTATACTTAATACGATTGCGTTAACAGTTAATACTGCAGTTGTTTTTTTCATAAATGTCTCACCCTTTTTTTAACACTTTTAACAGTTTATAATAAATATTTATTCAAGTCAATACTTAATTTTTTTGTTTTGTTAATAAAAATATTGTTATCAACATATAGATTATTAGAAATAGAAAAAGGGTGATAAAACTTGAATGGCTTAACAGATGAAGAAGTAGTTGAATCAAGAAAAAAGTATGGTAGTAATAGTGTTAATTTAAAAAATGAAAATAAGTTTATTAAGTTATTTTTTGATGCTTTAGGTGATCCGATTATTAAAATTATGCTTATAGCTTTAGTTATAAGATTTGTTTTAATGTTTAGTGATGCTGATTGGTATGAGACCTTAGGAATGTTGGTTTCTATTTTGCTTTCATCTCTTATATCGTCCTTAAGTGAGTATGGTTCAAATAAAGCTTTTGCTAGACTTCAAAGTGAATATGAAAATATTTTAGTAAGGGTTAAAAGAAATAAGGAATTAGTTACAATTAAATGTGATGATTTAGTTGTGGGTGACATAGTTTATTTAGAGTCTGGAGAAATGACTCCTGCTGATGGCGAAGTTATATCTGGGAGTGTTGGAGTAGATGAAGCAAGTATAAATGGAGAAGCTCGTGAGGTAAGAAAAGAAGTTAAAGATAAATTATTTAAGGGTAGTGTTATTTTAAGTGATAAATGTATAATGCGAGTTTTAAATGTTGGAGTAAATACGATATATGGAAATATTGCTAAAGAACTAAATGAGAAGGTCCCTGATTCACCAATGAAGTTAAGGTTAAGAAATCTTGCAAAAGTAGTTTCAAGAATAGGTTATATAGGAGCAATATTGGCTTCTTTATCTTATATTTTTAATGTTGTATTTATTAGTAATAATTTTGATATGGCTATTATCAGTGAATTATTATCTAATCCTAGAGAAGTATTTGATATTATAATTCATACAGTTACATTAGCAGTTACTATAATTATTGTTTGTGTACCAGAAGGGTTACCGATGATGCTAGCTTTAGTTTTGTCATCAAATATGAAGAGAATGTTAAAGAATAATGTTTTGGTAAGAAAACCTGTAGGTATTGAAACAAGTGGATCTATAAAAGTTCTGTTAACTGATAAAACGGGAACTTTAACTAAGGGTAAACTTAGTGTTATAGGAATTATTGATGCTGATGATGAACATTATAATAATTTATCAGAGATGGACAGTTTAGTTAAAGAAAGATTTAGCGAATCTTTACTTTATAATAATGATTCTTATTTTGAAGGAGATAAAATCACTTCAGGTAATTCAACAGATAAAGCAATTCTTTCATTTATTGGTAAAAGAGATAAGACACTAGGAATAGTAAAGAAAACAAATTTTAATTCTTCTATAAAATATTCTTATGTTAAACTAAGTAATGGTAATGAATATTATAAGGGAGCAAGTGAGGTGTTATTAGATAAGTGTCGTTTCTATATGGATAAAAAAGGAGATAGAAAATATTTAACTGATAAGAGTCGCGTAAAAAATTTGATATTGGGTTATACTAAACGTGGAATAAGAGTTATTTGTAATGTTTATAATAATGTTTTATTAGGTTTTATCCTTATAAGAGATGATATAAGAAGTGAATCAGCATCAGCCATACAAGAGATAACAGCTGCGGGCATTGATATGATAATGATTACAGGAGATGATGTTAATACAGCTACAAGTATTGCTAGAGAACTTAATATGTTACAAGATGATTCGCTTGTTTTAACTCATGATGATTTAGAAAAAATCGATGATGATTTTATTGTTAGAAATTATTCTAAAATTAAAGTTATAGCACGTGCTTTACCCAAGGATAAGAGTCGAATTTCATCAGTTCTTGAAAGAAACAATATTGTTGTTGGTATGACAGGAGATGGAGTAAATGATGCACCAGCTTTAAAAAAAGCAAATGTTGGTTTTGCAATGGGATCAGGAACAGAAGTTGCTAAATATGCTGCTGATATAGTAATTCTTGATGATAATATTTCTTCAATTGTGGCAGCTATTCTTTATGGAAGAACAATTTTTAAATCCATTCGAAAGTTTATAATATTTCAATTAACAATGAATATATGTGCTCTCTTTTTATCTTTAGTTGGGCCTTTTATTGGGGTAACAACTCCAGTTACAGTTATGCAAATGTTATGGATTAATATGATTATGGATACTTTTGCTGGATTAGCTTATTCTTATGAAGCACCTTTAAAAAGATATATGAAAGAAAAGCCAATAAAAAAGGACGAAAATGTTTTAAATAAGTATATGTATAAAACAATTATTTTTATTGGTTTATATTCGACATTATTATTGGTTTTATTTTTAAAATTAGATGTGTTTAAATTGTTTATTAGAAGTGAAACTAAATATTATATGACAGCCTTCTTTTCACTATTTATCTTTTTAAGCATTTTTAATGCTTTTAATGCAAGAACAACAAGAGTTAATATATTTTCTGGAATATTAAAAAATAAAGTGTTTTTAGTTATTATTGGAGGAATATTTTTAGCACAAATATATTTAATATATTTTGGTGGTAATTTGTTTAGAACATACGGACTTTTACCCAAAGAATTTGCATTTATTTTATTACTTGGTTTTAGTGTCATTCCAATTGATATGATAAAAAAAATATTTTTAAGACGACATAATTAAAACCTCATCAAATGATGAGGTTTTTTTAAATATTTTTAAATAAAGATTTTTTCTTTAAGATAAAATATAGTAGTGCAAAAGTAATAGTTATTGGAATTATAATAAATGGACTTGATATACCAGTTTTAGGATTTTCTACTGATTGTGTAGAAACTGTTGTTTCAAGTGCTTTAGCTGTTAGTATATCACTTTCTATTGTAGAATCACTAATAATAGCTTTATAAAAATATGTTTTGTTACTTTCTACATTTCTATCAACAAATGTTACCATTCCTTTTGAATAGTCTATTTTTTCTGAATTAATCTTTATATATTCTCCATCAATACTTGTTGCACGGTAAATATCAGCATACACAGGATATGTACTAGAAATATTTGGATCTTTAAAGCAAATTTGTAATGTTATTTCATTATTCTTAGTAGAAGTATAACCTAATGCTGGTTTCAAATCATCAAGAAAGGGATTTTCATATTCTTTTATATCTGTTCCATAATCTTTAACAAGATTTTCAATTTTAGTTTTATCTAAAGATATTTTAAAATATTTTAAATATTCAATGGATCCATTTATAGTTATTCCATTATTTTCTTCATCTAGAATAATTTCTTCAGTTTCTAAAGTTAAACCATATTTATCATAATTAGTTGGGTTTGTGTTTTCCTTTAATGTTTTATTTTCGAATCCACTTAAATTAATCAGTGCATCAACTATTCCTAGTATTTGAACTGATTGTAAAAATTGTTGTCCCATATTTTCTTCAGATGGAGTAAAATTTCTATTATCTAGTTCAATATATTCGTTTGTATATTTAAATTTATTTGTTAATGTTTCATCTAAATCAACTGAAACATCTAAGGTATTAGTTGTTTTATTAGCTTTCATTTGTGTTTTTATGCCTAATAGTCCATCAAATGAACTAATTGTTCTTGAGTTATTAAAAGCTGTTACTACATCATCAATGTTTACTAAAGTTGATGCTGCAAAAACAGTGTTTGGAATAAATAGTATCATTGCAAGCATTATTCCTATTATTTTTCTTTTCATTTTTATTACCTACCTTTATTACATTCTATCATTAGAACTATATTTTAACTATAATTTTCCTTTTAGATTATGTAAAGAATAGACAATGTATTCTATTTTTGATACAATTCTTTTGAGGTTACATTATGGAAAAAAAGTTAATTATTAAAGGACATGATAAAAATCCTTTTGTTAAATTTTGGAATTGGGGTTGGGGAATTTATTATAAGAATCCTGAGGTTTGGAATTATTTAATTGTTGGTCTTCTTACAACAGTAGTAAGTTTAGTTACATATTTTATTGCTACTAGAACTTTTCTTGATCCAACTGATGAGCTTGAATTACAAATCGCGAATATTGTTTCTTGGGTTTTTGCAGTGGCTTTTGCTTATATTACAAATCGAATATTTGTGTTTAAAAGTAAGAATAAAAATATATTAAGTGAGTTGACTAAATTTATTGGTTCACGTGTTTTAAGTTTAATTATGGATATGTTAATCATGTTAATAATTGTTACAGTGATGGGATTTAGTGATATTATTGGTAAAGTTGTTAGTCAAGTAGTTGTAACTATAGCAAATTATATTTTAAGTAAATTATTAGTATTCACAAAAAAATAAATGGACATATGTCCATTTTTTTAAATAATTCTTTTTTTGAAATAACCATTGAATGCTACTTTAGCATCATTTACAACAATGAAGGAATTTTTATCAATTGATTTTATAATATTTATGCATTCCTTATATCTTTTTTTGCTGATGCTTAAATATAAGATATTTTTATTATCTACAGTTTTTAAAACAGATACACCAAAATTAGCACTTCTTATTTTTAAAATATCATTTGTTGTTATTTTTGTTGAGATAACTTGAATATTATAAATTCCATCAATAAGTATTTCATTTATTAAAGTTCCTAAATATGTTCCAGTAGCATATCCAAGAGAGTAAAATAGTGCAATTAAAAAACTGTTATCATAGTTTACTAAAGCAGCTCGAGCAGCATAAAACCATATTAGAACTTCAATGAAGGCGATGGAAGATGAAATAATTTTATTTCCTTTAACAACGAACATTGTTCTTAATGTTCCTAAGCTTACATCAATTATTCTAGATATAAATATATTAAAACAAGCAAGTATCATGTTATCACCATTATTAGTATGTACCATATAGTATAAAAATACATATAATATCATGGATGTCGTTAAATACGAATGTTCAAAATAAAAATCAAGGAGGATAACATGTTATTTGAATTTGTGACAGATATTCAGGAAAATAAAAATTCCCAAATATATGATTTAAGTGAGGGTTTTACAAAAGGAAATATGTTTGTAAATCTTTATGATCCATACAAAAATTACACCCCAAGAGAAATTAAACCACAAACAGAAAGACAAGCTTTGTTAGATAAAATTTATAAATTATGTTTTGCAATAAATGATTTAAATCTTTATTTAGACACTCATCCTAATGATAGTGCTGCTTATGAATTATTTAAAAAGTATTCACTAATGTATGATAAGTGTAGTGAAGAATATGAAAGTAAGTATCAAGTGTTAGAACTTACTCATGATACTTATGGAAAATATACTTGGATTAATAATCCATGGCCTTGGGATAATATGACTAAGGAGGATTCTTATTATGTTTAAATATGATAAAAAATTACCTTATCCAATAAATATTAAAAGAAAGAATTTGAGAATGGCAAAGGCGATATTAACTCAATTTGGGGGAGCTAATTCTGAACTTGCTGCATCTTTAAGATATTTCTCACAAAAGTTTACTATGCCCGATGAATGTGGTGCAGCTCTTTTAAATGATATTGCAACAGAAGAACTTGGTCATATTGAAATGATTGCTACAATGGTAAAACAGTTAACTGAGGGAGCTACTATTGAAGAAATTAAGAATGCAGGTATAGAAGATTATTACAGTGAACATGGTATAAGTATTTATCCTGTTAATGCATCAGGTTCTCCATTTACAATAACTTATGTTGCTGTAACTGGAGATGTTATAGCTGATTTAAGTGAAGATATGGCTGCAGAGCAAAAAGCACGAGCTGTTTATGAACATTTAATTGATTTAGCAGATGATGAAGAGGTTGTTCAACCATTATTATTTTTGCGTCAAAGAGAAATAGTGCATTTTAATAGATTTAAAGAATTATATGATAAATATAAAGAAATGGGTTATTAAAACCCATTTTTTTAGTGTGTTTTTTAGAAATAATTGCTTTAATTCATAAAATGTGGTAGAGTAGTAGACTGTTAAAAGAAGGGGGATATTTATGTCATTAAAAGATAAATTAGCAATTATAAAGAACAATTTAGTTTCTGTTATTCCAGTAAGTACAAACATTACAACAACAGCTGAGTCTTCTTTAGTGAGTTTCGATGATATGGACTCTGAATTAGATTTACTTTTAAAAGAAGAGAAAAATGGTTCTCTTCTTAAAACTAAAATTAATTTTGTTAAAGATGTTATACGTTTTATTGTCGTTTTAGATATTAGTAATTCAATGACAGGAACAGAAGAAGACATATATTTAGGACTACAAGATTTAATTAACAAACATAAGGATGATAATATTCTTTTGAATTTTATTGCTTTTAATGATGACAGGTATATTTTATTAGACGATGTTGCTATTAGTACAGCTAAAGTTTCTTTAATTTCAGCAAATGGTGGTACAGATTTAAATGGAACAATTGATTATGTTATAAAAGAAAAATGTAAGTCAGGTATTAATCTTTTGGTAACTATAAGTGATGGAGAAGACACTGAAAACAGGGTTCAAACTAATGCAGTAAGAGAGACGTTGATTAGTTATAAAAATTCTAATAATCATTTTTATTTTCTTGGTGAACCTAATTTTTCGCAAAAACCAGAGGATGTTTATGAACAAGCTCGTAAATTAGGATTTTCTGATGAAAATATATCTGTATTTACTCGTAAAGGAAATGGTAATAAATTAAATTTTGCTGTCATAAGTGATATGTTAGAAGAATTAATATATTATGGTAAAATATCTGATTCGTGGTCTAAACCTATAAAAGAACACTATTTAGCTTTAACAGATAGGAAATGTTAATATGGAATGGTGGGAAAAAGAAGGAAAATGGTTTGATTGCTTTAAAGAATTAGGAATTAAAGAATCTGCCAGTGAGCAAGAAATCAAGCGTGCGTATCGGAACTTGGTTAAAATTTATCATCCAGAAGGTAAAAATGCTAATCGAGAAAAGTTTGAATGTATCACTATTGCATATAATACTTTAATTGATCCTAAAAAAAGAGCTAAATATGCAGAATATTCGAAAAGATTTAAACAAGAACAAAAAAATAAAAGTAAAGAAAAAGATAAAGCCGAAGAACAAGCAAAGAACAAAGAAGAAACAATGAGTTTTGAAGATATTGTTAATGAATATAAAAGAAGAGAAAGACAAATAAAGTTATATATTAATGGTTTGATATTGGAGATTGAAAAGAAAGAGGAAAAATTTAACAGCATTTATGTTAATTTATGCAAAGCTTTAAAAAATAAAGATATGAATGCTCATGATTTTGAAATAAGAAGACAAAAATTAAGAAGTCTTGAATTATCAAATCTTACTTCTATTAAAGAAATAGAAGAGATGATAAAGAATGATTTAAAAAGTATAAATTTAGAGCAAGAACAACAAAGATTAAAAGTTCTAAAAAATAAATTTAAGGCAACAGAGGATATTTTAACTAGTAGCTACACTATAGCTATTTTGAAGTTGAAAAAACCAAAATTATTAAAAAAACTAAAATTATCAAATATGAAAAAAGTTGAATATAATTTCGGTGATTTTGTTATTTATGGTACTTTTGCTTTTCTTATAAGCTTAACTATGTTTTTAATGTGGGATCCCTTATCAATTTTTAAAGAAGAAGAGGCGATTGTGTCAGAATATGATGAAGAGAATGAGGAAGACTTGGTATCCGAACAAGAAAAAGAGATAACATCTGAAGAAATAGAGGATAAAGATAATCAAGAATTAGTAAAAAAAGAAGAAGATTCAAAAATTAATTCTGAGGATATAATTGATTTTGATTATAAACCTGATTGCATTTTGTTTCAAGATATTCCCGACGAGAGTGAATTTGTTGAGTTTAGTAATGTTTATGAAGAATGTGGTATGGATGTAGTTAGAGCTGATGATCAATATGGTGTAAGTTACCTTTTAGATGCCAATAACCATAACAACCTTCTTTTTGGCAATTATATTTCCCACGGGGGACCTTATCGTGAGGATGGAAAGTACTATTTTGTGATTTTAACTGCAGATGGATATCATTATAAGCTAGATGCAAATGATTTTAGAACAGTTATTGATGTAGAATCTGCCTATTCCTATGAAAGTGAACCATTCTATTTGGAAGGATATGGCTATGTAATTGAAGCTGTTAGCTGTGGTGAAAAATATTTAATAGACGCTGAAACACGCTATGCCTTTATTAGAAATTTTGATAGTTATGATCCAATGTATTATGATGAAGAATTTGGATGTAATGTGTATTGCTTTAATCTATATGATGGAGATGTAAAATATTATTTAGCAGCAGATGATTTAAGAAAAGTCTTAAAAAAAGAATCTGTTTGGGATGATCAAGCTAAAGTATTACATAAACAAAAATAGTAGGATTATTTTAATTGAAGTTGTAAAATAAAAGTGGACACATAAAAAATGTGATTCAC
>CAJUPN010000006.1:0-67543 GCA_910588195.1 uncultured Bacilli bacterium
CTAAAAATAAAAAATCAGTTATTATCTGGTTCTTTTTTTTTATTTTATGGTATAATATTTATAGAAAGGAAGTTTATATGTTAAAGGAAAAGAACATCGTTGTTAGCATATTATTATCATTAGTTACTTGTGGTATTTATAGCCTTTATTGGTGGTGTACAATTACTGATGATGTTGATAACATTTCTGAAAACCAAACAAAAAGAAACGGAGTTGTTGTAATATTACTATCTCTAGTTACTTGTGGTATCTATAGTTTCTATTATTGGTATCAAAATGGTAAGTTAATGGAAGAAGCTAACCAAAGAAAAGGTGTTAACGGAAGTTCAAATTCTATTTTATACCTTATCTTATCAATCTTTGGTTTAAGTATTGTAAACTATATTTTAGTTCAATCTGATATTAACAAATATGCAGTACAACAATCAAACTAAAACATGTGTATAACATGTTTTTTTATTGAAAAAAAAGATAAATACATTATAAAACAGTAATTTTATATCTTTAATAGAATAAAGATAAATGATATAATTATCATAGGTGTTGATTATGAAATGGCATGATAAATCATTGTTTTATACTTTAATTATGTTTGCAATTTTAAATATTGTATATTATTTTATATTTAAGACTTTTATACCATGTTTGATACATAAAATAACTGGTTTATACTGCCCTGGTTGTGGAATTTCTCGAATGTTAATAAGTATCTTTCACTTTGACTTTTATCAAGCATACAGATACAATCCATGGCTATTTATTTTACTTATTTTATTCATTTTGTATCAAATATTAAAGTTGATAACTAGCAAGTTATCAACAAAAGAACTAAAATTAAACAATTATTTTTATATTGGTATTTTAATTTTTACATTAGCATTTGGAATTTTAAGAAATCTGCCATATTTTAGTTATTTAATTCCAACAGTAGTAAAATAAAAGTTAAAATATGTATATTTATATTGCTATACATATTTTATTATTGTTATAATAAGACTAAGGTGATAAGAATGGATTACAAATATACATCTAGAAGTGACATTGATACTATGGAATTAGCAGAAAATATTGAATCTGAAAAATTCCCAGGAATGGTGATCTGTTTAGACGGTGAACTTGGTAGTGGAAAAACTGTTTTTGTAAAAGGATTTGCTAAATCTTTAGGAATTACAGAGAATATTACAAGTCCAACTTTTAACATAGTAAAAGAATATGATAGCGGGGAAACGCCTTTAAATCATATGGATGTTTATAGATTAGAAGATTCAGATTCAACAATAGCTTTAAATGACTACTTTAATAGTGATTCAATAACTATTATTGAATGGGCAGAGATGATTAAAGATAAACTACCTGATGAGAGACTAGAATTGAAATTTAAAGTAATAGATGAAAATACACGTGTCATTATTCTAAAGCCATTTGGGCAAAAGTATGAAGATCTAGTTAATTATGTATTATAAAAATGCCAATAGGCATTTTTTTGTTACATTAAAAAGAAATAAGAATTTATTCAACTTAAAGTATTAAGATAGCATTTTCTAAATCTATTATAGGAAATACCTATTTAAAGTGATATAATACTCATACAGGAAGTAACTATATGTAAGATAAATTAATTACTTATCTCTACATATTAATATTTATATTAGCTGCCACTAGCTTTTTGTGGTTAAATATAAAGGCTTTTATTATAGGATTAGTTTTGTATTGGCTACAAATACTAATTTTTAATTCCTGTGTACTATCAATAGCTCAATTCAAAATAAGGACACCTTCTTTATGGGAAACTATATTAACAAAATTATGTAAAAACTTAAATTAAAAGAATGGACAATTAAACAACAGGAACTTTTTATGCGTGTTATTGAGCCACTTATTATATTCACACTTGCAATAATATTTCAAATTATTTTTAAGTGGTTAACTTTGATTTAAATTAAGGAGAGATTTTTATGAATTCACTATTTATTGATACTCATGATAAGGACATCATTATTACACTTTTTAAAAATGGTAAAGTCTTGGAAGCTAGTCTAAAATCGTCAGAGAGACATCATTCTGATTTTACAATGCCTATGATAGAAAGTGTTTTAAAAAATAATAATTTAACTGTTCATGAATTAGATGAAATATTGGTTGTTAATGGACCAGGGTCATTTACTGGCGTTAGAATTGGTGTAACTATTGCTAAAACATTAGCATATACTTTAAATATTCCAATTAAAACAATTACATCGTTAGAATGCTTAGCTGTAAGTTCAAATATTAAAGAAAAAAAGATTTCAATTATAAGAGATGTTAAAGGAGTGTTTTGTAGCTTGTTCGATGAAAACAATAATTTAATAGCAGAACCATCCTATATGACAAATTCAAATTTTGACGAATACATCAAAAACAATGATATAAAATCAAAAGCTATAATTGAAGAAATTTCTTATGATTTTGAAAAAATATATTCTCAATTTAACAATATTGAGCAACAAAATGCTCATGAAGTCAAACCGATTTATATAAAGGAAATTGAGGTATTAAAAAATGATAAGAATTGCTAATTTAGAAGATCTAACCGCTATAGATTCAATAGGAACTTTAATAAAAGATAATTTTTCTAAACAAAATCATACAAGAGAAAGAATAAACCTTGATTATGTAAAGATATTTGTTTATGAAGATCAATCAATAATAAAAGGCTTTATAGAAATAGAATGCCATTATGAGACTACAGATCTTATTAACATTGCTGTTTTAAAAAAGTACCAAAATCAAGGAATTGCTAGTTCACTTTTAAATTATGTTATTGAAAATATAAATCAACAAAATATAATTCTAGAAGTTAACGAAAATAACATTAAAGCAATAAAGTTTTATCAACGAAATAATTTTAAAGAAATAAATCGTCGAAACAAATATTATGATAATTTATATGATGCAATAATTATGGAAAGGAAAACGATATGAAAGATGTATATATACTAGGAATAGAAACTAGTTGTGATGAAACAAGTGTTTCTATAGTAAAAAATGGAAGCGAAGAAATCGCAACAACAGTATTAACTCAAATGGATACACATGCTAAATATGGTGGAGTTGTTCCAGAAATAGCCTCTCGTATGCATACAGAAAATATTACTATGGTTCTTGAAGATGCTTTAAAAAAGGCAAACATGAAAGTAAGTGATGTTGATGCAATAGCTGTTACATATGCACCAGGATTATTAGGTAGTTTACTTGTTGGGGTTGAATTTGCTAAAGTATTATCATTTGTTTATAATAAACCACTAATCGCTACTCATCATATAGCAGGTCATATATATGCAAACAATTTAGTAAAAAAACTGGAATTTCCTTTATTAGCATTAGTAGTAAGTGGAGGTCATACTGAATTAGTATTAATGGAAGATGACTACAAATTTAAAGTATTAGGAACTACTAAAGATGATGCTATTGGAGAGTCTTTTGATAAAGTAGCTAGAGTTTTAGATTTACCATACCCAGGGGGGCCTAATGTCGAGAAATATGCTGCGTTAGGGGAACCAACTTATAATTTGCCTAAACCAATGAATAACGATGAATTAAACTTTTCTTTTAGCGGTCTTAAAAGTGCTGTAATAAATCTTCGACATAATGAAGAACAAAGAGGAAATGAAATTAGAAAATATGATTTAGCAAGATCATTTCAAGATGTCGCTTTTGATCAAGTAATAAGAAAAACACGTCTAGCTATAGAGAGATACGATATAAAACGTGTAATCGTAGCTGGTGGCGTAAGTGCTAGTAAAAATTTAAGAGAGTTAATGCAAGAATTATGTCAAGAAATGAATGTTGATTTATCAATTCCTCCTATGAGATATTGTACAGATAACGCAACAATGATTGCCTGTGCTGCTTATCCTCAATTTATAAGAGGAGATTTCTCTGATTTATCATTGCGTGCAAAAAGTCAAGAATACTTTTTTAAGGACTCAAATTAAAGTAAAGTGGATAGATAAAAATCTATCTTTTTTTATTAAAAAATATCTTATATGGTATAATAAGTAATAGAATAGGGATGATATTATGAATACACTTACAGAAACTGAATTGTCACAATTAAATAAATATTTTAATTTGGCAAATTATCTAGCAGTAGGGCAATTATACTTATTAGATAATCCTCTTTTAAAAGAAAAATTAGAATTAAAACATGTTAAACCAAGACTGGTTGGACATTGGGGAACAATTCCAGGACAAAATTTTATATTCATGCATTTGAATAGAGTTATTACAAAATATAATTTAAATATGATTTATTTAGTTGGTCCAGGTCATGGTGGACAAACAGCAGTTACAAATGCTTATATAGATGGAACATATACAGAAGTTTATCCTAACATAACAGAAGATGAAGAGGGTTTAAAAAAATTGTTCAAACAATTTTCTTTTCCTGGAGGTATATCTTCTCACGTTGCTCCAGAAACTCCTGGAAGTATTCACGAAGGTGGCGAGTTGGGTTATAGCCTTATTCATGGATTTGGAGCAATACTTGATAATCCATCCCTAATTGCAACTTGTATAGTTGGTGATGGTGAAGCAGAGACTGGACCATTAGCAACTTCTTGGCATATTAATAAATTTATAAATCCATTAACTGATGGTGTAGTTTTACCAATTATTCATTTAAATGGTTTTAAAATATCTAATCCTACTGTCTTATCAAGAATGACTCATCAAGATATTATATCTTTATTTAGTGGTTATGGTTGGCATCCATATTTTGTTGAGGGTGAAGACATCAATGAAATGCAGGAAAAGATGGCAACAGTCCTAGATACAGTAATTACCGAAATAAAAGAACTAAAAGACAATGCTAAAAATACAGATGTACTTAGTTCTATTAAATGGCCTATGATTATTTTTAGAACACCAAAAGGATGGACTGGACCAGAAAATGTCGAAGGAAGTTTTAAAGCACATCAAGTTCCTATAGAAATTGACGAAAATAATTTAGAGAATCTTGAATTGCTTGAAAAATGGCTAAAAAAATATAAACCTGAAGAATTATTTGATCAAAATGGAAAAATTCTAGATGAAATTCGTTCATTTTTACCAAAAGGTAATCAAAGGATGAGTGCAAATCCAATCGTAAATGGTGGTCTATTGCTAAAAGAAATAGAGCTTCCTGAAATAAAAAGCTATATGCTTAATTGTAACCACGGAGATATAATAGGAAAAGATATGTTTGAGCTTGGCAACTATCTTCGTGATGTAATAAAATTAAATGAGAAAAATCAAAACTTTAGAATTTTTGGTCCAGATGAAGCGATGTCTAATAGATTAAATCATATCTTTGAAGCAACAAACAGACAATGGCTTCTTCCAATCTCAGAAAAAGACGAATACGTTTACCCATATGGACGAGTATTAGATTCCTATTTATCAGAACATTTTGCTGAAGGAGCATTAGAAGGATATTTATTAACTGGACGTCATGGGCTAATACATTCATATGAAGCTTTTATAAGAGTAGTAGACTCTATGATAGGAATACATGCAAAATGGCTTAAAATGACAAAAGAAATACCTTGGAGAGCTCCAATTTCATCTTTGAATATTATTGAAACAAGTCACATATGGCAACAAGATCATAATGGATATACACATCAAGAACCTGGATTTATTAATCATATTTTAAACAAGAAAAAAGATATAGTAGAAATCTATTTACCATATGACGCAAATTCTTTAATCTACTTTATGGATAAATGCTTAAAGTCTAAAAATAAAGTTAATACTATTGTTGCTTCAAAACATGAAAGACCTCAATGGTTAAATTATGATGAAACAATAAAACATTGTGAAAAAGGAATAGGTATTTGGGATTTTGCAAGTGACGAGAATCCTGAAATAATTTTAGCTTGTGCAGGAGACACTCCAACATTAGAAGTTATGGCAGCAACTAGCTTAATTAAAGAAAAAACTAATATTCGTGTAAGAGTAGTTAATGTTGTAGATTTACTTTCTCTTGAGAGAATTAGTAATGAAGAGTTTGATAATATTTTCCCAAAAGAAATACCAGTAATATTTGCATTCCATGGATATAAAAGTGCTATTGAGGGACTAATATATAATCGAAATAAAAAATTTGATATTTATGGCTATGAGGAAGAGGGAGCGATTACAACCCCATTTGATATGAGAGTTCTAAATAAAATTGATAGATATAATTTAACTATCTCAACATTAAATATTTTAAATAAAAATCAAGAACTTAAAAATTACTGTGAAGATAAATTGAACGAGCATAGAAATCTTATTACAACAACTGGAAAAGATTTAATTGAAGTAACTGATTGGAAATGGAAATGTTAGTTTATACTAACATTTTTTTCATAAAAAAAGCTAAATTAATAGCTTATCTAATTTCTGGACACATACCCGGGGCTGGATTATAAAAGCAATGACTTTTATATCTTCCTGCTAATTCTTGATTATACCAAGTTGACTTGCATGAGGAATTACTACCCGGGGCATAGAACCATAGTGCATGCGTAGCTGGATAAAAGTACTCACCTCTTAAACATCGTTTTGCTAAATTTTTTTCACTAGTCGTAGACGATGATTGAAAAAGGGCAGAGTTAGTGCCAACAAATCCACCAGGGGATTGATAGACAACATCGTATATTGATCTAATGTTTCTAAATAAATCACATGTTCCTATACATCTATTTAATATAACATTTCCAACCATCAGCATAGCAAGCTCTCCATCACCTAATGCCTCTGCTCTCATTAGTCTTGCCATTAAATCAAGTTCTTTTGTAGTATAATTTACTAACATAAAAAATCACCTATAACATTATATGTATAGATGATTTTTTTATTACAAAGTCCTTGTCGATTGTTCATTATTTATAATCATACTTGTCTTTTGCGGATTACCATTTTCATCAATATAACTTATTGAAATTTCTTCATTTGGATTTTGTATAAATCTTAATGTGTTTTCAACATACTTAGGATCACCTACAGTAACTATATTTCGATAATTTAGATATGAAGTGTCAGCTTGATTTCTTAATAAATCTTCAACAGTACACTCTTTTTCAGAAGCAGCTTTCGTTAAAACTTTATTCATATTTCCTACTCCAAAATTATAGGCTTGTAATGCTGCTGTAATATTATGATCCATCTCGTCGAATGAATATCTTAAAATAATACAAGCTACAGAAATATTAGTTTTAGGATTTTTTAAATCTTCTTTAGAAATAAATTGTGTAATACCTTGATTTTGAAATTTTTCTGGTGTTTCGGTTAAAACAATTTTTTCAAACTCACCTTTTTCAAAATTAAAAATAGTAATTGGAAAATCTGCCCAAGACCCCCATTGAATTTGCATAATATTTTCTTCATATCCTCCAGATTCTTGGGATAAAATGCTTAGCATTAAATTAGTAGATATTCCCCATCTTGGAGCTCTTTCACAAATATCATTATAATGATTTTCAAATGCGTGATTATATTTAACTTGATCAAAGCTATCATCAAAATTTATATTTACTAAATTAGAATTGTCTTCAAGCTCATTAAGCAAAGATTCAGTAGAGTTCTCTTTTTGGTCTATAACTTCATCATTTTTATTATTAGCAAGTGTATTTTCTAAAGAAGCAGCTTTATTCACTATATTATCTTTAAAAACATTTGTTACATCTTGTACATCTAACTCAAATTCATCTTGCATGCTTTCTAAAACTTCAGAACTAACAAAAGTATCATCTTTTAAAGTTCCTATATTAGCATTAATGCTTATAGCTGAAAGTATACCAACAACAGCAACACCTGTATAAGCTCCAGCTTTAATTTTTTTACCTGCTAAACCATTTTTCTTAGAATACCTATGAAAAGCTTTACTAATCTTTCTCATATTTTTATATAAACAATTTTGATAATTATTTTCAGAAAATAAAACTTTATCTTTTATATAAACTCTTGTATTAGTATTCTCAAGAATAATTCCTGAATTCATAATTCTAATTTTTTTATACTTTTTATTATCTAAAATTCTAAGTCTATTCATACTATCTTCACCAGTATATCTAGCATTTAAACTGGTTGGATTTTTTATACAAATCAATTCACCATCATCAATATCAAACATATATGCATTCATTATACTAAAATCTCCTTAACTTCTAATAAAGTTTCTTGATCTATTTCTTCAATTATCATTGTTCCGTTTTCATAATGAAAAGAACTTATATAAATGTTTTCTTCATCTGAATAAGCAATAAAACTTTTATCATCAATTTTCAAACTATTTATGTATTTAAACTTTTTATTATTAATAACTATATCCAACATAGTATTCACCTATAATAATTATAACAATAAAATTACTTTTTTTATATAAGAATATAAACATTTTTCAATTTAAATTACCAAAAGTAGATCATCTATAAAACTGTTCTTAAAGTAGTTCTTTATCTTCAAATAAATAGTTACTTAGTCACTATTTTATGTTATATTTTAAATGGTGAATAAAAATGAAAAATAAAAAGGTGTTAAAAGACTCAATAAAGTTAAGTAAATTTAATAAGAAAATTAATATTTTTTGTTTAATTATTTTCATATTTTATATAGTTAATAATATCATTATGTATTTTAATAATTCTTACTCCTATTTTTTTGTTTCTAATGTTATAAATAATATTAATGGATTATTTTATTATTTAAGTAGTAATATTAGTTATTTATCTATAATTACTCTTTTCGTTTACGTAGTTATTGTTATAATAAATATTATAGTAGATATTTATTATGAGAATTTTAGTAAAGAAAATTATGAAAAAAGAAGTAAAATAATTAATTATTCATACACTATATTTGTTATATCATCACTAATAATAATTTTACCAAATTACTTATCTCAATTTGAAAATCATTTACCAAACTTTGATGAATTATATTTTCAAGAAACTAAAAACAAAACATACAAGGTAGAAGATTTAGTTCATTTAGATCAGTTTCTTCAAAATAAAATTATTACAATCTCAAAAGAAATAGAAAGAAACGAAAAAAGTGAAATTGATATTAAAGTTGATTTTAATAAACAAGCTGTATCTGATTTAAATAATATATCTAACGATATATCGCTACTAAAGGGCCTTTATCCTAAGAACAGTAGTAAAATTAACAATGTTATGAGAGGAGTTTTAGGATCAAAAGTTGTTGGCTTCACAACACCATACACAACATACTTTGACTATGAATCAACAAGCACAAGTGTTTTAAGTACCATAACTCATGAATTTTGTCACACTAAAGGAGTTGTAAGAGAAAGTGAAACAGTTTACTGTGCTTTCTTAGCAGGTATAAAAAGTGATAATCAACTTTCCAACTATGCAGCCTATATTGAAGCATTCTCGTGGGTCAGTGAAGCATTATATTCAATGCAACCAGAAATAGCTGATAGGATAGAAGATGAAGTAGCTTCAAAATGTTTAACTGATAATTATTTGGAACTATGCGAACTTTACACTAAGAATAATGAGGAATATATAAAAGGAGCTAAGTCAATAAGAATTTCAAGCTATTTTTTAAGGAACTATATTAATCATTTAGATGAATTAGAAAAATCCTTAACTATTTTATCATCTAATAAAGCTAAAATGTATGTTAATAAAGAAGAGAAAAGTATCAATGAAGTAATTAATTTAGTAAAAGAGCAAAGTGAAGAAAGAGTCACTATAGAATGTGATTTATCAGAAAGTAAATTTAAAAAAATAAAAAAAGCTATTGAAAATAAGAAACTTTATTTATCAGTTTATCAACAAAATAAAAAAGAAAAAACGTCCTCCTATAGAACAAAAAATCCCCAAAATTATTATTTAGGACCTTTAAAAGATAAAGATGAAAATATTATATTTAATAGTTCCTATGGAAGTATAGAACATGATTACTCAAGGGTTGCACGATTTATTCTTGAACACTATGAAAAAGAAGACTTAATTTAAAGTGCCCAAAAAGGGTTCACTTAAAATTAGTCTTCTTTTATTTCCAATAATCTGTTAAGTTACCATCTTTTTTATAAAATTTATCCATAAAAACAACAAATTCAAAAGTATTGGCAACAGTTGACTTTGGATATGTTTTAGCAATTACTCCACCTAAGTGTGGAAGCGATTCAGCAACATAATAATTTTTTTCATCTTGGCCAATTATGAGAGCAATATGTCCCCAGAAATTAAATAAATCTCCTGTCTTTATTTTTCCTGACATTGCTAATTCACGAGTTAATTTAGTAAAATCTCCTGTATCAGTTAATTGATATATTCCTTCATTTTCACCAGCTCCAACATCTCCTGGATCAAACCCTCCATTAACCAAGGCCCAAGAGACAAACCCAGAGCAATCAAGACCATTAGGATTTTTCTTTCCAGCATAAAAACCATATTTATGATTATTTGTTCCATTTCTTAAAAGACACCCCCAAATGGCTTTATCAGCATAAGTATAAATTATATTTTCATATTTACTTTTATTTAAATAAAGTCCCTTTTTATAATATCTTCCTTCACCATCTGCTTTATGAACTCCAGAATCATTTATACGTCCATTTTCATAAAAGTAGGGAATACGATACTTAAACTGTAATGTCAAAAATCTTCCAGCAGCTACAGCACCAGCTCTTGTTTCATATCCTGCCTCATCAACATAGTACTCAAGAATTTGATCAAGCATTGTTGCTTCTTCTAAAGAATACTTATTACAAGGTATTATTTCCTTTTTTTGTTTAGATAATGTATAAGGGGTTATTAAATCTGTAACAATAACTTTTATAGAGTCACCACTGCTTTTTTCTTTTATATAAGTTATACCATTATTTATTCCTCTAATCTTTCCATTATCAACAACTGCTATCGAATCATCTAAAGAATAAAAATTATATATTGATTTAATTGGATATATAAACTTTTCAGAAAATTTAATATCCATTTCTTCTCCTACTGCTAAATAAGCTTCATTTCTATCAAACTTAAATTCTAATTTATTATTTATATGTTCACTTAACTTATAGCTAGTACTTTTCCCATATTTATTTTCTAAATAAATCATGTAATCTGAATCATTTAATGGTAAGTCTAAGATACATTTTAAACCATTATTCTTGTTATTAAATATTTTATTACCATTAACTGCATTGCAAGTGAAATTAAATTTATAAAATACACTTAATTTCTTTTCAATTTCAATTTTTATTGTATTTGCTTCTTTATTGTAATCTAATAAATTTATATTTTTTACATTAATATTAGTATCGTTTACAAATGACATAACAGCAAAAGCATTTATTGACCCAGCAATAAATACTGTTACAAACAGTTTTATATAATTTTTCATACTACTTCAACTCACTTCTTAATAAGAAATTTTATCCAATAAATACTAATACTAAACACGTCTATATTTTGTGGCCTCTTTTGGAAAATCTTCCTTAACAGTTAAAAGTGTACTGTTAAGCTTTTGGTTATAAAATTCATCCATAAAATCTTTAATAACAGTTTCAATATAGCAAGCTTCACTTGCCTCAATACCATACTTTTTACATTCGTCTTCGCTAAAACAAATTCTTTTTCTATGATAATCATAAAATATATCTCCAATATCTTTATTCTGTTTTTTGGCAAGTTCTACATATGGTAGTAATTCAGGAATTATATTAGGATTATTTGAATCAATTTTACCCTCACTACTATATTTTAAAAATGTGGTCGAGGAATGTACTGCATCAAAAAACGAAACAATTTTAGCTTCCAAATCACTTTTTTCTTCAAAATCAGAAAATAATTTCTTAAAATCTAAAACATTATTGAATGTATCTATTAAATATTGTATTGCTAAATCAGTAACTCGAGAACGCTCTTCATCACTAATTCCTTCAAATTTGGTAATATCTCCTGTTATAGCTTCTGGTAAATCATGAATAATCATATAATCAATTACTAAACTGTCATTTAATCTACTTGGTAAATAACTTCTTAGCATTCTATACATAAGTATTAAATCAAATGTATGATTTTTTACATCTTCTAATCTTTTTCGATTAACTTTCCATAGTAATGGACCACTTCTCAAAGTATCACCCAATATATCAAATATCATAAATAATCTTACTTGGTCTTTAAAGTTTGTAGCCATAGACTCTCTCCATTCAAGACTATTATATCATGAAGAACGTATTAACTTGCAAAAATAAGGCAATTATAATAAAATAAACAACCATAAAGAGGTTAATTATGGAAAATTTAGAAAAATGGTTAGAATCTGTACTAACATATGCCATATATTGTAAAGAACCAGCAATACAAAGATTTAAAAATGATGTAAATGTTTTTTATAATTATGCTAAAAATAGTAATGAAAATTATATTTTAGCTAAAAGACGTGCTTTTTCTGTTGTTGGCGAAATTATGAAAGAGATAAAAGAGGAATCACCTTGGGAAATTATTAAAACTCTATATGAAAGTAACGCCAAAACAGTATTAGATATGTGCCTTATTGGGGAAATGATGTTAGAATACTCAGAATATGGAACAGAATTCGTCGAAAAGATTATGGACTATGAATCTCTTAGATTAATTTCTGAACTAATGATTAAGTATGATGGGAAAAAAGAATTAGAATTTTTAAAAGAAATGGGCTACAACTAAATCAGTATAAATTTTAAAAAAAATGTCACAATATAAATGGTGATTTTATGAAAGAAAAAGAAAGTATTAACGTTTTAGATGAATTAAATAAGGGAGCTTGTATGGGAATAGATGCCATCAATTTTCTCTTTGATAAAATTGAAAGTAAAGATTTGAAAGTTATTTTAAATAAGCAATGTGAAGAATACCAAAATATTTTAAATAGGATTGCAGAGATTTATCCAGATTATAGTAAAAAAGAACCACATGAAACAAATGCAATTAACAAAGCTATGACTTTTTGGGGAATAGAGATGAAAACTATAACTGATAAAAGTGATTCTAAAGTTGTGGAGTTACTTCTTCAAGGAACTAATATGGGAATAATTGAAGGGAGAAAACTTTTAAATCATAAATGTACAGATCAAGAAGTTGAAATTTTAATTGAAAAGTATATTACTATGCAAGAAGATTATTATGACATATTAAAAGAATATCTTTAATCAGATATTCTTTTTTTTTTACCAGCTTCCGCCTCCGCCTCCACCAGAACCTCCACCAGAGAAACCACCTCCAGATGAACCACCACTACTAGATGAAGAAGAGGAGGATGGACTTGATGCCATAACAGATTCTGCTGATGACATTGTTGAATTTATAAATGAATTAAACATAAAAATATCAAAAGAATTTGGACTGTCATACCAATCTGGTTGACTAACTGAAATTGCTTCAAACTTTTTAATCCATGTATTTGAAATTCCTAATACATAAGTATATGGAAGTATGTCATAAAAATAGGTTGGATTTTCTAATACCATTGCTTCAAGCTTATCTTTCTCCACTGTATTCAAAAAGTTTTTAAATCCTTTTATTTTTCCTAACATTTCTGTTCCATATTTAGTACGCTTTGGTAATAAACATAAAAATACAATTATTATTATAATAGAGACTAAACCTACCGAGTAACCTGTTAAAAAAATACTATCATATTGCAAGCAAGGAAGAACAATTCCATACCAAGGAAATCCACCAAACATTACTCCCCAAAACATCACTATTAGATGAAAAATTAAAGATCCTAATTTAAATTTACTTTTTATTAATTCTATGAAAGACCAAAGCCAAGCAGCAAGTCCTCCCCCAGGGAAGAAAATGGCAAACATTAATTCATCTGCATTAGAGTATTTTAATACAGGAGGTATAGTTATAACCAAATAAATTAAAATTATGAATATTACTAAAAGTCCCGTTTTATTAGAAGCTTTTTTATCAAATATTTGATTATTATTAGAAGCATTATTTATATTTGATATGATTAAATTTTTAGTTAAATAAAATCTATTATATAAGTCAGAATAAGTTACTTCTGTCTTTCCTCCTTTAAATAAGCCTTCCATAAAATATCTCTCATTTGTATTGATTCCATCATAATCTTTTAGTTTAGTTATTTTAAATTCTGCTTTTGAAAATAAAGATTTTTCTTTTGTTTCGGATATTTTTAAATATCCTTTATTAGCTAAGTAAATAAGTAAAGATGTAACATCTTTAGTTTCGGCTTTTCCTTTATATAAATATCCTACTTCTAAACTATTAAGTCCATGAGGAGGATAAAACTCAACTGTTTCAATTACTTTTTCATCTCTACCAAATAAATACCAAATAATAAAAGTACATCCAGTCAATAAAAGAGGTATTATAATAGTCAAATACTGCAAAGGATTAATCTTAAAACCAGCATCAACGAAGTAACCTTCAGGAAGTTCACAACGAACTGTTATTGCATGTCCAGCAGGAAGTGTACCAATATATTTACCTTTAATGGTATTTCCTTCAACATTGAATATAATTTTATTATTCTCTGTTTCTCCAAATTTTCCCGAAGAAAATCCTAATTTTGTTGAATCAAATGCCTCAGGCATTTCAATCGTAAATGTAATATTATTTATTATTGTATCCCATTCTTGACCTATTAAGTTAAAATAAAGCTCATCCATATACTCTAAAGGATCTTTTCCAATGTTATAAGTATATTTTAATTTGTAATCATGCTTACCAGTTAATGTTGTATGTGCATCACCTATTTTTATTTCATATTTTCCATTGAACTTTGAAAACTTATAATTCCGATTAACCAACAAATTAGTTAATTCAGCTCTATTTTTTGTTTTACTACCATCTAATCGAATAACTTCATTTTTCATTGGAATTGTTCTAAAAATACCGTGCTTTGTTTTAAAGAAATTAGCAGTAATAGTTTCTGTAATGTCAAAAGTATTATTTTTATTCACTTTAATATTAATGTTATAAGCATCAATTACATAATCAGATCCAGAATAATTTATATTATAAGTTGGTTCGTCAATACTATTTTTATCACTAATAAGTACATCAACCTTAAAATAATAAACCCCAGAACTACTATATCTGCTTAAAATTTTTAAGTCAGCCATGTGTGTGAATTCACTAGTATTATTTCCCGTAGCTAAGTGATATTGCGAGTAACTACCTATGAGATTAGAGTTGAGGTCATAAAGTGAAAGAGTCATTTTATAATAATAATCATCTTCTGAATAATTTACAACTCTTCCTGATATGCCTATGTTAGGTGTTGATGTAGAAGAATTATCAACATATTTAATGTCATCAAAATATAGATCTCCAACTTTTAAAGAAGTATCTTCATAAGTATGAGTAAAAAGTGTTGAATCTCCTATAGCAAAAACATTTGAATTACTTACAAACAACAAAAGAAAAAGAGTTACAATAAATAAAGATATTTTTTTAAAATCTATTTTCATATAACTCTCCTTAATTAAAATTCAACTTTAACATTTTCTCTTTCAATTGCATCAACTTCAAACATTTCTTTTTCTTTATATCCGAACATAGATGCAACAACGTTGCTAGGGAACATTAAAACTTTGTCATTAAAAGTTCTAACAACACCATTATAGTATTTTCTAGAATTAGCAATATCTTCTTCAACTTTAGTAAGTTGACCGCTTAATTCTTTAAAATTTTCATTTGCTTTTAAGTCTGGATAACTTTCAGCTAAAGCCATTATTTTTACAACACCTTTAGATAATTCTTTATTAGCTTTAATTTTTTCATCATCGCTCATTGATTCATAAGCTCCATTACGTAGATTTATTACCTCAGCTAATGTTTCCTTTTCATGTGCTGCATACCCTTTAACAGTTTCTACTATATTTGGAATTAAGTCCCATCTTTTCTTTAAGTAAACATCCATAGTAGAAAAAGCTTCCTTAACTTTATTATTTAATCTAACTAAGCTGTTATAAGTTGATAATATATATAATACTATTAAAACAACTATTACAATAACAGCAATTACAATATATGTTGTCATATTTTTCCTCCATTAATTTATTTTTATTATCTCCAATTTCAAAAATATTTTCATTTAAATAAGTTATTTGATTATATTTTGTTTCAATTTTAGAACTCATAGGTTGCTACTTTATACACATTAGATATTTTATTCTCCATATTGAAGTATTGTAGAAACACCTCCTTTTAATACTTTGGATATTATAACTATATCTAATGTTGCATCCTACTAAGATTATTATAACATATCTCCTAATAAAATAAATTAAATTATTAAATAGTTGGTGTTCCCACTGGAGTTTTTTCTTTAACCTCATAATATAAAATAAAGATTACTCCAACAACAACAAAGATACTACCAATTAGTCGTATCAAATAAAGAAACGTCTCATTTCTTTTAAATTTTGAAACACTATAATATTTATAGTTTCTATAAACATAATAAAGATATATAATCAATGAAACCGTAATAGTGAATATAAATATCTTTTTAGCTTTTTTCTCTGCACCTATATTATTATTTTTAAAAAATAACTGTTCTAAATTATCCCCATAGATATTTAAAGCACTTAAAAATATTACTATCCACCATAAAACTTTTTCAAATTCTAGTTCTTTGACCTTAGAAGCATTATCATTCATAAAAGATTATATGAATTAACAAGTATAAATATTAAAAAGATACAAGTCGTATAACAAAAACATAATTTGTTTAATGTGCTTTTATTATGTCTTGCTTCAAATAAAAATATATGTTAAAATAAATACGTTATTTAAAGGAACCAATGTAACGCAATAGGGGATTGGTGTAATGGTAACATAGGAGTCTCCAAAACTTTTGCTGGGAGTTCGATTCTCTCATCCCCTGCCAGATGTGAATGAAATGACTTTTAAAAGTTAGAAAAAGAATGTATAATAAAAATATATTCTTAAACTTGGAAGGAGTCATTTTTTTAATGAAAAAAACAACCCCAATTGATTTTAGGAAAAAATGCTTAAGTGAACTGGGAGTTGCATAAATTTTTTTTCAACTTTTTGAAGTCGTTTCAGAATAAAGTCTAAAAATAGATTTTGAATATGCAATAAAACACGGAATTACAATGAAATTCTGTGTTTTATTTTGCTTAAAAATGGATAATTTTTTAATATATAATGATAATACTATTCAAACTTTTGTAGTAATAAAAAAATATAATTATGAAGAGAGTAAAAATTATATCTTGCTTTTATACTGTATGTTGTACAAATGTAAATATTTGTAAAGAAAATGTAGGTTTATTGTAAATTGTTTTCAAGATAAAAAAGTATATGTTAAAATGATTCTAGAACTTAATAAATAAAAGATTTTTATTATAATAGATGGCAATAAAAGGAAGGAAATTTATCATGCATAATAAGAAAAAATATAGTTATTTATTAATAGGAATAGTAAGTATAGCACTTTTAATGGGCATACTCTATCCAAGAAATGCTTATAAAGAAAAAGTAAATAAAATAGAAGCAACAAGATTGGCAGCATTTACAAGTTTGACAAACGACTACTTATTTTTGTCTGACTTAAATTATATTACAGAAAACAGATGGTCATATAATGGATGGAGTGGCCATGAAATACAAAAAGATAAAAATCAAGATGGTGGAGCTTTAAGTCTTATAATCAATGGAGAAAAACGACTATTTGCAAAAGGTCTTGGTGTTCATGCAAAAGGTCAAGTAACTTTTGATATATCAGAGTACTCTGCACAGTTCCCAAGATTTGTTGCAAAACTTGGTGTTGATGCTGCAAGAGGAAATAATGGTAGTATTTGGTTTAGAATTACAGCATCTAAAGATGGTATAACTTGGAATAAATTAATTGATAGAACAGATATTTTAACAGGTGTAAGCGAAGCTGTTCAAGTTGATTTAGATGTTACAGGATATAAATATTTATGTATTTATGTTGATCCAAATGGTTCAAATGCAGCTGACCATGGGACTATAGCAGATGCTCGTCTAGTTACAGAAGATTTTCAATTAAGTGATAATGGAAATTATAATAAAATTCAAAAACTAGATTATTATGATAAAGCTTTAAATGCTAATAATTCTGATTACAATTATAATAATAATTATAGAATGATTCTTGAGAGAGAATTAGTAAAAAAAATAGGTTATTGGAATATCCAATATCTTACAGATTTAGATTCTAGAATTTCTGAAACATTAGATTGGATTTTAAGTGACAATAGAATAATAGAAGAAGTTATCGAAGTTGGGGAAATTTCAAATACAACAAAATTTTTAACTGTTATTTCTGATATTTATCATAAATATCAAAACGAATTAAAATCAAAAGATGGATACGTTTATGAAAAAATGATGATAGCTTTAGCAGCAGGATATTCTACTGATAAAATTATCTCACCACTTGAATTCAGTTTTCCATCTCCTACATATGACTATTTAGAGCGTTTTGAAATAATGAAAGATTTATTTGACAATAATAAATTCAAAAAAGTTAAAAATAATGATTTACAGGGTGAATTTATTGATAATGATTGGTTTAAGGATTATCATGTTGAACTAATGCGAATGGTAATGCAAGACGGAACAAGCAACAGTGATCTTATATGGCTAAATGGTTTTACATATGAAAAGAAAAGTGTAAGTTTCTATATGATAGGGTATGTATCTCCAGTATATACGCAAGATAAATATTATGCAGAAGAAAATAGAGAGAAATATGATCAACAATTTTATTTAAGTAAATATAATATTCCATATGGCTTGTCAAATGGTGTTAAAATTCCAAGATATTGGATGGTATTTGCAAATGGTGGTATTTGTTGGAATGCTTCTCGTGTTGGGCAAAGTATGTATCGTGTTAATGGTATACCTGCAACTGGAGCATACCAAGTAGGACACGAATTATATATCCAATATTCTGAAGATGCAAATGGTAATGGTTACTGGTCACCAAGATATGGTAACTGGAGTGGTGCTGGAAGTACTTGGGGTGGAGGAAATCCTTTCCGTTATTTATTTAACTGGAATAATAAGTATTTTACAGATAAAACTATCAGTGGATCTAAAATAGCGTCAAGTACTGGATATTTATATTTAGGACAAGATAATTTAAATAGATATGAAGATTATAAAAAATCATTATATTTGAATTTGACAGCTAATTCATATACAGATAATAATAAAAAACTAGAAACTTATTTTAAATCTTTAGAGGTTAATAATATAAATTTAGATACTTATGATTCTATAATAAATATTTATAAAACGATGAGTATTAAAAATGAAGGTGGAACAATAACATCAAGCGATTGGTATGCTTTAGCAAATAAAATAATTGATGCTTATACTTATTATCCGGTTGCAATGTTTGATTTATTAAACGTCATAAGACCATACTTAGAAGGTAGTGAAAAATTACATATAGATAGATTAGAAAAAGCAGCATTAGAAAAAGCAGTATCAGCAACAGCAAATGAAACAATTCATGGAGATGCTGTTAGAACTCATGCAAGACAACTTTTAAATAGAGCACAACCAGAGCCTATGTCATTCTCATTTGATGGTGAAAATGCTGGCAAAATTATTAGAAATCCATTATATCAATTTGCTTGGGGCTATAGTTTAGATGGTGGAGCAACATTTACAGAATTTGTAAATGATGATTCGCTTAAACTAACGAATGAAGAATTATCTAGAATTACTGCTGAAAATGATATAATTTTTAAATTTATGGGATTAACTGACTATCGATACACTATTGATATTTCTAACGGATCTTTAAGTAATAAATTATTTGGAAATGATTTGGAAAATAGAGTTGTAGGAGTAGATTTAACTTATGAATGGCGTAATAGTGAAAGTGACTCATGGACATCATATAGAATTGCTTCTCCAGATAATACAGGTAATAAAACTTTACATGTCAGAAGAGGCGCTACTGGAACGCAATTACCAACTAATTCTGTGACCTATACATTCACACTAGACAATCAACCTGATACACGAAAATATGTCCCTGTCTCACACTTATCTCTAAAATCAGTATCGACAGAAGCGATAAATAATGGTGGGTCAGCTGTATATGCAATTGATGGAAATTATAATACTAGATGGCATAGTGCATGGGATGGAAGTGATACAGAAAGATTTATAACAATAGAATTAGATAAACCGAGATATGTTTCAGCGGTAGAATATGTACCAGCAGATGGTGGAAATGGTAGAATAAATGATGGAACTATTTGGGGAAGTATGGATGGTGAAAATTGGGAAATATTATCTCAAAGAAAAGGTATAACTTATTCTTCACAAGCAAATACTATAGAACAAGCTATTAATTTTACTCAAAAATTTGAAATAGATACCCCAAAAGAAGTAAGATATGTCAAAATAGTAGCAGATAGAA
This sequence comes from uncultured Bacilli bacterium, assembly GCA_910588195.1. Taxonomy (GTDB): domain Bacteria; phylum Bacillota_I; class Bacilli_A; order RF39; family UBA660; genus CAG-582. The sequence continues at coordinate 20,437 of CAJUPN010000006.1, forward strand.
CTAATGGAAATTGGTTTGCTGCTAGAGCTTTTAATATCTTTCAAGATGTAACAAAAAATCCAAGACCAACAGCTGGAATAGCATACAGTACGACTGATCCTACTAATCAAGATGTAGTAGCAAGGCTTTTAAATATAAGCTCAGCTAACTATGAAATATTAGGTGACGGTGAAAGCACTCATACATTTACAGAAAACGGTTCTTATACATTTAGATTTGTTGATAAAGAAACAAATTATGAAGGTTCGGCTATAGCTACTGTAGATTGGATTGATAAAGAAGCTCCTATAGCTACATTTGAGTATACTCCTAATTCAGCAACTAATCATTCAGTAATTGCTACATTAAAACCTAATGAAACTGTAACTGTAACAAACAACGGAGATTTTACTGTTGATGAGGAAGGAAATATTTATAATATTGATGGAATAATGATTCCTGGCTTAAAAGCTGATGAAAATGGTGATGTTTGGGATATTGATGGTAATTATGTTACAAACATAAATACATTCACTTATGAATTTCTTTCAAATGGTGAATTCACATTCGAGTTTGTAGATAAAGCAGGAAACAAAGGGACAGCAACAGCTATAGTAGATTGGATTGATACAACAGCACCAAGTGCCAAAATAGAGTATGACATAAAATCGTTAACAAACAAAGATGTAACAGCAAGTATATCATTTGATGAAGAAAATGTAACTGTAAGAAATAACGACGGAAAAACAAATTATGTATTTACAGAAAATGGCGAGTTTATATTTGAATTCCAGGATGCAGCTGGAAATACTGGAAGCATTATTGCAAAAGTTGATTGGATAGACAAAGTAGCTCCAACTGCAGAATTAAAATATGAAATAAAAGAAGATAAAGTAATTGTAACAGTTATAAATCCAAGTAAAGAAATCACATTTAAAGAAGGAAATGGAATTTATGAATACACAAAAAATGGAAATTATGAGATAGAATTCTACGATTCAGTAGGAAATATTGGAAAATTAATTGCAAAAATAGATTCGTTTGAAGAAGACAAAGATGATGGTAATAAACCAGAAAATCCAGATATTCCAACCAACCCAGATGATAATAAACCAGAAAATCCAGATATTCCAACCAACCCAGATGGTAATAAACCAGAAAATTCAGATATTCCAACCAATCCAGATGATAATAAATCTGACAATTCTAATAAACCTAACAATAATATAACTAGTAGTAATAATGGTAATAGCAATTACAATAGTGGAAATAATAGTAATACAACTACTAACACCAATAACAATGCCACTAATGAAAATAACACTACTACAACAAAAACAGATAATAATAAATCAGATAATGTAGAAACAAAAACAACTACGAGAAATTCAAATAAAGAAAATACTAATTTAACTGAGAAAGTTGAAAAAAATTCCAAAGGAAATAAGATAATACCAGTAGTAATTATTGTAGTAGTAAGTTTAATATCATTATTTGCATATATAATCAAAAAAATGAAATAATTTTAAATAATTATGATAGATTACATAAAAACAAAATAGAAAAAAGTTTTATGAAGAGAATAAAGTATTATTCTCTTTTAATTTAGAATCTAAAGTAATAGAAATGTGTTATAATATTTACAAAAGAGATGAATGTTATGAATGATTTGTATTTCCTAGATAAAGAATTAGAAAAACTATATAATAGAATTCCTATATTTGAAAGAGAAAATGATATTAGTAGTCAACAGAAAGACGAGTACAATAAGGCTCTGAATGAATATTTAGAATGTGGAAGAAAAGTTTTTAACGATCCAAGCTTAAGAATGGAAGATATCAAAAATCGAATTCTAGAACATTCTATATTATCCATTAAAGCTTTATTAGCTTATGAACCACAAGATATATTATCCGCTATCCAAGATATTGATAATATTACTAGTGACGCCTTTACGCGTCTTGAATATTGTCTTTCTTGCAGGGATGATAAGCCAAGCGATTTTTATCAAGATAAACTATTTGCTAATGATAGAAAGTTTATAGAAAATTTTAGTGAAGAAGATTTTGCTAATTTTAAAAGACTTCAGGATTACATCAGAAAAACTTCAGAAGACACTAAAAGAAATGGATTATAATATTTAAACCTAGTTATACTAGGTTTAATTTGTAACTAATATATGACTTAATTATTCGATAAGTAAATATTTTTATGTATAATTAAAATAAAAGGAATAATAATGAAGGAAGTATTTTATGAATCATGCATTTAGATTAACAAGAGGAAGTGACTTAAAAAAAGAAATCATTTCTTATTGCCAAAAGAAAAATATCAAGGCTGGAGCTATTATTTGTGCAGTTGGGTGCATTCAGCATTTACATATCCGTCTTGCTGAAGCTAAAGAATATATAGATAAAGAAGGATGTTACGAAATCGTAAGTATAACAGGAACATTATCACAAGAAGATGTTCATATTCATATAGCAGTATCAGATAATACTGGAAAAACAGTAGGTGGACATTTAAAAGATGGAACTATTATAGATACGACATGTGAAGTTGTAATATGTGAGTTAAAAGATTATGTTTTTACTCGTGAACCAGACAGTGAAACTGGCTATGACGAATTAGTAATTAAAGAAAAATAAAAAAGTTTATAATAGAATTATAAAATGCTTCGAGGTGAAAAAAATGACTTTTGCTGAACAAATATTACAATTTAACACATGGCTTTCTTCTCAAACTTTTGAACTACCATTAGGCTTTGAAATCATTAACCCATTTAATGGTGAGCAACACGAAAAAGTGAAGCAGACTACAACATTATTCTATAAAAAGTATTATAATGATAATCGTAAACGTCGTTTAATTTTATGCAGCTCTCCTGCAAGAAAGGGAACAGCTATAACTGGAGTACCCTTTGAAGATAGTCAACATCTTCAAAATGAAACAGGTATTTTTATCGATGAATTTTATATAAATAAGAGGTCTTCCGACTTTTTATATGACGTTATGAATAAATACGGTGGATGTAAAAGGTTTTATGATGATTTTTATCTAAATTTTGTTTTTCCTCTAGGTATAATAAAAACAAATTCTAAAGGAAATAAAGTAAATTGCAACTATTATGAAAATAAAGATTTACAAGAAAAGTTATACTCCTTTATTGTTAAATCACTTCAACTTCAATTAGCATTTGGAATTGATACTTCAGTGTGCTACTGCATAGGTAGTGGTGAAAATTATAAATTCTTATTAAAGATAAATAAAGAATATAAATTCTTTGATGAGATTATACCCTTAGAACACCCAAGGTTCATCATGCAATATAATTCTAAACAAAAGGACACTTTTATTGAAAAATACTTGAATGCTTTAAATAATAAATAAAAACACATTAGAATTTCTAATGTGTCTTTTTTGCTTTCTTTTTCACTTTTTTCTTAAACAAAAACATTACTTCTCTTTCTTCAACAGGTCCTAAAGAGAAGTTCACTTTTGGATCATAACTATCAAAGTTTTCTTTTTTTATTATTCTATTATATTCAGTTGGTGCATCATTAACTATTACATACTCAGTTTCACATTTTAAAACTTTATCCCTATAATATGGATCAAAGATTTTAACATCTCCATCATTTGTAAATCCAGTTACTAGTACATAATGTCCCCAATAATCATAGCAATATACAACTGCACATATTTTACTATCTGTATTAGAATCAAAAGTATTTTTGATAAACTCATAAGTTACTTCTTCTAGTGTATGAAAATCAACAGACATTTTGAAATTACTATGTTCTTTGAAATATTCTCCTAACCAAAATGAGAAGAATTTCATTGCCTCATGATTAGTTCCAAAAAATCCCCATCCTCTTTTGGTATAACCATCAAGTAAAAAGTTATTAACAAAATGAAGTAAATCAGGTGGGAATGCTTCTCTTGGAATCATGTAGCTTAAAGCATTTTCCATCGTTGCTGTTCCACAATCATGTCCAGTAAATTGATATCTTAAAGGTGTTTTCACAGTAATCATCTCCATAATCTTATTATAGCATATAAGATTATTATAATGACAATTAAAAAAGGATAATTAAATATCCATTTATTGTGATAAAATCCAATCTATAATTAATTCTTTGATTTGATAATATTCTTCTTCTTCAAATTGCATATTACCTATACAAAACTTTTTAGAAGATATATGAGCACAGAAAATACATTCATAAAGATCTGAACAATCTTGGATAAACAAACAATTGTTAATCTTGCTAGAACAGACTACACTGTAAGAATTACTACAAGAACCAGAATCATCTGTTCTAATACAGTATTGACATAGTGCTGATCTTTGAGATGCTAACATATAATCACAGTTTCCAGACCCATCACAGAAAACAATATTTTTTCCTTCTCTAATATCATTAGAAGCATAAACATTTTCTGATCTATAAATGGTATCACTTTTACTAACATTTGTTGAGTCATAAACTCTTTCTGTTGTAATTAAATTGATTGAATTCCAAATACTCACCAATTCTTCTAAATTATCAATATTTCTTTTTTCTAACATCCATCCAGTATCTTGATCTTTTTTCTCCATATTATTTAATGTAATAAACTTATTCCCATGAATAGAAGTTGCCCATGTTTCTTCGTTAGTTGTTGAATCATATACCATCTTAGGTATTTTTACATCAAAAGCAAATTTTTCTTTTATCTCCTCAATTGAAAATTTGTTTTCACGATTAAAAACATTTTTAAATATTTTATTAACTGTCTCTAATACTTCTGTATTATTCATCAAAATCATCCTTTCTACTTGAAGACGAAGCTTCTAATAAACTACGCATACTCACATTACCAATATTAAATTTTATACTCTTTAATTTATTTGCATCAGAAACTTTTTCATCTTCATTCTCTCCTATAATTCTTGGCACATTTTCAAAATCATTAGTAGTTCCTTTAAATGCTGGTAATAAAGTTCCTGATTGATTAATTCTTAAAATACATTCTCTATTTTTTAAATCTGTTAATATTTTTATCTTTTGTTCTTCTGTATCATTTAATGGAATTTTCATAGAAATTGATTTTATTAAATGAGCAGCATCAATTCTACTTACCCTAAAAATATAATAATTCATAACATTAGCAAAAATCGAATCTTTTAATTCTTCACTTATTTGATTAAAGTATTGACCTGCTAAAACACATGAGCAGGAATATTTTCGAGCCTCTGATAAAAATTTAATTAAAATAGGATTTTCAACAACTGCCACTTCATCGATAACAAAAATTATATGTCTATCAAAAGTATATTTTTGTAACATTGTAAATAGCTGTTGCATCACAAGACCAGATATTGTCTTTGTAACTGAATCTCCTAATTTAGTACGATCTAATGATATGATATTTAAAAAATTATCATTGATTATTTTATCTAGCGTATCATCCACATTATCATTATTAAAGACGGGAATTATTTCCATCTCATCAATAAAGGCAATGATGGGAGATATAGCTTCGCCATAAGATTTATTTTTTAATTCACTAAATTCTGTTTGAAAGAAATCAATAATGCTTTGTGGTAAAACTCTTTTTTGTTGCATTAATAATTCATTACGATAATCTAAATCAAGAATTACTTTTCTTAAATTTGTGAAATTAAAAGTTTGTGAAGATAATAAAAGATAAAAGCTATGACGTAATACTCGTTCTAACTTTGAATTATAATTACTTCCCATCAATCCTTTAAATAAATCTAACATTAATTCAACAGACACTACCGAGTCTTCACTATTGTTTTTAAATAAATTAATAGAATTCTTTTTACTTTTAAAATCTACAGTATAGCCAATTCCACCAATTTCTTTTTCTAAAGAAGCATGGGGATCAATAACTACCACACGATAATTATTAATAAACTCTGGGTTTTTATATAAGTTATTAATTAATAAAGAAATAAACTTTGATTTTCCACTGCCACTAGAACCAAATATAGCAGAGTGTACGGCAAAATTATAATTATTTAAATCTAAATAATATGACCCTTGTAAATACGGAAAAGTATCAACCTTTACTAAAGATGACACATTATTGTTATTAAGAACATTAATACATTTATTAATATCCAAATATTTAGGAGCACTTTTATATACTAAATTATAATTTTCATTAAAGTCTACTGATAAAATTGTACTTGGAACATTGAATATTAAATTATATCCAACAAGAGTATCATTTTTTTCCATAACCAATTTAGTTTTATATTTTAATTTGTTAAGTTTTCTTTTAATAGTTATTACAGCATATTTTAAATCACCTTTATTAGAAATTTCTAATTTATTTTTTATATCAATAATATTAGAATTTAATTCAGCATGATAAAAAATACTTTTATTTTCTTTAGGAATTTCAATTTCTGTTTCACGAAGAATGAATGAAGGAAGACCATTAATTACTGATGGTAAAGAACATTTAGTTTCTACATAATAATTTATTTTATTTTCACTAAAACATAAAATTATTTTAAAACTAGATAATAATCCATTATATTTAGATACGACATCAAAAAAAGTTTGCCATTCATTATTAGTAACATGCTTTTTTGTTAAAAACAGTTCGTTTGTTTGTAATTTCTCCATAAAATAAACTCCTACTAGTATTATAGCAAATTGTATAATAAATAGATATATATTTTTTAACTATAATTGCTTCTCTCCCTACAAAAATTAATAATCAAAAAAACTCTTTTTTTACTTGCATTTTTTATCTAATAAGAGTAGAATAATCATAGTTTTTTAGGGGGAAAATAATATGAAAAAAAATATTAAAAACTTACTAGGTATTACTATGCTAGTAACATCACTTGGGCTTACTAGTTGTGGTAAAACTGAACCAGTAGAAACAAATCCAATAGAAAAAGACATTGATACAGAGTTATTTTCATCAGCAAATGAAAATAATGCAAATTCACAAGAAGAGTCTATAACTAAAATTGCAGAAGAGACAGATGAATTTCAACACGAAAAAGAAGTATTAGAACATTTTGGAACAGATGTAGAATACTTTTATAGTGAAGAGTTCAAATCAATAAGTACTTTTAAAATTGAATGGAATGTCAGTGATGAAAGCTATAAAATTATAGGTGAAAGTGAAGATGAGCGTGGAGGAAAAGTTGAAATAGATTTGAAAGATGATAGTCTTGCCAATTTTTTGTTACACTGTGCTGATACCAAAAAAATCACAATTAGTTATGATCAACATTTTAATCTTCTTTCTACATTAACTGAACTTTCAAATGTAACAGAACTTAACTTAATTGATTGTTCTTATAACTCATTAAAAGGAATTGAAAATTTACCAAATTTAAAAGCATTAAGAATCGTGAACTGTTCAAATATAAGCGACTTATCAGAACTTTCTTCATTAAAAAATCTTGAAGAAATTAAAATTAATGGAACTAAAATATCTGATATTTCAGTATTATCAGAACTATCAAACTTAAAAGTTTTAAATTTAAGATGTAATGAAATAGCAAATGGTGATGCATTAAAAGATCATGAAAATTTAGAAACTGTTAATTTAGAATACAATAATTTCGAAAATGCCGAAAATTTACAATATTTAGTTGCTAAAGGTTTATTAGATGAAGAAAATGTAAATACCATAATTATTACATCACAAGATGATTCTAAGTATCATATATGCTCAACTCCTGATTATAAGGAAGAGACTAATTTTATTTTTATTACATACTTTGATTCAAAGCAAAAATACTTTATTGAATATCGTTCTGCAGACACAACCATTATAGGTTTTACCTTAGTTGATAGCTTATTTAATCTTTATGGTCTTTCAGAAGACTTGGAAAATTGCTATGGTTTATGGTTTAAAAACTTTCCAAATGACGATATGATAGGTAGTGTGGCTAATCCAGAACAATATCGCCAATTGCTTGTTGAACATTGTGATGTTTCTAATTTAAATTTTATTACAGATTACTGTGGCTTAACTTATTTAGAAATTGATAATTGTAAAAATGTTAAAGATTTAGATTATTTTTCAGGAAGTGTTCTACACAATATGGATGATTTAATAACTTTAAAAATAAAAGGAACAGAAATAAGAGATACAAAACCATTAGCATACTTAAAAAATCTTGAAGGTTTAGAACTAAAAAATAATGATATTGATGACTATAACTTTTTATTAACTTTAGATAATTTAAAAGCGGCAATAATTAAAATTGACAATTATCCAGTCGATCCAGAAGCTCTTATAGAATTACAAAATAGAGGAGTAGAAGTATACGTTATTGGATATCTTTTACCAGAAAGAAAAGAAAGTTCTAATAAAGAGTATAAGAGAACCACAGGAATGTAAAAATAAATAGTTAAAGGGAAAGTTTTATTCTTTTCCTTTTTTTTATTAATAAGAGAATATAATTAATAAAAAATGGTACACAAATATCAAAAAGATATGCTATCATATAATGAAGAAAAGGAAGTGCTTTTATGTTAAAAAAATCTGAAGCAATAGATAGACTTTTAAGAGAAAATCCCGAATTAAAAGAAAGAAGATTTGGCTTACCAGATATTGGAAGAAGAATAGATGGAGATTTTTTTAATCCAACTGTTCAAGAAATTGCTGATGCAATAGATTTTTATGGTTATGAAGTTCGTGATGAATTTATAACAGTAAAAAAAGATATAGACTTAGGTGGTGGAAATCCTACTAACTTTAGACCATTTCCATTATCTATTAAGAGAATGAAAGAGTCTCTTGATACATCTTTAATGTTTAAATATCCGTATACTGAAGGAGATGACAACATTCGTGCTATACTTTTAGATTATGTTGAATCTTTAGGATTTATAAATGATATGCCATATTCCTATAGTGATATAGATGACAAAGGTTTATGTGTTCATAATATTACTTTCCTACCTTCTACTTCAATTGCCTTTAATATGATTATAAACATTATAGCAAAACCAGGGGATGTAGTATTAATACCTGGACCTAACTATGGTTTATTTACTATAAGAGCTGAACGAGCTGGAGCAGAAGTAGAAATTCTTCCTCTAGAAGCAGAAGATGGATGGCTTGTTAATCCCGAGAAACTTGCTGCTAAAATAGATGATATAAATGAAGCTCTTCAAAAAGTTTATAATAGAAGAAAAGGATACGTACCTCGTGTTGTTGCTTTTTTAAATACTAACCCTTCAAATCCTACAGGTAAAGTAATGGGTGAAAAAGAAGCTAAAAGATTAGAAGAAATATCTAAAGTTTGTCAAGCAAGAGGAACATTTGTAATTGATGACTTAGTATATCGTGATGTAACTTTTGATGAAGAAAATATTGCTAAACCAATTTCTTCAATCCCAGGGGCTTTTAGAAACACTATTTCTTTATTTGGTTTATCTAAGTGCTATGGATTAGCTTCATTAAGAGCTGGTTTTGTTGTTGCTGATGAAATAATAATTCGTGAGCTAATTAATCGAATATTTCAAGGAATGGATTCTGCTCCTGATATCGTGGGTCAAGCTCTAGCAGGAGCATATAATACTAGTGAAGAAAGACAACTTGTCTATAAAGATTACTTTAGCGAATTAAGAAATATTTATAAATATAAGTTTAATTTGATGCGATCATTAATAGATGGAATAGATGCTATTGATGAAGAATTTAAAGATAAAGTTTTAGAGGCTTTTTCTAAAACTAATTTAGCTGATTCAGAGATTAAAAAACTATTAAAAGGAATCCCTCTTATTGATATACCAGCAAATCTTTTGCCAGAGGCAGGTTTCTTCATAATATTAGATTTTACTAAAATTAAAGGAATGAAATATAAAGGTAGCCCAATAAATACTGAAAGGGATTTACTTAAATTCTTTTATAAAACATGTCGCATAAGATTTTTAGTTGGTCAGTCAATCTCATGGCCAAATAAAGACGAATTAATCGGACGTATTACTTTTGCAATAGAAGATGAATTAATTATCTCTTCATTTAAGCAAATGCATGAGATACTTGAATATCTAACACCAAAAGATGAATACCTTATCAGATTAAATAAACTTGAAGACCAAGAACAAATGGCACACATAAAAATTGATGGTTGGCGAAATGCTTATGACAATATTATTTCATCAAAATATTTAAAAAGTTTAGATTATAAACAGCAAACGGAAAGATACATTGCATCTTTTGAAGAATATAAAGACCTTGTACTAGTAGCAGTAAATAATGATGAAGTATTGGGTTACTCTTGCTTTGACATAAAAGAAGATGAAAAATATGATTCAGAATTAGTTAGTTTATATATCAAACCAGATCATCTTAACAAAGGTATAGGGTCATCCCTATTTAAAGAAACAGTTAAATTATTACATGAAAAGAAATGTAAAAATATGATAATTTGGTGTTTTAAAGATAATAAAAATGCTCAAAAATTTTATGAAGACAATATGGGTAGTTTAGTTGAAGAAAAAGTAGTTACTATTGGTGATGAAAAATACGAAGAAGTTGGATATTATTTTGACTTAGACGTATTAAACGAAAATCCCTTTTAATAAGTGAGGTAATAAGTTATGAACAATCAAACAGAAGAACAACAAATAATAGCAGCATCTGTTGAAAAAATTAGAAAATATGAAGCAGGAGATACGTCCTTAGAAGATGAAATATTATCAATAATAGATGAGATATGGGAATTTTCAAAAATAACTAATAAAGTTATAAGATTATATAAAAAAGGTATACGAGATTATAAAAACTCGACAAAACTGTTAAATATTGAAAACATTCGTGTAAGTGAATTATATAAAAATATTGATGAATATTTAGATTATTATAAAGAATGTGCAAAGAAGATAAAAAGATACATAAAAATAGGTTTTAAAACTGGTGCTTTTCCAGATTTAGAAGCAGCGTACTTATTAACTTTTTCTTTAAAAGACTTCCAAGAAAATATAAATGACAGCTTAGATGAAATCTCTTCAATTGAAAATTATCAAAGAGGCATTTATTCTTCTGTAACTAATTCCAATTTAAAAGAAAATTGTACTGAAAGACATGAACGAGTAAGAAAATTAGTAGAAATAATATCTCCAAAGAAAGAAACTGATGAAGAAGCTTAAAAAGGTATACATAGAAATAACTAATCAATGTAATCTTTCTTGCTCATTTTGTGCAAAAACTAAACGCGAAAAAAGATTTATTACAAAAACTGATTTTGAAATTATTTTAAATAAACTAACTAACTACACAGAATATCTTTATTTCCATATATTAGGTGAACCATTACTTCATCCTAATATAAATGAACTTATTAATATAGCCAGTAAGTCTTATAAAATAAATATTACAACAAATGGATATTTAATAAAGAAAATAAAAGATAATAAAAATATTCGTCAATTAAATATTTCTCTTCATAGTTTTAATGAAAAATATAATAAAACTTTAGATGAATATATGGAAGATATTTTTAATGTCGCAGATATATTAAAAAAATATACCTTTATATCTTATAGATTATGGACAAATTCTAAATACAAATCGGAAATTATCAACAAATTGAATGAAAAGTACAATAAAGAAATAGATTTAGAAACACTAAATAATAATACTAAAATTAGTGAAAATATATTTATAAGTACTCATCAAGAATTTATTTGGCCAAATGATAATGAAGTTATAACTGACTTTGGCACATGCTATGCTTTAAAAGATCATATTGGAATACTTGTTGATGGTACTGTAGTTCCTTGTTGTTTAGATTCAGAAGGAACTATAAATCTTGGCAATATTTTTAAAGAAGAATTAGAAGATATTATTTATAGTAAAAGATATCAAAATATGTTAACAGGTTTTAGAAAAAATCATCGTCAAGAAGATCTATGTAAAAGATGTAATTTTAAATAAATAAGCAAGTTCAATAATGAACTTGCTTTTATACTGCAATAGTTAACTTTTTCTGATTTTGTCCCTCAAGCATTCTATTTAATTCAGTTTCTATATTATCGGTTGCATCTATAAATGAAACAGCTTCAGTAAGATAGATGATTGCAAAGTTTTTTACTACAATCCTTTTTATAATCGGAAGTTTTATTCCTGTTATTTCACTTAATTCTTTACAATAACAGTCAATATCAACCAAATTAGGAATATCTTCCATATAAAAATCTCCCCCTTTAAATTGGAATATATAATAGCATATTTAATTTGTTAGTGCAAGTTGATTTTTTGTATAATAATTAACTTTTTATTTTCTGTAAAATTATCTAATTTGTCTTTACTTAATGGCAATCCATATTTAAGAGAATCGTATATATCAAGATAGGTTAAAGAGGGAAAAGTTTTTTTTGAAAATCTTTTGTTTATAACTTGAATAGGTGAGATTTCTTTTTTTCTTTTTATCTCATATCCGTTAGTTAAATTATCAGCTAATATTTCAAAAAAATAATTAAACATTTTTTCCTGTTTTAATATATTTTTTAATAAGTAAAGAACATATTCTAATGATGTGATAATTGCATCTCTTTCACAAGTAAAATAGACGTAGTAATATTCATACTCTTCAGGAGTTAATATATCTATTAAAGTGAAATCTCTTTTTAAAATCATTGAAATTGGATTATTATCTTTCATATGAGCTACCTGATTTATATGAGTAATTTCGTGAACTAAGGTTAGTATAATCATAATATTTATAAAAAGAATTTTATCAGGAACATTCTCTTCACAAAGAGCTTTTGCGTCATCTATAATTGCATCTAAAGAAACCGAAACAACTTTGGTTTTTCGATTATAAATAGCCAGATTCCCTTTCTTTAAATATTTAAAAACAACATCACTTAAATAATCATCTATTTTAAGATATTTAACAAATCCTTTTATAAAATTTAAAACATCATTTTTATCAAATTCACTTTCATAAATTTTATCAATAAACTTGGGGTCAAAATAATTGTATTTCATATTCAATCACAGATATATATTATAACTAAAAATATCTGTATATGCTATAATAAATTAATAGGTGAAAACATGAAAAAATATTATAAATATGAATTAAATATAACAGCTGCTAATATATTATCATTAGTGATGTTAATAATACCAATAGTTATATTATTTATTTTTAAAGTTGATGTGATAGGGTGTACTGCTCTTACAACTATTTTATTTACTATGATAGTGTACTTTATATTACATGAATTACTCCATGGAATAGGATTTTTTATATTTGCAAAAGATATAAAAAATATCAAATTTGGAATAACTTTAGAAAAAGGAGTCTTATATGCTTTATGCCAAGAGAAAATTGGTAAAACAGGAATTCTCATATCCCTTCTATTACCACTAGTTATTCTAAGTTTTATAGTTTTTCCAATCGGTTTATTTCTTGATATACCACTTTTAATATTTTTATCTATAATAAACTTTGCTGGAGCAATAGGAGATATATTGATGACGTTTTTAATTGCCTTTGCACCTAAAGATATAGAGTATATTGATTACACTTCAGATATTGGAGCCTACCTTGTTTCTGAAACTGATATGACAAATTATAAAACATTTGGCTTTTCTCTGACTGAAACAGGACTTGCAGAAGAAAAATCAATTGATAAATCAATAAAAAGATTGTATGTCTCTAAAACATCAGCTATAATATTAATCGTATTTATTGTGATATTTCTTATATCATTTTTAAAATAAGATACATAAGGAGGAAATTATGTTAGAATTGAAAAAAATATCTAAAGTTTATCATACGGCTGGATTAACACAAAAAGCTTTAGATGATGTATCAATAATATTTAGAAAAAATGAATTTGTCTCTATTCTTGGACAATCAGGTAGTGGAAAAACTACAATGCTAAATATAATTGGTGGACTTGATAATTATACAGATGGAGATTTAATAATTAATGGTATTTCTACAAAGAAATATAAAAATCGTGACTGGGATGTCTACCGAAATCATCGAGTTGGATTTGTATTCCAAAGTTACAATCTAATCCCTCATCAAACAGCATTACAAAATGTTGAATTAGCTCTTACTTTATCAGGTGTTGGAAAAGAAGAAAGAAGAAAAAGAAGTATAGCTGTTTTAAAAAAGGTTGGTCTTGAAAAGCAAATAAATAAAAAACCAAACCAAATGAGTGGTGGGCAAATGCAAAGAATAGCTATTGCTCGTGCACTAGTAAATGATCCTGATATTTTACTTGCAGATGAACCAACTGGAGCTCTAGATTCAGAAACAAGTATTCAAGTTATGAATTTACTTAAAGAAATTGCTAAAGATAAATTAGTAATAATGGTTACTCATAATCCTGAACTTGCCAACTTATATTCTACAAGAATTGTAAAATTATTGGATGGAAAAATTGTTGATGATTCTAATCCGTTTGATGGAAAAGAAGAGCTAAAAGAGAATAAGAAAAAATCTAAAAAAAGTAAAATGGGCTTTTTAACTGCCTTATCATTATCGCTTAATAATTTAATGACTAAAAAAGGAAGAACCCTACTTACTGCTTTTGCAGGATCTATTGGTATAATTGGAATAGCTCTTATTCTTTCTTTATCAAATGGTATTCAAAATTATATTAGTAAGACAGAAAAAGAAACACTAGGTTCTTATCCATTAACTATTTCTAAAGAATCAGTTGATATTTCTAGTATGCTTCTTTCCTTTATGGGAAATGGAAAAAAAGAGACTTATGATGATGATTTAATTCATTCTAAAAACATTATGGGTGATATGTTTTCTAGTATAACTGAAGATGTAAAAATCAATGATTTAGCGTCTTTTAAGAAATTCATCGAAAATGATAAAAAAGAAATAAACGATTATGTTACGGATATTGTTTATGGATATAATATAAAACTAAATTTATATAAAAATGACCCAGATAAAATCGTTAGAGTAAATCCAACAACTGTACTAGATGCAATTGGTATGGGAACATCTAATATATCCAGTGCCTACTCAGGTATGATGGGATCATATGATGTATTTACAGAATTATTAGATAACCAAGATTTTAATGAAAGTCAATATGACTTAGTAGCAGGTAATTGGCCAAAAGAATATAATGAATTAGTAATTATTCTAAATAGTAATAATGAGATATCTGACTACACATTATATAGTTTAGGATTACTTGATCAAGATGATTTAAAGAAACAATTTAACAATATGATAAGTGGTGAAAAAGTTGAATTTGAAAATAAAACATTTAGTAAAGAAGAGTTACTAAAGTTAACTTATAAATTAGTATTAAATACAGACTTTTATAAAAAAACTAATGGAGTTTGGATAGATAAAAGCAATGATGAAGAATACATGAAAAAAGTTTTAAAAAATTCTCTAGATTTAAAAGTTGTAGGTATTATTAAACCTAATGAAGAATCAGTTATAGATTCTGGCTATGGTCTTGTTGGATATACACATTCATTATGGGAAAAAACGATAACTGAAATAAATAAATCAGATATTGCAAAAGAACAAATTAAAAATAAAGAAAAAAATATTTTTACAGGTAAAAAATTTAGTGAATCAGCTAAGTTTGATATGAAAAACTTATCTAAAGATCAACTAAAAGCAATTCAAAGTATGTCACAAGAGGAACTATCTGCTTACATAGAGACATTCTCTAATTATGCCTCGTCAACTTATGAACAAAATTTAAATCTATTAGGAATAGCAGATTTAGAAAATCCAGATTCAATAAATATATATCCTAAAGATTTTGATGCTAAAGAAAGTATAACTGATATTATTGACGAATTTAATAAAGGAAAATCAGAAGATGATACTATTCAATATACAGATATGTTTGGTGTAATGATGTCATCTGTTTCTAGTATTGTTAATGTAATATCAACAGTCTTAATTGCTTTTGTTGCAATAAGCTTATTTGTATCAAGTATCATGATTGCTATAATTACTTATATATCAGTAATTGAAAGAACAAAAGAGATTGGTATATTAAGAGCTATTGGTGCAAGTAAAAAAGATATATCTCGCGTGTTTAATGCTGAAACATTAATAGAGGGTGCTTGTGCAGGAATTATGGGAATTTTAGTAACTTGTTTAATTAATATTCCTGTCAATATTATAATAAAAGAAGCATTAAATATAACTGGAATTGCCTCTTTACCATATGCAGGAGCAATAATCTTAATTATAATAAGTATAATTTTAACATTAATAGCTGGTCTTATTCCATCAAGAATGGCAAGTAAGAAAGATCCAGTTGTTGCTTTAAGAAGTGAATAAAATACGTAAAAAACGTATTTTTTCTTTTTATATTAACGAATATTTTTGCTTTTACATCTAATATGTAAAAATAACGATTATTAGGTAAAAGATTATCTAGCACATGTTATAATAAAAGTGATTAAGGAGGTAATGTTAATGTCTATAATTGTTGAATATGAAAAACTTTTAGATAAAGATGTTTTCTATACTCGTGAAGAAGTAGAAAAACAATATGGTCAATCTATTAAGAAAAACATTGCTCTCTCTCTTGTAGTAAAAGATGAAAAAATATTTTTAGAATATAAAGAAAAAGATTTAATAGTTATAAATGAAAGTGAAAATAAAAGAGTAAGTAAAAAATTAATACATGACTTATTGAACGACGAAGGCATGTATAAATACCTTCTCTTAAATTTAAATAACGATTTAGGAGTTGCGGCAAGAATAGACTTCATTATTGATCAAGAAAGCATTGTCTCTATAAAAATAACTCGAAAGGAGTTTATAAATGCTTTAAACCAAATTAATGACGAATTATCAAGAAAAGAACAAATGCGATCTGCAATTATTAAAAGTTCTTGGAGACAATTCTCTTGTGAACAAAGATACAGAAATGCTACGTATAATCTTTTTATTGATAATACCTCATTAGAAATACCAGTAAATACTTTAATTAGGATTTTTACATTATCTGATGAAAATTTTAAATCATTTTTAGCTGGAAATATTAGCTTTGGTTATGCTAAAGAAATTCTTGCTTATGCCTTAGTTGATTTTATTGAAAGAGAAAGAATATTAATAAAATATGATTTCCCCGATAATCTTATTGAAAGATATGAAAATATTAAAAACTTTTCTTTAATCGATTTTGAATCATTAAATAAAAATTTAAACAAAAATGATTTGGATGAAAATGGAGAAAGTATTATTGGAAAAATAACAATTTCTGATGAATTAAGAGAATATTTAAATCATGATTTAAATCCGCGATATTCAAATTTAGAAAAAGCTATATATTTCTATATTAAATTATGTGAAATATTCTCGTTAGACTCTAATTATTATTTAGCTATGAGTCAAGAAATTTTAGAGATTAACCAAAATATTGAAAATATCAAGAGTAAAAATTTAAGTAATAATGACATTTCATTGTATGCTTTTTTAACAATTTTTGCATCTTTAATAAGTGAACTTAATATTGATTTTACATTAGCTCAAAGTTTGATGAATGGAGAAGATTTAGGCAAGGCCAAATTAACATTCCGCTATGGCGAATATCTTGTAGCGATAAACTCTCTAGTAACTCCAGAAAAAAGTGATTTTATCAACGTTAAAGTGAATGATAAAATTATAAATTTAATATCGATTAACAACAATAATATAACTAATAAAAAATTTGCTGAGTTAAGAAACAAAGTTTATGAAGATATCAAAAGGAAAAGAGAAAACAGAAAATCTTTTCAAGAATCACTTGCTAGTTACCGAGATACTTTTAAATATTCTAAAATAGACATTCAAGATAAACTTTATATTCTACTTAAAGAAATAACAAGAACTAATCTAAAAGGGCTAGACATGGTCGGTTATGAAAAGAAACTATTTAGAGCTCTTTTTGCCAATAACTCAAATGTTGCTATTAACATTTTAGCAAAGAAAAATGGAGAAGAAGAATACTTAACGCCAGTAACTGTTGTTTCTATTCGTGATATAGACTATCATTATCTAGTAGTAGATGAAACTAATCAAGATATCTTAAGAAGCGTAAGTTTAGATGAATTAATATCACTTTTAAGTAACAATTGCTATTATTATATTGATAATAAGGAAAATTCAATCCCTGGAGTTAGTAGATATGTAGGTGATAAAATTGTTAGATAAATTAAGAAAACAAGCAGATATACTTGCTAAAATAGATCCGAAAAAATATACATTAATTCAAAAAATTTTAAAAAATGATAATTGCTTTTTTGAAATATCAATAGAAGAATCTTATGCAATTTTAAGAGATTTAAAAGTGAAAGAAGAAGATTTGAAATTAGTATATATGAGATTGATTAGTAAGGAAAATTACCATTAAATAGGGAGGTTTAAAATGGATTATCCAAATATTATAAGAGATACATTAGATTTTACAAGTGATACAGAAGTATGCAATATTGGTTACAATGAAGGAACACTTGAGGATGGAAGACCATATCGTGTTGAGGTGTGGTCTTCATATGGCATAACAAATGCAACCATTTTTATATCGATATTAGATTTAGAAAATACATCAGAAAAAGCAATAAAAAAGATGCTAATCGATAATAAAATAATTGAACTTGAAAAAGATGAAATATTAATTACAGAAGTTGAGGATACTGAAGAAAATATATTCCTTTCAATAAATGTTCCATTAGAAGGGAAAGATACTATAATAAATAAGTTATTAATTAAGATTAAGGACTTTGATATCTAGGAGGAACTATGGAATTTAGAGAAATATTAAAATTAAAAAGAGAAAAAGGACAACTTATATTAGGAGAATCTGCTGGTGGTGAAAAACTTTTAATAAATATAAAAGAAACTCCGTCAATAATTATTACAGGAGAAACAGGATCAGGAAAATCGATATTATTAGATCAAATCCTTCTAGAGTTAATAAGCGATTATACATCTTTAGAGATGGAACTGGCATTAATTGATACTTCTGGTGTAGAACTAAATTACTATTGTGACACTAATTATTTAAAATATAAAGCTATAAATGATATAGATAAATCTGTAGTAACTTTATCTCGTATATTAGAAGAAATAGAAAAAAGAAAAAAATTAATTAAAGAACAAGGATTTACAACCATTGATGAGTACAATGCTGTTCATGAAGATATAATACCATTACTAGTAGTTGCAATTGATGATGATAAATTTTTACTTCGTGAAGAAGATACTGAAAAAATGTTATCGGGAATTATTAGTCAATTAGCTGGCTTAAATATTATATTCTTGCTTGTAACAAGTGATGTTCATAACAAATTTTTTGAAACTGACAAAAATGTATTTGCTTCATTACTTATATCTTTTGATTATACAAACTCAGAAGAAAGTGAAAAGAATAATATTGATGGCTCAAACAATCTAGAAATAGGTGCATTTCTAGCTCAAATAAATGGGGAAACAGCAAAATATCATAATTTTGATTTTGAAGATAATATCATTAAAGAAGTCTTACATCAATATGAATAATATAGATTATTTAAGTGAAAACAGTTTTTTACAACCATATTACAGACAATTCATAAAATTATTAAAAAACAATAAAGTATTATTGTTTGAAAATGTTAAAACTAATGCGAGTGAATATCTTCAAAAGAATCATCTTCAAATAGTTAATAATAAAACAGAAAAAAAAGTCAATGGAATTATTTTAAATAATTATCTTTCAAAATTTAAGGGAAAAAAGCTTTTAGACTTTATTAATGAATTAAGCAAAATGCTTAATGAAGAAGGAATAATTTTGCTTATTAACAATAAATTAGATATAGACGAAACAACAATTAATTTTTTATTTAAAGAAAAATTTGAGGAACTTGAAGAATTAATTGGTGATGAAAAATGGAATTTCATTTTATATAAAAAAAGGACTACTAAATAGTCTTTTTTTTTGTTATAATTAGATGTGTAAAGTAAAGGAGGATATGAATGGAAAAGCTTGACATTATAAAAGAAACACAATCAATACTACCAAATTCATTTAAGATGGCAACGATCATATCTAATGGGACACGTCTTCCTTTATTTAAATACATGGAAACAGACTTTTTATCTTATGTAAAACCTGGTGCTACAGCAACCATCTTGGCAAATTTTTTTAATGTTCAAACAGCGGATAAAACTTCTGTAATAGGTAAAAGAATAACTTTAAACGACATAAGAATGATCAAATTAAAAGAATTTTTTGAAAATAATAAATTTATTAAAGAAGTGATTCAAACCGGTCCTAAAGAAGAAGAGTTTATTGATGTAAGAACATATTTGACAGAATATGTCTTAGAACATATGGACGATACAGGATTGCTAATGTATGTTGGAAGGACAATAACAATTGAAGAATTATTTTTAAAACTATTAAACAATGAATATCATGCTCCAACACTTGAAGATAAAGCAGAGTTATGTTTTAATATGGCAAGTTACCTTGAAACTGAAATTCTTGAATCTATTGTTGATGGAATGGATATATCTGTTGCTGATTATATAACCAAAGTATTACCTACTAAAATGGATACAATAAGTACTGTATCTATTAATGGTAAATCAGAAGAAATATCTGAGTTTATTCAAAAAATAGCAAATCATCAAAGAAAACTTATAGAAGATAATAAAGAAAAAGCGATTAAAGAAAAAGAGAATAAATACAATAAAACTGGCGATAATCCTGGATTAGTAAGTGAAATACAAGTTAGATTAACTGAAGACAGAGGTTTAGAAATTACAGCGGAAATACCAATAGTTACATCAAGTTTATTAAGTGAATCTGAAGAAGAATCATTACTTGCTAATTACACTAAAAGAGAATCAGTAACAAAAGAGGACTACTATATATGTCTTATTAATAAATTAAAAGAAACAATTGGAGAAACTAATAATTCACATGATTTAAATACAAAAATGAACTTTTTCGACCAAATTCTTGAAGAATTAGGAAAAGAAAATAACAGTGAAGAATTATCTAAAAAAATAGAACCATATATCGAATCTTTAAAAAAATTAATTGCTGACAAACAAAAAAATTTAATTAAAGTAAGTAGTAATTCAGACGAATATATAGATGTTTTATTTAGTGAAATAAATTTAATGAATGATGAGATGAGCAATTTTACTACACTTGATGAGTATAGCCTTCTTTATGGTAAAGCTTTAGAGAGATATGAAGATACTTTAAAAAAAGGAATAAAAGATATTCAGCTAAAAAGTGAATTTCACCTTCTTTTTAAAAGGATTAATGAAAAACGTTTGAATCTTGAATTGACAATGGGTTATCAATCCTCAGAAGTTGAGCGAGTAAAGATTATGCTTAACGAATTAATTATGAATATTCAAGCCGACGTTCTAAGAATTGAGCATGATAGTAATAATCTAGGAAATTTAACTGGAACATCAATTAGACTAGAATCTGAAATTGAAAGAGCTAAAAATCAAGTTGAAGAGGCATACCTTAGCAAATTGCTTACTGAAACAGATAGAGAATATTACTTTAATAGATTAAAAAGCTATTCTATAGCATTGGATAGCGAAAAAAAAATAGGGTTTGGAACAAGGTGATAAGATGACTGATGAATATAGTGAACTATATAATATGTTGTCAACAGATCGTGACGACGTAAGAAAAATAAAAGAAGCATATCAACAAGATATAAGTTTACTTCTTGGAAAAATTAGAAGCTACCACATTAATAACGTCGATATATCAAATGATTATGATTTAGAAGATGATTTTGAAAAATTCAAAGTTGACGATACATACCTACGTTACAAAATTAATAATGATTCTATTGAATATAAAATTTCTATATTACAAGGTTATTTAAGTGACTTATTTGTTGAAAAAAAATTTAATAATTATAGAAGAGAAAAAGAAGAAAAAATGACCAAAAATGAGTACTTAGAATATACTCATAATCCAAGTGTAAAAAGTGATAAAATATCTCAATGGTATCAAGAATTTATGCAAAAATAAAACTAGTTTAAATCTAAACTAGTTTTATTTTTATATAAAATATCTATATCAACGTTTCCGTTAATTCCCTCAACTCTACCAACATTACTCATTTGCCATAAAAAGTAATCGCCTTCATAATTTGTTTCATTGGTATAATGAGCTAACCAAACAGGATATTTATGTTTATTTTGCCAAATGTTTTCTAAATAGAATTTACTACTATATAACATTGTTTCATAGCCAGAAGAATTTATTACTCTTGCAAATTCATTAAAAGTTTCTTCTAAATCGTGAATGCTAATTCCATACTTTCTAAACTTACTCCAATTTTCCCAGTCAAAGGCTATTGGAAAATCAAGTGGCATATTGTCAAGTGCATCAATTGTCCATTCCGCATGTTCTCTTGCTTTCTCTTTTGAAGTAGCAGCAGAGTAAACGTATATTCCAACTTTTAAACCAGCATTTCTTGCTCCCTCAATATTTTGTTTAAAGTAAGTATCCATTGAAATATCTTTATCTATGTCTGAATTAATTCCCATACGCATTATGACAAATTCAACACCCGCATTTTTAACCTTATCAAAATCTATATTTTCTTGCCATCTAGAAACATCTATTCCAATCATAGTATTATCATTTTTCTTACTTTCAATAACATTTGCCAAAGGCAATGTAGTTGTATTTTTATTATTAGAGTTAGATGAAGATATAGCATCAACTACATTTATATTTAAATTTTTTCTTTTTTCATTGCCAGATGTATCCTTAATTACATACTCTACTTTATAATTACCAACAGTAGTTAAATCAAATTCACCACTTATTTCACAACTTGGATTTCTATCATAATTATCTCCAAATACAATTTCATCACAAGGATAATAATCATCATTTACTTTAATAGTTCTAGAAGTTGGAGCACTTATATAAACTGGAGCATGTGTATCAACAACTGTATAATCGATTTGTTTTTTATACTTTTTTCCTTCAAATTCAAATTCAAAATTTAAATTATGTGTACCTACCTTATCAGTATCAAGTAATTTGTTTTCTGTAGTAACTTTAACATTCGTATCGCCAATCAAATCATAAAAATGGGCATCACTAAAAACCTCTATAGATTCACTCTTGATTTCTAATTTAACTTCATCAGGAATAACTATTTCTTTTTCTTTGCAACCAGCTAAGAAAAAAAACATTAAAAATATAATTATAAATTTCATAAACATCACTACTACAATTATATAATAAAATATTAAATTATGATATAATAATTTGGAATTAAGGAGTATAAATCATGATAAAAAAGGAAGATTTTTCTTGTCCAAAATGTCGACATAAAAATAGAGTTAAAATTATTGAAACAGTTGAAAAAGATAAAATAGCAAAAGTAATAGACAAAAGTATTTTTAAGCAAGAATGCAAAAAATGTCATGAAATAATATCTGTTGAATATCCACTTAAAGTACAAGGAAATGAATATTTAATTTACTATACCCCAGGAAAAAATTTAGCACTTGAAAAAAACACATCAAAAATAAATCGAGTATGTGATACATTTGAAGACTTAAAAGAAAAAATTTTAATTCTTGAAGATGATTTAAATGATATCATAATTGAAGTAGTAAAAGATGAAATAAAAAATAATCTAGATCAGTTAGATATAAAAAATATTGATGACTTAGAAAGAATTAGATATAATTCTAAAAATGAAAAATATTTAAATTTTAGTTTAGTAGGAATAGGAAAATTAGTTGGATTTGAAATAATAAAATATCAAAATTTAGTAAAAAAAATTAAAATAAAAAAAATAGACAAAAGTGTTTTAATTGACGAATACACCTATAAAAATTACATTAGAAGAGGGAACTATGAAATTACAAATAAAAAACGCTTCAGTTTCTTTAAATGGTAACACGATTCTTGAAGAAATTAACTTTGAAATAAACGATGGAGAACATATCGCGATAGTAGGAAGAAATGGTTCAGGAAAAACCACTTTTTTGCGTGCAATTGAAAACAATGATATGTTTAGCGAAGGAATTGGAGAAGAAAAATTTCAGATTAATAAAATAGGAACATTTACGATTGGATACATGAAACAAGTTGAATTTGATAATGAAAATTTAACTCTGTTAGAAGAAATTGAGAAATCATTTAGTAATCTTATCAATATGGAAAAAAAATTAAATACCTATGTAGAACAAATGAGCAAGAATAATTCTGATAAGATAATAAATGAGTACACCAATTTACAAGAAAGCTTTAAAATTCAAGGTGGCTATTCTTATAAAAAAGAATATGAAGTGATGCTTAACAAATTTGGTTTTTCTGAATCTGATAAGTTAAAAAAAATAGGTGAATTTTCTGGAGGACAAAGAACAAAAATAGCCTTTATCAAGCTTCTTTTAAGTCATCCTGATATTCTTGTATTAGATGAACCAACGAATCATTTAGACATAAAAACAATAGAATGGCTTGAGGAATACTTAAAAAACTATAAGGGAGCTTTGATTATAGTTTCACATGACCGAATGTTTATAAACAATATCGTAAATATCATCTATGATATAGACTATGGAAAATTAACAAGATACAAAGGAAATTATTCTTTTTATGAAAAAACAAAAAAACTGAATTATGAAAAAACTTTAAAAGATTATGAGTTTCAACAAAAGGAAATTAAAAGACTAAAAAGCATTTATGAAAGGTTTAGGTCTAAACCTTCAAAGGCTAGTATGGCTTTATCAAAACTGCGACAAATAGAACATATGGATTTAATTGACAAACCATTAGAAACTGATATGCGAGTTTTTAAAACAAACTTAAGTGAAATGGAAGAATCTGTCAAAAAAGTTTTAATTGCTGAAGAACTTGTAATTGGTTATGATAAACCACTTGCTAAAATTGACTTAACAATTCTTCGAGGAAAAAAGATTGGTGTAATAGGTGAAAATGGAATTGGTAAATCAACTCTTTTAAAAACTTTAAATGGTATAATCGATCCAATAAGTGGTCATGTTTCCTATGGCTTGCATGTAACCCCTGGGTATTTTGATCAAAATCTAGCGATGCTTGATTCTGATAATACGGTACTAAAGGAATTTAGAGATTTTTTACCATTACTAACAGAACCTGTCTGTCGTCGAGCTTTAGGATCATTTCTTTTTAAAGGAGAAGACGTCTTAAAAAAAATAAATGTCCTATCAGGTGGAGAAAAAGTTCGCTTAGAATTATGTAAAATATTATTTAACAAACCAAATTTTTTAATTTTAGACGAACCAACAAATCATATGGATATTGTAGGAAAAGAACACCTAGAAGATATCTTAGGTGAATATAAAGGAACAATGATTTTTGTGTCTCACGACAGATACTTTGTAAAAAAAATAGCTGATCAACTATTAGTATTTGAAAAAGATGGCGTAAAATTTTATCCTTACGGCTATGACGAATATGTTGAAGAAACAAAAAAACTTCAAGGAGAAACCATCGAAAAAAAAGAAAATATAAAAACATCACCAAAAAAAGAGGAAGTTCAACCTAAAATTAACACTTATGAATTGAAAAAAGAACTTAATCGCCTAGAAAATGAGATAATAAAATGTGAGACTAAAATAAAAATTTTAGAACAAGATTTATGTAAGACGGACATATACACTGATTTTAACAAGTCAAATGCAATAAATGAAAAAATAAAAAATTTACATAATGATCTTAATTTATTAAATGAAAAATGGGAAGACTTAACTAATATATTACTAGAAAATTAAAAAGACGAATCATTTATTCGTCTTTTGTTAATTTTTTTAAAGCTTTTTTTATTTCTGAAGTTTTTATGTTTTCTGGATTGTAGTATCCATCATCCTTCATATTTTGATATATATCATCTTGCATTTCTAAGTTAACTAAAAGCCCATTATAAAATACAGCTCTAGTTTCTTCATTACTTGATTCGATAGTCGCATTTATATATAACATTGAAAGTGATTTTGTTAATGTTAATGCATTTTCTAAATATATCTTATTATTCACATGCATCACCTAAATACTTTTCTATATTTGCAACCAAATCTGTATGTTTATCAATTTGATTATTAAATAGTTCAATATAATTATCATCATCAATCATATCTCTATCTCGCTTTAAAACGTCTATAACTAATTTTTCGTGATTATAAACATCTTCCATATAATTTAATTCTTTTTGACTCATAAAATCGCCTCCATTCATAGTATTACCGATTTTTCTTTTAATATACTATCATCTATGATAGAATAAGCAGCAATGGAGGTAACATTATGCGTGAAAGAAAAATAACAGGTCATAGAAAATTGAATCATAACATTATTGTTGATACTGACATATTGCTAACATTTGATGAAGAAGTAAGAGATGATATTGATGATTCATTCTTAGTTAACACATTAATTTATCAAAGTGTTGAAGGAATAAAATCAGCAATACGTAAATATGAGGAAAGTGAACTTCCTAATCGTTTTTTAGAAGGACAAAGATTCGTTGTCACAAATAAGCTTCCTTCCCATATCTACGGATACTTTTATTTGCCAAATGATGATATTGTATTAGATGCTGATGCAGTTTCTAATATTAGAAGAATCGAGTCAAGCTTTCTATTTGGTCACGAAATGGGTCATAAAATAATTAGATATCGTGATACATCATCTTCACAAAAGGAAATAGCTAGAATATTTCAAATGTCTGTTGAAGGAAATGAGCAGAATTTAAAAGAACTTTACTCAGATATAATTGGTCTAATCGCCTCAAACTTTAATTCTTCTGAGGAAGATCCAAAAGTAACACATTTAAAAAGAAAAGTTTTAAGTGATCTATATAGGTATTAAGCAAAACGTAAGTTTTGTCTTTTTATTTTTTTAATTTATGATATAATTAGCATACGCTAAAGAAAGAAGGTATTAATATGGACCGATATAAATCGGCAAGATTAGTAAGTATTTTAGGCATAGTAGGTAATATTTTTCTTCTAATAATAAAAGCCATTGTAGGTTTAGTGTCTCACTCTCAATCAATGATTTCCGATGCACTAAATTCAGCAGGCGATATAGGTACCTCAATAATGACATTCATTGGTAATAAGGTTTCTTCAAAAGAAGCTGATGAAGACCATAATTTAGGACATGGAAAGGCTGAATATATATTTACTATGCTTATAAGTTTAGCTATGATTTTAGTATCAATAAGTGTATTAATAACTTCTATAAAATCTTTATTTTATGATTATAGCTATACTTATTCTAAATATTTATTAATCGTTTGTATAATTACTATAATATTAAAATTTATCCTTTATAAAATAACTATAAATGTTGCTAAAAAACACAATAATCTACTTGTTAAGGCTAATGCAAAAGATCATATAAATGACTGTATTTTAACATCATTAAATTTAATTGCATCAGTGTTTGGATATTATGGAATAACTTTTGTTGATGGTGTAGTAGGTTCTTTAGTAGTATTATGGATTTTTATTACTGCTATAAAACTTTTTAAAGAATCCTTTGATGTTTTAATGGATAAAGGAATGGACGAAATATTAAAAGAAGAAGTACTTAAAATTATCGAAAAACATCCAGAAATAAAAAAAATAAACCACTTCAATTCAACACCAATTGGTTACCAATATCAAGTTTCAATTACCATATTCGTTGATGGAAACATGACAACCTTTGAAAGTCATGAAATTGCGAATACTTTAGAAAAGGAAATATCTGCACTTGATGAAATATATTTAACAATAATTCATGTTAATCCAATAAAAGAAAACAAACGTAAAAACAAACGTTAAAGTTAATCTTATTCTCTACTAACTTGTTGTTAAAAAGCATATAATTTGTTAGAATATAATTAGAAGGGTGATAAGTATGACCAAAAAAATAATCCCATCAAGAAATTATTTAATATTA
Source organism: uncultured Bacilli bacterium (assembly GCA_910588195.1). Taxonomy (GTDB): domain Bacteria; phylum Bacillota_I; class Bacilli_A; order RF39; family UBA660; genus CAG-582. The sequence goes on from CAJUPN010000006.1 coordinate 48,342, forward strand.
ATAGGAGTAATAATTTTAGTCATCAGTGCCTGCTTTGCTTTTTATAATCTATATAATATATATAAAGATAATAAAAGTAAAACAAGCCCACTTGCCAACAAAGAAGTTTTATATGAAGATTTAAAAGAGACAACTAAAGAATTAGATGCAGATACTTTTTTAGTGATAAGTTTTACTTCTGATGAACAAATTCATAACAATGAAAATGAAATAAAAAAATATTTAAAAAATAATAATTTGATAGATAATGTAATGTATTTGAACGTATCTGAACTTATGACAGAGCAAAATTTTTTAAGAGACTTAAACGCAACTTTAAATCTTGCCGAAAATTTGGAAATAAAAAAATTTCCTGCTTTAGTTTATTATAAAGAGGGAATACCAACATTTACTATAGATTCTAAAGACCATCTTTTAAACAAAGATGACTTTATTCAAGTAATTGATATGTATGAAATAGATAAATAACAAGATTTATATCTTGTTTTTTTTATATTAAATTATATAATTATATTTGGAAGTGATTTAAATGATAAATATAGTTCTATTTGAACCAGAAATACCAGGGAATACTGGGAATATTATGAGGACCTGTGTAGCTACAAATTCTAAACTTCATTTAATTAAACCATTAGGATTTTCTTTAGATGAGAAATATATAAAAAGAAGTGGTGTTAATTATATCGATAAATGTGATTATACAGTTTATGAAAATATAGACGATTTTTATAGTAAAAATACTGGAACTTTTTATTATTTAACGAGATACGGTCATAAACCTCATACCGATTTCGACTACAGTGATTCTGAGGAAAACTTATATTTTATCTTTGGTAAAGAATCAACTGGGATACCAACAGAATTACTAAAACCGCACTTGGATCATTGTATGCGTTTGCCAATGACTGCTAATGTGAGAGCGTTAAATTTATCGAACACAGTTGCAATAATGACTTATGAAGCTTTAAGACAGCAAAATTATAATGATTTATTAAGAGACGAACCGCACAAAGGAAATGATTATATTGAAAGATCATAAAATGATCTTTTTTTGTTAAAAAAAGAAGCTTAAGCAGCTTCTTCTAAATCTTCACAATGACAATGTTCACATTTACATTCATTATTTTCTGAAATATTTTCATTGCAATTACATTCATCATCACAAGTACATTCATTTTCACAATTACATTCATCATCACAAGTACATTCATTTTCACAATTACATTCATCATCACAAGTACATTCATTTTCACACTTGCAAGTATTTATAACTTCATTTTCTAAATTTTCTTCTTCTATTGCTATTGCATATACAGGACAAGCATCAATTGCATTTCTTGTTTCGTCAGTAATGTCATCACCTATAACAGTTGATAATCCATCATCATTAAAGTCAAAATTATTTGGCGCAATAGCGACACAAGCTCCACATGCTATACATTTATCTTGATCAACTCTTAACTTCATAATTATCTCTCCTTATAAACTTAATTATACAGATTTACAGCTAAAAAAACAACTTCTATATACAAAAATAGACATATTATGATAAAATTTTAATAGGGTGAAAAGTATGCAAAGCAGAATGGATAAATATAATAGTTCTGATATTGCTTATAAATCAAGGACACAAAAAAATCAAGATTTATATGAAGATGTCAAAACTAGCTCACTAAAAGATTTTGATGTTAATTCGAATTTTTCTGTAATAGATGCTGATGCTGATAGTATTGATATCTCCAAATTAGGAAAAATTTTAGACGAAAAATACAACGAGTACACCCCAAAAAGAAGAAGTATTGAAGTTCCTGCATACGAAGAAGAACCAATAGTTAGTCAACCTCTTGTTGATACCAAAGAATATGATATAAATGCAATTTTACAAAAAGCCAAACAAGGTAAAAATGTTGATTATAATAAAGAACGATTAAAAAAAGTTCGAGAAGCTCAATATGAAATATTAAACAATTTAGACTTGGAATTAAAAAAAGTTGAAGATGCCAAGAAAAATAGTGAGAGAAAAGCAGAAGAAGACAACTTAATGAACTTAATCAATACCATCACGCAATTAGAAATAAAAAATAAGGAAGAATCAAAGAAAAAAGACAATGATAGCTCTCTTTCGTTATTTAGTGATTTAATAGAAGAATCAAACACTGAGGATCAAGAAGAAAAATTACCGCCAATGAGTGATGTTACACAAACACAAAAAGAAATACGACTAGTTGTGATAGATCCTGAAAAGGCAAAAGAAATAGAAAAAGAGAATGAAGAAAAAAATTCAGAAAATAAAGAAGAGAACCGCGAAGAAAAGGTTGAAAAAACTTTATCTAAGTTGAATATTGATTTATCTTCTTATGATGATTTTTCTGACATTTCAAAACAAGATACAGGGACAATAATTATAAAGATAATTATCTTTATAATCATAATAGCTCTTGTAGTTGGAGCAGTTTATATTCTTAACGTGCTATTAAATTTAGGATTGTTTTAAAAACAGTCCTTTTTTCATATAATTAATTATGAAAAAATTTAAAACTAAAACTCTAAAAAATAGCCATAATGAAATATTAATTCTCTTAATAATTTGTACAGTCATAATGTTTTTTAATTATTATAATAAGAATATCTCTCCTAAAATTTTAAATATTGCATCTACAAAAATTGAAGAAATAACAAATCTATATATAAAAAATAATATTGTCCCCGAATATGTTGATTTAGATAAATTAATAAATCTGAACAAAAATAAAAAAGATGAGATACTATATGTTGATATAAACACAACATATGCTAATGAAATAATGGTAAATGTCGTAAAAAAGATACAACAAAATATTTTTGAATTTAATATAAATGATACTATTATGAAAAAATATCAAAATAATACATATATAAAAGTTCCATTATTTTTAGCAGATGATGGAGTGCTAATAAATAATCTTGGTCCAAAAATACCAGTAAAAATAAATTTTTATGAACATGCTTTTGGTAATATTGAAGTTGAATTAGAAGATTACGGAATTAACAATGCCATTTTAAAAATTTTTTTAGAAGTAACTTTAGAACAGAAAATATATATACCATATAAAGAAGAAAAGTTAAATAAAACATTTAGGCTACTTATTGGATCAAAAGTAATAACAGGAACAGTACCTAGTATATATGGCGGGTCTTTGAATAAAACATCTGATAACCTGTCAACTGTATAATTACTTTTCTTTTATTATAAAATATGATATTATGTATTATAGTAGGGTGATAGCGATGGTAACCAAATATGTAGATAAATACTTTATAAACCCAGCTATAGAAAATGGGATACAATCTTATATACTTTATACAGAGGGAAAAACTTATCCTCCACTATTTACATTTGAAATGAATGTAATAAAAGTATTAACAATAATATACGGTGAAAAAAGTATTTTACTACCATACAAGATTGATAACGAAAAGGCTTTTGAATGTAATCTGCTCATGTATGATTTGAAAGAAAATGATATGAAGAATTTTATAAAATACATGAATGAGTATTATGCATTTATGAAAAATTATAAATCAGAAAAGAAAGCTACAGGATTAACTACTGAAATAGAAAAAATTCTACTAGAAATGATAATAAAAAGAAGTAAAAGGAAAGAGTTTACTCAAAAAGAAATTTCTGAATTTGATCGAATATTTAATCCAATAGAAGGAAATTTGAAAAAAATTAAATCTTTAGTTTCCGCTAATAATGGCTTAATTGTCAGAGCATGGGAAAATAATAAATTAGAATTAAGTAATACTCAATTAAGAATGATAGCGGTAAATCCAAATTTATTAGATAGTAATCTTTACTCCAAATATGGGTACAATATAAAAACAATTGCTTCTTTAAGCGAAGAAGAAATTGAAAAAATAAATCATGTTATCACCATTGAAGAAAATAGAATTAATATAGAACCAGAACATAAAACTATTTTTAAAAGAGGAAAAATTGTTTTTACAACTGGAAATGGTTTTGTTGATAAACTAATGTTGCTTAGTATAATTGCAACAGAATTAATGATAGGCGTAATAATTGCGTCGATTATAGGGGGATAAAATGGAAGTTAAATTAAATGAAAAAGAGTATCAGATAGTTAAGAACTATCGTGATGGCTATGATGAAGAAACTGTTAAAGATAAAGTTACTGAATATTTTAGTGATTTTGACTATATATTTGGAGATTGGGCTTACGGAAAATTAAGATTAAAAGGTTTTTATAAAAAAGATAATAAAAAGGTAACAAAAATAAATAATATTGAAGATTTAGATAAGTATATAAAAAATAATTGTGCTTATAATTGTAAATATTTTTTGTTAGAAAAGAAACAAGGTTAGGTTAGTGAGGGAATAATATGAACGATAATGTACAAATATTAAACAAAAATGGCGATATGATGTCTGTGGAAGGAATTGCACATATTCATATTCCAGCTAGTAATAAAAAATATTTATTTTATACATTAAATGAAAAAGTAGATAATGATTTAACTAAGATTTATATTGCTGAAGAAAAAGAGGATGGAACATCATCAGCAATAAACGATGAAGAATGGGACGACATCAGAAAGAAAATGGTGAGAATTTCTCATAAAGAAGAATTAACTGATATAAATTATCTTCCTTTTGGAGACAATACATTTAATGTTGGAGAAGCAAAGAAATTAGCTGTAACATCTGTTGCTAAACAAGCATTTAAAGATGCCCAAGCGACACATACTATTTCAACAAATCAAACTGAAACACCAGTTGTTGAAGGGTCATCATCATTCTTTACAACACCAATTGAAAATAATGCACCAGTGGAATCACAAACTAATCAAAATATTTTTGATAACCCAATAACACCAGAAACAAGCACTGTTCCTGTACAAAATGATTCAATTTCAGGAACTCCTGAGGTTTCTACAGAAATTAATCAACCAGCTACTTCAGTAGAAAATAACATTCTAACAGAAACAATGGTAAACGCACCAGAAGTTGCACCATCACCAGTGGAATCAATTGTTGAAAACAATCAACAAATACCTGATATAAATGTTGGTAATGGCATGAATCAAGAGATGCCAGTTGAACAAGCTCCAATTTCTGTACCAGAATCTATCGAACAAATACCTAATACAGTGTTCGAAGTGGCGACAGATAATAATGTTCAAGAAAATATTATAGAAACACAAGAAGTCAAAGAACAAAAGGGATTGATTTCTGATGAAGATGCTTTAAAGGCTATTGAAGTTATTCAAGATTACATAGAGCAAGAAGAAGCAGCATAATAGGAGGTTTTTTATGAGTTTAAAAGAAACAGTAAATTTAGAAGAAGCAAAAAAAGTCTTAGACCAATTACAACAATATATAAAAGGAAAAAGTCTACAAAAACAGACTAAGCAAAATAATGGAGTAATCCAAGAGATTCCTTTAGCAAGTCAACCTGCAGTACAAAGTGATCATCTTGTAGAAGAATCAGTACTTCAGCCAATAGAAGGACAAAATTTATCTACAGACAAAATTGAGAATGCAGATCAAGTTTTAGCTCCTGAAAATCATCCACAAGACGTAATGATGACTTTCGGTTCAAGTGAGTTAAATTTAGGAAATAATCCATCATACAATCCCGCCTACACAAATACAGGTTTACAAACAGCTCCGTCCGATATTGAGGATAATAGTCTAATAAATAATTCTGAAGGACAATTAAATTCAGATAACTATAGTGATTTAAATAATAAAACGGTGGAGGGACAAAATGGTGAAGAAAATAGCTTAGTGAAACCACTATCAGATGCATCTTTAAACAGTTATCCTCAAGGTCTGGAGTCAGCAAGTACTAGTGTTTTAGATTTAAATAATGGTGCCTTAACCGCACAAACAGAAACAGTTACATCTCAATTACAACAAGAACCATTAGAACAACCTGATCTTATTCAAGAACAACAATCTACAATAAACAACACTACTTCACCTACTGAATATGAAAATGGTAATATGAGTGGAGTAGAAACAATTCCTGATATTGTAATGCCAAGTGGTGGAATTGAAGATAAGGGTGCATACCAAGCAAGTACAAATGGAGCACAAGCTGTGATTCAAGATGTGACTCCAGTTGCAAGTGATACAAGTGTTGTATTACCAAATGGAATAACAGAAGAAATTGCTAATGGAGATACATTAGTTGTTGGACCTGATTCATTTGGTCCATCTAGATAGAAAGTATAGGTATAAAACCTATACTTTTTTCATATTTATTATTATGGAAAACATAATTTCGTATTACTACAATTTAAGAGTTGATAACTATAAACTTATTAACAATGTATTTATTTTTGAATCTAATCATTATTTGTTTATAGCAAAAGAAATAAAGGATCTAGATATGTTTAAGCAAATTATAAGCATTAACAGTGATTTTTACATGCCTTTAATTAATAAAGATGGTGAGTTTAGTTTTGAATACAATAACAAGAAGTATACTTTATTTAAAGCTGATAATCCATCATTAAAAGTAGATAATAATTTTAAGTTAATTCCAGTTATGCAAAATGTAGAAATAGATTATTCTAAAATTTGGATAAACAATATTGATTATTTTATAAAAAAAATAACAGAAATGGAACACTCTGAAATTGAAAAAGTAAATTATTTAAACTACTATATTGGAATGTCAGAAAATGCAGTTATTATTAATGAAAAAGGAAAAAAAATGAGTGGTTTAGCAAGAATAACTGTATCACATTATCGAATATGTTATCCTAATTATGCTTTAACGTACAATGATCCGACAGAATTAACATTGGATTTTATATCAAGAGATTTAGCTGAATATATTAAAACAAAGTTTTTCTTTGATAAAATAGATATTAACGAGGTGATAGAACTTTTAAATAGATACAATATAAATGATAAAGAGATCATGTTCTTTTTAGCAAGACTTCTATATCCTACATATTATTTTGATGCAATAACCGAAAATAATATTGAAAAACAAAAAATAATTATAGAAAAAAGAGAAAAATATGAACATTTTCTCTCTCTTATTTTAAACAATTTAAAAACAAACAATATAATGATAAATATAAGTTGGCTTAAATAATTATAATTCTATATTTATAACTCCTTTGCAATTTGGAACAACTTCTTTAATTGCTTCATATATGTTATCTTGAATCGTAAAATCTTGAAAAATACAGGAAGCACAAGCACCATATAATTTTACATAGACATATTCTTCCTCGTATTTTACAAATTCAATATCACCACCATCACTGTTTAGATATGGTCGTAGTTGATTAATTATTTCTCTAATTTGTTCAGTTTCTAAATTTTCATTGTCTATGTTTTTCTTTTTCATTTTTTTCACCTAAAAAAATTATATCATGTTATAGCTAAAAATAAAATTAATATTAAGTTAGCTAAAAAACATTATATACAAAGCAACGTATTTTTGCTATAATTATAAGTGAGGTGCAATTATGGAAGACTTAAAAGTCGGAAGTGTTGTGAAAGGCGAGGTTACTGGAGTAGAAACATACGGTATCTTTGTTAAGATTAATGACGAGTATAATGGACTTGTACACATATCTGAAATGTCAGAAAAGTTTGTAAAAGACGTTCATAAGTTTGCTGAGATAGGAGAAGTTATATACGTAGAAATAAAGAATATTGACACAAAGAGTAAAAAGTGTATACTGTCAATTAAAGATCTTAATTATAGAATTGATGACGATAAAAAAGTAAAGGAATCGGTTCGTGGCTTTAGTCCTTTAAAGCAACACTTACCAATTTGGATAGAGAAAAAGTATACAGAACTACATCCAAAAAAATAAAACTATCCTTTTTTAGGAGAAAAATAACATATAAAACAAAAAAATAATTGACATGTTAAAATACACTGTGTTATAATCAATTTGTTCCTGTCAAAGGAATACGGAGAAATACCCAAGTCCGGTTGAAGGGACTGGTCTTGAAAACCAGGAGGTCGGCAACGGCGCGGGGGTTCGAATCCCTCTTTCTCCGCCATTTAGTTTTTTATTTATCGCGGGATAGAGCAGTCTGGTAGCTCGTCGGGCTCATAACCCGAAGGTCGTTGGTTCAAATCCTTCTCCCGCAACCATTTTTATGTTTTGGTCCGTTAGTCTAGAGGCCTATGACGTCTGCCTGTCACGCAGAAGATCACGGGTTCGAATCCCGTACGGACCGCCATTTTTTTGGCTCCATAGCTCAGTCGGTAGAGCAGAGGACTGAAAATCCTTGTGTCGCTGGTTCAATTCCCGCTGGAGCCACCATTTATAATTGCTAGGAAATAGTAGTTTCTATAGTAAAAACTATTGATTTAATAGTAAATTTAATGTATATTAGAGTAGTCTTAAAGAAAAAGACAATATGTTGGTGCCTTGCCCGAGTGGCGGAATAGGTAGACGCACAGGACTTAAAATCCTGCGGGTGTTAAAGCCCGTGCCGGTTCAAGTCCGGCCTCGGGCACCATTTAATTTATTTTTTCAAAACATTGTGTTTTGGGCGATTAGCTCAGTTGGTTAGAGCACCTGCCTTACAAGCAGGGGGTCATAGGTTCGAGTCCTATATCGCCCACCATTTTTTGCCGACATAGCGTAACTGGCAGCGCAACTGACTTGTAATCAGTAGGTTGGGGGTTCGACTCCCTCTGTCGGCACCATCTTTATGGAGGAATAGCGAAGTGGTCAAACGCGGCAGACTGTAAATCTGTTCTTTCGGGTTCCATGGTTCGAATCCATGTTCCTCCACCATCTTCATATTGCCTCGTAGCCAAGTGGTAAGGCATCAGACTTTGACTCTGACATTCCGATGGTTCGAACCCATCCGAGGCAACCATCTTATTTTATGTATCTGTTCCGTTAGCTCAGCCGGTAGAGCATCTGACTTTTAATCAGAGGGTCTGGGATTCGAATTCCCAACGGGACACCATTTTATAAATAAAAGCAACTTTTATAAAGTTGCTTTTTTCATGCGCTGAAGTTAATGTCGGAAAAAAAGGAACTAAATAAATAGTTCCTTCTTATATTTTAAATTTTTATCAGTTACAATAATGCCAAAACCATCAGTTAACTCTAATATCTCTTCAAATTTATTTTCCATAACTCCGTTATTTGCAATTCTTTTTTTGGGAATCTCAAATTCTTGTCTCTTACCATTTGTAAATGATAAACTAATTTTTACAATATCTTTTTTACTGATAAGTCTTTTATATAGGGTTTGTGATTCCTTTGCAAGATCGTCAAGTATTTTTATCATAAAAAAATTTGCACCCAAATCAGTTGAATTATTAATAACTTTGTAAACCGTTTCATCGCCATCCTCATCAAGATTAGCGATAAAGAAATGATCAAAGTAATCAGAGGATACAGAAATTGTTTCGTTGTTGCTTGTCTTTAAATCTATGTTGTATATACATCCTGTACTCATTCTATCACCTATAAAAATTATATCATATATAAGTCCAATATGCAGTAATAAAAAATAAAAAACACAAACAAAATATGACATTTTTTTTAAATTAATAGTGTTAAAATATAAAACATTCATTTAAGGGGGAAAGAAAATGAACGAATCAATAGAGAAATTAAAGAAAAAATTTTTAGAAATTAAAAGAATGGGGTATGTAGAATCAACTCGATCAGGTCCAACAGGAATTGGTAAGACATTTGAAGACTTACTTGGAAAAGATGAAGACAGTCGTAGCGATCCAGATTTTTATGGAATTGAAATAAAGACGAAACAATTTTATAGTATTAGAGATACGACTCTCTTCAATTTAACTCCAACTGGAAAAGAAGGGTATGAGATACCACGTTTAGTTAATGCCTATGGATATCCAGACAGGATATTAAAGAATAAAAAAGTACTAATCGCAACCGCATATGGAAATTGTTTAAATTGTGTTGCAGCAAAATATTTAATGGGATTAGAAGTGGATTATAAAAACAGAATAATAAGATTAAAAATATTAAATATGAATATGGATGTCATTGAGGATGATGTTTATTGGGAGTTTGATGCAATTGAGGAAAGACTCTGTCGTAAACTTAAGTATTTAGCAGTAATCAATGCTTCTAAGAAAAAGGTAGATGGAAAAGATTATTATCATTATAAAAACATAAATTTTTATAAGTTAAAAGACTTTTTTGTTTTTCTAAAACTTATTGAAATGGGAATTATATGCATAGAATTCCACATAGGAGTATTTCGTGATGGAACTAAAAAAGGAGAGATACATGATAGGGGGACTAGTTTCAGAATAAAAGAAAGTAATCTTCTTTATCTATTTGATACAATTACATAAAAAAAAGAATCATTCTTTATGATTCCTATTATAATCTAAAAATGGTCGAGAAGACAGGATTCGAACCTGCGACCCCTTGGTCCCAAACCAAATGCACTACCAAGCTGTGCTACTTCTCGATAATGGTGCGCCCAAAGGGAGTCGAACCCCTAACCTTTAGATCCGTAGTCTAACGCTCTATCCAATTGCGCTATGAGCGCGTTCCCAAATTGAGATTGCATCCAAAATTAAATTACTAATTCATTATAACATATTTAGAAGAAAATGCAACTATAAATTGTTATTGATTACACTATAATTATATTCAATATTTACAAAAAATGTACATGAAATAAAATAAAAAACTGAAAAATATAGTAAAAAATGGTATATTTTTAATAGTAGGGCGTGATAGTTTGTGGAAAACGAATATGAATATACAGTACAAGAAGGCGATAACTTATCTAGTATTTTATTCAATACAACAGGGAGTGTTAGTAAAGAAGCATATGAAAAACTTGCTAGGGAAAATGGGATTGACGATCCAAATATTATTACAGTTGGACAAAAAATAAAAATCGGTAATGAATATTTTGAAAATAACAGCCCAAGTTCGTCACAATCAAAAACTAGTGAAAACTCAAATATAAGTTCCACTGTTGAAAATGATGTTCAAACAAGTAATGATAATTTATTTGAAACTGAAAATCAGAGTGAATTCGAGCAATTATTTTCTTCATCAAATTCAAAATCTTTGGATAGTTCTTCTGAAAATAGTAAAAAAGCAAACGAAAATGTAGACAACATATTAAATAAACAGCAGTCTAATAAAATGGAGAAAGAAATAAATTTAGCTACTCAAGAAAGTAACTCTCCAATAAATATCGCAAATACAGAAGTTACTTTCACTCCTAGTGATTATGAAATTTGTTACATTTCAAGTGTGAAAGGCTGGGTGCCAAGAAACAGTTTTAAAACATTTCAAATCAAAGAAAATGCTGGTGAACATTTTGTTCAAGTTAATAACTTAGTAAAAAAATGCTGTATTGACATTGATAATATTATTAGTTCATTGAACATTTTAAAAAATAAAATGGGAGTAAATACAGGAACAACTAATCAAATAGAAAAAATAACAAAACATCTTTCAGAAAAAAAACAAGATCTCATTACTAAGAACACAGAATTAATAAAAGCTTGTAACGAAGTTATTAATTATGTGTATTTAAATAAAAAAAGTAAAACAGAAGAAGCTTCTCAAGTATCTGAAATTATTTCAAGAATAAATATTTATATGGATTAGAATGAAATTATCATTGCTAAAGCTTAGCCCCACAACCAGGACAAATTTCATTAGCTCCGACCAAACTTGATCCACATCTTGTACATTTTAATGCATCATTTTTTGTTTTTACAGCATCGATATTCGCAATTTTTCTTTTTCCACCAAAAGCAATTGTTTCATCAGATGGCAAGTTATCCTCATAATCTTTAATAGTAGTTTCTATTTTTTTCTCTACAGAATTTTCTGTAGAGATTTTTTGTTCAAGTTCATCAACTTTTTCTAAAGACAAATTATCTATGCTAATATCATTAATTTCTACAAAATCATAACTTTCTTCCGTATTGTTCGAATTATCAATCATACCAAAATCATTTATTCTTTGATTATCATCATAAATATATTCATCATAAGTTATGTTATCCTCAATAGAATCAACAAAAGTCTCTTTACTATTTTCATTTTCTAAAGAATTATTAAAATCTTTTTTTATATTATAATCAAATTCAAAATCTTTTTTTAAGTTATTTTCTAATTCGTCAATATCTTTATTATTTTTTACGTATAAATCATCTACTAAAAAATCAATATTTCTCTTATTTGAAAATGCTATATAAGGTAGAAAAATAAAAGGTAAAAAAATTGATAACAGTGACTGCCATTTTTTACAACGATACTTTCTTGTTATAACATAATTAGAACAATACAGACAAATAATATTAATTATTGGTACAAAAATCGTCCAAAAAGGTAGCGAACATATTTTATAATATTTATATATATTAAGAAAAGGAATAATACTGAAATAACCTGGAATATTCTCTTTTGTAAAAATTTTCCATAAAGATACTATAAAAACAACTCCACAAAAAAGAGTATAAATAGTAAATATAAAAATAAAACAACCAAGAATTTCAGCAGATTCTATCATAGTTCCTCCATCTATATTAAATTATATAAGAATAAAATAAATAAATCAATAATTGATTGTTTAGAGAAAAATTTGATGATATAATATAAAAAATAGAGGGTGCTTAGAGTGATAATAGTAGGAGTCAAGAATAATAAAATATTTAAAATACAGTTACCCAATAACATCGAAGGTAATTACTTAATAAAAGATAATCTTGGGAATACCATTGGTTACATTGCATCTGAAAACAACAATTGGGTTGTTTATCCTAATCAAGATTATCAACTAATTTATAATGGAAATGTATTACAAAAATCTATAGTAGAAGAATTATCTCAATTTTTTATAAAAAATTTAATTGATGGAAGTATTACATTACTTGTTGCATCTCCAACTATTGAGACAAAAACTATAGAAGTAAAGCCTAAAAAAAGCAAAATAACAATAGGAACTGCAGAAACTAATGATATTTGTTATAAAACAGAGCTAGTTAGCTCAACACATGCCACAATAACTCATGAGAAAGACCGATGGTATATCGAATGTAATAAAGATTCTTATATTTTTGTTGACGATAGATTAGCTAAAAGAAAAAGGTTAAATCATGGTGATTTAATCTACTTGTATGGATTAAAAATTGTATGTTTATGTGATTTTATTGTGCTAATGAATTCGGTTAAAACAAATCAATTGATTTTAAATCCTGACTCTTTTGAAAAAAGAATTGCTATTCCTCAAGAGGTAAAACAAGAATCATATGCACTTCAAACTGAACACGAAGTTTTTAACTCCAATGAACAATTTCTTCGCTCCCCAAGATTTAAAACAACAGTAACCCATAAAAAAATCAAATTAACTTCCCCACCAGATAGTCAAACACAACAAATCCAACCAGGGATATTGACTATTGGTCCTCAACTTACAATGATGCTTACTTCATTAATTGGTATGTTCACAACCTTAACTAACGTAGCAAATGGAAATCAAACTTTATCGGCTTCATTACCGACGTTAATATTGACATCGGTAACAATGGTAAGTGCTCTTTTTTGGCCAAGCGTAACTAGAAAATGGAATAAAAGAGAAAATAAAAGAAAAGAAATAATCAGAATTCGTTCATATAGAAATTATCTTGCCAAAAAAGAAAAAGACATTTTAAATATAATTTCCAATCAAAAACAAATATTACTTGAGAACAATGTAACTCTAGAACAATGTCAGCAAATAATATATCAAAGAAAAAGAAATTTATGGGAAAGAACAATTGAAGATGAAGACTTCTTAACAACCAGAATTGGAGTTGGATTTATTAAACCAGACATTGAAATTGAATATGCAGAAGAAGATTTTTCTGTAAAAGATGATGTTTTAAAAGATGAGTTAAATGAACTTGTCAAAAAGTTTGACTATGTGGAGGAAGCACCACTGAACTTTTCTTTTCTAAAAAACAGGATATCTGCAATAGTTGGTAATTTTGGAATTTTACAACTTTTTTTTGAAAGCATGCTTTTACAAATTATGACATTTCATCTGTATAGTGAGTTAAAAATAGTCGTTTTAACTAGTGAAAATCATGCTAAAGATTGGGATTTTATTAAATTTTTACCTCATTGCTGGGATAACTCTCGTACTAGAAGATTTATTGCAGCAACAATTGATGAGAAAAAGAATATAGCGAGTTATTTAGAAAATGTTATTAAAGAAAGAGAAGAATTAATTAATCCTCAAGGGAAAAAGGATGATAAAGATAACAAACAAATAAACGAGGAAGCCTATAAGAAATTCAGTTGTTACTATTTAATAATTACTGATGATATTTCATCATGTAGACATTTAGATGTAATTAACAAAATCTTAGATATGAAAGAAAATCTAGGTTTCTCAATGATTATAAAAAATGACAGAATAACTAACTTACCTAATCAATGTACAACATTTATGAACATAAACGAGGAAACTTCGGGAATGTTTGGAAACGAATTAAACATTAGTGAACAAAAGCAATTTAAAGCAGATTTAAATAAAACTGTTAATGTTGAAGATTGCGTAGAAAAAATAGCAAATATTTATGTAAAAGTACCAAAGGAAAAGTATGAACTGCCAAAATCAATTGGTTTTATGGAAATGTATGGAATCGGAAATGTTGAACAGTTTAATTCACTTGATAGATGGTCAAGTAATAATCCTGTTGTAAGTCTTTCTGTGCCAGTTGGGATAGATCAAAATGGGGACTTATTCAACATGGATATTCACGAAAAAGCCTATGGGCCACACGGATTAGTCGCTGGAACTACTGGGTCAGGAAAATCAGAGTGGATTATTACATATATACTTTCTTTAAGTGTTAATTTTTCACCACTTGAGGTGCAATTTGTACTTATCGATTACAAAGGTGGAGGATTAGCTGGCTCTTTTGAGAATAAGGAAACAGGAATAAGATTACCTCATTTAATTGGTACTATAACTAATCTAGATAAGTCAGAAATAAGAAGAAGCTTAGCATCACTAGAAGCAGAATCTAAAAGAAGACAACGAATGTTTAACGAAGCTCGAGAAAAATTAAACGACAGTTCAATGAATATATATAAATATCAACAATATTATAGGAAAGGAATGTTAGATGAACCATTATCTCATCTTTTCCTAATATCGGACGAATTTGCTGAATTAAAGTCCCAAGAACCAGAGTTTTTAGAACAATTAGTTTCCATAGCTCGTATAGGAAGATCTTTAGGAATTCACTTAATTCTAGCTACTCAGAAACCCGCTGGTGTAGTAGATGAGCAAATGTGGTCAAATTCCAGATTTAAAGTATGTTTACGTGTTCAGGATAAACAGGATTCGGTCGATATGATTAAATGTGCTGATGCAGCATATTTAAAACAGACTGGTGCATTCTACTTCCAAGTTGGATTGAATGAATTTTTTGGCTTAGGACAATCAGCGTATGCTGGTGCTAAATACAAACCAACAAGTATCTTAAAAAAGAAAATTGATACATCCTTAGATATTGTAGATCGAGTTGGAGAAATTATAAACACAGTGGATAATATAGAACAAGACAATCAGTCAAATCCCAACGTTCATGGAGAAGAATTGCTTAATATAATTATGTATTTATCGGATATAGCAAAAAAACAAAATATTACAGCAAGAAAATTATGGCTTGATGCAATTCCAGAAAATATATACATAGATAATTTAAAAAACAAATATGGATTCAAAAGAAATCCATACTACATTAGTCCTATAATAGGTGAATACGATAATCCTTACTTACAACTGCAAAAAGAATTAAAAATGAATCTTAACGCTTCAAATATTTATATCGCTGGTACATCTGGATCTGGAAAAGAAAAATTATTACAAGCAATGATTTATTCAACTATTACAAACTATACTCCTCAAGAAGTAAGCATATATATATGTGATTTCGGTGCAGAGACTTTAGGTATGTTTGAAAACGCTCCACAAGTGGGAGACATTGTTTACGCAACAGATAAAGTTAAATTAGAGAATTTAAATAGATTTATAAAAAAAGAAATAAAAGATAGACGTTCAAAATATCGCGAGTTCGGTGGAAGCTACGAAAGTTACATAAACTATAGTCCCGAAAAAGACAATTTACTTGTGGTAGTTATAAATGATGTCGGATTTATTAGAGATAACTATCAAGAGATTTTTGAGGATTTAGAAAGCACTCTTCTCGAATCTGCGAAATACGGTATTATTTTTGTGGAAACTGCCAATGAACCAGCTTTACATAAAACAAAGATACTTAATACTTTTGAAAAATACTTATTAAAATTTACTCAAGGTGATTATGAATCTGTTTTTGGAACAAAAGCAAGAGGTATAAATCCAAAGGATTTAAAGGGAAGAGGTTTAACTGAAATAGATGGAAGCATATTTGAGTTTCAAACCGCAAGCATTTGTGATGACGAAAGGTTACAACAATCAGTAAAATTTGTTTGTCAAAAATTAAATGAGGCCTACAAAACTAGAGCACCAAAAATCCCAAAAATTCCAAAAACTATAAACATGGATGTTCTTAACAAAAACATCATAGATATTAATAATATTTGTGTAGGATATTCTGTTGCTTCAATTGCACCAATATATTTTAACTTAGAAAAAAATCAAGCAACTCTAATATTAGGAAGTAAGAAAACACAACTAAGAAATTATATGAAAGTTATGAATCAACAACTTGATATTGTAGCATCAAAAGGGACTAAGGTATATTTATTTGACCCAGAAGATTCTTATAAAATGGAATTTTATAAAAACATAACATATGTTGAAACAGCAGAAATTCAAAATACAATAAATAATCTAATAATATATATTAATGGAGAGTATGAAAAATATAGTTCTCTTGAAAATAAGCAAGAATATCAAGCACCGTCCAAATCGTTAATTGTATTCTATTGTATAACACAAATATATAGGTTAATAGGAGACAATGTATCATCATTGCTCGTTGATATATTTGCGAAAGCACGCGAACTAAACTTATTTGATTTTCTGGTTGTTGATATTAGCAATGATATTAAAGAAATTCAAAGACATAGAACATTGTTACAAATGTTTATTGAATCTAATGGTGTTTGCATTGGAAATTCTGTTGATACTCAAATGATATTAGAAATGAATACAAGAGACATCAGAATAAAAGATTCATTACTTGATCATGAAGGATATATTATTGAAAGAGGAAAAGGAAAACTATCACAAGTTTTACAATTTGAAGGAGAAGAGGAGAGTGATATAGAATGATGTATAAAGTTATATGCGAAATATCATTCCCTGTCTTAGGAATTCAAATTGATGTGAATATACCAATTAATAAAACTGTTCTTTACGTTACTAAAATGCTAGACAAAATAATTGAAGAAAATGTATCAGCTGAATATCAAAGTAAAGACAACAGTATTTTAGTAAACAAAAGAACTGGATTAGTGTATGATAAAAATGTGTTAATAAAGAATACTGACATTTGTAATGGTAGTAAGTTGACATATTATTAGTGTAAAACTCAAAACAAGTGTGAATAAATATTTACTTTAAAAAAATATTTAACTATAATATAGTTAGAACGTAGAAGAGTTCGTAGAAAAAAAGAAGGAGAATGAAATATGGATTTTGAAATTTGCTATCCTGGAAACGTTACTGGCTGGGAACCAAGAAATAGCTTTAAGACTTTTCAAGTAAAAGAAAATGCTGGAGAAGAATTCGTTGCTGTAAATAACCAAGTTAGAAAATGTTGTCAAGACATTGATGGAGTTATTCAATCTTTAAAGACTTTAAGAACGAAGATGGGAGAAAATACTGGAACTACAAGTCAAATTGACAGAATTGTAAACAGTCTTGGAGAAAAAAAGCAAGATTTAATTACAAAAAATCAAGAATTAATAAATGCTTGTGAACAAGTAGTTCAATATATTTTTGAAAATAAGTCTAATAAATCAGCTGAAGCAGCTAGAGTTTCTGAGACTATTGAAAGAATAGATATTTATAAAGGCTAATTAAGAAAGGAAGATAAATATGGCAGGAAGAGTAAACGTTGACTATGACATTGAAGAAGTACTAGCATTTTGTGAAAATGCAGCACAAACTGATATACACAATTTGGTTAGTGACTTAAATAAATTGACTCAAGAACTTGAGGATTGTCAAGATAAATTTCACTGTAAGGGTGGAGATAATGCAAATGCAGTAATAAAAATCTATAAAGGATTTGCAGATGCAATAGGTAAAAACTCAGGATTAAATCAAGGAAGTGGAACTGCTGGATTAGCAGTTGGTGCTGCTAGAATAGTAAACACATGTTATTCAGAAGCAAAAGCAGATTTAAAAGCACAAGAAGCTGCACAATATTCTGGTTTAAATTGGTAAAAGAAAACAATGTTTTCTTTTTTTTATTAAATATAATTTATAACAATTTACTTTATATATACAATTTGATATAATATTAATAATAAAAGGGTGAATGTGATGAATAGTTTTTTAAATCTAGCTAACAAAAGAATAGCAAATGTTATAAAAGAATTAAATAGTGATGCAAAAATTGCTATGAATAAAGCAACGGACCAAGAAAAAGGCAAAATAACTTTAGCATTATTATATTACAAGATTGTCTTGCAAGGATGTATAAGTTTTGAAAACAATGTAAGTGGCTATGTTAAAGCTTTAAAAGATTGCTCAATGGATGAGTCAGACATTGGTTTAATACTTGATAAATATTGTGGCGAAACGGCTATTTCTATAAGTTTAGGAGATATAGAGCTTGACGAAAATCCTTATATAGATATCGATGTAAAGGAAGTAAAAAATCCTGGAGATATAGAACTTGACGAAAATCCAGAAATTAATATTGATGTAAAAGATATAAAAAGTAGTTTAGATATAGAATTAGACGAAAATCCAATTATTAATATGGAAGTAAAAGAAGTATTTAATGATTTAGATATTATTCTAGATGAAAATCCTTATATAGATATTGATGTAAAAGAAGTAAAGAACCCTGGGGACATAGAGATGGAAGAAAATCCAAATATTAGGATGGAAGTAAAAGAAGTAAAGAACCCTGGGGATATAGAAATGGATGAAAACCCAAATATCAGAATGGAAGTAAAAGAAGTAAAGAACCCTGGGGACATAGAGATGGAAGAAAATCCAAATATTA
>CAJUPN010000006.1:67643-103029 GCA_910588195.1 uncultured Bacilli bacterium
GGATGGAAGTAAAAGAAGTAAAGAACCCTGGGGACATAGAAATGGATGAAAACCCAAATATCAGAATGGAAGTAAAAGAAGTAAAAAATCTTGAAGACATACCAAAAAGAAAAGATTCTGGATTATTAGGTAATATAAAATTTAACGTAAAAGAAAATTCTAAACAATACGTGTTTAATGCCAAAGAATATGAAGAACAAGTTAAAGCTGAAAGAGAAGCAAAAAGAAAAAAGAATAAGAAATAAAAAAGTGTACAATGTATGCTTTTTTTTATGATTATATAGAATATATGTAGTAATTTTGATATTCTTAAAATAGGTGACAAATTATGGTTTTTAGAAAAATTGCAAAGTTTAATTTTGAGCGTAAATCATTTCAAATGTTCTTATCTGATAAAAATAAAGTTGCTTTTTTAAGAATAGAAAACAACAGTTATCACTATCCAACAATGAAAGAATTTGAAAATTTAATGTACCTTTTTGGCATTTTTCATGGAAATTACGCATATTTTAGAGATAGCAGACACACAAAATACAGCTTTATTCCGTTCGCAACTATGAGCATCGGAGGGACAGTAAGAAAAGTTATGCTTACATCTTTACTTGTTATGAGTCTGTTAGTGGGATGTGGATCTACTAATAATGCAAAAACTTATAGTTATGGCTACGAGCCTTTAGATATAGACTATTCAACTACTAATGATTATATAAACAGTGATTGTAATAATTCGGCTTTTTATGAAACAGAAGATTTTGAACTACTAGAATCATCTAAAATGGTTACTTTATACAATAATAAGTATTTTGATCAATTATTTGGGTGTGAAAACGTTAGCGTTGAAGAAACTATAGAAAGTGCAAGGTTAAATTCTAAAATTCCTGATAACTTTAGAACTTCTATAGAAGATTTCATTTATACAATGGGGAATAGTTATAAATCCCTTGATTTTAGAGTATATAATCACAATATTAAAACACTAGAATTTGAAACTAAGTCAACAGATGACGTAGATTTTGTTATGGGTGGAGCTGTGGCAATGTATGATTTTATCAATAATAAAATGCTCATATCTGAAAATTTAGATTTAAATGATCCTAAATCTCGTCTAATATTTAGGCATGAATTAGGCCACTTATTTAATCATCTGAGAATGACAAAAGATGGCTATGAAATAAAGTATTCTTTCGATGATGCAAGTAGAGGAACATATTTAAAAGAAGCTTTAGATGTTATATTAACAACAAATCCTTTTATGGATGAATATACAAGCGATGAAATTACCAAAAATATGGGGTATCCAATAACAACAAATATAGTTAGAGTTTTAGTAGAGTGCTCTAACTATAATATCGAGTCTAGTGTTTCAAATAATGTTTATAATTTTCAAAATATTCTTAATACAGCTTTCCCAGATGATATTGACGCAGCTGTTATTGAAGAATTAATTGAGATACAATGGATAGAATATTCTAGTGCTTTAATTCAAGTTAATGATGAAGACTATAAAGATTTGTATGGCTATGTAGCAAGAGCATATATAAAAAAATATATAAATTCTCAAATGACTTATGAAGAAATAAAAGATATTCAATATGAACTAGAAGCAAGGCTTCTATTAGGAGTAAAAGAAGAAAAATATGTTTATACAGATACCATAGAAGAAGAGTTTGATAACTATATTGAAGAAAATAATATAACTAAATTAAGTAAATTAACAATGTAAAATTTTAAAAAAATACGCATAGACTAATTCATTTTTTGATATACTATAAACAGGTGGAAAGTAGAAGGAGAAATTTATGGACAATAATATTAGCCATGATAATGAATTAAACCAAAAATCAGAACTAGAAGAAAAAGAAGTTCAAAATGAAGAAGAGGAAATAGGAGAACACGATATAGTTATAGAAGAAGATTTTCAAATTAATATGGAAATCGCTGAAATTTCTAATCCACAGCCACTAAATGACCTTATGTCAGAAAACAAAAGTGAAACTCCTCAAAATGTAGAAATTGGAACAGAACAAACTGGTAATATTACATTCTAAAAAACTAAGTGTAAACTTAGTTTTTTTCTTCTTTTAAGAGATAAAATAGTATTATATAATATTTATAGGTGATTGTATGAGCGTAAATGTAGAATATGATTATGATGAAGTAATAAATTTTTGTAAATCAGAAGGACAAAATAGTATCTTAGATTTGTCAAATGATTTAAATGGACTAAGTGATAGAATGACTCTGTGTCAAGATTCATTTCATTCAAAAGAAAATTTATTAGTTATAGGTGAAATATATAATGCATTTTCTGCTATAATTGGATCAAGTGCAACAAAAAGCGGAGTAGCTGGATTAAATGTTGAAGCAGCCAATATATTAAATATATGTTATGCTGAAGCCATGAATGATAAAAAAATTCTTGAGTCTGAAATAATTGGACAGGGAAATTCTGTTAATGGTGGAATAAGTGAACCATCTCAACCGTTAGAAAATATTAATGTAATACCAGAAAATTCACAAGTTCAATCCCCGCCACCTGAGCCAATTCCTAATCAACCAGCAAACACTGGGCAAGTTTTAGGAACACTATCCCCAGGTACTACAAAAGAGACGTATCAAGCTCAAGCTTATAATCTGGATTCTGAGTCTTATAAAACATTATGTGCAACAGTCTATGCTGAAGCATCAGAATTACCAGATTATATAGTTTCTGATTCAATGGGTGTAACATCTGCGATATGTAATCGTGCCGATGCTGGAAATTGGGGAGGAAGTACTGTTATTGATGTTGTATCAGCGAGTGGGCAGTTCAGTGGTTATGGCTATCAAAATGAAAAATTTGCTGCCGCTATGAATGATCCAAGTGTAATTCCCGCTGAAATGCGTGCCGCAATAGATAGAGTATTAGCAGGAGAAAGAAATACTACTGGAGTAAGTTTTTCAGGAAACGGAACTTACAACAGTTTTAGATAATCTCATTGACAAAATATGCATATAATAGTATTATCTAAATAAATTAACGCAATGAAGAGGACAAAAGTTATTAAATTACTGTATAAAGTGATTCTAGGATAGTGGAAACTAGATTATAAGTGTTAATAATTCCTACCTCTAAGCGAAATGAAAACATTTCCGGGACAGAAACCCGTTATCACAATTAAGAAAAATAAGGGATGGTACCGTGCAAAATGCACTCCTATAGCTACCATCTCTTTTTTTATAGAAGGAGACAAATATATGAAATTAAAAGGAAGTTATTTTTATACTTTAAGAGAAAATGCAAAAGATGAAGATTCCACATCTGGTAATTTATTAGTTCGTAGTGGAATGATAAAAAAGACAAGTGCTGGAGTTTATATGATGTTGCCACTTGGTTTAAGAGTAGTTAACAAAATTAAACAAATTATAAAAGAAGAAATGGACGCATCTGGAGCTCAAGAATTACTTATGCCATCTTTAATATCGAGTGAAGTATATGAATCTTGTGGTAGACTTGAAGCGTTTGGAAACTCCATGTTTCATCTTAAAGATCGTGCTAATCATGACATGGTTTTAGGACCTACTCACGAAGAACTTTTTACAATTGCAGCAGCATCTTGTGTATCAAGTTATAAAGATTTACCATTTACTCTATATCAAATTGCCGATAAATTTAGAGATGAAGCACGTCCTAGATATGGACTTATTCGTGTAAAAGAATTTATTATGAAAGATGCATATTCATTTGACAAAGATGAGGATGGACTTGATATTTCTTATCAAAAAATGTTCAATGCTTATAATAATATATTTGACAGATGCAAACTATCCTATAAAATTGTAAGAGCAGATGTTGGAGCAATGGGAGGATCATTATCTGAAGAATATCAAGCAGTAACTGATATTGGAGAGGACACTTTAGTGTTATGTGATACTTGTAAATATGCTTCTAACATGGAAGTAGCAGAACATACTATAATTTTTGATAAGGAAGAAGAAAAGAATTTAGAATTAGTTGAAACAAAAAATAAAGAGTCAATTGAAGAAGTTTCTGAATATTTAGGAATAACTCCAGACAAAACAGTAAAAGCCCTTCTAATGAATGTTAAAGACGAATTAGTAGTATTCTTTATAAGAGGTGATCGTGAATTTAACGAATCTAAAGCTTGCAAACTTTTTGATGTTACTGAAATAAACTTTGCCAACGATGATTTAATAGCTAGTAGTAATGCAACCCCTGGCTATACTGGTCCAATTGATTTAAATGCAAAAACAGTAATAGATAAAGAAATATTACAAATGAAGAACTTTGTTGTTGGTGCCAATAAAGAAGGATATCATTATAAAAATGTAAATATAAAAGATATAAAATATGATGAAGTAGCAGATATAAGCTGTGTTTTAGAAGGAGACGTATGCCCAAATTGTAGTGGGAAGCTTTATTTCAAAAAAGGAATTGAAGTAGGTAATTTATTTAAATTGGGAACAAAATATTCAACTCACTTAGGATTAACTTACCTTGATCAAGAAAATAAAGAACATCCAGTAGTGATGGGGTGCTATGGTATTGGAATTGGAAGAATACTTGCTGCTGTAGTAGAACAACATCATGATGAATTTGGAATGATGTTACCAATGTCTATTTCACCATATCAAGTTGCTATAGTAGTAATAAATACAAAAGATGAAGTCATAACAGGCTATGCTAACAAGTTACACGATGATTTAGAAGACAATGGTATAGAAGTTTTACTTGATGACCGAGAAGAAAGGCCAGGGGTTAAATTTAATGACATGGATTTAATCGGAATACCTATTAGAATAACATTAGGAAAAGGTCTTGCAAATGGTGAAGTAGAAGTAAAATTAAGAAGTGAAAAGGAATCAATAAACATAAAAACAACTGAAATTATTGATTACATAAAGAAAAAAGTTAAAGAAGAAACAGAAAAATAAAAGAATAAAGAAAGATAATATAAAATTATAGATCAAAGAATATAACTTGAGATTTCTCAAGTTTTTTCTTTTCTAATGCCTTAAAATTTATTAGATTGACCCTATTATATGGTATAATTAATACATATAGGAGGTACAACATGATTCTAATAATTGCCGAAAAACCATCCCTTGCAAGAAACATCGTAAGTGCAATTGGAAACATGAAAAGAAACGATGGATATTATTCAAATGATGAATATTATGTTTCTTGGGCCTTTGGACACCTTTTTACTCTAGCAGATATCGAAGATTATGAAGAAAACGTAACTGACTATAAATGGAAAATGGATAATCTTCCTTGTTTTCCAGAAAAATTTAAATTTAATTTAAAAAAAGATGCAAAAAAAGAAATAGATGCTGGAATATTAAAACAATTTAATATAATTTCTAATCTTATAAATGCTGAAAATGTAACTGAAATTGTAAATGCAGGCGATGCGGACCGTGAAGGAGAAGTAATTGTCCGACTTGTAATTGAAAATGCCATAAAGACCGAAAAGAAATTGACTCGTTTATGGTTACCCGACCAAACTAGTGAAACTATTATTGGAGGTCTTAAAGAACTAAAATTAGAAAGTGAATATGATAACTTAGCAAATGAAGGCTTTGCTAGAACTTATATTGATTGGCTTTATGGAGTTAATTTAACTCGTTATGCAACATTAAAAACAGGAACACTTTTGCGAGTTGGGCGTGTAATAATACCAATTGTAAAAGCTATATATGACCGTGATATGGCTATAAGAAATTTTACTCCAGAAATATATTATGGTATTTGGAGTAATGAAAAAACTAATGGAGAAACAATTGAATTAAATAGTAAAGAAAAATTTTCTAAAGAAGATAAAGTTCAATCTTTAAATTTATGTGAGAAATATAATAAAAGTGAAGCTATAGTGACAAATAAGAAAGTAAAAAAGGATATTTTAAATCCTCCTAAACTTTACTCTTTAACAAAATTACAGAATTACTTAGGAAAAAAATATAAGATGCCAATGGATAAATCATTGGACATTGTTCAAAAACTTTATGAAAATGGTTATCTTACATATCCTAGAACTAATTCAGAATACTTAGCTGTTGCTGAAAAAGATAAAATAAAAAAAATATTATCAAATATTTCTAATATAGGTTATCCTGTAAAATTTAAAGACAAAAAAACAATATTTGATGATTCCAAAATAGAGTCACACTCAGCCTTGACTCCTACCTATAAAATTCCTGAAAAGTCGAAACTTACAGATGAAGAATACTTAGTTTACCAAACAGTCTTTAAAAGATTTGTTGCTGTTTTCTGTGCAACGGACTGTGAAGTTGAAAAAACAGAAATAAAAATTAAAGTTGGAGAATATGAAGAATTTAACTTGAAAGGTACAATTATTTTAACTGCTGGATGGACAAAGTTTGATGAGGCTTCAACTAAAGATAAAATTCTACCAAATCTAAATATTGGGGATAAAATAAATATTAACTTTGTGCCAAAAGAAAAAGAAACTACCCCACCTAAACATTATACAATTGAAACTTTAAATAATTATTTGAAAAATCCCTTTAAAGAAGACAAACGAGAACTTGAAGAGCGACAAGAAAACGAAGAAGATGATACAGAAGATTATAAAGCTATCTTTGAGGGATTAGAGTTAGGAACTGAAGCAACAAGAACAGGAATCATTGATAATGCTAAAAAGTCAGAATATATTGCTTTAAAAAAAGACGTTTATACAATTTTACCAGCAGGAGAATATTTAATTGAATCCCTACTTCAGATGGATATTTCTATGGATAAGTATAAAACCAGTGAATTAGGTCAAGCTTTAAAAAAAGTTTATCGAAAAGAAATCACTGTTGATGATTCAGTTAAACTTGCTTGTGATGAAATATTAGAAGTTTTTAAAAAGAAAAATTTATCAGTTGAAAAAGACAAAGATACTGGTTTCTATGGAGACATCATCGGAAAGTGCCCATTATGTGGTAACGACGTTATTAAAAATAGATATGCTTATGGATGTAAAAATTATACGGAATGCAAGTTTAAAATAAATACGAGAATCTGTAATAGAACCATTTCCAAAAGTAATGCTGAATTGCTTCTAAAAAATGGCGAAACTTCTAAAATAGAAGGTTTTGTTTCAAAAAATGGAAAAAGCTTTGACGCAAAATTAAAATTAGATAAAGACAAAGTAGTTTTCGACTTTAGTTAAACATAAAAATTTTAAGTCTATAATATTGACAAAAATCACATATTTATTTATAATAAAGTTACTTAGTATAATACAGTTGTAGTTAACGATTATTTTATCATATAATTACGTATACTTTTATTTAATAAAACTATACATCATGTAATTATTTGTTCCTATAAGGAACAACTTAAAGTGTTATAAACACTAACTCAAAGTTAACTATGCAAAGACTAAATATTAACTAGTTTTCGATTCGTGGTACATGTTATCTCGATAGATTACCAGAGTTAATAATCAAAGTCTTTTGACGCGAATATCAATAGATTAGAACTGCGGCTAAGTATACACGTGTGTTGGAGAGAGAAAACTCTAAAAGTTCTAGAGTTATGAGATTTACTGATAATAAGTCTTATAATTTATTCTAAACTCAAAAAAGCATTAGGTTATCAGACTAATGTTTTTTTGTGTTATTTTTTTCTCTGTAAAATCTTGTCTAATAGTTATAAAAAAACTGAAAGAAAAAATATTATAGATTATAATTAATTATAGGAGAGTGATATTGTGAATGATACTTGGAAGGGATTTAAAGAAGGCCTTTGGAATAATAAAATAGATGTCTCAAATTTTATAGATTTAAATTATAATCCATATTTAGGAGACGAAGCTTTTTTAAGTGGACCAACAAATAAAACAAAAAATGTATGGAAAAAATGTGAGGAATTACTTAAAGAAGAATTAACAAAACATGTTCTTGATATAGATACAGAAAATTTTTCAGGGATAAATTCTTTTTCTCCAGGGTGGATAGACAAAGAAAATGAGGTAATAGTAGGGCTTCAAACAGATGCTCCATTAAAAAGAATGATGAATCCGTTTGGTGGAATAAGATTAGTTGAAAAAGAACTTGAAGTTTATAATTATAAAGCCAAAGAAGGATTACTTGAAAATTTTAAAAAGGTAAGAAAAACTCACAATGATGGTGTTTTTGATACATATGACGAAGATATAAGAGTAGCACGCCATTGTGGACTTTTAACTGGCTTACCTGATGCTTATGGTAGAGGTAGAATAATCGGTGATTATAGAAGAGTAGCACTTTACGGAATAGACTTTTTAATGGAACAAAAAAAGTTAGAATGGGATAACATTTTTGTTGGAGCAATGGATGAAAATCTAATTCGTACTCGTGAAGAAATAAGCATGCAATATAGAGCATTGGAAGAAATGAAGAAAATGGCTTTATCATATGGCTTTGATATATCGAAGCCAGCTAAGAATTCTTTTGAAGCTGTCGAATGGACATATTTAGGATATTTAGCTGCTGTTAAAGAAAATAATGGAGCAGCAATGAGTTTAGGACGAGTAGATGCTTTCTTAGACATTTATTTCGAAAGAGATTTGAACAATAAAGAAATAACTGAAGAAGAAATTCAAGAATTAATAGATCAATTCATTATAAAGCTAAGACTTGTACGTCATTTAAGAACTCCAGAGTATGATGAATTATTTTCTGGCGATCCAACTTGGGTGACAGCATCAATTGGTGGAATGAAAGATGAAACAACAACACTTGTAACTAAAACAAGTTATCGTATTTTAAATACTCTTACTAATCTAGATACTTCACCAGAGCCAAATATGACTGTTTTATGGAGTAAACACTTACCTATAAACTTTAAGAAATATACATCCATGATGAGTATAAAAAGTGATGCTATCCAATATGAAAATGATGATTTAATGCGACCTATTTATGGCCATGATTATGCCATTGCTTGCTGTGTATCTGCCATGAGAGTTGGTAAAGATATGCAATTTTTTGGAGCAAGATGTAACTTAGCAAAATCACTTCTATATTCTATAAATGGTGGAATTGATGAAATGAAAAATACTAAAGTAATAGATGATATACCATTAATTGAAGATGAATATTTAGATTATGAAAAAGTTTTAAAGCATTACAAAAATGTTTTAAGCAAAGTTGCTTATATTTACTCTAACGCTATGAACATAATTCATTACATGCATGATAAATATGCTTATGAAGCAGGACAGATGGCTTTACATGATACTAGTGTCCATCGTTATATGGCTTATGGTATAGCTGGATTATCAGTTGTAGCAGATTCACTTTCAGCAATAAAATATGCGAAAGTAAAACCAATAAGAAATGACGATGGTCTAGCAATTAATTTTGAAATAGAAGGTGAATTCCCTAAGTATGGAAACGATGATGATAAAGTAGATAACATTGCAAAAGATATAACTGAATATTTTTCTAGCGAACTAAAAAAACATAAAACATATCGAGATGCTGAAGTAACAATGTCAGTACTTACCATAACTTCTAATGTTGTATATGGATCAAAAACTGGTGCAACTCCTGATGGAAGAAAAGCTGGAGTTGCTTTCGCCCCTGGAGCAAATCCAATGCATGGAAGAGATGCATCAGGAGCTATAGCATCTTTAAACAGTGTAGCTAAACTTGACTATAAATGTGCTTGTAAAGATGGGATTTCTAATACTTTCTCAATAATACCTAATAGTTTAGGAAAAACTGAAGAAGAACAAATTAATAATTTAGTAAGTCTAATGGATGGCTATTTTCAAAGTGGAGCTCATCACTTGAATGTAAATGTCTTAAATCGTGAAATGCTAATAGATGCTATGGAAAATCCTTCGAAATATCCTCTTCTTACTATAAGAGTTTCTGGATATGCTGTTAGATTTAATCGTCTAACAAGAAAGCAACAAGAGGAAGTTATTTCAAGAACCTTCCATGAGAAGATATAATGCAAGCAAGTATAAACTCTATTGAATCTTGTGGTACTGTTGACGGACCAGGGATTAGGACAGTCATTTTCTTTAATAAGTGTCTATTAAGATGCAAGTATTGTCATAATCCAGAATGTTTTAATATGCAAGGATTAAATTATACATGTGATGATTTAATAGAAAAGATTAAAAGATATAAACCGTATTATGGAGAAACAGGAGGAGTAACACTTTCTGGTGGCGAACCATTATTACAGGCTGAATTTGTAATTTCTTTTATAAAAAAGTTAAAAAAAGAAAATATTCACATTGCTCTAGATACAGCTGGAATAACTGACAAACCATATCAAGAAATTGTTGATAACGTTGATTTAATAATCTACGATATAAAAGATATTACAGAAAAAAGATATAGAGATTTAACTGGTGGAGATATAAATAAAACTTGGGAATTTTTAAACTATGCTACATCAAAACATAAAAAGTTTTGGATAAGACAAGTAATTGTGCCAGATTTACACGATAACTTAGAGTATATTAAATTACTAAGCGATTATTTACATAATCACTTTAATGAAGAAGATATTGAGAAAATAGAGTTTATTCCCTACCATAAATTAGGAAGTGAAAAGTATACTTCTCTAAACTTAAAAAACTTCTATGAAGATAAAAAAGAGATGGATGTTCTGGAGTGTGATAAACTTTATAAATCATTTCTTGAAATACATCAAAAGACATAAATTTGAACTAGTCAAGAAAAAGTAGACAATTTAAAAAGACACTTAAAATCCTGATTCGATTTTATATTGAATTGGGGTTTTATAATTTAAAGCATAGCTTGGTCTTTCATTATTATAGTAATTAATATATAATTTAATTAGATTCGGAACATCTTCGCAATGTTTTAAATCAAAATCAATAAACAATTCTTCTTTAATCCATCCGTTTAATGATTCATTAACGGGATTGTCTGTAGGAGTTCCAGCTCTAGACATGGATCTTTGAATATTAAATTCATTTAGAAGATTGTTGTAATTAGTGGAAGAATAAACAGCACCTTGATCTGTGTGTAAGATTATAGGAGTTTCAATTTGTTCTTCTTTTATTTTGCTTAAAACTTGATTTAAACCATCATAATATGATTTAGTATTGCCTTTACGAGAAACTAGTCCATACCCAATTATTTCTTTGTTCCAAGCATCAAAATACAAAGTAAGTTCATAATAAACACCTTTAACTTTAAAGGCAGTCATATCAGATACAATTACCTCATATGGTCTACTTAAATATTTCCATCCATTCCATACAAGATTATTAAATTTTTCATGTTCCTCATCAGGTTTCTTCCATTGATAATGTTTACCTTGAGATTTAATATTTTCGTACTTACAACATAAATGAACATGATTATCAGACCAAATCACGCCATATTTGTTTCTGGCATAGGCATTTATCCATCTATAACCATGAGATGGATGCTTTTTATGTATCTCTTTTATTAAACCTATATCTGATTTCCTTGATATCATTTTTATTGTTGGATGTTCTTGCCTATATTTCCACTTATAATAACCAGATCTACTTACTGACATATATTCGCATAAAGAAATAATTGAATATTTATCTTTATATTCATCTATTATTTTGTATTCTTGTTGAATGTAGTAACGAATTCCTTTTCTTGACCAACTCCTTTCACGTTGTAACCTTTTTTTAATCGAGCTATCTCAATATCTTTCTTCATTAATTCTATTTCTAATTCTTCTTCTCTTGATTTAGGTTTTCTTAAATATAACCCCATATTTTTATGCTGATTAGATGCTTTACCAGTATTTGATATTAGTCCATCTAACCCTTTTTCTTCGTAATCTTTTACCCAATAATAAATTCTTCTTCTAGAAACATTAAATTCGTCTGCCAATCTTGTAGTTGATTCACCATTTAAATATCGTTTTACAATGATTTCTTTTTCTTCTGGTGTTTTCATATTATTCTTACTCATAAAATATCATCCTTTTTTATTTATGATAACAAAAAATGTAGACTGTGTCTTTTTTGACTGTCTACATTTTTTTTATTACTTCAATTTTTTGTCTTTTTTCTTTTGCTAAAATACGACTTAATTTGATATAATTATATTATTAATGGAGGATTTTATGGAAAAAACACAAAATTTTAATACATCAAAAAATCTTATGGAATATTATAAAACTAACATTGATGTTCATTTAGATTATCTACAAGCATTAAATACAACAATGCCGATATCTAAAAGTGGGTATATGGAATTGTCACAAGAATTAGAACTAGTTAGAAAGCTAATGTATGAGGAACTAACTACATTTGAACAATTACCAACAGATGCTGAATCAATAAACGAAAAGATAATTACCGAACTATGCAGAATTTTAGAAATTAAAAATATTTCTGAAATAAAAGAATATATAGCTTATAATTTAGATAAAGAAACAATTTTTGATTTAGTAATAGCTAAAACATTAAATAAAATTTTTAGAAAAACTTCTTCTATAAAAGTAGAAGATGAATTAGATCAAACTATTGCCAATATTTTAAATGATTTAAAAAGAACTTTACTTTCTTTATCTTTAAAAATTGAAGGTGTTGAAAATTATACTATAGCTTATTTTTTAGAAAGACTTTCAATCCATTATGACGAAGAAAATTCTGTTACCAAATATATATATGATTATATTGCTAGAATAAAGATGATTACTAATTTATTAAAACATAAAAATTGCAATATTGATAACGATTTTGCTAATAACATATATAATTCTTTTGAAGAAACATTACATGTACATGATATAAATGAATTAGATCAAGCAATTGATTCTATATTATTATCTATCGCTAATCTAAATGAAAAACATTTTGCAAAGCATTTATAATATGTTAAAATAAATTGACTTAAAAAGGAAGTGAAGTGTATGAGTTTAATAACTGATACAGAAAAATACTTAACAAAAACAATTAATGAATTAGGATATAAAACTGATTACGTAAAATTAGAAAAATCAAAAATGCCAGAATTCGGTCAATATCAAATCAACTGTGCTATGCAATTTGCTAAAAGTTATGGTAAGAACCCAAGAGAAATAGCTGAAGAAATAGTGTCTTCTCTTGATTTAAGATTCACTAATGTCAATATTCAAGGACCTGGATTTATCAATGTTACATTCTCTAATCAAATACTGATAGAAAGTTTAAATAAAGCAATTGATAATTTTGATGAATTTGTAGATAAAGATTATACAAAAAAAACAATAATCTTAGATTATGGTGGTGCTAATATTGCTAAGGAATTACATGTAGGTCATCTACGTTGTAATATAGGAGAATCTATTCGTCGTCTTGCTAAAGTGTTTGGAGATAACCCAATAAGTGATGTTCACTGGGGAGACTGGGGAACACCAATTGGTCTTGTTATTCGTGAGATAGCAGAAACAATGCCAGATTTACCTTATTTTGATGAAAATTATAAAGGAGAATATCCTAAAATTTCTCCTGTTACAAATGAAGAGTTAGGTGAAATATATCCTAAAGCAAGTCTTAGAAAAAAAGAAGATGAGAAATATGCTTTAGAAGCTAATAATTATACAGAGCAGTTTCAAAAAGGAGTACCAGGGGTTAGGGCACTTTGGAAGCATATTGTTGATACTAGTAAGCCAGATTGCCAAGCTGTATATGACTTTTTAAATTGTAAGTTTGATTTATCTTACGGAGAGAGTGATGCTAATCCTTATGCTGAACCTGTAATTAAATTCTTAAGCGATAAGGGTTTAACTGAAATGAGCGATGGCTTATTAATTATGCATGTTGCTAAAGAGGATGACAATAAAGAAATGCCTCCACTTCTTTTGAAAAAATCTGATGGAGCAGTACTTTATGATACAACAGACTTAGCAACAATTATGCAAAGAATGCAAGATTTTAATCCTGATGCAATTTGGTATTTTGTTGATGAAAGACAAAGTCTTCATTTTGAACAAACATTTAGAGGTTGTAGAATTTCTGGCTTAGTACCAGATAATGTTGATCTAAAATTTTATGGCTTTGGTACAATAAACGGTAATGATGGAAAACCATTTAAGACTCGTGATGGTGGTGTTATGAGTTTAAAAGGTTTAATAAAAATGGTTTATGAAAAGATTGAACCTAAGATTAAAGAAGAAATAACTGGGGAAGAAAGAGAAGAAGTTGCTAAAAAATTAACAGTTGCAACTTTAAAGTATGCTGATCTTTTACCTTATCGTAAAACGGATTATATTTTTGACATTGACAAATTTACATCTTTTGAAGGAAAAACAGGTATTTATGCCGTTTATACAGCAACTCGTATGAAATCCATTTTAAATAAATTTAGTACGGGAAAAGAAGTATTAAAAGAAATAGATAATTCAGATGTTTTAGACATTATTGTAAAGTTAACTGAGTTACCTAAAAATTTAAAATCTGCGTATCAAGATGTCACAACATCTTACATAGCTGAATTTATTTATGAATTAGCAAGTTTATATAACAAATTTTATACAAACAATAATATTCAAGCTGAACAAAACAGCAATCTAAAAGAAACATTTATAGCATTAACTAGACTAGCATATAATACATTAACAAATCTTTTAGACATACTAGCTATAGAAATCGTAGATAAAATGTAGAGACTTCAAAGTCTCTTTTTTTGACACACCATTTTATATGTTAAACTCAAATAATAACATCTTATCATTTATGTTCGATGCCTCATTTAAAACAATATTCAAGAAGCACTCTTAGAAGTTTTAACTGTAGGGATAGCATTAATATCTTTTAGAAATAGTACTGGGAAAGACAAATAATTATTACTTAATTTTATCTTTATTTTAGGATTGGTCCACTATTAGTACAGGTCCTCAAAAAAGAAAGAACTAAAAAAGATTAATAAATAAACATTGAAAAAAATGGTATTTATAATATATAATTGTTATTGAAAGCGAGTGAATCTAATGGGAAGAGCATATGAAGTAAGAAAAGCAAGTATTCAAAAAACTGGAGCAGCTAAAGCTAAGTTATATTCCACATTTGCAAAAGAAATAACTAAAGCAGCCAAAGGTAATCCAGAAATAGATACTAATATTACTTTAAAAAGAGTTGTTGAAAAAGCTAAACATCAACAAGTGCCAAGTGATATTATTAATCGAGCTATTGAAAAAGCAAAAGGTGGAAATGGAGATGATTATCAAGAACTTTCCTATGAAGGTTTTGGCCCGGGTCAATCCACTTTAATTGTTAAATGTTTAACTGATAATGTTAATAGAACTGTTTCTTTTGTAAGGGAAGCTTTTAATAAGTGTCATAAAAGTCTAGGTGTAACTAATTCAGTTGCATATAATTATGATTATTTAGCAATAATTGGTTTTGCATCTGATAATGGAGATGATGTTATGATGAGTCTTCTTGATAAAGGAATTGAAATAATCGATTTAGAAAGTGAAGAAGGAGAAGTAGTTATAACAGCTAAACCATCTGATGCATCAAGTGTTAAAGATGTTGTTGAAGGCATGATTCCAAATGTTGTTTACACAATCGATGAAGTTGGTTGGTATGCCAAAGAAAAGTGTACTTTAGAAGGTGAAGACAAAGAGGTATTTGAACGTCTACTTTCTCTTCTTGAAAATATAGATGATGTAGATTATGTTTACCATAATGTTGATTTAGGATAAAAGAGCATCCAGTTAAAAGATGTTCTTTTTCTTTTATTTTTCACAAAATTAAGTTAATATATTGGGTAGTAGGTGATTATATGCACATTTTAATTGTTGACGATGAAGAACTAATAAGAAGCGTTATAAAAGACTATATAGAAGAAGAACATTACACATGTGATGAAGCTAGTGATGGAAAGTGTGCCATTGAACTGGTTGAAAAAAATAATTATGATTTAGTAATTATGGATATAATGATGCCACATATGGACGGATATCATGCTATAAAAGAAATCAAAGAAATAAAAAATATTCCTGTAATTATGTTGTCTGCACGAACAGAAGAAATAGATAAATTACAAGGATTTTCTTTAGGTATCGATGATTATGTTACAAAACCTTTTTCTCCAAAAGAGTTAATTGCTAGAATAAAAGCTGTAACTAAACGAAATGGTAGTGAAGACATTTTAATAGTAGGACATATTGAATTAAATAATAATACTCGTGAGGTAAAAATAGATGATAATTTAGTAGAACTTACACACACACAGTTTGAATTATTAAAGTTGTTTTTAACAAATATTAATATAGCATTATCTAGAGATAAAATAATTGAGTCTATTTGGGGATATGATTATGAGGCTGATGATAGAACTATTGATGCTCATATTAAATTATTAAGAAGTAAACTAGGAAAATATAGAAAATCAATCAAGACTATTAGAAAAGTAGGATATAGATTCGTTTATGAAGAATAGAAACCTAACTATAAAAACACTTATGTATTTTAGTGTTTTCATTGCTGTTAATTTGCTTGCTTTGTGGGCTATTCAAATTCAATTTCTTCAAGTTTTTTATGAGAGAAATGTTATCGAGAAAATTGATTCAGTAGCTTACGAAATAAAAAATAATCAAAATAATCTTGAGACATTACTTCAAGAATATGCGTATTCTAACGACATGTGCATTGAATATTATCACGATACTGTAGAAATAGATTTCAATTTAAAAAAGAACAATTGTGTTTTAAGGGATTATAGTTACGAAATTGCTAAATATAAAGCTGAGCTAATAAATAATAAAAAAGATTATATGATTCTTTACGCTCCTAAAACCAATATTAAAAGTATCTTGTATGCTATTAATTTAGATAACAATAATTATGTTTTTCTAAATACGACACTTGAAGATATGAATTCAGCAACAGCCCTTTTAAAAAAGCAACTTATCTACTTAATATTAATTTTAATAGTTGCTGCTTGTATTATGGCAATATTCGTATCGCGTAGATTAAATCGCCCTATATTAAAGATTATTTCAACGGCTAGAGAAATGGGAAAAGGAAACTTTAATGTTAAGTTTGAAAAAAGTAATGTTGAAGAACTTGATGAACTATGTGATGTTTTAACTGTGGCTGCCTCCGAAATGAATAAAACAGAAGAATTAAAAAGAGACTTACTTGCCAATGTTTCACATGATTTAAAAACCCCACTTACAATGATTAAAGCATATGCTGAAAAGGTAAAAGATATCACTTATAAAGATCCTGAAAAAAGAGAAAAAGATTTAAATATAATAATAGATGAAACTGATCGACTTAACGCTTTAGTAAATGACTTATTAGATTTATCTAAAATGCAAGCTGGAGAATGCGAACTTAATATAAGTGAATATGATATAGTAAAAAATATTAAAGAAATTATTAAAAGATATGATATAGTTGTTGAAAAAGAAGGATATATTTTTGAATTAGATATGCCTAATTCGGCTAAAGTAAAATCAGATAAAGCTAAAATTGAACAAGTAATATATAATTTAATAAATAATGCAATCGAACATACTGGTGATAATTTAACAATAAAAATAGCTGTAAAAAAACAAATAGATGGTGTTTTAATCTCTATAACAGATTCTGGTAAGGGATTAACAGAAGAAGAAAAACGTCTTGTTTGGAATAGATATTACAAAAAAGAAAAAAGACATAAGCGAAATATGATTGGTTCTGGTATTGGTTTATCTATAGTAAAAGGTATATTAGAAAGTCATAAATGTGAATATGGAATTGACTCTAAATTAGGTGAATATACAACATTTTACTTTAAACTAAAAAAATAAATACAAAATTCACATATATTTCATACTTCTTTGTTAAGATGATTAAGAAAAAGGAAAACAAAAATCCTATACAACGATAAACATATAAACTCAAACTCACACTATAAACTTTATTATTTCCTTTTTCACTTTTTGTAAACGATACTCATTTTTGAGTATCTTTTTTTATAAAAATATTTATCATTTTTATTGTATATTGTTGGAATATTTGTTAAAATTTACTTGTAGGGTAAGAAATGAAGGAGACATGATACTATGAACAGCGGAAAAGGTAATATGGTGCTTTTAACAGTTATGTCTATAGCAACATTATTGGTAGCAGTTGTCGGAGCAACTTTTGCATACTTTGGTGCATTAATAAAAGGCGGAGATGCTTCACCAACTTTTGAAATAACAAGTGGAACATTATCAACAGAGTACAACGGAAACTCAATGATTGAAGCAGGATATGTTAATACAGGAGAAGCTATCGGAAGTAAAGAAATAGCAATCACTGGAATAGTAACTGGCTCAAACAATTATAAATATGAAGTGACTTTGGATGTAAAAGATAATACTTATCTTGATGGAGAACTATTTTATACTATAACAAGTATAAATGAATCTAGTAATGGACAAACAATTGCATCTACTACTGAACCTATCGCAATTCCAACTGGAACCAACACAATCGCTATAGGTACTGGAGTGTTTGCAGGACCAACTACATCTGGGTTAAAGCATAATTATACAATTAATATTATAAGAAATGCAGCTGTAGATCAAAATATGGATAGAACTTTTAATGCAAAATTCTATGTGGCACAATCTGCATCTCAATCAAAAAAGTAAAGGCTATGTTTAAAAGCCTTTTTTCTTTTGCTAAATTAGATATAATTTTATATAATTAAAATAGGTGACTGAAGAATGAATAAGGGTTTCAAAGTGGTACTATCTAAAGTAATGAATTTTTTATCATATGTATGTCTAGTAATTCTTTTTTTTATTGCTGCTTTTTTACTATACTTTATTATATCTAACCAATTAGCTAAAACAACTGGTTCAAAGCCATTAATTAGCTTATATACCATAGTTAGCCCAAGCATGGAACCAACTATAATGGTTTATGATGTTATAATTGATACAAGAGTAACAAAAGATGAAGATTTAAAAATTGGAGATATCATAACTTTTTATTCAAATACCATTGATACAGGTGGCTATACTGTAACACATAGAATTGAAGATATTTATGAAAGTAATGGGATAAAATATTATACAACCAAGGGTGATAATAATATTGATGCTGATTCAGGAATTATCACTATTGATAACATTGTTGGTAAATGTCGTTTTGTCATTCCTTCTATTGGAAAAATGCAGATGTTTATAACCTCAAGAGCTGGCTGGGTTTTAATTATTCTAATCCCTGCACTAGGAATAATTATTATTGACATAAAAAAATTAATAAAAATATTTAGAATTAAAGAACAAATAGAAGATATCCCACAGATTAAAGAAGTTGAGCTTATTAGAGAAAAAGAAGAAAATAAAAAACTTCGTGCAGTAGTTGAAGAAGCCAATCGTTTAAATAAGGGTAAAAAGAAATGAAAAAAATAGAGAATAATATTCTTGATAAAGTTGAATTATATCTTGAACAATATAAAGATGATAACTCAATTTACTATCAAGAATTAAAAAAATCTTATAATGAGTACAAACATATTGATTTGAAAGATAAAGTAACTAATGACCTTTACATTAAACACCTAAACGAATTATGTGATTTCATAAAGAGCAAAAAACATGCTAATAGAATAATATTTATGCTTATTGTTTCATCCATATTTATAATAATATTATCATGTTTTACAACACTTAAATATTATGAACTATCTCGTAATCTTGAATCAAATGTATTGCTTCGAAATGGCTCAACCAACTTAAATATAAATTATGGTAATATGGAAAAATTTAATGTTAACTCCTTAAGTGATGAATATAATTTTATGAATTTAGAACCTTTAACAATAACCATCTTACCTTATAATAAAACTAATAAGCAACAACCTTTTCACTATGATGTTTATCTTGTAGAAGAAAATAATGATATAGAAAATGATAATTTTCTTTCAAAAGATGCTTTCTTATACAATATTTCTACTAGCAATAAAGAAAGCGGAATTAAATATTTAAAAAATGCAACAGAAAGAAAAAAGAGACTTTTAATATTTAGTGGAGAAACACTAACAAATCAAGAAGAGGAAATAGAATTACGAATGTGGATAGATTCTAATACCAATCTTGATTATATAAATAAAAAATATAAATTTAAAATTTATATTGAAGGTTATATTCAATAAGACGCTTACAGTGTCTTTTTTGTTTTGATAAGCTTAAATTTTAATTATAGAAAATTAATTCAATTTATGTTATATTGTGAATATAAAGTAGCAGGAGGTTTTATTATGAGAATAATACATTTTTTTAATTGGCGATTAAATGATATTGTGCCAAATTTAGAAACTGTAAAGAAACAGGGGTTTGATGCTATTCAGTTAAATCCCATTCAACCTTTAAAAGAGGATGGGCTAAAAGAATGGTGGATGTCTTATCAGCCTATATCTTTTGATGTAGGAAATTATTTTGGAAGTAAAGAAGAATTAGAATATTTATGTTATGTATGTAAAGAACTTGGTATCCTTCCTTTTCAAGACGTAGTTATTAACCATATGGGGTCCTCTGTAAATGATAATTTTGAGCCACATGAAAGAGTAGATGAAAAACTAAGGAACAATCCTGATTATTGGCGTATAAAGAAACCTGTAAATAATTGGAATAACAGAGATGAAGTGATTCACAATTGTATTAATCTCCCAGGGTTAAATGTTTATAACCAAGACGTGGAAGATATGATTGTTGATTTTTTAAACAGTTTAGTTGATTTAGGTATTGAAGGATTTAGATTTGATGCTGCTAAGTCAATTGGTTTGCCTAGCGAAGGATATCGCTTTTGGCCTAATATTATCTATCGTTTAAAAAAATATGGCTTATTTTTATATGGCGAGGTTATATTTGAAGAGAATCGTAATATACTTGATGAATATGCAAGATATATGCACGTTTTAGGAAACTATGATACATCTAATCCTGATAGTATGGTAAAGTTTGTAGAAAGTCATGACAGCTTTTTAAGTGACGATAGAATGGGCTATACTAAATATACTAAAGACCAAGACATTATTGCTAACTATAAATCTTTAGTGAATTATTATAACAACACTTTATTTTATGTTCGACCATTTAACGATACTTGGAAAAGTGAGGAAATAAAGGCGGCTAATTTTACTAGAAAAATCAAATAATATCTTATACAACATATTTGACAGTTTTATGACATTTTGCTATAATACCAACTTAAATGAAGGGGAATTGGTATGAAAAGAAGTGTTAAATACCTATTATTTTCTTTAATAATAGCTATATCTGTCATAATTGTGTCTGTACCTTTTTGGAACTTTGCTAACAACAAACGTATAGGTTTTTTTAATGAAGGATATACAAATCTTCCAATAGTTACAAGAATAGGTAAATTTCCATCACTTGTAATTGCAGATGATAATTCAGCTATAAATTTAATTGAACCAACAGAAATTCTTTTAAAGAATAGAAATGGCCATAGATTAAATAATAAGCTTTATTTATTAGTGGAAAAGAAAAGTACGATATCAACTGAATTTATAAAAGTATCAATTAATGATCAAATTTATAATATAAAAGACATTTCTAAAGAAGAGGATACTTATAATTATTACTTTTATTTAAATGATTTTGAGACTAACTCTTATGAAGAAATGTCTCTAACAGCTAGAATATGGTTATCAAATGAAACTAATAATATAGAATCAACCTCAACATTGATTGCTAATTTTGTTGTAAGATAGGAGAGAGTAAAATGTTTGATAAAGATTGTGCGATGTGTTGTTATATGGGAACTTGTGAGAATAATGATGGTAAATTCCCTTGTACAAGTCCAAAAGTTTCTGCTAAGTATGTATCAGCGAATCAAAATGCTTCTGATTGTAATTCTTATACACCAAGTTTTTCTTCAAGACGAGGAGAGTCTGAAATGGAAAGATTAAGAAAAATATCAAGAAATAAAGGATACTATATAATGACTGCGATAATGGATATATTAAATATCCCAGAAAAAGATATTTATATTGCTGAATTTGCCTATATTAAAGATGTTGTAATGCCTAACTTAGAAGGCGGAAATGACTGGATTCTTGAATATGACGTTATCGGACTAGCTATTGCTTTTGGCTTAAGAGAAGATATCAATAGAGTAGAAATTGCTAAAGGTTTATTTGAAAAATACATAAAAGGATTCCATGAACTTTTTCAAGAAGGAAAAATAGACGAAGCCATTACTGCATATGATCAAATGTATTGTGAATTGAAAAGAAAATATGGTTTCGAGGAATCTCCTAGAAAATTAATTCAAACTATTCCAAAAGGTGAGTAATAAATATTCGCCTTTTTTATTGCCAAAAATAACCTTAGATTGTATAATTAAAGTAGAGATACTTAAGATTCGGGGGGATGTTTATGTATGAAGATAAGAAAGTCTCTACAAATTGGGTAAAAATTGGGTTAAGAATAATAAGTGTGATTTTATTGGTTTTAATAGCTTACAAGGTTGTTGATATTGTTAAAGAAAATCAAACTAATGTCGTTGAAAAAGATAAAATGAAAGAAAAAATTACTTTATTAGAGAATGCTGGAAAAACTCACTTTACAAGTGAGCTATTACCAAAAGAAACAGGTTCATCAGCTACTGTAACTTTAGAAGAATTAATTAAAGAAGAATTAATTGAAGAAATTAAAGATACAAAGGACAATGCTTGTAATGTAACAGAATCTCATGTTAAAGTAATTAGACTTGATTCAGAATATCAATTTAAATCTACCTTAAAATGTTCAGAGTATGAGGATTATTTAAATTCTTTTGTTGAAATAAAGAGTGATAACAACGAAGATAACAATAATGCAACAATAAAACCTACTGAGCCTATAACTACAACCACTACTACAACAAAAAGAGTAGTAACTACTTCTAAAAAGAAAACAACACAAGAAAGAAAATATACAGTTTCTTTCAATACTAACGGTGGATCAACTATAAATGATCAGAAAATAACTTCTGGTAATGTTATAATCTCACCAGGGGCACCAAAAAGAAGTGGATATACATTTGTCGGTTGGTACTACCATGGACAACCATTTGATTTAAACACAAAAATAAATCAAGACTATGTTTTAGTAGCCAAATGGATTAAAAATTAAAGCACTTAAGTGCTTTTTCTATTTAGGAGAATAATATGAATATTGAATTTATAAACGATGCTTACACAAAAGATGGATTAAGATTACCAATGGTCCATTTTGAAAGTAATAAGAAAGATATATGTGTAATCATAACCCATGGAATGTGTGGAACTATAATTGATAATTATTTTGCAACTGTTTGGGGAAAAGTATTAACAAAATCAAATATTGGACTAATATACGAACATAATAGGGGACACTCTATTGAAAATGATTTAGTAAGTATTGATGGCACTTTTAAAAGATATGGCTGTATGTATGAAATTTTTGAAGAATGCTTATTGGATATTGATCTTGCCATTAAAACAGCTAAAAAAATAGGTTATAAAAGAATATTCCTTGCAGGACACAGTTACGGATGTAATAAAACAATTTATTACTACTATAAAAAGAAACCAGATATTTTAGGTATAATTTTCGCTAGTGCACCAGATATGGTGGGAATACATAAACTTCTTCAACCAAACTTTCGAAGTCTCTTAGAAGAAGCCAAAATAAATATAAAAAGTGGTAATGAAAATAAACTTTTAAGTACACTTGTTGAAGATTATATGTATATGAGTTCAAAAACTTATTATAATTGGTATAATGAATTATCTGAATTAAATAATCTTCCAATAATAGAAAATCCAGAACTATGGGAGCAATTCTCTTGTATTGATGTTCCTATATTAGCATTCTCAGGGGAAAATGAAGAATGGTATTATAAAAGATTTGATGTAATGAAAGAAAAAGTTAAAAATAGTGAAATGTTTTTTTCTTATATAATCGAAAATACAGGACACACCTATAAAAATAAAGAACTTGAAACAGCTAATATAATAATAGAATGGATTGACAAAATAAAAAGACTTTAATCATAAAGTCTTTTTTCTATTTATTTAAATACATAAGGATTATCTTTTGTTCCATCTCCGCTTACATAAGTAACATTATTATTAATGTTAAATACTACGTTTAAATAATTATAAGAATTACATAAATTTGAATGAGGTTTCTTATAAATAGAATAAGATGAGTCTGTTTTTTCAACATCAGCTGTTACTGTCCAAAAAGTATTAGAAACTGAAGTAAACCAATTGTAATTAGTACAAGCAGATGCAGTAGTTGAATTACAATTAATGTCTAAACTTGCTTGTAAATATTCATAAATAGCTAGTGAACCAAATAATTGATTTTCTAATTTCACTGAACATTCTGCAGATCCATCTTTTGTTATATCACTTTTACTTCTTTTTCCAATACATAAAGTTTGAGTTGTTATATAATTTCTTGCTTCATCAGTCCAAACTTTATTATTGTTATAATAATTATCACTTACATTTTTTATATTGGCATATAAGTTTTCTGAAACAACATAATCGTTAACGCCTCGTGAATCCTTAACATTTGTATTATATTTGCTATCCCATATAACTTCTGAGATACCAACGTTATCAATTAGTCTTATAGTGCCATCATCATTTATTCTTATTATTCTAAATGTTTTTCCAGAAAAACTTACATAATTATTTTTTAC
The DNA here is from genome assembly GCA_910588195.1 of uncultured Bacilli bacterium. GTDB lineage: Bacteria > Bacillota_I > Bacilli_A > RF39 > UBA660 > CAG-582. Next base: position 92,288 of record CAJUPN010000006.1, read on the forward strand.
ATCTCCTCGGAAAATATATGAATCAGCAGTTTCATATAACCCTGGACCAGATTCTACTAAACTATTTTCAACAATTTTATCTTTAAGATAAGTAGTTTGATAATCTTTTCCACAAGATAAATATGGAGTATATAAATAATGACCATTATTATTTGTAACTGTAACATTACCATCACATTTTATATTTTCATTATCAAATAATTCAGTTAGTTCTTCAATTTTTCCATCACTTATCATCTTTTTTAAAGTATACGATCTTGTATCCTTATCTTGACTAGGTAATTCCTTTTCATTTCCTTCATAATAATTCTTGGCTATAACTAACATTTTTTCTTGTAGTTTTTCATAAGTATATTTTCCACCAGAACAGCTTGATATAAAAAATAATACTAAAATAAAAACAACAAAACCAGCAATAACCATACCTAAAGTTTTCATCATTTTTTGGTCCATATTATGGTCCTCCCATCAATACCTAGATTATAACAAAATAAATAGTCTCTTTCAATAATTATTTAAGTATGATATTATATGTTTGGTGGTAATTATGACTAAAAAAAATAAAAAAACAAAAAAAATGAATAAAAATACAATAATTTTAATTGTTGCTGCTTGCGTTATAATAGTGGCCGTTGTAGGATGTTTCTTTTTATTAAAAAAAGCACCTAAATCACCAAATATTTCAAATGATTCAAGTCAACAATTTGATATAAAGGATGAGAAGAAATTAAAGATAGTAGACTTAAATTCTAAGTCTCGTAATCGTGCAGTAATGATTAATAATATAAAAACAGTTTGGGGATATCAATCTGGAATACAAGATGCCTACATAGTTTATGAAATAATTGCTGAAGGTGGAATAACACGTTTAATGGCAATATACAAAGATGCAAATCCAGAGAGAATCGGAACAATACGTTCAACTAGAGCATACTATTTAGACTATGCCTTAGAAAATGACGCTATATTATTACATATAGGTGGATCACCAGAAGCTTTAAGTGATATTCGTACCTTAGGAATAAATGACTTAGATGGCGATGGAACTTTCCGTGATAAATCTCTTGGTTTAGCAACTGAGCATACAGCATTTTCTTCAATGGCAAGAATGAACGAAAAAATAGTAGCTAGAAAATTTCGCGACACAGCAAATAAAGATTTATTATTAAATTATAGTGTTGATGAAATTGATTTAAGTACAAAAGAAGGAGCAATTCCTGCCAATAATGTAGCTATTTCATTTTCAACTTCTAAAGACACATCTTTTGTCTATGATGCTGAGGCAAAAAATTATAAAAGATTCCAAAGTAATAAAGCACATACAGATTATGTAACCAAAAAACAATATACTGTAAAAAATATTATTACATATCAAGTAAGTAACTCAACATATGATTATAAAGGAAGACAAACTCTTAATAATATAGGAACTGGTTCTGGCTACTTTATTAGTAATGGGTATGCAGTACCTATAACTTGGGAGAAAAAATCTCGAAATGATCAAACAGTTTATAAATATTTAAATGGTGAAGAAATTGTAGTAAATGATGGAAATACACACATTGAAATTCAACCTAAAAATAGAAGTATTAATATAAACTAACTTGTATTTATTTTTCTTACATGCTAAAATGATACTATGATAAGGGGAATGTGATATGCTAGAATTTGTCATTTCAAATTATATATTATTCATCGTAGCAGCAGTTGTTTTATTACTAGGACTTTTTGGTTATTTAATGGATAAAAAGAAGTATAAACAATACCGTGAAGAAATAGTTAATGAACAAAAAGCTATTGAAACTTTTGAATATGAACCTAATATTCAGAATGTAGCGACTCCTGTTGCAGTAGATAATGTAGCTGAGGAAATACAAGTACCTAACCAAACTCCAGAAGTAAATCAACCTGAAGTGCCTGAAGTACCAGAGGTACCACAAAGCTAAACCGTTGGTACAAAAATAATGCATTTCTGATGTGCATTTTTTTTATCAATAATCTAAAAATATGAAGAGGTGAATTTATGACACTAACAAGTGCATGGACTTTAGTAACAAAAATATTAGATATATGTATTGTTTGGGCAATGCTATATTTCTTACTTAAAAATTTAAAAAATAATGTAAAAATGGTTTTAATATTTAAAGGCGTTATTTGGTTAATTTTAATTAAGTTTTTAAGTAATGTTATTCATTTATACACAGTAGGAATTATTCTAGAATACGTTGTATCTTGGGGACCTATCGCATTAATTGTAATATTCCAACCTGAGATTCGTAATGTCTTAGAACAGATTGGTAGAACTCAACTACTTGGAAGACACAAAGTGTTGACTGTAGATGAAAGAGAAAAAGTTGTCTATGAACTTATGACAGCTATTGAACATTTAAAGAAACAAAGAATTGGTTCTTTAATAGTTATAGAAAGAAACATGAGTTTACAAGAATATATAACTCCAACAACAAAATTATATGCTGATATTTCTAGTCAGTTATTGGAAGCAATCTTCCTACCTCCTAACCCATTACATGATGGTGGAGTAATTATTCAAGGAGACAAATTAACATGTGCAGGAGCAGTTTTCAAAACTAGTATGAATCCAAATGTTAATAAAAAATTAGGAACACGACATAGAGCTGCTTTAGGTGTTGCAGAAGAAACTGATGCCATCGCCTTAGTTGTTTCAGAAGAAACAGGAAGAATTAGTATTGCTTGTGACAATTATTTACACTATAATTTAACTCTTGATGAATTTAGAGCAATGCTAATAGAAGAGTTAAGACCAAAGGCAGAAGTATTCTATGATGCTGATGAAGGGATAAGTGAAGAAGATGAGTAAGATTTTTAAGCCTTTCATATTATTAATTAGATTAATATACAAAATTATTGATAAACTAATTGTTACACCAGTTAGTAGATTAATATATAAAATTAGTGAGTTTTCTAAAGAAAATTCTGGTAAATTAGAAAAAATTCTAAATAGACCTAATGTTTTAATTTATTTATCACTTATTTGTGCAGTAGGATTATTTTTATTAGTTGATTCTAAAGTAATTAATTTAACAGAAAATAATGCTGAAATTTTAAGAGACCAAAAAGTAAATGTTTTATATAATGAAGAAGCTTACGTTATTGAAGGAGTTCCAGACTCAGTTGACATAACACTTATTGGTAGTAAGTCCAGTATATATTTAGCTACACAATTAGGGGATCATGAAGTAGAACTTGATTTATCTAAATATGGTGTTGGAACTTATAAAGTTGATTTTAAGTATAATCATTCTGTTTCAAGTGCTGATTATAAGTTAGATCCATCTACTGTAACAGTTAAAATAAGTGAAAAAGTATCACAAAAGAGAAATCTTTATTATGACTTGATGAATGAAGACAGAATGGATCCTAAATTAAGCGTATCTAATGTTTTACTTGATACTAATGAAGTAGTAGTAAAATCCTCTCAAGAAATACTTGATAAAGTTGCTGTTGTTAAAGCCTTAGTTGATGCTTCACAAATTAAGCAAAAAGAATCTGGTGAAGAAGAATTGGAAAACGTTGGTTTAGTTGCTTATGATGCTAACGGTAATAAACTTGAAAATGTTGAAATAGTGCCTTCGAAAGTTAAAGCTAAAGTAACAATTGATTCATACCATGCTACTAAAACTGTCAAAGTTATAACTAATGGAACTATGACTAACGGAAAAGCGATTGGTTCTGCTATATCAAGTGTAAAAGAAGTTGAAGTATATGGAGATAAAGAATCTGTTGATAAAATCCCATATATTGAGGCACCAATTAGTATAAATAATTTAGATTCAAATAAGACAATTTCTGTTACATTAAATAAACCAAGTGGTGTAAGATATTTAAGTGAAACCACTTCACAAGTTACTGTTACGGTTGGTGATGCTGAACAAAGAACAATTTCTAGTGTACCAGTTTTACATGCAAATTTAGGGGAAAACCTATCTGCTGGAGCAAGTCAAGATAATAAAATAATTGATGTAATAGTGACAGGAGTTTCGTCAGTAATTAATGACGATGAAATAATAAAAGGAATTACCGCAACAGTAAATTTGGCAGGTTTAAAACCTGGAACTTATCAAGTACCAGTAACTATTACCTCGACATCTGAACTTATAACAGTTCAAGCAGTAAAAACAGAAATTACAGTAACAATATCTCAAAAAAAGTAAAGAGTTCATATTGAACTCTTTTTTTGTTGTAAATAATATTATTAAAATATTTAAAAAAAGTTTATTTATGATATACTAATAATAGAATATGGCGGTGGTAAAGTGAGAAAAAATGGTTTTACATTAGTTGAAATTCTAGCAGTATTGGTTATTTTAGCAATCCTTATTGCACTTGCTATACCAGCTTATACTTCAATAATGATTGATGTTAGAAGAGATAATTATAATTCAAAAATAACAGAAATGGAAATAGCTGCCAATAAATATGGTGAAAAAATAAAAGATGATATTAAAAATGCTGGAGCAAATTGTTATAATCAAGGAATATCAAGTTTAATAAAAAAAGGATATCTTTTATCAGAAAGTGACTATGAAGATATTATTTTAAATCCAACTAACAATCGTGCTTTTGAAGGAGAAATAAAAACTTGTTATTGTAAAAGTAGCTATGATATAAAATCCTACTATGTTGAAAACTTCAATGGAAGTATTGTTTATCATGCTGGAGATAAGGTTTGGTATAACAATAAAATTTATTTATGTAAGTTTGACTACCCAGGGAAGAATTTAGGTATAAATGCTACATTTGTCGACAAAAATAAAAATAAAACCTACCATTATTTTGAAGTAGAATCTTGTTAAAACGACTAACTATCGTTTTTTTTCTTATTTTATGGTAAAATTATCTTAGAGTATTTATGAAGTTTGTGGTATTGGTATAATCGTTATGAGAAAGGAACGGCTAGTAATTATGAAAAAAGTTATAATGCTAATTTTAGACGGATTTGGTATAAACGATTCTGAGTATGGAAATGCAGTAAAACAATCTACTATGGATTGTTATAATGATATATTTAATGAATATCCTCATGCTATTTTACAAGCAAGTGGAGAGTATGTTGGATTACCTGATGATCAATTTGGAAATTCAGAAGTTGGACATTTAACAATTGGTGCAGGTAAAAGATTAAAACAAGATATTACTTTATGTAATGAGGTTCTTGGAAGTACTTTAATAGAGCACAATGAAAAAATGCTAAACTTTATTGAGGGTGTTCAAGAAAAAAATGGCGCACTTCATTTAATGGGATTAGTGTCAGATGGTGGTGTTCATTCTGATATTAAGTATATGAAAAACTTAATGGGACACTTAAAAAATATAGGTGTAAAAAAAGTTTACTTTCACGCTATTACTGATGGAAGAGATACATCTACAAAATCTTCAATTGGTTTTTTGAAGGATTTAGATTCTACTATGAAAGAAATTGGCATAGGAAGTATTTCTACAATATGTGGAAGATACTACGCTATGGATCGTGATAATAAGTATGAAAGAACGAAAGTTTATACTAATTTGCTTCTAAAAGGTGAGGGAGTAAAAATAAAAAATTTTGAAAAAGCTATTAATACTTGTTATAAAAGAGAAATAACTGATGAATTTTTAGTACCTATCTTAATTGATGATAAATCACTTATCAAAGAAAATGATGGTCTTTTATGGCTAAACTTTAGGGGAGATCGTGCAAGACAAATATTAAATGCATTAAGTGATCCTAATTTCGATGGCTATAGAATTAAACAACCAAAAAATTTAAGTGTTCTAACTTTAGTTGATGTTCCAAATACAAATGGTTTAGAGCATCTTCTAGAAAATGAACAAGAAGTATATTCCTTAGGAAGATATCTTTCAGATTTAGGATTGAGACAGGCAAGAATTGCTGAGACTGAAAAATATGCTCATGTAACATTCTTCTTTAACGGTGGGGGAGAAACTAAACTAAAAGGTTGTGATAACTTTTTAATACCTTCACCTAAAGTCGCAACCTACGACATGACTCCTGAGATGAGTGTAAAAGAAGTTACGAAGCAAACTATTAAGTGTTTAGAAAAAGATTATGATTTTATCTTAGTTAATTTTGCTAATCCTGATATGCTAGGACATACAGGAAATCTTGAAGCAGCAATTGAATCATTAAAAACAGTAGACGAATGTTTAAGAGATATAGTAGAAGCAGTAGATAATAATTTTTATAAACTTATAATAACTGCTGATCATGGAAATTGTGATGAGATGTTAAGTTCAGACGGTGAGAAATTAACAACTCATTCAACTAATCCAGTTCCATTTATAATAAGAGATAAACATGCAAATTTAAAACATAAAGGAGATTTGACTCAAATAGCTCCAACTATCTTAAAATATATGGATATAGCTATACCAAAAGAAATGAAAGAGACAAGAACTTTATTTAACGAAGAAGATTAAGGGTGAAAATAAATGAAATTTGATACAAGTATATTAAGAGAAGCTGATATAAGAGGTGTTTATCCTGAGCAAATAAACAGTGAATTTGCCAAGCGTTTAGGATGTGTATTTGGAACTTTTGCACAAAAGAAGGGGAAAAGTTATTGTGTAGTTGGTCATGATAATCGCTTTGGTGGACCAGATCTTACAAAAAATTTAATTGAAGGACTTATATCAACAGGGATAAATGTAATGTATATTGGTCTAGTTACAACGCCAATGTTTAATTTTGCTTCCCATTCATTAGGGCACGAATATGGAATTATGGTAACAGCAAGTCATAATCCATCTAATGATAATGGTTTTAAAATATTTGGAGCAAATTATCAACATTGTGATTACGACGAATTAGAAACCATTTATGAAGGATTAAAATCAAATGATTTTAAGTTTAAAGAAGGAAAAGGTGTCATTGAACATATCGATGTTAGTGATGCTTATGCAAATTATTTAAAAGAAGCCATAAACTTAAAAAAAGATATGAAAGTGGTTGTAGATTGTGGTAATGGAACTGCATCAACTATCATAAGAAAAGTTTATGATTTAATGCCTTGCGAAACAATTTATTTATTTTGTGATTCTAATCCTAAATTCCCAAATCATCATCCAGATCCTAACGTTAAAGCTAACTTAGAATATCTTTCTAAAGCTGTAAAAAAGAATCGTGCAGATTTAGGTCTTGCTTATGATGGAGATGCTGATCGCTGTGGTTTTGTTGATAACAAAGGAAATGTTGTTGAAGCAGATATTATGATGGCTTTGCTATGTAAAGATATTATAAAAAATAATGATAACAAAACAATTTTAATAGATGTTAAATGTTCAAAAGCATTAGAAGATGCCATTATTGAAGCTGGAGGAAATATACTAATTGAAACTCCTTCATCAGCTAGACAAGAAAGAGTTATAGCTAAAGAAGATATTAAATTTGGCGGTGGTTATTCTAACCACATATTCTTTAAAGACCGTCATGATGGTTATGACGATGGAATTTATACAGGACTTCGAGTTCAAGAAATGCTTAGCGAACAAAAAAATGACTTAAGTCAATTGACAAAGAAACTTCATCAATATCATAATACTGAAGAAATAAAAGTAAAAACAACTGATGAAAAGAAATTTGAAATAGTTGCTGGTTTAAAGAAGTATTGCGACAACCACAAATATGAGTATTCCTGCATAGATGGAGTAAAAGTATTTGTTCCAAATGGTTGGGCTTTAGTTAGAGCAAGTAATACAGGTCCAAATTTGACTTTGAGATTTGAATCAACTACTGAGTCAGGTTTAAAAAAAATTAAAGAGGAATTCATGGGCGTTGTTCAAATTCTTCAAAAATAAAAAGACTATGAAATCTTCTTCATGTCTTTTTTTGTTTTATCATTAAAAAGTTCTGATATATCAACTTCTAAGGCATCTGCAACTCTTGAAAGATATGCTATTGTAATATGCTTATTACGGCTTTCATTTTCAATATCACAAATATATTCTCTAGATATATCTGTTAAATCAGCTAAATCTTGCTGTGTTAAGTTTTTTGCCTTTCTCATTCTTTTCATGTTCTCTCTAATCACTGAATAGTAATATTCATCTGTGTGAACAATTTTCTTATGTTTTACTTCTAAATTAATCATTTTGCCTTTTCCTATCTAACAGATTTTTAAAATCTGTAGTAATTATATTTATATTGTGTTATATAAAATGTCAAAATCATATAGGCTACTAGCCACTCAAGTGTACAAAATTATTTATAATGAATACATTATATGTTATAATGAAGATTATGGAGGGGTTAGTTATGAAAGACATACTTATTGACGCACTTGTTGATTCAATTAAGTTACTCCCATTTCTTTTTATTGCGTTTTTATTAATTGAATTGTTTGAGCATAAATTAGGGAAAAAAACCAAAAAAGCAATTACTAAAACAAAAAAATTAGGACCAGTTATCGGTTCTGTTTTAGGGGCAATACCACAATGTGGTTTTTCTGTTGTTGCAACAAATTTATATGTAACAAGAATTATATCTTTAGGAACTCTAGTAAGTATTTATTTATCGACAAGTGATGAGATGCTGCCAATTCTTTTATCTCACAATGCTCCTTTAAAAGATATATTCACTATTTTAGGATTTAAAGTAATAATAGGTATGGTTGTTGGATTTGTAATAGATCTACTAATTAGAAAAAAAGATAGTACCCAGTTTTCAATTTGTGAAAAAGAACATTGTGAATGTGAAGAATCAATTTTAAAATCATCATTAATTCATACTTTAAAAACTATTATATTTATTTTTATTGTAACTTTAGGACTTAATATCTTAATTACTTATATGAGTGAAGAAGTTTTATCAAAAGTATTTATTAAAAATTCTCGTTTTGCACCATTTTTAGCAAGCTTAATTGGTTTAATTCCAAACTGTGCTTCTAGTATTATAATTACAGAATTTTATCTTAATAATGTTATTACAATGGGAACTTGTATTGCTGGATTGCTTACAAATTCAGGAATTGCTATTTTAGTCTTATTTAAAACAAATAAAAATTTAAAAGAGAATATAGCTATTCTTACATTAATATATTTAATAGGTGCAATATTTGGAGTTTTTATCAATTTTTTATAAAATGTTAAGTTTAGTTGACAAATTTCCAAGTTGAGTTGGTAGTTTGCAACTAACTTTTTTAATATAATGAGATACGAAAGAGGTGAATTATGAATAGTATAGGAGAAAAACTATCTAATCTAAGAAAGGGAAAAAGATTATCACAAGAAGAGGCAGCAGAAAGCCTTGGTGTTACAAGACAAACAATTTCAAAATGGGAAACAGATCAATCAATGCCAGATTTTGATAAGGTAACACTTATATGTAGTTTATATGGTATAACTCCAAATGAATTATTTGGTAGTAAAACTCAAGAGACAAAAATTGATAATAAGGAAAAAGATAATACATCTAAAAGAGCATTGGGTATTGCTAGCGGAATATTACTATATTTTATTGCTGTATCATGGATTGTTGTATCAATTGCAGCCTTTAAAATGGATCCAGTACTCTCAACAGGTATATTTTTAACAATATGTGGAATTGCTACAGTCTTAATTATCTATGTTTCTTTAGCTTATAAAATTCCCGTTAAAGAACATGACAAAGTAAAAAATCCTTTGCAAAAATCAATTACAGAGTGTTTAGGAACATTAACTTGTGTAATTTATTTCATAATAAGTTTTGTAACTATGGCATGGCACTTAACTTGGATTATTTGGTTAATCTATGGGTTAATTGAAGAAATAATAAAATTGTTATTTGTTTTAAAGGAGAATAAAAATGAAAAATAATACTTTAATAATATTTGTTATTGTTTTACTAACTATATGTGTAGTAATTCTTTCGGGGCTTTTATTTTTAGGAATATCCAATAATTCAAACAGATTTATTTTTAATTTTAAAAACCGTAATAAAGTTTTAGATGATTTAGTCTTTGATGAGGAGTATGAAAAAGAATTTAACAAAATTGTCATTAATGCTGAAGCTGCTAACATAGAAATAAGAAGAAGTAATAAAAATCAACTAGTAGTTTATGGCGAAAAAGATTTATTAGAAGTCAGAGATGAAAAAGATTTATATGTTAACTATGATGCAAAACCTTGCAAATTCTTTTGTCTAAATATAAATCTTGGGAAAATCATTCTTTATTTAGAAGAAGACTTCGAAGGGCTTATTGAAATAAAAAATGACTATGGTGATATTGAAATAGAAGAATTTTTACAAAGTGAAATAAAAATCGAATCGTCATATGGTGATACAAAAGTAGATGGAGTAAAAACACTAACAGCTGATTCAAGTGCTGGAACCATTGAGATTGGAACAGTAACTGATGCTAAAATTAATAATAATTATGGTGACATTAAAATAGATTTAGTTGATAATAAGGCAGATATTAATGCTGACTGTGGAAATATCAAAATAAAGAAAATGTACATAAAAGAAAATTCTAATATCAATAATAATTTTGGAGATATAAAAATTGAATCTACAAGTGATGTCTTAATTGAAGCAGATGTTTCTTTAGGAGATAAGAAAATAAATAATAACAATTATAAATCAGATATAATATTAAAAATAGAGAATAACTGTGGAGATATCAAAGTAAATCAGTAATAACAAAAGAGATTATCATTAATCTCTTTTTTGTATTAACCTTTAAGGGTGTTTAACGTTCCGTTAAACAAAAAACCACCTGCTATGC
>CAJUPN010000007.1 GCA_910588195.1 uncultured Bacilli bacterium
ATAGCAGGTGGTTTTTTGTTTAACGGAACGTTAAACACCCTTAAAGGTTAATAAAAAGAAATCTATTTTTTAGATTTCTTTTTCCATTTAGCAACTAAAGTAATATCATCTTTAACTTTTTTATCAAAGTTATATTTTTTTCCATTAACTTGCCATTCAACAAAAGTATAGCCTTTTCTTGTTGGATTTTTTGGCTTTTTAATTTTATCGTTCTTTAGTACTTCTAATTCTTTTATTTTAGTGCCATTTTTTGCATCTATTTTAACTTGATAATAAACTTCTTTTATTTTTGCTTCATCAATTTCTTGTTCAAAGTTAACTTTTATATCTTTCTCATTGGTATGAAATAGTTTAATTAATTCTTCTTCTGTATAACGATTATTCCAGTTAGTCGTAATTTCTATTTTATTTTTACTAGTATTATAAATTATATCATTGATTACTTCAATTATATCTTTATTAGCATATTCTTCTTTTTCTTCATTGGTATTTAAATCGACAACTTTTGTAACAGTATTTCTGATTAAACCACATGTTTTAACTTTTTCATCTGTTGTACAAGAATGAAATTTTTCTTTTAGTGATATTCTCATTACACTATCGCCTTTTATATATATTTTATAATTGTTTTCAATCTTGTTAATAACAACTGATGCTTTCTCATAATTAGTATTATCAATTAAAAGAACACCAAAGCAAAGTGACGCTGAAAAGACCATTATTGAAACTGATAAAGCTAGTACCTTCTTATGTACTTTCATGACAACCCCTCCGTTATGTGTCTATATTACATCTTTTTTGATAATTTTGCAATTCAATATAAAATTTTAACACTTGTTTACATAGAAAAAGAGGCTTTTTTATCTTGCCTCAACGATTAATCTGATAGCAGTTTTTTCTTCTCCCTCAATTGTGATATCTGAAAAAGCTGGTATAACTATTAAATTTTTACCACTTGGAGCTACAAAACCTCTAGCAATACAGATAGCTTTAATAGCTTGATTTAAACTACCTGCTCCTATAGTTTGAATTTCTACACTTCCAATACTTCTAAATACATTGGCAATCGCTCCTGCTACTTTACTAGGATTGGATTTGCTTGATACTTTTAATATTTCCATAATCATTTTTCCTTTCTAGTTATATATATGAGTCCAGTATTTAGAGTATTACCAATATTTTTTAAGATAGAAAAATTATTTTTTTAAATCATTTAAGTTAATATTCCATTTAGGGGGATAAAAATATTCTAAGTTTCCTTTACTTATATATTTCTTTTTTATTCTAACCCTATTACTTTTTAAATCTGGAATTTTAGCTCGACAATATTTATCGACTTCACAAAATAAATTTTGACAATCAATATACTGTAGATTTCTTGAACCTAGTTTCTTAAATTCAATTCCAAGTCTTTTAAACTCTTCTTCTTGATGTTCACACATCCACTTTATTACTTCTTCTTCACTCATATCACCAAGATCATAAAAACACTTTTTTATTCCTCTTTTAGATCCTGGACCAACTATAGTAAATTCAGTCTCTTTAAAATCGACAACTTCACTGTAATTTATATCAGTAATTAATTGATAAGCCATGAAGTTTCCTATTAAGGGATATCTCCTTAGGTAGTTAAATGCCTCTTCCATATTTTTAGAACTTATAATTTCTTTAGCTAAATTATCTTCTATAAACATTTTTTTAAGTAATGCTAAATGATTTTCGTGCTTTCTATTAAATCCAAAAGCCTTGTTAGCACAAGATATATAAGCATCATTATAAATTTTCTTATTATTTGATATAGCATCTTCTAAAATAGTTTTGCATTTATTAAAATCGAAATTTAAAAGTTTTATATCTCCCATTTCGGATGTTAATAATTCCCATGTAGATTCTTTATTAAATAATTTAAATAAAATTATTCTAAATATCATATCTTCATCGGAATATTTATTTCCATTATATATAACATTTTTTATTAAATATTGGGAAACACGATCACTTGCTCGATAAGAATTACAGAATTTATATTCTTTTAAAATAGGATCATTAGTCCATTTTTCTTGCTCACAATTATTTAATTTGTTATAAAAAATATTTTGTCTTTCAGCAGCAAAATACCAGTATAAATTATATACTTCTTCTCTTCTTTTAAACATTTTTAACACCTACTTTTATTTTTAAAGTAAAAAGAGCACATTTAAGCACTCTTTTTTTAAACTCTTGGTTTATATTTACTATTAGTATAAAGGATTCCAGTTAAGCGATTTACTACAGCAGCTTGATCATCTTTAGCACCTTGATTTTGTCCAAATGCTGTTTTATTTGTACTTGTAGCAATTGATACACTTGCTGCTGGTGGTTCTTCATAAATATCATAGAATGAGATTGTATATTTTTTATTAATATTAACTGTTTCTGAAAATCTTCTTATGAAGTTTTCTGTAAATTTCTCTGCATTCATCTTTAATTCACCAGTATCACGATAATAACCGTAATCGACAGCTTCATACATACTAGCTTCTAATACTTCCTTAATCATATAATAGTCTTGTTCATTTGTTGTTGTATAGTTTTGTAAAAGAATCATTACACTCATAATTGAAATTCCTAATACAACTATCCAATATCCCCATAAACTTTCTTTCATCCTATTTCACCTACCATCTTCCCTTAGTTGATTGAGTTTCTCTTACACTTTGAAGTGATTTTGGAGAACTCCAAATGTTTACTCTGTGTTCTACACCATCGTATTTTACAAATCCTTTTTCTAGATTTTCAATAAAGTAACTTTTACATTGTGTACATCCTACTCCACCACCATTTAATGTGTTAGTTTGTGGATTAGTAGGACATTCACAGTGAAGGTTGAAATCGGCATAACCGTTTTCATCTTCAACTGATCTATTATAATTCTTTATTTGTCGCATATCTCTAGAATTAACTGTAATTTGGTAAGACACATTCTCTGGAGCATAAGTTGAAACTGAAGCTCCTTTGTCTTGAATTTCTTTCATAACTTCTTGACCTCTTGAAGTCTCAGTCCAATTATGTGCTATTTTTCCTGCTTCTGCATCTGTTCCTGTTGGGAATAAATCGGCAGGATCTGCAACTTTAAAGACGAATAAATCATATCCTTCTTTATTTATATCACAATCTTCTTCATTAACAGTTGTATCTGTTCCATTTGAACCATTACATTTTCCAGTTTGAACTAATTCGTGTTCTACATGAATTTTACAAGTTATTGTTGTTCCAAGATCCTCGGGACTCTCTGCTGAACATGTATCTGATCCTCGTTTAAAGAATTCTGTAAATCCACCCTTATGTCCGATATTATTAATATCCCAGTAAGTTTGGTATGTTCCATCAAATGTAGATAAATATATCTTATATTCACGGTTATGAACAGTATGATTAAATACTGATGTTTCTGATGATATACCAGAAGGAACTAATGTATATATATCTTTATCTTTTTCTGTCCATTTACATGTAGCATGATATTTTGCATCGGTTGTAAATAATTTTTCTGCCTTATATTCTCGATCATAATACTTATTTAAATTTAATCCATGTTCTTCATATTCTAATGGAACATCTTTATCAAAGTCATGCATTTTTTCTGATCCATTTGAGTAAACTCCAGAATATCTATCTGGTTTTATCTCATCTACATCAGTCTCATCTTTATCATATAAAGTTTCATATTCACATGTTCTATCAAATTCTACTGCTAAAGTATCAAGAACTGCTTTTCCATCTTCAGCTAAGTATACTTGTGAATATCGGAATAAAACATCTGGTGTGAAGCTATAATGTTTCTCAGCATCTTTTCCGTCATAGGATACATTTTCACCTAGTCTACTCTTAGTATCGTCAAAATAGAAATCACATTCATCTATCTTATGTTCTAGAGTATCTGCTTCTTTTGTTGCTATTTCATAAGCTGATTTAGCATTGTCTTTAGCATTTTTAATTGTTTCAATTACTTCTTCTGGATTTTCACTTCTATATGAACCATTGTGTGCTACAAAAGCTGGTCCTGAGTAAGATACATTTCCTAAACCACAGTTTGATGCAGCAGCACTTCTAGCAGCGTCATATGCAGCCTTAGCTTCTTCATATTTGTATAAGCTATGTGGTTCATGTGGTTCTTTTAAAGTACTTCCACGAACTATTTCTACTCTTGTATAATGATCATCTTTTAAGTCTACTGTATAGTAGCTATATTTATTACCAAATGACCATCTATAATAGGTATAATCAAATGTCGCACTTCCTGTACTAGTCCTTTTAGTTGGAGGATTAGTTGAGTAATCTGTTGAACTACAAGTAGTATTTATAGTTCCTGTCTCATGTATTGTTTCCTTTGTTGGTAAAGCATCTTGATAATTCTTTTCCATTGATGCTTGCTTTTGGAATTCATTATATTGTTCAACTTGACGTTTTACTGTTTCTGCATACTTTTTACGCCATTCATTATAATAAACTTTTACTCTACATCTTCTAAATCCTTCAATATACGGTGATGTTGTCCCTTGTGATGTTTTACTTAAAGTAAAGTATCTTCCAGATGTTGCTGTTATAGCTTGTGGAACTTCCATTGTTACTCTTTCTGTACAGTAAAGATCACAGTATTCGTTTAAATTTTCTTTATAGCGATCATTTTCACATCGATCTTTAAAGAAATCGACTTGTAGTTCACTGTCATAGCAGAAAATATCATCCAGTTCATTATCTATTACTTTAGAGAATGGTGAATCATCACAACAGTTATGAACATCAATTACTGGTGGTGTTGGTGGCACTGATGGTGTACAACAATCAGGATTTTCTTCAACACACAATTCTTTATATGCATCTTGCCATTCTTTAGGCATCGATGATATTTGACTTTCTAATATCTTACAGCATCCTGCTCCACCTGATCCACGATCTGTGAAAGCATAATCTTGAATACTTTTAAATCCACTAGGTATTATTAAATCTCCAGGGTATATTTTATTATCGTAAGAAAACTTTCCATTTACATAGGAACATGAATTACAATATTCCCCAGGGTCATTTGCCCAGTCAACTGCTATACCAAATCCAGCAGTTGATAAAAGGTCTGATGCACTTTGAATTTTAAAACTATTTTTAGAAACTCCTGATGCACCTTTATAAGCTGCTATTTCTCTTTCATAATAGATTGCATAAGCTAAGCTATTAGTATTAGTAAGACCTACTCCTCCAGGGATAGAGCCATCAAAGAAATGGTAAGAATCTGCTAATGTTCCAAAATAATTAGCATATCCTCCACCAACTTTTCCTGACCAAAAGAAAAGTGGTTCCATTACAATAAATATTTCTTCTCCAGTGTTACACCCTTCAGCAATTTTATAAATTAAATCATCAGCACTAAATCCACCACTTACTTCTGCAACAGCTCTTATAAAAGAATTTACATCAGCTGCATAAGTTTCATTTCCTGGTCTTGTAAGGCCTAAAAAGAAGTTAAGTTCGCCACTGAAACCAGCTTGAATATTACCACCAGTGTAGCCACTTTCTCTTAGTGAGCTTCTGTGAGTTGAACCTTCAGTTTTAATATACTTATTATAAGCTGCTACTACAGCACTGAAGCGTTTAAAATTTGACTGTGAACTTTGCCCTGCTGCATAGTTTCCGCCACCAGCAAGAGCAACTTTATTTCTATCGCCACTAAAAGAGTTATAAGTAGTATTTATTCCATCTTTTCCAGGTTTAACATAAGTTACATAATCAAAACTTTGATTACCAGATGCTGGAACAACATGTCCTGATGCATCTACAAATGTTATACGAACACCAGCAAGTGATGATGATCTTACAATTCCTGAACAATTTGGACTACAGGAATTTACTATACCTGTACCACCACCTTGTTCACCAGATGAATCACTCACTGCGAGTACAAGAGTTGGAGATATCATAAATAATATTAATGTTATAAATATAATGTTGATTTTTTTCATGAATATCACCTTATTTAACCTATTCTACTTATCATAATTGATGGAGTCTCTGAACCATATGAGTAAACCTCATATATTGCACCATCAATGTAAAAACTATTTAAAAGCATACCTTCTGGATAAGAATATTTAAAAGAATCTAACATAATTCTTTTACTTATTTTTAATGTAGAATCATATATATCATATATTGATGAAAATAATGTTTTAGTGTTAACGATTAAACTTTCTTCATCATTTTTAATTTCTTCTACATATATTTCATTAGTTAAATCATCACTTGAGAAAAATTCGTCATCTTTGTACTTTTCTTTAAAAGCAGCATCGTCTTCAAGTTTTATTTTACTATAATCAAATTTATTTATTAATTTGTTGTTAGCATCAAATTTATATACTTGATTTCTTGTATAAGCTACAAATCCATCTAAGTAATTATTTATACGTATGGTTTCTTCTGTTTTTAAATTATTAAGATCTGTCATTTCTTCTACAACAGCTGATGCTGAATTTGCTTCAACTAAGACTGTATAAAACTTAAGAGAATTGTTAACCACTAGTTTTATCTTATCATCTATTTTTGTTCCAGTTTGATAATTTAGGTATGAAGAATTATCAATATATTTTGATAAAGTCACTTCATTTTTAGATTCTTTTAATTCTTCATCGGTGAAAACAACTTTTATATCAGAAGAATTACTAGTAATAACTGCTATTTTATTATTAGTAGCTATGACGTCTTTTATTTTTCCCTCAAAATCACTTAAAATATTTTTAGTTGTAACTACTTTTCCATTATCTTGAACTTTTATAGCGATTAATGAAGTCTTATCATTCTTTTTAGAACTTCCAAAAATATAATAATTTTTGTTGATAAAGATAGTTTTATAAACATTTATTTTTCCATATTCTTTATCATTTAACTTTGTTAACCATTCTAGTTTACCATTTTTATTTATTACAGAAATAAAGGGATTTTCCGATAATGGTCCAGATGTTATAACAAAAGAATTATTTAAATAATCAGCTTGCGTATTAGATAATAAAATTCCTTCTTTATAATAATCAGATACCAAGTTATATGTAACCGCTATATTGCTATTTTTCTTACTGTTTAAATCATCAGCTGTAGATGCTTTATCATTAAAATCTACTATTCCAATATCTAAACTCTCATTACTTGGTAAATCAGGAACTATAACATCTCTTGATTTACTAAAGAATATCATATAGACCAAAATAGCTATCAGTAAGATAAGAATAAGAAATGCTCCAATTAAATAAAAGTGTTCTTTTCTAATTGGCTTTTTTTCTTTTTCTAAGCCCATTTTAATATGTTTTTCTTCTTCTTTGTAATTCTTTATTTCTTTCTTTTCTTCTTTAGTTTTTTCAATTTTTCTCATATCTCATACCTCTTCAGTCTAATAATTAAAAGTATAATTACTCCAATATCTAATAAAACTCCAATAATCAGTCCAATTATAATTGCTAATTTAACCATTTGCTGTTTTTTTACTTTTTCTAAGGCTTCATCATTTTGCTTGCATGTAATACAAGCAGTAGTTGTTGTTATTTTCTTTTTAGTAAATTGATTGTTGATTTTTTCTATTATATCTTCTCTTGTTTCTTGAAAATATCTATTTATCCAAGTTTTACAATAAGTATAATCCAACATAACATCATTTTTACAAATCGCTATTTCACTTAAATCATTATATCTAGGCTTAGAAATATTTATTTTTCTAAATTCATCATTACAACCATATTTATTGGCTCTAATGTGTACAACATAATTAATGATTGTAGCTGTATCATGTACTTCAAATTTGTAATTGTTATTAGCCGTCATATTATTATAAATTAATATTTCACTATCGTTTATATCATTGGTTATTACTGCATATATTTCATCAGTTATGTTATAAACAGATATTTCAAAATAGTATTTACCATTTTCATCTTTTTTTATTGTATAGTTAGCATCAGCATTATATGCGGCTTTGCTAAGAGCTGCTTTAGATTTATAATTGCAAGTCGTGTCCTCTTCTGCAAAAGCTTCTATATTAATTAGAAAAAAAGATGTGATAACTAATAAAAAACCTATTAATTTTTTCATATCTATCCTCTTTACCCTTATAGAAATTATAACAAATTACGACTAGTTATACAATACTTTAAGAAAAACAAAAAGATATAACTTTTTTATTTAGTTATATCTTTAATATTTTTAACCTGCCCAGTGAACGCGACCTGAACTTCTTATAGATTCAAGGCTTCCTGACCCACCAGTAATTGAATGATTAGAGCCATAATTAACGAATCCATTATATAGGTTATTTAAGAAACCACTACGACACATTCTGCAGCTTCTACTTCGCTTGCATGTTTGGGTTCCTCCTACTTCATGACATTCTTCAGCATCATCTGGACAATCACAAATTAAACTAAAGTCGGAATATCCTCCATAATTATTATTTTCACGATACCTGTTATAATTTTTTATTTGTTTCATATCTTTAGAATTTAAAGTTACTTGATATGAAAGACTTTGTGGAGAATATGTATTTACATTACTTCCTTTTCTTCTTATGTCACTTAAAGCTTCTGTTCCTCCTGGCATATTAAACCAATTATACCCATAACCACATTCTTCAACTGAATTACAAGTAAATACAGTTGCTGGGTCTACGATTTTAAAATTAAGAACAGTTTCTGGAACTTCAGCTTTTTCACATTCATCTGTGCTTATTGTTGTTTTAACACCATTACATTTTCCTGTAGTAATTATCTCTGATTCTACTCTTAATGCACAGTGGAATAGACCGTCTTCTGTTGCATTTTGGCGACCTGAACAAACTTCACCATTCTCAGCAAAGAAAGCATCAAATTTAGAATTTGTTCCAAGACCACTTAAAAGCCATTTTGTATCATACGATCCTTCTAGTGTTGATAAATGAATATGGTATTGACGATCATTTTTAGTAACGTTTTGTTCCGCAGACATTACAACACCTTTTTGGACTAAAGTATACTTAGTATTTTCTGGTTCATCCCATGAGCAAACTGCTTTATATTTAGCATCTTGAACAAATTTTTGATCAGCTTTATATTCTTCATCTAAATAAGCTTTATAGCCTTCATTAGTTTCTTCCCATTCTATATTTTCTTTACCAAAGTCGGTAGTTTCCGTAATTTCGTCAGAGAAGTATGTTTCTGAATATTGAGGAGCTACTAAACCATCTTCTCCATCTGGTCCAAGTATAGGTCCTGATATTTGACATCCAGGAGATCTATCAAATGGAACAGTTACAACATCTCTTTTTAATTCTCCATATTCATCTAAGTAAACTTGAGAATATTCAAATCCAAAGAACATCGCTTTGAATGGGAAATTACTCTCAGCATCTGTTCCTTCATATTCAGTGAAGTACTTATCACATTTATCAATCTTCTCTTCTAGCTCTTTAGCCATTTTAACTGCTGATTGGTAAGCTTGTTTAGCTGCTGCCGCTGCACTGTGGTGTGTAGCATGGTTAGCTACAACATTCTCTTGATAAGTGGTATGGTCACTTTCGCTGTTTGAACAGCTATCATCCCAAGTTTTTGTACAAGTAACACCAATGGTTTCTCCACAACCAGAATCGGTTATTTTCTCTTTCTCAGCCTTAAAGTCATTAGCTTCTTTAATTGTTGGAAGAGTTTCCCATATTGACTTATCTACGTGATCATTAGTTTCTGAGCCATCTTTAATTATCTCATAGAAATTATAATAACCATCAGCAGCTTGTTTAAATCCTTTTTCGTCAAGTTTTATATAATGCCATTTTTTGTGATTGTGTTCAGGGTTTGTAAAATTATATTGAGTGTATCCTACTTTAAATTCTTTTTTTTCATTGGCTGATGTAGTGTCAAGATTTGCACTACAAGTTTCTTTAGTCGAATCATTAGGATCATCATGTTTTGATACGGATTTAGTTGTACCAGCACACTCAATTGTTATTTTTAAATCACAGCTGTTAGTATCTGCAAGAGCATCATCATATATTAAATCCCATAATCTTTCTTTTTGATATAAATTATATTGGGCAACTTGTTTTTCAACTTGCTCACGATAATCATCTTGCCATTTTTTGAAATGAATTAATGTTCTACATCGCTTATAACCTTCGATATACGGAGATTTAGTTCCCTGACCAGTTGTAGTTAGGTCAAAGTATCTTCCAGATGTTGCCGTTATCGCCCCTGGAATATCAACTGTAACTCTTTCAGTACAATAAATATCACAGTACTCATTTAGTTCTCCTTGCATTTTTTTATCAATGTATGATTCAGACTTACACATTTTCCAGTAATGTTTTACTTTAAGTTCCTCAGAATCACAGAATAAAAAATTCAAATCATATTCTTTTGCATAAGAATGAGTGTTGTCCAAGCAACAATTGTTTATATCTCCTTCAATATAATTAGGTACAATTTCATTTTTTGTACAACATTCTGGATCACATTCGATTCCCCTATCAATATGGATATCATTTGGTTCCCCAGAAGTATCAATTTCTCCACCTGTTGCTCCTGCTTCTAAAAGTGCTTCGAAACTTACAACTAAAATTTGCTTTTCAGCTCTAGCACCAGCATCTGAAGCCATGCATATATATACACCCTTAGGCACATAATAAGCTTTTATTTGAAATGGTTCACAATCAGGTGCAGGAGTAACAATTAATGTTCCACTTTTTCCATGGAAGTTATCATCAGGACCTTGAATTGTACATCCTTCACACACAAATTTAATTTTATCTATTTCTGAAAGTGATGTAACTTTATACTCTATTCTATCTTTTGTAGAAGAAGGCATTTTCGTAAATGTTAATCCACTTGTTGATGATTGTTGAGTAGCAGAAGCTGATCTAGCTTGATTAGCAAGTCTAAAACCTTCTTCTACTAAACCAGAATTACCTTTCAAGTAATCAATATCAGAGGCTGAACATTCTGGACACATTAATTTCATGTCCCAACCATCTCGAATCTGAATAAAACGAACTAAAGCCTGCTCCATACTTGGAAGTTCAGGATCTTGGTTTCCAAATCCTTTATAAGTAGCATAAAAACGCATCGCCATTTGAATAGATGAATAATCTCCGCTTTCACCAGCTTTAGCTAACATAATAAGTCCTGGATCTGCAGTTGATGTACAAGAGTATTTGTCCCCTGTATTAAGATGCAACCCTGGGTCTAGACAATAAGCTGGATATTTTTCTCCATTTATTTTTAAAACTTTCTTATGGTCAGTGTAAGCACGACACTCACCTGCCCCATTACCTTTTGAACACCAAGTTATACCAGTTGAATATTCTCCTCCAACAAACTCTGCTGTTCCTATAATTGCATAAGCATTTTTAGTACCAATTAAGAAGGATAATATTAATAATAATGTGCATGTTATGTATTTTTTCATAATCTATGTCTCCTTATGAACATTATTAGTACAACTACTAGAACCCCTAAACCGATAGTAACGCAAGCAATTGCGATTAAATCTTTGTTGTCACTAACTTTCTTTACAAATTTATTCATTACACCTGTTTTTTTATCAATCTTTGTACCATTTATATCTTCAGCATTAACTTTTATATTTCCTTCAAAAGCACTTATTAAATTGGCTTGAGCTTGCTTTTCTTGTTCTTTATGAGTTTCTTTATATTTATCAAGACCAGTCATAAAATCTTCTGGAGTAATTTCTTCATCTAAAAATGTTGCACAATTTTCATAGTTTGGATACATTATGCATCCTGTTCTTTGATTAAAAGAATTATATACTTTTGTTTCAAAACTAACTTTTCTAATTAATTCTCCATTACAATCATATTTCTCAGCAAAGATATCAACAGTATAAGTAATTTTACGTTCCATGTTTGGTGCTTCATATTTATATGTTCCTTCTTCATTTAAATCAGTAACTTTAATAATTTTTACATCATTATTGAAGTTATTAGATATTTGAGCATATATTCCTTCTTTTAAACCTTTTAAAGTAATTTCAATAAAACGATATTTTTGTACACCATTATGATCTTTATAATATTCTGCATTTTCTGGTGTTAGTTCTAAAGGAATATCTCTTGATGAAAGTTCATAGTCTCCACTAACTCCATTAGCTAAGTTTAAAAGTTCACTTAACTGTTCCTGGCTACATTTTGAATCAGTTTTAGTAATAGCAAGTTCTTCATTTTGAGCATTAGTAGAAGTCTTACCAGAATCACTTACTGGTTTACCTTCATAATTTATAGTTAAAATTAATAAAGCAAAAAATAAAACTAAAATAATAGAACTAATATATACTGGTATATACTCAGTTTTAAATTTACGTTCTTTTTCTATTTTTACCATAAAGCATCCTCACTCTCTAAATTTCAGAGTCTTTTATATGACATGTTTTTATATAAATATAAATTATATCTAGTGCAATCAATATTGAAACAACTATCACTATTATTTTTTTTATTAATTTAATTCTTTCTTTTTTTGCTAATTCACGAACACTTTCTTCACACTCAATACATTTAGCTGTTGTTATTTTTTTTATACCATTTCTTTGTTCGTTAATTTTTTTTAAAATATCACTTTCAGATAAAGAAAAGTTTTTCGTAATCCATTCTTGACAGTATGAATAATTTTCTGTATCAGCAAACTTACATTCATTATAATCGTGATACTTATTTCTCTTAGGTTTTACCAAAGAAAACTTTCTAATTGTTCCAGTGCATCCTTCAAGTAAACTTCTAACAGTAAAATTATATCTAATTACATCAGTATCATTAGCAATCTCGAAAGTATAAACCCCATTCGTAAGTTGTGCTGGGGTAATTGTAAGCGAAAACACTTCTTCTTCATCTAAAACGCTCACAAATAATTTTTCTGTAATATTATATACAGATATTTTGAATACATTTGATCCATCCTCTTTTTTTTCAATCTCATATGAAGCTGTTACATTTGCTGCAATCTTGTTTAATTCAGCTTGAGCTTTATAATCACAAGTATTTTCTTTTTTACTTGTTTCTTCAGCTAATACATAAGAGAAGTTAATAAAATAAGAAATAGTCAACAAAAACATAATAGTTATAGTCTTCTTCATATTCATCTATCCTTTTATATCTTCTATATAAATATAGCAAAAAATATCAAAGTTTACAATAAAATTGTAGTATTTTTAGAGCACAAAAAAAATATATAGCTGACAACTATATATTTCCTAGTTTGAAATGATCAATAGTTTCCAAGAATGTCAGGTCCCAGTCCCCATTGCTTATCTTTAGTTATAGAGTTTCTTTCTCCATGTGCGCACATACTTAGTAATAAGACAAGGCCTCTAGTGGCATCAAGCAACTTAGTGAATCAATTATATTCAGTGTTTAGCATTCCGCCTTACGAATGAATAAAACCAATTATGAACTAAGCTAAATCGTATAGTTTATTTATCATTGTTTCAAAGGGAGTCTTGATTCAGAGAACCAAGATTTCCCTCGTTAACTAAATAAAAATACATTTAAGAGATACTTTTGTTTTTTAAACATTTTTGTTTGGATAAAAATATTTATTTTGGTATCAATTGCTTAGTTCGTTGCCTTACTAAGTATCTACAGTATACCCCCTACTATATATAAAAGTCAATATAAAATTTTCAAAATTTTTTTAATAGACATTTTTCTTTTTTTATTTACAAAGATATTATTCTTTGCTATAATTCTTGTTAGAGAATAGGAAGGTATGTATGGATAATTTAATTAGTGAGACTAACACAAGGCTACAAGAAATAATTGATAACCTTACAACTATAAAAACAGAATATGAAAATAAACTTAGAAGAAGTTCAAGAGAAATTGATGTTGAACTTGATAAGGTAAATAAGTATAAAGAAGATTTTTTTGTAGCTAAACAGAAAATAGAAAAAATGAATTCAGATATTGAAGGTTTTGAAGCTGATTATCAAAATCTTGTTGAAAGATTTAAAGATGATGAACTTGCTAATATCTTAATTGCTGCTAACAAAGAAATTTCTGCTAAAATTGATGAAAGAAAAAGAAAGATAGCTAGAGACAAATTAGCTATGAACGAATTAATTGAAAAAGCTGAATTATCTAAAAATAAACTAGTTAAAATAACTGCTGAGAAAAAAGCGTTAGAGTTATGTTTAGCTAAAATATTAGATGCCTATGAATTCTATTCAAGAGCTTTAACTCAAGTTATTGAGTATACACAAGAAAATACAAGTGATTTATCAAAATGTTTTTTCGAGAATAACAAAGATATGAAATCAAGTTTTTCAAAAACTATAAGAGAGATTACTGCAGATAATAAAGAATATAAAGAAAAAGCTATTGAAGAAGAAGATAAAATAATGGAAGATGATTCATCTAATACTACTTTTGAAGAAGATAAACAAGATGAAACAGTTTTTGAAGAACTAGATTTGATAACTGAAGAAGAAATTGATGAAGAAGTTCCAGAAAAAGAAGAAATAGATATGACTTCTGATGAAGATGAAGAAACTGATGAAGATAAGGAAATGGAAGAAGATAATAATAACCCTACTCCTGATAAAGTTGATGAAATAAAAGTTACAGAAGAAAAAGCTAAAGAAAAAGGAAGTATCAGAATAGACGATATTGATTTCGATAGTATTAGTAATTTTGACGATTCATTATAAAAAATAAAAATATCACATTTTCGTGATATTTTTTTATTTGCAATTTATATATAAAAGAGGCATAAAGGAATAAAAGTAAAATTTAGGTAGGTTAGGCTGGTTATAAATAAACATAGATTGGAGTTTTCCTTTTTGTGCCTCTACTTATATATTACCGATTACTTTATATTTTACTTTAAATATTTATAAAAAAAGAGAGATAAGCCCTCATTTTAAAAATTTATTATAAATAATTTTCGTATAATCGTATTCGTTCATTCTTATTACCTTAATCTTATCTTTAGATAAACGCATCTCGATTTTATCAATTGTTTCAAAAGGATAAAGATTTCCATCAATAAATAAATTAACGCTTGTAGTTCTTTTAGTCGGAATAATATTTATTATTTTAGAGTCTGGAATAATAATTGAATTTGTAAGAGTACGATAAATATAATTATTTATTGGAGCTAATGGAGTTATTTCTAAGGCATGTATACCATTATAAATAATTGCTCCTCCCCCACTTAAATTATAAGATGTTGATCCGGTTGGAGTTGAAACCATTATTCCATCTCCAACAAAGTTTTCCAAAGTTTCTCCATCTATTAACACATCAAAATAAGCAGTTTTTAAATCTCTTTCTCTGACTACTACCTCATTTAAAGATTTAAACTTTTTCTTCTTTCCTTCAGAAGTTACTTCTATTTCTTCAAAAGATAATTCCTCTATCTTATAATTATTCTTCTCTAAGTTTTTTATAAAGTTCTTTATTTCATTTGGTTTTATTTCTTGTAAAAAACCTAATGTACCATTATTAATACCAATAAATAAGACATCAGGATTAAAGTTAGATTCCATTATCATGTGAAGAAATGTTCCATCTCCCCCAATAGCGATACCTATATCAAATTTTTTAGATTCTGTTACTTTAAATCCTGCTTTAATTAAAAGAGAAGTTAGTATTTCTTTTATGAATGTTGAATCACTATTACTACTTTCAAATAGTTTAATCTTCATATTTTTCACTTTCCCATCTTGCAAATATACCACAAGGTAAATACAGATCAGAATCTTTCATAGGTAAGCCAATTTCATCACAAGAAATATATCCTTGGTGTACTTTATTAACAGTTAATTTTAAGATATCTGCTAAGACACTCATTGATAGACCAGTTGTATATGAATTTATTAAGAACATGATTGGTTTATCACTTAATACCTGAGTACATAGCTTAACTAAATTAAATAAATCAGTTTCAATATTCCATATTTCTTTATTTGATCCTCTTCCAAAAGATGGTGGATCCATTAATATAATATCGTATTTATTTCCTCGACGAATTTCTCTTTCAATAAATTTAACAACATCATCAACTATATAACGTATAGGTTTGTTTTCTAACCCTGATGATTTAACATTTTCTTTTGCCCAGTCAACCATACCACGGGAAGAGTCTACATGAACAACTGATGCTCCCTTTGATAAAGCAGCTACAGATGCTGCTCCAGTATAAGCAAAT
Source organism: uncultured Bacilli bacterium (assembly GCA_910588195.1). Lineage (GTDB taxonomy): Bacteria > Bacillota_I > Bacilli_A > RF39 > UBA660 > CAG-582. The sequence continues at coordinate 16,200 of CAJUPN010000007.1, forward strand.
AAGTTTAAAACTTTAACTTCCCTATTCTTAGATTCTTCACTAATTTTTTTTCTGATAATATTCCAGTTATATGCTTGTTCAGGAAAAATTCCAGTATGTTTAAACCCCATTAATTTTAAATTAAAGGTTAAATCTTCCCATTTAATTTGCCAAGTAGAATCCATATCCTTATTATAAATATACCATTCTCCTCCACCTTTATTACTTCTTTTGTATTTGGCATCTGCACTATCCCATAAAGAAGCTCTTGTTTTTTCATTCCAGATTATTTGGGGATCTGGTCTTGATAATATAACTCCATTCCATCTTTCTAATTTTTGACCATTTGCCATATCTAAAATTTCGTAATCATTAAAATTCTTTATTACTTTCATAACATCACCTAAAAATAGTTTTTTTATAAAATTTGAACATACTATATTGGAAATTTTATAAACCTCTAGTTAATAGTACTTTAATATTTTTTAAAAGTCAATATTAGTTGAAATATAAAGATTTTAAGTATACAATATACTTAAAGAAAGGAGTTTTAATTATGGGAATTTTTATCGTAATTATAGTTGTTGTTTTAATAGTTATACTTACTTCTATTAGACAAATATCAGAATATGAAAGGGGTATACTTTTTCAGTTTGGAAAATATAAAAAAATACTAAACCCTGGGTGGAATCTAGTTTTACCTATTATAGAGTCGTATCAGAAAGTAGATATAAGAACTAAGGCTGTTGATGTTCCTGAACAAGATGCAATTACAAAAGATAATGTAAGTGTTAGAATAAATGCCGTTATTTATTATAAAATATTTGATGCTTCTAAAGCAGTAATTGCTGTTGAAAGATATCAATATGCTGTCTCTCAACTTGCTCAAACTACTATGCGTAATGCCGTTGGGGCTGTATCTTTAGATGAACTTTTAGGTGAAAGGGATAAAATATCCACTGAAATATGTAAGATTATTGATGAAGCTACTGATCCTTGGGGAATTAAGGTAGAAAATGTTGAACTTAAAGATATTAAGCTACCAGAAGAGATGCAAAGAGTTATTGCAAAAGTTGCTGAAGCTGAAAGAGAAAAACAAGCAGTTATTACTAAATCTTTAGGTGAGGAAGAAGCTGCTATTAATTTAGCTAAAGCTGCTGAAATTATGGCATCTACTCCAGGGGCACTACATTTAAGAACCTTAGCTACTTTAAATGATGTATCATCTGATCAATCTAATACAATTATATTTGCTGTTCCAATTGAAGTTTTAAGAGCATTCGATGGAACTGGTGAGAATGTAAAAAATATTGTTGATAAAATAAGTAAAAAGGAGGATAAATAAAATGATTTTAAAAGCTGGAGACATCGTAAAACATTTTAAAGGTGAAGACTTAATTGAAAAGAATATCTACAAAATTATATCTGTAAGTCCTGAATATACTGGGACTAATACATTTCCAGACGAACCAGTAGTTGTTTATGAATCTTTATTCCAAGAAAGAAAAGGATTTGTACGTGAATATGCAAGCTTAGTAGAAGAGTTGAGTCCTGAACAAAAAGAAAAATTTAATCAAGACCATCGCGTAGATTTATTAACTGAAGAGGAAATTAAGTTAATTCGCACTCCTGAATTTATAGCTAAAAAAATGGCTTATATAGCTATGAAATATAATGACGAAAAGAAAACAGAAAATGAGGTTATTCCATCTTCACAAATTGATGAAAAAAATGTTGTTTGGAAATTAAAATAAGAGTTACCATGTAACTCTTTTATTTTGTTTTTCGATCTTGAATATTGTAAGTAATTTTCAACAAAGTTTTTATAGGAACAAATCTTGTTGCAAATATAGCTAGTTTCATTCTCAATGTTGGAATAATTATTAATTTATTTTTAAACATTTTATCTATACTATATTTGGCTACATATTCGCTTGATGCAGACTTTGTATGAAATTCCCCATGGGCTACTTTATTAAATTCAGTATTTACAGGCCCTGGACATAAAGCACTTATATGGACATTACTTTTATTTCTTCTAAGTTCTTCATAGATCGCTTCAGTAAGTTTTAATATATAATTTTTTGTAGCATAATAAGTTGATAGTTTTGGACCAGCCATAAAACCTGCAGATGAGGCAACATTTAAGATATAGCCACTATCTTTTTTTATAAAATCACGTAAAAACATCTTAGTTAAGTAATGAACTTGTTTTATATTTACATTGATCATTTTCATTTCAGTTTCTATATCAGTTTTACTAAATTCACCAAATAAACCAAAACCTGCATTATTAATAAGAATATCTATATCATCATTTTTTACTTCATTATAAAGTTCTTCAACATTATCAAATTCAGATAAATCTAATGGCATAACTTTTACTTTAACTTTAAGTTCTTTTTTTAAATTTAATAAGTTTTCTTTTCTTCTCCCTACAATTATTAAATCATATCCTAAACTAGCTAAATACTTAGCGATATCTTTACCTATTCCACTACTTGCTCCTGTTATTAATGCTTTCATTATTATTCTCCTTTTTTGTAAATAAAAGTATACCCGTACTTATTAAATAGCCACCTATTATATCGCTTGCATAGTGTACACCTAAGTAAATTCTTGAAACTCCAACTAATAATATTATTAACATTAAAATGATATTTATTATTTTTCTATATTTTATATTATTACGATTAAGAAGAGTTATTATAGTTCCATAAAAAAGAACACTTATCATAGCATGTCCAGATGGATAAGAATAATTTGTTTCTGTAACTAATCTTAATACATTAGGTCGTGGTCTTTTAATTAAGAATTTTATTAAGTTATTTGATACAACACTAAAAATAGAGTTTACTGGTATAAGAAGTAAGTATCCTCTTTTTTTAATGATATATATTATTAAAGCTATAATATTTAAACATAAAATGAATTTTGTGCTAGCAAGAAATGTTATTGCTTTAAATATCTGAGTAACACTGTCACTTTGCATTTTTATTATTATATTATAAATGAATGTATCTAAATCACTAGTTAAATTAAGCTTAGCTATTACACCAAATATTATACCTATAACTATAAGACTACCCGCAATTATTCTTTTTTTCATATTACTTTATCCTTAAGAAATGTTTTACTTTTCCAACTGTGTGAATTATTTGATCAGCTTTTCGCATTGCAACATTTTTCATAATTGCTTTTCCACCAACGGTAAATGAAGAGATGAATGCTGATAAGACGACAGAAATAATAGTATTGTTAATACCAAAGTTTGTAGATAATGACATGGCAAGCACAGCTCCTAAACCACCAGAAACTATACCACAGACATCACCAATAACATCATTACAAATTGATGATATTTTACTACCACTTTTTATAAGAGTAAGTGCTTCTTTAGCTCCCTTAACTTTAGCAGATGACATGGAATGAAAAGTAGCTTCTTTAGCTGTTATTCCGGCAGTTCCAATAGCATCAAATAATATACCAATAGATATAACAGCCACCATTATAATAAATAATACAATATCATTAAAAGAAGCTGCCATTATATTAGATACTGTACTAAAACATATTGATAAAATAAATGTTAATATAAATATTGTAATAATAAAATTATTTTCTTTTTTCATACTTTCACCTTAACTTATATTATAACATGTATGCATATCTTAGTAAATTGATGACTTTTAATAAAAGAAAAAGTATAAGTGTTGCTTATACTTTGGGAGTCAATGTCCTTTGAGAGCCATGACTTATAAACGATCCTCTAGTTGCTCCACTAAAGATGCAAGAAAACCATTAAAATTGCCATCACCTATTATTCTTACATTAAAACTATACGAAAACTGGCACCTATATTTCCACTTCCTGTATGAACAAAAAAATAAAATTGACCTGAGTGAACCCCATAGTCATAAGCTCCACTTCGAATAAACCAACTGTTATAAGAATCTACAAAATTTGATCCATCTCCATACCAATTATTGTGGTAACGTTTAATATTATCATTATCGGCATAATAGTAGAACGGTCCCATCTCTCCTGTTGCGTCTCCCAAGATTCTATTGTTATAAGATATATAAGATGAATTTGTTGAATATAAATCAAAATATTTTGAATATTTTGTGATTTCTTCTTCTGTAAATCCTGAGAGATCTTTAGCACTTGGCATGTGTCCTGCTACATACTCCCATGCTCCACCTGACATATCATATATTCCAGTTATATTTCCTGTTGTACTTGCTTTATATCCTGTCTCTGTATTATATGGAAGTGTTACATCTGAAGTTGTTCCAGACACCCCAGGGTAAGATGACTGATCTGTTCCATCTACGGCTGCATACCCTGTTAAAAAATCAGAATTATTGTTTATTCTTACTTCTGTATTGATTCCATACTTTGAATGACTTAGATAAGAAACTGCTCCCCATTCCATATTCTTCATCATATGGGAATCTAGTTCTCTATTATAATTATAAGATGTTTTGAATATGTTAGAGACTGATATTCCTCTCCAAGAATATGTATTAGGTTTTATTATTACTTTATTTGAATTTTCTTCATTTACTTGAGCTTCTTCAATAGTTGTTGCTCCTTTGTATCCTGTTTCAAACTTTCCTACCCAGAACCCATTTACATCAAAGTTTGTGAAGGCTGGGTGGGTTAACCATTCTCCTTTTGCTGAACCTGTAGAGGCTTCAACTGCATTTGTTTCAAACTCTATTTGGATTTCTTTTTCTGTTCTTTCTGTTGGTTCTCCATCTGTTGACGTTGGATAATTTCCTTCATCAAATATTTGATATTTATATCTTGGTATCCATACAAAGTATGATTCGATATCACTTTCTTGGATAATATCTCCCACATTATAAGTAACCCCTTCGTTTAAAATAACTGCATTAGCCCATTCTTTATTTTCATAACTATACCATTCGTTATAGATATCAGCATATTTTACTGTTCCATTATCAGCTATAGTTACTGGAACTAAATTTTCTTTTATTACTGGATCTGTCCCATTTAACATTTTCTCTTTATATAATGGTCTTACATACTCATCTCCTAAAGTCTCTCTTTCTTCTGGTGTTGCTACTAACTTACATTCTATTTCTGCTGTTGTTTCTAAGGCTTTATCATAAGCTTTTTTTAATGTTACAACTAATCTACCAGTTTTTGTTTCACTTGATTCTAATTTAAAAGGACTTGTTATATCTGTTTCAATATTTAAATATTCACTAAAACTTTCAAAGTTTTCTTTTAGACCACAGTTGATTGTTACACTAGCATTATAATTTCTACTTTTATTGGTTACATCAAATTCTAATGTAGCTGTCTCACTAACATTCTCTAACTTTTTTGTTTCAAATGTTATATTTTTTTCATTTTGATTTATCTCAGCTGTTCCATCTTCTGTTTCTGCTCTTGTATACACTACACTTGATGAAAAATCTTCATTATATCCAATGTTCAAATTTCCATTTATAACAAGGGTTGTACTTACGGCTGCAAATCCGATTATAAGCATAAATATTAATATCATTATATTTCTTTTCTTCATAATTTTGACCTTCTATCTTAGAATAATTATAACTAAAATTGCTAAATAATTCAACATCACTTTTGGTGTAATATCTCATTGTTTATTATTAAGATTATAGCAGTTTAAATATATATTTTTTGTCAAATATTATGGCATAAAAAAAACTTTAACCGGCTTCTTTCCCCGAATTAAAGTCATATTTGTATGGTATATTATAAATCAATTTTACGGCTTTGGTCGAGTTGAATTTCTCTAAAATCTACATTCAGTTACCCTTATGCTCTTTCGATTTAAAGATTTTAGTTAGTCGTCACCGATCTAACTACTCGATTACCACTTAGTCCGCACCCCAATACTTATAATATATACACGCTAGAGGTTTTCCCTAACAATAGTGACTATTCTTATATGCTTTTGCAATTACTATTTCATACATATTATAATCATATAATCCCTAGTAATCACTCACATCATGTACGTTATTTTACTATCTTGTATAAGTGACTTGATAAAAGGAACAATCAACTATATGCCATTATAGTTTATCCTTAAATCTAAAATCTCATATCCGCCCCAACTTGGGCAGAAGAAGCAGATATGCGAAGTGTCATTTGTACAATTGGTAGATTTTTAGCCCTACCTTCAAATAGTATAATGACTAGCATAATGCACCACACATGTATAGAATTATAGCATAATTTCTAAAAAAATGCAAATCGACAAAACTATTTTAAAAGCTCAAACTCATTTACACTTGCTAATTCTAATACTTCATTATCTTCAAATTCAATCTTAACAGTATGCTTATCAGTAGCATAATCATTAGAATCTTTTACTACTCTTGTACCAATCTTTTTTATTCTTGTATTATTCACTTTTTTTAGAATAACACTTGAATCAAAGTTGAAATTTGCAATTTTATAAACATAACCTTTAGTACAAATTATGTATAAATCTTCTATATCATTATTTAATGTATAAAAGCTTCCCATGTAATTAATATTGTAATTTCCATCATTTAGATTTTTAGTTTCTCCAGTATCATATTGCATAAGTCCATTTTTTAAAACATATATGAAATTTTCTTTGGATGTATCTCCAATAAATCTATAATATGCATCTTCAAAAAATAAAGCATTCTTTCCAACAATATAACGTACATTACCTAGAGTATCTAAATATACTAAATCATATTCGTTACATTCTCGATGAGGATAATTATTGTAATTATAATATCCTACTTTACTAACTTTAGAAATAACTTTTATACTTTTTATATTATTTATAATATAGTCTATTCCAAATTCTTCATTTGGTGAATTAAATACATAAATATTTGCTTTACTATCCTTAGCAATAATAGAATATTGATCTTTTTCACATGTCGCTACTACTAAGTAGTCTGTAATATTTGTCGTTGCTTCAAAACTATAATTCAATCCAGTAAATTCATATGCACTTAAATTATTATTATACCTAGCTTCTTTAAAAAGAATTTTTCCATTATCTAAATTTAATTCATAATATAGTTCTTTTCCTTTATAATTCGTATAAATAGTCTTTTTATCTTCTCCATTTGCATAGATGAATTCATGTTTGCTTTTTAAGTCATAAGTTATAGATGGTGAATTAATATCATAGTTATACTCAGTTGAGTTAAATCCTTTAAAGATATCTTTTACTTTCGTACTTAGAGTAGTTTTAGTTGTCGTACTAACTTTATTTTCTTTTTTATTAGTAACTATTAAAATTATAGTTACTAAAAATACAGATAAGATAATCGTCACTAATATTAGAATTAATAAAGTTTTTTTCTTTTCATCTTCGATAATATGTCGCCATTTTTCTTTCATTATAACTTACCTCCATAATGAATTACTTCAAAAATAATGAAAGCAACTAAAAGAGCTAATATTAAAAATAATATAATATAAGTCTTTTTAGAATGATGAACTTCAACAACTTTAACGTAGTCATTTTTCATTAAATCATTTAATTCATTTACTTTTTGTTCATCTAATTCTTCTTTTGTTATTGGAATAGCACTAGCAATATTTTCAGGTTGTTTGTTAACTACTTTATTTGCTTGCTCAGCTTGTTTAGCCATATTTAGTGCCTCTTCTTTGGTGACACTTATAGGCTTGGCAATTCCTGTATCTAGTATAGTTTTTTCAAGTACACTCTTTTCATTGTTTTCATCCATATATATTCACCTTTCTTTTTTCATTAAAATTGATGCAAATATTATCTCGATTGCAAGAAGCAAAGCTGTTAACGCTATAAAAAGTGTTCCCCAAATAAATAACATGTTAGTAACTTCATTAGTAAATATTGTTACATTTATAATTAGTGGTTCAATATTAAGTTCATATGCAAATAAACTAAGTAATAAATATATTGAAGAAATAGCAAGAGACTCTAAAAAATAATATTTTACTAATGTCGTTTTTTCTTTATTTAAAAGGGAAATACCAAAAATTGTTTTTGGTCCTCGAGCATTTTTTGAAAGTAAGCGTTCATCTTTTAAATAATAAAGAGAGTTATACATAGTTAAAATTCCAAATCCTAAAACTACTCCTAAGATAACATTAAAAATAAATCCCAATATAACACTTATAAATATCATAATTATTGATACAATAATATTGCGATGTTTAGTATTTCTTTTTTTACTATTTTTTTTACTTATTTTATTATCAGTAGTATTCATCAAATCTATTCTGTCTATACCATAAAGAGAACATAAAAAAGTTATATCATCCTCTCTTGGTATCTTAGTCCCATCTTCCCATAACGTGATAACATTTTTTGAGACATGCATTAGTTTAGACAAATCCTTTATTGTTAAATTATTTTCTTCCCTGTATTTTTTTATAAGTTTACCCTGAATCATATATTTCACTCCTAATTATATTTTATCATACTTGTTCTAAATTTAAGTTAATAATTACAAATTTACGTAAAGAAAAAAAGAGGTTTCCCTCTTAACTATGTTCAATTGCTCCCATTATAAATGGTACCATTTGTTTTTTACGTGATACTACTCCTTTTACGATGTCGCCTTCTTTAACATCTTCAAAGCCATAAGCTAGTTCAAGAATTTTTTTAGAATTATCAGAAAATAATAAATAAGAATTATTTGTTAAGAAGTTAGTTACAAATAAAACACAAGATTTATAGTCATGATTTTTAGCTACGCGATTTAATTCTTCGACAATTTCATCTACTCTTGGCTCAAATAATTTAAAATCAGTTGTAAATACTTGAGCTATCGACATATTATATTCGCCAACTTTATAAATTTTGAAATCTTTAAAGACAATCTCATTTGCTGTTAATCCTTCAATTGATACTCCACTACTTAGTAACTCCAGACCATATTTGTTAAGATCAAGTTCAGCAATTTTTGCTAAGTCGCTTGCTACTAAACGATCTTTTTCCGTAGTTGTTGGACTTTGTAATAGTAAAGTATCAGATATTATTCCACTTAACATTAAAGCAGCCATCTTCTTTGATATTTTTACATTATTTTCTTTATATAAATGATATATTATAGTATTGACGGCACCAACTGACATATTACGGAAATTTATCGGTGATGAAGTAATTATGTCACCAATATTATGATGGTCAGTTATTTCAAGTATTTCAGCTTCTTCTAACCCATCTACCGACTGAGCACGCATATTATGATCAACTAAGATAACTTTTTTCCTAAAAACTTCATGAGCATCAATTGTCCTTAGCATACCTAAACATATTCCTTGGCTGTTTAATATTGGATAATTAGTATGTTTTAGTTTATTAGTTTCTTCTTTAAAGTCAGTTAAATAGTCATCAATAGTAAAAGTTATTGTATCAATTCCTCTTTTTATAGATTTAATTGGATTAGTAAGACATAAAACGCGAGCAATTTTAAAAGAAGATTTGTTAGTCATAATTACATTAACTTTATTAGCTATTGCAGATTTTCTTAATTCTTCTGTTAATTTTTTCCCTTTAACCATTATAATTAATTTAACTTTAGAATCAATAGCATGCTTAATTATTGATCCGCGATCTCCAACTATGATGATTGATTTCTCATCAATTTTAACATCGTTGATAAATGTTTCATCGTCAAAGGTAGCAGCATGAGCATATCCAGAAATATGATTATCAAACTTAATATAATCATCAGATTCTAAAATGTTTGTTAAATTTTCAAAAATAGTATCTATGTGTAAATTTTCATTATAGATCATTTCTGAGGCAACTTCTTTTAATGAAACATAGCCTTTAAATTTACCAGAATTATCTACTAGTGGTAGACCAGTTATTGCATTAACGTTCATCATTTGAAAGGCTTCAAAGATTGTTTTGTTTTCATCAATAATAAAATTTTTATGATAGTTAACATCTTTTATTTGAACACGTACATCATTTAAATATTTTGGGGTATCTATATTGAACCTATTTAGAATATATTCTGTTTCCTTATTTATCGGACTTAATATTCTTGGTTCAGTATTCATACCCAATTCATTTTTTAAATTAGATAAAGTGATAGCTCCACAAACTGAATCAGCATCAGGATTTTTATGTCCAAAGATATAGATTTTTTCCACATTGATCCCCACTTTCTTATATTTAAGATTATAGCACAAAAAAAGATGTTTATCATTATAACTAAGTATTTCTCATTCAAAATTATAACTTTCCACATTTTACTTAAATTATACTATTGATAAACATCATTAATTATTTAAGGAGCATTTTTTTATTTTCTATTTTATATTTAAAATATCTTTTACTTCTTTAAGAGTTAGTTTAGATGCTTTACTAATTGATTCTAAAGGCACATCAAGTTTATATAAAGATTTTATCATATCCTCTTTTTCTTTTATTCCTTCTTTTCGGCCTTGTTCTATTCCTTCTTTTCGGCCTTGTTCTAATCCTTCTAGTCTGGCTCCTTCCAATCTCGTTTTTCTTATTTTCTCTTCTTCTATTTCTGCATTATACAATCCTATCATAGTATCATCTAAACTTAACTTCGCTATTTCATCTACTATGTTTCCCATTAACACATCATCTCCAGCTACTTTTCTAGCATATTCCTTTTTTTCTGCTTTTAATATTAAACAAAATCTTTCAAATCTTGTTAACTCTTTTATGCTTTTATTATAACATCGTTCCCATATGTTTGGAAGACATACATGATACTTTATTGTTGAATCTTCATCTAGTTCATTTGTCTCTTCTTCTAAAAATAAAAATTTGTATATATCTTTCTTATGTTTAAAATGATAAAAATTATTAAAGTTTATTTGTATCACTTGACCTGCTTCTATATAACTTTCACTTTCTTTATACATTCTGGCTTTTATTTTACTTAAATATGCATCATTTTTATTAAATACTCCTTTATAGTATTCCTTATTCATTTCTATATTGATATACTTATTTCCTATACTTACTATTACATCTGATCGCATCTTTTTTTCATTTTTATTTTCTATTGTATATTCACTATTTTGTACCTTTATATCTTTTAAAGCTTCTATAGGTATATCTGTTATGATATGTATTAACTCCTTTAAGAATTCACTTAACTCTGGTTTTAGCATTAATGCTTTAAACATACAATCATATGTTGCTGGTAATAATATATTGTCTTTCATTTCTTCCTCTTTTTCTAAGAATGTGTTTCTCACCTTCTACTTTCTTATTACCGTTTAATTCTTCTTTTACTTTTTATTTGATAAAAAAAATAATATATCAATCTGATATATCACTTTATAAACTTTTCCAGAAGACAAAAAAAGGTGTTTTAATCACCATTTTACTTAGATTATTAGCAAAGCCTACTTTCAATCACACATTGGTGATTATTTCTTATGGAAGAAAGTGCTTCATTGTAACTACTATATAATTCTGCTTCAAGAATATATCCTTCGTTATCTTCCGTTTTAATTCTATATACAGTGTCATTTTTTACATTTTCTAAATAGTGCTCTTTTAAAATAATATTTCTTGTTTTGTATTTTTCTTTAATTAAAAGAGCATTTTCTTTGGTTTTAAATACTGGTTCTAAGCATTCTCCTAATTCGATTACTTTTAATTGATATACTAACATAATTATTACCTCTTTCTAAATTAATAATACAATTAATCTATTTAAGAAGATAATGACTATTTATTATAGATAACATAACACTACTGTTATAATTCAATATTATAGTACTCTTTTAAGAAAATTCTTGGCGAATCTGTAAGAAAATTTTCTATGTAAACTAGACTAATGCCTGTTTTAGGTAACCCATCTAATTTTATTTCTTTAAAATAACCATTATCTAATTCATGAGCAACTAATTCTTTTATTACATAACCAATGCCAAGTTTTCTTTTAATAGCACCAATTATAAGTTCTGATGTATGAATATTTAAAACATTGTTTAATTCAACTTTATTTTTAAATAATACTTCATCTAAATTTGCTCGATTAGCTGTTCCTTTTATGGGAATAATAACTGGTGTATTTTCTAAATCTTTCAAACACTTAATTTTTGAAATGTCGAAATCGGAAGAAGCTATAAAAGTATTATGTAAGTTTTTTATATGTTTTATAGTAATATTTGAGTCAGTTGATTTAACTGGTTCAGAGTCAATCATAAAGTCTATTTCATGACTTCTTAATAAATCTAGTAAAGAAGATGTTGATTTAGAAATTATCGTTATTTCAATATTGGGATATTTTTTATGAAATTCATCAAGAGAATCAAAAAGATAAAATGTTGCTATATGAGAAGGTATTCCGATTGATAGTTTACCTTTAGACAAAGTTTTATCTTCTAAGATACTTCTTTCAGCAGTTAAAAATGAGTTATAACCTTGTTCAACATAGAAAAATAATTCTTTTCCTTTATCAGTTAATTTAATTCCTTTTTTTGTACGAATAAATAACTTAGTATTAAGCTCTTGTTCTAAGGTTTTAATACTTCTAGAAATTGCGGGTTGAGAAGTATAATTAATTGTTGCAGCTTTAGATATACTTCCACACATAGCAACATCATAAAATGTTTTATATAGATTAAAGTTGGTATTTGATTTATACATCTTGGCACATCCTTTTAGCTGTTTTTACTTTTGTGTTATTCACTTTTCATCTCAAATAAGATATCACGAAGTTCCATAGCACGTTCAAAGTCTAAATTTTTTGCAGCTTCTTTCATTTCATTTTCAATGTTCATCATGATAAGTTCTTTATCTTTTTTACTCATTTTCTTATTATGAGCTATTTTTTCTTCAGTTTCATCATCTATATTACTTATTACATCAGCAATTTCTTTAATAATAGTTTTAGGCACTATGCCATTTACCCTATTAAATTCTTCTTGAATTTCACGACGCCTTTTTGTCTCTTTAATAGATCTATCCATTGCTTCACTTATGGTGTCAGCATACATTATTACATGTCCTTCAGAGTTTCTAGCACATCTTCCGATAATCTGAATTAGTGATCTATCACTTCTTAGGAATCCTTGTTTATCAGCATCCATTATAGCTATTAGTGAAACTTCTGGTAAATCTATTCCTTCTCTTAAAAGATTTATACCTACTAAAACATCATATTTACCAAGTCTTAGTTCTCTTATAATTTTTAATCTTTCAAGGGTTTTTACTTCACTGTGAAGATAAGCAACTTTTATTCCAAGATTTTTTAAATAACTAGTAAGTTCTTCAGCCATACGAATTGTAAGAGTTGTAATAAGCACTCTTTCATTTTTTGCAATACGAATATTTATTTCGTTAATTAAGTCATCTATTTGACCTTCAGTTTTCCTTATGTCAATAGTTGGATCTAAAAGACCTGTAGGTCTAATTATTTGTTCTACACAAGTGTTTTCAACTAGTTCTAATTCATAATCCCCTGGGGTTGCAGAAACATAAATAGCTTGATTTATTTTAGCATTAAATTCATCAAACTTTAAAGGACGATTATCAAGAGCACTTGGTAATCTAAATCCATAATCAACTAAAGTTGTTTTACGCATTCTATCACCATTGTACATTCCTCGAACTTGTGGAAGTGTAACATGTGATTCATCGACAACAAGTAAAAAGTCTTTTGGAAAAAAGTCAATTAAGGTTGAAGGAGTTTCTCCTTCATCTCTTAAAGCTATATGACGAGAATAATTTTCAATACCATGGCAGAAACCAGTCTCTCTTAACATTTCTAAATCATATTCGCATCTTTCTCTCAATCTTTGTTCCTCTAAAAGTTTATTATTTTCAAGTAATACTTTACATCTTTCATGAAGTTCATTTTCTATTCTTGAGCAAGCTTCTTCAAGTTTATCTTTATTAGTTACAAAGTGGGTTGCTGGAAATATAGTTGTTGATTTTTTACTTTGAATAATCGCTCCTGTAAGTATATCAAATTCACTAATACGATCTATCTCATCACCAAATAATTCTATTCTAACACCATTTTTCTTTTCGGCTATAGGAACAATATCAATGACATCTCCATTCACTCTAAAAGTTCCTCTATGAAAATCAAGTTGGTTTCTTTCATAGTTCATATCAATAAGTCTATTAAGTAAATCATTTCTTTTAATAGTATCTCCAACTGTGGCGATAAGCATGTGTGATTCATAGTCTTCTGGGTCTCCTATACCATATATACAAGAAACTGAGGAAACAACAATAGTGTCAGGATTTGTTAAAAGTGAAGATGTGGCAGCATGTCTTAATTCATCTATTTCATCATTAATTGAGGCATCTTTTTCTATGTAAGTATCACTTTGTGGAACATATGCTTCGGGTTGGTAATAATCGTAGTAAGATACAAAGTATTCAACATGATTTTCAGGAAATAACTCTTTAAGTTCCGAATAAAGTTGTCCTGCAAGAGTTTTGTTGTGTGCTAAAACTAATGTTGGTTTATTTACCTCAGCTATAACATTAGCAATTGTAAATGTTTTTCCAGTACCTGTTGCACCTAATAAAACTTGATGTTCTTTACCATCTTTAATTCCCTTAACTAATTCATTAATTGCCTTTGGTTGATCACCACTTGGCTTATATTTTGACGCTAATTTAAACATTTTTGTGCCCTCCGTTCGTTATTATTTTGTTTAGTTTTAACAAGATTATTAGTTCAATATTTTTCCTTAAATAATTAAATCAAGCTTAAGTAAACACCTTCTTCTTTGGTAATGAATGAAAGTAATAATTTTCATTTTTTTGTTTTTTTACATTACTTACAAGTTTATTCTTATTCTCTTTTTCTAATTCTTTTATGGATTTTTTAGGTGTTGATAACTTCTCTTTCATAGTTCCACCATTTTTAACAATTACCTCTCTAATATTTTTCCCTATAGTATAACGAGCTTGGTTTGCTTCTTTTTCACTACTAATATTATCTTTTTTTAATTTTTACTCTGTTTGAGAGATTCTTGCAATGTTATAACACGTCTTAATTTTTCTAATATAGCGTAGAATGAATTTGAAAGAGAAAAAGTTATGTATTCTATTTTTGAACTAACTTATTTTAATTCTATAATGTTATCAACAAATTTTAGTGCAGTAGGATCATTTTCTGCTATAAGAATGGTATTATTATTTTTTACTAGTTTATCAAACATTAACATAACTTGGCTGATGTTAGTTGTCCCTAGCCCTCTTACAGGATTATCAAAAATATAAACACTTCTATCGCCTAACTTTTTACAAAGTAGTTTTGCTAATTTTATTCTTTGACATTCCCCACCAGATAAAGAATAGGAACTTTGATTTAATTTTAAATAATCAAGACCAATATCTTTTAAATGAATTAATCTTCTTGTAATGAGATTATTATCTTTATATATTTCTAGCGATTCAGCAACTGTTAAGTTCATATCTTTATCCTTGAAAAATTTACTTATACCATAATAAGTTGCTACAGTAGATTTAGAATTTTTAGATACGGGAGACGCATCTATGATGTGAGGTCTTCTTATGTAGTTCTTATTTTTAATTTTAACTAATCCTTTTCTTCTTTCTCCTGCACCTACTGATTTATCTAATCCTCTAAATACAGCCATCAGATAAGTACTCTTTCCGCTTTTACTTGGACCAGTTATCGCTGTTATAGAGTTTAAAGTAAGTTCTACTTCATAATTTTCAATACCATTAAATTCATCATAGTATGCACTTATTTTTTTATTAGAAATATTTTTTTCTTTCTTAATTTCGACTTCTGGTAGTGTTTTTAAATATTCTTTCCCACTTATAGTACGAAGTAAATTTCCACCCTCTGGTCCCGATTTTGGTCCAAATTCCAAAATTATATCAGCATATTCAAAAATTTCTTTCCTATGCTCTACTACTACAACAGCATTGTTGATGGCTAGTTTTTTTATAATTTCAGAAAATTCAAGAGCTTCCTTATGAGTAGTTCCAGCTAATGGTTCGTCAATTATAATAAGTGAATCTTTTTTATCTAATAATTTTAAAACCGCATCTAACTTTTCACTTGTATTTGATAACCTTTGGGAAACTGACTGAACAGACTTTGGATAATTTTTTATTTCACACTTTTCTTTTTTTATTAATGTATCAAAGGCAAATGAACTTTTACCAGATCCGCTTGGTCCGACACAAATTGTCAATTTGTTAAATTCTATTTCAATATTTACATTTTTTAAATTATTTGTGTGAGCATTTGTAACTATTATATTTTCCATGAGTACTCTCCTTATTTGAATAAAATCTTCATTATTTTTCCAAACTTGTTATCAAATTTTAAATGTTCTTTCTTTTTAAATTCTTCAAAAATTTCATCAAGATAGTCTTTATTATTCTCAGTTGAAAAAATCTTATTTAAAATTTGTTTAGAGGAATTGCTTATATCTAATTTTTCAATTATTCTTTTAAAATAATTTGCATCCTTTATTGCTATTTCTAAATCTTCAAAAGAAATAAAGAAGGTTAAAAAGAGAAAAGAAAACATAAATTTATCATTATCAAGTTTGGAACATTTTTCTTTAAACAATTTCTCATAAATGAGCGAATTATAAGACTCGTGTAAAAATCCATATTTTTCAGTTGCATAATTAATCGTGTCAATAAATAATGGTTTATTGTCTTTATCAATCATGATATTATTGGGATTAAAATCACCAATAAAAATATTATTCTTATGTAATACTTTCATCGTATCTTGAATTTGTTTAAAATAATTAATAAACTCTTCATTATTTTTGCACTCGTATAAATTAAAAAATGACTTATATTTATTGAACTTAATTAATTCCATAGAATATCCTAATATTTCATTTGAACTATTAATAACTACATGTTTAGGGAAAACAACATTATTAACTTTTATTTCTGTGTCTATTAAATACTTTAATCTTTCTATTATATTAGAAAAATCAATTTCATCCTTTTTAAATATCTTAATCGCTAAGGCATCACTATATTTATAAACAATTCCTTCTCTTCCGCTCCCTATCTCAATATATTGGTTTCCTAATTTATTTTCTTCTATTATTATGTAATTATTATTTGTTGATGAATCGTTCATGTCTTTCAGCTCCTGTTAGAATATGGTATATTATAGTTTCTCAGAATAGTCCGTTGTTTTTATGATTATATTATATCATACAATTGTTTTGTATCAAATAAAAACTGATATCTCTATCAGTATTAATATTAAAATTTACTTTTTACATTTAAAATATACATAGTATGAATGATCTTTTTGTTCTTTGTATTTAGGTTTTAATTTAATTATTTCATCTGTTACAGAAGATTCTTCCATACGTTCAAGCTTGAATTTAGCATCAATTAGACCGTTTACTAAATGCGACATATTCCTATGATATGTTTCTACACCATCGACAAACCAGTGACTTACTCTTTTGCCTTCATTATTATAATCACTTATTAAAAAATATTTTTTGTCATTTATAATTACATAATTTTTAGAATAGTCATCTAATATTGCACACGAATCCATAGGATGTCCATAAGAAAAAATAAATCTTCCACCATCAACTAATAAATTATAAACATTCTTACATAAAGTATCATAGTCTTCAATATAGTGGATAGCAAGTGATGAAACAACCATATCAAATTTTTCATCTAATTTATCTATGTCATTCATAGACATAACTTTATATTCAATTTTATCACTTTTAGTATTCTTAATAGCTTCATTTATCATATTATTAGACAAATCTATACCAACGACTTTTTTGGCACCTTTTTCAATTAATTTTCTAGCATGACTTCCTGTACCACAGCCCAAATCTAATACTGCTAAATTTTCTACATTACCAATTAATTTAAATAATTGAGGAATTTCAATTAATTCGTTTGCACTTAAATCATCTCTTAAATTTTGATATCCTAAAAAAAAGTCTTTATTATCATAGATATTTTGTTCTTTCATATTTTATATCCTTTCATAGATGAATTCATGATAACATAAAAAGATGATTTTTAAAAGTTTACCTTTTTTATTATTTTAAATTACCATAAAAAAAAAGAAGTGTGACTTTTCACACTTCTTATTCATATAAAATTATATTTATCAAATTCTAATTTTATTTTTACTAAACAACTTTTCTTTATTTTATATAAAGTTTTTCTACAAATACCTAACTTTTCACTTATTTCCTCTTCACTTTTACTTTCAAAGAAAGAAGAGATCAAGTATGTTGTTTCCTCATAAGTTAATCTATAAGATAAGCAAACTAAAATATTATAAAGATCTTTAGACCAGATACTTAAGTCTATTTTCTTTTCAATATAATCTCCTACTTTGTCATTAATTGTGTTTGATTTTGTGAGTAATTCAAAACTATTAGTATTTGATTTTAGATTAAAGTTATCTTTTTTAGTAATTAGATATTTAGAATAGACAAATTTTCTAAATATATTTACTATATCTTTTTTTAAATCTGTATAATAATAATATTTAATTATACTATCACTTAATAATTGAATGTATTTAGCATTTTTAGAATTATTTAACATTATATCTGGTAATTCAATAAAATTATAATTAGAAATTTCTTCAATCATCTTAAATACCTCTACTACTTTCTTAAATATATTAATTCCTTTTATTGGTTGTTAATTTATCATCTTTTAGACTTTCAAATACTTGAAATATTTTATTGGGAAGAGGTAATCCCATTGCTCCCCAGTTTTCAAGTATTGATATTGCTTCATTAGAAATAAAGAAATATATTACAAGAGACCTTATTGCTGAACTATTATCACCTATTAAGTAATCAAATAAAGTTGCTACGACAACAATAAAGATATAACCCAATTTTTTTAAGATACCTTTTAAGCCTAATTTACTATTTAACTTCTTTTTATATATAGATTTTATAATCCCTGTTAAATAATCAAGCACTATAAAAATTAAAAGAGCGATAAATAAGTTATCTAAACCACCGACTAAAAATATAAATATACTACCAATTAAATTAATATTTATTATATCTTTAAGTGCCATCCTACTTTTATTAAATTGGGATTATTACCAATTAACTCCTTATTTTTATTATATATTGATTGCCAGGTGGTGTTATAACGGGCAGCTATTTTAGTTAAGTTATCTCCTTTTTTTACAACATAGATAATTTCTGTACTGTTATTTTTATTATTTGATACTTCTTTAAGTAAATAAGGTTTGGGATCTACCCATTTACCATTTTTCTTTATTCCAAAGTGTAAGTGTTTCCCTGTGGCATGACCTGTAGCACCCATAAGTCCTATTTTTGTGCCCTTCTCAATATAATCCCCTTTTTTTACACATACTGAATCTTTTTTTAGGTGATAGTAACTTGAATAAAGGTTATTACCATGGGTTATTGTTACATAGTTTCCAGTGCTATTTTTTTCAGAATAACCACTTACACTTTTTCTTGTACTAGTTACTATTCCACTTAAAAAGGAAACTATTTCGTTTCC
Organism: uncultured Bacilli bacterium; assembly: GCA_910588195.1. Lineage (GTDB taxonomy): Bacteria > Bacillota_I > Bacilli_A > RF39 > UBA660 > CAG-582. The sequence continues at coordinate 35,683 of CAJUPN010000007.1, forward strand.
TCCTATGATATCAATACCATTATGATATCCACTTTCATATTGTTTAGTAATATTATTATAGAATTTTCTTTTTCCAAAATCTGATGTTACTTTAACTGTAGTTTTCCCTTTTATGGGACAGTTTGTAACATTATTTAATATATATGTCATAAAATCATTCCTTTCATTAGAATAAAACTATCTTTCCACAATAATTTACAATCAGATAATACATTCAACTAATATATATACAATTGCCAAAAATGTACTTATAACCACAATATCAAATACTATATTAGCGATTATATAAAATATAGTAAAATAGAATTATAAATATATTCAAAATTTTTTCAAAACTGGTTTTATTCTTTTCATTTATATCCTTTCTTTTCAATAACAATTTGGTAATTTATATCCCGGTTGTATTGTTTAACAATGCCCATACATTATATAAGTGCTCTTTTACATACTATTTATTAAAAATATAGTTTTCTAATTCTTCTTTTAATAAATCTAATTCTTCTTTTCTTTGACTATATCCTTCTTTGTCTTTCCAATTTACTAAATCTTGTTCTATTCCTTCTAATGCTTTTGCTTTGGTATATTCAGTTAACACTTGGTTTGGCCACTGCTGATCAGCTAATATTATCCAGAAGACGGGTCCTGATATTGAATCATTTAAAATGTTTTTATACCTTTTTTCCATTTCTTGAACTAATTCATCTTTGGTCATTTTCCTGTTCATGTATACATTATATAATTCTGTGAAATCATCTTCTATATCAATTGCTAAATCGCATTCGTATAAATCTGTCCCCCAACCATTCTTTAGTGAATATTTTTCTTTTTTAGCTTGTTTTCTTTTTAACTCTTGTTCTGTAGCTTCATAAAGTAGATAAACATGCTCCTCTGCTCGCTTAAAAATTATTTCTCTTCCTTCTTTAGTAAACCTATAGCCCTTTTTTAAATTATTATTTTCATAATCATTTAACAAGCTATTTATATAATAAATATCTGGTTTCTCTGAGAGATACTCTAAATAATAAAACCATACTACTTCAGAAATGTATTCATCTTTTGGTGGTAAAACATTGTAGTTTCCTAAGTATATAAAGTTAATATAGTCAATTCCACGTTTCATAGAAAGACGTACTATATATTCTGTTAAATATCCATATTCATCTTTATAGAAAGTGTTTTCTGAATCTACTTTCTCCATTGCTTCTTTTAAAGTATGTCTTCCTGTTATCGGTAATAATCTTTCTATATATGGCATTTTTCTGGTTTTTATATATTCTAATTCATTCAATTCTTGTTCATTTTTTGGTAATATATTTGACTTTGTTATTTTGGCTCTAAAATAAAGAACACTTGGATAGTTAAAACATGAGTTATATGATGTCTTTATTAAAATTATATATCTTCCGTCATACTCTTTAGAGTGGTTTTCTATCTTTATCGCAAAAGTATCTCCATCTATCCAATTTTTCTTCTTTGTTTTATCTAATCCCACGGACATTGTGCTATTTTCCTTTCTGCATACATATAATCTGTTGCTTGCTCTACAATATTCTTTAGTGTATATGAGACATAATAATCTTCCTTTGTTTCAATAAAAACAAGTAATTAACCTATCTTATTTATGTTTTCTATTGCTCTCTCACATATTTTTCTAACATCTCTATCATCATCATTTAAATATTTTTTAAATAAATATAATAAATCAGAATCTTTATATTTTGACAGAGATTTAAGTATATGTTTTTTCATGTGGTTCTCTTCTCCACTTATAATTTCATCGTCATTTAAATAATCTACTAATATTTCTTCTACTTCTTTAATTTTTAAAGTTTCTATAAATGGAAATATAGAAATAATATTCTTCTTAAGCTTTTTGTTTTTTAAGACTTTAATATATAAATCTTTATATTTTTTATTACAAGTTTTATGGATAAAATTAGCAACCATCGTATTAAACATACACTTTTCATGGTCGTGTAATTTTTCAAATTCACTTAAAATAAATGGTGTTAATTCTGCATTTTTTTTATTTATTAAACACGAAACTAAAAAAGCTTTTTCTTTATCAATGGTACATATTTTGTAATATTTCATAATTATATCACGAAATTCTTCCGGATTATTACTACAAATATACTCTGCCATATTTTGTATTTCGCACTCATAACCATGATTTTGTATTTCCTTTTTTAGTAAAGGCCATATACTTTCTTTAGGATAAATTTCTTTTTTTTCTCTTTCAAGATCCTGCTGATATAGTAATTCAGCTACTAGGTCAACGGCTTTATTATATTTCTTTTTATCGTCTTTCATTTTTTTCTCCTATTCAAACGGGATTGGACATACTTGTATACCTGCTTCAGATATTGTTTTTGATACCAATGGGTATTGTTGATTTTTTTAGTTTTGGTTAAGACAAATGCTTTATTGTTATATTCCTATTTATACCATTCTGATAATTCTTTTATAAAATTATAACATATTTGATTTTAAAAGAGCATTTTATTTATCTATTATTTTGGGATCTTTGTACCAATTCGTTATTATCTTTTTTTCGCTATCTCCATATAATTTAACAAGTTTTATTAGTCTCAACTTATATTTTTCAATTGTCTCCAAACTACATTCGTATATATCATTTACCATTATTATAGCAAGCATGTTTTTTAAAATTATATTTCTACCACGAATAGTCCTTCTATATTTTAAAAAATCATTTCTAGAAAAGCTTTTTTGCATTACATAAATACTTCCTGTCATGCAATCACATAAAGCATGATCAAGAATTAGATTTTCTGATTCAAAAACTTTAATATTTTTATCATTATATATTAATTTAAAACCCGGATAATAATCTTGTGATGACATAACTTCAAAGAAATAAATTTTTTCATCTTCTATATCATTAATAAAATCCATAAGAGTGCTAAAATCCACATCTTTGTCTTCTTTTGTATTTTGAAACAAATCATAATAATACGTATTAAAAATATTTCTATTTATTATCTTCTTATTTCTCATTATTTATTCGTCTTCTCTCTATAAGTGCTCTTTTACATACTATTTATTAAAAATATAGTTTTCTAATTCTTCTTTTAATAAATCTAATTCTTCTTTTCTTTGACTATATCCTTCTTTGTCTTTCCAATTTACTAAATCTTGTTCTATTCCTTCTAATGCTTTTTTCTTCTGTTTCTTTGTTAATGTTTTATTTTTCATTTGTAAATCAGACAGTATTATCCAAAATAATGGTCCATCTATTGAGTCATTAATATAATCTTCATAGTAATCACACAATTCCTTTATCATTTCTTCATTACTTTGGTTACTCTTTTTACTTGTTCTTAGATACTTTTTATAATCTGCCTTTATATCTAATGCTACATCTGAATCATACAGTTTGGGTCCCCATCCATTAATAAAAGAAGATTTTATTTTGTTTTCGTTTTGAGTTATAAAATAGTAAGCATTAAGCAAAAATCTTCCTTCTTCATGAGCCTTTTGAGATTCTTTTAATGTATATATTTTAGATTTTCTTAAATTATAATTTTTATAACATCTGATCAACACATCAATAAAGCTCTCAAATTCTGGGTGTCTAGGATTTGGAAGATTTGTTAATTCTGCTAATGGTGGAATGTATTCATCAAAAGGTTCAGCTATATCAAAATTCCCAATATAATTGAACATTGAATAATCGCCATCTCTTCTCATCCATATTTCAAATAAATAAGCATTTAAATATCCAAATTCATCAGTTTTACTTTTCAATACATTTTTTTCTTCAATTGTTAATTCTCCATTATAATTCATTAATCCATACTCATACGTAAAAGAGTTAACCTTTATATATTCTAATTCATTTATTTCTTTCATTGAAGGAATTTCAATTGTTTTTGTTAGTTTTGCTCTAAAATACAAATATGTTGAAGATTCTTTATTGGTATCGTACGAGGTTTTAATCAGAATTATATATCTTCCATCATACTCTTTAGAATGGTTTTCTATCTTTACCGCAAAAGTATCTCCATCTATCCAATTCTTCTTTTTTGTTTTATCTAATCCCACGGATACTCTCCTATATTTAAAAAAATCTTTTTTCATTAATTCCTTAATTTTCTTTTTATTTTATTACTTAATTTTTCTTTTTTTATGTATTCTGCTTGTGGAGCTTTCTTTTTGATGAGAGATATATGTAGTTCTTCAAAATCTCCTATAAAAAAAATACCAGAAAGAATACCAATACAAATTTTATACTTTTTTTTATCAAAAGTTTCTATAGTTATATATTTTCCCCTTCTTCCAAAATAATCACCATATGTAATATAATATTTTTTAATATTTTTATAGTACACTTCTTTTTTAAATATATAATTAAAGATAATACGATCATCCATATATCTTACATCTTTTATTTTTATTATCTCTGCCATATATTCTATATCTCCTTAATAAAGATCAAAACCAATTTTTATATAAGCTCCAGCACCAAGATGAAAATTTATGTTTACTCCAACAAATAAAGAATCATCTGTTTTTGAAATTTCCATATAATCTCTAGATATACCAGAAAAACTGATACTCTTTATATCATCCCATGAACCCACGTCAAAATTAAAGTGCGAAAAAGAAAGACTTTGTGTAGTTTCAAAACCTTCGCTTAATTTTCCTTTTTTGTATCTAACAAATTCATCAGTAGTATCAGTTACTCCAGCAACTCCTGCACTACCCGAAACTCCTGTTCCTGATCCTGCCTCAATTGTAAAATGATTTTTGTAGAAATTAAGTCTATCGCTAACTTCTTTTTTCAATTTATTTCCTATTTCTTTTACAACCTTTTTACTAGAATCAATAAAATTTGTAACTAAATTTTTACCTTTATTATAGCAATCAGAAAAAAACTTTGTTACTTTTTTAAATAAGTGTCCACTTGCATCAAAATTAGATATTGGATTATTTTCTGCATAAAGAAATAAATTGTTTCCTATCGCTGAAATTACTATGTAATCATCAGCATTAATGAATCTACACCATTCAGGATTATAATATCTACCATTTAAATAATATAACTTTGTTTCTTCATCATAATAGTAGCTTCTATATCTAAATGGGTTTATTGTACCTATATTATTTGTTGTAGTATCAATAATTGATATTACTTTACCCCATGGGTCATACTTATATGTTACTACTAAGTTATAATTACTATCATATATTCCGATTACATCATTCTGATAATTTTTTTGATAATAGTATTGTAATCCATTATATTTAAATCCTAGAATGTTTGCACTATCATCATAAATATAGTATAACATATTCGATTATAAAAAGTGTTTATTTGCTTTTTTATTAATATTATAATATATGATCTTCTAACTTCTTCTTAATAGAATCAAGTACTTTTTTTCTTTCTATATATGTTCCCTTTACTCTCCAATTATCTAAATCTTGTTCTATTGCTTCGAGTGCTTTTTTCTTAGTATATTCAGTTAATATATTATCCTTCATAAGTAAATCTGCTAATGTAATCCAAAATAATGGACCTTCTATTGGATCATTAATATAATCTTCATAACAATCACACAATTCTTTTATCATTTCCTCGCTACTTTGATTATTCTTTTTATTTTTTCTCATATATTTTCTATAATCTGTTCTTATCTCTAAGGCTAAACCTGCATCATACAGCTTTGGTCCTAATCCATATAAGTATATTTCTTTTGTTTTCTTCATTTCTAGTTTTGATAGCTTTAAAAATTCTTCAACAAAAATTACATTTCCCTTATATTTATCAGCAAATCTTTTACTTCCCTCAGGTGTAAAATGTGATGATTTCCTTAAATTATAATTTTCATAATCATCTATTAAATTTTTTATCCAATCAAATTTTGTATAATATGAGGTAAGTTCAACCCATCTATACGGGATGAATTCATTTTTAGGGCAATCAAATTTATAATTACCTATATAAATGAAATCACTAAAATTGAATTCTCTGTGAAAATACAACTTATATAAGTATTCATAAGTATAATTAAATTCATCAGCTTCTGAATATAAGCCTTTGTTAAATTTATTAATGGTTGAATCATCAGTGTAAATAACCCATGTCTTAATAAATTCCAATTTATTTAATTCTTCATAAGTGTTGGGTATTTCTTTATCTTTTGTTATTTTAATATAGAAGGATGGAGAATTTCTCATATATTTTTCAAATTCATCTTTTGATTCAAAATCTTTTTTCCATATATCATTTACACTTTTTATTAATATCAAATATTTCCCATTGTATTTGTCTGAATAATTCTCTATTTTTACAGCAAAAGTATCTCCATCTATCCAATTTTTTCTTTTTGTTTTATCTGTTATTCTTTCCATTTACACACTCCATTTGGATTAATTTTAGTTATATGATTATATGTATCTTCATATTCATCAATAAATTGTGAATAAAGAGATCCAGATGGCCCAATACTATTTATTTTGTTATTCCATCCTCTTATATCAGTTCTATTCAAAGTATTACACATAACGATTAATGTTTGTTCTGTTTTTCTAGCCTCGTCTAATGTTAAATTATCTTCTAAGACTACAAAAGTCAAAGCTTTTTTTTGTGGATTTCTATTATGCGCTGCTTCTCTTCTTTTTTGGTTGTTAGTTCTTCCAGCATACTGCATATCCCCATTTGAATCATACAATCCATATACTAAATTATTTCTCTTTTGATTTTTATTATTTTTATTCTTGTTTTTATTTACTTTATCAGAAACTCTTGTTGTCTGAGGTCTAGTATATACATTGTCTACATAATAACTGTATGCCGCATCAAATAGAAGAAGTCCACCAACCACTACCATTCCAGCACCAATAACAGCTCCAGCTCCTATTCCTCCAGAAAGTGCCCCACCTAGGATTGCTACACCCCAAGATTTACCTTTTGGATCAATTCTTACTATTGGATTGTTACATGTATAGGAATACATATTTAGGCTATATATATCTTGATTCGCATTTATTATACCATCAGCATTAATGAATCTACACCATTCAGGATTATAATATCTACTATTTAAATAATATAACTTAGTTTCTTCATCATAATAGTAACTTCTATATCTAAATGGGTTTATTGTACCTATATTATTTTCTGTTGTATCATTAACAGATATTACTTTACCCCAAGCATCATATTTATATGTTACTACTAAATTATAAGCACTATCATATATTCCTGTTATATCATTCTGATAATTCTTTTGATAATAGTATTGTAATCCATTATATTTAAATCCTAGAATATTTGCACTATCATCATAGATATAGTATAACATATTAGTTTCTTTTTCGTCATTAATAATTGAACATCTTTCTTCAAATATTATTTTATTTCCTTCTAGATAATAATTAATGTATGATCCATTGTCAAATTCTTTTACAGTTCTTATTCCATTTTGATTGTAAGCATAATCAATTCTTCTATTATCATCTTGATATGATGATAATTCTCTTCCTTTATTCCATGATAACTTTTTATTTCCAATTGTAATAGGATTACCAATAGCATCGTAAGTAATAGTTTCATTGTTAAACTTAGTTAGTTGATCTTCCCATGAGGTATTTCTATATTCATATTTATCTTCATTTAATAAAGTATTTGTTTCTAGGTTATATTCTTTCTTAGTTAAAATATTACCTTCATTATCATATGTGTAAACATACTTTTTATTTAAATCATAATTTTCATCAATTAATAATTGACTTCGATTGTCATAAGTATATTTATTTATTACTTCATTGTTTTTTAATATTTCAGTGATATTATATAAATCATCATAAATATATTTGAATGTATCATTTGCAATCTTCATAGTATCTACTATTAAAGATGTTTTATCTCCATTTCTTTTATATGTAAAATACTCTGGAATACATCCATTTATATTTCTTGATTTTAATCGTCCTAAATAATCATAATCATAGTTAAGTGAATTATTATCAAACTTAACTTTTATTACTGAGTCATCTTCATTAAATTCATAATCTATTTTATATGTATCATTTTCTAATGTAAAATCTTTATGATTAACATTACTGTTTTCATCATATTTATAATTAAGTTTAAATTTATCTAAATAAATATAAGTGCTTAATCTTTTAGCAAAGTCATAATAATATTTTTCATAAACATTATCTACTCTACTAACTTGAGTTAATAATCCTAAGTTGTTATAGACATTATAAAATTCACCATAAGATTTAAGTCTATTAAACTCATCATACTTATAATTAATTTTATTTCCGTTTCCATAAGTAACACTTTTTAATTGACCATTATTTTCATAATATTCATTAGATACTAAGGTATTATTATTTATTTTTACTTTACTAGGATTTAAAAATTCATCGTACTCGTATAAGAATATTTTATTTCCAGTTTTAATTTCTTTAACTAAGTTATTGTCATATGTATATTCTACTTTTTTATTATCTACTTCAACACTTTTTAATCTATCTTTATCATCATATGTGTATTTTGATTCAATTCCTTTTGGATTTGTAATAGAGTCTGTTAATCCTTTTTCTCTATTTATGTTATATGTTGTCTTTTTCCCTAAAGCATCAGTTACTTCAGTAATGTATTTACCATCTTCTGTATACTTGGCAGAAGTTTCAATAAATTCATTAGTGTCAGTGTCTTCAAAATAAAATTCAAATGCTGGATTTCCTTCTTCAATATTAGTAAGAGTTAATTTATTATCATCTGTTACTTTTAAATATAAATCTTTTTTGTAAGTTTTTAAATAATTTGATCCATTATTCTTTTTTATTAATTCAAAGTTTGTACTAATTCCATTCTTTACTAGACTAATTGTATCATTCATTCTACTTAAAGTGTATGTAGGTAAAATAGTAGAATTAAAAGTATATACTTTTGTTTCAATAATATTTTCTTCAATTGTTTCTTTTTCTATATGATTATTAACAGTATATGAATAATGACTACATGTATCATCTTTTAGAATTATTTCTCCCGTTTTTAAATTAGGAGTAACATATTTATTAGTTCCTTTAGAACGTATATAATAGTTACCACTCAATTCACTACCTTTTGGATTTACATTATTAATGATGGTTTTAATAACATTACCGTGGTTGTCATATTTCATTTCATTAGATATACCAGTTGGACTTATACCTTTTAATACACGATCAGTTACTTTATTATCGTATTCATATTTAAAGTTATTTCCTTTGGCATCAAACATACTTGTTAATTCATTATTTTTATCATATTTAAATTCTGTTTTATTATTTATAACATCATAGGTAGAGATTAAGTTTCCTTCATCATCATATTTATAGCTATAATTTCCTAAATCTTTTACTAATGATATATTTGTTATATAAACAAAGTTTATTTCATGTACACTTAAGATATCTAAGTATATTGCATCATAGTCAGCTTCTGCTACAAATGTTTCATTGTACATTTGCCAGTCTTTAGAGTGATAATTAAAATTAATATCATAAGTTCCATGGTTGTAATCGGCATCTGGATCCTCTGGATATCCAAAATTTAGGTGAGCAAAATTACCTTCCATAATTGCTCCATCAATTACTCCTTCATTTTTATACATAAATGAAAGCGTATAAACATCACCTTTTTTTCCATTCATTGGAATTGTTTTTGAAAGAACACCACTACCAGTTATTGAACTTCCAAGTTTAAAAGCTCTTTCATTTGATTCTAAAGTAATAATATCATGTGGTGGTATTATTGCTTCTCCTGTAACTTCATCACTTCCAAAAATACTCCATCCTTTAGTTCCTTCTTTAAAGTTCCCATTTTCAAGTAAATTAAAAGTACTAGCTACATCTCCTTCTTCTAATTGCATATCATCTATATAAACGGGATTATCTTTGCTTGCAGAAACATGTATACCAAAAAAGTTACTAGAAATAGTTTTAAAGAAATTTATCTCATATCTTGTAAACTCTTCATTACTAGGTATTGTGACATATTCATACTCTTCTGTTTCTTCTGAATATCCTGTAAATAAATTTAGAGAAATAGGCTTTTCGTTTTTAAAATAAGCACTAAAAGTATAACTTTTTAATTCTTCCATTTGAGCATAACCATATTCTCTAATATCTTCTTCTATTTTTACTGAGTATAACCCACTTCTTGCATATTCACTAGTTCTATATTTGCTTAAGAAATTATATTCTTCACTTTCAAAGCTACTATTTACTAGTAAGTTTTCTCTATACATTAGTGGTTGTGTTTCACTTTGTAATTTATTAGTATTTGGTGTCCCAAGTTCATTTACATAAGATTCACTAAAACCAATTGTGTTTTTAAGTGTTCCATCTTTACTAACTAACATTGTATTTGTAGTATTACCTATTCTATTAAATGAATATCTATATTTTTGATTATTATTATCTGTTACTGTTGTTGAATAAAAATTATATTCAAATGTTTTAGATTTTCCTAATTCATTATTAAGTCCATATTGCGTAACTTTTTTTATTTTATATGGTAATCCATCATAATAATCAAAACCAACTGACATACCTGTTAAATCATTTATTTTACTAATTAAAGAATAAGCATTATATTCAAAAGTAATATTTCCATCTTTAGTTTCAATTGAACTAACTAAATTGTTATTTAAGTTAACAATTATATTTTTCTTACTAGTAAAAGTTATTTTATTTATTTCATAAGTTATATTTACTGAATTATTTTTACTGTCTTTTATATTAGTTATATTACTATTTATATCTCTTGTTATAGTTATATATGTTTCGTCTAAATATTCTATTTTAGATAAATAACTATTTGTAAAGATTAACTTATTCCCATTTTTATCAGTTATTTTATATTCTTTAGTTTCTTCATTTATTATTTCTAAAGTAAGTGATAAGCCATCTTCATCTTTATATAAATTATTTTCATGTTCATAAAAATAATGAGTTGATCCATTACTTGATATATATTTGTATAAATTACCAGCTAAAGAACTATTAGTATTTTTTTCGATTTTTTCATTATAACTAAGATTAAATCCTAAACCCAATTTATTATCTGCATTTGTTATTACATCACTTGAATTATGAGTTAAATTTAAACCTATTAAACTATTTTGTTCTAATATTTCATCTAATGATATTTGAGTTGTTAAGTTTCCTGTACAATTATTAATATAACTGTCTCCTTTAGAGATTGAAACAGTATCATAAGTCATGTATTCTAAAATCCCATTTTGTTCACGATAATTTACTAACATGAATGGTCTTTTAGCTTCTTCCCCTTCTTCACTATATTTATCATAAGTTTTAGAATAGAAACTATAACTTATGTTGGCATTATCTTGATTTGATTCGTCAATAAGCTTTAGCATTATTCCATTATTTTCTTTCCCTTGTTGCCATTCTTTATAAAGATTAGTAATATCTATTTCTGTATACTTTGTACCTTCTGTAGATTTAGTTACATAAAAATAATTCTCTAATTCTTTATTATAGTTTTCTCCCATATTATTAAAGCAGGCTGTATTTTCATCCCAAGGTTTAGTTACTTCATAAGCACCAATTGGTTTTAATTCATGAATTTCTCTAAAAAGTGGATTTAAATAAACTGTTGCACTAATGACATTATCACCAGTTTTTAATTTAGGCAAAACAAATTTCAATAGAATTCTTGAAATTCTTTCTTGAGAACTTTCTACACTTAAGTACTCATAGTATTCTCCTTGAACATGATTAGGGTTATCAGAAAATAAAGTTGCATCAAAGACATTTTCTATTTCATCAGCATTTATACTTGGATCTACTAAAACTGGATAACTAGCATTTTCTAAATACTCTTGATCTAGTTTTAATGTTATTTCATATTTACCATTATTGCCACTTAATTCATAGTGACAATTTTCATTTATGATATTATTAGAATCTTTCATAAAAAGTGAATCAAAGGTATAAATATTTTTATCTTTATTTAATGCTTTTATTTTATTATTTTCTATTACTAATTCTAAATTAGTTTCTATATCAAATATAATATTTGTATTTATTTTATCTTTTAAATAAATATTTTCTTTTAATGATTTTCCATGTACTAAATAATGGAAATCAATATTAGGTAATACATCTTCATATATTACTTTATTATTTTCTTGTTTGGCATTTACTCCAAAACCATTTTTTAATTTAATATTTAAATAATTATCATTATCTAAATCTATGTTAACTAAATATTTATTTTTATATAGTTTTATTTTAAAATTATTATTTTTATTAGTGATATATTCGTTTTCTTCTATAAGTGAATTATCAATTTCTTTATATTCCCCATTATCTAAATAATGGATATCTTCATCATACATGTAGGCTGTAATCGTTCCATCTTCATTTAAATAATGTTTTTCCCTTTCTTTTCTTAAATTAATTAATTCTTTCATTTTTATCCTCCATTAAGCTACACGTTTCCACATATAAACAGTTAGATATGGGGGCATGTTGTTATGTTCAAAGCTACTTCCTGTATATCCAACTTTAAATGGTTCATAGCTTTCTTTATAATGCACTATTCCACCACTACCTGCATCAATTCCAGCAGTATCATTGTAAGGCATACCATAAGGGACATTTTTTATTAACGGATGGTTATGTTGTGGTATCTCGTCAATAGTAAGTAGATGAAATGGTTCTCCTCCTTTTTCATCAGCTGCAAAATTGCATGTACCAGCATTATAAGTACCATAGAAATCATTAGAGTTAGAATCATTTTCACCACATCCTAGTAAAAATCTTCCTTTTATTTGCTCCCAAGTACCGCCGAAAAGATTAGCTGGATTTGCATTTGCTACAGACATATAGATTGAACCTACTGGATATATATCATCGATAGTTAGTCCTGTTGTTGGACTTGTCTCTCTTGTTATTATTGAGTTAACTACTAAGTTTCCTTCACAGTCCATACTAAATTTATTATTTTTTGAATCAAAGCAAGTTAGTGTTGCTTTATTAAATTCAGCATTTACTTTCCCTTCTTCTATTTCTGTAAAACAGTTATCATAATATTTTTCTTCATTTGTATTCATAATTATTTCCTTTCTATGCTATGCGTTTCCACATATTAACAACCAAGTATGGAGGCATGTTATTATGTCCCATTCCATTTCCTTCTTGAGAAGTTTTGACATTATCAACCTCAATTGTTGTTCCACCTGATCCACCAATCCACCAAGATGATGAAGGTGAATACTTTAGTTCTCCTTCTATCTCATGACTGTGTGGAGGCATTTCATTATTTGATAAAGTATGCAAAGGTTCTCCTCCCATTTCTCCAATTGGGAAATTACAATCTCCTGCATTAAATACCCCCCAGTAATTTGTGGTATTTGTTTCATTTTCTCCCGAAGCTAATAGGAATCTAGATTTTATTTGTTCCCAAGTTCCACCAAAAAGGTTAGATGGGCTTGTTTCTATCGTTGATATATAAATTGAACCTACTGGATAGATCTGATCAATAGTTAGTCCTGTTGTTGGACTTGTTTCTCTTGAAATTATTGAGTTAACTACTAAGTTTCCTTCACAATCCATACTGAATTTATTATCTTCTGAATCAAAACATTTCATTGTTGTTTTGTTAAACTTAGAATTAATTTTTCCTTCTTCTACTTCTGTAAAACAGTTTTTTAAATATAGATCATCATTTGTATTCATTTTATTCCTCCTTTAAAATTTTCAAATAATTAACCCCTTTAAATAAAAAAATATTTGGGATTTCCAAATATTCTTTTATTATTTCTTCCTTATTTGTTTCATCTAAGAAAACTTTTCTTTTTAGATAAGCTGTATTAATTAAACCATTATTGTGAAAAGATATTATTATTTCATCACTATTCCCATTTACAATTTCTAAGGGATTGTTAAGATTTAAAATTAAATTAATATTTTTAGTATGCGATTCATCTTCAATATTTAAGATTATTCTTTTTTGATTACTATAGTATTTAGTGGCAGCTATTTTTATATATTTCATAATATCCTTCCTTTTTTATTAATACACATTTTAACAACTCATATAAATCACCTCAATCTAGATATAAAAAAATGAACTAATTCAAAAGAGAATTAATTCATTTTATTACATTATACATCACATATAAGAATTGTAAATGTCCTAGATTGTGTAAATTTTGGGTTATTTTTGGGACATTATCGTAACTCTAATTTTTTCTTCAATTGCTTAGCTGCTAAAGCTCTTGCACTTACTTCGTTTTTTTCTTCAGGAGTTAATTCAGCTAAAGTTTTACCATTCGATAATTCAAAAATTTCATCAAAGCCAAATCCATTTTCTCCTCTTCTATTTCTAGAAATTTGTCCTTCTATTATTCCTTCTCCAATAATATATTCTTTGCCATCATAAAAAACTAAATTACATACAACTTGAGCACTTCTATCTTCTTGCTTATCTACTTCTTTAATTAAATATTCATTTCTTTCTTCATCTGTTGCATCTTCTCCTAAGAATCTATGAGTCATAACTCCTGGAAAACCATTTAGTGCCGTAATACATAATCCTGAATCATCAGCTATAACTTCTTCATGAGCTATTTCATAAATTTCAAAAGCTTTTTTCATAGCATTTTCAACAAATGTATCTTTATCTTCTTCTACATCAATTGAAATATCTTTTTCAGATAAAGAATAAATAGCATATTCATTTAATATTTCTTTTATTTCTTTTAATTTACCTTTATTATTAGTTGCTAATATCATAGCCAAACATCTCCTTTCAATGGTTTAAAACTATATTTTTGACTTGGTCTGTATCCTTTTTTTTCTGTTTTCTTTTCTTCTACTTTTTCACAGTATTTAATTATTTTTTTCCTAAAGTTAGATTTATCAACAGAAGTATCTTTTATTAATTCATAAACAATTCGGACATCTTCTAATGTAAATGTTCCCCCCATAAACTTAAATAACATATCTGTATTATCAAGACTACTTCTAATTTTTTTATAAGTAATAAGTAATTTTAAAAGAGTTAATTTTATATTATCCTCAGCTTGAATTTCATGGGTATATTCAATATTTTTATTTTCAATATTTTCTATTGTCTTGTATTTAAACTTTTTATCCCCAAAAATAATAGTATTATTATTTTCTACTTTAAATTCTATTAATTTATAACCTTTTTTTAATTTAATTATATTTTCCATATTAGTAATACCAAGATAAATAACATCTAACTCTGCTCCGTGGTCATACGAAAAAACTTGTTCAACGTGAAAATAGTCAGAACCTATAATAGACGAGATATTTTTTTTAATTTGATTTTTGATTCCTTTTGCTTTAAAAGGAATCTCTGGTAGTTCTTCTTCGTCAGTTACTAATATTTTTATTTTTTTTATGTCATTTTTTCTTATGTTTCCATTTTTTTCACTGTCTAAAATGAATAGACAGCTTACTAGGTTTGCTTGCATATTCAATTATCTCCTCACTTATTTTTTGTGATATATTGATGAGAAATAAAGAAAAATCTTCTTCATCTAGATTTTTTAATTTTCCATCTTGATTCTTATCTAAGCATGATAGATTATATAATAATTTTTTCTTATCAATATTTTCTGTTGTTTTAGTAAGAATTCTTTTTATGCTTTTTTTATCAAGGTCAAATCTTTTTAGCAGTTTTTTATTTAAAATATCATAATCACGATAAATTGATTTATCACAAAAAGCATTTTTATTTTTTACTTTTTCTGGAACATAATCTTCTAGAAAATAAAAGTCTAAAAGAAGATGAGTAAAATATGCTAATTCTTTATTATCATTAAAATCTAAATTATCTTTCCAATATTTTATATCGGGAACTAAATATAACTTTCCTTTAATTTTATGGTGAGATAAAAAGCAGTTTTCTAATAATATGTCTGGCATAATATTTCCTCGAATAAAGTCATCACTATTTAGTTTTAATTTTTCTCCCACTAACTTGGCTACAACCATATGTGATGCTATCCCTGGCATAGTATTAGTCCTAAAACTGTTGCCCCTATTTCTAAAAACATATCTATCAGTCCTTTACATATTGTATATTATACTATATGTTTGTATTTGTCAATATATTTATTGTATTTTTTACCATATGTACACATAAAAAAATAAAATGGATTTTTAATCCACTTTATTTATATCTTTAAAAAAGTTTTAGAATATATTTGAAATTTTCATTATCTTGAGGATTTGAGGCAGCATTTTTATGTCCTGAACCACCGAAATACTCAGCAATCACTGAAACATCCACATCTTTTATTGAGCGATAAGATACACTGTCCCTATCTTCCATGATCATTCCAATAGCGTCTATATCATTTTTATTATTATCCTTTATGACATCTGCTACGTCATTTCGATATTTATATAAACTTTTAATATATCCGACTTTAAAGTTATTATCTTTAATATTTAAAGTTTCAACAATCATTATATCAAGCATTTTGTTTATTTCTTCTAATAATATCCTATCAAACTCTGCTACAATCAATTCTTCTTCTTCGTTTAAAACAACTTTATTACTACTTGTAATTATTCTATTTATCATTGATAAGTAAAAGTCAATTCCTTGAGTTTCAAAAATTATATGTAATTTACGTGCAAGATAATTTTTGTTTTTATACCAATCCCATGTGTCATATTGGCGAGTTAATTCAACAAACTCATCTAAGACATCACTTCTATCAATTAAATTGTTATTTTTTAAGTATTTGTAAAATAGACTTGTTCCACTTTCTTTAATACTTGCTTCTTCTGATACAACAGTGACAAAATCAAAACAATTAAATTCTTCAGCTGTTTTATGATGGTCTAAAACTTCAAACTTTTTACTTAAAGTTTCGTCCTTGGCAATCATTTTTAATGTTTCTTCTTTAGGACATAAATCTGTAACGATTATTTTGTCATAAGAAGAAATATCTTCCTTATCCAATGTCGTATTGATTTTTTCATCTAATTCAAAAGTTTTCGATAAAACTAATTTATATTCTATTTTTGCTGTTTCAGCAAGAGATGCACATCCTAGTCCATCAATATTTTGCTCGTGTGTAAATAATAATACTTTCATGTTGTCTCCTTATTTTATATTATGATTTTAAGTTTAATAATTTTGTGATTTTTTCTTTGATTAATCCCCCAAATGCAGGAGGTGGATCAATTGGAACTATATTTAATTTTAGTTTAATTAATTCAAATAGCTCGTCAATATTATATTGTGATTCTATTTCTTCATAAAAATTTAATTGATTTAAACGCAAAGCATATTTAGCTTTCTCTTCTCCTAGTGCAAAAAGACAAAGTAAGAATGCATATCTTTGGTTTTCTTCATGATTAATCATCTCATCAATTATTTTACGATACCAATTTACTTTTACCACCATCTCATCACTCATCAAGGCAAATAAGAAATTTCCTATTTCGTAATGCTTAGCTAATATCCTCATATTTTCAAGATGGTATGGGTCACTTAAAGAGACTTTATCAATAGCTAAATTATTAATAGAGCTCTTAGGATGCAGATTTGACATTTGTAAAATTTCAGATGGACTTTTTAAAATTGTTTGCATATCAATTTTATGATAACCACTAGCAATAGAATCTTGATTTTTTGCCGTAGTAGCTAGTGCATCCCATAAAACATAATCAAAACGTTTTTCACTAGTGTCTCTCGCAGTAACAAGCATTTCAAAATCTTCATCATGAAATGGACTATTGATAAATGCTGATTTACCAATTATCCAAAGTGGTGTTTGAGCACATTTTGCTCTTTTTAAAGTTTCTATATCTTGAAAGAATTTTGGACTATCTAAAAACTCTTTTTCTACTAAAGCATTAAAAAGATGATGGTAACCTTCAGCATTAGAAATGCTAGCTATAGCTTCAACTCTAGCATTGTAATCCTCTTTAGTAAGTAAGTTACGATTCAATAGTAATGATGGACTAAATTCTATTTTATTTGGATCTATATTTAAATTAAGTAAATTATTTATTTCCCTTTCATTTAAAGATTTTATCCATATACTTAATTCTCCTTCATTAGAAAAATATTGAAGAAGATTATATTTTTCAAAAGTTGCTATAATACTTCTAGTTGGTAATGTTTGCATATTTTCTAGTACTCCTTATTTTTAGAATACCCCTTTGAATAATTTATATCATATTCTAGTTTTTTCATCAAGTAAAAAAAGATACCTTTGGTATCTTCTTATGAGTTTTTAAACTTTAATTTAAATATTTCTACTTCACACCCATCTTCTACAGTACAAAACTCAGCTTCAACTCTTATAATATTTTGAAAATTATCTTTATTAGTAAGATCAAAAGAAGTCGTTTTACTTTTTTTAGTATTACTATAATTTATTAAGTCTTCTTCATAAAAATTATAATCTTCAATTGTTTCATGTAATTTATTTAAACCAATTTTTCTAGTCTTTTTCTTCCAAACATTACCCCCAAAATAAATAGTTATTTTCTCTCTTGTAAGTCCATCTATTATGTTGGTTTGTTCAAAATCTGTTATAAGTACTTTTTTACTAAATTTACTTTCTAATTCTCCAGTATTAAAAAATACTTTTCCAGTACTAAAGTTATAATGCTCACTGTCGCCAGTAAACTCAAAAGTACTAACTCCAAAATCTCCCAAGTCTGGTTCAATATGATCATCTTTATATTGCTTTATTGTTAGAAATACAAGAAGCACTATTATTGCAAATAAAATAATTAAACTAATCATTCCTTTTATATATTTTTTCATATGATAACTCCTAAACATATCCCCATTAGTATACTATAAGTAATGATCTTCTACAAGTTTAAACAAAAAAAGAGAGTATGAGAACAAACTCATACTCTCTTTATAATAAATTTTTTCTTGCAAATTCAATTTTAATTTTTACTAAACAGCTCTTTTTTATTTTTTGAAGAGTCTTTCGACAAATAAGCATTTTTTCACTTATTTGTTCTTCTGATTTTCCTTCAAAAAAAGAATCTATTAAGTATATTGCTTCTTCATACTTTAACTTTTTAGATAATTCTAAAAGAGTGTAATAAAGATTTTCTTCCCAAGTATAATAATCTATATTCTTTTCTACATAGTCACCTACTGGATCACTGATTTTGCCATCAGAAAATGAAGGAATTTCTTTATTAGTTTTTGATTGGATTGAATACTCATCTTCAAAAGATATGATGTATTGTAAATCTTTAAACTTTCTAAATATCTGTTGAATTTGTTTTTTTAGTTCAACATTATAAAATTTCTTAGTTGCTTTTTCACTTAGCAAATTATTATAATTATTGATTCTTGAATTATTAATTATCTCTTCATGTACTAACAAGATGTGTTTTAATGTTAGATTATTTTTTACCACAATTATTTCTCCTATAACTATTTTTTGTTATCTATTTATCATTGTTATGAAAATAGATGATTAGTATTCTTATTGACTATATTTTATCATCAATAAGATAATTAAATAACATAAAAACTACGACAACAAGGGTATCGTCTAGTCTCTTTGTAAATTCAAAAAAATTAATTTACTTTGGTAAATTATTTTTGAATTAACATACTTTTCATTTTTTGACTGCAAAAATGGGTCCAGTCGACTTATCAGTAGGTCCCATTTCTGCTATTATATCACCTTTATTGATTTTATTCCCCCCTTTTTATTAACAAACTGTCATATTTTAAATAAAAATAATATTTTTTTATATTTTCTGAATAATTAATTAACAAATAAATTTTATTAAAATTCTCCTAAAAGTAGCCTTATTCTGAGCTTTTTTTATCCCTTGATTTTTACCTTCTAGAGACGACAATTACTTTACTAATATCCGTGTAAATCTCTTGAAGGTGATAATTTCCTCTTCAAAAAAAATTTAAATTAAAAAAAATATATATTAAACTAATTTTTTATTTTTAATATTTTTTTATTTTTATTTTAATACAGACATAAAAAAATGAACTAATTCAAAAGAGAATTAATTCATTTAACTATATTATAGCGAATGGTCTTGAAAAGACCATATACTTTTTTGAATAAATTTTGAGTATTTTTTGTATACTTATTGATTAAAAAAAAAGTCAGTTTTATATTTATCAATTTTAAGAACTAGATAGTCATAATAAGAGGTAGCAACTAATTTATTTTTATTAGTTTTATAATATAATCCAGTCGCTATATTTTTATTATCTTCAATAAAACAATAAACTTCATAAATATCATGTTTTGGAATGTATGTGATAAAAACGCCCATATTATAAGTATCTTTTTTTATATTATAAGTATTAATTATTTCTTTTTCTTCGTTTTTAAATTCTGATTTTGAATATTTTTTTAATTCAACTATATCATTTTTTTCCATAAATTTCTCCTCAGATGTTGTACGATTAGCCTTCTTATTTTTAATATAAGTATGTTTCTATCTAATTTAATTATAACACATGGAAATAAAATAACCATCATTATTTATGATTTTATTAAAAGTTAAGATTGGGGACGGACTTAACAAGTCCGCTCAATTAATCATTAATTAATCAATTAAAATTTTGATTTTTTCAAGTTCCTTATTATATAAATTTAATGTGTAGCTTAATTCCTTTGAATTAGAATCATAATTATATTTTTCTTCACAATCACTTATACTATTAACTAATTTATTTCTATTTATAGTTTTGTCACTATTAAGAATTTTATTATTTTTAAAATATTTTTTATAATCTTTTAAAAGTATTTCTTCTTTTTTATTTTCATTAAAGTTTTTTACTCTTTTTATAATAGTTGATTCATCAATCGTTTTTATACTATTAAAAATAATATCTTCTACTTTACTTTTATTAATTATTGCTGTATAGCTTTTATTAGTTTCAACTACCCCATCAATAACATATGTGAAAATAATTTTGCCATTATGATTATCTATTCTGTCATAAGTTATTTTGTAATCATTTTCATTAAATGTTTGATCTTGAAGAGAAATTTTATTTACAGTCTCTTCTAAAATATTGTTAAAAACTTCTGAGTTTTCCACATAAGCATAACTTTTATCACTCATAATATTGTTTCTATTTAGTTTATCTTTATAATATAGAGTTGACGCTACTATTAATATTAATAATATGGAAAAGGAAATTTGGATTCTTTTTTCTTTGAACATAATATCACCTTTCTTATTTAATTTATTATTATACAGGAGAATATAAGAAATGTATATTATAAATTTTTATGTTATGAATATATATTGTCTTAGGAGGTAATCTTTATGTATGCAGCTAATAAACCTTATCCTAATATAAATGTTAAAAGAAGAAATACTGATTATGCTAAACTTTTATTACATGATTATGCTGGCATTAATGGAGAAGATACAGCTATTCATCAATATTTTTATCAGTCTTTAATTGTTCCTAATAAAAATCTAAGTGAGGATTTAAAACATATATCAGAAGTAGAAATGAAACATTTAGATATTTTAGGGAGACTTATTGAACTCTTAGGAATAAAACCTATTTTTGGTGTTTTGGGAGATAATTCATTAACTCCGTGGACTGCCAAGTATATTGATTATTCAGTTAAAGTTAAAGATATTTTAATCCAAAATATAAAGCACGAAAGATTAGCAATTGAGACTTACAAAAAACATATAGAAATTATTGATGATGAAGATATTAAAGCTATACTTGAACGTATTATTGAAGATGAGATTGTTCACATTAAAATATTTTATTCGTATTTAAAAAAGGAAAAGTAATTTAAATTCTTTTCCTTTTTGTTTTTTTCTTCTTTAATTTTCTTAATAGATACAATAGTATAATTATTCCAATGAGCATTAAGATAAGTATTACTTTATATTTTATTATTACTTTAAAGATATCTATTTTTATTTCTTTATCTATTATTACTTCTTCTTCATCTAATAATACTCCATCATAATAGTATTTTAAATTTCCTATTTTTCCTTTACTATTAAATGATAAAGTTTTTTCACCAATATATTCTACTTTAAATAAATCTTGGTTGTAATCAGTTGGTAAGTATTTTGAAACGGTCTTTGTGGAGGTTATTTCATACTCGTCAATTTGTGATAATTCTACGGGTAAAGATTTTATTTTGCTTCCTGAAGTAATTAAAGCTTGCATATCATAATTACTTTCTAAAAATTCAATTAGGGTTAGGGCGTCTTTAACATTATAAGCTTCTTTTATTATTGGAGGAGCTTTTAAAGTAATTATTATAACATCATGTCCATTGATATTAGTTAAAGCAGCTATGCATAATCCAGATTTAGAAGTATAACCTGTTTTACTGCCAATTATTTTTGATGTATCTAAATTTAAATTTTTTGTGTAACCAAGAACTGTCGATTTAACTATTTTTCCATTACTTAAAGTATAATCTTTAGTACAAAAGATTTTTTTGAAGGTTTCATTTTTTAAAGAATATTTCAATATTTTTAAAATATCTTCTGCTGTGCTGTAATGCCCCTCTTCATCTAAACCAGTAACATTTTTAAAATGCGTGTTTGTTGCACCAATCTTGGAGGCTAAGTCATTCATGTCCTTAACAAAAGTAGAAACTGTAGAGGAAGATGAAATAGCAAGTGCTTGCGTAGCATCTGCTCCACTTGGCAAAATGGAAGCATAAAGTAAATCTTCTATTGTTAAATTATCGCCTACAGTTAGTCCAGCAACTGATGCATCCCACGGAATTCCTACAAATACTTGATCTGTAATTAAAAATTCTTTTTTTATATCTGGATTTTTTTCAATAGCTGTTATGGTTGTCATTATCTTAGTAAGAGAAGCAATGTTTGATATTTCCTGACTATTTTGTTCTAATAAAACAGTATCATCTGTTAAATCATATATTAGAACTTTACTAGAATAAATCTCAGGTAAATTTAACGCATAAACATTTACCTGGATAAATAAACAAATTAGTATTAATATTTTTTTCATTGCATTCCTCTTTTTATAACTTTTTTAACATCTTTTCTAATTTGCGATATCTTATTTTATTTATAATAGCGTTCGCTAAAGCAAGTAAAATAATTATTGTTAAACCTATTATTACATAAGTTATTATTTTTTTGTTTATCTTTTTTCTTTTTTCTCGATCTTCTTTAATTATTTCTTCTTTATTATTTTTAGTTATACTTTCAGTAGTTGTTACATTTGAAGTTGTTGTCGTCGTTGATGTTATCTTCTTTGTAGTAATTACAGGTGGTTTTTTTATAACATTTGATTCTATTTTTCCTACACTTTCATTAGGTGCAACAAATTGGGTATTGGCCTCTAAAATATTAATACTTTTAAACTGATTAGAAACAAAATCAACTTCTTTTACATCCTCTTCAGTATATCCTTCTAACTTGGAAGCTTCAAGTGTAAATGCTCCAACTTCTCCTATACCAAAGTTAGTTTGTCCAACACCTTTAGCAAATAGTTCTACTTTTGCTTCAAAAGTACTACAAAAAACATTGTTTGTACAATCATTACCCACAAGTATGTTTTCTGGATTAATAGTAGCAGTCATAACGTATATTCCTTCGGATTGACCAAATGTTGTTATAAAGTTTACTGCTTTAGTTTCTTCCACTACAAACATTTTATTATCGTATTTTAATTCCACAACAATAAAATAAACTAAGTCTTCTGATATATCTATACCAGAAAACTCTACCCCTAAATCAATATAAAATGATTCCCCTTGCGTAACTTGATCAGGAACTTCAAGTGTTGTTTTAGTAATACTACTAGCATAAACATTAGTTGTATTAATTGTAAATAATAATAAAAATAGTAAAAATAGCTTTTTCATATAACCTCTTATAACTCTAAGCTAAATATAACACATATTTTTATATAATAATAGAATTTTAAGTAAGAATTTTATATTTATTTTAACTATAACGTATAACTGTATATTTATAGCCGAAAATAGTAATAGGTGATCACATGTTTTATTATTTAAATAATTTCTTTTTATTTTCAATATTTGGCTATTTTTTTGAATCAATAATGTTTCTTCTTTTAAGTATGCATAATCAAAGTGGTTTTTTGCACCTTTTTTGGACACCTTTTTACGGAACTGGAGTAATTATTACTATTTTACTTGATAAACTAGTAAAAAAGTTTAAGTTAAAAGAATTTCAATATGTAGTAGTATTAAGTGTATTACTCTTTTTAACTTTAACAATTTTAGAATATATTGGTGGTATTGCTTTAGAATATCTTTTTGGTTATTCTTTATGGACTTATGAACATATACCTTTACATATAGGAAAATATATATCAATTCCAACATCAATTGGTTGGGTATGCTTTTCTTTCTTTTACTTATTGATAAAGAAATATACTGATAAACTAATATTAAAAATACCAAAGTTTATAAGTATTAGTTTTTTAATAATATTTGTAATTGATAATATTATTACAATTTATCAAGTTTTACATTTTAGAGACTTCTTCTAATGTTTAATGTTTTTACAAAATCTTCTATTTCGTCGATGCTCGAATTATATTCACTTACTATAGCAATGTGTTTGTCATCTACTCCTGCTTTTTCTAATTCAAATTCTAGTGCTTCTTTTTCAAAATCAATATTATATAGTCCATCGATATCAATATCAAAAAGAAAATCGAAAATCAAATTCATTAATCTAAATAAACATTCATGTTCATATAGTTCATCTTTTCTTTGAGTATAAATAGTTGATTTACCTTCTAAATCTATAAGATGGGGATGTAATCGATAATCAACTAATATATGAGAATGCCCTACTAATTCTTTGGTCCCATTTGAGTGAATAAATACTGACTTACTAGAGTATGGTGAATTATCAAGATCCACGTGGTAAATATTGTTTTCTATTAATTCACGAACAATTTTTAAAATTTCCAGAGTTATTTGTCTTTTTAGAGAAAAAGGAAGACCTTTTAATTTATGAATTTGAATTCCCTTTTGATAATCTATTAAACATCCAGCGAATATCTTTTCAACATAAACAAGATTTTTAGGTAATCGAGTTTTAGTTATTCTTTTTTGTTTTTCTATTGCTAATTTAATCGCATTTTTTGAAGGGAGTTTTAAACGTTCATCACTTTCCTCATTATAAATATATGCGGTTAAAACATCAAATACTCTCTCATCATAATTGCCTTTTTCGTATATTTTTACAGAATCTTTTTCAGTAGCAGTTAAACTGAGCATTATATTTTCTAAATTTTTATGATATATCTTTATTATTTCTTGGCGATTATATCTAAATGTTACGCCATCTTTTCCATAACCAATTTTTCTTTTCTGAACAGAAAGAAATTCTTCTTTACTTAAATATATAGGTGAAGTTTGTTCCATAGTTGTCTCCTTAAGTTTTTATACTTGTTCTATATAATAACACAAACTTAAGAAATTTTATATTAAATATTAGACTTTCTTGTAAATTTCTTCTTCTTTTACATATCCATCACTAATTCTATAAGGGGCTACTTCATTAGTTAAAGTTTCTTCTATTATAAATTCTTTATCACATACTGATTCTTTTATAGTTTTTGCGGTTGGTTCTTCGTATATACTTCCAGATAAAAAGACTTTGTCTCCTTTTCTATATTTTAAAGTTGATTCGTTCAAATGATTTAAATTAGCATCTCTAATGATTTTAGGATAATCATAAAAAGCAATATCTCCATCTACTCTACCTCTAATACCTGCTAGTTCTTCATAAGATGTATGTTGCCACATTCCTGCTTTTCCTTTATATGTGAAACGATCATTCCATTCAGCAACCCATTTATCAAATGCATCAAGTTCACTAGAATCTAAGTGACTCCTTAAAGTATTAAGGCTTGCATATATTCCAACGTAATAGCCATTTCTTTCCATTTCTTCACAGTAATATTTTACTACTTCTACAAGATCTTCTTTTCGCATATTCATTTGACGCTTAGATTCTACATCTAAAAATACTGGATACTCTAATTTTTTATCTTTTATAAGTCTTAAGGTATGTAAAACTTCACTTCTTGCTTCATCTAAATTAGTTGCATAACTATAAAGGTAAACACCAAATGGTATATTTAATTCTTTACACATTGCTGCATTTCTTTCAAAGCGTGTATCGTCTTGTCTTCGTGAATTGTTTCCCCATCCACATCTAATAATGGCAAAATCTATATAAGGTTTAACTTTTACCCAATCAATATTACCTTGGTAGGAAGAAACATCAATTCCTTTTAGCACACTATCACCTCCTTTGCTATATTTTATGTTGGTTATATCAAACTCGCTTAAACTCTTGCATTAAAAAAGGAAGATTTTTATCTTCCTACAGGGTTGTATCTATTTTTATCACGTTTGTTTTTCTTATCTTTCTTGTATTCTTCAATCGCGATTGAATAAACATTATTGTAAAGATATTTTACTTTAGAAAATTTTTCTAAAACTAAAGCTCCAGCATTATTGGGATTTTTTCTTAATAATTCTTTATATAAATTTTCATCTACTCTTAAAAGGATTGATGATACAAGAGATAATTTATAAATTTCTTCTGTTAATTCAGTTTCTCTTGGTACTTGATTAAAGTTAAGTAAGTATTTTTTAAATCCTTGAATATTTTCGGCTTCATTGTAGATAACTTTATTAAGATATATTTTATTTTTTTTGACATTAACATTTCTTTTTAGATATTCATCCTTAATCGCGTAAGCAACTACAGAATCATACCAATCGATAATTTCTTTAGGATTGTTTTTAACATATCTAGTAAATTTATTATTATCAAGAATTAAATTACTAGAAGAAGAAAGTAAAATATTATAAAGGTTTTGATCTAATGGAGATGCAAATGTTACATTTTCTGTAAGTCTTAAGAAGAATCTTGAATCACTTTCTTCAATTTTTATAATTCCTTCTAATATCCATTTAAATATAAGAGTTCCGATTAAACAAGATCGATGCCTTATTACACTGTAATAGTTAGCAATAAAATATGTCTTATATAAATCTCCTTCACAAGGTATTCTATCAACATATTTTGATTCTTGTAAGGAAGGTACTACTTTAGATCTTTTATAAGGTTTTATACTTTTATAATCAGCACTTATTTTATCTTTCTTGATTAATTTATAAATAGAAAAACCAAGAAGAAAAGCAATGGTTAATATAATTAAAATCATGATTAGTATATTATCTAACACTTCTTCAATATAAGCATGAATTGGAGTCTTAGCTTTATATTCTTCATATTTTTCTTGGAATTTACCTTTGCTAACTAGATGATGTGAAAATTCATAGTCAGCTAAGGATGCCATTATTTTTATTTTGGTTTTAGATTTTACATTTGAGGAAAATAAGTGAATCTTACCTTTATCAAATTCACAAGAAATATTATTACCTATTCCATAAAGAGCCATATTATTTTCATTAAACTCCGTAAATCCTGAAATATAAACATCTAATATACCTATTTCTAAAGAATTAGTTGAAGATAGAATATTCCAGTTGATTGCTGAAACATCATCATATTTAGTTATTATGCCATCAACCTTATATTTAATAGTTAATGATGCTTCTTTATTATTGGTTGTAAATCTAATCTTTTTTGTTTTTCCAGAATCTTGGTAATTATAAACTAAGTTTCTGTCCTTATTAAATTTATCAATATAAAGATAACTTGTTCCAGATTCTTCAGTTATACTAACATCTGTAATTTTTGTTTTAGAAACATCATAAAAATTTTTTTCAAAATAATTATTGTTTTGGGGGCCAATCTGCCATACTTCTGTTATTTCGGCAATTCCATCTTCTAATATTGCAATCTCGACATCCATTCTATTTACTTTGGCAAGAGCAAAGGCATTTGATGAAAAAGCAAAAAAGCAGATAATTATAAGTAAAAGTTTTTTCTTCATAATTTTATACTCCTAATAAAATATTTATAAATTGGTAAAATAGACTACTGTTCCAGTAAATTATTAACATACTTATCGCTAAGAAAGGACCAAAAGGTATCATACCCTCACTTTTTTTTATGGTACTATATATGGCATAAGGAAGTGCTAAGATAGCACCTAGAAAGATATAGATTATTCCTAGTTTAAAACCTAAAAGCATTCCAGCAATAAAGGTTAATTTTACGTCACCCCAACCTAGTGATTCTTGTTTAAAGGATTTATCGCCAATCATTTTTACAATAAGCATTATTAAAAAAAGTATTCCTCCTCTAAAAAGGCTATGTAATAGATATGAAAATCCCCCAGTTATAGGGAATACAATTATAAATATTAAAGTTGTAAAAAGTAATACTTCGTCTAGTATAACCATATATTTGCAATCGGATATTATTGTAATTACTACCATAGATACTAAAACAATTGATAAGATAGTTTCTATAGTAAAGCCAAAAATAGAAAAACTTAAACAATATAGAATACCAGTAATGATTTCTATTAAGGGATATTGTATAGATATTTTTTGTTTACATTTTCGACATTTTCCTTTTAAGAATAGATAAGAAAAGACTGGTATTAATTCATACCAGTCTAAAATATGGTTACAATTAACACAATGAGATCTAGGTGATATAAGTGATTCGTTCTTTGGTAGTCTTAATCCAACTACGTTGAAAAAAGAACCAAAAACAATACCAACTATAAATAAGCAAATGTAGATAAATATCATTGTGTTTACCTCCAATTCATTAAAGTATCTCTTGATATAAACTAAACATTGGAACAATTACAGCTATCATTATTCCACCTACTACAACAGCAAGGAATATAATTAGCATTGGTTCAATTAATGTCTTTAATGAGTCAACTATCATCTTGTGTTGCTCAGCATAATAGTCTGATACTTTTCCCATCATCTCTGCAAGCTCACCAGTAGATTCTCCTGTTACCATCATATAATAAGCAACTTCTGGTATCGCCCAATGTCCTTGGAAAGCTGATGATATTTTCTCACCCCTACCGATATAATTAATTGTATTAATCATAATTTCACGATATATTTCATTTGATGTTACTTTTCCTAAGATATCCATTGAATCTGTAATGAAAACATTATTTTTTAACAAACTTGAGAAAGTCTTAGTAAAAATCATCATCTCTTTATAAATAATTATTTTACCTATTAATGGCATTTTCATAAAAATAGTTTGCATAAAATATCTGAATGCTTTGATATTTTTATAAAGTACGATTATAACTGTCAGAAATATTGCAAAAACAATTACTACATAAAGAAGATTATCCTTTAAGAATTCACTTGCAACAATTATAAATGCTGTAATTGGATTCAATGTAACACCAGCAGTTTCATAAATACTAACAAACTGTGGAATTAAATATAATAATATGAAAATTACAACAGCTATTGAAAAGAATATAACTAAACATGGATAAGTTAAAGCACTTATCATTTCTTTTCTTGTTGTTTCTGTAGCTTTGTAGTAATCAGCCATCTCATCAAGAGTTCCTTCTAGGTCTCCAGTTGCCTCAGCTGATTTTATCATATTAATAAGTAAACTTGGGAAGGCATCTCCCTGTTTTTCCATACTTTTTGAAAAACTCTCTCCTAAAGTTAAATTATAAACGATAGAATCGAAAGTTCTTTTTATGTTCTTATTTTTTCCCATCTGCTTACTTAAAATACGCATTGAATCTGTTAAAGGAATACCTGATTTTAAGTATGTAGATAGTTGTTGTAACCAGAAAACAATATCCTTTATCTTTATTTTTCTTTTACCAAATAAAGATGAGGAACCATATAGTTTTTCGATTAAATCAGATGTTTCAATTTTAAATACTTTATATCCTTCATTTTCTAAGAAGGTATATACCTCTACTTTAGAAAAAGCGTAAAAGATATTAGATACTTGCTTGCCATCTGGACTTAATGCTGTGTAACGGTATGTTACTGGTCGGTCACTTCTTATTTCTTCCCCTGAATCAATAGAATTAATTAAACTTTCTCGTGCTTTAATTAAAGATTCACTAACTCTAACTTCTTTTTTTATTGGTCTATTATCTAAAAGTGCTTGACTAGCTGCTTTTTCAGCTGCTATTCTTTCTTCTTCAGTCATGTAAGCACCACGAAGATTATTTGTTTCAATATTTTTATTGACACTGTTATATAAAGTGTCTGAAGATTTATTCCAAATCCATAATATTGGTGCAATAAGAGCTCTTAAAACATAATAAACTCCTAGACACACATACATTGGAAAGAAAAGGAAAAAGTTATCCTGTTTGTGTCCTTGTGTTTCACTTGCTAACCCCATATTTTTTCTAGACACCTTCTTTCTAGTATCTCACTATGATATCATTATAGCATAATTTACTACTTTGTTAAACATTTTTCACAAATATAACATATAATTTAGTAGGTGATATTTATGAACTTTAATTTACCATATATCTTACAAAACGGCATGAAAGTTTTAAACATTGTTAATAAAACTCTTCCTCTTGTGAAAGAGTTTAACCCAGCCCTAGGATTTATAAAGAAAAAATTAAAAACTGTAGCTCTACCAAATAATATAAATATGAAAAATACTCCAACTAGTAAGCAACCAGTTAGAGTAAATAATGTTAATAACAATAATATTAATAATAACTCTTTAACATTTTTTAGATGATATTATATTTAGTAATTACAAAGTAAACTAAAAAGAGAAAAATAATTATATTGATAATTAAAGATATTGAATTATATATCTTCTTTTTTGTGTTTACTAATATTTTTATATTAAACAATATAGCCACGATACTAGAAACTATGGCTACAATGCCATAATTAATATCGGATTTTTCTTCTGTAAGCAAGAATAAAATGAGGATTATATTAATTGCTATGATATATAAACCAAAACGATTTTTGTCTTTTTCCTTCATTATTCTCACCTTAGACTAAGTTTAACAAAAAAAGACTTGATTAGTCAACTAATTCAAGTCTTACAGTTAGGGCGTCATCGCCTTTTCTTTCTGTTAATTTAATAATTCTAGTGTATCCACCATTTCTTTCAGCATAACGTGGAGCAAGTTCATTAAATATTTTACTAACAACAGCTTTATCGTTATGTAAGAATGCTAATGCTTTTCTTCTAGCAACTAAAGATCCATCTTTTCCATAAGTAATCATTTTATCAACAAATTTTCTTACTTCTTTTGCTCTAGCTTCAGTTGTAACAACTGCTTCATTCATGATAACATCTTTAGTAATACCAGCTAAGATACTTCTTCTAATTCTTGATTCTCTTCCTAATTTTCTATACATAGTGTAACCTCCTAACTAACTTTTAATCGCGGAACTTAAGTCCCATTTCATTAACTTTTTCAATTACTTCTTTTAATGATTTTTTACCTAAGTTTCTAATCTTAGTAACTTCAGTTTCTCTCTTATCAATTAAATCTTGCATTGTGTGGATTCCTGCACGTTTTAAGCAGTTGTAAGCTCTTACAGAGAATTCAATTTCTTCTATTGGAGTCTCTAATGTCTTAGTTATAGTATCAACTTTCTTTTCTGCAATGATTCCAGTAATATCTGCGATTTGATTTAAATCTGCAATGATATTTAAATGTTCAATTAATATACGACTAGCAAGTGCCATACATTCTTCTGGAGTAATAGATCCATTAGTATATACATACATTATTAACTTATCATAATTTTCGTTATGTCCAACACGGGCACTTTCAGTTTCAAAATATACTTTTTCAACTGGAGAATAGTTTGAATCTATTGGAATTAGACCAACTGTTTCTCCTAATAATTTTTTATTTTCTTTTGCATCAACATATCCACGACCATTATCTACAGTCATTTCAATGTCGATTTTTCCACCTTTAACTAAATTACAAATAACTAAATCAGGATTTACTATTTCGATATCAGCATCATGATCAATCATTCCGGCTGTTACTTCGCCTTCAGATGATGCAGATAATCTCATTATTTTCTTTTCTGTTGAATGATTCTTAACAACTAAGTTTTTAATGTTAAGAACAATGTTCATAACGTCTTCTTTTACGCCATCAATTTTTTGGAATTCATGTAAAACTCCATCAATTTTTATACTAGTTACTGCACACCCTGGCATACTAGATAACATTACTCTTCTTAATGCATTACCTATAGTTGTTCCAAAACCTCTTTCTAAAGGTTCTAGTTCGAATTTACCATAATGTTTGCTTTCAACATATTCAGTAATTTTATATTCTGGTTTTTCAAAATTCATATTTCAATCCTCTTTTCCTAATTATATACTAATTTCTTGGACGTTTAGGTGGTCTACAACCGTTATGTGGTACTGGTGTTTCGTCAGTAATAGATGCAATTTCTAATCCAGCAGTTTGTAATGCACGAATAGCATTTTCTCTACCATTTCCTACACCCTTAACAAATACATCAACTGTTACAACTCCTGCAGTTTCTTTAGCAGCTTTTCCAGCAGATTCAGCAGCAAGACCAGCAGCATATGGAGTCTTTTTCTTAGATCCTTTATATCCTATTGTTCCACTTGATGCCCAGCTTATTGTATTTCCTGCTTCATCAGTTATTGTAACTAATGTATTGTTATATGAGCAAGAAATATGAGCTTGTGCCTTAGGTATATTCTTTTTAACTTTTCTTTTTCTTCTATTATAAGCCATTTTCTATTAACCTCCGTTTCAATTACTTAGTAGCTTTCTTTTTATTTGCAACTACTTTACCTTTACCCTTACGAGTTTTGGCATTACTTCTTGTACTTTGTCCATGAACAGGTAATCCTTTTTTATGTCTGATTCCTTGGTATGAACCTATTTCCATTTTATTTTTGATGTTCATTTGAACTTCACGACGTAATTCACCTTCAACAAGATATTTGTCTACTTCTCCACGAAGGATGTTTTCTTGTTCGTTAGTTACATCTCTTACTTTCATTTCTGGATCGATATTAACAGCTTTACATATTTTTTTAGCTGTACTTTGTCCGATTCCATAAATTGCAGTTAATC
Source organism: uncultured Bacilli bacterium (assembly GCA_910588195.1). Lineage (GTDB taxonomy): Bacteria > Bacillota_I > Bacilli_A > RF39 > UBA660 > CAG-582. Next base: position 68,756 of record CAJUPN010000007.1, read on the forward strand.
CGATAAATAATGCTTTATCTTTTGGTAATTCAATATTTTTTATACGTGCCATAATAATCTCCTATCCTTGTTTTTGTTTGTGTTTTGGATTCTCACAAATAATCATTACTTTTCCTTTTCTTCTTATTACTCTACATTTAGGGCAAATTTTCTTAACAGATGCTCTTCTTTTCATATAAGTAATCCTCCTTATTTCCTAAATTTTATAATCCCATGTGTTAAATCAGTTGGTGACATCTCTACTGTAACTCTATCGCCCGGTAAGATGCGTATTGTATGTATACGTATTTTACCAGAAACATGGGCAGTTACAATTATTTTATTATCTAATTCTACTTTGTAAATCTCGTGAGTAACCTCTATTACAGTTCCCTCAACTTCAATTTTTTGCTCTTTAGCCAATTTTTTTCACTCTCCTGTAAGTATTTCGTAGCCATCTTCTCTTATAACGACTGTATGTTCAAAGTGTGCAGCAGGATGACCATCCTCTGTTACAATTGTCCAATCATCATCAAGAAGTGCTACATATCTTTTTCCAGCTGTTAGCATTGGTTCAACGGCAATTACCATACCTGCTTTTAATTCTATTCCAGTATTATATTTTCCATAATTTGGAACATCAGGTGCTTCATGTAATTCGTGACCAACTCCATGTCCAACAAGTTCTCTTACAACACCTAAACCATGACGTTTAGCGTACTGTTCAATTCTTGCTGAGGCATTTCCTAGCTTTGCTCCAGCTTTTAGTTCTTTTAGTCCAGTATAAAGGGCTTTTTCAGTATGGTACATCAAATGTTCTTTTTCTTTATTAATGTGACCAACTGGATAAGACCAAGCTGAATCTGAATGATAACCTTTATACAATGTACATATATCTAAAGTAACGATGTCTCCCTCTTTCAAGGTTACTTCATCACTTGCTATACCATGTACTACTTCTTCATTTATTGAAATACAGATGTTAGCTGGGTATCCCTCATAGCCTAAGCAACTTGGAATACCACCTTGAGACCTTATAAACTTCCCTGCTTCATCATCTATTTCTTTAGTAGTAACTCCAGGACGCAACATTTTCTTTAAATGTTGATGACACATATATGTTATATGCCCTGATTCTTTTATCGTATTAATCTCTTCTTCATTGTAGATATTAATCATTTAATCACACTTTCAATTAAAGCAAATGTATTGTCTGGTGTTCCACTGTTATCTATTATATTTAAAATGCCTTTTTCTCTATAAAACTCTAGTATAGGTTGAGTATTTTCTATATAGGCATCAAATCTTACTTTGAAGGTACTTTCGTTATCGTCGCTTCTACTTATTAGTTCTCCACCACAATCATCACAGTAACCTTCTTTAAGTGGTTTTAATTTTTCTTCATATTTATTATAGCCACGGGAGCAGTTGCTACAAGTAATTCTTCCTAGTGCTCTATGCATTGCTATAGTTGAGTCCATCTCTAAATATAAAACAGCATCAACTTTTTTATCTAATTCATTAAGCAAAGCATCAAGAGTATTAGCTTGTGCTATATTTCTTGGATAACCATCTAAAATGAAGCCATTATTAGTATCATTTTGAGTTAATCTATTTTTTAGTAACTCCGTTACTATTTCATCACTTACAAATTCGCCACTCGACATAATATCTGCAATTTTAATTCCTAACTCTGATTTTCTATTAACTTCATCTCGAAGTAGATCACCTGTTGAAATATGAACATAACCATATTTTTTTACTAAAAGATCACTTTGTGTTCCTTTTCCTGCTGCAGGTGGTGCAATAAAGATTATATTCTTCATCTTCTGTGTCTTCTCTTTCTTGAACCTTGATAACTACGAGAAACTACACTACTTTCAAGTTGCTTATAAGTTTCAAGAGCAACACCAACTACGATTAAAAGTCCAGTACCACCTAATGTGATAGCACTTGATAGACTTGAAATCTTGCTAAATAAGATAGGAATTGACGCTATAACGATAAGGAAAAGACTTCCAACAACTGTTAATCTAGAGATTGTTCCTCTAAGATATGCAGATGTCTTTTCCCCAGGAGTAATTCCAGGTATATAACTTCTATTCTTATCTAAATTTTCACTCATCTCTTTTGGATTTAGTTCCATAAGTGTATAAACATAACCAAATAAGAAGATAAGTGCTATATATAGTAAATATCCTGTTGGAGTTGTATATACTATATATTTTTCAGCAAATTCAGTAACTGAACTATTATTTAATAATTGTCCAATTAATGTTGGAATGCTTGTAATTGCACTTGCAAATATTACTGGCATTACACTTGCTGAATTTAATTTTAAAGGTATATAAGATTGTTCTCTTGCTTGAGAACTATCGGTTCTTGTTGTATGTTGTATTGGTATTCTTCTTTCACTAATTTGCATGTATACAACACCTACTAAGATTAGTAAGTATGCTAATATGAATACAATGAATAGAATAACACCAACTACTTGTGTAAATGTGTCAGCTAGAACTAAATCTTTAAAAGCTTGGATAAATGTTGATGGTAAAGTATTAACTATACCAGCCATTATGAATAATGATACACCATTTCCTAGTCCTTTATTAGTTACTTGATCAGCTAACCATAGTAGTAAGGATGTACCAGCAGTTAAAATAATTGTTGTCTTTACGATTTCAGCAGTTGTTCCACCCATAAAGGCAACGGAATACATGTAGCCTTGGATAAAGGCAAATAGGATACCTAAATATCTATTTATTCTATTTATCTTTTGTCTACCAGTAGCTCCTTGTTCTTTTAAATCTTTAAAGTATGGAATTATATCCATCTGTAATAGTTGTGTAAGGATTGATGCTGTAATATAAGGCATAACTCCTAACGCAAATATTGAAAAAGTTTTTAAACTACCACCACTCATTAAGTTTAATAAATCTAAGAAACTTAAGTTTTGTGTTATTTGTTTAGCGCCTGGAACTATAATGTTAGTTCCTAAACCGAATACAGCTAACACCATAAGAGTGAAGTAAATTCTTTTTCGCAAATCTTTATTATTGGAATTAAATATTCCTTTAAGACTCTTGAACATTTTAAATCACCTCTGCTGTTCCGCCTTTTTCTTCAATCTTAGTAACAGCTTTAGATGAGAATCTATGAGCTTTTACATTAACCTTCTTTTCTAATGTACCATTAGCAAGTACCTTAATACCAGCTAATTGTTTTTTTACAATTCCTGTTTCGAATAAAACTTCTGGAGTAACTGTATCACCATCATTAAATCTGTTTAAATCTGTTAAATTGATAGTTGCATAAACAGTAGCAAATCTCTTATTGTTAAATCCTCTTTTTGGAACTCTTCTGTATAATGGAGTTTGTCCACCTTCAAACCAAGCAGAGATGCTAGCACCACTTCTTGATTTTTGACCGTTTTCTCCACGAGTAGCTGTTTTACCCATTCCTGAACCAGGACCACGACCTACTCTTTTTCTTGCTTTAGTTTCTGGAGATTTTTCTAAATTATTTAATTTCATATTATAACTCCTCAACTTTCTTTCCACGTAGTTCTGCAATTTGTTCAGCAGTACGTACTGATTTTAAAGCTTCTAATGTAGCTTTTGCAACGTTAACTTTAGTATTAGAACCTAAACTCTTAGCTACGATGTCTTTAATTCCTGCAAGTTCAAGTACTGCACGAGCAGCACCACCTGCAACAACACCTGTACCTTTTGGAGCTGGTTTTAATAAAACTTTAGCTCTACCACATGTACCAATTGCTTCGTGTGGAATAGTTCTGTTATCTACTAGGTAAACTCTAACTAAATTCTTATTAGCAAATTGTTCACCTTTTTTAATTGCTTCAGTAACTTCATTTGCTTTTCCACTACCGATTCCAACTAATCCTTTTCCATCACCAACTGCCATAGCAGCAGAGAATCTAAAGTTACGTCCACCTTTAGTAACTTTAGTAACTCTTTTGATATCAATAACTTTTTCTAATAAAAGTTTTTTCTTAGGGTCCATTTCCTGTCTTGCCATAACTTACCTCCTAAAATTCCAATCCATTTTCACGTGCAGCTTCTGCTAAAGCAGCAACACGTCCATGATATTGGTATCCACCTCTATCAAATACAACAGTCTTGATTCCTGCTTTATTGGCTTTTTTGGCTATATCAGCACCAACTTGTTTAGCACCTTCAGCGTTTCCACCATTTTTTAATTTTAGTTCAACACTTGAAGAACTAACTAAGGTAGTTCCTTTTTCGTCATCAATTACTTGTGCGAAAATGTGAGAATTAGATCTAAATACATTTAATCTTGGACATTCACTAGTTCCAGAAACTTTATTACGAACTCTTGCATGTCTTCTTAGTCTTGCAACATTATTTGATTCTTTTTTTGTCATCCTAATTTCCTCCTACCTATTTAGCCGCTTTCTTTCCTTCTTTACGTCTTACATATTCGCCTTTATAACGTATACCTTTACCTTTATATGGTTCTGGTTGTCTTATCTTACGAATATTAGCCGCAAATTCAGAAACTTTTTGCTTGTCTATTCCATTAATATTTAATTCAGTAGCAGATACTAATTCTACTGATAAATCAGTAGGTACTTCTACTTCAATAGTATGTGAATATCCAGCATGAACTGTTATCTTTTTGCCAGATACAGCAAATTTGTATCCAACACCAACAGCTTCTAACACTTTTTGGTATCCAGCAGATACGCCAGTTAACATATTAGCTATTAACGCATTTGTTGTTCCATGAAGTGATTTTACTTGTTTTGTTTCATTTGCTCTAGTAACGATAACTTTTCCATCGTCCACTTTAGCAGTTATAGATTCATCAAATGTATAATTTAATTCTCCTTTTGGTCCTTTAACTGTAATAGTCTTATCAGCTACATCTACAGTTACACCAGCAGGAATTGTTAATACTCTATTTCCAATTCTACTCATAACCAATATTTCCTTAACTTACCAAACGTAAGCAAGTACTTCTCCTCCTAGTTTTTTATTTCTAGCATCTCTATCAGTCATAATTCCTTCAGAAGTTGAGATAATAGCGATTCCTAAACCATTTAGAACTCTAGGAAGTTCATCATGTTTAGCATAAACTCTTAAGCCTGATTTAGAAATTCTTTTAAGGCCAGTAATAACTCTTGTCTTTTTACCTTCAGTATATTTAAGACTAATAGTTATTTTATTTCCGTTTTTTGCTTCTTCAAGTACATAATCACTTATGTAACCTTCTTCTTTTAAGATTCTTGATATTTCACAAGTCATCTTAGATCCTAATACTTCAACAGTATCATATTTCATTTGATTTGCATTACGAATTCTTGTAAGCATATCAGCAATTCTATCTTCTACCATAACTCTACTTCCTTTCTACCAACTTGATTTTTTTACGCCAGGTATTTTGCCTTGATTTGCAAGTTCTCTGAAACAAATACGGCATAAACCAAATTTACGAAGTACACCATGAGGTCTACCACATCTTTGGCATCTAGTATATTCTCTTACTTTAAATTTTTGTGGGCGATTAGCCTTAATTTTCATACTTGTCTTTGCCATATTTAATACCTACTTTCTAAATGGCATTCCAAAGCCTTTTAATAATTCGAAAGCTTCTTCGTTTGTTTTTGCTGTTGTAACAAAAACAATGTCCATTCCTCTAATTTTTAATACATTATCATAATCTATTTCTGGGAATATTAATTGTTCTTTTATTCCTAATGTATAGTTTCCAAAACCATCAAATGCTTTTGGACTAACTCCTCTAAAGTCACGTACACGAGGTAGAGCAACACGGATAAGTTTTTCCATGAAGTTATACATATTATCTCCTCTTAAAGTAACTTTAGTACCAATACTTTGACCTTCTCTTAATTTAAAACCAGCTATAGACTTTTTAGCTTTAGTTATAATTGGTTTTTGTCCTGTAATAGTTTCAAGGTCATTAGCAGCAGCCTCAATGAATTTAGAATCATGAGAAGCTTCACCAACACCAATATTAACAACGATTTTTTCTAGTTTTGGAACTTCCATAACTGAAGAATAATTAAATTTAGTCATTAACTCGTTTTTAATTGTGCTCTCATATTTTTCTTTTAAACTATTCATTATTTCTCACCTGCTTCTTTTTTGGGTTTTGTTTCTTTTTTTGTAGTTTTAGCCTTTGAACTTTCGATAACTGAAACATTTGAAACATGGATAGGAGCTTCTACTGAAACTATTCCACCAGTTTCATTCATTGCATTAGGTTTCATATGTTTTTTAACAATATTGATTCCACTTACAACTACTTTATCTTTTTTTCTTAGAGTAGTTGTAACTGTTCCTTCTTTGCCTTTATCTTTTCCAGCAAGAATTTTAACTTTATCTCCAACTTTTACTTTCATGTTATCCTCCTATAATACTTCTGGTGCTAAAGATACAATCTTCATGAAGTCTTTTTCACGAAGTTCTCTAGCAACTGGGCCAAGAACACGTGTTCCTACTGGACTCTTATCATCTTTGATTAGTACAGCTGCATTTTCATCAAATTTGATATAAGATCCGTCGCCTCTTCTTACACCTTCAACAGTTCTTACGATTACGGCTTTTACTACTTTACCTTTTTTTACGTTTGAGTTAGGTATAGCTTTTTTTACTGATGCAATAACTACATCACCAACATTTGCATATTTTCTTCCACTTCCACCTAAAACTCTTATTACTAATAATTCACGAGCTCCAGAGTTATCAGCAACTTTTAATCTAGTTTCTTGTTGTATCATAATAACCCTCCTTAAGCTTCAACAGATTCAACTAATACTTCAACAAGTTCATATCTTTTAGTTTTAGATAATGGACGTGTAGATAATAGTCTAACTGTGTCTCCTACTTTCGCAATATTTTTCTCATCATGAGCAGCATATTTCTTTGAGCTCTTAACTCTCTTATTATAAAGAGGATGTTTTCTATAAGTTTCAACTAAAACTGTGATAGTTTTATCATTTTTTGCACTTACAACTTTACCGATTAATTCTGATCTTTTAGTTTCACTCATTATTTGTTTCCTCCTTCACTTGTCATTTCTGTTAAAATAGTTTTCATTCTAGCGATTGTCTTTTTGATTTCTTTGATTTTATGTGGTTTTTCTAAAGCAGCTGTTGCTTTTTGCATTCTTAAATCAAATAATTCATCTTGTAATTCAGCTATTTTAATAATGATGTCTTCACGAGACATTTCTCTTATTTCACTAGTTTTCATTACTACTCACCGCTTTCTTCTTTCTTAACGAATTTAGTTTTTACACTTAATTTATGAGAAGCAAGTCTTAAGGCTTCACGAGCAATCTCTTCAGATACTCCAGCAACTTCAAACATTACTTTACCTTCTTTAACAACTGCTGCCCATTCTTTAACGTTACCTTTTCCTGTACCTTGACGAGTTTCTAAAGGTTTCATTGTTCTAGCTAAGTGTGGGAAAATATTAATCCAAACTTGTCCTCCACGTTTCATGTAACGTGTCATAGCGATACGTGCTGCTTCAATTTGTCTTGCAGTTATGTATCCACCTTCTTTTGCTTGTAATCCATATTCACCGAATTGTACAGTTTTATTTCCTCTTGCGTGTCCTTCATAGGAAATTCTGTGAGGTTTACGATATTTAGTTCTTTTTGGCATTAACATCGTCATTACCTCCTTTTTTGTCATTGGCTTTTTTATTTAAGATTTCGCCTTTGTAAATCCAAACTTTTACACCAATTTTTCCATAAGTTGTACTAGCTTCAGCAGTAGCATAGTCAACGTCTGCTCTAATAGTTTGTAGTGGAACAGTTCCTTTAGTATATCCTTCTGTTCTTGCCATTTCAGCTCCACCTAAGCGTCCTGATACAGCAGTTTTGATTCCTAAAGCTCCAGCTTTTAATGTGTCATTAATAGCTTTCTTTTGAATTGTTCTAAAGTTTCCTCTATTTTCAATTTGTTTTGCAATTGATTGAGCAACTAATTCAGCATTTAATGCTGGATTTTTAACTTCATTAATAGTAATGAAAACTTCTTCTCCACAAACACGTTTAATATTAGCTCTTAATTTTTCGATGTCTTCTCCACCTCTACCAATGATAACACCTGGTTTTGCAGTAGCTATTTTAACATCAATTCTATTTTTCTTTCTATCAATTAAGATTTCTGCAACTGCTGCATCTTTAAGTTCTTTTGTTAAATATTCACGAATTTTAATATCGTTATTTAATGCTTTAACATAGTTTTCTCCTTCAGCATACCAGCTTGATTGCCAATCTTTATTGACTCCAAGTCTTAATCCTCTAGGATCTACCTTTTGTCCCATAATTAAGCCTCCTTACCATCACTAACTTTTACAGTTATGTGACTTGTTCTTTTATCTCTTCTATCAACTTTTGTTCTAGAACCTATTTTTACTCTTTTGTAAACAGGTCCTGGATTAACAAAGCATTCAGATATTACTAAATCTTCTACTTTAGCTCCAAAATTATTAGTAGCATTAGCCATTGCAGATTCTAATACCTTAAGGATTAATCTAGATGATTTAGTGTTAGTATTTTTTAATATTCCAACAGCTATAGTTGCTTTCTTTCCTCTGACTAAGTCCATAGTCATACGGCACTTACGTGGAGCTACCATAGCACTTTTATGTATTGCATAAGTTTCCATCTAAATCCCTCCTACTTTTGTCCTGCATGTCCGCCAGCTTTACGAGTTAAAGCAAATTCTCCTAATTTATGTCCAACCATATCTTCAGTAATGTAAACTGGAATAAAATCTTTTCCATTATGTACTGCGATAGTGTGACCAACGAAATCAGGAAAAATTGTTGAACGGCGTGACCATGTTTTTACAACTTCTTTTTTATTTGATTCATTTAATTTCTTTATTTTGTTCATTAGGCTTTTATCAACGAAAGGCCCTTTTTTTAAACTTCTTGCCATAAAATCACCTATTTCTTCTTGCTAACAATTAACTTGTCAGAAGCTTTCTTTCCTTTACGAGTTTTATATCCAAGTGCTGGTTTACCCCATGGAGTAACTGGTGCTTTACGTCCGATTGGTGTTCTTCCTTCACCACCACCGTGTGGATGGTCATTAGGGTTCATAACAGAACCACGGTTTGTAGGACGAATTCCCATATGACGTGAACGTCCAGCTTTACCAATGTTTACAAGTTCGTAATCTTCGTTACCAACAACACCAACTGTTGCCATACAAGTTCCAAGAATTTTTCTTGTTTCACCTGATTGTAAACGAACTATTACGTATTTTCCATCTCTACCTAAGATTTGAGCACTTTGTCCTGCAGAACGAGCTATTTCTCCACCTTTTCCAGGTTTTAGTTCAATGTTATGAACTAGAGTACCAACTGGAATGTTTTGTAATTGCATTGCATTTCCAACTTTGATATCTACAGCTTCTCCTGCTTCAATAATAGTACCTACGCGTAAATCTTTTGGAGCAATAATATATCTTTTTTCTCCATCTAAATAATGAATTAAAGCTATATTAGCATTACGATTTGGATCATATTCGATACTTGCAACTTTACCTGTTACGCCAAATTTATTTCTTCTAAAATCGATTAAACGATATTTTCTTTTTGCACCACCACCAATGTGTTGTACAGTCATTCTACCTTGATTATTACGTCCACCAGTTTTATTTCCTTTTCTTAAAAGAGATTTTTCTGGTTTAGTAGTAGTTAATTCTTCATTAGTTAGAGTAGACATTCCTCTACGACCATTAGTCGTTGGTTTATATTTTTTTATACCCATAAGTAATACCTCCTACTATATTTCTATAGCATTACCGTCAGCTAAAGTAACGATTGCTTTCTTATAAGTTTTTGTTTTACCAATATATTTTCCAACTCTTTTATCTTTAGCTTTTGTATTAAGAGTTCTTATCTCGGTAACTTTAACATTGAACGCGCTTTCAATAGCTTCTTTAATTTGATTTTTATTTGCGTCTTTTTTTACTTTGAAAACATATGTTTTTCCTTCTGCATTGATATTTGCAGCTTTTTCAGTAATTACTGGAGCAATGATAATATCTTTCATTATTTAAGCGCCTCCTCTATATAGTTAACTGTATCGCAGTCACAAACAATTACATCTGCGTTAACGATATCGTAAACATTTAATTCATCAGCCATAATAACTGCTGTTGTTCCTAAATTTCTAGTTGCTAAATATAACTTTTCAGCATCATGACTAGATACAAATAATACTTTTCCTTCTAGTTTTAATGTTTCAAGTAATTTAATAGCGTCTTTAGTTTTTGTACTAGCTAATTCTAGTGATTCAACTACTATAAATTTATTTTCAGCCATTTTATCAGATAAAGCAGTTTTTAAAGCTAATCTTCTTTCTTTTCTATTCATTTTGAATGAATAACTTCTTGGTGTAGGTCCAAATACTACTCCACCGCCTCTATAGTGAGGTGCACGGATAGTACCTTGTCTTGCATTACCAGTTCCTTTTTGTCTGTAAGGTTTTCTTCCTCCTCCAGATACGTCAGAACGTCCTTTAGTTGAAGCTGTTCCTTGTCTTAATGAATCCATTTGTAAACGGATTGCTTTTTTTAAGACAATATCATTACCTTCAATTTTAAATATTTCATCATTAACAGTTATATCTTTTACTTTTGATCCTTTTAAATCAATAACATTTACTTTTGTCATAAATTAATCTCCTAATCTAACTGTAGACTTAAGCCTCAGTAGTTTCCTCGATTTCTTCAGTTGAAGTTGTGTTTGATTCTGGATTTTCTTCAACTACTTCTTTTGTTTCTTCTACTTTTTCTTCTGTTTCAGTCACTTCAGTAGTAGTTTCTTCTGTTTTGATTTCTTCTGAAACCTCATCTACAACTGTTTCTTTAACTTGTTCATTAATGATGATTTCTTTTGGATCAACTTTTCCACCTTTTACAGCACTTTTTATTAATACAAGTGATCCTTTAGCTCCTGGAACATTTCCACTAACTAAAATGTAATTATCTTCTACACAAACTTCAATTATTTCTAAGTTTTGAATTGTAACAGTTTCTGAACCCATATGTCCAGCTAGCTTTTTACCTTTCAAAACACGCATTGGTCTCATTGTTCCCATTGAACCTGGGCGTCTATGATATCTAGAACCATGAGTTTCTGGTCCACGAGATTGCCCATGACGTTTAATAACACCTTGGAAACCTTTTCCTTTTGAAGTACCAGTTACATCAACTCTTTCTCCAACTGCGAAGATGTCTGCTGCTATAGTACTTCCTAGAGTATAGTTTTCAGTTGATTCTACTCTAATTTCTTTTAAGAAGCGCTTAGGAGCAACACCTGCTTTTTTTGCATGACCAATTTCGGCCTTAGTTGCATTTTTTTCTTTCTTGTCAACTGCTGCAATTTGAATTGCACTGTAACCATCAGTTTCATTTGTTTTAATTTGAGTGATTACATTTGGTGTAACTTCAACAACAGTGACAGGAATAATTTTTCCATCTTTCGTAAATTTTTCGGTCATCCCGATTTTACGACCTAAGATTCCTTTCATTTCCATATTTTCTTCCTCCACAATATTTTTTATTAAATAGTTTTAATATCAATTTCAACTCCACTTGGAATATCTAAGTGAGTTAGGGCATCCATAGTTTCTTTGCTAGGATTTTTAATATCAATTAAACGTTTATGAGTACGCATCTCAAATTGTTCACGTGAGTCTTTGTATTTGTGAACAGCTTTTAAAACTGTAATTTTTTGAACTTCAGTAGGTAGTGGAACAGGTCCAGATACTTCCCCACCAGTTCTTTTAACAGTTTCAATTATTCTTGCTACAGCAGTATCAAGAACTCTGTGATCATAAGCTTTTAATCTTATTCTAACTTTTGACATTTACATGTCCTCCCTTCGTCTATATCTTGTATAAACATAGCTCCGTAACAAATTAACCTGATTTTCACTAGTTCTATGCAACTCTTCCTAGTGTGTCAGCAACCTTGCACATCTCAGCCAGTTAAACTATCAATGATTATACATTAGATTATATTTAAATGCAAGTATTTTTTGCCAGTTTTTACGATTTTTTTGCTGACAATAAAAAATCAACAATTTGTAAAATGTTCATGCCCTATTATAATTAATCTATGATATAATGAATATAGGTGAATTAGTATGAAATTAAACGTTATTGTACCATTATATAATGAGGAAGGAAATATAGATGCTCTTTTCAAATCTTTATCTGCTTCTTTAAAAAGTGTTAAATATACAATTACTTTTATTGATGATGGTTCAACTGATAATTCATATAATATTTTAAGTGCTATTTATTCTAAAAACAAAAGTATTGTAAGGGTTATAAGATTTTCAAGAAATTTTGGTAAAGAAGCTGCTATGCTAGCTGGACTTAATGTTTCTAAAGCTCAGTATACTTGTATTATCGATGCTGATTTACAACAAGATCCTAAATACATAATGGATATGATGAAGTTTTTAGATGAAAACACTGACTATGATGAAGTAGCTATGGTCAATGATTATGCTAAAGAAAAAGCTTCTCAAAAATTTTTAAAGAAAACTTTTTATAGTATTATGGAACAAACGACAGGTCAAAAAGTCCAGTCAGGAGCAAGTGATTTCCGTTTAATGCGTAGTGGTGTTGTAGATGCACTACTAAGTATTCAAGAAGTTAATAGATTTTCTAAAGGTCTTTTCTCTTGGGTAGGATTTAATACCTATTACATGAGTTATTCTGCAAATAAAAGATTTTCTGGAGCTTCTAAATTCAATTTTAGAAAACAAGTTTCTTATGCTAAAGAAGGTCTTATTAGTTTTTCTACTAAACCTTTAAAAATAGCAACAATTTTAGGAACTTTAATTTCCAGTGCTGCTTTCTTATATTTTATAGTTGTATTACTACAAACTTTAATTTATGGTAAAGATATCCCTGGGTATGCTTCTTTAATGTGTGTAATTCTTTTCCTTGGTGGTATTCAATTAATTGTTCTAGGTATAATAGGCGAATATATAGCTAAGACTTATTTAGAAGTAAAAAGAAGACCTATATATATAACGAAAGAAAAATTAGGCTTTGATGATGATATATTATAAAAAACAACTTAAATAAGTTGTTTTTTTAGTATCCTCCATCAATTTTAATAACTTCGCCATTTATGTAAGAACAATCGTCACTAGCTAAGAAGCAAACTAAGTTTGCTACTTCAGCCGGCTCGGCAAATCTTTTTAAATAAATTTTTTCTGTTTCCTCTTTAATTAGCTTTATTGGTAAATCTTGATTCATCTCAGTATTTATCCACCCTGGAGCAATGGCGTTAACTAAGACATATGGAGCATATTCTAACGCAAAATTGTGAGTTAAAGAAATTATAGCAGCTTTTGATGCATCATAATCAATGCTTGTTGGGAAAAAAGCATTGATTCCATTAGTCGATGAAATGTTAATAATTTTCCCTTTTTTATTTGTATACATAAACTTCCCAAAATATTTACTCATTAGATACGTCGATGTAACATTATTTGTTAAGATATGATTAAATTCATCAGTTGATTTATATTCAATTTCAATGTCTTCAACAAGAGCGGCATTATTAATTAAAACATCAACTCTGCCAAATTTTTGTTTTACAACTGACAAAAATCTTTTTACTTCTGATTCTTTTGAAACATCAGCCATAACTCCTAAAGCTTCAACATCATAATTATCATTAATATTTTTTACAACGTTTAATACTTCATCTTCTGAAACAAAGTCATTTATTACAACGTTATATCCTCTTCTTGCAAGTGCATTAGCTATACTAGCTCCTAAGCCTCTTCTAGATCCTGTAATTACAGCTACTTTTCTTTCCATACATCCACATCCCTTAATTTAATTTTAACACATTTTTTATAATCTATATTTAAAATGCGTTTTTTATTAGTAAAGTAAATGTTACTAATTAATGGTAAATGGATTTTTTTAAGTGTTTTTTAGTTCTTCTTTAATTATTATTATTGCTTCTTCATAAATTAATATTGCTGATTTCTCTTCAATATTTAAACTTGATATTAATTCTTTAATTATTTTATCTTTACTTCTTTTACTTATAAAGAAATTGTCATCAAGTATGTTTACTATTTTTATAGCATATTCTATATCGCAACAAAGATGTTCACTGATTTTCTTTATATAACTGTTTTTATTCATCACTTTCTCCATACATTACGGAGTTTGTAGAATTTTGCATGTAATAACCATATTCAAATATGTAAGATAAACTATACAAGAAAAGTATTTGAAATAAGTCAAACATCTCAAATTCAAAACTTGGACTATAGCTAATTAACGATTCAGAAATAGCTCCACCAATATTAATAACAATAATAGCAGCAATCATAAGATGAGCCATATTTTTGATGAAATTCACATTGTCTAATGTAAAAGGAGTTTCTCCTTTATATATATTGTCAAATAGTTTATAAAGATAACTAAGTACTTTATATAGAATTATTGCATAAATAATTATCCCTATTAAGCTAATACAAACATAACCAACTACAGTATATTTATTATTATCATTTAGAAAATTTTTAACCATAGTTGAACTCAAGCTATCATTTAGAAAAAATTTATCGCCCTTATATTTAAACTCTACTTTATTTTCTTCCTCTAGCACTGTGATACTTGCTCCAAAAAGACTAGCTTTATCTTTGTCTATTTTTAAATAAAACGAAGCTATAGAACTAAGAACTAATGTAAAGCATGTAATTACTATCCCAAGTATTAAAAATACTCTAGCAATACTTGATATGGCCATTATAATTTTACTTAACATTTTGACCTTATCTTGTTTATCTTTTTTTAATAATACTATTTTTTCCAATGTATATTCATCTAATGAATCGATGTCGATAATAGAATCATTTACAAGATCGTTAATCTGGCATTTAAATATTTTGCATAATTCTAGCAAATTATTCATTTCAGGATAAGCATCTCCTGTTTCCCATTTTGAAACACTTTGTCTGGATACTCTCACCTTTTCCGCTAGTTCTTCTTGAGATAAATTTTTCTTCTTTCGCATCTTTTTCAAATTATCTCCAAATTTCATAAAATCATTCCCTTCATGTTTAAAAATTTTATTAAAGCAACAACTTTTTTACTATCAACTTTCAGTTGCATAAAAGAAAAAAAGCCAATAAGGCTTATACTTTTTTTTAAAGATCAAATAGATTTTTTAAACTATTATTAGTCTTATAAATTTTATTCTTAATTTTTTCCGGAATGAACACGCTGATGTAATCATTACTTTCATATATGGTTATCTCGGCAAATGAATCTGAGTCTTCATCTGTATATAATTTCAATAAGTATTTCTTTTCATCACCATTAAGTCCGTTGCTGGCACTCCATTTGTCATATGAAAGCTTTTCAACTATATCTTGTGTATATTTACGATCATAAGTATTAATAAGTATTTTACTCTTATAATCATAAAGTTTAATAATTTTAGTATTATCTAAAGCAACTCTTATTTCATCAATATGCTCACTGCTTTTATTTAAAATAATCGATATAATTAAAACAATTAATACTAAAACTGCAAGTATTTTTATAATCAAACTTTTTTTCATAAGTACATCCTCCGTTTTGTTAAGCTTATTATATCACAGATTATTTCAAAGTATATTTTTATTTAATCTTATATTTTTTCAGTAGGTCTATTTCTTATTTTTCTTTTCTTGCACTAACTTGCTATGATAAAAATAATTTTTATATTGTATGTTATTTTTTTCACAGTAATCATTTATTTCTCTACCTAGATTTTCCCAGTAAGTAAGGTCATTATTTAGATAAATATTAAGGTAATCAGAATAGTATTTAGAATATTTGTTTTTTATGTAAGTCAAAATATCTTTTTTATAAGATCCTCGTAGATTTAGATTTTCAAACCAATACTCATCAACAAAACTTTGAGATTCTTCTATTATTTTTTTAAAATCTGTAATATAAGGAAACATTGGGGACATAAATAGTATTGTTCTTATTCCATTTTCATGCAACTCTTTTAACGTTTCAAGTCTATCTTGAATGCTACTTGCTTTATCCATATCATTTTTAAATGATTCGTCTAAAGTGTTAATTGATAAAGAGACTTCTACGTTAGACATTTTTTTCAAGAGATCAATGTCTCTTATAATTAATTTGGATTTTGTAGAAATACTTAAAAAGCAATCACACTTGACTAATTCTTCTAATATCTTCCTAGTTATTTTATATTCACTTTCAAATTCATTGTAACAATCAGTAACTGAAGAAAGAAATACTCTTTTTCCCTTCAATTTATTTATATCAATTCTTTTATTACATTGTTTTACATCAATAAAAGTGCCCCATTCTTCCTCAGTATGATTGGTAAATCTTTTCATAAATGAAGCATAACAATATTTACACCCATGGGGACAGCCTACATATGGATTAATCACATAGTCACTAGCAGGTAAATTGGATTTTGTCACATAATCTTTTGTTTCTATTATTTTAACATTCATATTATCATTTCCCTTATACTAGGATAATATCATACATTTGTTCTTATAGCAATAAAAAACATCCATTTGGATGTTTATGCAACTTTCATTATACTAGTTTCTTCATTTCCTTTTATAGGAATATATTCTGCTAGCATATCTTGTTCTCTTAATCTGTTAATAAAGTTTTCTACTTTACCATTATTTTCTGAAACAAATTGTAAGCTTATATTACCATCAGCCAATTTTTTAGCTGATATTGTGTTAGGTCTACTAGTAATATATTCTAATTTTGATGAATAAAAAGCTTTCTGACGAAGATATTCTAAATACGAAGCTTCACTTCTCATATTTTCAAACATTACTTCTATTTCTGCTAATGTATCTATTGAATCTGTAAATTTAGAATCAACATAGCCATATTCGTCAACAATACCTTCGTTAATGCTAGTTATTGATATGTTAGGATCATAACCAATTGTATTGTCTTCTAATCTAGGGTACCCAACCTCAGGATAATTAATTTTTTTTCGATCAAATCCTTCTTTTTTTATAAAGTTTACTGAGGCAATATAACATCTTTCTCCATTAGAGAATAATACTTCATCATTACCTATTTCAAAAGGATCATATAACATCCATCCAAGTTCATGCAAGCAAAACTCAAAAGAAGCCGAAAATCTTGTAATATTTTTTTTGTATTTTTCGTATTTCTTTTTTAACTCTTCGCTTTTTTCAATTGCTGTTTTAACAATAGTATCACATAAGCCTTCAATCTCATAAAAAGGCAGTTCGTGAAAATTCAATTTACTATCAAATACACCTGTCTTCATATTATCACCTACTATAATAAATTATAGCACATTTTTTTATAAAATAAACAAAATGCTTGTAAAGTAAACAAGCATTTAACTATTCTTTATTTCATCAATATATTTATTAACCTTCATACTCCATGTTGGACTAGCAGCATAGGTCGATGCCATTGTTTCTGGCGTAGTCATTCCTTTTAAATAATAATTATTATAAATTATTCCTAAGTATCCTTGAATTCCTGCGTCTAAAGTATCATATTTGCTATAAGCCCCACCATTACAAGAGTTTCCACCTTTTAAACCACCAATATTATTGCAGGCTGTTGTTAAATATGAGCAAGTCCATTTACAGCCAGTTTCTAATAAAACTATTGCAACACTTAGATAGGGATCCATTCCCGTAGACTTAGTATAATTAGCAAAAAAGTACCCTGTATTTTTCAAGTATCCATTTAATGATCTATTTAATTTGTCTGTAAGTTCAGTAAGTGTTAATCCATCATAAATAATGGAGCCATCTTCTTCAAAAGTTGGAGCAACTTCATAAGGTATATAAGAATCGTAATTTGGATCTGGTTCAAAATATTCTTCTTCGTCTGAAATAGTCGATATTGTTGTTAATAATTTTGTTGTCTTCTCTGTTGGTTTTATTGTAGCCACTTTGTATTTTGGCTCATTGTCAGCTTCATTATAATATTCAATCACATTTTTTATTGGGGCATTTACTTTTGTGTCTTTAAAAAAGCTTGACTTTATTATCGTAAATATTGATAAGCATAAGACTAAAGATATGCTAACAATAATGAACTCTTTTTTATATTTAAAAGTCATTTACTAACCTCTATTCTATAAAAGTATTATAACAAAATTATAAAGAACATTCAATATATCACTTTAGTTCAAATATAAAAAAAGAAACTTATGAAAGTTTCAATTTTTTAATTCTATCGTTGATAAATTGAACAATTTCTAGTTTATCACTTACATCTTCTATATGATAATCATGTAATTTATTAATACCTATTTCACTTCCGTGAATATAATTATTTTCTTCAATTAATTCGGCAGAAATAGCTGCTCTACTTATTTTCTCTTCCCTTCCTTTTTCTAAACTTTCTTCTTTAGTTTTTATCTCTTCTTGGATATTTAATAATTGCTCTCTTAAACTCTTCTCTGGAGTTAATAATTCCTTATAAAAATTCAAATAATCTCTTAAGAAGTTAGATTTTGATTCAGAGTCTATCAAGATATCTTTAAAATATGTTAAGACAATATCAAAAGAAAGAGCACATGATGCTGTTGCTAAAACTAGACATAATCCAAACATTTCTGATAATACAATCATAAGAATTAGTAAACCAAGTATAGTTGGTAACTCAAATGCTAACAAGAAAAATCTTATTTTCATTAGAATACTTGTCTTTATTTTTATGATTTTACTTAGTTTCTTTTCTTTAGAATTTAATACAGTTAGACTTTGTTCTAATTCCTTTAATTCTTTTTCTAACTCCACTATTTTTATTTTATTATTTTCTATTACTTCGTCATTTTCTTTCTTTATGCTCTCTAAAGCGAGCACAATATGGGTTATTTTCATGTAATTTTCCTCTCATTAACCGAAGTTAATAATACATCATTAATTAAATATTGTCAATTATTTTAGATATTAAAAAAAAGCATCAGTGATGCTTCTTATTAAATCGATTTGAATAAATCTTTTTTCTTAGCTATAAATAATGCTATTCCACAAATAGATGCAATTATACCAAATTCAAGAATATAATCTTCTACTCCAGTTTTAACTGCTTTTACACAAGTTCCTTTGCTAGTTACATTAGGTACTAATACACATGTTTCTGCTTGAGTACCAACTTCTAGCCATTTATAGTCACTGTCACATTCGAAACAACCCATTTCTACTTGTGCTACTCTTGAATGACAATCATAAGTCTTATCAAAAGAAACAACTGGAAGATATGCGTATGTATTTTCATCAACAGTAACATCTACTTGTTTTACTGTAATAGCTGAAATCTTTTTATTAGCAATTGTATATTCAACTGCCCATGCTTTATTTGTTTTTGCATCAAAAGTACTTGTATAGAATCCTTTTTTCATACGATTTGCATTATTAAGCATTGTTTGAGCAAGTTTTTTATCAACATCTGTTGTTGCTGTTGCTTGTAAATCTTTTGCAATTTCCTCTTGATCTAATGCAATATCAGTTACAATTTCAAATTTGCTTCCCCATTTAGTCGCATCAATTGTATAAGTTCCATCTGCAGTTTTAGTTGCTCCAAATACTGTTATTAATTGATCTAAAGTTATATATCCTAATTCAATTTCCCCATTTGCATTAGCTTTTGCAGCAGTCCAAGGTTCACGTTCACCGTCACTTATTGGCGCTAAACTTGACATGTGTTCCTTTTTAACTTCTACATTTGGTTCTCTTTCAGTATTCTTGTCAAAATATGGAATACTAGTTGAGAATGGTGATAATGCTAAAACTTTAACATATTTGGAATTAGCACCAGCATCTTCTAATATAATTGTTGTTTGTCCAGACTCTTTATTATTTTTCTTTCTTTCGTCTTCATTTCTGTAAAAATTAACTTCGTCCCCAGGGGCATAAACGAAGCATGAGCTATTTACTGAACAATCAGTAATAACTTCACCTTCAGCTTTAGCATTAGTAAATGGAAGTACTAACGATATTGCTGTAAGAATTGCCATTAATCTTTTCATAAAAAAATCCACTCCTCTATCTTTATTTTACCTTTTTCTATTATAAATATAACACAAATTGTCGATTATTGCCATATTTTTTATTTTAAACATCTTACTTTACAAAAAAGATGAAACTATTTTGTTTCATCTTCAATTAATTCAAATCTATATGTAGCTTTTATATCAGGATATTTTTTATGATCAACTTCACTTAAAAACATTTCTAATGGTCTAACCCAAATTGTTCCATCTTCCTCGTGCGTATATACTACTAACTTTTCTTTAGTTTCTGAATCGTATGCTAAGCAGACTATTTTGTGAATAGTACCTTTAAAGTGTTTATATATTTGTCCTTTTACTACTTCTCTATTTTTCATCATTTTCTTTTTCTTCTTTTTTAGTTTCTTCTTCCACTTTTTTAGGTTTTGGTAAAGCTTCTTTACGTGATAGATTTAAACGTCCACGATTATCGTAACCTTGACTAACAACAATGATTTCATCACCAACTTTTACGACATCACTAGGTTTATTTACTCTTTCATGTGCTAGCTGAGATACATGAACTAATCCTTCACAACCTGGCCATAGTTGAACAAAACATCCAAAGTCTTCAACTTTTACGACTTTTGCAGGATATTTAACACCCATTTCCACTTCTCGAGCAATTGATTTAATCATTTCTTCAGTCTTCATAATTATTTCTTTATTAGTATGGTAAATTGTTACAGTTCCGTCATCTGCTAAATCAACTTTAACAGCATTTACATCTTGAACTGTCTTAACATTTGAGGCATCAAGAATAATTTTTGTAATGGTTTCTCCACCTTTACCAATAACTTCTTTAATCTTATCAGGATTGATTTTAAATATACTAGTTTTTGGTGCATATTCTGAAACTTCTTCTCTAGAAGTTGCAATAACACTTTCCATTACATCAAGTATTTCCATACGAGCTTTTTTAGCTTGAGCTAAAGCTTCATTTAATATTTCTTTTGTAATTCCTTTTATTTTTATATCCATTTGAAGAGAACATATACCTTGACGAGTTCCTCCAACTTTGAAGTCCATATCACCTAAATGATCTTCCATTCCTTGGATATCAGTAAGAATAGTATATTCCGATTCATCTTTACTTGTAATAAGACCCATTGCAATACCAGCAACTGGTGCTTTTATTGGAACACCTGCTGCCATTAATGACATACAACCAGCGCATATAGTTGCTTGACTTGAAGATCCATTTGATTCAAGAATTTCTGATACAACACGTACTGTGTAAGGGAATTCTTCTTCAGATGGCATTACTTGTTTTAAGCATCTTTCTCCTAAGGCACCATGCCCTATTTCTCTTCTTCCAGGGGAACCATAGCGTCCAGTTTCTCCTACTGAGAATGCAGGAAAATTGTAATGTAACATAAAATGTTTTTCAGCTTCAAGACTAATTCCGTCAAGTACTTGATATTCATTTAAAGCTCCTAAAGTTGTGATAGCTAATGCTTGAGTTTCTCCTCTTGTAAATAAGGCAGATCCGTGAGTTCTTGGAAGCATGTCAATAGAAGCAGATAATGGTCTTATTTCATCCATTTTTCTTCCATCACTTCTTGTATGTTCGTCAACTGTTATTGATCTAAATATGTCATATTCAATTGATTCTAATACTAACTTAACTTTAGTAATTAAAACTTCTAATTCTTCTTTATCTAAGTTACTATTTTCTTCTGTATATTTATTAACTATATTTTCTTTTACTTCATCAATTGCAGCATATTTTTCTAATTTATCTTTAATTCGTAAAGCGGTATTTAATTTATCTTGTGCTAACTCAATGATTGAATTTCTTAAGTCATCAGATATTTCAAGATGTTCATATTCCATCTTTTCTTCACCGATTTCGCTAGCAATCTTTTCTTGGAATTCACATAATTCTTTAACTGCTTCATGCCCAAACATTAAAGCTTCTAACATATCACTTTCGGAAACTTCTTTAGCACCAGCTTCAACCATATTGATAGCTTTTTTTGTTCCTGCTACAGTTAAATCTATATCAGATACTTCAAGTTCTGCTGGAGTTGGATTTATAACAAATTCACCATTTACCCTTCCAACTTTTACACCAGCAATTGGTCCATCAAATGGTATTTTAGAGATACAAGTTGCAAGTGAAGAGCCAAACATAGCTGCAAGCTCTGGTGAATTATCAGTATCAACGGATAAAACTGTATTAACAATTTGTACTTCATTTCTAAAATCTTCTGGGAACATTGGACGCATTGGTCTATCAATCATACGTGCTGCAAGAGTTGCTGCATCTGTTGGTCGTCCCTCTCTTTTAATAAAACCTCCTGGGATTTTACCTACCGAATATAACTTTTCTTGATATAAAACCATTAAAGGAAAAAAATCACTCAAGATATTGGCATTACTTCCAACAACCACAGTTGATAAAACAACTGTATCTCCATATCTTACAACAACTGCTCCATGTGCCTGTTTTGCTACTTCTCCATGTTCAACAATTAGTTTTCTTCCTCTAAAAGTCATTTCAAATACTTTTTTTTCCATTACTTCTTTTCCTCACTGTTCTAATATATATTTTACCATTTTATAAAAGAAAAAACACTAAAAAATTAGTGTCTACTTTCTTATATTTAATTTTTCAATTAGTGTACGATAAGCGTTTACGTCATTTTCTTTAAGATAATCTAGTAAACTACGTCTCTTACCAACTTTCATCATTAGTCCTCTTTTTGAATGATAATCATGAATATGGATTTTTAAGTGTTCAGTTAAATCTCTTATTTCTTCTGTAAGGATAGCGATTTGTACTTCTGTTGCACCTGTATCTTTTTCACTTTTACCAAACTCTTTAACTAATTCAGCTTTTCTTTCTTTTGTTACAGACATTTTAAATTTCCTCCTATTTAATTTTTATGTTTAAACTGAGTGAAAAATCGGAGATTTTCCTCACCAAGTAGAAACTATAGTTAATTATATACTAGTACATTGATAAAATCAACTTATTTTTATCTTTTTCTAGTAGTTATTAGTGGTACACCTACTTTTTTTATGTTCTCAATAGTATATGTTCTATTTGAAGGAATAGAATAGTTTATAAATTTATCGACATATTCAATCCATTCTTCAATCGTGTCAGTTTCTCCATCTTCTGTAAGACAACAGTCACAAGCTAATATACATAAGTCTTTATCATTCTCATTTGCAGATTCAATCATATCCAAAGTTGCTTCACACGGATATAGTCCATAAATCAAATCATATGGTTTTATGTCAAACTTTTTATTAAATACTTCTTTTAACAAAGAAATCCCTTTTATTTCCACTGGTAGTAAAGAAGAATCTACAGCTGTTATAGAGCCAGACTTTTGATGTTTGGACATACGAACAGCTAATGCAGGATAAAGTCCACAGCCAACTTCTAATATATTTTTATTAATATCTGTTCTTTCTTTAATTAATCTAATAAATAAGTCATAAACATTATCTTCTACCAAATCAAAAACTCCTATGTAGGAATAAATTTGATTCAATACATCTGATGAATCCAAAAAGTTTTGATAAGGATTTAAAAAGTTAGAATCTATTTCATCTAAGGCATAATCAGAATAATATTGACGATATTTTTTCATGTAATCTTCTAGTTTTTTATAAAAAATCATATTTGTTTTTCTATCAAATGTCATATTATCTTCTTCTCTTAGCCTTTTTTCTAGTATAAATTATAGGTTGTTTAAATGAGTTTGTATATTCAATTTTATATTCTCGATTACTAGGAGTAGATTGCTTTAAAAGTTGTTCTGCAAATTTAAGCCAAACTTTGGAATCTAATTTAACCATACTTCTTCCTGCGACTATTTTTCCACAATCACAAGGAAGAATAAATAAATCTTTATCAAAATCTCCAGCTGCCTTTATCATACTAAACGTTGCCTCACATGGTTGAATACCATAAATAAGATCATAATTTCTTAAATCAAATTTTTCGTTAAAAAATCTTTTTATAATATTAACGCCTGAAATATCTTGTTCAATTACATTTGGATCAATAGCGTCAATTGTTCCACTTTGTTTTATCTTTGCAAGTCTAGAAGCAAAGGCTGGATAAAATCCACATGCGACGTCTAATAAATTCCCGTCAATATTGAAACGTTTAGTTAATTCTTTAAAAAAGCGATCATAGGGATTATTCGGAATTATATCAAAAACACCTGTCATTTCATAAATTTCGTTTAAATAACAATTCGAATAATTAAGTATTTCGGGATGGCTTAAAAAGTTTTGGGTAATACTTTCTCTTATATTTTTTGGATAAAAATGACCATATTTAGCCATATATTCCTTCATACGTTCATAATACATATTATATTCAGAATCACTCATTAAAACTATTGGTTGCATAAATACCCCTTCTTTCCTAATGAGGTATTTTAATAAAAATATTCAATTATGTCAAATGAAGGTTACTTTTTATTTATTAGGTAGTTCAATTAAAAATTCAATATATTCGTCATCATTATTTACTGCTATTTTTCCATTGTGAAGTTCAATTATTTCTTTAGTAATAGATAAGCCTAAACCAGATCCACCAGTTTTAGTAGTTCTTGACTCGTCTACTCGATAAAATTTTTCAAATAATTTTTCTAATTTATAAGAAGGTATCTTATCGCCTTTATTTTTAAAGCTAATAACTATCTTCTCTTTATCAGAGTTTATGCTAATGTTTATCTCACTCTTTGCATAGCTATAATTAATTGCATTTTTGATTATATTTGAAAATGCACGTGCAAGAAGTGTTCCATCTCCCATATAGGGGATACTTGCTTTTTTATGAGCCTTAATAGTTAATTCCTTTTCTTGTAGCATCGGATAGGACTCATCAATAAGTTGGTCTAATAAAAGCGATAAATCAATTTTACTTTTAGATGTAATCATTTCATGAAGATTATATCTCGTTATCTCAAAGAATTCATTTGTTAATTCCTCTACTCTATAAGCTTTTTCAAGTGCAATCTTAATGTATTTATCTCTTTGTTTTTTATTTAAACCTACTTCATCAGATAATAAACTTAAATAACCAATAACTGAAGTTAAAGGAGTTTTTAAATCATGTGCCATATACATAATTAGATCATTTTTCTTGTTTTCTTCTTCTAAAGCTTTGGCTTTGCTTTGGATTAAATCAATTCTTATTTTATTTAAATCGTTTTCTAGTAAAGATAGATCACTTGAAAGATGAATATCTTCATCAGAATTCTTAAGTATTAATTTTATACAATCTACTATTTCTCCGAAATAAGAATTGGTTCTTTTTATAACAAAATAGGCCACTATAAGAACAATAATTGAATAAATAATAACTAGGACAATTGCTTTATATTTCATCAATCTATACCATAATATACCATCAAAAGAGATTATTAGATCAACTAATTTATCATTAAAAATTCCATCAATAAAGAATAGTGTAATTCCCATTGCTAAAATGGATATTAAAATTATTTTCAATGCTGTTTTAAGTGCAATGTTTCTTTTTAATTTATTTATTTCTGATGTGTTCAATTTTATACCCCACTCCCCAAACCGTTTTTATAAATTTTGGCTTTTTTGATGTATCGTTTAGTTTTTCTCTAATTCTTCTAATGTGAACCATTACAGTATTATTACTATCATAATATTTTTCTTTCCATACAGCTTCAAATAATTCTTCAGAGCTAACAACATGATTTAAATTTTTGGCTAGATAAAGAACAATATCAAACTCGATTGGTGTAAAATCTATTTCATTATCATAAAGATAACATTTATGAGTTGATTCATTTATAGATAATCCGTCAATTACTATTTCATCTTCAGAAAATTGTTCACTTTTGTTATATTTTGTATATCTTCTAATTGCTGATTTAACTCGTGCAACTAATTCTAAAGGATTAAATGGTTTAGTTATATAGTCATCTGCTCCTAAAGTTAGACCTTTAATTTTATCTTGATCGTCTATTTTAGCAGTTAGCATAATGACAGGATAAGTATGACCACTTTCGCGAATATCATGAAGTATTTCAAAGCCACTTATGCTTCCTACCATTACGTCTAGTATAGCTAAATCAATAGTTTCATTTTTTATATAATGAATTGCTGATTCAGGTGTATAACACTTTAAAACATTATAGTTTTCGTTTTTTAAATAAACTTCAACTAAATCAGCTACTTCTACTTCGTCGTCTAGAACAAGAATATTCACGATTTTCCACCTCACTTGGTACATAAATTATATCATATAAAGAAGATAGTTTTATTAGATTCAATTATAATTAAGAAAATATTAAGAAAAGAAAAAGAGAAGACTTTAGTCTCCTCAATCTATATAAACGTTATATAACGTACAATATATTTTATGGAGAAGTATAGGATATTGTTACATTATTTTTAGATATTTTATATAAAATACTGCCTTTATCTTGCGTATTTTTAAATTTAATATTAAGTTTATTTAAAGTTTCAATTGTTTCATTATTTGGATGATTATATCGATTTTTTCTGCCACTAGATATTATAGAATCTTTAACTTTTATTTTATCAAGAAATTCTTCACTACTAGAGGTCTTACTTCCGTGATGTCCTAATTTAATTAAATCTGCTTTAATTTTATATTTCTTTAGAATATCTAATTCAACTTTCTTACTAGCATCTCCCATAAAAAGAATATTGTAATTATAAACATTAAGTAGTGATATTATCGAATTATCATTTTCATTATCATAATTTATTCCAGTATCAAGTAGTTTGAAATTTAGTTTACCTTTATAAGATTTTGTAAGCATCTTCTTGGGTATTTGTTTTTCTAAATAATTAACTTCCCCTTTATTAATTATCACATTATCAACTTTTATGTTATTAAGCAAATTTAAAATTTCTCCTCCATGATCTTGATCACCATGGGTGATAAGACAATAATTAATTTTTGAAACTCCTATACTATGCAAAAACATAATGGTATTATCAGTTATATAATACTTTTTTCCTACTTGCCAATCTTCCTTTTTAAGATCTATCTTCCCCCCTGTATCAATTAAAATACATTCTCTTCCTTTTTTTATTACGATTGAGTCTCCTTGACCTACATCTAAAAAGTAGATATAGCAATTAGGATCTATTATAGTAACTATTTTATTTATAACTATAAGTATAATTATTAATAACAAATAGACTTTTTTATAAGATTTAAAAAATAGAGTTAGAAAAAGATAGTACATTATAATGAAAATAAAGTTTATTTTTGGAACTACTATACTAATATTTAGTAGGTATGGTGTTAGAAGTTCAAGTAAGTTTATTACTAATAGAAGTATATTATCTAGAGGAAATATAAAGAATGAAAGCATGCTTAAAGGATATAATATTAAACTTACTAATGGCACTATAACTAAATTGTTGATAATTGTAAAAAGATTAAACTCATAATTATTTATTAGTGTAATTGGAAGACTAAAAAGAAAGGCAATAAGAGATACTTTAATCATCTTTGTAATGTAATTACCTTTGATTAAATAAGAATATTTTATTAAAGAAAATGATACTATACTTGAATAAAGAAATCCTATATTATAAAGAAAGTTAGGAAATATTATTAATATTAATGAAATATCTAATAATAAAACATTTAAAACATCTATATTAAAATCGAGTCTTCTATTAGTATATATAAGTATAAATAAACCAATACTTCTTATTATGCTTGCTTGGAAGTTTGTTATAAATACATAAAAACATAAGAAAACAATGACAATTAAGTACGACAAACTTTCTTTTAGTTTTAGTTTTTTTAATACTTTTAAAATAACGGAAGATAATAAAGAAATATGCATTCCAGATATAGCAAAAATGTGTGATACTCCAAGTTTTTGGAAACTATTCTTTATTTCTTCATCCATTAAGCTTTTATCACCAATAATTAAGGCTAGTAAATAATCTTGACTTTTATAATTACTTATATGTCTTTTTAGCCAATTTTTTATTTTGTAGTGAATTTTAATTTTATTGTTTATAACTGTGTACTTTTGAACAGAGAGAGTAAAATTAATATTATTTTGTTTTAAATATTTTTTATAATTGAATGTATTAGGTATAGTATTATTGAGTGGTTCACTTAATACACCTGTTATTGCTATCTCTATTCCTTCATCTATTTTTTTTAGATAATCTTGCTCTTCTTTAGTTTTTATATAATAAGTACATTTTATTTTTTCTTTACCTTTCAAAATAAAGGTGAATTTATCACCA
This sequence comes from uncultured Bacilli bacterium, assembly GCA_910588195.1. Classification (GTDB taxonomy): domain Bacteria; phylum Bacillota_I; class Bacilli_A; order RF39; family UBA660; genus CAG-582. The sequence continues at coordinate 97,112 of CAJUPN010000007.1, forward strand.
TCAACTTTATAATTTAGTAAAACCCCTTTAAACTCTTTTTCACTTATATCATATTTACTTTTTTTCGGTAAAGATACCCTAAAAAAAGTAACTCCAAATACCATAAGTAATAGAATAAAATAAATATAATTATACTGTAATATAGTCTTTAATCTTAACAAAAAGTGCTTCTCCTATGCCATTTACATTAATTATATCTTCAATTTTATTAAAGCGATTCTCATTTCGATAAATGATAATAGAATCTGCTTTACTTTCTCCGATATTAGGAATCTTCATAAGTTCTTCTTTAGATGCAGTATTAATATTAATCAGTTTATTTTCTTCTTTTTCATCATCACAGCTGTTTATAATTCTTGTTGTGCAAATTGTATTATTGCTATTTGTAGTTGATGTAGTCGTCTTTTTAGTAGTAAGTTCTGATTTAGTATTAACTATTATAACCATTTCACTTTTTACTTTCTCTGACAAGTTAATGTTACTTGTTGTTGCATTTTTGCTAAGACCTCCAGCCATATCAATTATATCTTTTATTATATTATTTTCATTTACAAGATATACTCCTGGATTCTTAACAGCACCTTTGATATCCACATAAAATTCGTGAGGAATGTTTTTTTCTTCTGTTTCACACAAGCATTCTTCATTTGCATAAACAGTATTATCTTTTGGTAAATTAAGATAACTGATTAAGCAAATAATAGCTACAGTACAAATAAAAACCAAACTTATTATTTTATTTTTGTGATTTTCTATTATTCTCATTTTTCACCTCCTATATATCTATTACCTAAATATTCTTAAATTACTTCAACAAAAAAAGAGAAATTATTTATTTTCTCCTTTTTTCTTTTTTAAAACAAGTATAGACATATTTTTGTTATTTATTTTACTAGCAATCTTTTTAGCTATTTTAATATTTAAATCATTATAAATATTAAATAAATTAGCATTAAATTCACCAAATTCTAAAATATCAGATTGAATAAGATTATTAGTTTCCTCAATATCATCAAAGCATTGTATTAAATTACTTATAGCAACTTTTTTCTTGCGAATTAATTCTTCTTCATCAATATCGAAGTTTTTTATAGCTTCTTTCATTAAATTAATATATCTTTTAGGATAAGGTGTTTCAGCAATAATATTTACTAATATGTGATTTTCTAAGTAAGTTCTCGAAACAGATAATCCATCAGTAATTATATTCCCACTTATAAGACTTTCCTTAATTTTACTTGTTCTTCCAAACATAGCATTAGTTAATATATTTATATATACATTTTCTTGTAATCGCGTTAATTTTAAAGCTGAAAAAGATGAGTAAGGAATTTTTATACCAATATTTACTTTTTCATTTTCAACATTTTCTTTTACTTCTTCATATTCAGTGACAACTGTATTTGGTTCTTTATCAGTTATAACAGTAAAACTTTCTTTGCGAGAAAATTTCTTTTTCGCTTGGTTTTCTTCTATTATAGCCATTGCTTCATCAGGGTTAAAATTTCCAGTAATTGTTACGAACATATTTGATGGATGATAAAAAGTTTTATAAGCATTTTCTAAATCCTCTAATTCAATACTCTTAACATCTTCTTCAGATCCAGAAATTTTATTTTTGGTTTTATCTTTGTGAAGCATATTTTCAAAAGATTTAAATATTAATTTTGTCTCTATCTCATCTTCATACATTTTTACTTCTTCAGTGATTATTCCTTTTTCTTCTTCGACCATTTTCTTTGTATAGTATGGTGTTTGAACGAAGTCAAGAAGTGTTTCTAAATTTTTTTTAAATTTATCATAGCCAAAGACCTCATAACAAGTTACATTAAAAGTTGTGTAAGCATTTACGTCAGATCCCAAATCTACGAAATAGTCAGTAGCATCTACATTCCCTTTCATTTTAAAGGTTAAATGTTCTAAAAAGTGTGCTGTTCCATTTGGAACACTTATTGCTTTTTTAGAATTTGTTTTTTTAAATTCTGTATCTTTAGAACCAAATTTGGTACTAAAAGTTATATAAAAGTTTTTTACTTTATTATTGGGTAATAAAAAAACTTTTAACCCATTTGATAGTGTTTCTGTAATGATTGTTTCTTCTAATCCAGCAAGTTTAGTTTTCTTCATTAAAATCACCTTCTAACACATATATTGTGTTTAATTTTATTTTTTTACTTAAGTTCTTAACATCTTTAAGAGTTACTTCTTTATATTTACTAATTCTAATATCCATAGGATCTAACTCGGCCATATAGTTAAATAAGTAGTTGGCAATTATGCGGTTTTGATAATCAAAGGCCATGTTAACAGATGATATTGAAGATGTTATTGCATGAGTTAATTCTTCTTCTGTTACTTCTTTTTTCATTTCATTTACGGAAGATTGAATTAATTTTTTGGCTTTTTCGATATTGTCTTTATCTACAGATGTAGTTATAATTAATAAATTATCATATTTATTATAAATACTTTGAACTCCATAACAAAGAGAATTTTTATTTCTTAAGTTTTGGGCCAATTTTGTTTCAAGAGCTCCTCCACCTAAAATCATATTATATATTTGCATGATATATTTTCTTTCATGTTCATTTAAAGAAACTGTATTATAAATGTATATAATTTGACTTTGAGCATCAGCACTTTTATCAGTTTTCTTTCGCATTTTTGGATAAACTTTATTATTTACAAATAAATCTAATTTATGATTTTTTATAGTTTTAAAATGGGCATACTTGTTAATTAAATCTATTACTGTACTCTCTTCAAAGTCCCCAATTATGAATATATCTATATAATCATGATTTAATGAATGAATATATTCTTTATAAACTTGAGTTGGAGTAATGTCTTCAATTTGCTTTTTTGTTCCTACAATATTTTTTGAAGAAATAGATTTTGGGTCCATAAATTCTAAAGCATTAACAATAGCTTTCTTTTTAGGATCTTCTTGAATATTTGAAAGTTCTGATATTAGTCTTTTTTTTACAACTTCTAAAGTATCAGCGTCAAATTCTTCTCCCTTTATATTTGGATTAAAAATTAAATCAAAGGGTAAAGATAAGGCCTCTTCAAAGTATTCATCTTTTGTAAATTTTGGATTTAAAAATTCTAGATTTATAGAGGATATTATTTGATTTCCTAATTTAATAGATTCTGAATATATAACTGCATTATATAATTCTTCTTCTTTTAAATTCAAAGCTCTTTTCGTTTTATAGTTTTTACTATTTTCAGTTAAAAGTTCAAAAAGTGCTGTTCTAGAAGACGTTGTTTCACTGTTAAAATTATTACGAAAAATTATTTCCATTCGAATAGTTTTAAACTTATCTGTTTTAATTGTATGTATATTGTAAGACCCATTTTTATGTAGTTTATATTTCATGTTTTACACCTCAGTTTTTATTATACGTAAAATTCTATTTTTTATAATGGTATTATAACATAGGTATGTTATTATTAATATAGGTGATATAATGGAACCATTACATATAGTTACAGAAAAAGAAAATATTGCTCCCAGAGTATTATTTCCAGGGGATCCTTTACGTGCTCAATATATTGCAGAAAAGTTTTTAGTAGATGCAAGATTAGTTAATAAAGTTAGAAATATGTATGCTTTTACAGGATACTATAAAGACACTTTAGTAACTGTTATGGGTCATGGAATGGGTTGTCCTTCAATTGGACTTTATGCTTATGAATTATTTCATTTTTATGGTGTTGAAAAAATTATTAGAATTGGTTCTTCAGGAGCATTTAGACCTGATATAAAAAAATTAGATATTTGTCTTTCAACAGGATCTTATTCTGAATCTTCTTTTGCTTATCATTGGAGTAAATCAAGAGATAAGTTTTTTGAATCTTCTTTAGAATTGAATAAAGTTATTTTGGGTGTAGCAGAAGAAATTGGAATACCTATAAAAGTTGGTCCAACACTTACAAGTGATACATTTGATCCTTATCATCCAATTGATCATATCATTAGTGTTTGCCCAATAAAAAATGAATTAACAGCCATTGAAATGGAAGGATTTGCTTTAATGCATGTTGCAAAAACAGAAGGTAAGAAAGCAACAATGTTAGCCACTGTTGTAGATTCTCAGTTTGAACCAGAAAATATCATTACACCAGAGATGCGTGAAAATAATTTAGATAAAATGATTTATCTTGCACTTGAAGCAATTATAAAAGATTAAAGAGATTATTATAAATCTCTTTTTATTTGTTTTTGTAAGCCAAAGATTTAGCTTCAATAATTTTTTCTTTAAAAGAGGCACGAGTTTTTAATAAATTAAAAGTCTCATCAATATACAACTTATCAGCAAGTTCAAATGGTTCCTCTAAATTTTCTTTTACTAATAATTCATATATATTTTCGAAAGCATCTTCATCACTTACTTCACTTTGAAGATACTCATATAATGTTTTAAAATCACGCTTTTTTATTAAAGTTTGAATTTCAAATTCTGATAAATGAGAAATTAGTTTACTTTGTCTAGCTAATACATCTGCTAGAGACATTCCTTTAATATCCTTGATATACTCTTCTAATAATTCAATTACTCCAAATATATTATCAATTACCGACTCTCGATGCATAAAGTTGGCATATGGGTTGTATGATTTTTGACTAGGCTTTATGGCAACCATTGGTAAATAATGCTTATAACATTTATGAGTATTATAAGATATTGAATCATCAATCAAGGCAATCCACCCAATATTGAATTCTGTATTTTTTAAGTAATACTCTTGGAATGTTTTGACTTTATTGCTATTAAAAAATGCTCCCATATTATATTCTGTGTTGGTATTGTAATCGTATATCCCACCATAAAAAAATGATGTACCTAATAAAATATCTTCATTTGTAAATTTGGCTAGTTCATCCAAAATATTCTTTATTTGTTCAGCTTTTTGATTATGCGATGAAATACAAATATAAGCTTTTTGTCCACCAAATTGTTTTCTTAATATATCAATTAAATTTATAAATATTTCAGCAGATGTTTCTGTTATCATATCGCTTGTCCCATGGGAATCTAACATTATTGCAATAGATTGTGGTGCTTTTGATTCTTCTAGTGTATTATCAAAACTATATTCTTTTTGCATTGTTAAACCACCCATCTTTGTAAACAATATAATGTTTTTCATTTTTATTATAACACAAAATCTATATGAGAATATTATTTTTAAATAATAAAAACTACGCATTAAATACGTAGTTTTCTCTGAGCCTATAAGGCTCTTTT
>CAJUPN010000008.1 GCA_910588195.1 uncultured Bacilli bacterium
AAACAGCATATAACTACAATCGTGAATTAGATTCCCATATGATGAAGAATACAGAATGGGGAGCACTAGCATATTTAAGTCATTCCAAGTATGGAATAAACACGGAAGTAAGAATAAATAACAACTCAAATTACTTAACAGGATATGCAGCAACAGATGAAACAAATCAATTGTCATTTTCTGGAGAAACTGGAACAGATCCAACAAAAACACTTCCGTATAATACAGAAACAGGATATAAAGCTTCAACAACAGGAAATATAACTGGAATATATGATATATCAGGTGGAGCTTGGGAATATGTTGCAGGATATATGCCTAGTTCAAATGACAAATCTGGTTTTACATTAACTGAATTAAATACATATTCAAAATATCTAGATTTATATCCAAGTAACTCTATAATTACCTCATATAACAATCGAATTTTAGGAGATGCAACAGGAGAAATGGGATCATTTTATTATTATAAAGATAAAGATGGTAATAAACGCTATCATAATAATTGGTATGGAGATTATTCATTTTTCGTAGATTCCAATAATCTTTGGTTCAATCGAGGTGGTCATTATCATTATGGAATCCTTGCTGGTCAGTTCAATTTTTGTAGAGACAATGGTAGTGCATATACATATGTGAGCTCCCGCCTTGTTTTAACACCTCAAATTTAAATAAAACATTACTTTTGTAATGTTTTTTTGTTATATAAAATATATTTTTACATAAAATAATAATATATTAGCACTTAATATTGACAAGTGCTAATTAAAGTGATAATATTTAGTTATCAGAAAGGAAGTGACTAAAATGTTACCAACAAGTAGAATTTTTTTAGATGATTTCTTTGATGATTTTGAAAAAAATAAAAAAATAGACAAAATGATGAAATGTGATGTTTACGAAAAAGACGAAAAATACATCATTGAAATGGATCTACCAGGGGCTAATAAAAGCGATATAACACTAGATATCGAAAAAGGTTATTTAAGAATTAGCTATAAAAAAGAGAATGTCGAAAAAGATGAAAATAAAAAATATATTCATCGTGAAAGAATCTCTGTTACTAATTGCTCTCGTGAATTTTATGTAGGTGAAGTTGATGAAGAAATGATTAATGCCTCATTTAAAGATGGTATATTAACTATTTCAATGCCTATTAAAGAAAAAGAAGCAACAAAAAAAATCATAAATATTGACTAGTGTAACAGAACACTAGTTTTTTTATAATACGGAGGTGTGCTATGTATCCAAATAAAGAAGAAAAAGTTTTAGAAAAATATGGTCGAGATATAACTGAAGCTGTAAAAAACAATAAAATTGATCCTGTTATTGGAAGAGATGAAGAAATTCGAAATTTAATCAGGATTCTTTCTCGTAAAACCAAGAATAACCCTGTTTTAATAGGTGAGCCTGGGGTTGGAAAAACTGCTATTGTAGAAGGATTAGCTGGAAGAATCATAAAAGGTGATATTCCTGATACTTTAAAAGATAAAACAGTATGGGAACTAGACTTATCGGCTTTAATTGCAGGAGCTAAATATCAAGGAGAATTTGAAGAAAGATTTAAAGCAGTTTTAGAAGAAATAGAAAAATCCAATGGAGACATAATCATGTTTATTGACGAAATTCACATGATTACAGGTGCAGGTTCCAACTCGGCTATGAATGTTGGAAATATGTTAAAACCAATGTTAGCAAGGGGAATGATTCGTTTAATAGGTGCAACTACTTTAAATGAATATCGTGAATTTATTGAAAAAGATGGAGCTTTGGAAAGAAGGCTTCAAAAAATAAAGGTATCTGAACCTAATGTTGTTGATACTTTAACAATTCTTCGTGGATTAAAAGAAAGATTTGAAGTCTTCCATGGGGTAAATATTAAAGATTCTGCATTAGTTGCTGCTGTAAATTTATCAGATCGTTACATAACTGATAGATTTTTACCAGATAAAGCAATTGATTTAGTGGATGAAGCCTGTGCAACAATAAAGATGCAAATGAATTCTGTACCAACGGATTTAGATGAAATGAATCGTTCAGTTATGACTTTAGAAATTGAACGTGAAGCTTTAAAACGCGAAAAAGATCCTAAATCTATAAATCGAGTTAAAGAAATTGATGAAGAGATGAATAATTTAAAATCCAAGGTAGACGAGTACCGTAAAATATGGGAAGAAGAAAAACAATTAAAAAATCTTATTAATTCTAAAAAAGAAAAATTAGAAAAATTAAAATTTGAGCTTACTCAAGCTGAAGATTCCTATGATCTTGAAGCTGCTGCTCGTTTAAAACATGGAGAAATTCCTAATTTAGAAATGGAACTATCGCAATTAAAATTAAGTATGTCTAGTCAAGTATTATCTGATACAGTAGATGATGAAGATATTGCTAATGTTGTCAGTAAATGGACTAATGTTCCAGTAACTAAGCTTGTTGGCGGAGAACGAGAAAAACTTTTAAGTTTGCAAGAAAATTTAAAATGTCGTGTTAAAGGACAAGATGAAGCAATCGAATTAGTAACAAATGCTATAATTCGAGCAAGAAGTGGTATTAAAGATCCTTCAAAACCAATTGGTTCTTTCATTTTTATGGGACCAACTGGAGTCGGAAAAACTGAAATTGCTAAAAGTTTAGCTTATGAATTGTTTGATGATGAAAGACATATGATAAGAATTGATTGTTCTGAATATATGGAATCATTTAATGTTTCTCGTCTACTTGGTGCTCCTCCAGGATATATTGGATATGAAACGGGTGGAGAACTAACAGAAGCTGTAAGACGAAATCCTTATTCTATAGTATTATTTGATGAGATAGAAAAAGCACATCCCGATGTATTCAATATCTTACTTCAAATACTTGATGATGGAAGAATAACAGACTCTCAAGGTCGCACAATAGATTTTAAAAATACTATAATAATAATGACATCTAATTTAGGTAGTGATATTATTTTAAATAATGAAAATAATCGTGACGAATTAGTAATGAAACTATTAAAAAATACATTTAGACCAGAATTAATAAATAGAATAGATGAAATAATAACTTTTAATTCTATTTCTGAAAGTATAGCCTATGAAATATTAGAAAGATTAATAAATGATTTAAATAAAAGGCTTAATTATATGTTAATAAATATAACTTTAACTAAAGAAGCGAAAGAAAAAATAATCACTGAATCATTTGATAAAGAATTTGGTGCTCGTCCAGTAAAAAGATACATTACAAAACATATTGAAAATCTTATTTCTAAATATATTTTAGATCAAGAGATAATTGATAATGTTGAATTAAAAATAGATGTTGATAATAATGAATTTGTTATAAAAAATGTATAAAAATAATTAATTTAAACATAATATAAATGTGGTTATGATAATAATCACAGATTTCTCTTAAGACATACAGAAATGTATGTCTTTTAAAATACTCTATTATTTGATAAAATATTAACTATATGTGAGGTGTTACTTTTGGATTATGATGATAGATTTAAATATTTAGTTGGTGGATATTATGGAATTAAATCAATGGATGATTATAGTTCTAAATTATATATTTTAAAAGATATAGAGAATTATATAAGAGAATACTGTAAATCTAGTGAAGTTTCAGTTGATTTTAAAGAAATTGCTGAAAAAATAGTAGAAGAAACAACCTTAAGAGAGAAATTACAAGATAGTTTAATCCTTTTAAATGACATAAAAGGTCCAATAGAACTTGTAATAATGATAAAACAAAAGATTAAAGAGATAAAATATAACGAAGATCATCGCAGATGATTTTTTTTTGAAATAAAATAAATACACCCTAGAAATTTGACAAATAGTAATTCATTTGGTATTATATTTCGCAATTCAAGGGGGAATAAACTGTGAGAATTGATAGAATTATGGGGGTTGTTCTATCCATCTTAGTTGTGTCATTCATCGCTTTAAAGTACTATAGCAATGAAGAGGAAAAAACAAATCCATTTGAATTAATTGGCGATAATGGTTATATGAGTGAAAACGTAGTAAGTTATCAAGATAAAGTATTTGATAGTAATAAATCTAATACAGAAATCATTGAATTTACAAATCCTTATAGCTATCCTGTAGAAATAAATAGTTCTGACATAATAATTACTTGTACAGGTTCTGGTGAAACAAAGGAATCAGATGAGGCTTTAGCACGTAAAAATTACCACATTAGTGCTAAATTCTCTGAAGAAAAGAACGGAAAACTCTATAACTCATTATCTGTTCCTAAAAATAATAAGATATATATTCATATAATTTCAGAGTATAGTGGGGATTTACCACAAAATTCTGTTGATTGTAAATATAGTCTTAATATTGCGTCAAGCTAATTTGACAATAATAGGAAAATTTGTTAGTATATACCACATAAGTTTGGGGGAATACAGACTTTAAAAGAATAAAAAGGGGGAACTTTTAATTATGAGAGGGAAATTCGTTAGAGCATTAGAATTTACTCCTTGTATATTAGGAATTGCTATATCTGCAGGTCTTGTTATTCATTCATTTGGGGGAGAAATAAAAGATTATATTCAATCCGTAAAGCTTGAAAGAGAAATTGAAGATATAAACAATCAAGATTTTAGTACTCCAGCAATCCTTGCAGAAGAACTAAAAGAACAAATTTCAGATACTACTATTAAAAATAATCCACCAAGAAAGGAAAAAGAGTTACCAATCAAAGAACTAATTCCTAAAGAAGAAGAGGTTCCAGTTGATCGTTATCCTATTTCGGATTCACTTTTAAGAAGTGGCTATGAATTTGATATTCCGAATTTCGAGGAGTTTGCTATAACTAGTCCAGATTTAGATGCTTGGATAAAAGTGGATGGTACCAATATTGATCAAGCTATCATGCATGTAACTTCATCAGATAAAGATCAAGATTTTTATTCAAATCATGACATATATGGAAATGCATTCAAATTGGGAACACCTTACTTATTTAAAGACAATATTTCACTTAATAATGCAGAAGAAGACATTAGTGATGTATCCGTTATATATGGTCATCATGTTAAAGGAAATCGTGTATTTTCTGATGTCTCTGATTATATAAGTCAAGCATATTATGATGCTCATCCATTTGGTGTTATATATACACCTGATGGATATGCATACAAGGTAACTTTCTTTGCTGGAATCATCACTCCAGGGGGAGTAAACAGTGAAATTTACAAAGATAAATTTGAAGATGAGGAAGCATTTGAACTTTTTGTTAACAATGCTAAAGAAAAGTCTACCTTTAAAAGTGATGTTGAATTATCTTTCGGAGATAAACTTATGGTATTATATACATGTGAGTATACTGGTGGAAGTGATTCAAGATATGCCTTATTTGGGGTATTAGAAAAACAATATACAAACGAATTACAAATTACTAATGATGACACAATAAAAAGTCAAAAAACAAGATAATGGAGGAAAGAAATATGAAAAATATGAAAAAAATAAAATTTTATTTACCAATTTATTTATTAACTACAGGCTTAGCTTTTATGAGTCCATGTTTAACAGCTTTTGCAGAAGAAGAGGAAGAGGTTCTTTATCAAGAAGAAGATGGAGAAGAAGTTCAATTTCAAGAGATTGAAGATGAAAGTGAAAAAACTCCTGAAGAAATAGCAAAAGAAGAAGAAGCTAGACAAGCAGAAGAAGCACAAAAACAAGCAGATGCCGAAGCAGCAATGAACTTAGCTCAACAAATTTTGCAACAAAAACAAGCCGAAGCAGCAATCATTGGAAGTACAACAATTGACCCTGAAGACCAAGAATACGATACTGGTAGAAATGAAATTCCAAGTAGTGTTCAAACAGAAGCTGAAAGAAAGAATATTGACAAAATTCCACCTGGGGAGAAAACTCCACCTCCAACTACAAGTGGCAATAACCCAGAACAACCTAATGAACAGCAAGAACAAACTCCATCAACATCAGTAGGAACACCTATTGAAACACCTAAAATGGGAATAGAATTTGATGAAAATAAAGCAGTATTAGCAAGTATGGGTATTTTCGGATTGATAGGAGTAGGTCTTGGTTTTAAAAGACAATATGACCTAAATAAAGTATTGTATTCTAGAAAAGCATACGGAAAAAAACAAAACAAAAAGAAAAAAAGAACTAGAACTAGATAAATTAAAAAGAAATTGTATCAATCAATTTCTTTTTTTGTCCTTGTTTACATATATTATTAGTAAACCAATGATAAATATCTTTAATCATATTTATCAGTAAGGTCGTAATGTAGTATAATATACCTATAGGTGGTGATTATATGCTTATCTTAGCAAAATCAATTTTAGGTTTAGCACTTGGCTTTGTCTTGGCAATTGTAGTGGGATTAATAATTATACCTGTATTAAAACAGTTAAAAGCAGGGCAGAATGTTAGTAGACTTATCAACAAAAGACATTTAAAGAAGGAAGGAACTCCAACAATTGGTGGACTTATATTTATTATTCCGCCGATTATTGCACTGTCATTGCTAGCTTTAAGAGGAAGTATTGATATTTCTCCAAATTTAATAATAGTTATATTTGTTTTTTTAAGTTATGCTCTTTTAGGATTTATTGATGACTTTTTGAAAATAAAGTTTCACAATAACAAAGGCTTATCTACAATGACAAAGTTTGTTGCACAATTGTTAATTGCTGTAGTTTTTTATACAATATATAAACATAATGGTGGAACAACTACTTTAGAAATAACCTTAATTAACTTTAAATGGGATATGGGCTGGTTTTATGGCTTATTCATATTGTTTTTACTAGTTGGAACGACAAATGCTGTAAATATTACAGATGGTCTTGATGGATTATGTGGCGGACTTTCTGTTATGGCTTTCTTAAGTTATGGAGTTATTACTTGGGGAAGTGATTGGATAGCAGGATATGAAGGAATGGCAATATTTGCTTTTATTCTAGTTGGATCTCTTTTAGGCTTCTTATTATTTAATTCTCATCCAGCACGTGTGTTTATGGGAGATACTGGTTCATTAGCGTTAGGTGGAGCTTTAGCAACTATCGCTATACTAACACATCATGAACTGTCCCTTGCTTTAATAGGTGGAGTATTTGTAATTGAAACACTTTCAAGTTTAATACAAATAATATCAATAAGAAAATTTAATAAAAAAGTATTTTTAAAAGCTCCAATACATCATCATTTTGAAGAGTTAGGTTGGAGTGAGACTGATATAGTTAAGATATTCTGGACAATGGGATTTTTACTTGCTATGTTTGGTGTAATTTATGGAGTATGGTTATAGAGAAGTTAATATTTAACTTCTTTTTTCATATAATTAAGTATGAAAAGAAAAATAATATTAGGTATAACTATATTTTTAACATTGTTTGGTATTTTAATGATTACTTCTTCATCAAGTATTTGGGCAGAATACAAATTTAATAATCCATTTAAATTTACGATGCACCAATCATTATTTGCTGGAGTTGGTATTTGTATGATGTTTGTAGTAAGTAAAATAGACTATAAAATTTACTATAAACATGCTAATAAAATACTGTTGGGATCAATAATACTTCTTATTCTAGTTTTAATCCCAGGGATAGGAATGGTTAGAAATGGTAGTAGAAGTTGGTTTGGTATAGGATCATTCGGAATACAGCCAAGTGAAATTGCTAAAGTAGCATTAATTATTTTTGTCTCAAAGTATTTATCTAAAAATGAAAGAAACATGGATAAAATAGTATCATACTCACTTCCAATATTAGGAGTTATAATTGGGGTCTTTTTATTAATTTTATTAGAACCAGATTTTGGAAGTGGAGCAATCATAGTTTTATCATTAATAGTCTTAATTTTTACTTCTAACATCAAAGTTTCTTTCTTTGTTAAACTAGGTATTTTAGGAATTGCTGGAATTGTCGGACTTATTTTAGTGGCACCTTATCGTATGGCAAGAATAGTTGCTTATCTTAATCCATGGAGCGACCCTCTTGGAAGCGGATTTCAAATTATTCAAAGTTTATACGCTATTGGTCCTGGAGGATTATTTGGTTTGGGACTTGGTAATTCTATTCAAAAGCACTTTTATTTGCCTGAACCACAAACAGACTTTATATTTGCGATAATTTCTGAAGAACTTGGTTTTATTGGAATCGTAATATTAGCAACTTGTTATATAATACTTTTTTATAATGTTATAAAATTATCTCTTTGTACTAAGGATTTATTTGGAAAATATTTATCTTTTGGTTTAATAATAGAATTAGTTTTACAAACTCTTTTAAATTTACTTGTAGTAGTTGGCTTAATTCCAGTAACAGGAGTAACTCTGCCTTTCTTAAGTTATGGTGGGTCATCTCTTTTAACTTGTCTTTTAATGATTGGGATAATTTTGAATATTGAAAAACAAAACTAACAACTATTTTTTTAAATATATGTTATAATTTTTATGTAAGGATAATTTATATGGAAATAAAAAATTTAAAAAAAATAGAATTACATGTTCATTTAGATGGTTCTCTTTCAATCAATAGTGTTAAAAACAAACTTAACTTAGATAAAGAATCAGTAGAGAAGTTACTTATTGCTAATGATAATTGTCACGATTTAAATGACTACTTAGAAAAATTTGAAACACCCATTAAAATGTTACAGACGAAAAATAATTTGAAAGAGGCAGCAGCGGAATTAGTTGATAGTTTATTTGCTGATAATGTTATATATGCAGAGGTTCGTTTTGCACCTAACAAACATACAACGAACTTAAGTTTAGAAGAAGTTGTTGAAGCTGTTTTAGAAGGATTAAAGAATGACAAAGTTAAGGTGAATTTACTTCTATGTATGATGCGAGGAGATTCATTTGAAAAAAATAAAAAGATAATTGATTTAGCTTGTAAATATCAAAATAGGGGTGTTGTAGGTATTGACCTTGCAGGAGCAGAAAAGTTGTATAAGACAAGTGATTATGAAGAGTTATTCAGCTATGCAAAAAATTTAAATATACCATTTACAATTCATGCTGGAGAGGCTGATGGTGAAGAAAGCATCTTATCAGCGATAAACTTTGGGGCGACAAGAATAGGTCACGGAGTAAGATCAATTGAAAGTGAAGAGTGTTTAAGATTATTAAAAGAGAAAAATATTTTATTAGAAGTCTGTCCAACTAGTAATGTTCAAACTAATATCTGTTCAAATATTAAAAGTCATCCGATAAAAAAAATAATAGACTATGGCATAAGTGTTTCTATAAATACAGATAATAGAACAGTATCAAATACTTCCTTAAATAATGAATATGAATTATTAACTTCATCTTTCAATTTTTCAGAAGAAGATTTTAATAGAATGAATAAAGATGCCATAAGGCATGCTTTTATAAGTGATGTTGAAAAACAAGAGTTAATAAACAAAATTAGAAAATAAAAAAAGCAAGATTTTTCTTGCTTTTTTACTTAAACAATCTACGTGAATACATTTTAGAAAGACTTTGCTGTGTAGTCATATCTTGACTTAATTTTAATAAATAATCATCTAAATCATTTCTGTTTGCAACAACTAAATCTCTTGCAACTGTATCTTGATTAATTGAACTATCTTTAAAATTTCTTTTTATGAATGGTTCATTAAATTTATTAACAGCCATGATAAAATTTTTATAATCTTCAAAAGCTTTTTTCTTTTCACTTAAGTCATAATCTAGGGCAGTTTCAACATTAACTGCATATGTTTGATCAGCGTCAGCGGTATTTAAATCTAAATCTAAAACATAGGAAGATACTCCATGAGTTTTTAAAAACATACGAGTTTCTTCTTCACTAAAGTCTTCAAATAAATCACAATCTACTATTAATTTTCCTAAATTAGAAAAATCCGATAGTGAAACATAAAGACCGTGGGTTACTTCATACATTAAATCTTTTCTTTTAGCTATATAAAATTTAGTTTTTGAAGGATAATTTATATCTTTTGTTATAACCTTATTTGCTATTAAAATTTTCTTATATCTATCAAAACCTGTTATTGGATTATTTGTAATTCTTGAATTTAAAATTTTTAACATATTATCATCTTCCTTAATATTATTTTATTATAGAAGTGAAATAGAGAAAAGTCAATTAAAAAGAGTAGACATAATAATCTACTCTAAAAAGTTAATGAATTTATAATCTTAGATAATTCTAATTGGATTTTTATACTTTCCAAAGTATCATTTTCTAAATAATTAACAGTCAATAAATAATAGTTAGTATTATCTGTGAATATATGTTGATAATTATTGTCAGCTGCCGTTGTCTTGGTATCAATCAAACCAATTTTAGAAGAATTTATAAAGTTCATTCCTAAATTATTGTATTCTTCTAAAGAAATCGTTTCTATTTCAATGTTAAAGGCATTATTACTCTTATAAAAAATTGTGTTTTTTGAAGCCCCAAATAAACTAGATGGATAATTCATTTTTAGATTATTAAAGTTAAATTCTTTATCGTAATTTATAGTATCATCTTGATTTGTTTCTATTTTGGTTGTTTCATCATGTTTAGAATCATTTATTATATAAAAACACACTCCAGTGATTATAAATAATACAATAATTAGTAAACTAATTTTTTTTACTTTTCTTTTATCTTCTTTAGCTTTAATAACTTTTGGATTTAAAACAATCTCTTTTGTTTCTTCTAATATATCTTCTTGCGTACTATTATCAAAACCACAATTTTTACATATTAATTCTTCATCTGGAACTAGAGTATGACATTTTCGACAATACATTTTTTACCACCTCTTACTAGTTTATATAATTATAACAATTAAAAAATAAAAAATGAAGTATAAAGTTAATGCAATATTTTGTCAAATTTAGGGAATAATATTGATAACAATAAGTTATGAAGTATTTACATAAAAACTTGATAATGCTATAATTTAATCATAGGATGTGGAATATATGAAGAAGTCAAAGTATGCATTATTATCACTTACTTTTATAATTATTTTACTAGTAGCACTTACTAGTTATTTTAAGATAGATAAAACTGTTGGTTTAGTTGAAGAAAATGTAGTTTCCAATGATGCTCTAGGGGCAGCAACATGTAGTAAAGGTCCAGGGGTGTATTACAGAACAACAGCAAATTATAACTTTAGAAAAACACCAAATGGTGATGTTATTACTACGATTAGTGCTGGAACTCGAATAACAGTTTATTGCATAATAAATGGATGGGCTAGAGCCACTTATGGTGGAAGTGACGGCTATATATCTACTGGTGGAATAGAAGTTGTTCCTGTTTCTGTTACTTCAGGGGATATAGAAAAAACTCCTAGTGTATTTTATCGTGACAAAGATTATAGGGGATCATTAGATATTACTGTAAATAATCTTCCTAGTGATGGGGCATCGCGTTTAACAATGACAATTATAGATTCTTCAGGTAACAATGCTGAAGGAAGCTTTAATGTGACAAAAGGGGCATTTTCAAGTAGTAATAATAAGGCTAAAATATCTTTTACTAAGAACAGTTCGGATGTTCAAGGGACTTATCATATTATTGCAAAAATTGATGGTGTTGAAAAATTAAGGAAGTCATTTACAGTTGAAAAAAATGAGTTTAACTTTGGCTTGACCAATTATTCTTCTAGTGAATCTGTAGCTGAAAATGAAGATGGTACATGGATAATATCTTTAAAAGATCCAATTCCAGCATCATTAAGTATGGAAAATTTTGACTATAAAATTATGATTGGTGGAACAGATGTTACTAATAAGTTTAATGTTTCTTTAAATACTGAAGGCAACTTAGTTGTAAAAAATAAGATGCGAAATATTGGTTACGAAAATGGGGAATGGAAAGACTTAACAGATGATTATACTAGAGAAGGTAATTACACGCTTAATGTAACTTTGAAAAATAATCTTCAATCTAATTATTCAAATAGAAATGGATTTACTAAAACCACACCAATTGTAATTCAAAAAAGAAAAAAGAAATTTGAAGAAAATAACTCTGAGAGAGATTTTAAAAGATATCAAATTGATTATACAACCGAAAACTATAATGTTGATATTTTAGGAATGGCAACAGTTGATGGAGTTAGAAAATATATCTTAAATGAACATAGTGCAGATGGAAGAACGACTGTACAGGCGGCATACTCCAGAATAGAAATG
The DNA here is from genome assembly GCA_910588195.1 of uncultured Bacilli bacterium. Taxonomy (GTDB): domain Bacteria; phylum Bacillota_I; class Bacilli_A; order RF39; family UBA660; genus CAG-582. The sequence continues at coordinate 12,157 of CAJUPN010000008.1, forward strand.
GAAGAAATATATCCTAATATTATTTTAAATGATATATATATAGAAAATAGAGTATCTTATACTGATCCAACAAAAGGATATGTAATTAATCCTGTTGGTGTTAATTCTGCAAATTTAATATTCATTTCTAAATATACAGCAAATGCTGCATCTCCTGAGGTGACTTATTATGATATAACTAGTTCTACACCTAAAACGGTTACTAAAGATACCTTCAAATCAGAGAATCCAACTGCTTATAATCAATTAACATCAGGAATTTATAAATTTGATGGGAACGGAAATATTTTATATCCACAATCAGGAATTGGAACTAAATTAGTAAAACATATAACTGTAATACCTCAAAAACAACCACTAGCAATAACTGGAGGAGAAACAACTTTAAAAATTGAATTTTCAGGTTATCTATCTAGTGAACTTCAAAACTTTAAAGCCGAACTTGCAAAAATGAATGCAAATCAAAAAGAAATACTTATCAGTCAAGCAGGAGTTGTTTATGACGCTAGTTTTTCTATGACTATTGATAGTAGTAAAATGAGTGAAGGAACTATCTACATTACTATAAAGTATACATCGAATAAAGATAAATATTTTGGCGACTATCGTGTTAATTTTGGTTTTGGAAATCTAGATAGTGAAACTTCATTTAAATTAGAAAACGGAGCTACTGATTATACTGTTTATAGTGAGGTGGATCCAGCAGCTACATCACAAGATCCGTTATTACAAAATATTCCACCATCTAACAAGAAATATGATTATAATATTGGGTTATATTTGAAGAAAGCAAGAACTGACTATTATAATGTAAATCTAGATTCAATAGGATACCAAATATTTGATAAAAGAGTAGATAAAGACTCTCAAAATAGATACTATTTCTATGATGAGATAGAATATATTGTAAAAGTAAATAGAATTGCTTCAGGAAATGTATATTACAATTTAAGTACAGATAATGGAGTATCATGGCAACAAAACCAAGTTGCAACAATTAGTCAATTTGCTAGCGATTATAGTGAAGCTTATCAATACTTTAGTGATTATCAAGCTGGTGCTACAACTTTAACAAATTATAATTTAGATGCCTCAGGAAATATTATAAGTGATAATTATTCTATGCATCCTGTTCGCATGTTTGCTGCTACACCTGATGCAACAGATATGTCTTTAACTTATGTTGATGCAGCTGGTGTTACACAAACTGTAGTAATGAATACTGATTTTAAAAGAAGCAATGCAACAATTTATAGTTTAATTTCAACTAGATTCTCATATGATGGAAATGGAAATTATATTTTAGGGGCAATTCGTGGAAGAAGAAAAGTTAATATTGAGTATAATGCTAGCCTTGCTAGTCATGATTTTACAGATCAATTCTACATCAAAAAGGCAGAGAGAATTTTAACTGCTGATAATAAAAGTACCGAAGATGAAATTCAAAAAGAATTAGAAGAAATAACGAAAAAGACTTTAACTATTGTACCAAAAACAGAAGTAGAACCTAAAGAATATTTTATCTATGTTACCCATGATATGAGTGATGCAATTGGTTTTCTTTATACAGACAATTCAGAAGATTCAGCTATCGAGTTAGCTTTATATCCTGAATTATATAATCGAAATATTCATATGACTTCAATAACGTATGAACCACCAGCATATAATGTAACTATTGATTTACCAATTGAAAGTAATAGTATTACAAATGCTTCTATTGCTTATGCAAATATTGAAAGTCAATTAATGTTTAATTTAGTACTTAACTATATTTATGATACTGATAATTTTAATTTTCATATTGAATATAAAAATGGCAATAGTTGGGTTAATGCAGATAGCTATTTTAATTCCAATCCATTTTTCATTCCAACTGAGGCGATAACTAATGAAAATTATGAGACAAAAGGTCTTAGTCAATCAACATTACAATTATCAACCATCCCTGGAACAACAAAAAAGGGAACTTATCGCTTAGTTTTTGATTATCAAAAAGATGGCTACAGAATGAACTCTGTTGTAAAAGAATTTGAAATTAGGGCTAATTACTATGGTATAAATATTAATCCTGACGAAGTTGTAAAAATAACTGCTGACGGAGAAGAAAGATTCGATAAATTTTATAGTAATTTAAAAACAAATATAAAAATTCCAATCCATTTATCATCTGTTGATAAACCTAATAATATTGAATTTGAATTAATTCATCATGAAAGTGGATCAGTTAATGCTTGGAATCAATCAACAAAACAATTTATCAGTCATAAAGATGATAAAAAAGTATCATTTAGTTATACATATCAAGTTGAAAAAGGAGAAGATGATACAAGTACTTATATAATGAACTTTAAAAACTATTACGGAACTTCTGCTCCAGAAGCTAGTGAAGGAACTTATACTCTAACTGCTAGATATCAAGAAACTGGTGGAGAGTTAGCTGAAACAAGTTATACATTTACTGTTTCTGAACCTAAACGTGATTTTAATGCTCTTTTAACAAAGGATCGTGCTGTATCGCGAGCAAATGAAATGTTTATAACTAGAGAAATTGAATCATCTTATATTGTTGGTTCACGTCTTGTAGGAAATGAAATTTCTTATGGAATTGAAATGTATGATAGAAGTCTTAAAAGATATGTAGATGTTTCCAGTGAAAATGCTGACTTGCGATTATTTGAAAGAATCGAAATGACTTGGAAAGAGACAGATGTAATAGATAGAATAAACTATTATGGCGATATGAAGATAAATCTTGCAATGGATAAAGTGGATCGTATCTTTGATGAAAGTGATAATAAAGCTTTTATACTAGTAATTACCCTTGCCAATGTAAGGTATGAAATGGAAATGCCTAATTTACGAGAATTATTTAAATGGAATATTGAAAGTGTTGATATCACTGGAGTTTTTGACAATGATGGTGAAGATATTGATGTAATAGGTTATTATAATAATGCTCATCCAAAATTAGATGTAAAATTAAAAACTATTCATGAAGAAAATGCTAAATATGCAATTACTAATGTATGTCCAGGGACTTCTGCATGTTCTCCAAATGAAAATATGATTAACTTTAATGATCGTTTTAATTTAATTTCTCAAACTAATGACAGAATTATTGTAAAACAAAAAGATGATTTGGCAGATAATTTAAAACTTGAAAAAGGTGAATATCAATTTATTGTGTATTATTCCGAAACCGATTATGATATTTATGACTTTACCGTAAAAAACGAATATGCTTCAATTGAATTTGGAGAGATTGAAATTAAAACTCCTGTTAAAGGAGAAATAACTAACGAATTATTTGTTAACAAAGATTCTACTATTAGAATTCCTGTAAAAGTTATAGGTGTGCCATATCAAAGTGTAACATTAGATATTACTGATAATGATCAATCGACAAATTATAATCATGTCTTTAATCTTGATAAAGATAAATTTTATAATGATCATGTTATTGAAATTATATATGATTCTAAAAATCCAGTTGAACCATTAGATTATTTAATAATGGCTTCAAAAATGGTTGATGAAGAAGTTGTTGAAGATCACGAAGTATTTAAATTTAATGCAACATATTTTAATTACATTATAACTAATACAACTTATAATCCTAATCCAGCAATACCTAATTTAGAAAATGGTGGAGAAATCATCTTTGACGTTACAACTGATGAACTTTTATCTGGCGATGTTTATGATGATCGAGATATAAAACAGGAATTTGTTAATAATATTCGAATCAGCCATCCAGAAATGGCGGGGGACTTAACTAATCTTTTTGAGATAAGTTATCAAGATACTGCAAGTGTAACAGACTTTAAAGTGGTATTAAGATATAAAGAAGAAAGTCGATTAGGAACTGGAAGATATAATGTTGATTTTTCAATAAGTAAAGACAGTTATACTAAAAGAAAGACTGAACACTTCTATATGGGAGATTATGAAAAACGCTTAAATATTACTCATGTTGAAGTAAAATCAAATACTAAAGATGATTTAATTCATAAAAATACAGGTGGAACTTACATAGTTAATTACACATCTAACTATGATATTGCACCAGCTAACTTATTTATAAGAGTTGAAGATTCTGAAAAAAATGATGTCACAAGTAAATTTAATATTAATAAAGATACTTATGGACGCGTTAATTTAGAATTTGATCCAGAACTTCATTCAATAGATTATGGTATTTACCAAGTAACTCTTACATATGCTGACCCAGATACACACACTAACAATGTTAATTCTACTGAGATAACTATGTATGGAGATTATAAAGAAATAACAATTAAAGATTTAAATTCCAGTGTAAGACCTATACTTGCTGAAAATGATAATCAATATTATAACTTTACTCTAGACACATCTAACTTAACAGAAGATGAAATAAGAAGAATGAAAATGCGTATCTATGATGCAGAAAATAATATTGTTTATTCCAACATCGATTCTGATGAATGTGAAGGTATCTTTGATGTCATAAAAGAAGATGACAGTACATATAAAGTTAATATCTTACCATATAAAGCTAGAGTTGGATCTTATTTTATAGAGTTGATTTTACCAGAAGCTTTTGAACTATTTAATTTATCAAATAAATTAGAATTAACAGTTGATGCGACATTGTATACAGTTAATCTAGAAAGTAATTCTAAAGTTGAAACTATGGAAAGAATTAATGACAAAGATGATATTTATGACTACATCGGCATAAATGGATTATATAACTTTACATCCACATCACCAATAAAAGATGAATATTCTATAAAAATATTTAATAAACTTTCTTTAATAAAAGAGATAAATGTTGATTCATCAACAGTTAATAATTTAGAGAGTTTAGAATTTAGTGCTGATGAAATTTCTAATGGGGAAGTAGAATTTGCTTTATGTATTAGAGGTTTACCTTATGTTTCTATAACTAAAGAAGTGTTAGAATATATTAAGGTTAGTGAATTCGCTATTATATTAAATAATAAAGATGTAATAGATGAATTAACATTAGACCCTGGAGATGTCTTAGACTTTGAACTTTTCATCAAACCAGATAATGCTACTAATAAGAATTTAGTGTTTATTTCTGATAATACTGATATTGCTACTTTTGAAGGTAATAGAATTACTGTTCATGATAAGGGAACAACTAAAATAACAGTTAAAAATAAAGAAATTAGTCAAATATTTACATTAAATGTTAATGAATACTTAACATCTAATGTTTATGAAGTAGATCAAACAAACAAGACAATATTCGTTAATCATATGACTTCAAAAAGAATGCCAAGATCAGAATTTGTAAGAAACTTAATTAACTTAAACAATAACTATATGATTCTTGATAAAAATAACAATAATATAACTTATACTGCTGAAGTTATTGGAACAGGGTATAAAATAGTAAGTGGAAATATAACCTATACTGTTATTGTTATTGGAGATGTTAATGGAGATGGAAACATAAGCTTAGTCGATGCCACTCAAGTATATAGATATTATAGGGGCTATGAAAACTTTAATGACATTAAACGTAAAGCAGCTATTGTAACTAGAGGAAATGAGATAAGACTAGTTGATGCTACTAAACTTTATCGTTTCTATAGAGGCGATGAAAATGCGTTATAAGTTGTTATTATTTATTACCTTATTTTGTCTATTACCTATTAACGTATTTGCTAAGGAAGACATAAAAGTTGATTGTAATAAACTCGATGAAAATTATGAGTGTAAGGTAAGTGGAAATATTGATTATGCAGTAAGTGCAATAGATTTTCACTTTTCTTTGCCTTCAAATGCTACGATTATAAGCTATGAACTTGATTCAAGATGGGAAGGATCAGCTGATAATTTTTGGGTATCCCTTTATTCAGCAGAGGATTCTAAAGGGGAAATCCCTTTGTTAACATTTATAATTTCATCTGATAAAAAAATCGTTGGAGAAGATTTTAAAATAAAGGATTTATTAATTTATGATTCAGAATATAATGAACATAGAGTAGAAGAAAAAGAAGAACAAAGTATAAAAAAAGATAATAACATATTACTTATTTTTACAATATGTGCTATTATTATAATAGCATGTATAATAATAGTGATATGGATAATAAAATGGAAAGGAGATTCTAAATGAAAAAATTAAGTATAATAATAATTGGAATCTTTCTATTAATTATATTTCCAAACAAGGCTAATGCTGCCTCTTTAGGATTAACATTCAGTTGTTCTAATGTAACAGTTGGACAAACTACTACATGTACATTAAAAGGAAGTTCTGGAGAATTAATTAAAGGGTTTGCTGCTAATATAAGTATTACTGGTGGCGCTTCTATAGAATCTGTATCTACAGGAAGTGGTTGGGGATCTATGGAAAATAGTAGTAGCTATATTGCTTATTATGCCCAAGGTGCAGGGAAGACAGGTTCTTTCAATATTGCTACATTTAATATAAGAGCTAATTCTGTAGGTAATGTAACTATAAACGCTACAGGAATAAAATTTGATGATGGTAATGATGAATTTAATGGTTCAGCTGCTCGAGGAACATTTGTAGTTAATGCAGCAGCAACACAACCTCCAGCAACACAACCAAGACCGACGACAAAACCTACAACTAAACCAACAACTGCAACACCAACAACTATTCCACAAACGGATCCTGTTGGAACAGAATTAAAACTTGATTCTGTAAAAGTAGGCGACTTTGAAGTTCAGTATTTAGAAGGTAAATATTATGTAACTGTAGGTTATGACACAGAAAGTGTAAATGTTGAAGCGGTAGCTAATCCTAATCTTACTGTTATAGGTGGTGGAGTAAGAACACTTGCTGTAGGAAAAAATGTTGTTGAAATCATATTAAGAAATGAACTTAATCAATCAGCTACTGTCCAAGTAATAATTACAAGACCAGAAGATACTAATAACTATACGACATATTTAACAGAGTTAAAAATAGTTGACTATGATTTTAAATTTAATAAAGACACCTTAGAATACACAGTATATGTTCCAGCTACAGTTAAAGAACTATTTGTTATTGCTAAGAGTGATAATGTTGATGTTAATATCATGGGTGATGGTTTACAGTCATTAGTGAATGGAAACAATGAACTTCATATCAAAGTTCAATATGGTGATAAAGCTGAGACAAATTATGTGATTTATATAAAAAGAACTTATACATCTGTAATTATGTATGGAGTAATTGCATTATTATCCATTGGTTTAATTGGTAGTATTTTATATTTTACTAATAAGCTAAAAGAAAAAACAATTGCTAATAAAGAAGAGAAAAATAAGATATTAGCTATGGCTAATAGGGCAGTTGCAGAAAGTAAAGATAATGTAACTCTAAATGGGCAAAGTGTTGTGTCTCCTTCAAATGCTGCAACTTCACCAATTGTAAATACAACTCCTGTTACGCCAACTACTAGTCCAATTAATCAAGAGTTAACTCCAACAGTTCAAGTTGTTGAAAAAAGAGTACCAACTAATCCCGTGGCTGTAGCAACTTCTACAGTAAATCCTGTCCAACAGTCACCAAATGTTGCTCAAACAAATGTAAAAGTTGTTAGAACTCTTGATAGACAACCTATAAAGGTTAATAGAACACCTATTAAAACAAATGGAGCTAAACAAGTAGTTATTAATACAGGTAAACAAAATTAATACAAGTAAAAACTTGTATTTTTTTTATTTATGAACGCCTCTTTATATGATATACTTAAATATAGTAGGGAGCTTAAAATATGATAATGTTACTATTATTAATTCCAGCATTATGTATTTCTATTTCTTTATATGTAATGCTTTTAATAAACTTTATTACAAGTGGTAATTGTGACCTAATATTATTTATCACTATATTTATTAATATTATATTATCTTTTTTTACTATCAAAATATTTATAAAAAGTAATAGTAATATACCCTTTATAATGAACTTAGATAATCTTTCTAATTCCATCCATGGTTATTTTTCATTTGTAATAATGTTTTTATTTGGCTCTTCTCTTATACTTAATTCTTGTTTTAATAAATTAAATATATTTAATCTTGTTATTGGAATATTAATTTTTGTTTCTTTTATCTATATAACTGTTGAACATATCATAAAATCAAATAAAGAAGTACTATTACTAGAAAGTGTAGATGAGATAGAAGAATATATTAACTGTCTTAATTTTATAAAGGAAGACACTACATATGAGTTTTATGTAGATAAAAAAAATAAATATAAAGAAAACTCAAAGTATTTGTGTAAATTAAATTCTAATAACAAATATATTAAAAAAATAATCAAAGAAGTAATCGAGATAGATTAGGGGTAAAAATATGAATGATAATAATAATCAAAATAAAAACTATGTGACACCAGAAAAAGTGGATTTAACAAAAGTAGAAATTAATCAAGAAAATAAAGGTGCTTTAAATCGTGAAAGAGATAATATTATAAGTGCTTCAATCCAAGCAAATGAAGCTATAGACGAAAAAAGTGCTGCAGTTGTTAATAATACAATTAAAGTAAAAAAGAGAAATCCTTTTGTATCTCTTTTAATTGGTTTATTTTTTATAAGTATAGCAGGTATTTTAGCATACTTTGGTTTTAGACTTTTAGAAGATTATATAAAAAAGGATGATGCTAAATATACAACTACGACAACTACAACGAAAAAAGTTAACTTTTTTGAAAACTATACATATGATGAAACAAGATTGAGAAAATACCAAAATGAAAATAGTATATTAGTATTATTTCCTAAAATGGCATTTAATAATTACCGATACATATATACAGAAAAAGATGAATCAGGAGTTATAAAACATGAAGAAGGGACATATAATATACAAAATAAAACAATCAAATTAGTTAGTAGTGAAGCAACATCAAATACTTTTAATATAGGAGAGTCGTCTTTAGAATATGGTGAACAACAATTAAGTATGTATGATCAAGAATTAAAATATTATATTAAACAAAATCAAGAGATAGAAAGTATTTTAATTATCAATGGAACAGTAGATAATAGTTTTGCTTATTATTATGAACTAGATAACCACTTTTTTAGTGAATTTACTGAGTCATTAACAGACATAACACTTAATAATGGAGTTATATTTAATAAGTCTGGAAATACGCTTAATTATAATGAAAATGTCTATGAACAAGTACAGTAATTAGACAAATTACATTATTTATAGTATAATTATTACATGAAAAAGGAATGTTAACCATTTAAAAAAATTAAAACAATAAGTACAATAATATAACAAACATGCTATAATGTTGTAGAGTATTGGAGGGTTATTAATATATGAAAAACATAAGTTTTGAATATATTTCTAAAGATATATTAAAAAATAGAAAATTTCAACGCATCGCTTCAGAGTCTCATCATGGAATTACTAGAATGGAACACTCGTTACGCGTTGCTAGATTTGTTTATAAAATATCAAAGAAATTGAATTTAGATTATGTGTCAGCTACTAGAGCAGCTATTTTACATGATTTCTTTACTAATGAAGAGTTTGGTGATAATCATGGATTAATTCAAGGAGTTGTTCATCCTCATATTGCCTTACAAAATGCTAGTGGGGAATTTGAGTTAAATGACATTGAGAAAAATGCTATAGAGGCACATATGTATCCACTTTGTTGCATAATGCCAAAGTATAAGGAAAGTTGGGTATTAACTGCAACTGATAAAATCGTTGCCATATATGAGTATTTTAGCTATAAATTTAATTATACTAAATTAACTAGTAAAGTTAATGGTAAACTAAACTTAGCAGTAATTTTATCATTTTATCTAATAACAATGGGAAGAAAATAATCCTATTGTTATTTTTTATGGTATAATAAAAATGTATTTAAATGTAATGTCCTGGTAGTTAAACGGATATAACGGGGTCCTCCTAAGACTCAATTGCGAGTTCGACTCTCGCCTGGGACACCATATTTGATTGATACTCGAACCCCTTATGATTCGAGTTTTAATATGCATAAATTTATTGTATAATATTTATAGAAGTCAAATTGCTATTGTCAATTTAATAAACAAACTTATACTATTATCGATTGATTGAGTAGGAGGCATATATATGAAAGAAAAACCTATAACAACACTTTTTATGTTGGAGTCATTAGATGGAAAAATTAGTAGTGGAAATAATGACAATCTTGATGCAGATAAAGATTGGTGTCAAATAGATGGTGTTAAAGAAGGACTATATCAATATTATGAAATTGAAACAACTACAGACTTTTATTCACTGAATACAGGTAGAGTCATGGCTAAAATTGGTGTTAATGAAAGAACAAAATATCATGATAAAATAGATTGTCGATTCATTATTATAGATAACAAACCTCACTTAAATGAAAAAGGCATAGATTATATATGTCATTGGGTCAATAAACTTATACTTGTTACTACCAATAAAAATCATGTTGCGTATTCCTTACGAGAAAAATATGACAATCTAGATATATTATTCTATAATGATTTAGATCTAAAAACTCTATTAATTGATATGGGAAAAAAGTATGGTGCAAGAGCAATCACTATCCAATCTGGTGGAACGCTAAATGGGAAATTTTTAAGAGATAATTTAATCGATTATGTAAATGTAGTAATTGCTCCGTTATTGGTAGGAGGCAAAGACACATCAACTCTTATAGATGGAGAATCAATTATTTCTTCTAAAGAACTTGGTAAACTAAAGGCATTGAAATTGATCGAGTGTAAACAGCTAGATGATTCATACATTCAATTAAAATATAAAGTTATAAAATAAAAAGTTATGAGTATAGTTTTAAAACTTAATTAAAATAAGGTTAAAAAGTTGAAAGAACATGATATAATGTCATATAAGAGGAGATAATATAATGGATGAATTAATAGATGTTTTAGATGAAAAAACTGGTGAAAAAATAGGTAAAACTATTTCAAAGAAAGAGGCACATAGAATTGGAACTTGGCATGGATCAATTCATATATTAATAGTTAATTCTGAACATGATAAGACATTACTGCAAAAAAGATGTGAATCAAAAGATTTGTATCCTAACACATGGGACATTGCAGTAGGCGGTCATATAAGTGCTGGAGAAGATGATGTAACATCTGCAAAAAGGGAACTAGAGGAAGAATTAGGATTAAATTCATCACACTATGAATTAAAATTTATTGAAAAAAATCAGGAAAAATTAAATAATAATGGTGTAATAAGCAATGAATATGTTTCTATTTTTGTTGTATATGCAGATATAAATGTTAACGATATTGTTCTACAAGAGGAAGAAGTTAGTGAAATAAAATGGTGTTCAAAAGAAGAATTAAATTCATTTATTAAAGATAATAATATTATTCCTCATGTTAGAGAATATGAAATATTAAATGAACTATTGAAATAATAAAGATATTTTTGAAATTTTAACATTATAATTAATGAAAAAATTAATCATTCTATAAAAATCAATGAAAATTAGGATGATTTTTTTGTGCATAAAAGTATGAATCTTAATAGGTTTACCCTAATATCATCCTAAGTGAATTTCTCGTTCAAATTTAAGGAAGAAGTTAATTAACCGTAATATTCAAATTGGATTACTCTCTTGAATAAGATTTGGTAGTGACTTAACAATTGATATTTTCTATGGAATTATACTAAGATATTTATAGCATAGTATATTTAATTAAATATTATCTAAATTTTTGATATAATCTTTATAGGAGATATATTGTATGGGATTATATGAAAAAGTTTTAAATAATAAAGACTATTTAAAAGCTGTTGAAAAGATTGAAAAGACTAAATTTATTGCTGACGGAAAATGGGATTGGGAACATGGATTAGGACATTATCAAAGAGTTGCAAATTATGCAAAAAAGATTTTAATTCAACTAGGTGCTGATGAAAGAACAATAGAAGTAGGTATGGTAGCAGCATTACTTCATGATATAGGTCTATCTAAAGGTGATAAAATTAATCACGCTTTAGAAAGTAGCATAATTTTTAAAAATTATATTGAAGAAAAAGATTTCTCTGAAAAAGAATTAATTACTTTGGAAAATGCTATTAAAGATCATTCTAAAGGGGATAACATTCAATCCTTAACTGGCTTAGCATTAGTGTTAGCTGACAAATTGGATGTAACATATCATAGAACAATAAATTCTAGCATTCAAGATAAAATTAATACAGAGATACAGAAAATTAAAAATGTTGATATTGAAATAAATGATTATGAATTAATTGTAAGATACTCAACAATCAACGACTTCGATAAATCCATTCTTAAAAATTGGAATAAAGCTGTTTTAGTTCCCATGAAAATAGCAAAACATTTGCATAAAAAATATAAATTTATAATAAACGAACAAATTATCAACTATAAAGAATTTATGGATTAGATACTAATTATAGAAAGTAAAAAAATAGCTCAATAATATTTTATTATTCCGAAATAAAGTGATAAGAATTAAATTTATTAGTAATAAATTATGAGCAGGCTTGTAAAGTCCTTTGTTATTGCAAGAAAATAATGTATTATATTTTTAAGTTGAAGAATACTACGAAAATAGTCGAATTTAGGAAATTAAAAAAATTTATCAATTTTTAGATTAAAGAAAAAAATAATAGTAAAATGAATATATATATTGATACAATGAAACAAATAAGAGTAGTATAGGATAAAAAAGCTATCAACTAATTTTTAGTGGATAAATATATCAAAGAAAGGAGGATAAGAATATGAAAAAAAGAATATTTGCCGTAATGTTTTTATTAGCTAGTGTTTTTGTCATCAATGACATTTGCTCTACAGCACCTCAAATGCAATTAATAACTATGGATCTACCATCTATGCAAAGAACATACACGTCAGAAAAAGTTGCCAAAGCTGAGTTTTCAGAACAAAAATATTGGAATAATGCAACTTTTAATTCAAATGATAATAAAAAAAAATATAATGTGATGGTAGAATTAAGAGATACTGAAGGGCATACTTCTAAGTTTAAGTCTGTTAGTAATAATGACAACGGGTATTTTAGGGAAGATTGGCAACAATATGCAGGAAGAACATATTGGATAAATTTAAAATCTGGTACATGGACTATAAATGCAACATATACAACAGGTATATGGTATGTATCATATTAGTAGTAATTAGGTGAAAGAATGAAAACAAACAAAATAATGTTTACAATACTTGTAATTATTTTTATAATTATTTCTTGTTTAGCATTTCGCGAAGCAAAAAATATCACATCATATAGAACAAAAGATTCTATTTCAATAGATAAATGTGGATCACATACTAAAGTTGTACAAAAATATGATGATTTAAGTAAATGTGATACATTTAACTTTGAAGAACTAGATCCAAAGGGGGTTGATTATGATGTTTGGATAAATAGTAACGATAAGTATAATAGTTTGTCATTAAAGGATTGTTGTAATGCGTATAAAAACAACATTCCTTTATCACCTGATTACTATACAATTTTCTATTTCTTATATACTGATGCAAGAATAACAACTGATTTTTATATTTATATTATAGGTCTTATATTATTTTTTGCACTTTATGGAATAAATAAATTGTTTAGATCAAAATATCTATTTTATTATGTTCAGAGAGAAAAGTACAAAAAATTTATAATAAAAAATATTTTAAAGTCTTATAGCTATGTTTTTTCTATTGTTATATACTTTTTGCTTTTGTATATTTTTTCAAGAACAATGAGTAATCATCTTGATAGAACATATCTAACTGGTACATCAACATTCAGTGAGATATATTATGGTAATAAGTATTTTCTAATTTTCTTTTGTATTCAAAATTGTTTAATGTGTCTCACTTTTATAAATGTTGGTTTAGTCTTCTTAAAGAACAATAGATTGATATTTACTATTATGGAAACTTATATTATCTATTTTATTGTAATTATGATTTTATCAGCCAAAAACATGGTCCCATTAAATATATTATTTGATGGAAGAGAAGTTAATATTTATACAGCAGTTTTATGGTCTTTATTCTACTTTGGATTAAGTCTTATTCCTGTTGTAATCACGTACAGAAATAAAGAAGATGTTTTAACAAAATTAGATAGGAGTAAGCAATGAAATTAGAATTAAAAAATGTTTCAAAAAAATTTAGAAAAAATGATGTTTTAAATGACATATCAGTTGAATTTAAACCAGGGAATATCTATGGCTTAATAGGTACTAATGGTTCTGGGAAAAGTGTTTTATTTAAATTGATATGTGGTGTTATGCAACCAACATTTGGTAATATATTATTCGATGATGAAGACTACTTAAAAACCCATGGTGTTCCTAAATCAACAAGAGCTATTATTGAAAGCCCTAATTTTATCGGTTCATTATCAGGATTTGATAATTTAAAGATGATTGCTAAAATTCAAAACCGAATAAGTGACGAAGATATAAAAAATGTATTAAAAAAAGTTGGTCTTGAAAATGAAATGAATAAGAAAGTAAATAATTATTCAATGGGAATGAAACAAAAACTTGCTATTGCACAAGTAATAATGGAAGAAGAAGAATTAATACTACTAGATGAACCATTTAATGGTCTTGACTTTAAATCAATAGATGAAATAAGAAATTTAATATTGGCTTTAAAAAATAAGAATAGAATTATTATTGTTGCTTCTCATATAAAAGAAGATTTTGTAAAATTAGCAGATAAATTATATCTATTAGATAAAGGGAAACTAAGTGAATACGATAAAAAACAACTTTAAAATTTATTCTGATATAATAGGTAAGAAAAATCTAATAATAATTGTTATAAGTTTACTATTATTAAATGTATTTCAAATACCACCAATTCTTGAGGATATTTCCCTAAGCTATAATTTAGTATTAACTTATGCCAATTTTTACTATATTTTATTTTTGTATATTGTCTGTATCTTCGTAGTGATTAAAATTTTAAATGAATATAATAAGAAATATTATCTGTATATGAGATATAAGAATATAGACGACTACAGCAAGAAGATTTTTAAAATAATGTTAGTATCTTTATCAGTAGTGTTTATATTAAATTATATTTTTAGTTTAATAATGTCATTTTATGAGTTTGGTTTTATCTTTACAGACTCTAACTATTTATATTATGGTATAAAATGTTTTTTCTATAGTTTATATTATTATTTTAGACTATATATAATAATTTTAATTTTTTCTTATATGGTTTGTAAAATATTCTCAAGATACAGAGAATTCACATATATAATAATATTTACATTTATATATATAATGTTAATGTTTTCTTTGAATAGTTTTAATGCAATTAATAATTCAAATTATTTATTTAAAATGTTCTCAGCATCTTATTATAGATTATCAAATTACGGAACTTTATTAAATGAAACTTTAACTTTCTTCTTTTATTCAACAATTAAAGTTGGAATATTTAACTTTTTTATTAATTTAAAATTAAAAGGTAATATAAATGTTTTAAAAACAAATTTGTATTATTTAATGAATCAAAAGAGAAATATTTTATTTATTTTTATATATATAATTATAAATTTACTTAATTATTTAAATGCAAGAGATATTAATTATTTACTATTTTCATTTGATGAAGATTATATGTTTTTTATCAGTATTATTATGATATTCTGTGCATACTTTTTATTAATTAGTTTAATATACTCTTATATAGTTTATGATAAAGGATATGACTCATATATTATTAAGACGAGAATAAACAAAAGAGAATATAGTTTTTACAAAGTTTTAAGTGCAATTATATTATTTATAGTTGCAAGAATACCTATATATTTAATAGCAAGAAATATATTTGTGTTATATGATTTTTTAGTATATATTGTTTCTATTGTATTGATTTTTATATTAAGTCGCCTGAAGGAAATTTAAACTCAATAATAAAAAATCATTATAATCAATTTAAAATTTTAATATACTTAAAACATAAAAAGGTTAATTTTGCTTAACCTTTTTTATTTTGTTAAATATTATTATATTTGGTAGAGGAGAATGGTCTTTAAAAGACCAAACATTGTTTTATAAGATTTTTATCTAATTATATCAACGAAATTATTGGACTTTTGGTCGGACTAGATAAGTCCTTGTTAATTATTACTCTTTATATTATGATTAAATTCGTGTGTAATAAGAAGGGTAAAATTTATGAATAAAGAAGAAATAAAGTTAAAATTTAAAATAACAAGTTATAACTTGTTAAGTAACAACAGTGAACTTCCAAATGAAATAAACATAACTATATCTAAAAAAGTAAAACTGGAGGATAATTTTCTTGATGTTATTGAAAGCATTGCTAACAAATATAAATTACAGGATAAACTTAATTATTATTTAGAAGAAATTTATCGAACTTTATGGAGTGAACATTTTGATGGAATAATTTTAGATGAAATGCTAAAAAATATTGATGAACATAACTACGATGCACTTAATGCTAAAGTAGAATATCTTGATAAACAATTTAATTTACAAAATAAAATAATAAAAATATTAATTCTTTCAAATGAAAAAAATTATTTTATGAAATTTTATTTTCATATTAACCGCAATAGAAAGAAACATATACCACATGTTCATTGTTGGTGTTGTGGTCTTGAAAGAAAGATTGATTTAAGAAATTTAGAATTTATCGAGAACTCATTTACTTCTAAAAGTCTTTCTTGTAAAGCCTTAAACATAGTTCATAGATATCAAGATGAATTTCTAGGCTATTGGAAAAATTTTATTGAAAATGAAGAAGAGCCTATTGAATTTAAATTAGTAATATAAAAGGAAAAGAATAATCTTTTCCTTATTTTTTTAAATCTTGTTCGTCAAAAGGATGCGGACATAAATCTCTAACTAAAAAATCTTGATAATTACCATCAGTTGAATAACATCTAATTAAAGTATCATCATCACATAACTCAACAATCATCTGTCTACAAACAAAGCAAGGTGTTGAAATACTTCCACTTCCAACTAGAATATGAATACTTTCAATCATTCCTTTTTTTAAACCATTTGTAATTCCTGAAAATAAAGCATTTCTCTCAGCACAGACACCAGCTCTTAAACTTGCATCTTCAACATTTACACCCTTATAAAATTTTCCATCTTTAGTTACTACAATAGCTGCAACAGGAAAATTACTAATTGGTGTATAAGCACTTTCTAATAATTTTGTAAGTTCTTGAATCATTTTCCTCAACTTCTTTCTATCTATATTTTATCATATATTGAACTTTTTTTAACGATTTGTTAGAATAAAAAATATTTAAGGGGAGAAAATAAAATGAAATATTCTATTTATGTAAAAAATTATTTAAAAAGAGAAATACTTAGAAAAAATAATAAATTATCAGAAGCAGAGGCAGCAAGGGAAGCTAATGCTTTATTTAAAGAAATACTTTTAGATTCTGAATACGAAGTATGTTTAAATAAATTAGACAATGATGACATTTTAAAAAAATTAGAATTAGAAAAAGAAGAAAGATTTTTAGATATTAATCCTTTAGATAGTGTTTGTTATACTAATATAGAAAATAGATATGCTTTCTTGTATCATGGGGTACGTTTTGATGATAATCATGAAACATTTGAAAAAATACTTAAAGAACAATCAATTAAATGTGCTAAATTAAGTGGTTTATATTGGAAAATATCATCAGATAATTGTAATGAAGGAGAGTATGTCTCATTAATTCATTATACAGGACACAAATTTGATATAGAATGGAAAACTTTTATTGGAGAAAATATAGCTTTCATAATTTCTCCAAAACTAAATCCTCTCAAATGTAAATATTTACCATATGAAGAGTGGAGTGAAATAAAAAACAAATTACCTCAAACAAAACACCGCTATAGTTATGCTCGTGGAGAATATCAATATCCACAATAAATACCTTTTAGATTTGTAGTGGGGATACTTTATCCATTTCGTTATTATTCACATATAAAAGGTTATATGAAAACAAGAGAAGATTTTAAACTTATTCAATCATTATTGTTTTCTTATGGTTTAACTTGCATTCCTATATTAGATCCTACAAATGATTTTGAAGATATAACCAACTACAATTATGGAAATCCATCTTTTAGATATAGATAAATTAATATTTTATTAGACTATTACTAATTTTGCTAAAATAGTTATTATATGCTATAATATCAACCCAAAAGAGGGGGTAAAAATGGGGTATTTAAGAGATCTTAGGTGTCAGAAAAAAGTAAGAGCATATCGTGATTTTATAGCTGAAAATAAAGAAGACAAAGAATTAGTTTTAGGTGCTCTAAATAATTTGTATAGTTATATGAAAAGTATTGCTCCTGCATACTCAGAAAAAGGTAAAATTAGTAAAGATTATCGTATATTAGTATGTCTTTTATATTTAATTGAAGAAAGTGTACCACTATCATTTATAATCGATAATAAACCGAATTTTAATATTCAAGATAAAGTTCCTTTTATTTTACCTAACAAAGCTATAAATTATAAAGAAGAAGAAATAATGGATTACCTTGTTTATACAGAAAGAGAAAAAATAGTTAGATACTTTTCTCCGAAAAATAATTTAAAAAATTTAAGTGAACTTGATTTATTAAATCATTGTAGTATAGCATCGTTTGAAGTTAAAGATTTAGCAGAGACCTTAGGTTTAACTGCTAGGGTCTGTCCAATTCACCCAGCTTTCTATAAAGAAAGAAATCTTTATGAATATGGCAATGGTCATTATTTTACTTTAGTATATATTGGAAAGAAGTTATATATTGTTGATTTGACCTATAGTCAATTTTTTAAAATTTCAAATAATAACTTAAATAGAATAGGTATACCTTTTTTAGGCGGATCATCTGTTGGAAGTTATATGTTACTTACTGAAGAAAGAAAAAAGTTTGCAGAACGCTTACTCCGAGATGGCTATGTTGAAGCAACTGATACAAACCTTAAAATGTATTTTGACGGTTTTGCTTTATCATATAGAAATGGTCTTTATTATGAAGACAAGGGAGAAATAAATTATGAAACCATTTATACTAAAGATGATTATATAAACTTTATAAATGGTTTTGATTCACAAGTTAATCATGAAAATATTGAATTTCTTGGAAGACAACAAAAAATATTAAAAAATTCCAATATGAATTTTAATAAAAGATAAACTAATAGCTTGTTTATCTTTTGTTATGTTATAATTATTAAGTGGTGATTAAGTTGACAAAAACATTAGAAAAATATCAAATTGTAGAAAAAAGTATTATTAAAACTTATAGAAAAGAAATATGGGCAAGATTTATTAAAGCTGTTAAAGAATATGAACTTATTAAAGATGGTGACTCAATAATGGTATGTATTAGTGGAGGAAAAGATTCTTTTCTTTTAGCTAAATGTATTGAAGAGATAAAACGTCACGGGAAAATTAATTTTGATGCCATATATGTTTGTATGAACCCCGGGTATAGTGAAGCCAATCTTAACTTAATTAAGAATAATGCAAAATTATTAAATATTGATTTACAAATATTTGAATCAGACATCTTTGAATCAGTTGAAGTAATGAATGCAAAAAGTCCGTGTTATATGTGTGCTAGAATGCGTAGAGGATATTTATATAGTAAGGCCAAACATTTAGGTTGCAATAAAATAGCCTTAGGACATCATTTTGATGATGTTATTGAAACAACTTTATTATCTCTTTTTTATGGATCAGAAATAAAAACAATGATGCCAAAACTTCATTCTGATAACTTTGAAGGTCTTGAACTAATTCGTCCCCTTTATTTAGTACATGAAGAATATATTCGAGCTTGGTGTACACATAACGATTTAAAATTTATTAATTGTGCCTGTCGTTTCACAGAAAAAGTTCATAACAAAGAAGAAGAAAGTAAAAGAAGAGAAATGAAAGAACTAATAAAAAATTTAAAAAAACAAAATAGAGAAATTGATAATAATATTTTTAAAGCTCTAGATAATGTTAATTTAAATTGTGTTTTAGGAACAAAAAAAGATGGAGAGTATAAAAGTTTCTTAAACGACTATTATAATTAAAAGTGTAAAGAATGAAATAAAATTAATAACTTTAATAAAACTTATAGTAAAATTATAATAGAGGTGCGTTTATGGAACGATTCGATTTAGAAGTAAATACAGCAAATTTAATAAATGAGTTTGATAAAGCTAGCTTTAATGGAACTATTTCTATATTGGAATGGTTTTATAAGACAATTAATTATAAAGGAATATTTGAAAGTGATTTTTCTGACACTATATACAAAAGATTAATTAGTAATGGATATACAGAAATAACAAATCCTATAGAAGAGTTAGAAAGTTTTAAAAGTTTAATGGGAAGCTCTAACAACAGTGATGCCGAAAAAGTTGGTTACACATTAATTGCATTAATCTTAAAATGCATAAAAGATCATGCTGCTTTAACTCCATCATTAGAACAATTTGTTGCATTATATAACGAAATTTATAATAAAGAAAATACTTTTTCACATATGATGGAACTTTTAACAGAATCAATCGGAAAAGAAGTAGTATTTGTTATAATTAGAGAATGCAAGATAGAACTTTTAACAGGTAAACTTGAAGGAGTAGAAGAATATCATTCCGTAACTATTAATGGAGAAAAATATCCATTTATTGGATACAATGTTGAAATAAACAAAATAACTAACAGTGATGGGACAGTATTATATAATAACAATTTAGCCTCTTCAGCAGATTTACTAGTTGACTATGGAACAATTGAAAAAAAGAACAAAGATTTATTTGGTAATAGATATAATAAAGAATTAAAGAAAGTATGTTAATTCTTTTTGCCTACTTAGCACAGTTGGTAGTGCAATGCCCTCGTAACGCATAGGTCGCTGGTTCGAATCCGGCAGTAGGCACCAGATTGATATAAAACTCGAGCCTTTCGAGTAGTAATAGAAAACGGCTTGGCAAAAAGTCGTTTTTATGTTACTATGAATATGTCAAGGAAACTTGCATAAAATAAAAAAGGGAATATTCAGTTTTAGCGAGTTGAATGTCTACCCAAATTAGTTCGACATTTAATCTATGTAAAGATTAAGTGTCATTTTTTTAATTACTAATGATAAGAAGAAATAAAATTGATAGCAATGAGCTTAAGGACTTTCAAAACAAAACTCTTAGTTTTCATTTTTATCATCTTATTAACAGCCATTTTGTAAAGAATAAAAAGCAATTTCTAAATATGACGACGATTATGATTACTTACTAAGGAATTAGAAAACTACTTTGATGGTAAAATAAATTAATTGAAAAAAATAAAAACATAAACATTAACAGTTAAAGGTAGGTGTTTTGTATGAATTTTAACTGTTTAAATAAAATGACTGAGTACATTGAAAATAATTTGGATAATAAAATTGATTTTAATGAATTAAGTAAAATAACTAATTCTAATATATTTATTCTTGAACGAATATTTATGTTTCTAACTAATATGACAATAACTGAATACATAAAAAAAAGAAGATTAAGTAAAGCCTTTGAAGAAATAAGAAATACCAATTCTAAAATAATTGATATTGCCTTTAAATATCAGTATAATTCTGCATCTTCTTTTAATAGAGCTTTTAAACAATTATTCAATATAACACCAACTGAATGTAGAAAAGGTATTGGTAATTATAAGATAATACCTATGGAATACTTTGAAACAAACAAAGATGAATATAATTTTGATTATGAAATAAAAAAAATTAATTCTTTATCTTTATATTGCTATCACATTTCAGCAAAAAAACATTATGATTTGCTATATAAAATTAAGCAATTATATCAAAATGTAAAAAGTAATAATCGATATAATGAGTTTAATAAAATAGGAATGTATGGTATTTTCTCAAAAACAGAAAATATATATCATTATTATTTGGGATCTACTAAATATTTTCCTGATTTAGAAAAATATAAAATAGAAAAAAATGAATATGTTGAATTCAAACTTATATCAAGAGAGCAAGAAAAAATAGTAGATTTAGAAGAAAGAATCAATAAGCAATGGATTCCATCAACTAATTACAATATTAAAAATCATCTTAAAATTGAATTATACAAAGATAATTATTGCTTTATTTATTTACCAATAAAATAATCTTAACAAATCTAATATTTAAAATGTAAAGAAAAATACACTTTATTATTTTACAATTATACTGGTGAAGTCAGATGTTTAAAAGAAATATTAAAATCACAAAAGATTATTTTTCTTTAATAAAATTCAAAAATAAATATTTAATAATCTTTATAATTGTAGATTTAATAAATGTTTTAGTAAGTTTATTCGTGCCTTATTTTATATCATTAATAGTAGAAAGTGTTACAAATGGATTTTATGATAAGTCATTTACTTTTCTTACTTTGTTAGGAATAACTTATCTATTTAATAAAGTTGGATCGTATTGCACTAATTGGTGTTATGCAAACTTTTTTAAAGAAGCATATGTAGAAGTACATTCAACATTAGTAAATAGTATTTATAATTTTGATGAAGAATATTCTAAAAAAATACCTATTGGGAAAATTATAAATTCTTCTAACACTGACATTATTAACATTGCCGAAATACCTTCTTTTATAATTGAATTATCGGTTGAAATAGTGAAACTATTAATTATATATATCGTGTTTATTAGAAAGAACTTTTTAGTTGCTTTATATGTAATATCCATAGACTTTTTATACTATAATTTTGCAAGAAAGTGTAATGACAAAAATTCGTTTTATTTAAAAAAACAAAGAATTTATGCTGATAAAATAACAGGTTTACTTTCTCAAATTTTAGTAGGATTAAAAGATATTAAATGTTTTGGTATTGGAGATAAATTAAATAATAAATTAGATGGATATAGAAAGAAATGGCAAGAAAACTATTTTTTAAAAAGAAAATATTATTTTTCAAGAAAAACTTTGGTAAATCTAATAATTGATTTTGGCAAAGTAACCTTATATTTTATTATGATTATTTTTCTTATGAATGGAATTATTCAAATAGCTACATTTTTGCTATTAATTTCCTACTATGATAAAGCTAAAGAATCAATTAATAGCATAATGAACTTTGATGTATCAATTAGGGGCGAATCTGTCTCATTATATAGGATCAATGAAATAATTAACTACGGAAATAATGCTTTGAAGTTGGATGGTATGATTCATAATGATGAAATCAGCGGTATAATTGAATTTCAAAATGTGTCTTTTAAATATGGCAAAATTCCAATATTAAAAAAAATTTCTTTTGTTGCTAAACCAAATCAAGTTACAACAATTATTGGAAAAACAGGAACAGGAAAATCTACAATATTTAATCTTCTTTTACGCTTATATAAGGTTGATAGTGGTAAAATTTTGATAGATAATTTAAACATTTATGATTATTCTAAAGATGTTTATAAATCAAATATTAGTATAGTAAATCAAAAAACATTTATTTTTAACATGAGTATAAAATCTAACTTATCATTAATTGATTCAAACAAGAAAAGACAGATTAACGCTTGTAAAAGAGTTGGAATCCATGATTTTATAATGTCTTTACCAGATGGTTATAACACCATATTAAAAGAAGATGCAACTAATATAAGCGGAGGGCAAAAACAATTGTTATCTTTAGCAAGAGCACTTCTTACAACTTCTGAGATAATATTACTTGACGAAGTTACATCGTCTTTAGATCCAAATACAACTAATAAAATTATTATGCTCTTAGATGATTTAAAAACAGACCATACATTAATAGTTATTACTCATAATAAAGATATAATGAAAGCAACTGATAAACTTATTGTTTTAAATAATGGTAAAATTGAGTGTACTGGCAAACATGAAGATTTAAT
This sequence comes from uncultured Bacilli bacterium, assembly GCA_910588195.1. Classification (GTDB taxonomy): domain Bacteria; phylum Bacillota_I; class Bacilli_A; order RF39; family UBA660; genus CAG-582. Next base: position 36,076 of record CAJUPN010000008.1, read on the forward strand.
AAAAAATAATGAATTTTATAGACAACTATATAATAAATAGATTTTTATTAATAATAATTATTTACTAGTTTTTGTTAGTCTGTATATAGAAATCATTTTCTATTACTTTGCTATAAAACAGACATTCTTGTTTAATAAATGTTCCTATAGTATAATTTAATTATAAAGTTAAATATTCTAAAGTAGAAAGAAAATATTCAATTAAATAAAAAATTAATTGAATAGGAGTGTGCATTATGGAAGAATTTAAAAAAGACAAATTAAGAGAATATATATACAATTCAGAACTTAGAGTATACAATGAAAATATTAAAGTTAGATTAAGTCCTGAACTAGCAGTTAAATATGATAAAGGACTGTATGATAATTATTTAAAATATACAAGTGAATGCTATGAATTATTATTAAATTTAAATTTAAAATATCCCTCTAATGCAAAACCAATTTATTATTTATATATTGTGCCATTTGACCAATATGTAGAATTATTAAGATTCCCAGACAAATTTAATAATGGAACAGGTGGGGGAAAGCCTGTAAAATGTTATGATTTAGATGGATTTACTGATGCTTTTGGAATAAGTGATAATCTTTGTGAAAATTTTATAAAAGAAGAAAAAGGCATTGCTTATTACGAAAATGAAATACACGAACTATCTCACTTGCTTCATACAAATTTCTTTATAAATAATAAAATATTAGAGGAAGGATTTGCCGAAACAATACCACTTTATATTTTGGATTTACAAAAGCAATTCACAAGTCATACTGAAGCATTAATAAAATTAGATGAAAAGCAAATATTAACAGCAAAAGAATTATTAGAAGAAGATAATTATACGTTTGGGATAACAGAAATTTTACCAAATAAAACCTGTTCGTTTAAATTATCCTATATTAGTTCATATCTTTTTGTTAGGGGTTGTATAAAAAGAATAGAAGAAAAATATAAAATTAATAAAGTAGATAGTCTACAAAAGTTTTTGGAAATGTTATATTCAAGCAATTATATTAATGCTTGGTTAATATTTGATATTGCTGACTTTCTAGGGTTAGATAGAAATCAACTTTTAACTGGTAAAGAACTTCAATTATCTGTTTTAGAAGATATAAAAAACGAATATAATAAAGGGGAAAGATAAGATATGGAAAACACTGAAATTGAAAGAAAATATAAAATAACTAAGAATATTTATGATGAAGTAACAGAACTTTTAAATAATAAAAATCTAAATTTTAAATTGGAAAAACAAAATGATATTTATTTTTCTCCAACAAATTTTCCTTTTTTTGGCGGGGAAATTGATAATGAAGCCTTAAGAATAAGAATATTAGATGATAAAAATATCTTAAGTTATAAAAAGTTTTATTATGCAACCGATGATATGCCAGCTCACTGTGATGAACATGAAATGGTTATTGAAGATGTTGAGAAAATGAAATTAATTCTTAAAGATTTAAGAATTAACGAAGCTTTTACTTAAAAAAAAACTAGAAAAAATTATATATATGAAAATATCGAAATAGCACTTGATGAAGTAGAAGACTTAGGATATTTTATTGAATTTGAACTCCTTGATTCTAGTAATTTAGACAAATCTTCAAAAATAATGGATGAACTCTTAAAAGAGTTTAAAATCACTGAGGATATGAGAAATTATGATGGCTATGCATATTTATTATTTAACAAAAATAATATTGCTAATTTCTAGGCTTTATGATATTTTAATCATATAAACATTAAGCCGATTTAGTACAGTGGTAGTACAGATGCATGGTAAGCACCAGAGGGCAGTTCAATTCTGCCATTCGGCACCAGATTGATAGAAAACTCGAACTTTTATGTTTCGAGTTTTAATATGTTTAAAATTTTGGTATAATGTTTATAGAAATTAAATTGATTTATGTCAATTTAGAAAACACACTTGTACATTGACATCATCAATGAACGTGTTTTATTTGTATGTAAGAGAAGAGGTAAGTTCAAATGGCAGACAAAAAAATATTAGAATTTTATAAAAAAACAAGTCTTTATACAGATTTAGGACTATATAAGGAATTTGCTAAAGGGTTACCGAATGATATTGAACAATTGTGTTTATTACAAAGAAATCAAATTATACATCCTTTTGATTTATCTAATGAAACTATGAGAAAAGATAGCAACTCATGTTATGGAGATATGACAAAGATACCTGCAACTGCATTATGTTATGAGAATGATTTGTTTCCTACTGCACAGGCTATGTTAGCAGAATTATTAAGAAGAAATAAAAATTATTCACTAAATAGAAAAATAGAAGATAAAATTCATGTTTGTTGTAGAGAACAAGCAATTTTATTGGCAAGTATATTAAAGGCAAAAGGAATTTCAGCAAGAGTAAGAAGTGGTTTTGCTAAATATGTTAATACTTCTGGAAAAGCGGCAGGTGATCATTGGATTACAGAATACTACGATATGAAAAATGAAAAATGGACATTAGTAGATGCAGATATGTTTTTCTATGAAGATGTATTAAACGAGTACCATATAGATTTTAGTTTATTAGATATTCCTTATGATAAATTTATTTTTGGAGCAGAAGCATATTTAGGGTTGAGAACGAGTAAATTTAAAGATGAAGAAATATATTATGCATCATCTCCATTAACTTTAGGCATTAGAGCTTCAATTCATGGGCTATTTTATGATTTTCATTCTCTAATGAATAATGAAATAATATTTTTACATTTACCCAAATATATCATAGATAAAAATTTTGAATTATCGGAAGATGAATTTCTAGAATTGGATGAATTAGCAAGATTAATGTTAGAGCCAGATAAGAATTTTGATAAACTTAATCATATATGGGAAAATAATGAAAAATTTAGAACTATGTCTGGAGGTATGAACGATTAATAAAAGTTGTTGAACGTCCTTCCTTAGGGCACCATTGGGAAATCTGTTCGAACTATTCGAACTTTAAATATACTTTCAGTCTGAAATAGGACTGATTTTTTATTGAATAAAAAATCCCCGCAGGTAATTTTACTAGACTTAGCAAAATACCTAGGGGGTTAATTATTTTGTCAAGACAAAATATATTAAGGTAAAAGATATGATATAATTAAGTGAAGGAGATTAAATATGTGGAGAAATGATGTTAAAGATTTTATGAATGGTAAAAAAAATCTTTGTAATTTAGAAGTGTTAGAAATAGTTTTAGAGGTAAAGGATACAAGTGATATTATATCAGTTAAGTTAGATAGACCTGATCTTATATTTGGAATTACATTTATATTAACTCCAAAAGGTTGTATACATTTAGATGGAAAATATATTATTCATCCAATTACTAAAGAAGAAATCCCAATATTTTTAGAAAATGTAAGTGAACCACATTTGGGAATTCCTGCTCATAATGATAAAGATTATGAATATGCAATTGTTAATAAATTACCTATAAAGCAAGTCATCATGCCAATTAATGCTAGTTTAGATGATAATAAACCTCGAGAAGATAAAGAGTGGTCTTATAGACAAAATGTTGTTTTAATTGTGGAACATTGGACTGAAAATAAATATTTATATATAGATTATAAAAATCAAAATTGGAAATGTTTTATTTCTGGGGGAGTGGAAGAAAATGAAACTTCCAAGGAAGCTGCAATCCGAGAACTAAAAGAAGAAAGTGGATTTTATAATATTAAAAAAATTGAAGAAATGCCTTTTAAAATGGCAAATGTTTTTTATGCTGCACATAAAGGAGTAAATAGATATTCTATTGTAACTGCATTTTATATTAAATTAGAAAACTCTGATTGTTTAGAACTTGATCAAAAAGAGAAAGAAGAACATGATGTAAAATGGAGTAGCAAAGAAGAACTTTATGAAATTTTAAAAAATGGTTTTACAGATCAAATTTGGTTATTAAAACAACATTTGGGAGAAATGAAAGCATATACAGGAATGGGAAAAATAATTAATTCAGATTTCTTAAATGATTTAGAAGATTCTATCAAGGCATCTCAAAAAGTTGTAGATTATTTTAAAGAAAGATGATGCTTAAATAACTATAGTTGTAGATAACTACGTCACTCGCACCAGATTGATAGGAAACTCGAACTTTTCGAGTATTAAGAAAAACGTACTTGATAAAAGTGCGTTTTTATGTTATGATGAATGTGTCAAGGAAACTTGCATAAAATAAAAAAGGGAATACTTAACACCTCAATGTTGAGTACTCGCCAATAAATTGGTTAGCACTTAATCTACTGAAAGTAAATTGAGTGCTTTTTTCTTATTATAGACTACTACTTTACTAGAGTAAAAAGTAAGGCTATCAGTAAGAAGATAATTAGAACAAGAGATAAGATTAAGAAATCTTTCTTATACATATCATCAGCCTCCTTTCTTACGAAAGTTGGCAAGCACTCAACTGCTAATATATTCTCTAGACAAATTATACTAAAATATTTATTATAGTACAACGAATTTAACTAAATTTCGTCAATTTAGTAAACACACTTGTAATTTGACAAAGTCAAATGTAGCAATGACTATAGTAGAGGGTGAATATGAAGTCTTTATATAATCTAAAATATGAAATACTTAATTTAAAAATTTGGATATAGCATTCAAAATCCAAAAAGAAACATGGCCTGATGATCCAGATTATGAGGATTTGTATGATAAAGCCATAAATAAAGAAGATAATAATTGTTTTTTTCTAGTTTATGACAAAAATGTCTTAGTTGGTATAACGGGTGTAGATGTTTATGATAAATATCCTGATACAATATGGTTGGATTGGTTTACCATTTTGCCTGAGCATAGAAGAAAAGGATATGGGAAAAAAGTATTATTAGATACAATATATTATTGTAAAAAACTAAATAGATATAATTATTTTAGAGTTGATACTACATATTATGAGAATAGACCAGCGTTAATTTTATATGATAAGGTAATGCAATTAAAGAGGATTATACAATTGAAGATACAGAAAATTATAAGAATAATTTTATAATCTATAGTTATAGTTTAAATGGAAAACTAGAACCTTGGAATAATAAATATCTTGGTTTAAAAGATTACTATGACAAATGTAATTAAAAGTTGTTGAACGTCCTTCCTTAGGGCACCATTGAGGTTAAAAGTCGCACTTTAAGCGATTTTACATATATAAAGTTCATAGTATTTGATATTATGGGCTTTTTTCATTGTTGTAAAGGAGTCGATGAATTTTTATGAAAACCACCATAGAAAAATTAGAATTTCCTTGTGAAATTAAGAAAAAACTAAAAATGAAATCAGAGTATGTAAAAGAACATAATTTATGGAATCTATTGAGCCAAGAACAAAAACAATATATTACCAACAAATACATTGATGAGATAAAAATTAGTAGTGATAATAACCATAATGTTTCTATTTTAAATATCATATTTAATAAAAATGAAATAGAAAATATTGGGTATATGTTTAGAAATGATTGTTTTGATATGGTAGTAGATATCTGTGATCGAGATATTATTTTATCTAATACAAAAAGTGATGAAGAAACTAAAAATTATGTTAGTACATTAAGAAACTTTTATAACATCAAAGAAACAACAATACAAGCAGAATTATTTGAATGTTACACAGTATGAACATGATGAAATAATACAAATCATTCCACAAGAAAAAAAGAATAAATTTGAAAAGAATAAGTTTACAATATTACAAATTGAGGTATAGAAATATATCTCTTTTTAATTTATGAGGGGTTGATAAAATGAATTATTTTTTTAAATTTTTAATGCCACAACTAATGGAATATTTTCATAATGATAAGGAAAAATATTAGAGTTTATTCCAAAGATTATAGAAGAAAAATATGAAAATGAGATAAATAAATTAGTTGAAATAAAAAACGATTAAATTGCCTAAAATTGTAGATAGGTTCAAAAAGGTTTCTCCAAAAAATCCTTATAAACAAAGGGAAAAATAAGGTTTCTTGAAGAATTTCCACTACAAAAAGGTCAAAAAAGGTGATTTTCGCAAGAGCGAAAAGTGTTGTTGGTGCAACAAAGAAACTGATAAAGCATTTATTTTAAAGGGTTTATTAGTTTCGTGGTGCATTCCCATATCCTGTTGTTATAAAAATTTTAACTATTTTTTAAGAAAGGAGGAATTTTAAGTATGAAAATTAGTGTATTATTAAATGAGGATGAAAGTATATTACTCAAAAATTATATGAAAGAAAATAAGATTAAAAGTAAAGCAGAAGCAATAAGAAAATGTTTGAAAACCGCTGTAAATATGGAATCAAAATATGATATGTTAAAAGACATGGATAGCAAATTAAATAGAATCATTTATAGAGAAAAATTTGATTTGTTTTTAAATGTTACAAAACCGTAAGGGAAGATATATCATATTCGTGGTATAATAATATATAGAAATGTGGTGGAATATATGAAGAAAATCATGATTGTTGAAGATGAAGATGCAATATGTAATGAACTGTCAGAACTTTTAGAAAATAACAATTATAAAGCTATTATATTAAAAGATTTTAAAAATGCTTTAAATGAAATTTTAAGTTCTTCTCCAAATTTAATACTACTTGATATAAATATACCATATATAAATGGAGAAATATTGTTACAAGATTTACGAAAATCTTCAAATATTCCTGTAATAATGGTAACAAGTAATAATTCAGAAACAGATGAAGCTCTATCTATTTCTTATGGAGCAGATGACTATATAACAAAACCATATAATCCAAATATTCTTCTTTTAAGAATTGGTGCAGTTTTAAAAAGAGTTAATAATGAATCAAATATTCTTACATATAAGGATTTAAGTATTAATATAGGTAAAGGTATTATAAAAAGAGATGATATGGAAATTATTTTAACAAAGAACGAAATGATAATATTTAGTTATTTATTAAATCATCAAAATAAAATTGTAACTCGTGATGAATTAATGACTGATCTATGGAATAATGAAGAGTTTATCAATGATAATGCTTTAACTGTTAATATTAGCAGATTAAGAGCAAAGTTAAAGAATATTGGATATGAAGATGCAATAGATACTAGAAAAGGAATGGGGTATATTTTATCATGAAGTTTTCAAAATATTTAAGAGATAAATTATATGCGATTGTTTTATCACTAATTGCTCTTGGTATTTTATTGCTTATATTCTTTGCTTTTAAAGTAGATAGTGGAGTAATAATAGCATCACTATTTGTACTATTGACTTTATTTATCTCTCTTTTCTTAATTGATTATTTAAGAAAGAAAAAGTTTTATACAGACTTGCTTTCTAATATTGAAGTATTAGATAAAAGCTATTTAGTATTAGAAACTCTTGTTAAACCAGAGTTTTATGATGGAGAATTATTATACCAAGCACTTTATGAAATTAATAAATCAATGAGCGAAAATGTAAATAAGATAACAGAGCAATGGCATGACTTTAAAAATTATATAGAAATGTGGATTCATGAAGTGAAGATACCACTAGCAACTTTAATTCTTATAATTAACAATCATAAAGATAAGTTTGATAAAAAAGTACAAACACAATTAAAACGATTAGAAGACTATGTAGATCAAGTATTATATTATGTGAGAAGTGAAAATGCTGAAAAAGACTATTTAATCAAAGAAACAGATTTATCAAAGGTAATTAAAAATGTAGGCTTAAAGAATATGGATGATCTACTTGAAAATAAAATTGATTATAATGCTCGTAATGTTAATATAAAAGTTTTAACAGATTCTAAATGGTTAGAATTCATATTAGGACAAATTATTAATAATTGTATTAAGTACAAAAGAGATATTGCAGGTTCTTATATTAAAATATCAGTAAGAGATGAAAAAAATAAAACCACACTTATAGTGGAAGATAATGGAATAGGAATAAAAGAATCTGATTTGAAGCAGGTATTTAATAAAACATTTACAGGAGAAAATGGAAGAGGGAAAGGTAAATCAACAGGTATGGGACTCTTTATTGCTAAAAATATGTGTGATAAACTAGGGCATAAAATTGAAATTGAGTCTGCTTTAAATAAATATACACGAGTATATATATCATTTGCAAAAGATAAATATTACGAAGTTTTAAAGTAATGTTACAAAAAAGTAATGTTCTGTAATATTAAACGAACGACAAAATAATATTTTTAATTTATTATTGTTAATGGAAGGAGAAATTATATGGAAAATATTTTAAAAGTTGACAAGATTGAAAAATATTATGGTAGTCGTTCATCTTTAACAAAGGCAATTGATAATTTATCATTTGAAGTTGAAAAAGGCGAATTTGTTGCTATCATGGGAGCATCAGGCAGTGGAAAAACAACTCTTTTAAATGTTATTTCAACTATTGATAAAGTAACTTCAGGACATATTTATGTCGGTGGAGAAGACATTACTAAACTAAAAGGAAATCAATTAAATAAATTTAGAAGAGAAGAGTTAGGCTTTATCTTTCAAGACTTTAATTTGTTAGATACTTTAACAGCTTATGAAAATATAGCACTAGCTTTATCTATTCAAAATGTTTCAGCATCAGAGATTGATCGAAAGATAAAGAAAGTTGCTGAAGAACTAGATATTAAGGAAGTTTTAAAAAAGTATCCATATCAAATGAGTGGAGGACAAAAACAAAGAGTAGCTTCTGCTAGAGCTATTGTTACAGATCCAAAACTAATACTTGCTGATGAACCAACTGGAGCATTAGATTCTAAATCTGCAAAAATGTTACTTGAAAAGTTTAATTATTTAGATGAACTTGGAGCTACTATTTTAATGGTAACACATGATGCTTTTACAGCTTCTTATGCAAGGCGTGTTATTTTTATCAAAGATGGCAAGATTTTTAAAGAGATTCATAAGGGTAATGATTCTCGTAAAGAATTTTTTGATAAGATTATTGATGTTGTTACTTTACTTGGTGGAGATTTGAATGATGCTTTGTAAGTTATCGCTAAAAAACATCAAGAAAAGTATTAAAGACTATGCCATCTACTTTTTTACACTTATTCTTGGTGTAGCAATATTTTATGTGTTTAATGCACTTGGATCGCAAACAGTAATGATGGATGTTTCATCATCCACAGAAGAATTAATTGAACTTATGATGACAATGTTATCAGGAGTTAGCGTGTTTGTATCATTTATTTTAGGATTTTTGATTATATATGCTTCAAGATTTTTAATGAAGAGGAGAAATAAAGAATTTGGTGTTTACTTAACTCTTGGTATGAGCAAAAGGAAAATATCTTTAATATTATTCTTTGAAACATTATTTATTGGCATTATTTCATTAGTAGTCGGTCTTGGAATAGGTATTATTCTATCACAATTAATGAGTTTAGTAGTTGCCAATATGTTTGAAGCAGATTTAACAAAATTTGCATTTGTATTTTCTAGTAGTTCTTGTATTAAAACAATAATTTACTTTGGAATAATGTATTTATTTGTAATGATATTTAACACTTATAGTGTAAGTAAATGTAAGTTAATAGATTTATTAAATGGTGCTAAAACAAGTGAGAAAATTAAACTAAAAAATCCAATTTTATGTATAATTATTTTCATTATTTCATGTTTAGTTTTAGGTAAGGCATATCATCTAGTAACAGTTGAATTTCTAACTTTGCAAGAAGCTGAAAATATATTAGTTCCAATAGTAATGGGTTGTGTATCAACATTCTTTATATTCTGGTCTTTATCAGGACTTCTTTTAAGAATTGCTAGAAGCATGAAAAACTTTTATTATAAAGGATTAAATAGTTTTACATTAAGACAATTTAGTAGCAAGATAAATACAACAGTATTTTCAACAACAATAATTTGTTTAATGTTATTCATTACAATATGCTTATTATCTGCTTGTCTAACTATGAAGAACTCAATGAACGCCAATATAAAAGAATTAGCACCTGCTGACTTCATGTTTACAACTAATATGAACATGGATAAATACTATGATAGTTTTAGAACTTATGGTTATAATGATAATAAAATTAAAAATTCTCATTATACTGTATTAGAAATGTTTAATATATTCAATTATGATATTACTAGGGATGTAAAAGAATATGTTGAAATTAATACTTATGCAACACCAGATTTAACAATGAATCATACTTTAGGATCAAAACTAGATTCAGTAAGAACAAGTTTTCCTTTTTTACAATATGATACAAAAGAATCAATTATAAAAATAAGTGATTATAATAAAGTAGCAAGATTATATGGAAATGAAGAATATTCTCTTAAAGATGATGAATATATGATTGTTGCAGATTTTAAGTCAATGGTTGAAATTAGAAATATGGCTTTAGAAAATGGGGAAACTATTAATTTGTTCGGACATACTTTAAAACCAAAATATAATTCTTGCCAAGATGGATTCTTAGAAATGTCTAGTAATCACATCAATACAGGAATTATATTAGTTTCCGATAATGTTATAAATGAAGATTATTTAGTTCAAAATCATCTTATTGGTAATTATAATACATCAGATAAAAATGAGATAGAAGAAATAGAAAATAATATTAATGCACTAGCCAAAAATCCAAAGGCAAATGATTATTTGCTTCCTAGTGGTTCTACCAGATTATCTATTAAAGAGGCAACAACTGGGCTATCAGCTATGGTAACATTTATTGGATTATATTTAGGAGTAATTTTCTTAATTAGTAGTGCAGCAGTTCTTGGATTAAAAGAACTTTCCGAAAGTAGTGATAATAAACAAAGATTTAGAATGTTAAGAAAAATTGGTACAGATGAAAAGATGATTAATAAGGCATTATTTAGACAAATTGCAATCTTCTTTATACTTCCTTTAATACTTGCTTTAATTCACTCTGTCTTTGGAATAATGTTTGCTATGAAAATTTTAGAAGTATTTGGTAACGATCAATTATTACCATCTATTATAATGACTACAATCTTTATGGTAATTATATATGGTGGATATTTCTTAATCACTTATTATTGTAGTAAAAATATCATAAAGGAGAGATATTAATATGTTACTAGCATATAACTGGAATGCTGTTTGGCAGAGTGTAGAAGATACATGGTTACCAATCTTAATTCCTATTGGTATAGTAATCATAGTTATTATTATCATAGCAGTTTTAAAAAGGAATAAGGATTAGTAATAAACTGCTAATCCTTAATTTGTTTTATGAATTATATAATATCTATAAAAACTGCAATATTAGTATTTCCTTTCATTGCGTTGTTATTTTCGATTCCATTTATCTTACACCAATATCATAAATATGGTTCAATTAATCCGTTTAGAGTGTTAATTGTCTATTCATTCATTCTTTATATGATAACAATATTCTTTTTAGTTATACTACCACTTCCAGAAAGAAATGAAGTTGTTTATAAACCAAATATGATAAAATTAATTCCATTTGGATTTGTAAATGATCTTATAAAAGAATCATCATTTGTATTAACAAATCCTAGTACATATCTAAAAGCACTTACAGAGCCTTGTTTTTATACTGTTATCTTTAATATTTTTATGACAATTCCGTTTGGAATGTATTTAAGGTATTACTATAAATGTAGTTTTAAAAAAACAGTCATATTATGTCTATGTTTAAGTTTATTTTTTGAGATTACACAGCTTACAGGCTTATACCATTTCTACCCATATCAATATAGAGTATTTGATGTAGATGATTTAATTATGAATACATTAGGTGGAATGATAGGGTATTTCATAATGGGATTTATAGATAACTTTCTTCCAACAAGAGATGAAATAGATAGAAAGTCTATTAGTGCTGGAGAATTTGTTTCAGGATTTAGAAGAATTACAGTATTTGGACTAGATTGTTTCTTGTATATGTTTATTACTTTACTTATAAGTATCTTTTTACATATTAGGTATTTATTGTTAATAACATTTATTGCTTATTATATTATTTATCCATATTTTAAAAATGGTGAAACATTAGGTGGAAGATTTTTGAATGTAAGATTAGAATTTCACAAGTATAGATTAATAAAAATATCTTTGCGAATCGTATTTCTTTATGTCTATTATTTTGGAAGTTTATTTATTACAATAGCATTTGCATTATTTATAACAGAGAGATTAAATTTAGAATTTTTAGAGGCATCTTGGCTATATATTTTGACTATGATTAGTATATTATTGTTTTACTTAATAAATGCCTTGGCACTCGTGAAAGATAAAAAAATCTATTATGATAATTTATTTAAGGTAAAATATATTAGCACGATAAGACAGGAGGATGATTAAAAGTAAAAACTATATTATTAGCTGATGATAATAAAACATTTCTTGAATTGTTAAGTCAAGCACTAAAAAAAGATACACTAAAGATTATAACAACTTCTTGTGGAGAAGAAGCATTAGAAAATATTAAAAAAATAAAATTTGATTTAATTATCTCTGATTATGATATGGGAAATAGTAATGGATTATCTATACTTAAATATCTAAGAGAAAATAATATAAATACTAAGTTCATTATGCTAACAGGAAGTGATAGTTCTGAATTGAAGGAACAAGTTGAAAGATTAAATGCCATATTTTTAGATAAAGGTAATTTTGAATTACTAAAAATTATTAGAAACGAAATCTAACACAAAGTCAAATTGTTAAAAGAAAGGTGATGACACATGAAAAAGATAGGATTATTGTTAATAACTTTATGTTTTACATTAATATTATGTTCTGGATGTACTAAAGATGGATTTTTAAATATATATAAAAGTGCTAATGAAAAAGTAGGAGATATGGTTTTGACAAGTCAATCTAAATTAAAAGGAAATCGTGAATTTGGAGAAGATCATTATACAGGAACATACGAAGTTACTTATAAAAAGTTTAAAGGAGAAGAAGTAATATTTGGCGGAACTACTATTGAAAGAGATAATGATAATATTCATATTAAATTAAATGTCGAAAATTCTGATGGAAATATAAAAATATACATGAAATTAAAAGAAAAAGAAGAATCTTTAGCAATAGAGGATGGTTCTTATGAATTTGATTTTAATGTTAAAGATGGAAGTAATTATCTAATTATAAATGGAGATAATTATTCTGGAAAAGTAAATATAGAAATAAAATAGGAGGAATTAGAAAATGGAATTTATAAAAGAAAAATTGCCAATAGTTATAGGTACAATAGTATTTTTAGCTTTATGTTGTGGAGCATATTACTTCTTGGTTTATCAATCTTCTGCATATTATACACAAATTGATAATACAAAGATAGAAAGTATTAGTTCATCTGATGGTATGAATTATGAATATACATTAACTTGTTATGATAAAAATGGAAAAGAAAAAGAAATAAAATTTAAAACAAGTAGGGAATTAAGAGAAGATGCTTATTTAGAATTAACATACATGATGACTAGAGGAGTTTCTAATTGGAAAGAAGTGCAATATGATGAACTTCCAGACAAAGTACAAGATAAATATACAAAAGCAGATTAGCTGATATAGAAAATCAGCTTTTTCCATGGTATAATAGTTAGTATAAACAAAGCGATAAATAGTAATTTGTAAAGCAAAAATTTATTCATGATTTGCTTTTTATGATAAAATATTAAATGTAGTATAGAGGTGTTGCAGTATGGAATACAGAAAAAGTCATAAAAGAAGATTAACAAAATTCGGAAAAATATTTTTCTGTTTTACAATAATTTTAATGATTGGATTTTTAAGTTTATATGTTAATAACTCTAATCGCAATTTATTTGGAAAAGGAAAAACAGATAATTATAAAGAAGAAGCAAATAATTATTTAATTGAAATCAATTATCCTAAATTAAATAACAAAAATATATTAGCTTATACAAATGAATATTTACATAAAAAAGAAGAAGAGTTCAAAAATGATATAAGGGATTTAGAAAATATGAATTCAAGTAAATATGAGTTTAAAACAGATTACAAAATAAGTGAGAACGAAGATGTTTTAGGAGTTCATTTAACAGTTTATGAATATACTGGTGGGAATCATTATATGAGAAGTGATAAATCTTATTATTACAATAAAAATGAAGATAAGATAGTGTCAATTACAGATTTTTTAGCAAACGATAAATCTTTAGACCGATTATCGAGTCTTTCATACTATTATGTTATGAAGTATAGCAATGATAATAATTTAGATTTTGATGAAGAAATGGCTAAAAGTGGTTTAGAAAGTAAACCAGAAAATTTTGAATATTTCAACTTTATTGATGATGGTTTAGAAATAGTATTTCCACCATATCAAGTTGCGTATTATGCGGCGGACGAGGTAAAAATATTAATTCCATATAGTGAACTCAATGGAATAATAAAAGAAGAATATTTAAAATATAGCAAAGCGGAAAATATTACTAATAAACAAAAAAGAAATTTAAAAGAATTTAGCAATAAAAAGTTAATTGCTTTTACATTTGATGATGGTCCTAGTTATATTGGAACAAATAAATTGTTGGAGAATTTGGATAAGTACAATGCTCGTGTAACATTTTTTGTTTTAGGCAATCGTGTAAATAATTATAAAGATACATTAAGAAGGGCTTATGATATGGGAAATTTGATTGGTAGTCATACTTATAGTCATTCAAATCTTTTAAAGTTAGATAATTATGCAGTTACAAATGAAATAAGGAAAACTAATGATGCCATAAGAAACGTAGTTAATAGTGAAACTATTTATTTAAGACCACCTTATGGGAATATTAACTCTAATATAAAAGAAATATCTAATATGTATACCATTTTATGGGATCTTGATACAGAAGATTGGAAATATAAAGATGCAACTAGGATAGCAAATTATATAGTCGAAAATGCTCATGATGGTGCAATAGTATTATTACATGATTTATATGAAACATCCGTAGATGGTGCTTTACTAGCCATGGAAAAATTACAAAATGAAGGCTATGCCTTTGTAACTATTGAAGAAATGGCTACTTTAAAAAATATTAAATTAGATAAAACAAAAAGTTACTTTTCTATTAAATAGTTAATTACAAATTACAATTTAGGAGTGAGAGTATGGAATGGATATTTGCTGATATAATAAATAGTACCAAAGTACCTAAAGTAGTAAAGTATATTGCAATAACTCTGCTAGTTGGATTTTTAGAATTTTTATTTATTAGTATTGCTATAAATGGTGTTTCAAAATTTGCTATGCCTGTTGGGATTAGCCTAGCAATAATTTTCTTTATAGTTTATATTTATTTAATTATTAAAATTAAAAAATATAACTACATTAACAAAGATAGTGATGATTAAATCACAATTTGTATAGGAGATGAGAAATTATGAATAGTGAAATCCAAACTGTTATTGAAAAGTTTAAAGAAGTAAGAGAAATATTAAAAAAGTTTGATAACAGAGATGAGGCAATAGAATATCTAGTTAATGAAACAAAATTATCAAAAGAAGAATGTTCTACTGCTTATGATATCATTATGAAAATTGAAGACTAAATTTGTTGAAATGTTAAAACGCATTGCTTGTAGCAACGGAACACTTATAATATACTTAACTTGATGAAAGGAGAAAATGTAATTTGTTAAAAGATAATTTAAAAACATTAAGAAAAAATAAAGGACTTTCACAAGAAGAATTAAGTATTAAATTAAATGTTGTTAGACAAACAATTTCAAAATGGGAATCAGGATTGTCGGTTCCTGATGCCGAAATGTTAATCACTATATCAGAAATTTTTGAAACACCAGTTAGTGAAATTCTTGGTGAAAGTATAGAGGAAAAAGAAAAAAATGATTTAAAAGCAATATCTGAAAAATTAGAAGTTGTTAATGAGCAATTATCTATGAGTAAAAAGCAAAAAAGAAAAAGAATAGTAAACTTCTTAATAATTACAGATGTATGCATTATATTACTTTTTATATTATTAGCAGTATTAGGTAGTCCATATCAATCTTGGGATTATAGTGATCCTGAATGGTCTATTATTGGAACATTATGGCATTCATTTGAGTGGCTATTTTTTAAAGTAGCTCCACTTACAGTTATTGTGATTACTTCAATAATAGGAATAATATATGTAAAAAGAAATAAATAAAAAATTACAATTTATGCAACAAATGATATTGCTTTAAATTAAGATAAACGATATAATAAATATATCAAATATCAATGAACTTATTTTTTTATTGGTGAGTGCAAAACCCCATCAGTAAACGCACCATAGGGAAATTAGTCGAACTAAAACGACTTTCAAAATATAAAGGTTAATTTCGGTTAATCTTTTTTGTTTGTTTTGGAAGGAGTTTGATTAGTTATGCAAATAGTAAAAGAAAAACTAGACATTGATGAAAAATTGGAAAAGAAAATTATTTTAGATTTATAAAACTAGCAGTTTCCATATTTGGAAAATATAATGTTAGATCATGTATCATAATTGGACTCGAAGAAATCGAGGATAGTTTAAAAGCAGTAGAAGAATTAAGTAAATTGGAATGTATGCCAGTCTTATCTCCATATATACCAATTAATAAAGAAATTCATATGCCAAAATCCGAATTTATGAAAGAAATATTGATAAGATCAAAAGAAATTACAGATAAATATGAAATAGAATTAGGACCACTTTGTGATTCATGTAAACATAATACAATTAATTTTAAATAATTAGAAAGAAAAATTTTAAAGAACTCGAACATGTCAAATTTATATCAAGTTCAAGTTTTAATATGTCCAAAATTTAAACTGAAATATCCAAGATATCAAACTCATTTTTTATAAAAGAAAATATAATATCTTTAAAAAAATTATAAAAAGTATTATTATATTTATATAAGATAGTAGTAACATCAATTTGAATTATTTTTATGTATTAAAAAATACCTAAAAACTCTTATCTATTATGGAACTAGTAACTTATAAAATAAATGGAGGTGTAGGTATAATGAAAAAAATATTAGTATATGGAGATTCTAATACTTGGGGAGATAATTTTATAACTGGTCAAAGAATTCCTGATGAAAAACAATGGGTGAATATATTAAGAAAAAAATACAATAAGGAGTATTTATTTTTACAAGAAGGATTACCTGGTCGTATTGCAGGAAATGATGAAATAATGAAAAAGTATAAAAATGGACAAGATACCTTTATTTCAATATTTAGAACAAATGCCCCAGTTGATACAGTTATTATCTCTTTAGGGACTAACGATTTACAATTAAAATATAACAAAAGTAGTGATGATATAATCAAAGATTTATTATGGTATAAAGATAAAATTGAAGAAAGTTTTAATGATGAGGAAGATAAAATAAAATATTTTAATTCTAAAATGCCAAATATAGTTTATATATTACCAATTAATTTTGATTATCAAGTTAATGCAAGTGCAATTTTTGACATTGAATGTGAAAAGAAAAGACAAGAAATAATTAAATATTTTGCGAAAGAAAATATAAGCATAATAACAGCTGATAATTTAGATTTATTTGAAGACGGTATTCACTTAAGTTACCAAGGTCACAAAGATATGGCTAAAATAGTAGAACAAGGATTATGTCTATGAATAAATTAGAAGAATTAAAAAAACTAAGAGAGCATGTGAACTTAGTTGTTAAGAATCTTGATAATTACCCAAAAGATGAAATTAATGTTTTGGTTTCAAATCATAATTGTTTAATGGATATCTTCTATTTACCTATGGCTTTACCAGAAGAAATAATAAGTCTAATTAGTGCTCGACTAGTGTACAAAAATGAAAACAATCGAAAAGAAATAGTTAACAGGTATTTAAATGCAATGCCTATTGAAGCTCATGGCGGTATTGTTTATGCAAACATGTGTTTAGAAGGAAGTATAAAACTTTTGGAAAATGGAAAAAGTGTCAGTATCTTTCCTGAAGGAGCATATGTTCCTGAAAATAAAATATTTAGAGGACGTACTGGTGCTAGCAGAATGGTTTATCTTGCTAGGTCTAAGGGTAAAAAAATCAATTTAATTCCTATAAGTATTTCTATTTCTAGAAATGACAATTTAGATGACTATAATGTAGAAGGAGATAATGTTGAAATAAACATTTTACCATCAATTGATTATGAAGATGCATACTATAATTATAGAAATTCTCAATTGAGAGAAGAAAAGAATATGTTTTTGCATCAGCCTATTGATAAGGCAATGCAATGTATTGCTGATAGCCTAAATATTCCTTATGACGGAAATTATATAGAACTAAGACCTAAAGGAAATGTAATGTTTGAAGATGGTTCAGTAGTTGACGTTAATACCGCTAAAAAACCCGAGTTTTATAAAAGATACTATAGAGAACTAAATGAAAGAACTTTGCAACTATTGAAAAAATAAATATTAATTAGAAAGCATAACTATTAGTATAAAACACGATTTTTTATAATTATTAAGTTCGTGTTTTTTTATGGTATTTTAATAGGAAATTTATAAATTTTTCTTCAAAAACCCCTTTAAATATGTTAAAATGTAAAAAGTGTGATTTGACAACTGAGGGGAGTACCATAATGACTAAAACTATAACTGAATATAAATTTGAAGATACTCAAGTAATAGAAATTAAAGATTACATGACTGTTCCAGAATATTTAGAAGAAAAAAGTCGCATTAATCTTAATAATATTACCTTTAATGTTTTATGGAATAGTGAAAAACAATGCATTAATAAAGGTATCGTATTTGTGTTTTTTTGTGGAGAACTTTTATACAATATCTTAATTGCTGATGGATTTTATAAAATTGATGAAGTACATAACGGTAAAAATAGTCGCAAAGAAAAACTATTAAAATATAAGGCAAATTTCCGAGATTATTACTATGCTTCAATGATTCATAATGAAATGGGTTCAACTATTAATACAAGTTGTTATTCTAAAAACCCAAATGATATTTTTGGATTAACTTTAACTCCCAAAGAAGCATATGATGATATATTGAAAATAATGGAAAATTTACAATGTGTTTCAGGAATAGAAAATGCTCTTGATTTAGAAAGTTTTACCACATTTATATTAGAAGATATAAAAAGTAGAATTGAAAAATCTCTTTAACACACATAAATAATAAAAGAAGAGGCTAATATGGAATTACAATACAAAGATGAATATATAAGCAAAGATGGAATAAATTATCATGTATTAGATACTACTAATATAGATTTTAGTTCTTCATATGTCGGAAGAAAGATAAAGCCTGTTTTAATTATCAGAGCTAATGGTGGAGAAATTATCAGAAATGTCAGTAATGAAGGCAAGGACGAATCTATTTATATAACTAAAGAAGGCGAAGCAATTTTTTATGTAGATGATGAAGATATTTATGTTCCAACAGACGAATCAGGTGATTCTTGGCAATTTGATGAACTAGAAAACCATGGCTATGAGCTTATCGGGAGAATATATCCTTTTGAATCTAATCTAGCTGTAAAAGCAGTTAGTAACACATTTGAAAGAATTTTACCAAATGTCATATTAGAACCAACTGTGATAAAAGATGCTTTTGGAAGTAATCTTCATCAATTTTTACCAATGGATTCTACATTAACCCAAAACTTTGATTCCAAAGCTATAACAGGAATTGATCCAATTACTTTTGAAAAAAACTGGTGTATATTAAATAAAGATAAAGAATTAAACTTAAAGATAAATAGTTAATTTATCTTTTTTTCTCTGATTAGATAAAATATGATAAAATAATATAAATAGAGAGAATATACGAGGAAATTATGGATAAAGAAGATATGTTATACAATATTGAAATTATTTCAAAAATTATTTCTGAAATGGAATTAGAAATGGAGACAACAACTCCTGTTGAAGCATGCAATAAAGAATTTTATGAATATTTAAAAGAATTTCCTAACGATAAACTAAAGCATATGCATGAAAGTATTTGTGCAAATGAATATTCTAATAAAGCACTTTATGAAAGAGTATGGATGCTTTTAATAGAAAAAGAATTTATAAAATTAGGAATAACTGACGAATTAAAAAACAAGTTTGAGTATCATCGTACACAATATAATATCGCTGTTGATAATCTAAATTAAATAATATTTGACTAAAACTTTTATTTTTTATAAAATAGTCGCACAAGAAAAGAGGAGTGCACATGTTATCAACAAGTAAACCTAAAAATCCTATCATTTTAAAAGTTAGTGCAGAAAAAATTACAATGTGTTCTAAATCGGGATTAGAAAGAGAAATAGAAGATACTATAGGAGCTATTTTATCACAAGAAGAAAAATATGATGGCTTTATAATTGAAGGAATAAAAGATAGTAGCATTGAACATACAACTAAAAATCCTGTCATAGCACTTAATGTTGATGAAGAAAATATAATTATTTATGAAGAAAACAAAAATGATCCTTGGGTAATTAGAAAAGATGGAACAATTATAAACAATCATTTTGTCGTAGATGAACTAGAGATTGATGGTAAAGTTCACCAAAAAACAAATGTTGAATTAACCATTGTAATAATGCCTAATATGTATAAAAATCATATAGTGTTCCAAGGAGAAAAGTTTTCTTTAATTAAAGGTCTCATAATTGGTTCTGATGTCTATGGATTTAGAGTTCAAGTTAATAAACCAAAAAATGAAGGTACAACAGAATATTTAACAACAGGACCTATTTATGGAATGCAACAATTAGCTAGTGGAAAGATATTAATATATGAAAGAGATAAATCTATTCCTTGGGCATTTACTGAAGAAGGTAATTTAGTTGAAGAAGCTGACTTTAATAAATACTTAAGAACTGAACAACGACAATATTGTGAATACCATGGGATTACATTGGAAGAATTAGAACAAGAACTTTCAGAAACTCTAGAAACAAAAAATTATCGATATAGGAACTAAGTTTAGTTCCTTTTTTTTATATCTGCATAGAATAATATAGAAAGGGGAGTATTTATGAATTCAAGATGTATTGAAAATGAAATGCCTATGGATTATTCTCAAATGAATCAAATGCCAGGAGCTACTGCTTGTCCAACTGCTTGCCCAAATATGTGTCCACCTGTATATGAATGTCCAATCTCAAGAGTTTGTGAAAGAGTAATAGTTCACGAAGTACCTCATGTAATGCCAATAAATACTAAAATTGTAAATCGTCACGTTTATCGTCATACTTTCACACCAGTTTTTTCATGTGAAGAATGTGACACTTGCGAAAATGTCTACGAATCATGTCCTAAGAACTTCTAATGAAGTTCTTTTATAATTTGAAAAAAAACTTCTTTTATGATAATATACCTCTGCATAAAGAAGGGGATTTATGATGATAAATCATACATTATCATATTCATACGATAAGAAGGGAAAGCACTATTTTAATATAAATACTTATGGGGCTACAAAAGCTGAAATATATGAAGCCCTAATACATAAAAATACTAAAAATAAAGTTAATAAAGTATTAAATAATTATATAATTGGGGATTCAACTTTTATAGAAGGAAGAATTCTTATTGTTAAGGGGAAAAACTTTTTAACTAATGAAAGAAGTGTTGGTAATATTTCTACATTTACCAAAAGAATATATTTAAATGGTGATTTTTGTGAAAGAATAATTATATATGACTATGATACGGGAGAAATTCAATATTCCAAAAGAACTAGTAAAAAAGAAAAACTAGAAGATTATGAAAATATAACTGATGTATTTGAAGAAATTTATGATGTCCTATCTGACTTTGATGGTTTACCAATAGGTTTTCACTTAATTACTCCAGCTGTTTCAATCATTAGTGGGGAAAGTGCTATTAAAGAAATAAGTAATGAAGAAATATCTCTTTATTCTAATCGTAAAAATAAGGAAGATTTATTTAGTTTAATGTCTCAAACTTTTTATATCGTTAAAGAAGGTACTAACGAAATAGTTGGAATGATTAGTTATAACTTTGAAAAAGAAAATATCTCTTATAATATAAAGAGTAAGTTTAGAGGAAACCATTATGCTTCCAAAGCTTTAAGTTTAATGTTAAAGTTACTTAATCAAAATATTCATATCTGCGAATATAATTTGTACGTTAAAGTATTAAAAGAAAATATCCCATCTATAAATACAGCTTTAAGATGTAATCTTCCTTTAGTTAAATCAAATGATTCAGTTAATTTTTATTTAGCTAATCATGAAAAACTATTGACAATTAATAAACAATAATTTAGAATATAAAATCGTAGTAAAAAAAAGGAGAAGTACTTTAGGTATTTCTCTTTTTTCGTTTTTTATTAAGAATAGTTTAAGAAAGGAATTTATGAAAACAAAAATAATCGGATTTATAGCAGTAGTATTAGCAATATTATTCACAAGTGATGTTTATGCTCAAGAAACTTATAATGGAAGTTTTTATGAGGCAGAAAAAATTGATGGTATTTACTTTTACAAACATCGCGAAGATACAGAGGAAATAAAGTATCAATACCATAACTTTCATAGTCAAGCAGCTATATACAGAAAGACAACAGATAATAAGTTTGTTTATTGTATAGAATCTTGGGAACCAATTTCAAATGCTCCAAATGGTAGTCACTTTAATACTTTAAAAGAAAAGCCTAAACATCTTTCTTCAAGTGATGCTAAAAAAATAGAGGCACTAGCTTATTATGGCTACGGATATGAAGACAAAAATACCAGCCATTTAGATCCTAAATGGTATGCCATAACACAATATTTAATTTGGCAGATAGAGTCGCCAGAAATAGAGCATTACTTTGTTTCGTCACTTACATCAAGCACGCCAATTTATCCTTATGAAAAAGAAATAGCTGAATTAAAAAAACTAGTTGCGGAAAAAACAAAGAACATTAGTTTTTTTGATAATGATCACTCTACACACAAAATAGAAAAAGACACTTTTATTGAAATATTTGATAAAAATGAAGTTGTCGGAAATTATAAATATGTCTTTTCTGAGACATTAAAAATATACCATCTTAGTTATAAAAGTATTACATTTAAAGCAGAACAGGAAGGTGAGCATATTCTTACCTTTAAGCAAAGTTATGATTATTATCACAAACCCTATACCTATTATGTGAGTGATTCTTATCAAGATATGCTTGAACCAGGGGATTTAGATGAACTTGTTAACACCTTCGTTTTTAATACTGAAGATATTGAAGAGACACCAGAACAACCTGATGACAATTTAGAAAATAATTCTGATAAAGAAGAAGCTGAAAAAGAAGAAATAGAAAATGAAGAAAATAGTAGCAATGGGAATACAGAAGAAAATAAAGAAGAAGAGAATGAAACTATACCCCCAGAAAATCTAGAAACAGATAAGAAAGATGAAGAAACAAATCCACAACCTGACAAATCTGATACAGATGATGCCATAAAGGGTGAAGAAAATAAGGATGAAACAGAAAACTTAGATGAAAATATCTCAGATATAAAAGATGAAAATTTTCTAACTAATTTAAATGGAAATACCGAAAATAGTAATTTAAATTATGAAACTATAGAAGCAACTGTTCCTTCAACAGCAGCAAACTCTTTTTCTATAATTTATATTTTTATAATAATCTCTAGTGTTATATTGTTAAAATATGCTAAATAAAATAGTATTAACTTTATTAAGTGCAATAACCTTAACTTTTTCTCTTTTATATGCTTACAATACAGTAGAAAAAATAACTGTAGAAAAGACCAATACAGAGAAAGTTTTAAATTATTATCAAGAAAGTTCACACAAAAAAGTAGTGGATAAAAAAAGTGAAGAAGACTATTTAGGTATTTTACATATTCCAAGCATAAATTTAACAAGAGGATTTTATAAACAAACTTCATCGTTAAATAATGTTAACAAAAATATTTATTATGTAAAAGAATCTATTCCTTTAGAATATAGTTCTAGTATGCTTATCCTAGCAGCACATAGGGGAAATTCTAAAGTGTCATTCTTTAATGATTTAGATAAACTTAATCTTGGAAGCACTATATATCTTGACTACAAAGGCAAAAGATATACCTATATATTATCTAATAAATATGACGAATTAAAAGATGGATACTTAAATATTATTCGTAAAAAAAATAAGGATTCACTAGTACTTATAACTTGTAATAAATCAAAGAAAAAGTACCAAACTATATATGTATCCTATAGAAAGGAAGATATTATATGATAATAATAGCCTTTATAATATGTAGTATGATTTTATCTGGTAGATGTTCTAAAATAGAAAATGACTATTAACAGTAAATAGATGTAAATTAGATGTCGAATGTATTTATCTAAATCATTTATTATAGTATAGTATTAATATAGGAGAGTGAATAAAATGATTTATCCATCAATAGATAAAATACTAAATACAGTTGGCTCTAAATATATTCTAGTACATGTTGCAAGCACTCGTAGTAAACAAATGCATGAAACAAAGCATTTTCAAATGAAAGAAAATGAATATGTTTCTAAAAGAGAAATAGGAAGAGCACTTGAAGAAGTTGAAAAAGGATTAATCAATATTGAAAAAGATTAATCCTTTTTTATGTAAATATGTAATATATTTAATCAAAAAAATCACAATATATATAAAGTGTGTTAAAATTAAAATGGTGATAATATGTTTTCTAAAAGTCTAAAAGAATTATATAAATATTTTAAAACAGATGAGTCTGGTCTATCAGAAGTCGAAGCTAATACAAGATTAGCTAAATATGGTAAAAATGCTTTAGTAGAGGCTAAGAAAAAAAGCAAACTAAAAATATTTTTTAATCAATTTAATGATATGATGATAATCATATTAATAATTGTTGCTATTATGATGGCAATATATGGATTTTTTTATTCTCATGAATATACAGATACAATTGTTATAGTTGTAGTAGTTTTAATAAATGCTATAATGGGCTTCATACAAGAGGAAAAAGCTGAAGTGACTTTAGAAGGCTTAAAAAAATATTCCATTACAAAGGTTCGTGTTTGTCGAAAAGGGAAAATTAAAGTTATAGATTCTGCTTATTTAGTCCCTGGAGATATCATTATTTTGGAAGCAGGAGATAAAGTACCAGCTGATGCTAGAATTATAAAAGAAAGTAATGTTTTTGTAGATGAAGCAGCATTGACAGGAGAATCGTTACCTGTTCAGAAAAGTGCAAGCACTTTAAAAGTTTCAAAAGCTCAAATTCAAGATCAAACTAATATGTTATTTTCTGGATCTAGTATAACTAATGGGCGAGTTGTAGCTCTAGTTGTCAAAACAGGAATGGATACAGAGCTTGGAAGAATTGCGACTTCTCTTAACACTCCATATGAAATTGAAACACCTTTACAATTAAAGATAAAAGAAATCTCAAAAAAATTAACAATTTTAATCTTCATAATTTTAATCTTTATTTTTATTTATGGTGTCTATAAAGATTATGCTATTTTAGAAATAGTGATGCTTTGTGTTTCTTTAGCAGTAGCAGCAATACCAGAAGGCTTACCAGCAGTTATTACAATTACTTTGTCAACTGGGGCAGGAGTACTAGCTCGTAAAAATACAATCGTTAGACAAATGACAGCTGTTGAAACTCTTGGATCAACTGATATAATTTGTTCTGACAAAACAGGAACAATCACTCAAAATAAAATGACTGTAACTCATGAAGAAATTGAAGATAAAGAAATGTTTATTAATATTGCATTATTAGCAAATGATACAACTATTACAGATTCTAACTTTATTGGTGATCCAACCGAAACTTGTCTTTATGAATATTTAAAAAATGAAATAGCTATAGAAGAATTTAGAGAAAAGTATCCAAGAATTATTGATGCACCTTTTGACTCTGTTAGAAAGATGATGTCATCGGTTAATAATATTAATGGCAAAAATTATATTTTAGTCAAGGGAAGTTTAGAAAACCTACTTAATGCATGTACATATAAAGTGTCTAAAGGTAAAAAAGTTAAATTAACTAAATTAACTATTGAAGAAATTCGTAACTCCGAAAAAAAGATGGCAGAGAAATCTCTAAGAGTTATTGGCTTTGCCTATAAAGAATTGAAAAGTATTCCCAAGACAAGCAAATCTGTTTTAAAAGAAGAAAGTGAACTTGTTTATGTTGGCTCAGTTGGAATAATTGACCCACCAAGAGAAAGTGTTAAATCATCAGTTCAAAAATGTTTGGACGCTGGTATAAGACCAATCATGATAACAGGGGATTCCTTAGACACAGCATGTGCTATTGCAAAATCAGTTGGCATTATAAAAAATAAAAAAGAAGGTATTTTAGGTGCTGATTTAGATCAATACACTGATGAAGAATTAGTAAAAATTGTTGAAAAATATAATGTCTATGCAAGAGTTAGTCCCGAACATAAACTTCGTATTGTTAATGCTTGGCAAAGTAGAGGCAAAGTTGTTGCTATGACAGGGGATGGTGTCAATGATGCACCAGCAATCAAAGATGCTCATGTTGGTGTTGGAATGGGAATTACAGGGACAGAAGTAACTAAATCAGTTGCAGATATTATACTTCTAGATGATTCATTTTCAACAATTGTTGTAGCTGTTGAAGAAGGTAGAAGAATATTTTCTAATATTAGAAATAATGTGGTTTATTCACTGTCTAGTAACTTTGCTGAAATATTTACTGTTTTAATAGGTATGCTTACTGGACACACCATTTTAATTCCAATTCACATCTTATTTATTGATTTAGTAACAGATTCTATTCCGAGTATTTGTTTATCTTTTGAAAAAGCTGAAAAAGATGTGATGAAAAAAGAACCAAGAGGTATTGATAAACCTATATTTACACCATTTGTGTATGGTTCAATCATATCATCTGCAGTGGTTGAAACAATCTTTGTATTAATTACATATTTTGTTGGATTAAGACATTTTTCTAATGAAATAGCAGGATCTCTTGCTTTATTATCTTTAGTAATTCAAGAAATAATCTATGCTGTTGTTTGTCGTAATTTAAAAGAATTGGTAACAAAACAAGGAATATTTTCTAATAAAGCTATGAACTTTGGTTTACTTATAGTAATAATAATAGAATTATTAGTGTTTGCAACACCTTTAGGTAGTATAATAAGCGTTGAAGTACTTCCAATGTCTATTTTACTTAAAGTAGTATTATTTAATTCAATAAGCTTTATAATCTATGAACTATCAAAACTAATATTTAAAAAAGTATTAAGGGACTAAGGTCCCTTTTTATATGCCTAAACACAAGTTTACTTGATAATATATTTATGCTATAATAAATGGCCAGTAAAAAGAGGTGACATAATGGCTAAAACAGAGTTAAACAAAGCAGTTGATAATTTCTTTAAAAAATATAGTGGTAATTCTATAACAAAAGATGCAGTAAAAAAGAGTTTTAATCTAAAAGATAAAAATGAATATGGTAATTTACTACACGCCATTGTAAATTATTATTATCCAATTGAAGCTAAAAAAACAACCATTAAAATTCTTCTTGATTTAGGAGTTAATCCCAATCATCAGAGTGCAGTAACAGGTATGAGCTTACTGAAGGATTAGACATCGGAAAAACAACTTATATTGAAGAACATCTAGGATTAGATATTCCAATTGTCTTTGGATCTAAATATAGATTAGTTGATAGGAATGAAATAAAACGTCTTATTAAATTAAAAATATAAGATAATAAAATACAATTAAGTACTTGACAGTTCTAGAATATATGATATAATCATATTGTTTTAAAAAGGAAAGCGATGTATCCACATCCACCTGAGTTTGCGAAAAGCACTAGGTAAAAAAGCCAATAAATAAAGTGAATAAAAAATTAATTTATTTATATTATCAAATTGGATTTTAAAGTGGATACTCTTGTATTCACTTTTTATTATATTACACTGGAGGTGCGTTATCATAGGAAACGTAAACAAAAAAAACGATGATTTAGTAATTAATAATCAAATAAGGGTACCAGAATTAATGGTTATTGGTCCAAATGGGGAACAGATGGGAACAAAGAAGTTAGCAGATGCACTTACAATCGCAAACTTTGCTGGTCTTGACTTAGTACTTATGAATCCAGGGAGTGATCGACCTGTTGCAAAAATTATGGACTATAACAAATTTAAGTACGAGAAAAGTAAAAAACAAAAAGAAGCCTTAAAAAAACAAAGAGAAAATATGAAAGAAACAAAAGAATATCAATTATCATATAAGATAGATATTCATGATTTCGAAACTCGAAGAAGAAATGCACAAAATTATCTTGAGAAAGGGCATAAGATTAAAGTTACTATTCGTTTTAGAGGTCGTGAACTTGCTCATACTGATTTAGGTAAAGAGACAATGTTAAGATTTGCTGAAAGTTTAAGTGGTTATGCTGAAATAGAGAGTAATCCTAAACTAGAAGGTAAAACTATGATGATGATGCTAACCCCAAAGAAAGAAATATAGGAGGAAATATATATGCCAAAACAAAAGACACACAAAGCTACATCAAAAGTATTGAATAAACATAAAAGTGGCTTAATTACTTACAAAAAAAGTGGTGGAAATCACCAAACTGCAAAGGATTCTTCTAAACAAGTTAGAAAGAGAAGAAATAAAGGACAATTAGCGAAAGGAATAGCTGACAGACTTAAGAAAGTCATCTAAGGTGAGGTACAATGACAAGAGTTAAAGGTGGAGCTGTTGCAAAAAACAGACGTAGAAAAGTATTAAAAAATGCCAAAGGTTATTTTGGTTCAAAACATAGATTATATAAAACTGCTCAAGAGCAATTATTCCATAGTGGAGCTTATGCTTACAGAGATAGAAAGCAAAATAAGAGAAACTTTAGAAAATTATGGATTACAAGAATTAACGCTGCTTGCCGTATGAATGATATTTCATATTCTAAGTTCATTAATGGACTTTCAAAAGCTGGTGTTGAAATCAACAGAAAGATGTTATCAGAAGTTGCTATTGATAATCCTAAATTATTCGCATCTTATGTAACAATTGCAAAAGATGCTTTAGCAGGAAAAAATGTTAAAAGTGTTGCTGAAAAAGCAAACAAAGAAGTTGCTGCATCACCAAAAGAAGACACTGCAGATATTTCAAAATTAACTGTAGCAGAATTAAGAGAAATGGCTGAAGCTAATGGAATTGAAGGAGCATCTTCAATGAAAAAAGCTGAATTAGTTGAAGCTTTAAGCAAGTAATTAACTTGCTTTTTTATTTTGTTTAAAATGTAAATTAACAAATATTAAAACACCAAAAATGGTGTCGATTTATGTCGAGTTTTGTTTTTTGTGCTATTCTTACAATAGAATAGGAGAAGAGTGATATGAAGAAAAGAAACATAATGATATTAGTATTTATGCTAGTAATCGGATTTGCAGCAGTGAGTACAACACTTGTTATAAATGGAAATTTAAACATTGGATATAATGAAGAAAACTTTTCATCAAGTGTAGTATATACAAGAGCAGAAACAGAAGATGGAACAGCAGAGATAAATCAAGATGACAAAAATATAACATTTGAAACAAATAAGTTAGAAAATGTTAATCAAACAGCTACATTAGAGTTTGATGTAACAAATAAAAGTAGAAATTATAATGCTGAAGTTA
>CAJUPN010000009.1 GCA_910588195.1 uncultured Bacilli bacterium
TTATGTGTCCACTTTTATTTTACAACTTCAAGTATTTAGACTTGTATTTTTATTTTATAGATAAAGTTAAACGGAAACCAATTCCAGGTGAATTTTGTCCAGTATCTCTACCAATACAAAATTGTCCTGCTAAGATTCCTGTAGAAAAACCATTGCCTCGATGGAACCAAATTGCTCCATAGTCAATAAAATTACCCCAATCACCATACCAACTGTTATGATTTCTAAGAGTACCATCATTATCAGCATATGAATAGAATGGTCCCATTTCTCCTGTTGCATCTCCTAAAATTCTATTATTATAAGACGTAATTGTAGTCCCATCTGGATATAAGTCTAAATATTTTGAATATGTTACTAGTTCTTCTTCTATAAATCCAGAAGCATCACTTGTACTATTCATATATCCTGCTACATATTCAAAAGCTCCTCCTGACATATCATATATTCCTGTTATGTTTCCTGTTGTGGAAGATTTATATCCTGTTGGAGTATTATATGGAAGTGTTACATTTGAAGTAGTTCCAGATACACCAGGATGACTGCTTTGATCTGTTTCATCTGTTGCTGCATAACCAGTTAAATGATTTGAATTATTATTTATTCTAATCTCAGTATTAATTCCATACTTAGAATGTGATAAATATGCCACTGCTCCCCATTCAGTATTCTTCATCATATGTGAATCTAGATTTCTTTCATAATTATATGCTGTTTTAAACATATTACTTACTGTTGAGCTTCTCCATGAGTACACATTGGGTTTAACGATTACCTTTGATGAATCAATTAAGTTTACTTGAGCAGATGAAGTATCACTCGCATCTTTATATCCAGTCTCAAATTTTCCTACCCACAACCCATTTACATCAAAATTAGTAAATGCTGGATGGGTTAACCACTCATTTACTTTACTTCCTGTTGAAGGTTCAATGCTATTTGATTCAAATTTAATCTGGATTTCTTTTGCTATGCTTGTTTCTGGTTTTGATCGAATGGCTTCAGTATAGTTTCCTTCATTGAATATTTGATATCTATATCTTGGTATCCAAACAAAGTATGATTCGATATCATTTTCTTGAATAATATTACCTTCTTGATATTCTTTTGATGGACTATCAACAAGTATTACTGCATTAGCCCATTCTTTATTCTCATAGTTATACCATTCTTTACTTGTATTGGCATATGTTACTTCTCCATTGTCAGAGATTGTTACTGGAACTAGATTTTCTTTTAGTATTGGGTCTGCTCCATTTAATACTGGATCAACATATTTTGTTGAAGGTATATATTCTTCTCCTAAAGTATCTCTTTCTTTTGGAGTAGCTATTAACTTACATTCAAATTGAATATCTTTTGTTAATTCTTCATTAAAAGCTTTTATCATTTCTACTGTTACTTGTCCTGTTTTGGTTTCACTGGATACTAATTCAAATGGACTTTCTAAATTTGTATCTATTCTTACATACTCTGAATAACTTCTAAACTCTTCAGTTAATCCACAGTTAATTGTTACACTGGCATCATAATCTTTACTTTTATTGGTTACATCAAATTCTAATATTGATGTTTGATTAACATTCTCTAACTTTTCTGTTTCAAATGTTATCTCTTTTTTTGTCTCACCTATACTTGCTTTTCCATATGGTGTTTCTGCTCTTGTAAATATTACATCTGCATCAAAACTTGTTGTATTAAATCCTAGATTCAATGTCCCATTTATTACTAATGTTGATGTTATACTTGCAAATCCAATTACTAGCATAAATACTAATATCATTATATTTCTTTTCTTCATACTCTTGACTCCTATTCTCACATACATTATAACTTATTTTAGGTTATATAACAATATAAATTTTAAAACAAATTATTATTTAAACTACAACTTAGCATTAGTATATCTTAAAAAAATTAAATTTTTTGTCAAAAAAAATAGTTTCAAATTATTGAACTATTTTTTTATATCCCAATCTATTGGTTTTAATCCATTTTTAATTAAAAAATCATTTGTCTTAGAAAAAGGTTTGCTTCCAAAAAAACCATATCTCGCACTAAAAGGAGAAGGATGAGCACTTTCTATAACTAAATGTTTAGGGTTAGTAATAAAAGCCTTCTTACTTCTAGCAAAATTTCCCCATAATATAAAAACAATGGGAGTATCTTTACTGTTAAGCAATTTTATAACATAATCAGTAAAAGGTTGCCATCCTAATTTTGAATGACTGTTTGGAGTATCTTTTATAACTGTTAGAGTACTATTTAAAAGAAGAACTCCTTCTTTTGCCCATTTGGTTAAATCGCCACTTTTAGCTGGCTCTATCCCTAAGTCTTCATATAACTCTTTATAAATATTTTTTAAACTTGGAGGAAGAGGAGTTGGATCCTGAACAGAAAAAGATAAACCATGTGCTTCTCCTTCTCCATGATATGGATCTTGACCAACTATAACAACTTTTACTTCATTAAATGGTGTTAATTTAAAAGCATTAAAGACATTTTCTCTCAATGGATAAATTGTCTTAGTATCATATTCTTGTTTAACTAAAGCTAAAAACTTTTTGAAATTCTCACTATTTTCTAAAACAGTTAATGCTGTATCCCAATCATTACCTATCATGTACATCACCAACTATATTGTATCACAACTTTATCTAATATTCCTACTTAATTTTGGAGATGAAACACTCTCATCTAACTCTGGAAAATTATTAGCTAAAATTTCTCTAAAAGCCTCTACTTGCATCATTCTAATAAGTCGATATTCTGCTAAACCATACCCATCACGAAAAAGTAAACCAAGAAATCCAGAATTCATTTTTTCCCTTTTTATTCTATCTCTCAACTGTGGTAACACTTCTGGATTTCGAAAAATCAAATCTACAAAATCTGAAGTATACCTATAAATATCAAGTACAAATAAATATTCTTGAACACATCTCTTATCATCATGTAAGTAGCCCCAAATTCGTTCTAAACTTGTCATATACATAAATAATCCCCCTAAAAAGTATGTATATTATAACATCTAAAATATTTAATGCAAGAAAAAATATGATTTATAAAAATCATATTTAATATCTTTTATTTATGATATGTCTCATTATTTAAAATCTTAAATGATCTATATATTTGTTCTAATAAAACACCTCTAAACAATCCATGGGGGAAAGTATTATTACCAAAAGATAAACGATATTTTGCTAGAGCAAGAACTCTTTCATCAATTCCATTTGAACCACCTATAACAAAAGTTATATTGCCATATTTCATTAACCACTCATCAATATTTTTTGATAATTCTAAGCTCGATAAATTAGTACCACCAATTTCCATAGTAACTAAAAAATCTGAAGACTTAATATTTTTTAATATTAAATCCCCCTCACTTTTTATATCACTATCTTTAAGTTCTAAAATATCTACTTTATGATACTTGCTTATTCTCTTCTCATAATCACTTATTAATTTAGATAAATATTCTTCTTTTATTTTACCAACACAAATTACTTTTATCATACTTCTATACAATCCACTCTTTCTTTTTGCTTAGCAACAACAATATTATCAAATTCAACTCCATTTTCCTTTAGCGAACTTTTAAGTGTTGTTAAAGCTAATTCTGGATCATTGTTCTCTTTAGAAATATGAGCTAATACTACCTCTTTGGTATCTGGACCAATGAACTTTGATAGATAAAATGCTGACTGTTGATTTGAAAGATGGCCTTCATCACTTCTAACTCTTGCTTTTAGCCAAGCAGGGTATCTACCATGCATAAGCATTTCAACATCATGATTACTTTCAAAAATATATATCGAATGGTTAGTAAGTTGATTAAACAGTTTGTGATTTATATATCCTGTATCAGTTACATAAACAGCACTTTTACCATCCTCTTTAAAAATATATCCTCTACTCCCTGGAGCATCATGACTAGTTTTAAATATCTCTACTGAAAAGGTATCAAAATTTATTGGTCCTTTATCAAATATTAAATTTGGATAATCATTTAAAAATTCTAATTCTTTCATCATCTTTTCATCTAGGAACACTAATGGTTTATTATTTTTAAAAAACACTTTCATAGCACCTGTATGATCAGCATGCGTATGAGTTATAAAAATATAATCTATTTGCGAAGGAGTAATATCTAATTCAGCTAATTTACTAGTAATATATTTATAATTCATACCTATATCAATTAGCATTTTTTTATTCTTAGTCTGAATTAGTGTAGAATTACCTTCACTTCCACTTGCAAGAACTGAAACTAACATGCAAATATTGACTTACATGGATCCATAACAGACCCACCGTGGTAAGGTCTTCCAATCCATACTCCTAAATGTAAATGTGTTCCTGTTGAAGCTCCTGAAGATCCCATTAAACCAATTTTCTCTGCTCTACCAACCTTCTGTCCTTCTTTAACTAATATCTTAGATAAATGCATATACTGTGTTACATATCCATTTGGATGTTCAACATAAACTGCTAAACCTTCTGATTTATTTCGATCATGATTAACATAATAAACAACTCCATCTTTAACAGAATATATTGGTGAACCATAACCACATCCAGATATATCTATTCCCTGATGCATTTTACCCCAACGCCACTTAAATTTAGAAGTAATAACAAATGGCGAAACAGTAGGCCAACTCCACTCAGAATTCCCCTGAGATTTATCATAGTAATAATATCCCCCACCAATTTTTTTAGTACCATGGACTTCGACTTGATTAACTACTGGTTTTACAACTTGCGACTGAACAATTGCAAGAGCTTGAATTTCTCCATTAATATATTTAATATCTTGTGTCATTCTATTAATACCATCTTGCCCTTTTGTTGTTACATTAGAATAATCAGTATATTTAGTTGAATCATTTACTACTTCAGTTTTATAAGCAACTGAAACATCTTCAACAACCGTTTTACGATATACAACACTTACAAGAGGAGCAATAAGTCCAACATTAATTATTTCACCAGGGGTTAATAGTACATTGGCTGCTGTAAATTGTGGATTTGCAATAAGTAACTCTTCAATATTTAAATTATGAGCTTCTGCAATTGACTCTAAATCTTCTCCCTCTTTTATAGAATACTTTTCTTGTTCCTCTAAAGTCCCAAATAAAAGATATCTCGACAATTCATCAACTGTTGAAAAAATATACTCTTCAGTAGAAACTAAATCTTTTTTTATTGTCATAGTTTCTTCAAAATAAACTGATGAAATTACTTCTCCAGTTTCAGTTATTTCTTTTTGGGTATTCTCTTTATAATTATTTAAATCTTCTGTACCGATAAATGATTTAGCAGTATTATATAAGGCCTCGTCAAAAATAGTTTTATCTAACATATAAATATGAATTGGAGCTCCCGGTTCTAATATTTCCCCATCATTGGTAATTTTCTTTTCCGTATAAGTAATTGTTGCATTATATCCCTCTATAGTGAATGGTTCAATATCTTTTATCTTATTATATATAGAAACAGAATCTACAATATCATCTTCATAAGTATAAACTTTTTTTATATCTAAACCACTTGGAGGATATACTTTATCAACTTTATATTTCTCTTTTATTTCTGATTGCTCAGTATCTATTAGATTTAATAATTCATCTTTATTAGCTATCAAGCCAATTTTTTCTCCATCAAGATACACTTGATATACAGAGGTGGGTGTCCCAGCAACTCTTGTATCCATCCCTACAAAAAACAGTAGACATGAAAATATTATAGTTATAAATCCCCCTAAGATTTTACTCTTCATAAATCCTCCTATTCACCTTGAACATTTTTTACATAATTTCTAAAATTACTGATATTCTTTTCAAACAATATTTCTATCGTTCCTGTTGCTCCTGAACGATGTTTACCAATAATCAACTCTGAAAGTGAAATATTGTTTTCTTCAACAGCTCCAGCAGGCTTATTATAA
Organism: uncultured Bacilli bacterium; assembly: GCA_910588195.1. Classification (GTDB taxonomy): domain Bacteria; phylum Bacillota_I; class Bacilli_A; order RF39; family UBA660; genus CAG-582. Next base: position 5,957 of record CAJUPN010000009.1, read on the forward strand.
TAATCATCACGATAAAGGAAAGCTACAATATCTGCATCCTGCTCTATTGATCCTGATTCTCTTAAGTCAGACATAATTGGTCTTTTATTTTCTCTTCCTTCAACATTACGAGAAAGCTGAGCAAGTGCAATTACTGGAATCTCAAGTTCCATTGCCATTGTCTTTAAACTTCGTGATATATCTGATACTTCTTGTTGTCTATTATTACCATACCCTGGACCACCAGATATTAACTGTAAGTAATCTATTACAACAAGACCCAACCCTTTACCAACAGAAGCTAGTCTTCTACATTTAGCTCTTATTTCACCAATTGTAATTCCTGGAGTATCTTCAATAAATATTGGAGCATCAGAAAGTTCACTCATAGCTTCATTTACTTTCTTCCAATCATCATGATTTAGTTTACCTGTACGCAATTTATTTCCTTCAACAGCACCAACAGCACTAATCATTCTCATCATTAATTGTTCAGCACCCATCTCAAGGTTAAATACAGCTACATTCTTACCACTAGTAATCGCCGCATTAGTTGCAATATTTAAAGCAAAAGCTGTTTTACCCATTGCTGGACGAGCTGCAATAATAATTAATTCATGTGGATGGAGTCCACTAGTAATTTTATCAAAATCATAAAATCCTGTAGCAATACCAGTTACATCTTGATTACTCTTTGCCAAAGCTTCAAGTTGTTCTTTTGTACTCTTAACAACTTGAGCACTAGTTTTAAATTCACCAGCTTTTCTCGCTTTAGTGACAGAAAATATTTCTTTTTCAGCTTTTTCAATAATACTATTAGTATCATTAATTTCATCTCTAGCTGTATTTTCAATATTTTCACAAACATGAATCAAACTTCTTCTTAGTTTCTTTTCTCGAACTATATTAATGTATGTATCAACATTAGAAGCTGATACAACCGAATCAATTACTTCACTTAAAAACTCAACGCCACCAATTGAATTAATTGGTGTAACTTTTTCAATCTCATTTTTTAAAATAATTGCATCCATTGGTTCTTTTCTTGCATGAATATCTTTCATCGCTTCAAAAATAGTAGCATTCTTTTTATCATAAAACATATCACTAGATAGTTCTTCACAAACTTTCTCCAGTGCATAACTTGACAAAAAAGCACATCCTAAAACATTCATTTCTGCTTCCAAATTTTTAGGTTCATCTTTTTTTATTTCAGGCATGCTATTTCACTTCCTATTCAACATGTACATTAATATTTGCTATTACTTTTTTATGTAAGTTAATATCTACAATATGTACTCCTAAACTATCTATTGGATGATTACAACTTATTTTCTTTTTATCTATATCATAACCAAGCTTTTTTAATTCATCAGATATCTGTTTTGCAGAAATACTTCCAAACATTCTTCCATCTTTTCCTGTTTTAACCTTAAACTTAACAGTTATATTAGCTATCTTTGATTTTATTTCTTCACATTCTTTAATTAATGCATCTTCTGCATCACTACGAGACTTTAAATCTCTTTCTAATTTATTCTTGTTTTGAGTATTATAAGGAACAGCAAGACCCTTATTTATTAGAAAATTTTTTGCATAACCTTCTGAAACATCAATAATTTGATCTTTCTTTCCTTGTTTTTTTACATCAGTAAGTAAAATAACCTTCATATTATTTCTCCTCCTATGCCTTTATATTATATCAAATATAACTACATTTTGCATTAAAAAAAGGAAAGTTAATTTCCTTTTAGAATACACCATTCCATGATTCATGAGTTGGTTTTAAAGCTGGACTTCCTTCAAACATTAAATTAATATCTGCATCCTGATTATGAATAAAATTATCACCATATATAATATTATTTAAACTCAATGTCCCTTCAAACATCATAGACATATCTAAAACATTAGAAGTATCAAAACTACTTAAGTCTATTAAACTTAAATCTGAACTACCAACAAACATGGATGACATATTTGTTACTTTTTTGGTATTCCAACTACTTAAATTCAATTCTTTCAAATTATCACAACCACCAAATAAATAAGACATAGCCAAAACTTCTGAAGTATCAAAATTAATTACATTAAGATTCTCTAAAGATTTGCACATATTAAACATATACGACATATCTGTTACTTTCGATGTTATAAAATTTGTTACATCTAAATTATTCAAACTACTACATTTATAAAACATTCCCCACATATTAGTGACATTACTTGTATCAAAATTTGTTACATCCAAGTTGTTTAATTTATTACAATTATAAAACATTGCTGCCATATTTGTTACCCTGGAAGTATTAAATTTAGATACATCTAAAAATTCAACACTTATCCCAGCAAACAGGCCGTCCATGTTTTCAACACTTGAAGTATCAAAATTACTAACATCTAAATATACAAGTTTACTGTTATTATCACCCATATCCATATTAAACATTGCTGCCATATTTGTTACATTTGATGTGTCAAAATTACTTAAATCTAATCTTTCTAAATTACGACATTTATTGAACATATATGACATATCTATTACTTTCGATGTATTAAGATTTGAAACGTTTAAAACACTTAATTGTTCACATCCCATAAACATTCCCAACATACTTGTAACATTCGATGTATCAAATTTACTAATATCAAGTTCCAACAACGATTCACACATATTAAACATATTAGTCATTTTAGTTACTTTTAATGTATTAAAATTTGTAACATCTAAATTTATTAAGCCCTTACATTTATCAAACATATGCCCCATGTCTGTTACATTTGAAGTATTAAAGTTAGAAACATCCAAAGATTTTATCTTATTACAATTATAAAACATTCCCGACATAGTAGTTACTTTAGCGGTATTAAAATTCGAAACATCTAACTCCATAACATCTATTCCTGAAAACATACTATCCATATTAGTAACATTTGATGTATTAAAACTACTGATATCTAAAAATTGCAATTTACTATTATTATCTCCCATAGCCATGTTAAACATACCAGCCATATTGATAACATTAGAAGTATTAAAATTACTTAAATCTAATCTTTCCACATTTTGACATCTATAGAACATAAAAGACATATCCCAAACATTTTGAGTATTAAAATTAATTACATTTATATCTTTTAATGAAGTACAGTTCCAAAACATTCCAGCAAGTGACTCCACCTTATCAGTTAAAAAATAACTTGTATCAAATAAACTAAGTTTTGTATTTTCTGATAACAGCCAAGATAAATTTTCAACTCTACTAGTATCAAAATTTTTAGTTCCTTCTATACTTTCTAAATTGACAAACTGAGATAATAAAAATTGACAATTAGCAGGAGCTATTACACCACCTTCTTGTCCAATATAAACAGTAAATCCGCCATTTTCTTCTACCATGTAACTAATAACACTACCATCTTGAGCAACTGACATATCCCATGAATATGGTGTATCTCTTTCAACTATCGAATCTTCAAAAACAACTTTTTTTATATTTTCTCTATAACTATAAAAACCATAGGTATCACTTTCTCCAGTAGCAGATCTCAAAGTAGTATTATTCTTTATTTCCACATTAGGAGCTAGTGAATCTCTAATAGACTCACTACCAATTATTTCACAAGTTATACTCTTCTGTTCCTCTAATAATTCCTTTATACTTACAGTTATCTGTCCTCTTATACTACTTCCTGCTTCAATCTTTTGCTTTGAAGAAGTATTTGAAATTTCAACATTTTCTGTAGATGAATTACAAACTACATTAACATCAGCATCATAATTTCTACTTCTATTTGATATTTCATATTCTAATTTAACAGGTGCTTCAATCCCTTTTACTATTGAAGATAAAAATACTATCTGATTTCTTTCATCATTAATAAGACCATTACGAGATATACCGTCTACAGTTAATTCTGTAAAAACAACTTTAAAATCAGAACTTTTAGCAATACCTACACTAGAAATAACAGTTAAATTTGTCATTATACTAGCAAAACCAATAACTAAAAAAATAATTAAACCAAACAGAGTTAACCGTGTTTTCACAATAAGTATCACCTCCACAAAAACAATAAAGAAAGTACGCAAGACACCATATATTATACACAATTATTATATAAAATTTATATGGGTAACGCAAGTATCTTATTTATAATACCTATCTTTTATAAAATGATATTAAGAGATGGTATTATGGTAAGATTAAATATAGAAAGACTACTAAAAAATAAAGGTAAATCTAAATACTGGCTATGTCAAAAGATGAATATAACATCAAGAAATTTAAATAGAATTATAAGAGGAGACACAACATCTATATCATTTAAATATATCGAAGAATTTTGTAATTTACTAGAATGTTCACCAAATGATTTAATGAATATCATCCCAGATAAAGAATTTATAAAAGAAAAAAACGAAAAAAAAGAAGCTTACATCTAGTAAGCTATTTTTAATATCTTCTCAATATGCCAATTATAATTAACAGAAATTAATTTAATAATATGTTCAATGTCTTCTGGAGTATAATATTCTAAATCTTCATCTCCATTCAAATAATTAGAAAATTTCTCTATATAAAAAACATGCTCATCTAAAGAAACAAAAGAATCATCAATTTTATGAATCTCTGTTATAAAATCCCTACTAATAACACAATTTCCATTTTCATCAATCACTTTAAGCAAATGATTTCCATCACTAGTTTTAACTTCAACTAAAAATCAAGATGAGGCTACACTTTTTTTCACTCTTCCTGATGCTTCACAAGTATCTTCATTAATATCATATACAAAACAAGTATCTTCATTAACTAAATCAATTATTTCTGGAATTTTTATTAAAGCATTAACAATTGCATAAGAAAGTACTGCCAAAGAAACACCAACATATGTTTTTTTCTTTCCATTTTTTCATCACCTATAAAAAATATAACATAATAATTAAATACATGATAATACCATAAATTTATATGAAATATATCAAAAATGATATAACAAAAAAAAGACACTAAGTGTCTTATATTATTTAACAAATGGTATTAAAGCCATAAATCTAGCTCTTTTAATTTGTTGAGCTATATATCTTTGATGTTTTGCACATGCTCCAGTCATTCTTCTAGGCATTATTTTACCTTTTTCATTTATATATTTTGAAACAATAGCAACATCTTTATAATCTACGCCTTTTCCAGCACACATTTGGCAAATTTTCTTTTTCTTTCTAAAAAATTCAGCAGCCATTTTATTCATTCCTTTCTAAAATGGTAAATCATCATCACTTAGTACAACTTCTGAACCTAAATCCTTGTATGGATCTTCAGATAAATCAGCACCTTGATTATCACCATTACTATAATCAGGCATATTATCAGCAAAATCAGAACCTCCACTATTTTTACTACTTAAAAATCTAACGTTGTCAGCAACAACATCAGTAGTATATCTTGTAGTTCCATCTTGTGCTTGATAACTACCAGTTTGTATTCTTCCAGTAACTCCAACCATTGAACCTTTCTTACAGTATTTAGCAACATTTTCTGCTTGATTTCTCCATACTACAATATTAATGAAATCTGTATGTGGCTCCCCATTAGCACCAGGGCGTCCATCAACAGCTATACTAAATCTACAATTTGAAAGTCCACTAGCAGTTGTTCTTAGTTCTGGATCTCTAGTTAGTCTTCCAACTAAACAAACATTATTCATAAGATTACTCCTCGTCTAAATTAATTATCATATGTCTTATGATATTTTCATCAATCTTAGCTTTACGATCTAATTCGCTAACGATATCATTAGTAGCATTAAAATTAACTACATAATAAAAACCAGTAATCTCTTTATTAATTGCATAAGCTAATTTTTTTTGTCCCATATCTTTTTCTTCTGTAATTTCACCCTTCATTGAAGTAATTACAGACTTTAAGTTTTCAACAGAACTTTTTACATTAGCTTCATCAATTGTAGTTTTTACTATGAACATCATTTCATATTTGTTCATTTCTACACCTCCTTATGGTCTGTTCGGCTTTAAACTAAGTTAAAGCAAGGAGCTCTTCGCTCGCAAGTATTATAACAAATTGTATTATTATTGTAAATGATTTATTTTAAATTAATTTTCTATTAACAGAGAAATATTGCTCTTTAAAATTTGTAGCATCAATATCATCTAAAAATATCATATCAGAAAGTTCATTTGCTGACTTCTCATCAATATGTGTCATCTCCGAAATAGGAACAAATTTCATATTTTCAAATTTATAATCAATTAGTTCTTTATCAAAGCGAGAACTTTTTACATAAGAAAGCAGAGACGAATAAAAAGTTATATAATTAAGCCATAATCTATAATCGCTACAACCTTTAGGTGTTCTAAATTCAATAACTTTTATTGGATCTTTATCATTTTTAGTTAAAGTCTTTAGCTTTATACCATAGGTTCTTGCATTTATATATCTTGCATATCTAAAAGAGCCTTCACGAACATGATACTTACTATGAAAATGCTCTTGAATTGGTCTTGCATAAATCATAATATTATCCCTTAAAACATCTTCTTTTCCTAAAGAGAATCTATAATTAACATTTTCATATACTGAATACATTTTTAATAAATTTAAAATATCATCATCATTTAAATCATATGCATCTAAATTAATTTGAACACTTGAATGCTCGAAAGTAGCTCCTAAATGTTCAAGAGTTTTTGATAATTTTTTTAACAAGACTATTTCTTCTTTCGTATTCGAAAATACATCACTACTAATTTCAATTCCATCTTTTAATAAACTTCTATCAATACCTACTTTCCAATTCTCAGGTATTTTATGTGATATCACTCTTTTACCATATTCAAATTCTACATTTTCCAGTTCAATTTCTAATCCATATGGAATAAAAATACTTGGTGTAATATTTTTCTTACAAATTAAAGCCATATTTTCCCCTCTTTAATTTACATATAATAACAAAATATACTATTTTTTTCAAATTAGAAAAAAAGTCTAAACTTAATGTTTAAACTTTTAATCATTTCTATAAGGATAACGATAATAATATCCTTTGGGATTTTCTTCTGGAGCCCTCTCATGTAAAAATCTTGGATTATCAAAATCATCCACACTACTTAAAAAGATATCATATATACTATCCATTTCAAGTTTATTAAAATCATTAAGAAGAAAACGTAAAACTTGAGGACATCTTTTTTTCAACAAAATATCATTGAATACATATTCATAATCTGTATTTTTTACGCTACCTGTAGCTAATCTCTTAGCAACATACTTTAATTTCCCATCAAAAAAACTTTGATAATTGTCTTCTTCTTGTCTCTTTTTATCACATTCATAAAAAACTTTTAAACTTCCCTTAATCATTCTAGATAGAACAAGCATTTTTAAGCTAATTGGTTTATTAGCATAAATTATATTTTGAAAAAGAGGTTGAAGTTGTTTTTCCTGTTTTCTAACTACAATACCTTCTTCTGCTAAAGCTATATCTACAGGAACTAATCCAAAAAGATTCACATACTCATCTATTATTTTTTTTAAAATTCTTTCTTTTTCACTGTTAAAAAATTCGAATTTATTCTGATACTGAAATGTATATAAATCTAATTTTAATAAAGAATCCGCTTTTAAAACAAATTCTTTAACATCAACAAAAATATCTTTAGGATAAACAGTTAATTTAAGTACCAAACTGCATATTTCACTAGTTGCCATATTTGTACCATCTTATTTACTTACATTAAATCTAAAGTAAACTATATCTCCATCTTGCATTAAATATTCTTTTCCTTCAAGACGAACCTTTCCTGCTTCTTTAACTTTAACTTCAGAGCCATATGTTTTTAAATCATCAAAACTCATTACTTCAGCCTTAATAAATCCTCTTTCAAAATCAGTATGAATTAATCCTGCACAAGCTGGTGCTTTCATTCCTTTTTTAAAAGTCCAAGCACGACATTCATCTTCGCCACTTGTAAAGAAAGTTTCTAATCCTAAAAGATCATAAGTTGCAAATATTAATTTATCTAAACCTGAATTAGTTATACCCAAATCTTCCATGAAAACTTTTCTTTCATCATCATCAAGACCAGCAAGCTCAGCTTCAATTTTAGCACACATCACAATAACGCCAGCACCTTCTAAAGAGGCATATTCCATGACTTTATCAGTATACTCATTTCTTCCAACTGCAATAATTTCATCACTTACATTTGCTGCATATATCATTGGCTTTAAAGTAATAAATGAAAAATTCTTTAAAACAGCTCTTTCGTTATCATCAAATGTAACTCTTCTTAAAGGTATATTGGCTTCTAAATTTTCCATACATTTTTTTAAAGTATTTATTTCTAATAACTCTTGTTTATCTTTAGTCATTGTAGCTTTTTTACCAATTTTATTCATACGATTATTGATAATTTCTAAATCAGAAAGTATTAATTCAACATTAATGATTTCAATATCTCTAATTGGATCAACTCCACCTTCAACATGTGTAATATCTTTATCATCAAAGCATCTAACCACTTCTACTATTGCATCAACTTCTCTAACATGACTTAAAAATTTATTTCCTAAACCTTCACCTTGGCTTGCTCCTTTAACAAGACCAGCTATATCAATAAACTCATAAGATGTTGGAACAATACTCTTTGGATTATACATAGATACTAAATGATCTAAACGTCCATCTGGTACAGTTACAACTCCTACATTTGGATCTATTGTTGCAAATGGATAATTTGCTGCCAAAATATTCTTTTTAGTAATCGCATTAAATAAAGTAGACTTACCAACATTAGGTAAACCAACTATTCCAGCCTTAAGTGCCATCTTTATTCCTTCTTCCTCATAAATATTATAACATATTTAAACATCAGATATATTTATTATATAACAATAAATATTTATTATTTATTTTAAAATTCTAGCTTTTTTGAAATTATCTTCTAATAAGTTTAACATTTTTTTCTGAACACCTTGATTCTCTCATAATCACTGTCGATTAAAAGAGGAGGAGCTCCATCAATTTTACATTCTCTATCATCATAGATACATCTTTTACCTATATTAAATAAGTAACCCTTATTACTTGATAATTCTAACCCAAATTCTCTATAGTATGGATGCATTTTATTAACTTCATTGTTATAGAATTTTATTCTTGCGATAACAGTACCATCATAAATAATACCAACACTAATGTATTCTTCTTTCTTCATAAATTCAAAATTATTTACTCTTCGTACTTCGCTTCTTTTCATATAATAATACACAAAGTTTCTTACAATTTGTTCTATTTGATCTATTGTATATATTTCCTCTAATAATTTATCAGAATACTCATTAAAATTTTTAACATATTCAAGATATTCTTCTTTAATCTTATTAAATTCTTTTAAATTATTAAACTCCACTGCATCATTTAATATTTGATAATCCTCTAAAATACAATCTAACGTATATTGATATAACTTATTTAAATCTCTCCTAGTACTTAAATCTTTTCGTTCAACTATTGCATCATTAGAATTAGCTATATATAATTTTAAAGAATTCGTTCCATTTTCGCTAAATAAAGCAAAATTAGCAAGATAAACAAAATGTCCTTTTTCTTTTAAAGAATTATTTATATCATCAATTACATCACCTAAACGATACCCTACTCCATCATCAGATATAATCATGTCATAAATGCTTGATATTTTTATCAATTCATCTTGTGCTATTTCATCTGTTTCTCTACAAGTAATATCTAAAATCCCTTGCTTTTTAAAATAGGAAGTCACAAAATCAAAATAATCTGAATCACCTACAAATAAAACTTTTAAAGATTTAGTTGATTTAGAAAGAAAATGTTTATTTACTTGTTTTGAACCTTCCTTATCAAAATTAAAAACATTTAAAATATTGAAAACGCCAATGCTATCTAAATTTGTCCTAGCAATTTTATTCGTCATCAAAGTGTAACTATCATTATCAATTTCTACGTAAGGTATATTTGTTCTTAAAATAAAACTGGACATTAACGATTTTATTTTATTAGATTTTTTTCCATTATAAAATTCTTTATCTATAAAAATACAATCAATAGTATCTATATTATCTGGATAACGATTTGTATAATCAACAGCTTCATAATCCGATTTTAACCATAAAATATTATCATAACCCTTTTGAATAAGCATTCTATAATGTCTCTTCTTAGAGCTTAATAAAAATATCTTTGAATTTTTTAACATAAACATCAATCCCTTACATAGTTGCATGTAAAATATTATAACAAAATAAAAATTAGTTTTAAACTAATTCTTATTATTTTTGTGAAATATTGCCAATTCCCATTATATGATTTCTTATTTTAACATAATCTGTCGCAAATATTTTTCCATCTCCATTAATATCTGCAGCCTTTAAACTTACTTCTGACAAAGATGTTTTACCCATTATATGATTTCTTACTTTAACATAATCTGTTGCAAATATTTTTCCATCTCCATCAACATCACCCTTAACTATAACAGTATAATCATATTCAGTTCCATTTATTAATAAACCAAATTTAACTCCTGTAGCAATTAAATCTAAAGATCCTGAACTTGGATTAAAATATTGCAACTTTAGACCTTGGTAATTATTAATTTTTTCTTTAATATTATTTAATTTAGTTCCTACAGCAAAACCGTACACATAAGAATCTTTTTTTACTAAACCTAAATAATTTAATACATCTTCTTCTAAAACAACTTTGTTATCTTTTACTGTTACTACCACTTTAGCAACTTTATTATTAACTGTACTTACAGTTATAATAGTTTCTCCAACAGCCTTTGCAATTATATTACCATTGCTATCTACAATAGCCACTTGCTCATTTGAGGAAGTCCAAAGTAAAATTTTTGACATTGTATGATTAGCTGGTTCGATAGTTGTATTAATAGATACTCTTTCACCAACCAAAACATTAATAGTTGTTTTATCTACTTTTATATTTTCAATTGGGATAGATTTTTTTTCTATAATCCCTTTATCTAATTGATTCAAAGGAAGCAAATTTGCATTGTGACCAGAATAAACACCACCAACTGCAGGGGTATTTTTTGTATCCAAATATTCATAAAAAACATCTACTGGTACTTTATACGGAGAATCAGTAATTAATTGTAATCCAATAACCATACCAGCATTTTTTTCCCCATTCACATTTCCTGTAAATGACAAATTATTCATAGATATATTTTGATTTAAACCTATTAATCCACCAACACTGTCATCTGAAGAAACATTAGCTTGAACACTACAATTGGATAATATTACTGAGTTATTTCCTGTTCCAATTAATCCTCCAGTAGCTTGCAAATAAATGCCTTTCTTATTTAAAATACTACCATTAATAATAGTGATATTACTAATACTTGCATTATCAACAGAGTTTGCAAACCCACCTAAATATCCACCACTTCCAGGGGTGATATTTATATTTTCAAGAATAATGTTTTTTACTATTGTTTGTTCTTTATCATAACCTACTGAATCAAACAGTCCAGCACCTTTTGCTGTAATATTTTTTAATACTTTATTATTTCCATCTAATATTCCAGAAAAACTGACTTTAGAATAATTTTGAACATTAGAGAAATCCAAATCTCTCATCAATTTAAAATAATGATTAGAGGTTGCTAAAGCGGAATCCATAAAATACAAAAAATCATCTACACTGTTAATTAAATAAGGACTATCTTCTGTTCCAGAACCAATAATATCAGGGAAAGTCACATCAAAAGTTACTGAATTCTCTGTCTCACTTTTAACAGTTATTATAATCCCCGAATTACTTCCATCAGAATAATGAATTGTTGAATTATCAAATGTATTATTTCCATCTATCGCACGTCCAAATACTTTTCTGTCCATATTCAAAGTGGCTTTAGTTAAGTCCCCTTTTCCTTCTCCTAAAACATTTTCCTCAGGCCTAAAAATATAAACAAATTTAGATGTATCACTTCCATTATAAAGTTCGTTTATACGATATACTATAATTCCTGATTTATCTGGAGTATGACTAGAATAAGTCTTCTTCTTTGCATAATATTCAATTATAAAATATTCATTTTTATTTCCTGCTTGAATCTTAACTGCACGTTTTTCATTTGGATCAATATAATTAGGTTTCATTAAAGTAATATTCTCAACTGATGAACTAATAACTTCTAATGGATTATGCCAATTATTATATGTTCGATAATCACTTATAAAATAAGTTAAAAAGCCAGATGGATTAGATGCCGAATAATTTCCCATCAAATCATAAAATCCAACTGAAGCAGATTGATTAGCATAACTACTATATAAATCTGAAAAGTCTAAAGTATGACCAAATTCATGCATCAAAGTTCCATAAGAACCTCTATTTAAAGAAAAAAGTCCACCATAAGATTTATAATCCTCAGCTTTTATTAAATTATAAGACGAAACTTTCTTATCAAACAATGTAGAACTAACTGAGGTTGTAGTATTCTTGTGTGACCATAATAAATCTCCCTGTTGTATACCAGCACCACTTGGAGTTTCCACAATAAAAGAAATAGCATCTATAAAACCATTATTATCAGTATCTAATATAGAACCATTTGAATAAGTATTTTCAACTTGACTTTTAATATAACTTAAAGCATTTTCAATCAATTCATTTTCTCGATTAACTTTTTCATCATAATTAGAATAACCTACATCATTCTGTAGTGTTTTTTTCAAATAATATCCTAAAGGATGTCCATCAGTATACGAAACTACTTTATCTGAAACTTTAGGATAAATATCTGTATCAATAATTAAACTTCCATATGATTCATTTTTAAAAAACTTTTTAAAAGATGGAACCAACGCAATACCATCTGGTGTATTCATTTCAAAAAGTTCTTCACTATTATAAACTTTATATGCATTTTCTACACTAACTTGATCATCTAAATGATTTTGGACTAATTTATCACTATCACTAAATTCTATAAAAATAGCAATATTTTTTATTTTTCTTGAATCAATTTTAGAAAGACTTAAATAAGTTTCATTATCTATTCCACCATTAAAACTTCCAACATAAGAACTTGAAGTGATTATCAAAAAAAACATTATAATAACAATTGCTTTAAAAAATTTTTCCATATTATTTTCTCCAAAACTTAACATATAAAAATAATATTAAACTAATAAAACCAAAAATAATACCAATAACAACTATAAAATTCTTTGACGACTTACAAGTATAATTACATTCAATTTTATTAAATAAATCCACGTTATATAATTGAATTGTTCCTTCTGTTGATTCATAAAGATACATAACTAAATCTCCATTTGAACCAATTGACTTTAAAATATAATAATTATCATAAAGCTTATATGAATCAATTTTATAATCTGAAATTTGAATATCAATTTTTTCGTATTTATCAACACCATCTAAATTTTTAAGGAAATAATAAATATTATTGCCTACTGTTATTGGAACAATTTCCTCAGTTATCTTTTTTAAAGAAATATCATAAATATAATACCCATTAGTTCCAGAACTATTAGCAAATAAAAGAGCTTGATTTTCTCCAAAGAATAATGTCTTATAACTTGTTCCCATAATCTCTATATCCTTATATTCATATTTAGGATTTATAATAGACTCGTCTATTGGAAAATTAATAACAACTTCTTTATCGTTATATATTAAATTATTATTGTTAGTTGATGTACTTGAAGTAATTTCCTCTTTTTTAGTTGTTACTTCAGTCTCTTTTTTAGTTGTCTTTGTACTTTTAGTTGTTACTTTATTACTTGTAGTTGTTGTTGTTTTACTAGTTGTAGTATCAACAACTATTGGAATAGATATTCTTTTTACTCCAGGGTTATAAATATTTCCTTCGGGATCACTAAATCCCTCAACTGGACTTATAGTTACAACTACTGTTCCTGAAGAACCAGCAGTAATTGAAATTTTCTTAGAATTTTCTTCAATCCAAACAGCACTCTCACTAGCTCTTCCATTACTAACTTGAATATTTAAACGACCAATACAACTACCTGACATAGTAATAGAAAATTGTCCATTAGGTCCCACTTGTTTAACAGATGAATTAACACTTAAACTCCCAGCTGCATCAACAGAACTAAAAAAAGTAAAAAAGCTTAAGAACATAATTATAATTGTTTTTTTCATATCACACCTCATATTTAATTTAGTATATCATGAAATTATACTGTAAACAAATGAAAAAAAGAACTAGTCTAAAAACTAATTCTTTAATGATAATTCAGCATTTTTTTCTTTGCCATCTCTTAAATAAGTTATTTTTACTTTATCACCTATTTTTGATTTAAATAAATAATATTTTAAATGTTTAAAATCGGTGATTTCATATTCATCATATTTAATAATAACATCCCCAGATTTTAATCCTGCACGAGAAGCATTTGAATCATTCATTACCTCTACAATAACAGCACCATTTTTTACAGTATCAGGTAAATTTATATTGTTAGCTGCTGCTCCTGAAACATCAGTCATCGAAACTCCCAAAGTTGGTTTTTCATCGGTACTTGTCTTACCTGATTCTATATTAGAAGCTACTTCTAGGGCATCTTCAATTGGTATAGCAAATCCAATATTTTCAATACTAGTTTGCGAATAAGAAGAAGATAATTTACTATTAGTAATTCCTACAACTTGACCATTACAATTTGCTAAAGGTCCACCTGAATTACCTGAATTAATTGAAGCATCTATTTGTAAAAGCTTCATATACCATGTGTCTGTATTTTTTTGTTCACGATTTCCTCCAAAGAAATTAAAGCCACTTGATGATGAATTACTTTTCATTTCAACAAGTCTGTTTTTTCCACTTAATATACCTCTAGTAACAGTAAATGAATAATCTAAACTTACTGGTGTTCCAATTGCAAATACAGTATCACCAACTCTTAAGTTTTCCGACTCTCCTATTTCTGCAACAGCAAGTACAGAAGAAGCATCTATTTTAAGAACAGCAACATCAGAGAACTCATCACTTCCAACTAATTCTGCATCAACTAACACACCATTGCTCATTTCTACACCAATATCTCTCGCACCATCTATAACATGGTGATTTGTTAAAACATAAGCATTTTTATCGTCCTTTTTATAGACAAAACCACTTCCCCAACCAGAGATAGATTTGCCATCTTGCGATACCTTAACTACAACAGTAGCATCATACAACTTTTCAACTGCATCAGCTATTCCTTCATCAGTTACTGTAACTTCTTTAGATACCTTTTCCTGCACTTTAGTTTGTGTATTAAATATATCCTCTAACGAAACATAATTTAAAACTACTGCAATACCTGCAATTACAACCAAAATAATAATAGCTGTAATTATAAGAGACTGAATTCCACTATTTTTTTTATTTTCCATAACTTTCCTCCTAATCATCTAAAAGTGATTTATAATTCACTGGAAATCCCATTCTATCATAAACTTGATCTATTGAAATAGCTTCCAATCTACCAGCCAGTTTATCAAGTTCGTATGAAACCTCATTTATAAACATTCTAAAATCATCTTTAGATAACATATATTTAAATATTATAACTACTGAAAATAAATCCCCTTTTCCATATATATATTCCCCATTTATAGAAGGAATATTAAGTCGTTCATGATATTTATTATCAGGAATAAATTTTTGAGTGCGATGTTCAAATAAAATATCTTCATGAGCACACAAGTTACGATAATTTGAAAGTATTGGTAAAAATACTGCTAAACTTTCATTATCAATATTAAACTCTTTTGCTATTTCTCTTTGATCAGATAATTTCATTATGGTATAAAGTTCACTAGTTATCCCAAAAGATAATACTTTTACAACTATCCAAAGTGGTATATAGCCATAGTTGTTGATATAATGCTTAGTAGCTTCATGTTGCCCACCATTAACTCTAATCTGCCTTTTCATCTTTTTTAAAAGATCATTAACTTGTCGTTGCTTCTCTGGGGCTTGATTATAATTAGATGGTCTTAAATAATCATTTTCTTTATATCCATATTTTTGTGATAAGGTATATGAAAATATACTCTTACAGTTATTCTCAATAATTAAGATATTTTTAAACATTATATTTCTAAGTTGTCTATCAAAATAGAAAAGTGAATATAATTCTTTAAATGTTGTCCCTTTTTTAAAATGCTTTGGATTTTCTGGATCAAGAAATAAATGTCTATAACCCATTAAGAAAAAATAATTTTCTCTTAATACAATATCTTTAGCATATATAATATCATCGATAACGAGTCCTTTGCCAATTAAAATCTGAATCTGTTCATCTAAAGTTTTAAATATCTTAGTCCCCATATCTTATTCACCTATTATTGATTTTACCACATCTCACATTAAAAATATATAATATAAATATGAAATAATCATGAAAAAAAAGAAAAACTATGCAGCTTTTTCTTCTTGATTTGCCAAAATTAAAGTCTTGTTAGCTACTGTTGTAATTTCAGTAGCTTTATCATTAACTTTTTCAACACTTGGCATAGTATTTGAATTTTCCATTTCTATATAAGCAACTAAATTTTCTTTATATTCATAAAGTCTTTGTAACTGTTCCTTAAGTCTTTTTAAAAATTGTATTGCTAATGAAGCATTACCAGATTTAACTATTTCAACAATAGACATTTCACAAAAACTATCAAATATTCTATTGCAATTTCCACACAATTTATCAAAAACAGAAACGTTAGCTTTAGTAACTAGTTTTTCTAAAACTAAATCAACTCCATCTAATTCTTTATTAAGTGAAATTATAGTGTCTCTCATAATATCAATCCTTCATTTTATATTATCATTATAACAGTATATTATAAATTTATAATTAGTTATTAAATAATTTGGCATTCATTTTACAAAAAAAGACTTATTTAAAGCCTAATTCTTTTACCATGGTTTTCATTAATTTTTCTTGATCTACTGGAGACTCGATAACTATATACGAATCTTCAATCCAACCAACAAAATAGAATTTATCATCATCTGTAACTGTTAAATTTGTCCAGTTTTTTCCACCATCATCTTTTTTCTTATAATTTGCTGTAACTTTTTTATAAATATTCTTGCATTCATCTAAAAATATTCCTTGAATATCATACTTCTTACTACCTTTAACATAATTGGCTTTTACTTGTCCTTTTGTAGCATATAAAGCACTTTCAGAATATCCGACTTGTTCAGTAGTATCAAAAACATCAAACTTATACTCTTCTAAAACCTTTTGAACATTTCTTGGCTCAGGTACACTTTTAGTTGTACCACATCCACAAAGAAAAACAGTTATAAACAAAATAACAAATAAATACTTAAACTTTTTCACTCCATCACTTCCTTTTAGAATGTCTTACGATTAACAACATCATAAGTATCACTTATTGCAATAAAAGCATTTGGATCAATTATCCTTATTCCTTCTTTTAACTTATAATAATCTTTAGTATCTATTATTGTCAAGAATATTTGATTTTTCTTTTTCGAAAAACCTCCCTTAACATCAAGCACCGTTAATTCATATTTTAAATCATGAATTATATACTGTTTAACATCACTAGCTTTATTAGTTATAATATAAAACATTTTTGAATCATTAATTCCAAATCTTGTTTTTGTTATCATATACTTTGAAATAAATATTATAATCATTGAATAAAGAGTAACTTGATATCCAAATAAAAATATAGATACTATCAAAATAATCACATCAAATATCCAAGAATAAATCTTACTATGAAATTTAGTTAACTTTCCAATCATCTCCTCAACTAAGTAAACAACACTTGCTGAAAGTCCTTGCTTATATATTAAACTGTATCCAAATCCTGTTAAAAAACCTGCCACAATTATTACCAAAAGCATTTCTGGAAGCAATATCACAAAAGATGAACTAATAAAAGAAAACAAATAAACAAATATAGGAATCATTATCGAAGGAAATAAATATTCTTTTATTATTTCTTTATCCAAGATTAGTGACGATAATAAAATTCCACATAAATTTAGAAATAAAATATTAATACCAACATTTACTCCATTTAAATAATATAACATTGTTGCAATTCCATTTATTCCAAATGTAAGTAAATTATTTGGTATAACAATAAAATCAATTGCAAAAGCTATCAATGCACAACCAAATAATATGTACAAATATTTAATTATTTTTTTCATACCTACCTCTTCATTCTTAAAACAGATTCAATAAAAGGATAAATATCTCCATCTAAAACTTTTTCATAATTACTTGTTTCATATCCACTTCTTACATCCTTAACTAAACTATAAGGTTCCAAAACATAATTTCTTATTTGACTACCAAAATCAATATTAGCATTTCCCTTTAAACTATTTATCTCTTTTTCTCTATTCTCTATTTCTATTTGCTTTAATTTATTTCTTAAAATATTTAAAGCAATTTCTTTATTCTTTAATTGACTACGCTCATTTTGCACAGTTATTACAATTCCTGTTGGAATATGTGTTATTCTTACAGCTGAATCTGTTGTATTAACACCTTGTCCACCATTTCCACTACTTCTATAAACATCAACTCTTATATCAGTATCATTTATTAAAACATCTTGTACACTTTCAAACTCCGGAGTAACATTAACGGCAGCAAAAGAAGTTTGTCGCTTTCCTGCTGCATTAAATGGAGAAATCCTTACTAATCTATGAACACCAATCTCA
Organism: uncultured Bacilli bacterium; assembly: GCA_910588195.1. GTDB lineage: Bacteria > Bacillota_I > Bacilli_A > RF39 > UBA660 > CAG-582. The sequence goes on from CAJUPN010000009.1 coordinate 24,729, forward strand.
TTTTTTAAATAACCGTAAGCATAGGTCCCTGTAATATAAATTAAAACACTTTTTATACCAGCTTCTTCCCCATTAGATTTTTCTATAATATTATACTTAAAACCAAATTTATCAAAGAACATTGTATACATACGAAGAAGCATATTAGCCCAATCTTGTGCTTCTGTTCCACCAGCTCCAGGGTGTATTTCTAAATAACAATTACTACTATCAAATTCACCATTTAAAAGTGTATTCACTTCAAGAGAATCTAATCTTTTTTTTAAACTTCCATATTCATTTTCTAAGCTAGAAAGTATCTCAGCATCACTTTCTAACTTTATTAATTCAAGCATTTCTAAGTTCGTTGTAACCCCATTAAAAATACTATTATATTCATCTAATACTTTGTTTAAATCAGAAAGTTCTTTATTTACCTTATTAGCATTTAAAGTATCATTCCAAAAATTAGGATCATTAACTTGAACTTCTAGTTCCTCTTTTTTTCTAACTAAATTATCTAAGTCAAAGTGACCTCCCAATAGCTAAAACACCATTTTTTAAATCTTTATATACAGCCTCAAGTTCATTCATATTCATAAGTATCACCTATCATTATTTTATCACGTTCATATATTTATTACTATTAATTTTAACAAAAAGAAAAAACCAAACTGGTTTTTATCTTCTTTCTAATCTTCGAACTGTATTTTCTAAATAAGAATCATAATCCTTCTTATCTATATCTAATTCCTTAAACAAGATTGGTTCACCAAAGTTGATTTTAAGTTTTCCAAAAGGCGTATAAGAACCATTTATTCCAAAAGGAACAATTGGAGAATTAGCTAATATTGCAATTTTAGGAATTCCTGGTTTAAATGGCTCGGAAGAGGTTATTTTATGCGTTTTCCCTTCAGGAAATATAACTTCCACTTCACCACTTTTCAATAAAGAAACAGCTGTTTTTACAGCTTTTATATCCAGTTGCTCAGGATCAATTGGAAATGTTCCAACAGAGCTAAAAAACTTTTCCCAAGATCTATATCTATATAATTTTTTATCAACCATAAATCTTAAATTTTCATCTATTAAAGCAAGTAAAAGCCAGGAATCTAAAATATTAAGATGATTACCTGCCAATAAGTATGGTCCACTATCTGGAATATTTTCAAGACCTGTAGATTCAATATCATAACAAACATGCATAAATGATTTAACAAATTTTCTGAATTTTTTATAAAACTCAATATCGTAGTTATCTTCCATAATAATCCCCTCTTTTGGTTGCTTATTATATCATATTTAAATTTATATGCAAATTAAAAGACTGCGAACTAGCAGTCATACTTATCTAAAAATATTTTTATTAAGTCTGGATCATTTAAATTTTCAGGTAATTTATCTAAATCAAAAAATCTCATATCTTTTGACTCACTATCCCATTTTAGTTCACCAGTATATTTATCAGTCATATATAATACTGTATTATTTATAACAACATCACCATTTGGATAATCATTTCTCCTACTACTTCCCGAAACAATATCAATTAATTTTAAATCAGAAACATTAACATCTAAATTAGTTTCCTCTTTAATTTCACGTATAACAGTATCAACAAATCTTTCACCTAATTCTTGACAACCACCTGGAAGTCCCCATTTATCCCTATCAGCTCTAGATTGTAATAATATTTGTTTTTTGTCATTCAATATTACTGCTGCTGCTCCATCCTGTAAAAGAACAAAACGATGCTTAAGTTCTCCCATCAATAATCTCGTAAAAACTGGATAACCAATAATATTACTTAATTTAATTATTTCATCAGCAGTAAGTGGAGTAATTATTTCTACTAACTCTTGATATGTTAATGCTCTTTGCTCCTCTATTGACATACTGCGTATTTTTTCTAAACTACTATTCATACTTTACTTCCTTTCAAATAAACTCTTATCAACACCACACTTAGGACAAATAAAATCTTCAGGTAATTCTTCCTCTGTATAAATATATCCACATATTTTACATACCCAGTAAGTTTTTCCATTTTCAGTTTGAACTTTAATTAAATCATCCTTATGCTCTTGATAATATCCATAACTCATTGGTGTATCTTCTTTTAAAACATCCGCCTCTATAAGCTTTCCGATAAATAAAGTATGTGTATCATTTTCAATCATTTCAACTATTTCACAAATCATATAGCCAATAGAATCTTTTATAACTTTCATGTTCATAACTTCCAAGATATCAACATTCAAAAATTTATCCGTATCTCGCATTGATTTTAAACCAAATGTAGAAATTAAATTACCATCAACATTTTCACTTAAAACTGAAAGTGCAAACAATTTATTCTCATGTAATAAAGAATTAGTAAAATTATTTTTCATAACTGCTACTGCTATAAGTGGATTATCACCAGAGCTTATTTGTGAAACAGCATCAACTACACAACCACCACCGTTAGTAGTTAAAATATACATTCCCTGCGTAATACTTCTCGTAATTTTTTTATTTTTCATTTTTATCTACCTATCCTCTTATTACTATCACAAATCAACTTTTCATCTAATAACAACATAAACATTTCATAAATATCCTTATCTGGAAATCGATATGTATCATAGATTTCAGCCATACCTCTTTCATATATGGAAATCGAAAAATTAGAGCTTTTAAAATATTCTGAATTAGCTTTGCACCAGTCTCTTTGTCTTTCCATTATTTTTTCTGGCATATAAGCACAAACTTCTTCATCAACATTAATAATCAAATATCCTAAACTAGATAAATATTCTGAACTAAAATGAGCTGGTGGGTTTTTAAAACCATTTATTTCAAGATTTTTATCTTTTATATATTTATTTAATGGTACTGCATGTCTTATTTCTTTACCATCTTCGTCATATCCTAACTCTTCATTAATAACTTCCTCTTCAATATTAGGAGGAACAATTATAATTCTTCTAACTAAAAAGCTTTCAGTATCTCCAAGATTCACAATATCACCTAATAACATTATATCATAATAAAATTAATAAAATATATTATATTTATCTTTAAAATCAATCTTCAAAAAAATTACTTATTAAAATAAAGTTTGTAATATCTTCTTTAGTAACAGAAACTAATTGATCATCATTAACACTTGTCCCCCACCTAACCAACTTTATTCCTCCATGTTCTATTTCTAGAGCTGTAATACCATTAGGATGAACACAAGACCCATCATTAAAATATTTATGTTCTTTCGTTTCAGGTAAGATTGGTCGATGTGTATGTCCTGCAATTACTATTTTATTATTATCATTACTCCAATTTTCTAATTTTTTCTCAACCTTTTTAGCAACTCTATAATTTTTAGCAGCACTAGTTGGATCATTAAAACCAATCTTCTCAAGTGGTTTCCAAATATGCCTAACTAAAAATCTTGAAATACGCCAAAAAGTACTATTTAGCAAATCAACTTGATGCCCATGAAGTAAAAATAATTCTTTGCCTTCATAATTTAAAATTAAAGACTCGTATATACTCAAATCTTTAAGTATTTCTCCATAATAATTATTATCATGTAATTTCTCTATGTCATGATTACCAACAAGCATCAAAAGTCTTTTATTTTTATTAAAATTCTCTAATAATTTAAAAGTGGATTTATGACCATTGATAATATTATTTATATTTTTTACTTCCCAAAGCTCATCTCCATCTCCAAGTTCTATATAAGTAAAATTATTTTTTAAATAATATTTTAATGCTCCATTATAAATAGTCTCATTTTTCAAAAAATTATCATCATTATTACCTTCACCTCTATGACAGTCACTCATAATAACAATTTTAGATTTTTTATCAATATCAATCTTAGGTGAAGATGAAAATATTTTATTTAACTTTCTCATCTATATCAACCTAAACATTTTTATTTTATTAATTGCAAATATCATACTCATATTATCACATCCTAATATTATAATATGAAATAAAATACACATTGTTTGGACTAAAAAAGATGACTTTTCAGTCATCTCACATAAGTGGTGCAAATAATCTTAATACAGTCTGCCAAATAGCTTTAATCAACCCTGGTGTTGCTTCTTTTTTACTCAACTTATGAGAAACTTTAAAAGATTCTTCAAAGTCATTCTTTATCTTTTTAATAGAACTATGTCCCTCTAAATATACACCACATTCAAAATGCAAATATAAACTTCTATAATCCAAATTAATTGTTCCTACAACTGAAACTAAATCATCAGATAAAAACATTTTAGAATGAACAAACCCTGGAGTATATTTATAAATTTTTACACCACCTTCTACCAATATCTGAAGATATGATTCTGATAATGAATATACTATTTTTTTATCAGGAACACCGGGAATAATAATTCGTACATCAACACCCCTTTTAGCTGCTAAAACTAAAGAATTAATCATATCAGTATCTATTATTAAATAAGGAGTCATTATATACAAATATTTATGCGATTGATTAATAATATTTAAATAAATATCTTCTCCAACAATTTCACTGTCTAAAGGAGTTTCACCATAAGGAACAACAAAGCCATCTTGTTTTATAGTATCATTAAATTCATATTTAAATAAGTTATAATCTTTATCTTCTTCTCTATAGGCATTCCACATAGTTAAAAATAAAACTGTAAAATTAAAAACTCCTTCTCCAACAATTTTAATTGCATTATCTTTCCAATGACCATATAATTTTTTCTCATTTATATATTCATCACTAATATTAATACCTCCAGAAAAAGCAACTCTACCATCTACTATCAATATTTTACGATGATCTCGATTATTCATAATAACACCCGATAATGGGTTCAGCTTATTAAAGACAACACATTTAATTCCTTTAGACTCTAAAAATTTATTATAATCTTTTTTCAAAGTTGAAATACAACCTGCATCATCATATATTACTCTAACCTCAACACCTTCTGATACTTTTTCCTCTAAAATTTTTAAAATTGAATCCCACATAATACCATTATTTATTATAAAATACTCAAGGAAAATAAACTTAGAAGCCTTCTTTAACTCTTCTAGCATTACAGGAAAAGCTTTTTCTCCTAAACCATAATAGTCTACTTCATTTTTAGAAGTAACTGGATAATGTGCAAAATCACTTATGTATCTAAGTCTACTATTATCTATAAAGTTATCACGAATATTATTATCTTGCTTTAAGTATCTCTTAGCAATATATTCTGATGTTTTAACTTTTTTTAAAAGTTTACTCTTATTCTTATTTAGTTCTAAAACTACATACATAATTGATCCAACAATTGGAAATAGAATTAAAATTATTATCCAAGGCAACGTACAAGAATAATTTTTACTATTTCTAATTAACCCTAAAAATAAAATAAGTCGTATAAAAGCATGAATTATATTTACAATCGCTAATTTTTCCATCAAGAAAAGATTAATCGTCACCATTAGAATAAGTTGTAATATTACACCTAACCCAACAAATACTCCTCGTTTAATTGCATACTTCATATTATCACCAATTTTATTATAACATACAAAAGAAAAAACGGATGTTAATCCGTCTTATTTTATTCTTCTGGTTCTGTCTCATTTTCTTCACAATTGCACTCTTCACAAGTACATTCTTCATTCTCGCATTCACAGTTGCAAGATTCATCACAAGTGCATTCTTGTCCTTCTTGACATCCACAAGTACATTCTTCAGTACAATTACATTTTTTCTCTTCTGACATAAAATCATCCTTTCATTATATTTAATACATCTATTTAAGTATAATTGTTAAATTATTTTTTGTAAATAATAATACTACTTATCGACAAAAATATCTAAAATCAGACACCTACTGATGAAGTCTCAGGAAGAGTACTACCACCATCAATTACTATTCCTTGTCCAGTAATATAACTTGATTCATGTGATGCTAAAAAAGCTGCAAGTTCTCCAAGTTCTTCAATAGTTCCAAGTCTTCCCATCGGAATTCCCAAAGCTATTCCTTTAATTACTTCATCTGGATTTGAAGCATTACTATCGGCTGCTATTCCATCAACCATTGGTGTTTTAATATACCCAGGGAGAATCGCATTAACTCTAATTTTTTCTGTAACTAATTCTGCTGCCAAGGACTTGGTAAATCCTAAAATTGCTGCTTTTGTTGTAGCATAGGCTACTTCCCCAGGGTCAGCAACTAACGGTCCTGTCACACTTGATAAATTAACTATTGCAGCATCAATATTTTTCATATAAGGTAAACATGCTTGTGTTACATTCCAAGTACCTTTAATATTTATATCAAAATGATAATCTCTCAAATCATCATTTGTTGTAGTAAAAGATTCTAGTTTTGCTACTCCTGCATTATTAACTAAAACATCAATTTTCCCAAAATTACTAACTATCTCATCAACGCATTTTTTTACCATATCCTTATCTCTAATATCGCATTTATAAGAATATACTTTATCAGTTTCTAAAACACTTTTTAATGAACTAACTGAATCATCATAATCAATTACACACACAGTTGCACCATATTTTAAAAACACTTTTACAATTCCTAAACCATTCCCCATTGCTCCACCTGTAACAACACAAATCTTATTTTCTAATTTCATAAATTTCACTCCTTTACTTGTGCTTGTAAATCATTAATTATAATTTTTATCATCTATTTACTTAAGATAAGTATATCATAATTAACATAAAATAACTTTTTTTAAGCAAACAAAAAACCGTACTTGACGAGTTTTTTATTACTTAAAAGTATTAATATTTATCCCTTCAATTTTTAAAAGTTCAAGCTTTTTATCTAAGCCTCCAGCATAACCCACTAATTTATTATTTGTACCAATTACCCTATGACAAGGAACAATTATAGAAATAGGATTGTGTGCAACTGCACCACCTATTGCTTGACATGAATGACAGCCTAAACTTTCTGCTATCTCCTTATAAGTACAAGTCTTCCCATATGGGATATTCATTAAATAAGACCAAACTTTTTTTCTAAAATCACTACCAATAAATTCAATATCCATATCTTTTATACAAGGATTTTCTTTATTAAAATATTTATCTAGCCATACTTTAACTTTTATTATACAAGGATCAATATTAGTTTCTTTAATACTTTCCTTAATATTTGATAAATAAAATTTTTGATTAAGAAAGTAAAGACCTACCAACTTATTATCTTTAACAGCAATTAGTATTTCTCCTAATGGAGAATAATATTTTGAAACATTTACCATAATTACTTAATATTAAATTCTACTGTTATGAAATGTTTTATTCCCTCACCAGCAGTTGTCGTATTTTTTACCAATCTATATTTCCCTGGTTTTAATCTTCCATAATACGAAAGCCAATTAATATCAAAATCTAATACATTATTTTCATTCTTTTTAAGACCAACTGAATTAAATACCATATCTATTTTAGAATCTAATTTCTTCCAAGAAGAATCTTGATACTTTTCAACAAAATAATCAACCCCATAAATATTATCCCTATCACTTAAATCAGTTATAACAACACTTAATCCTTTATTAGAAAGTGTACCTTCTTTTATCTCCATTGTAATACCATCTAAATCATTATAATGGATTGAACATAAATCACCAAGATTTTCCTCATCTTGAGCAATAAATATATCTTTTACATTATCTACACTATTACAATTTAAAACATAATATTCACCTATCCCAGAAAAAGACATGTCTTTATTATATTTATAAAGTTTAGAGCCACCATCATTACGAGTACTAACTAATTCAAGCTTAGCAAGAAAATCTTCAACTTTTAAAGTATTGTCGCTTAATAAATCAAACAAATAATTATTTTCATATTTTACAGAAAAAGTTGCATGTACAATTCTTCCATCATCTAAAGTAATTCCTGAAAAAAACTTTTCATCTTTCTTGTCTTCATTTTCAACAATTGCACAACCTGAAATTAATAAAATAAATAAGCCTAAAAGAATAGATAACTTTTTCATAAATCCTCCAATTATTTTTTATTAACTTCATTATAGCATATTTTATTTTTCTATTAAACACAAGGTCGAGGACAGTCACTACAATTATGCAAATCTTTTTTACTTAATACTTTTATTCCCTTAGTTGAATTTAATACAACAGGTGCAATAGCATTATCAGTAACAATATTTTCTAAATCTACTCTGTTATCCATATTCTGTAAATGATTTTTAATAATTTCCCATCCTTGCTTTGTCATAACATGTACAGGGATTTTAATACCAACTTGAGCAATAGCAGAAGGTTCAATCAATTCCTTAACATATTTTGATGCACAAGACCATACAACATCAGCATATTCTTTCATAATATTAGCTGTATCATAATCTATTCCAGTTGAACATAATCCAAATTTATAGATTTTAACATCGTAAGCTTTTTCTAATTCTGCTAACTTTTCATGTAAGTAATTGTCAGCAGCAGCAACAGATACAGCAATTCTTTTATAACCTAAACTTATAGCTTTTTTTACTCCTTCTAATTGATCTATACTTGCTGTATATGGAAATACAGGTATAATATTTTCTCTATATGCTGTATTAATAATATCTTCATTTGGACTTGTATGAAAAAGACCAGTCATTCTTTTGACAGCACCTTGGGTATTAAATTCATTTGTAGTAATAATAGTTCCTAAATTATTTGAAACAATAACTGCAGCGTCAATCATATTAGATTTAAAAGCTGATGACATTGTCTCACTCGCACCAAATAAAACATTTGCTTCACAAGAATTAAGCGGACGATTAGTATCAAAATACCCACCAGCTATTACCACTTCGTTAATTAAATTACACATCTCTTTCGTTTGAACATCTACATCCTCAGTATCTAAACTTTTTATTAGCTTATCGGCATGTTCTCCACCAACTTCACGTAATAACTTTACCATAAGTGGGCAATACTTGATTGGTATTGGTGTGGCAGCAATTGCTTTAAGTTCATTATTATTTTTCGTTTTCATCAGTAAGATATAACTGCCAAACATTCTAGTAATGTGTAAACCACTAGCATTTAAATAAGTTCTTATAGAATCAAGAATTTTATTACCAACATTTTTAATGTTATCATCAAGTTTCTTATTTAATAACACAACGTGAAGTCGTCCCTCTGACACATAAACATTGTCATCACTACCTAATAATCTTTCTTCTTTAAGAATATTTTTTATAGTAGAAATTAAACTATCATAAAAATCCTTATAATTAAGTTTTATTTTATCAAAATATTTACTTAAATCTAACTCGTTTAATCTAAAAGTCATATAAACACCCTCAAAGTTATAATCTATACAAAAAGAATGATAATCACTTTCAGAAGATTTTGAATAAAATTCCGTATAATAATATTCTAAATCATTAACCTCTTTCATATTTTTATTAATACATATTGGTGAAGATAGTTCACTATCATATCCTGAAAAACAATAGTAACCAACCACATCTTCCCCTAATACTCCTTTTCTTAAAATGCTCTCTTTTAGCATAATATCACCTCTTTCACTTGTATTATAAGAAAAAAAATGATATAAATAAAATATATGTTATTTATATTTAATATAAAAGGAATTTATACATGGATATTAACTATGAATCATACAAAATTTTTTATCATGTAGCATTAAATCAAAGTATATCTAAGGCCGCCGACAAATTATTAATTTCACAGCCAGCTGTTTCCTATCAAATAAAAGTTTTAGAAGAGCAACTAGGCATAACTTTATTTGTTCGAACAAAAAAAGGAGTAACACTTACTGATGAAGGAAAAATATTATATAGTTATATAAGCAAAGGTATTGAAAATTTTATAAATGGAGAAAACGCATTAACAAACTTAAAAAATTTAGATTATGGGATTATTAGAATCGGTGCTAGCACAACAGTCAGCAAACATGTTCTAATGCCATACTTAAAAATATTTCATAAATTATATCCAAACATAGAAATAAATATTACTAATAATTTAACAGAAGAACTTATGCGAGAATTAAGAAATGGTAATTTAGATATTCTAATTCTTAATTTACCAATGAAAGAAGGAAAAGATTTAGATATTAAAAATATATTAGAAGTTCAAGATATATTTGTAGCTAATAAAGACTACTATGATATTTTAAATAAAAAAATAAGTTTAAATGATTTAAATAATTACCCACTACTCTTTCAAAAGAAGCCATCAAACACTCGTGACTACTTAGACAATTATTTAAATACTAATAAAATAAAGCTTATTCCTAAAATGGAAATAGTGAGTTATAACTTAATAATGGATTTTATAAAAATAGGTTTTGGTATAGGCTATGCAACAAAAGAGTTTATTAAAGAAGAACTAAATAATGGCGATCTTTATGAATTAAATGTCATCCCTAAAATACCCAAACGTTTTATTGGAGCAGTTACCTTAAAACAAACAATACCAAACTTTAGTGTTAACAAACTAATTGACTTAATGACAAAAAAAGATGTGAATTAAAAACTTAATCACATCTTCTTTTCATTTTATTAAATGTCAAATCAAAAAAATCTTTAATATTAAATAGTCCTTTAGCTGCAGCGACAATAAAGATTGGAGAATAGCAATATAGATATCTTGCTCGAGCTTCAAATATAGTTAAAAATAAACTAATACCTATAATAGCTAACATTAAAACTAAGATATTTTCACTACTTGCATTTTTTAATAAAATAAATGGAAGTAAAAATAAAACAGTTAACCATAAAATTTGTACAACTATAAAATATTTAGTATCATTGCCATGATAAGAGAAAGTTTTTTGAATAAATAAAGTTATGGGATTCAAAGACTCTTTAACATTTAAGAAAAATGAACCTTCCTGTCCCCATGCAAACGATCCATCGTTAAAATTAATTAACGATTTTTTGGCATAAAAATCTAAATGTTCCTTAAAACTTCTACCACTCATTCGCTCCTTTATCTTATCTATATTTTGTTCATTACCAAGATTGATAGTGTCTTCAACATCTTGACCATTGTAAATTCCTTGAGTCTTTTCATTTAATCCCATCGCAATAAAATGAAGCATACTAAATTGAACAACATTATCTACTTTCTCATATTGCATATAAACTTTACCAGCATTATTTAAAGATAACGAAACTATAACTCCTAAAAGAGAAATCATCGAAATCTTTAAGATATTCTTTAGCTTCCACCTTTTTATACTTAATATATTTTTTATATTAACAACTAACTTGGCAAAAATTATCGCTAATAAAATTATAATAACTGTAGGCTTTATAAAATAACCAAATACTGCTAAAAAACAAATAAAAAAATAATCTCTATAATCCCTGTGTTTTTTTGAAAAAATATAAAAAATCAATATTGGAAATAGTATGGCAAAAGTATCAGAATATATAACCATTATCCATGGACTTAACACAACAAGAGGAGCTATTATAAAATATGACAATAAAGCTAAACGATTATTCGATGTAACATTTTTTATAGATAAACTTGTAAATAAACCCGAAAGATTAACTAGCACACAATTTATTAACAAAAGAATAAAATTACTTCTACCAAGATAAGGAATACTTCTAATAAGAATTAGCAAAAAAGTTAACATGGAGTTATTGGGATATCTTGTCATATATTCCATATCATCAATAACACCATAAGAATGAAAATAATTTACTGTTCTATTTAAATGTCCAGCATCCCAAGTAGGAGTAAAATAGCCATATGTTACAATGATTAATTGAATTGTAAAAAGTATAAAAAATCCAATAATTAAACCTTTATAGTATGTACTTTTTTTTATATCAATCTTCTTTTGTAAAAAAAGAAGGAGTAATGTAATAAAAGCAAAAATCGTAAAGACATTATTATTAACAAACGATCTTTGATTTATATATGGGGTGTTTCCATAAAGAAACACTAAAACTAAAATAAATATTATCATTACAAAATATAATAAACCAATTGCTTTACTAAAAAATTTCACCCTATCACAACCTTAGTATAAACTACAATTATATTATAACACATATAACAATTAAAATTATAATTCTGTATATTCATTAACTTTATTCATGTTATTAACATGTTCATTTATAACTAAACTGTTGGTTGTCAAAAGCATAACAGCAATTGAACATGCATTAGTTAAAGAATTAACAACCACATCGAAAGCATCAATTATTTTCGTATTGCTAGAATTCTCATAAGAATCAGTATGAACATTATAAACCTTGCTATAATTTGAGTTAACAATTTCACTTGATATTTCAGAAATAGGCAAGGCTGAATTTTCCATAATTTGCTCAAAAGGTTTTAAAAGTGCTTTTTTCCAAATAATATTTCCATCTGTATCATCATTTAAAATTGCAGAGGCATTTAGAAGAGAAACACCACCACCTAGTAGATAGCCATTTTTAGAAGCATAAGCAGAGGAAAGAGCATCATCAAATCTCATTCTTTTTTCATGTACTTCTACTTTAGTTGGAGCACCAATTATTACTTCAGCTAAACCTTGAGTAAACATTGCTACTCTTTTTTCGAAAAAATCTAAATCAAAATAATCACACTTATTTAAATCTTCTATCAACTTATTATTATAATCTGAGATATCACTATCTACTTCAAAATCTAATCTTAAGATTTCTCTATCTACATAAAGATTTTTTACAACTCCAACATTCGCATTAGTAATATGTTGGATATTCTCTACTATTATTCCTTTTGTTAATATTTCTATATCCTTCTGAACATATCTTTCTCTTAGTCCACACTCACATAGTCTTACCATAAAACAATTTACTTTGTTATCTAAATTTAAAGACATTATTTCATTTATAAAATAAGAGTCAAAATCTTTTGCTATTAAAATTAAACATCTATTATCATCTATTATGTCATTTAAAATAAAATCTATAGATTCAACATTTTCCATAATATCATTAATTATTAAAACACAAGCATTTTGAAAACTAAAACTATTTTTATCTTGAAAGTAATATTCTAATGGATGAGAAACTGAACAACTATAACCTTTTATATAATTTACTTTTAGTATATTATGAAAATCTTCTTTTATTAATATTGCAGATTTATTATCAACTTTTGATGTAACCTCAGAAGCTAGTTTTCCCATTTCATCATCATTCGCGGAAACAGTGGATATCATTTCAATCATTTCTTGAGTAATATTCTTTTTCATATTATTTAATATTGTTAAAATTTCTTTTAAACCTAAATTCAATTCATTTTTTAGTATCTGTGAATTCTTCCCTGAGTCAAGTAAAGCATAACCATTATTTATAAGTGCCTGTAGCAACACTAATGTCGTTGTTGTACCATCACCAACATTTTCATTAGTTTTAATAGAAGCTTCCTTAGCAAGTTCAATTATCCCACCTAACACAGGATCATCACTCTCAATATTTTGTGCTATAGTTACTCCATCATTTGTTATAAATGGGGAAAAGTTTGAATGATCTATAATTACATTATAACCTTTAGGTCCTAATGTTTGTTTAACTGTATCACAAAGTATATTTATAGCTTCACAAGTTTTATCTCTTAATTCTTTTCCACTAATTATTTTTTTCATAATTCATCCTCAACTTCTAATATATATTTCCAGTACTTTTTTGGCATAAAATTTCTTCTACATCGATCATTTCTTCTAGCATCTATTCCAATAGTTTTATAAAAAACTTTCCATAATGACTCCATCTCTTTTTCTTCCTCACTTAAATTCAAAGTACTAAAAGTAAAATTTTCTTCTAAAACCACAATATATTTTTTCTTATTATATATACTTAATAACCCTCTTTTAACATCTCTTATTATCCAATATTCATTACATAATCTTTTTTTAAAATGATCAGATACTAAAAGAATAACATCATTTGTCGGTTCAATTTCAGCATATAAAACTTTATTTTCAAGTTCTTTAAATCTTAAAAATCCTTTCATCTTATGTCCCTCATGAATAACATATTGTGAAATTCTTAAAGCCTCACTGACACATTTTAAATCTCTTCTATAAACAATATTTTTATGAAACTTAAGTGCATTTAAGACAAAATAATATATAATTAATTCTTTATTATTTTCTTCTGATAAAAAGACATAATATATAACATCCAAGGCATACTTACCAAAACTTAATCTCATATTTTTTAAAATATTATCATCCCATGGAATATCAAAATTAATCAAAGTTTCAAATAATGAAGAGGAATACAATTCATCTTTAATATTATATGGACGTTCGTTCATTTTTATAAGTTCCATTATTAGATTAAGCAATCCTACAAAAGATCCATCATATAAATAAACTTTATCCATTAAAACAACCTCAATTGTTCTTTATTAATAGATATTTTTTCATGATCTTCAATAATAATATTAGCTTCTATAAAATTCTTTTTAAAAAAAGCTGAATTAGTAAAATACTTTCCATTGCATAAAATAAAATATTTTGCTCTTTTCAAAACTACTCCCATTCTTTTTAAATCAGATAATTCAATTGTAAACTGTCTTCTAGAACTAATAATTCTTTTAGCACTTTTAACACCAACCCCTGGTATTTTTAAAAGTTCATAATAAGAACAACTATTTATCTCTTTTGGAAATTCATCTAAATGTCTTAAAGCCCAATCGGTTTTAGGATCTACAAGCACATTAAAATTTGGATTACTTTCATTAAGTAAATCATCAACTTTAAAATTATAAAATCGCAAAAGCCAATCAGCCTGGTAAAGTCTATTCTCTCTTACTAACGGTGGTGTAACTAAATTAGGCAAAAGATTATCTTTGTTTACAGGAATATATGCTGAATAGAAAACTCTTTTAAGATTATATTTATCATACATATTTGAACTCTTAGACATAATATCTAAATCACTTTCCTTTGTTGCACCAATTATCATTTGTGTACTTTGACCAGCTGGTACAAACTTTCTACTATGATTATCTTTAACATAATTCATAATTTTATCAACTTTTTTTCCTTCCTTATTAGGAGCTAATAGCTTAAGTCCATTCTCGGTTGGTAACTCAACATTAGCACTCAAACGATCAACAATACTTCCTAACTTCTTTAACAATAATTCACTTGCCCCAGGAATAGCTTTTGCATGAATATATCCATTAAAATGATATTTATTTCTTAACAATAAAATAGTCTCAATTAATAACTCCATAGTATAATCAGGACTCTTTATTATTCCCGAACTTAAAAATAAACCTTCAATATAATTTCTTCGATAAAAATTAATCGTTATTCGACATATTTCTTCGGGAGTAAACATTGCTCTTCTCACATTATTACTTTTTCTATTTAAACAATACTTACAATCATAAATACATGAATTTGTTAAAAGTATTTTTAATAGCGATATACATCTTCCATCAGAAGAAAAAGAATGACAAATACCTGAAACTGCAGTATTACCAACTCCATTATTGTTAACTCTTTTACTGCCACTAGATGAACATGAAGCATCATATTTGGCACTATCTGCTAATATTTTTAATTTCTCCTGTAATTCCATTGGCATCACCAATTTAATTATACTATAAAGAAAAATAATATGTCAAACATTTGTTTGTATTACTTTGCAAAATATAAATTTATATGTTAAAATAACTCAATAAAAAAGGGGATTTTATTATGAGTAAATTAACAACATGTGAAATGGTAGTAGCACGGGCAAATAATAGACCATCTCAAGAAGAATTAATAAAAGATTATTATAGCTATGGCAAAATTGGCAAGGAAATAATTAAAATGATTAATCAATTTGACGACTTAAATCCACATGATCAATTAGCCAAAGATTACATAAAAGAGTATTATAAATTTTTAAAAAAAGTTTCCTCATCCAGAATTCAAATTAATAAATGGATAGAGTTAATAAATAGCTTACAAAGCGAAACCAGTTGGATAGAATATAAATTTAGTGATAATAGTATCATAAATGAAAAACCAAATTATTCTTTTGATGAGAATAGAAAGACATCTATTAATAATGCTTTCTCTGTTGAAGAAATTTTGGACGAAATAGTTTACCAAACAAGAACCATACTTATTGGTAAAGAACACGATTACAATAAATTGTTGAACATGAATTTAGCAAATTATTGTGAATTATCTACTAACTTCATTATTGAATTAGCAAACAAATATAATATAGAAGCTAAGAGTATAAAAATATTTCCAGCTTTTAGTCAAAATCCTCCCCTTTATGAAACAGAAATGAATAACCATTACTTTGCCATCATCAATATTGACGATGAATATTACTTAATAGATTGTACTTACTCCCAATTCTTTAGTTGGTATAGAAATCATATAGAAAGATTAGGTACTTATTCTTACAATGGCTGTTCTCTAGGGGTATATATGTTAAAAGATTTAGAAAGAGAAAAAGTAGCTCGTACAATTCTTAAAAAAGGATGGATCAAACTTACTGAAGAAAATCTAAAACATTATCTAGATGGTTTCACTTTATACTATCGTAATGGTTTATACTATGAAAATTTAGGAGTAGCAGATTATAAAGTAGACTACAATATAGACACATACATTAATTTCCTATTCGGAGATGATTCTCAAATTAAACACGAATCTAGAAGATTTTTAGGTTACCAATATAGTCCTTTAAAAAACAGAAACTTTAAATTTTAATATAAAGCATCTACTCAAAATAAATAGGTGAAAATTTTTTTAGATGTTTTACTACCTCATATGTTCTCCATAAATACATAATTCTTTATTTTTTACTACCCTATAATTTTATTAATTATAACTCATGTAAATATATTTTATAACAAAAAAATTATCAATAATATTTGATAATTTTTTATTATAATTTTATTTCAAAAACAAAATGCTGTACAAATCGAAACTACTATTTTTTTTGCATTTTAAATATTTTTTCACTTAACTTATTTTACTCACAAGTCCCATCTTTATCTTTAAAATATTGTTCTATATTTTTTATACTGTTATCAATATTATTAAAATCGACAAATTCTTTTAATTCTTCAGCCATTATATTAGAACAATTTTCACACTTAAAATAATTATTAGAGCCAAACTCTATTACATATTTCTTATCATTTATTTTACAAACAGTAACTGCACTACTTTCAACTTCACTCGATATTTTAATACGAAAAGCCATAAAGAAAATTAAAGCAATAATATCTATTAAAAAAAATATAACAAAAGCAATTCCAATCGCCTTTAATATCTTTATTATAATTCCTGCTAATTCTTCTGTTTTACTAACCTTTTGTTCTAATAAGTTTTTAGTCTCATTATCTAACAATTCATCAATGCTAATATTTAATGCTTTAGACAATAATTTTAATTGAATTGGATTTGGAGATGTTTCATTTAACTCCCAATTTGAAATTGTTTGCCTTGTAACTCTCACCTCTTCACCTAATTGTTCTTGTGAAAGACCTTGTTTTTTTCTTAGCTTCAAAATTTTATCACCTAACATATGTTTCACTCCTTTCACTAACAATTATAAACATTCACTAATTAACAAATCTACCAAAGAACTTTTGAACATTGTCAAAGACTTTTAACATTTTAATTATTAATATAAAATATACTCTATTTTTTTATTGGCAAATCTTTACAAGTATCAAGTATTATATCCCTCAATAGTTCCTTGTTATCGACATCTTCTATTAGATACATGGGTTTAGCTCCAGCATATGGAATAGATTCTTGCATTGCATATTTTTTATTTTTCTCAACTATTTTAACAAGTAATCTGTCATCATAAATACCACCAAATAAAACGTTATTATAGTAAAGTAAATATTCTCCCATCATTGGTCTACAAACAATATTTTCTAATAAATTCATTTGCTCTAATAAAAAATCTCTGTAATTTTTTGTCGTTGCCATTATTATCATCTCACCTTCAAATTGTAATTTGTCTTTCTGACTTATATGTTATTTTCTTCCTATATAACGACAAACTTTATTTTTGTAAGTTAGGTATTTTTCTCCAAATGTTTTTTTCAAATATTTTTCTTCTTCTAGTATTTGAAAATGTAACATAATAATAGCAAATAATGAAAATACTATTGTTAAAACATTACAATATAATAAACAAATACCAATATACATTAAATCAAAACCTACAAATGCTGGATTTCTACTTATTTTATAAATTCCATTAGAAACAAATTCTATTTTATCCTCACTTGGAATACCTGCTCTCCAACTATTCTTCATTGTTATTATTGCTATTAAAAATAATATATCTCCTAATATTCCAACTAAAAAGCCAATAAATCTGATTTTATTATCTAACAAAGTTAAATTAAGTATAATTGAAATTAATTGTATTGGAATAATTATAAGTGTTGCAATAGATATCAAAATTTCTATAGTTCTAACATTTTGGTTTTTCCCTTTTCCAAGTTGTCTAGTTTTAATTCCTTGTCTTTTTTGGATAATCATCTTACCAAAATAAATACTATAAAATAATATCATTATCAATAATGCAAAAATTCTAAAAATCATTTTTACCTCCTCGACAAATTACTATTTTTTGTTCTGCTTATATTGAATATTATATCATGAAAAAAGCAAATCTTTCTATTGTACTTGATTTGCTTTATAAATTGTAAATTTAGCTTGCCCTTATATTCAATATTTTTTTCACATCTTCATATTTTCTATTATCATCTTCTAAATCTATCATAAGCCATTTTTGATTATTACATTCTCTTGTATTTTGATAAGCTTCTTGTATTTCAATGCAAAAACTATGTAACAAATTTTCAAATTTTTCTTTTTCCTTCTTTCCGATAACAAGCATTACACAAAAATAATTTTCTCTTGGATATACTGTACATAAAGTTCTACTACCTTTTTTAAACTTTATATTCCAACCATATTCCAAACTACAATTGCTAAATTCAAATCTAGGATTAGCATTATAATTGCTTTTGATAAATTCACAAAATTTATTCCATAATTCATTATTTATATAATCGCTCATTTCATATTCGTTAGGAATATGTTTAAAATCATCTTTACTAAACATAAATATCACCTATAATAATTTTTTTCTAACTTTAAGCATTGGAAAAATCCACTAAAAAATGTTGCCAAAAAATTTAAAATTAATATCTTATAGAAATTGTGATTTCTTAATATCTATCTTTATATTTTTCTCTTGCCAAATTGACTATTTCACTAACAAATTCTTTCTTACCATCAGTATATAAATCTCTATTAGGATTGTGTTTGTTAAACAAGTCTAATTTTAGTTTTTCATACTCGATTGCTTTTGGTTGATTTTCATTGAGATAATCTCTAAAATATAACTCATCACAATCTCCATATTTTTTTATATGAACATGAAATACTTTATCTGCATAGCCATTTATTGTATATCCTTTATTAAAGGACATTTTATCAGATGATTCATTCATTAAAATATAATCATTATTTAATAGTACATTTTTAACTATATCTTTGTTTTTAAAATCAATTTCTATTAAAATATCAATAATTGGTTTCGTTTTTATATTTATAATTGAAGTACTTCCAATATGACTGATTCTGATTATATAGTAGCCTAATAAAGATTCTAAATGTTTTTCCTCGTCTAAATAAATATCTTTAAAATTATCAGTATTGTCAACAAAAGTTATCGGAAATAATTCCCATAACTTTTCTAAACTCATATCTCCTAATTTCATAAGTTCTCCTCATAAATTATACAAATTATATTCGTTCAATTCTACTATTCTCACATAATGCTGATGTTTTCGTATATTGAGCAATAATATCTTTCATCTCATCAAAAGAATTACCATAAAAATACAAATTAGTATTCTTTTCATTAGTATAATAACTATGGTATTGACCTTTTTCTTTTATCAAATTATCTATCTCAGCAATAACTTCATTTACATCATTTTCTTTATATACCTCATCACTCAAACCAGTTCCATCAAGTATTAAGCTAAGACCCTCTAATGTTCCTACTTCTTCTTTTTTGCCATCATACTCTATATAACTACCTTTTGCAATCGTGTTAACACCTTTCATGAAAGAAATAAAATTAACAATTTTATCTCTTTTAATACTAAATTCTACATCGCAAGAAATTGGCATTCTCTCTTCAGAAGATAATGTCCCTCCACCTGTCACTTCACCTATATCATATTTGTGTAATACTTCATCGATAGGATCTTCAAATAATGCTCCTCTATCAAGAGGCATCAAACGCATATTTAAATGTAATGTAACATAACACATTTCGTTTTCTCGTTTATTTTTTTTATTAAATATCTTCATACTTATTTCTCACTTTCAAATATCTATAAGATAATTATAGCATTTTATTAGATTGTTCTAAACCATATTTCTTATTTTTATTATGATTTTGGGGTGATAAGATAGTATCTAAAACCACATATTTTCTCCAATATAGAATACAATTCTTTTATCATTTGTAACTTTATTTTTTGTTTGAATGTAAGCTAACAAATAATTTAAAGATTCTTCTGTTACAACTTCTAAAATGTTTTTTATACTTACAGATGTTGACTGAGTTAATAATCTTTTTATTTTTAATAGATCATTTGCTAATTCATATTTTTCTTGTAAAAATGCTACTCCACAAGCATAGATTAAATAATCATCATATAAGGTCCATATACTATCATCCATACTATTCAAAATGGCAAAATCTATTAACTGAGAATTTCTTATATCACTTCTTGTAAAACCAACATAACAATTAGGCCAATTTCTTAATTCAAATGGAATGTCTTTAAAATAGTGTCTCTCCCTCCTGTACTTTTCTATCAAATCTCCTATATATTCTTTTAATAATAAGTCATCTGTTTTACTTATTAAAGAAAGTAACTTTTCTTCATGAATCATAAAAATATCCTTGTTATAAAAATTTGTTCTTATAGGGAACATATATTCATCTCCTTTCAAAAAAATAATACCACCTAATCAGGCGGTATATGGTCGGTATTAAAATTTTATATTAATTTCTTTAGGATCGAACTTTTCTTCTAATATTTCAGCTTCAACAATTCTTTTCAAATGGAATTGACGCATATCATCTTTTTCTTCCAAATAAGATGAACACCATCACTTGTTCCTACAACTACATCTTCTATTTTTTCTATAATTAGCCAATCATCCATATTTCCTTGATGGTAAAAATCTAATGTTTCAATAATCTCTACATTATCAAACTCCACTAAACATAAACATTTTTTACGCCATCTCTCTTTTTGTTTATCAGTTAATTGTAATTTGCTATTATTATTTTCAATGATGTTAGTTATTTCTTCTTCAGATAACTTCACAAAATTCTGAACATCTATTACTATTGCTTTAGCACTAATTTCCTTTGATCCTTTCTCCATAAAATATAGAGCCTCATCTTTAAACACTCTTCTATGTGGTATTTTTTCTTCCTGCTGCTCCTCTTATAATCATTGTTTTACTACCATCTAAAATTTTTGATAATTCCTTTGATTTATCATCACAATATACTAAATGTACCATAATTTTACCTCATCTATCTAATTTTAATTTATATCTAATACTTTTTTATTAATTTTGAAATTAAAGCTCTACAAGTATTCATTTGAATACAAGCATAAAAATTATTCGTTACTTCTTTACCTTTCCCAATTGTTGTTGCATTATTTGCATCTTCTTCCGTTTCCCAAAGAACAAAATCAGTCCAGATATTACCTTGTAAGTAATGCTCCCAAGAGATAAATCCCTTTGCTTTAGAAATAATTTCATCATGTAATTTTTGCGTTAATTTTACAAATTCCTCTTCACTTACACCTTTTTTAAGTTTATACGAAAATATCCATGCTGTTTTATTCATATATAAATTTCTCCCTCCATATTACTATTTTTCGTTTTGCTCATATTAAATATTTTATCATGAAAAAAGCAAATCTTCTATTGAAATGGATTCGCTTTATAAATTGAAATTTATAATTACTTATTTTTTAAATAATTTAATATTCTAATTGTTAATGGTTTGAATATTAAATATATTACATATCCGATGATTCCACCTACAACGTTAGTTATCAAATCTGTTATATCTGAAGACCTAACACCATTTATCAAAGGTTGTAATAGTTCAATACTTAAACTTAATAAAAAAGTATAAAATATTATTTTTAATAGTTTCACATTTTTCTTTACTAAAGGAAGTAAAAATCCAAAAGGAATTGTCATAATAACATTTAACACTACTTGCCTAATAAAATCTCCTCTACCATTTAAAACATCAATAAAAGGAACTAAATTCATTGAATCATATGGATGATTAAATATGAACGGTAAAGAGGACATTATTGGCATTAAAGTAAAATATAATACAAAAGATAAGTATATATACATCATAGTATTTACAAACAATAAGTCTTTACCTTTTTCTTTCCATTTCTTATAAAACTTCCAAAAATATATTATTATTAAAACTAAAAAATCAACTAACTCTTTCATATTGTCTTCACCTCTACAAATTACTATTATCATTTTCGTTTATATTTGATATTATAACATTTTTATAAGAAATCTTATAGGTATTATAAGAAAGTTTCTAATAATCATATAATAAATCGTTTTCAAAATCTATTTTTAAGCATTGCATTTTATCCTTTACTTTCTTCAAATAAAAATTCAAAAAAAATACCAGTTTAAACACCAGTATTTCTATTTAGAAATTTGTTTATATTAAGAAAAATCCTTTATTTATAAGTATTTCTTCCTTTTACAAATCCTTATCATTATTTCTACTTACCACAGCAATTTTTATATTTTTTGCCACTTCCACAGCTGCACTTATCATTACGTCCAATTTTAGAATCATTCGTAACAGTCTTCTTTACTTTTTCTTTTCCATCTCCCGCATTACCTTCCATTTGCTTTGCTGCAAAGTTTTGCTTGATTTCCATTTTTAGTAAGAATGTAGCTATAGAAGCATCAATATTATCTTGCATTGCTTCAAACATTTCATAACCCTCTAAGGCATATGCTTGAAGTGGATTATTTTGTCCATATCCTCTTAGACCAATACCTTCTCTTAATTGATCCATATCTGCAATATGTTTAACCCAAGCTTCGTCAATTACACGAAGAGAAATATGTTTTTCAAAATCTGTAACAATTTCTTCAGGAACAATTTCTATTTTTTCTTCATAATCTTTAATAACTCTTTCACTTAAGATTTCAAAAACTTCATCTTCTTTTTTACCATAAAGATCTTCCTGTCTAATTTTTTCTTTCTTAAGTAAATTATGGTTAACAGCGTCACATATTCCATCCATATCAGAATCTGTTAAATATCCTTCTGGAGCAATATGTGAATCAATTAATTCATCTATATAATCCTTAATTATATCTAAAATTATTTCATGAATATTTTCAGAATCTAATATTTCATTTCTTCTCTCATAAATAATCTTTCTTTGTTCAGAAACTATATTATCATAATCAAGTAAGTTTTTACGCATATCATAATTGTTTCCTTCAACCTTCTTTTGAGCTGATTCAACAGATTTAGTAAACATTTTACTTCTAACTTGTTCCATTTCATCAAGACCTAAAGATTGAACCATACCTTTAACTTTATCAGCACCAAATCTGTGCATCAATTCATCTTCAAATGATATAAAGAATTGAGAATATCCTGGATCTCCTTGACGACCAGCACGACCTCTCAACTGATTATCGATACGACGTGACTCGTGTCTTTCAGTACCAATTACACATAAACCACCAAGTTCAGCTACTCCTTCACCTAATTTAATGTCTGTTCCACGACCAGCCATATTTGTAGCGATAGTAACTGCACCAACTTCTCCAGCTTTTGCAATAATCTCTGCTTCTCTTGCGTGATTTTTGGCATTTAAAACTTCGTGTTTAATTCCTGCCTTATCTAACATTTTAGATAATCTCTCATTTGTATCAACTGAAATTGTACCAACAAGTATAGGTTGTCCAGTTTCATGTATTTGCTTAATAAATTCAACAATATTTTTAAATTTACCAGCCTCTGTTGCATACATAATATCGGACATATCTTTTCTTACACACGGTTTATTAGTTGGTATTTGAATAACATACATGTTATAAATATCTCTAAATTCTTCTTCTTCTGTTTTAGCAGTACCTGTCATACCAGAAATCTTAGCATACATTCTAAATAAATTTTGGAATGTTATTGTAGCCATAGTACGAGTTTCTTCATTAATTTTAACTCCTTCTTTAGCTTCAATAGCTTGATGTAGACCATCACTAAACTGTCTTCCTTGCATTAAACGACCTGTAAATGGATCAACAATAATAATCTTTTGTTCACCATCTACAACATAATCTACATCTAATTTCATACCATAATTAGCTTTTAATGCTTGATTTATATGATGTACCAAAGCTGTATTTACTTCATCATATAAATTCTTCAATTTAAAGAATTTCTCTACTTTTTTAGAACCATCTTCTGTTAACATAACTGACTTAGTCTTTGCATCAACAGTATAATCTTCATCTTCAGTTAAAGACTTTACAGCTTTATCTGCTTCACGATAAAGATTAGCTGAATTAACTTTTCCACCAGATATTATTAATGGTGTACGTGCTTCATCAATTAAAATCGAATCTACCTCATCCAAAATAACATAATTAAGTTTTCTTAAAACTCTATCTTCTTTTCTTACAACCATGTTATCTCTTAAATAGTCAAATCCCACTTCATTATTAGTAGAATAAGTTACATCACAGTTATAAACTTCTCTTTTTTGTTCTGGACTCATTTCATGTAAGTTAACACCGACAGTTAATCCTAAAAATTCATAAATTGGTCTCATCCATTCAGCATTACGCTCAGTTAAGTATTCATTAACAGTTACAACATGAACTCCTTTACCAGTTAAAGCATTTAAATACGCTGGCAAAATAGTTGTTAAAGTTTTACCTTCACCTGTTTTTAATTCGGCAATATTACCATAATGCAAAGCTAACCCACCAAGAATTTGCACATAATAAGGTTTCTCACCAATTTGTCTATATGCAACTTCTCTTGCTGCAGCAAAAGCTGTAACAATTATATCTTCATCATTAACTGTTTTACCAGCTTCTAACTGTGCTTTTAACTTTTCTGTAGTAGATGCTAAGTCTTCATCACTCATGTTTGTATACTTATCATCTAGTTCTATTATTTTATCTGCTATTTTTTTAAATTTTTTTAATTCTTTATATTCAGTATCTACTAAACTTTTTAATAATCCCATAGTATTTACCCTCCGTACATAGTATTATAACATAAAAGCTTGAAAAAAAGCCATATATTGTACATATTATAGTCAAAAAATATTAATTTTCAGATATGTCAATTTTACTTTCATATTTCTTAATAAGCTTTTTTTCATAATTGTTTAGAAGTAAACTTCTATCATCAGGAGCAACATTTTCTTCTATTTCATTCATAAAATGTAATATTCTCTCGATTTCTGCTCTTTGATAAATAGACTTTAATCTAATTGCTTCATAAAAAAGATTCTCTGGAACACGACCATAATCAAAAATGAGTTCTCCATCTTTCACCTTATATTCATTAACTAAAAATTTATCTTTGCGTAAATAGTAAAACTTTATAGCAATTACTAAATATAAACAGGTAAAAAGGGAGAATAATACTCTTCTAGTCATTAGTTCTTTTGATACTACGATTTCCGCATCTGTTGGATCGTCAAATCTATAAATAGACATAATTATATTTTTCTTTTCACTGGCTAAAATACTTTTTAAAGTCTCTTTATCAGTCGTTTTAAATTCTTTATAATTTACTTCACAAACATAATTAACAACTTTATCAAATATTTTTGTAAAATATTCCTCATCAAAATTCTCACTATAGACTAAATCTTCAGTAGTAAATTCAAAATAATTATCAACAACACTACAAGCATTAAATAAAAAACTATTCTGATCAGTAATACTTACATCCATATCAACACAAGTATAATCATCATATAATTTAACTTCTATTCTATCACGCATAGAAGAAGTTATAGTAATATTTTCAGGAGATATTATTTCACAACCATCTAGCAATTCAAAATCATAAAATTCCAAATTGCTAACATTTACTCCTTTTTCAGAATCATAAACTGTTTTTTCACAAGTATATTTTGGTACAACTTCCTTTTCTTCTGTTTTTGATGGAGATAACCAAGAAAGCCCTGTTCCAACTATTAAAAAAGATGGTAAAGTAACAAAAGCAAATCTAAATGCACGCACCCCCCAATAATTAGAAAAAAATACACTTAAATTACTAATGCTATCTTTTTCTTTATATTTTCGCATTTTAACACTGGATCCTTTAACATATGTAGCTACATTAAAATCTTCATTACTTAAATCTTCTTTTTGCAATTTTACATGATTAATATTTTTTAAAAATTTATATTTATTACAAGCATTTAAAATAGCTTTAGTAGTACTTAACATAAGATACACCTCTTTAAGCTTTTATTCTATCTAAAATATATGAAATAAGCAAGAAAAAAAGGACACATGTCCCAATTATCTTTCTCTTGAAAATGCATCTGAATATTTTTCTTTAATTAACTTCTTTTCATATTTAGTTAGAAGTTTTTCTCTATCTTGTTCAGCTATATTTTCACATATTTCATCCCATAAAAGAAGTATTCTTTCTCTTTCTGCAGCTAAGAACTCCTCTTTATACCTAATTGTTTGGAAAATCATATTAACTTCAGCTAGTGCATCAATATTAAGTGCTCCATCCTTATAAGACAAAATCGGGAATACATTATATTTTCCAACAGGGTTTGCGGAATTTTCTTCAGTATCCTCTTTAGAATTTTGAGTGTCTTCCTTAACTTCATCATCAAGTTCATCTTCAGTATTATCTTTAGAAGTTTGTGGAATATCCTTAGGATTATCCTCAAGTTCATCTCTTGAAAAAACTTGCGGACAATCACCAAAATTACTAACAATATACAAAACATCAACAAGTATTGAAACACATAATAAAACGAATAGAACTATACTAGGTCCAAACTTGGACTTTTCTACTAAAACTTCTGTATCTCCTAAATAAACATAACGTACAACATCAATAATAATTGTTTTCTTTTCTTCTTCAGTAAGTTTTGTTAAAACATCTATTTTTTCTGCTGGTAAAGAATCAGATTCCTGAATTAAAGCAACTAACTTATCAAAAAGTGAAACATACTTATCATCACAATCGGTAAAAGGCATACTTTCATAATCAGTAAAATCATGATGCATTGACGTATCACCAGATTTAAAAGTCAATTTTCCTTCTTCACCTAAATAAAAATCAGCTGTAAAATAATTATAATCATCATAGACCTTTAAAACTACTTCATCAGATAAACTTGACTCATCACCATTAATTCCTTCATCAACTATATTATAACCATTAGTATGAATAACTTCTTCTTGTTTCTTCGATTCTCCAAAATTAGAATTATAAATTGTCGATTCTACACTATAAGTTGGCAAATCCTTCTTTTTCGATAATTGTGGGCTAACAGCAGTTCCTAAAAGCAAAGACGCAAGTACTGCTGGAGTTGCAAATAACCAAGTTCTTCTCCATAACAAGCGAAAGTAACTATACGAAAAAATTTGCAAGTTATCAATTCTTAAATCATTTTGTAAATATTCTATTTTTTCTTTAGACCCATCTTTAAAAGGTTCACTATTACATTCTAAATTATCATCTGGATTAGGAATTTTTGCCATTTCTACTCTATCAATATTCTTTATATATTTAATTTGGTTTAAATTATTTAAAAAACCTTTTGCTGCACTAAACATCAGAATCCCCCTTTTTGTCGAAATATCATACCAAAAAAACAAAAATAAAGCAAGAAAAAAAGAGCTATAAGCTCTTAAATTTATCTACTATTAATAATTCCGTAATTTCCATCTTTTCTTTTATAAACTAAAGAAACACAATCTTCATCATCATTCTTAAATAAAAAGAAATCATGTCCTAGTAAATCCATTTGTAAAATAGCTTCTTCTTCACTCATTGGTTTAGAAGAAATATCTTTTCTTTTTACAATTGATTCATTTGATTCTTCATCATCACTTTCAATTGTCGCAAATCCAAATGGTTCTTCACTTCTCTTTTTATTTAATTTAGTCTTATTCTTTCTAATTTGTCTTTCTAAAACATCAATTACTAAATCTATTGCAGCATATAAATCTTCATTCTTTTCTTCTGCTCTTAATGTATATTTACTAGTAGGAATAGTAACTTCAATTAGTTCATTACCATTTCTAACACGAATTAAAACATGAGCATCAATCATGTTTGGTTCATCAAAGTATTTTTCTAAACGAACTAACTTCTCCTTAACATAATTTTTAATTGAATCTGTAATTTCAATTTTGTCACCACGAATATTAATATTCACGAATATCACCTTCCTAGTTTTATTATATCAAGGAATATCGTCTAAGTTCAAGACAAATTACATTGAGTATTCTGCAACTTTAGAAACCACTTCAATAGCTTGAAGACCTTTAATTGTTTCAATTAACTTAAAAGATACTTCATCACCTTGATTTAAAGTTTTAAATCCATCCATATTTATGGCTGAATAATGAACAAAAATATCATCTAAATTAGGGCATTCAATGAAACCATAACCTTTTTCATTGTTAAACCATTTAACTTTTCCAGTCATCTTAACACCTCTTTTCCTTCAAATACAAACCCATTATAATCTACCAATAAAGAAATATTTGTCGAATTATGTCGGCAACTCAAAAAAAGTTAAAATAATAAAAAAAGGAAATTAATAAACTTCCTTATTTGAACGAGATAAGTCCCTTTCTTTTATTGTTTGTCTTTTATCATATAATTTCTTACCCTTACAAACTCCCAAAAGAATTTTAGCCTTATCTCCTTTAAAATATAATTTTAAAGGAATTAAAGAATAACCATTCAATTTAATTTCCTCTGCTAATTTTTTTATTTCCTTTTTATGAAGTAAAAGTTTTCTACTTCTTCTTTCATCATGATTAAATCTATTTCCTTCTTCATATTTAGCAATATACATATTAGTTACAAATACCTCATCATTTTTAATACGAGCAAAAGTATCCTTTAAATTGGCACTACCTTTTCGAATAGACTTAATTTCTGTTCCAGTTAAAACTATTCCTGTTTCTATCTCCTTCAAAACAAAATAATCAAAATAAGCTTTTTTATTTTTTATTTCTATCATGTCTTCTTCCTCTAGATACTTTCTTTTTTATAGACTCCTCTTCATTCTTTGTTTTCTTTTCTTCATCTTTTTCTTTAACTAATTCAAAATCAACTGTTGATGTTGCTTTACAAGCTCCAATACATTTAACTCTTAAAAAATCACCTAATTTATAAGATTTTTTTGACTTTGGATCTATTAAAGTATAAGTGTCTTCAACATACTGGAAATTATGACCATCTAATAAATCAACTGAAACTAATCCTTCAACTAAATTTTCAAGTTGAACAAAAATACCATAGCCAGTAACACCCGAAATAACAGCATCATATTCTTCTCCAATATGGTCTTCCATATATTCACTCATCTTCATTTTATCAACAGCTCTTTCTGCTTCAACTGCTGCAAGTTCCCTTTTACTTGACTGTTCACATAACCCAGGGATTGTACTACTCCAATAGTTCTTAGTTTCTGAATCTGTTTTTTTATTTATCAAGTATGTCCAAATTAATCGATGTGTTAACAAATCCGGATAACGTCTAATTGGCGAAGTAAAATGCGTATATGAAGTATGAGGTGGCACTACTGCAAGTCCAAAGTGTCCAATATTATCAGGACCATAAAAAGCTTTTGGCATACTTCTTAATGCTAGTGATTTTATTATATTATTTTGTCTTTCGTCAACATTTATTTGATTAAGTAAACTTTGAAACATTTTTGGATTAGTTATATCACTAAATTTTCCTTTAACTTGTATACCAAAATTTCGACAAAAATTTATAAATGTTTGAACTTTTTCAGTAACAGGAGTTCCATGGACACGATAAACAGCTGGCAAATCCATATTAAATAAAGTAGTTGCCACTGTCTCATTAGCTTTTACCATGAAGTCTTCAATTAACTTTTCTCCCTCACCTCTATAAACTATGGAAACATCTATTGCTTTACCATTATCATCACATTTTATTTTTATCTCATCCATATCAAAATCAGATGCACCTCTAAGAACTCTTTCAGCACGAATAATATGGGCAAGTTCTTGCATCAATTTAATATTATCAGCAAATTCTCCATATCCTTCATCAATTACATTATTTTCAAGTAAATGATTTACCGAATCATAATTCATCTTCTTAGCAGATTTGATAATCGATGGATAAATATCTGAATCAATAACATTACCTTTTTTATTTATAATCATCTCACAAGTCAAAGCACATCTTACAACCTCAGGGTTTAAAGAACATATACCATTTGACAATTTATGTGGGAGCATAGGTAAAACAGAATAAGCAAGATAAGATGATGTTCCTCTTCTTAAAGCTTCTAAATCCAAAGGAGATCCTTCCCTAACATAATAAGATACATCAGCAATTGATACACGTAAACGATAATTATCATTAACTCTCGAAACAGATATAGCATCATCAATATCCTTTGTATCTTGTCCATCAATAGTTACAATTACATCATCTCTTAAGTCTCTACGATATGTTAATTCCTGTTTTAACATATCTTCAGTAACTTCATCTGGCATTTCATTTGCTTGACTTAACGCATCATCAGGAAACTCACTATAAATCTCATAATTAGCTGCAATCGTTAAAATATCCCCAGCAGGGTCATCTTTATGACATATATGACGAGTAACTTCACCAATATATCTATTTTTACCTAAATCTTCCACTAAAGAAACTACAACTATTTCTCCCTCAACACAAGATTTTAAACTAGCTTGATCTATTGTTAATTTTATACTTAACTTTTTATCTTCTGGTTCAAAATAAAGACTAACACCATCAGACTTAATCATTCCAACAATATTATTGATGTCTCTTTTTAGAATTTTAATTACCATTCCTTCTCTTTTTTTACCAGTATCTTCTGTTATTTTGACTAAAACAATATCACCATTTAAAGCATAACCAACATTATCACGATCTATAAAAATATCTTCTTCATCTTCTAAAACTAAAAAGCCATTTCCACTTTTATTAATCTGCATACGTCCCTTTTTAAAATCTGGACATTTACTATATAAAATGTATCTGTTCTTATTTGTTAAATAAACTATTTGATCTTTAACTAACATATCTAATTCATAAGTTAAAGTTGTTAAATCCTCTACACTTGTAAGTCCCATCTTATCATTAATAGTCATTAAATCAAGTGCACTATATTCATTTTCTAAAAGTTCAAGTATTGATTCTCTCATAATATCACCATACTTATTATAACATCATAAGCCAAAAAAATTAAAAAAAGTACATAAAAATGTACTCCATATACTTAATTTAACATTTATTTTAAGTATAATACTAAAGATATCACGAAAAATGCTATTCCTAATACTAAAGTAATTCTACTTATTAATAGCTCCGCTCCTCTTTCCTTTTGGTTTTGGAATAACTCTGCATTACCACCAGATATTATTTGTCCTCCAGCTTGTGCCTTATTACCTTGAAGTAATACTAACACAATTATAAGTACAGAGACAACGACTAATATAGTTTCTAACATATGAGTTCACCTGATTTCTAGTCCATAATTTAACATATTTTTTATTTTATTTCAAGTAATTTACATAAAAGCTCACATAAATCAACATACTTATAAGTATAAAACAATTGTAAAAAATAGGCAAGTAGAAATAAAATAGATTAAAATACATTTAAATTATGTTATAATTTTATATGAATAGAAGGGAGTTTATTATGAGAATAGTTGAATTAAGTAATACAGAATTTGACGAATATGCAAAGACTCATCCGTTAAGTAGTTACTGTGAAGCCAGTAAATACGCATTAGTCATGACAGATTACGGTTATTCATACGATTATATTGGTATGGTGGATGACAACAATCGCATTCAAGCAGCTGCCCTCATCTTAACTAAAAAAATTAAAGGTAACATCAAATACGGCTACTCTCCTAAAGGATTCCTTATTAATTTTTATGATAAAGATTTATTAAGAATATTTTTAAAATTATTAACAGACCACTATAAAAAGAAAGATTTTATTTTTATAAAATTCAATCCCGAAATAATCATTGGAGAAACTACATTACAAAACAAATTAACAATGAATTACAATGGAAATGTTCGCATAATTGATGACTTAAAAGCATATAATGTAAAAAGACGTTTAGAACTAAAAGAGTTTAATTTAATGATGCCAAAATTTAACGCATACATTGATTTAAAAAATTTTAATATTAAAAATATTGATCGAAATTTTCGAAAGAAAATAAAAAGAGGCCTTGAAAGAGGTATGTACTTATCAGTTGGTGGAGCAAAAGAAATTGACGTCCTATATGGATTTACAAAAAATAAATCAAAACGTCCAATTTCCTATTTTAGAAATATGTATAATGTATTTTCTAGAGACAACTCTATTGATTTAGTATTTATTAAAATAGACTTTCAAAAATATTTAAACAATATCAGAAAAAGATATGATCAAGAACAAATAAACAATGAAAACTGGAATTCACTACTACAAAAGAACCCAGGCGAAAGAAGATATGTAAGCAGAAAAATGAATTCAGATCGCGAATCTGAAAGCTTAAAAGCTAAAATTATTTATGCAACAAATGAATTAAAAAAACACAGTGAAGTTATTGTTGCCGCTGCTCTTGTAGTGAAATATCGTAATCGAGTATCTATAATTGCCAGTGGTTACAATGAAGCATATAAAAAAGAAAATCCAAATCACTTATTGCATTATTTAATAATTGAAAGATATAAACAATTTTTCTCATTCTGTGACTTCGGTGGTGTGACTGGAACTTTTGATGAAACCTCACAATATCAAGGTTTAAATAATTTTAAAATTAAGTTTAATTCTAAAATATATGAATACATTGGAGAGTTTGATCTTATTTGTAGTGAACGCGTATTTAAAAAATTGATAAAAACTAGTTTCATTGAAGATGAATTTGATAAAGAATAAAAAGAGTTATTTTTTAACTCTTTTTTTATATACTTTATTATGAAATATGATTCATTTCTTTATAATTCTAACACTTATACTCTAGCTGCTTTAGTAATCGGTTATATTCTTATACAAGAATTATCAGTTAATGACCAAAATGCTGTTGGAAACTGGTTAATGACTATCGGCCAAATTTTAGATGGTAATGCTGCTATTGCCCAAGCAATTCAAAATCGCATTAAAGCATCAGAAAATAGTGATGAATCCAACAATAATACCAGTAGTGAAGCAATAATTAATTGTCTTAAGGAAGACAAAAAAACAATCAACGAATTAAAAGAAATGATAAAAAAAATAGAAAAAAGATTAGATGAGCTCTCGCGATAATTTTAAAGTCTTAACCTCTTCAATTTCTTTTACATCACTATCTTCGATTAAATAAACATCTTCCTCTACTGTTTTAAAGATAAATTCACTTATTTCTGTTTTTATAATTATATAAGCGCCTTCTTTATAAATTTTACGAATAATAAAAAGAGGTATATCTTCATATAAAATAAAATTTTTAGGTAATATTTCAACAGATTCAATAGATGTAGTTAATAAAACATTACATTCCAAATCTGATATATCTCTTTGAACATTAATTGAATTGACTTTAAATCGATGTCCTATAGTTACTAATCCTAAAAAAAGTAACATATTAAACAAACGAATATTTCTATTAGCATCAATAAAAAATTGAGACCCTATAAACAAAGAAAGGACATATACAAATGCATTAATAGTAAGACAAAAAAACAAAAGTGCTTTATTAACTAAAGCATACTTACGATGAGTTATCGCATTAAACATAGTATCTTTAAAAAAATTACTTTTTACATTTATCTTCTTCATAACTTACCTCATATAATAATATTAACATAAACATAAAAAAAATAGCAATTTGCTATTTTCTATTAATTCTATATCTTTCATTTGGATCTAGTATTGCTTTTCTAAGTCTGATATCATCTGGTGTTATTTCAACGTATTCATCGTCTTCAATAAATTCCAAAGCTTCTTCTAATGTAAATGTTCTTGGTTTAATAAGTGCAATAGCATCATCAGAACCAGAAGCACGTGTATTAGTAAGTTGCTTGTTTTTACATGGATTTACATTTAAATCATTATCACGATTATGAATACCTACAATCATACCAACATAAACATCAACAGCTGGATTAACAATTAATTGTCCTCTATCTTGTAAATTATAAAGAGAGAAGCCTAATGTTTTACCAGATTCCATAGATACTAAAACACCATTTTTACGCGTAGTTAATTCTCCAGCATATGGTTTATATTCATCAAAAGATCTAACCATAATACCTTCACCCTTAGTGTTAGTAATAAATGCTGATCTATAACCAATTAAACCTCTCGTTGGAGCACTAAATTCTAAATGAGTGTAATTATCATCACCTGATGACATACTCATTAAGATTCCTTTTCTTTCTTGTAAATCAGAAATAACAGTCGAAGCAAAATCACTAGGGGTATTTATAATAACTGTTTCAAATGGTTCACACTTTACTCCATCTATTTCTTCCATTAATACAGTAGGTTTAGATACACATAATTCATACCCTTCTCTACGCATATTCTCAAGTAAAATAGATAAATGTAATTCTCCTCTACCAGATACTTTAAATCCATCACTCCCTGGTAGTTCTTCTACTTCAAGACCAACATTAGTCTCAAGTTCTTTTTCAAGTCTTTCTTTAATATGACGTGTAGTTAAGAATTTTCCACTTTTACCAGCAAAAGGTCCGTTATTAACAAGGAAATTCATCGACAGTGTTGGATGTTCAATTTCAATTGCAGGAAGTGCATTAGGTTTCCCATGGGTACAAATAGTGTCTCCTATAGAAATATGATTACAGCCAGCTACAGTAACAATATCGCCAAAGAAAGCTTCCGTTTTTTCAACTTTATTTAAGCCCTCATTAACAAATAATTTGCTAATTTTAAATGTTGTTTCTTCGCCATTATTTTTTACTAAAGTTACCATTTCATTATTTTTAATTTTTCCCTTAGTAATTCTACCAATACCAAGTCTACCAATGTATTCATCATAACCTAAATTAGATATTTGTAATTGTAAGTCATCATTTTCACTACCTTCATAAGGTTTTACTTGATTTAAAATAGTTTCTAAAAGTGGTGTAATATTTTCTTCACCTAAATTTGTAGGATCTAATGTTGCAATTCCTTGTTTAGCTATACCATAGACAATTGGAAAATCTAATTGCTCATCAGTAGCATTTAAATCAACAAAACAATCAAAAGTCATATTTACTACTTCTTCAATACGAGCATCTTTCTTATCTAATTTATTAATAAATAAAATTGGTCTTAAATTTTGTTCTAATGCTTTTTTCAAAACAAATCTAGTTTGAGGCATTACTCCCTCTACCGAATCAACTAGTAATACAACAGTATCAACAGTTTTTATAACACGTTCAACTTCGCTTGAAAAGTCTGCATGTCCTGGAGTATCAACTATATTAATCTTATAGTCCTTATAACGTATAGCACAATTTTTTGAATAAATTGTTATACCTCTTTCTCTTTCAATATCATTAGAATCCATTACTTGTTCAACTAATTCTTCATGATCTCCAAACACACCATTTTGTTGAAGTAGAGCATCCACTAAAGTACTTTTACCAGCATCAACGTGTGCTACTACTGCAATATTAATAATCTTATCCATAATTACACTTCCTCTTTTTGTAACTACTAAATAATACATCAATTTGCTCTATTTTGCAAGAAAAAAGGAGATATACCTCCATTTTTACATTAAATACTATTTTTATTTACAAGTTATTCCTAAAGTTTTATTTTTTGGATTTACGTACTCACTAAACTCTTTTAATTCATAATCACTTACACTAAAACCAATCTTAAAATCTTTTTCTTCAGCAAAATCTTTTAATCTAACTAAAGCACTTGATGATGGATAACCCTCACCAACATAACGCATATCTATATCATATATGCTTGTATCATTATAGGCATCATAATAGGATAAAGTATTTTCCTCATCAACAGTTATTTTAGCATTAGTATTTTCTACATCCTTATATATATTTTCTCCTTCAATAAATAAATTTGGACAAACATACTTAATAAAATAATAGTCTTGACTCATATTAGAACCAGTTGTAACAGGAGTTTCTACATCTATAACTAAAACGTCACTTATTTTATAATTACTAGATGGTGTATACTGACACATATGCTCTGAAAAATCAAAAGTAAATCCCTCAAAAAGATCTAAATATGAGTAATTTTCATCATAAACATACCCATTAGATTTCAAAAATTCTTTAAAAGATACTGCATATTTATTTTTGCTATTTAAATCATAGTAATTACTACCACCACTATATGTAAGTATTTTGCCACTTGCATCAGTTATAACATAACATGGAGTATTAGCATGCAACTCATAAAGTGAATAAGAACCAAAATCGGTTATCTTAGTCAACAAACATATTTGTCGTGGTAAAGAACTAATTTTTCCTGTCAAATTATCAAAAACACTTATCTCATCTATATCATAATTAATATAAAGATAAGGATCATACTGACTCATCTCATAAGCATCTTTAAATTTGATTTTTTTTTGCTCCTGAGCAAACGCAGAAATACCCTGAGCAATAAAATGATCATTATTTGAATCACTTTTTAATGCAATATCTATATCACTTAAAGCTATCTTACTATTAGTGGTATTAACAATATCTTTTAAAATATTGTTAGTAACTTTTGAAAAATCATTTGCTTTTAGGCCTTCTTCAATTGAAGAAATATATGATTCTGTTCCATCAGCATAAGCCACCTTTGATGATGAAACAAATAATACAGATGCTAAAACTAATGCAGCACCTTTTTTCATTAACATCCTTTTATTTTTTACTTTTAACATAAATATCCCCCACTGGTTGATTATACTAACATAAAAACTTAAAAAATTAAAGAAAAAATAAAGCATTTGCTAACTTTTTTATGTATAATATATACAGGGTGTTGTCATGAAAAAGAAATTAATAAGTAAACTAAAAAATAACAAACTTTATATATGCTCATTTTTTATCGCGTTAGTTGTAATAAGCATATTATATAAATTAAATAATGTTACTCCTTTAGGAGATAGATCTCTTTTATGTGTAGACTTTTATCATCAATATGGACCTATGTTAGGAGAATTATTTGATAGAATACAAAATGGAAATAATTTAATCTATTCTTTTAATATGGCTATGGGTCTTCCCTTTTTTAGAAATTTTTTAAATTATCTTTCAAGTCCTTTTAATATAATTATGATGGTCTTTTCTAAAGAAGGACTTCTAAATTCTTTCTCTTTAATAATTGGATTAAAAGCTGTTTTTTCTTCAGTGACAATGGTATATTATTTAAGTAAAAAGTTTAAGACAAAAGAATTATATCTAATACCCTTAGGAATTATTTATGCTTTTCAAGCATATTTTTCTGCATATTATTGGAACATAATGTGGTTAGATGGAATGGTTTTCTTACCCCTAATTACATTAGGAATTGAGAATATTGTTAACAAACAAAAATGGCGAAGTTACACGGTATGGTTAGCTATAATGTTAATAGCAAATTATTTTATTGGTTACATGATTTGTATTTATTCAGTTATTTATTTCCTAATATACAATACTTACAAAACAAAATTTACATTCAAGAAAAAGGAAATAAAAAATGAATTACTAAAATGGTTTAAAAATTCTTTTATCTTTGGTTGTGCTTCATTACTAGGTGGAATGCTTACTTTCTTTTTACTAATACCAATGTTTACATCAATGGCTTCTATTTCTGCAACAGGGGGTTCAATTCCAACAAGTCAATATTATGATTTTCAAATAATTGACTTTCTAAAAGGACATTTAACAGGAGTTCATACAACTGTCTTTGCAAGTGATGATATAACCAATCCAAATGTTTCATGTGGAATTTTAAGTATCGCTTTATTATTAGCTTATCTAATAAATTTGGAAATACCAATGAAAAATAAAATTGCTTATCTTATATTAATAGGATTTTTCATTGCCGCATTCTTTATTCCTCAACTAGATTATATATTACATGCCTTTCATGTTCCAAATGATTTACCTTATCGTTACTCATTCCTTTATGGATTCGTTTTAGTTTTAATTGGAGCCTATGGTTTAATAAATATTAAAAAAATTAAATTTCCAATACTAGCCTTTGCTTATATATTTTTAATGATAGTTCTTCTTGCCATATCACAAGATGATTGGGTTGATATTTCAACAAACATGATTTATATAAATATGATTATTTTAACATTATACTTTATTTTCTACTCAGGAATATATTTCTTAAATAATATGAAAACAGTATTTTATTTAGCAATATGCGCAGTTGCTTGTATCGACGTAATTGTATCAATTAACTATAACTGGGATATAACTCAAGATAAAAATCTTTTCTATTCAGATTACAATGACACAGTAGAACTTTTAAATTCTGTGCAAGCTCAAGATAACGAATTATTCTATAGAATTGAAAATACTAATATGATGACTTTAAACGATTCTAGTTGGTATAATTATTATGGTGTAACATCATTTACTTCAATGGCTTATGAATCAATGGCAATACTTCAACATAATTTAGGAATGCCAGGGAATGAAATTAATAGTTATTCTTATGTACAAACAACACCAATATATGATTTAATGTTTGATATAAAATATTTTATTGGAAACTCTAATGACTTTAATCGTTATATAGAAGTAACAACTATTCAAGAAACAGCCAATGAATTTACTTATAATGTGGGTCTAGGATTCGGAGTAAATAAAAATATTTCTGAATGGTCTTATGTGAATTCTAATCCATTTTTAAATCAAAATAATTTTATTGAAAAAGCTACAGGTATAAAAGATGTATTAAAAGAAGTAGAATTAAATAATGTTGAAGAAATATATGATGATGGTGCTACAACTATACTAAAGTATAAATATAAAAATCCAGGAGATAATTTTTATTTCTACACTAGAGACTATACTTTTGATTCTATGATTGTTGGAGATACTCTTTATTACACTGACTCAGAAAATATTGATTTCTCTAACTATCCAGCAGAAGTAAATTATACTTATATGGATTCCTATGAAGAGAAAAAAATTATTAACATTAATTCTACTGAAGAGGAAATAACTTTCTATGTAATCTATAACAATTACTATTCTAAAGGATTTAATTTATATTACATTGATCAAAGTGCCTTTAAAGAAGCTTACAATATTTTAAAAAACAATAAATTAGATATTACTTTATTTAAAGAACATACTATAGAAGGAAATATCTATATAAATGACAATATGGATATTTATACTTCTATTCCATATGATGAAGGATGGCATGTTTATATTGACGGTAAAGAAGTTGAGACTTATGCTTTAGCAGATACTTTACTAACTGTAAAAGCCGAAAAAGGAAATCATAAAATAAAATTTGTTTATAAAATTCCTCACTTTAAAGTAGGTCTTCTATGTTCCATTACAGCATTATTAATTTTAATACTACCACCTTTAATAAAAAAATATTATATAAAAAATACTGAGATTTAATCCTCTGAAGTTGTCAACAAAAAGTAGACAGTAAAAAAACATTTATTTAAACCCTAATTG
>CAJUPN010000010.1 GCA_910588195.1 uncultured Bacilli bacterium
TAAATATAAAGGATACAGAGATAAATAGATTAAAAGGATTAGGAAATGTAGCATCTAATCAAATGTTAAAAGGATATACAGCTTTAGTAAAAGGTAGTGTTGTAACTGGTACAATCCCCAGTAAAGGAGCAGCTACCTACACCCCAGGGACAACTAATCAAACAATAGCATCAGGTAATTATTTATCAGGAGTCCAAACAATAAAAGGAGATGCAAACCTAGTAGCAGGAAATATAGCCAAAGGAAAAAGTATCTTTGGTGTAACTGGATCATACACAAGTGATGCAAATGCAGTTGCTGGTAATATCTTAAGTGGGAAAACAGCCTATGTAAATGGGAACAAAATAACTGGGACAATACCAAGTAAAGGAGCAGCAACGTATACCCCAGGAAAAACTAATCAAACAATAGCATCAGGTAATTATTTATCAGGAACTCAAACAATAAAAGGAGATGCTAATTTAGTAGCAGGAAATATAAAAAAAGGAGTATCTATTTTTGGAGTAGCTGGTTCATATACACCAACAGGAACAAATGCTGGAATACATTTAACAACATCTGGAACAAATTATTGTGGTTCAGATTGGAAACTTACATCAACACTTTCTGCTGGAACATATATTGTTTCAACAGTAATGACAAATTCAGCAGGAGTAGGAGCTAATAGTAAAATGGATTTTGGACCATCTACGTGTAGTTATGGTGCTTGCAGTGGGGTATCGGTAACAACACTTTCAGAAAATGTTAGTAACAATGTCGTAGTTGGAACAAGAGTAGTTACTTTAAGTAAATCCTTTGCTTCTGGAAGCTCAATGGGAAGAATGAGCACTTGTTCAGATAATAAATATGGAACGTTATATGGCAGAGCTTTATGGGTTAAAATATCTTAATAAAAAAAGAGTTATCTCGTTTAACTCTTTTTATTTTGTCATTCTTTCATATAAGTAATATACATGATATTCATCTTCATATCTTTGTCTAAAAGATTCAATTATCTTATAATTTTCATCTTCTAAAAAAGCATAATTAGTTCTAGTAACGACATAATGTGGTCTATTTTGTTTTACATATCTTTTTTGTTCATCAAACATTTCTGGATAATTTTCATATGAGAAATTATTCCTCATAAAATAATAGCACTCTGGAATTGTCTCAGTAGTAAAATAGAAACCAGCATCTAAAACACCATAATTTATAAGTGTTTTATCTTTACTTTTATTTATGATATCTGCAAATATAAATTGTGCATAATCATTTTTTTTTAAATGTGTATAATAAATGTTAGGGGAAAATTGTATTAATGCTGTAATCAGTAAAATAAATAATGATACATTTCTTATAACATTTATTCTGATATTATATTTATGAAATAATCTATTTAATAAAAGAACTCCTAATATCATAAATGGTGTTATTATTAAAGA
Source organism: uncultured Bacilli bacterium (assembly GCA_910588195.1). Lineage (GTDB taxonomy): Bacteria > Bacillota_I > Bacilli_A > RF39 > UBA660 > CAG-582. The sequence goes on from CAJUPN010000010.1 coordinate 1,425, forward strand.
ATAATAGAAGTAATTAGTACCACCAATGAAAGTACCAAGTCCCATAAAAAGTAAAGATATAAATATAATCCACTTTGATCCTCTAATATTTAATTCTAACTTCTTTTTAGCATAATAAATAAGAGGAACAACAATAAATATAAAAAAAGGTATATTTGTTACTAAGTTATAGCCTAATAAAGAAAACGCCTTTATAATTTTAGTTAAAGTAGAATCAATACGTGAATATGCTGTCATATTAATTATAAAATAAACATTAAATAATTCTTTTAGTGCACCATTGATTAAAAAATAAATTAATATTGGAATTGAAATACTTGCCATACCTGCTAAAAAAAGCAAAGAAGATATAAATGCTTTTTTATACTTTTTATTAAAAAATTCCACAAAGAAGTATGTCGCTGCAAGAATAAAGTGAAAACCTAAAAGTGTATATTTTGTCCATAAAATAATACCAGCCATCAATCCATTTACAAAGATTTCTCTTTTTGTAATACTTCCTATTTTTAAATATTTAAACATTGAATAAATACTGTACATAAAAAATGGTAAACATAATTCTTCTGCTGCACCCCCATGGCCGAATGGTTTTAACATTAATATAGCAAAAGTTAAAAGCATAATACTTGAATAGACATATTTATCACTAAAAAATAGCTTTATAGTTTTTCTAACATAAGCCAAAAAAGCAGTGAAAGAAAATATCTCAATTAGATAGACTCCAAAAAACGTTTTAGTACTAATTAAATTTGCTAAGGCATAAATGAAATAAAGTATTGGTCCTTTTTGTTCAAATAAGTCTTTATAGGGAATTAGTCCATTAATAAGTCCTTTTCCCATCGTCATAAATGCTTGAGCATCATACCAATCATTTATCAAATAAAGTGGGGAATTTTTACTACCAATTGTTATAAATGCAAAGGATATAAAAAATATTGGTAATAAGTAGATATTCTTTTTTATAAATCTTTTCATAAATTCATCTCCAAATTTAATATATCAAAAATTTTATCATATTACATTATTTATCGTCATTTTTTATGTAAATTAGTAGATATATATAGTATAATGAGAATAGGTGATTTTATGAAAAACTTAAAAGTTATTTTTATGGGAACTCCCGAATTTGCTGTTCCAGTGTTAGAAGAATTAATTGATAAAACTAACGTTTTACTAGTTGTAACTCAACCTGATGCACCAGTAGGAAGAAAAAAAGTTTTAACCCCAAGTCCTGTAAAGCAGCTTGCACTTTCTCATAATATTGAAGTATTCACTCCTGAAAAATTAAGAAAAGAATATGAATATATTTTAAATAAAAAACCAGATATTATTATTACTTGTGCCTATGGACAAATAGTGCCAAAAGTAATTTTAGATTATCCTGAACATGGTTGTATAAATGTTCATGCTTCTCTTTTACCTAAATATAGAGGGGCAAGTCCAATAACTGCAGCTATCAAAAATGGCGAAGAAACTACGGGAATTACAATTATGTATATGGATGAGGGAATAGATACTGGAAATATCATTCAAGCAAAAGAATTACCTATTTTAGAAAATGATACTTTAGGAACTTTAAGTGAAAAATTAAGTAAATTAGGAGCCAAAACTCTTATTGATACACTTCCAAGAATTATGGAATGTGAGAATTTTGATATCCCTCAAGATCATGAAATCGCGACGTATGTTTCTGTGCTTAAAAGAAGCGATGAAATAATTGATTTTAATAAAACAAGAAAAGAAGTTTATAATTTCGTTAGAAGCATTAATCCATCTCCCTTAGCTAGTACTAAAATTTTAGGAGAAGAGTGGAAAATTATCGAAACTAAAATCGGCTCAGATTCGAAAGGCCCTGTTGGTAGAGTTTCCTCAATTAATAAGGATTCATTTGGAATATATTGTACTGATGGCGAAATATTAATTACAAGAGTTAAACCAGCTGGAAAAAAAGAAATGAGTGTTAAAGACTTCTTTAATGGGTTTGATTCATCCAAATTAAAAGATATAGAAGTAGGAGATTAAATGAAAAAGAAAAAAGTAAAAGATGGCGAAGAAAAAATTAGTAGAAGAACCTTAATACGAGAATATTTTAAACAAAATCCATTAACTAAAGATTTAATAAAATTATCTTTCTACCTAATTTTATTCTTTGTTATAATTATTGTTGTCTCTTTTGCTCCAGAACCTCAAGAAAAGAGTGAAGAAAGAGAAAGTACAAAAACAACAGAAAATATTAAGGAAGAAAAAAAATATAAAGATATTTTAGTAGATACTTTAAAAGAAGAAAAACAGTATAATTACGAAATAAATTATAATGATCTTAAATATATTATAAACTATTCTACAAAAGATAATGTTATATCTGGGATATTAGAAACTTCACAAAATATACTAAAAAAATTTAGTATTAAAGATAATCAAATTTATGAATTAACATTAAATGAAGAAAAACTTAATATGGAATTGTTTCAAGAATTAAATTTAACATACATAAATATATATAGTTTAGTAGATTTATTATCTAACCATAAGAGTTTGAAAATGTTAGAAGATGACCAAACTATATATATCTATAATCTTGAGACAAATAAAACTATCAATGTTACTGTGAGAGAAGAAAATATAACATCAATTGAAATAAAAGAAGATACTATAAATTATAAAATAACAATAGAATAAGGGGTGCAACATGAAAAAAATTGTTAATATGCTAACCATAGCTCGAATAATTGCAACATTTATTTTACCTTTTTTGTGGCGAGTTTTGAATCCTGCTATGCTTTTAGTTTTTGTATCTTTAATTTTACTTACAGACTTTTTTGATGGTTTGCTTGCAAGAACGTTCCATGTTCAATCTGTCTTTGGAACAATTATGGATGCAGTTGCTGATAAATGTTTTGGTATTATGATCATTCTTATATTGTGTACTTATAATTCAATGTTTATTTTAGCACTTATTCTAGAATTAGGAATAGCTTTAATAAATATTTTGGGTTCTGTTTTTGGAGCAGTAACTAAATCATCTTTTTTAGGTAAAGTAAAAATGTGGTTTTTAGGAATTGCAATCTTCTTTGGAATTTTAAATATTTATAGTTCGGAAATCTTAAATATTGTAACCATTAAACCATTATATGATTTATTCAATATCCTAGTAGTAAACATTGATAGTTTAATCTTCTCAAGTGTTTTTCTAACAGCAGGTTCAGAGTTTATGGTCGCGATAGATTATTCTAGACATATTATGAAAGATTTAAACAAGAAGAATATCAAAATTAAATACAAACTAAAGAGTCATGATGAATTAATGCACATCTTATTTGATACAGAATATGCTTTAAAACACAAAGATGAATCATTTGCAAAACAATTATTTGAAAATTAAATAAAAACCTTTACATAGAGAAATTACTTTGTTATACTATATCTAACAGATTTAAGTGGGCAGCAATTCCCACTTTTGTTATTGTTTGGGAGGATTTATGGATAGTATTTTAAAAAAAATTCACAAATTAATACTTGATGAGATGACAAAATTAAATATCACGATTGATTCAATCACATGGGAACAAGAAGGTAAGTATAATTATTTAAAGATAATTCTTGATAAAGAATCAGGTCTAGATATTGACACAATTGTTGAAGCAACAAATATAATTAATCCTATTTTAGATGAATATGATTTAATTGAAGAAGAATATATACTAGATATTAGTAGTAAAGAAAGAGGTTAAAATATGAACGGAAAAGAATTTATAAAAGCTCTTAAAAATATTATTGAAGAGAAAAATATTGATGAAGATGTTGTTTATGATGCCATGGAACAAGGTCTTATAACAGCTTACAAAAAAAATTATGATTCAAAAACAAATGTAAAAGTATTAATTGATCGTAATAGTGGAGAATTCAAAGTAATCAGATATTATGTTGTCGTAGATGATTACATTGAAGGAGAAGAATCTACTGATGAAGAAGGAAATATTATTTATCTAGATCCTGAAATAAATGAGGATGCACAACTTCTACTTGAAGAAGCTCGTGAAATTGTCCCAGATATTAATGTTGGAGAGACTATTGAAGAAGAAGTAACACCAAAAGATTTTGGACGCGTAGCAGCATCAACTTGTAAACAAGTTGTTACACAAAAAATTAGAGAAGCTGAAAGAAATTCAATTATAAATGAATTTGCTGATAAGCAAGATGAATTAATGCTTGGTACACTTGCAATGGAAGATGCTAGAAATTATTATATTGATTTAGGAAGAACTAGAGCAATTTTACCAAAAGCTGAAATGATTCCAGGAGAAACTGTGAAGATGGGATCTCAAATTAAAGTATATATTTCTAAGGTAGAAGCAACAAATAAAGGACCACTTGTTTTATGTACACGTAAACACTATGGTTTTGTAAAAAGATTATTTGAATCAGAAATACCTGAACTTGCTAATGGAACTTTAGAACTACATGCTGTTTCTCGTGAAGCAGGAGTAAGAAGTAAAGTTGCTGTATCTTCAACTAATGATAGAATTGATCCAATCGGAACTTGTATTGGTGAAAGAGGATCAAGAATTGCTAATATCTTAAAAGAATTAAATGGTGAAAAAGTTGATTTAGTATTATGGAGTGAAGATAATTCTGAATATATTAAGAATGCTTTATCACCAGCTAAAGATGTAATTGTATCAATTATTGAAGAAGAAAAAGAAAGAGTTGCACTTGCAATAGTAACTGATGAAAATTTAAGTCTTGCCATAGGTAAGAAAGGAATTAACATCAAACTAGCAAGTAGATTAACTAAATTTAAAATAAATATTAAAACTATGACTCAAATTCAAGAAGAAGGAAACGCTGAATAATGAAAAGTATTCCAATGCGTATGTGTGTAGTAACAAGAGAAAAACTACCTAAAAAAGAGCTTATACGTGTTGTAAAAAGTGAAAATAGAGTTATAGTTGATGAGTCTGGAAAAGTTAATGGACATGGAGTTTACTTAAAACGAGATATAAGTGTTGTAGAAACAGCTCGTAAAAAGGGTATATTAAAAAAACTTCTAGAAACTGATATTCCAGACAGTGTATATGAAGAATTGTTAAGTATTATAAAATAAAGAAAGAAGAGGTGCTTATAAATGACAGTACAAGATTATGCAGAGGATATGAACTTCACAGTTCAAGATGTCTTAAACAAATGTGAAGAATTAGGAATTAAGGCTAAATCTAAAAGTGATATTTTAGATGATGATGCAATCGTTATGTTGGATAACACAATGAATGTAATAAGTACAAATGAAGAATTGAATTTTGAAGAAACTGATGCCATTGACAATGCCGTTGAAGATCTAATGTTAGATGATAACTTAAAGTCAATTGATAAGAAACACACAGTATCTAAAGAAAGAATAAATAAAAAACAAGATAAAGAAAATTCCAATAAAGATTTCCTAAATAAGAAAAAACAAATGTATAAAAATAAAGAAAAATTAACTAGTAATACAACATCTAGTAAGGATGATACAGTTGTTTTATATAAAGAAGGCATGAGTGTTCAAAACCTTGCAGATGAGTTAGGAGTACCAGGGGTTGATTTAGTAAAAAAATTAATTACTTTAGGTATGATGTTAAGTTTACCTCAAGCTATAGATTTTGAAACAGCTGAGTTATTAGCTAGTGAATACAACAAAACATTAAAGAAAATTGAAACTCAAGATATCTCAAATTTTGAAAATTATGAAATTGTTGATAATGAAGAAGATTTACTTCCTCGACCACCAGTAATAACTATAATGGGACATGTTGACCATGGTAAAACAACTTTACTTGATTACATTAGAAACTCTAATGTCGTAGAAGGTGAAGCAGGTGGAATAACTCAACATATTGGGGCTTATCAAATTGAGTATAATGATGAAAAATTAACATTTATTGATACTCCAGGACATGCTGCATTTACTGAAATGCGTGCAAGAGGAGCATCAGTTACTGATATTGTAATTATAATTGTGTCAGCTGAAGATGGTGTAATGCCACAAACTAAAGAAGCAATTGATCATGCTAAGGCAGCAAATGTTCCAATTGTTGTAGCTATTAATAAAATAGATAAACCAGCTGCAAATCCTGACCGTATCATGACAGAAATGGCTGAAAATGGTATAAATCCAGAAGAATGGGGTGGAACAACTCCATTTGTAAGAATCAGTGCCAAGACTGGAGAAGGAATTGATAAACTATTAGAAACTATTATTGCAATTGCTGAAGTTTCTGAGTTAAAAGCAAATCCTTCTAGATATGCTTCAGGTACTGTAGTTGAATCTCGTATAGATAAACAAATGGGTGGTGTAGCAAGTATCTTAATTCAAAATGGAACATTAAGACTTGGCGACCCAATAGTTGTTGGAGAATTCCATGGAAGAATTAGAACGCTTAGAAATGATCTAGGAAAAGATATTGTTGAAGCTGGACCATCTACACCAGTTGAAATTACAGGTTTATCTGGAAACCCATCAGCTGGAGATAAATTTATGGCTTTTGAATCAGAACATGAAGCACGTAACATAGCTGAAAAAAGAGCAATCCAAGCTAAAGAAAGAAGTTTCATAAGACCTACATTATCGTTAGAAGAATTATTTGCTTCTATTCAATCAGGTGTAAAAGAAATAAATGTTGTCTTAAAATGTGATGTACGTGGTTCAGAAGAAGCCGTTAAAAACTCACTAGAAAAAATTGATGTTGAGGGTGTCAAAGTTAAAATCATCAGAAGTGGTATAGGAACAATTACAGAATCAGATATTGTCCTTGCTCAAGCTAGTAATGCTATAGTTATTGGATTTAATGTATCTCCTAGCAACAAAACTAAAGAAGTTGCTAAAGAATACAGTGTTGAAATACGTCTTTATACAATAATTTATAAGGTTGTAGAAGAGATGGAAGCAGCAATGAAGGGTATGTTAGATCCAGAATTTGAAGAAGTTGTAACTGGTACTTGTGAAGTTAGACAATTATTTAGATTCTCTAAAGTTGGAACTATTGCTGGTGTAATGGTAACTAGTGGTCTTATAAAAAATAACTCTAGTGTCAGAATTATTAGAGATGGTGTAATTATTTATACTGGAAAAATATCTTCTGTTCAAAGAGGAAAAGATTCTGTTAAAGAAGTTAAAAATGGATTTGAATGTGGTATAACTATCGATGGTTATAATGATATTAAAGAAAATGATACATTTGAAACTTATGAAATGGTCGAAATAAAAAAATAGCACACAAATAAGGAGAATTTATGAGCGTAAAAATTGATAGAATATCCAGTGAAGTGGGAAGAATAGTTTCTGAAATAATGTTATTAGAAGCACGAGATGAAACTCTTAAACATGTTACTGTTACAGGATGTGTTGTAACAAATGACTTAAGTTTTGCTAATATTTATTATACCTATATGGGAGATGAATCTTTAGAAGATGTAAAGAAGAATTTAGAAGTTGCAGCTCCTTATTTAAGAACTGTTCTTGCAAGTAAAATAGAGTTAAGACATACTCCAGAGCTTAGATTTCACTATGATAATTCTGTAGAGTATGGACAAAATATTGAAAGAATAATTAATGAATTACATGAAGAAGAAAAATAATTTCTTCTTTTTTTGTGCAACAATTAAATATAAAAATATATTTATTCACTTTAATTTTTGATATAATTATTTTAGGGTGGTAATTATGAAGAAAAACTTTAGAACTTTAGACGAAATAACCAAAGGGAATGTTTTAAACGATTATTTTATAAATGGAGTTAGTCTTAGAACTCTAAAAAGAAAATATAATTTATTTAGTAATGAAGTTCTTGCAATTCTAGGTCAAGAGAATTTAAAACTAGAAGATTATCCTGATGGAATAATTGGAGGAAAAAGCTTTGTTGCATTAGCTGATACCCATATCGGTTCAATTTACGAAAAAAAATGGTATTATGACTATTTAGCTAACTTTTTAGCAAAATATGATATTAGAGACGTTGTAATTGCTGGGGATTTCCTTCAAGGAACGATACCACGACTTCAAGAAAAATATGAAGAACCTAAAGAACAAATAGAACATGCAATAAATCTAATACCTGTAAATAACCAAGTTACTTGGCATATACTGTTTGGAAATCACGATTTGCCACTTTTAGAGCAAAATAAAGAATGTTATAAGATAATTAAAACACGTAAAGATTTTCACTTATTAGGTTATAGAAGAGCATATATGTTATTCGGAAAAAACTTGTTTTCTGTCTCCCATAAAACTCCAAAATATGGGGTTATACCACCATGTGTTAATACTGATTTTAGTCTTTATGGTCATGGGCATTTTGAAGCTACGAAAAATACCAAAATATATCTTCCACCTTTTTGTTTGGATACTAAAAGCACACCAGTAGGTTCCCCATATCCTGGATTTATTGTAGCTAGAAGGTTACCAAATGAAATTGCCTTTTTCTATTATATTTTTTTTGAAAAAACAAACAAAAATACAACGGTTCTTGAATTAGTAAAATTAAAAGAAAGTTTATTAGAACCTCAAGAAATGGGAAAAGTACTAAGTATATCAATTGCGAAGAAGTGATAAAAATGAATGGAGTTATTTTAATTAATAAAGAAAAAAATAAAACATCTAGGGATATCGTTAATGAAATATCTCGTATTTTTAATACAAAAAAAGTTGGTCATACAGGAACACTTGATCCAATCGCAACAGGTGTTTTAGTTGTAACTATAGGTCGATATACCAAACTAAATGATATTATTATGAGTACATATAAAGAATACATAGCAGAATTTAAATTAGGTATATTAACTGATACTTTAGATTCAACTGGTAATATTTTAAAAGAAAAAGATACTAAAATAGATGAAAAGAGTATAGAAAAAGCCATAATGAATTTCAAAGGAGAATATTTGCAAACAGTACCAATATATTCTTCTGTTAAAGTAAATGGGAAAAAGTTATATGAATATGCGAGAAATAATATTGATGTTGAGTTACCTAAAAGACTTGTTGATATAAAAAAAATAGAAGTTTTATCAATTAAAGATGATTATGTTAAAATAAGAACACTGGTTTCTAAAGGAACTTATATAAGAAGTCTAATAAGAGATATTGGAGAACATTTAAATACTTATGCTACTATGACTTCTTTAATTAGAACAAAACAAGGAAAATTTAATATTGAAGACTGTTTTGAAATATCTGATGTAAAAAATAATAACTATAAATTATTAAAAATAGAAGAATTAATAGAAGTTTTTGTAGTTGACATGGATGACGAATTATATTTTAAAATAAAAAATGGTGTAAAAATTCAAAAGAATTATAATAGAGAATTTATCTTATTTAAATATCAAGGCAAAGAAATAAGTGTATATAAAAAAGAAGTGGATTTTTACCGAAATTTCTTAAGTATCGATGTATAAAAAATATTATAAAGTCTTGAGTCATAAAAATACAAATTTTTATTAATAAGATAAAGTGATGTAAAATCGCTTTTTTATTTGCAAAGTATCCTCAAAATTAGTACTTTTTATTGAAACTAAATAGGGAAAATTGGTATAATAATTAAGTATTAGAAAGGATGATTACATGAAGTATGTATATTTATTTACAGAGGGAAATGCTGACATGCGTAACCTTCTTGGTGGTAAAGGTGCAAATCTTGCTGAAATGACAAATATTGGTCTTCCAGTACCTCAAGGTTTTACTATTACTACTGAAGCATGTACTCAATATTATGAGGATGGAAAAGAAATTAATTCAGAAATTCAATCTCAAATAAATGAGCACATAGAAAAAATGGAGAATATCACAGGAAAGAAGTTCGGCGATAAAGAAAATCCTTTATTAGTTTCAGTTCGTTCAGGTGCGAGAGCAAGTATGCCTGGTATGATGGACACAATCCTTAATTTAGGTTTAAATGAAGAGGTTGTTGAAGTATTAGCTGAAAAATCAAATAATCCAAGATGGGCTTGGGATTGTTATCGTAGATTCATTCAAATGTATTCCGATGTAGTTATGGAAGTTGGAAAGAAATACTTTGAAGAATTAATTGATACAATGAAAAAAGAAAAAGGAGTTACTCAAGATGTTGAGTTAACTGCTGAAGATTTAAAAGAATTAGCTTACAAATTTAAAGCTGAGTATAAAGAAAAGATTGGTACAGATTTCCCAAGTGATCCAAAAGAACAATTAATGGGAGCTATTAAAGCTGTGTTCCGTTCATGGGATAATCCAAGAGCGAATGTTTACAGAAGAGATAATGATATTCCATATTCTTGGGGAACTGCTGTAAATGTTCAATCTATGGCATTCGGTAATATGGGAGATGATTGTGGAACAGGAGTAGCTTTTACTCGTGACCCAGCTACTGGAGAAAAAGGTTTATTTGGTGAATTCTTAACAAATGCACAAGGAGAAGATGTTGTTGCAGGAGTTCGTACACCAATGAAAATTGCTGAAATGGAAAATAAATTCCCAGAAGCTTTTGCACAATTTAAGAGTGTTTGTGAAACTTTAGAAAATCATTATCGTGATATGCAAGATATGGAGTTTACTGTTGAACACGGAAAATTATATATGCTACAAACAAGAAATGGTAAGCGTACAGCTCAAGCAGCTTTAAAAATTGCTTGTGATTTAGTTGATGAAGGAATGCGTACTGAAGAAGAAGCAGTACTTATGATAGATCCAAGAAATTTAGATACACTTTTACATCCTCAATTTGATTCAAATGAATTAAAAAGCGCTACACCAATTGGTGCAGGTTTAGGAGCATCCCCTGGAGCTGCATGTGGTAAAGTAGTATTTACTGCAGAAGATGCTGTTAAATGGGCAGACAAAGGTGAAAAAGTTATTTTAGTAAGACTTGAAACTAGTCCAGAAGATATAACAGGAATGAAAGCTGCACAAGGTATTCTTACTGTCCGTGGTGGTATGACTAGTCATGCTGCAGTAGTTGCTAGAGGAATGGGTGAATGTTGTGTTTCAGGATGTGGAGACATTATCATGGACGAAGCTAACAAAAAATTTACTTTAGCAGGAAAAACATATCATGAAGGAGATATAATCTCAATTGATGGAACAACAGGAAATATTTATGATGGTGTAATTCCAACTGTTGATGCAACAATTGCTGGAGAATTTGGTCGTGTAATGGAATGGGCTGATAAATTCCGTAAATTAGGAGTTAGAACTAATGCTGATACTCCAACAGATACAGTAAAAGCTATTGAATTAGGTGCTGAAGGAATTGGTTTATGTCGTACAGAACACATGTTCTTTGATGATGAAAGAATATTCAATTTAAGAAAAATGATTCTTTCTGAAACAGTTGAAGATCGTGTTAAATATTTAGATTTATTAATCCCATATCAAAAAGGTGACTTTAAAGCTATGTATAAAGAGTTAAAAGGTCTACCAATGACAGTTCGTTACTTAGATCCTCCTTTACATGAATTCATCCCAAAAACAGATTCAGAAATGAAAGAACTTGCAGAGGCAATGAATATAACTGTTGAACACATTAGAGTTAAGTGTGATGAATTACATGAATTTAACCCTATGATGGGGCACCGTGGATGTAGACTTGCTGTAACTTATCCAGAAATTGCTCGTATGCAAACTCGTGCATTAATGGAAGCAGCTATTGAGGTAGCAGAAGAAGATGGTTATAACATTATCCCAGAAATAATGATTCCATTAGTTGGTGAAGTAAAAGAATTAAAATATGTAAAAGATGTAGTTATTGAAACAGCAGAAAAAGTTAAAGCTGAAAAAGGATCAGATATGGAATACCATATTGGTACAATGATTGAAATTCCTAGAGCAGCATTAACTGCTGATGAAATAGCTAAGGAAGCTGAGTTCTTCTCATTTGGAACAAATGACTTAACACAAATGACTTTTGGCTTCTCAAGAGATGATGCAGGTAAGTTCCTAAATTCTTACTATGACACTAAGATTTATGAAAATGATCCATTTGCAAAAATTGATCAAGTTGGTGTAGGTTCTTTAGTTAAAATGGCTGTTGAACTTGGTAAGAAAACAAGACCAAATATAAAATTAGGAATATGTGGAGAACATGGTGGAGATCCATCAAGTGTTGAATTCTGTCACTCTGTTGGACTAAACTATGTTTCATGTTCACCATTTAGAGTTCCTATAGCTCGTCTTGCTGCTGCACAAGCTGCTATTAAAACAAAATAATTAAACTGAAATTTAATTAAGACTAAGATATCTAATTTGTAAATCTTAGTCTTCTTTATTTGAAAATTAACTTTGGAAATAGAATTTTTTAAGTGCGTATGTTATAATTAAACTATAGGAGGATTATATGAAAAAGTTTAAATTATTTATGGCCATTGCCGTTGTATTTACAGCAACATTTATGACTGGATGTGAAAAGCCAAAAGATGATGTTAAAGAAAATACAGAACAAAAACAAGAAGAAAATACTGTTGCTCAAACTTTAGGCAGACAATTTGAGAGTGAAATAGAAAATGAAAGGGATATTGAAAAAGTTACTAAAAAAATAGCTGAAAATGAAATCCTTGAAATAAGTGTTGATGCATCTCAAGTTAAGAGTGGAGACTACCTTAGTGGTTTTCAAAAAGAGATTAAAGATTTCAAAAATGCCTATGTAATTAGACCAATGATTGGAACAATTCCATTTATTGCTTATATTTTTGAAGTTGAAAATTCTAGCGAGTTTGCTGAAGAGTTAAAGTCTAGTGCTGATTTAAGATGGAACATCTGTACAGAAGCAGACGAAATGCATGTTGTTGTGCGTGGAGATTATGTCTTCTTTGTTATGTCACCAAAGAATTTTGAACAAGAAGAATAAACTTTATGAAAAATAAAAAAAGCATAATGGCTGTATCAGCCATGCTTATTCTGATTTATCACTTATGGATTAATATTACTACTTCATCTATTGAAGTATATTTAAGACAACTATGTGTTACTGGAGTAGATTTATTTTTCTTTGTTTCAGCATATTCAATTGCAAGTAGAAAAGATATTAACTATAAAAGTTTTATAAGTAATAGGTTTAAAAATATCTATTTTAAGTTTTTTATTTTTTCAATTATTGGAGCTTTTTATCTTAAGTGGAATTTAGAAAAATTTTTCAAAACTATTATTGGTATTCAATTGATTGAAAGAGGCGGGGGATCATTTTTATGGTTTTTGCCTGGGGTAATGTTAGTTTATTTTATCTTACCTCTTTATAAAAAAATAGATGAAAAATATCCTAAAATAGTGCCAATTTTGGCAATAATAATCTATTTATTAAGTTCCATTAGTCTTAGTTTATTTACAAACATTAAAGCACTATTTATTTTGCTAAATAGAATACCTATTATTTTACTTGGTTATTATTTTGCAAAATATAAAATAATTGAAAAGTTATCTAAAAATAAAAGTATTTATTTTTTAGTTTTAATAATTACGTTAATTAGTGGAATTTTAATTTCCTATTATGGTTATATAAATCACTTTAGAGTAGAATGGCTAAGAGATATTATATATATAGTATTAATTCCTCTAAATATTGGATTAATACTATTACTAAATAAAATAAATGAAAATAAAGTTATTAAATTACTTAGTTCAATAACTCTTGAACTATATGCTCTTCAAATGATTTTTGGTTTTAAAATTGCCAATTATATTTATAAAGTGATTAATTTAAAATTATTAAGCAATGTTATAACTATATGTGTGCTGATTTTATTTTCATTAATAGTTAATTACATTTTAAAAAAAGTACCAAAACTAGTTAAAAAAAACTAGTTTTTTTACTTAACAAATTTAATTTTTATCGTTCAATTTGCCTTTTTAACAGTTATTTAGTAAAATAACATAAAAATTATTAGTTAAAGGACTTATTATGGAAAAATTAGAAATAGAAATAGTTAAATTTTTAAATAAATATGATTCAAACTTCAAAACGGGTATTTATAACTATAATGATGTAAAAAAAGCTCAAGTACTTTTATGTGAATTAAAAAAGAGCCCTAATCAAAAGAATGCCATTTATCGTGCATTTAAAGACAAGTTAGAAGTAATTATATCTATGAAGGATAACATTGAAAATGATTTTTTCTATTTTGATCAAAAAATTAGTATAGCTGATTATATAATCAGTATGATTAAAGAAAAAAGATTAGTCGATCCTAAACTTATTATTCGATTTGCTTACTTAGAATTATGCAAGTATCTGTATTATGATATATCTTATACTAAAATAACTGATGTTAGTATCAAAGAAATAATTGTTAATACACCAGTTAATCCCAAAACCACAAAAATATTTTCATATATTGTTTGCAGTCAATGGTTACAATTACTTGAATATATTCTTGCTCCGTTTGGAATAAAAGTAAAAAAGATGACTCGAGAGGGAGAATATCATACTTGGGGAGAAATCGATTTAAATAATGGAGAAATTGTCATATTAGATGGAACAGATTATATAAATAGTTCAATAGATTTAAGTAACGCTAAATCAACAAGTCCAACAAAAGGTTTTATAGTTCTTCCAAACTCATACTCTGGTTTAAAATTTCAAGATTTATACAATAAAGAAAATTATAAAAATATATTAGCTGAAATTTCAAAATATTATGATATAAATCGAGAATTAGATACCAGCTTAGGGATTATAAAAAAAGGAGTTTATCCAATAGAAGAATTGTTAGATAATAATCCATTATTTAATCACACTAATAGTTGTATTCATAATACTGAGTATCTTAAAAGTTATCTTAAAAATGTAAAAAATTTTATATTGGAAAGACCAATACCTAAAAATATAGATGGTTATGAAATTTATGCATATTATCATATGTTCATTAAAAGACTTCCTAAAAATGTTCGAGGAAATATTTCTATGAAAACATTGTATGTTGATACTTATGAATATACTCAAACAAGATTAAGGAGAAAGTATTTAAAGACAGATCATGAATACTTAGAATACTTACAAGAACTAGTTTATAGTAGATATTATCACTATCTAAATAATAATATTGATAATAACTTTTTCTCTTCACTAAAAGACGGATTAATTTCGGGTGAAGAATTAACTTCTGAAATATTGAAACAAGAATTAAAAATAGCTGAAATAAATAGACGACTAAACCCATATTATGCGATAAATGAATTAGTTATTTACAGTCCTGAAGGAAATGAAGATGAAGAATTTTATCAATTATATGAACCAGCTGTCGGTAGAAAGACATTTGAAACTTTTGAATCCGAATTAGAGTATAAGAAATTAAATAGGATCATTTAACATATGGAAAAATTAATATATACTAAAAAATTAGAAGAGCAATTAAAAACTCAAACATGGACAGTTGAAAATGGTGTTTTTGTTAAAAGGAATAAATATACATCGAATATTGAAACCATTAACATAATTGATAAAAACTTAGATAAATTAAAGAAAGAGTATTATGCAATTGTTTGTTATTTCTATGAATCAACAATAGATGGCAAAATAAAAGCCTATGGTAGTCCATATTATGGTGACTATCAAGACTTTCAAAACCTATACAAAAATCCTTACATTGATAAAAGACAAATTTTAAATGAAGTTGTAGAAGCTATTTTTGGTCTTGAAAAGATTGGCATACACTATATAGACATTCATGCTAGAAACATTATTGTTAAAGATAATCATATGCGTTTAGTCGATTTAGATGAAGCCTTACCACTAATATATAAAGAGAAAAAAGCAAATTTGCTTTTAAGTTTAATTATCGAAAGTATGCTTTTATATGATGTTAGAGAAGAAACTTGGGATTATTTAGAACCTATTAAAATGCTTTACAGCTTAGATAGTTTAAATTTGCTTTCAAAACAATTTATTAATGCTATAAACAAGGGCATAGATGATTCATTATTTTTGACAAAAGTTGATGAATTTATAACTGAATTGCTAGATGAGGAAAGAAATAATATAATAAGAAAAGAACTAAGATTAAAATATCCTAGGCATTATACTAAAAAGAAGAAGGGAATCGAACTAATTTGAATCAAAGAACTAGTTCAAAATACTTTCTTTTTTTATATTATAGAATTTTTGACATTATTTGACTAAAACAACCCTTGCCAAATAGAAATAAAATCGAGTAGTATAGTAATCAATGAATTTAAAACATCAATACAAACAAATGTACATTTTTGATATTTTATATTTATAATAAATGTGATAAAATAAATTAAGGTGAATAAAATGAACTACATCAAAGGAAAATATAAGAATTCAATATATACATCAGAATCAGGATATACAGTTGGACTTTTTAGAGTTAAGGAATCCGATGTTGAAGAAGATGTTCAAAATAAAACTATAACATTTACAGGTTTTTTTCCTGAACTAAATACAGAGGATACTTATCTTTTTTATGGCAAATATATTTTTCATGAAAGATATGGTTATCAGTTTCAAGTTTCTGAGTATGAAAGAATTGAACCAGAAGGAAAAGATGCTGTATTTGAATTTTTAAGTTCTTCATTTGTCAAAGGGTGTGGTGAGAAGACTGCTAAAAAAATAGTAGAAACATTAGGTGATAATGCTATTGCTTTAATAAAAGAAGATAAAAATAATTTATTAAAATGTAAAATATCTCCTATATCTGCTGAAAAAATATATAATTCTATTGTGTCATACTATGATGCTGACGAGACAATTATATATTTAAAAAGTTTAGGATTTTCTGTTAAAGAAATAACAAGAATAATTAGTCTTTATGGAACAAATGCCAAGAAAGTTTTAGAAAGTGACTTATATTCACTAGTTGAATTTGTTGACTTTAATAAATTAGATAAAGTATTCTTTCATATCTTTGAAGAGACAAATGATATGCGAAAATTTGCTTGTATTCTTGAGTCAATGAAAAGATTAACTTTTACATCAGGAGACACATATTCTTATAAAGAAGAAATTTATGAGTTTGTTTTATCTGAGTTTAAATTAGATTTGTATGATTCCTTTGATTTACTACTAAGCGAATTAGAGAATAATGGTGAAGTAAAAATAGTTGGTGATAAGTATTATCTTGAAAATAATTATCATGATGAAATCTATATAAGAGATGCACTTTTTAAAATATACTCATCAGATACAAGAATGACTACTAACTTTAATAATTATTTAGAAGAAATTGAGCAAGAGTTTAATATAACTTATAATGAGGAACAAAAAAAAGCTATAAAGGAAGCTTTACTAAACTCAGTAACTATAATTACAGGTGGACCAGGGACCGGAAAAACCACAATAATTAATGGCTTATTAAGAATGTATCAGTATATGAATAACTTAACTGATTTACAAATGGGCAGGAAAGTGGCTTTACTTGCACCAACTGGAAGAGCTAGTAAAAGAATGAGTGAAACAACAAACTTTGGTGCCTCAACTATTCACAGATATTTAAAGTGGAACCATGAAACAAAAGAGTTTGGTATAAATGAGTTAAATCGTACAGAACATAAATTCATCATAGTTGATGAAACTAGTATGATCGATTCGGAATTAATGGCAAGTCTTCTCCGTGGGATTTATCATAACATTAAAATTGTTTTTGTAGGTGATGAGCATCAACTTCCTTCAGTAGGGCCAGGAAATGTCTTAAAAGATATTATTGCATCAGATATGTTTCCACATGTTAGACTTTCTAATATTTATCGTCAAAGTGATAATTCTTATATTCCTGTTTTAGCTCAAGAAATAAAAGAAGTTGCTGATTATATAGATTTAGAAAATAAAAAAGATGATTATAACTTCCTTGAATGCGATAGAAAAAATATTAAATTGATGCTAAAAAATATTGTTAATAGATGTATTGATAAAGGCATGAACGAAAGAGAAATGCAAATACTAGCACCAATGTACAAAGGAGAAAATGGAATAGATAATTTAAATGTTATACTGCAAGAATTATTTAATCCACCAACACCAAATTTGAATGAAGTGCATATAGGTTCACTAATTTATCGTGAAAATGATAAAGTTATAAATTTAGTCAATAATATTGATCAAAATATTTTTAATGGAGATATTGGATATATAAAGTCAATTAATACAAATAAATCATCAGAATTTATGGTTATTGATTATTATGGAAATCTAGTAACATTAAAAAAAGATGAAGTTCCAACTATTAAACATGCATACGCTATGAGTATTCACAAAAGTCAGGGTAGTGAATTTAATCATGTCATTATTCCTATGAGTAAAGAATATAATAGAATGCTTTATAATAAACTTTTATATACAGGAGTTTCAAGAGCTAAAAAGTCATTAGTAATAATAGGGGATTCTAATGCTTTTATGTATGCTGTAAAAAATTCTTATAGTAAAGAAAGAAAAACATCTTTAACTGAATTAATTATGAATAAATTTAATGTATAGGAGCATAATAGTAATGGAGCTGATACTATGAAGAAAATAATGAATGCAATTGCTGTCTCCACCACTTTAGGATGTGTAGCAGCAACTAGTTATTTTATTATGAAAAATAAGAAAAAGAATATGCTAGATATTATTATTGAAGAAATAGAAACAATAAAATAACTAAAAAACTGTCTATATTGACAGTTTTTTTAGTTCAAAAAATTTTATTTTAATTCTTGATAAACAGATTTATTAAATGCATGATCTACGATATCAAATTCTTCAAGAGTAGGTGTATTTATAAGATAAAATTTATGAAGTAAGTTATCTTTTGAGTGATCTTGACTTACAGGATCATCCCAAGTCAAATCTAAATGTAACCAGTTATCATTTATTTTAACTGCATTCCATACATGAGTTGTAGAAGCCACTTTAAAATTAGGAACATTTAAACGATCAAGAACTAAAGCCATCGCATCTGTATAGCCTGAACAAATTGCATATCCTTCAAATAAGACGCCATTAGCTTTTGAAGACATATGTGTTGTCTTTATACCTTGGTTTAACTCACTTTCATATGCTTCATCATATCTTGTTGTATTTATAAAATAATCATGAAACGCATAAATAATATCTTCTGTTTTCATATCTTTGGTAACAACAGTTTTCCAAAGCTCGTCAAGTTTAGCATTAATTAAATTCTTGTCTTCATCAGTATAAGTATACTCAACATTTACTGTAATTTCTCCTGCAGAATCGTATTTAACTCTCAATAAAGTAAAATTATTAAAAGGGGATACATAATTACCTAAAGTTGTAAGAACTTCCTTGTTATTTTTATCACTTATCTTTATAACATCATTTACACAATCTTGATATTCAACAGGGCAATAGAACGTAAAGTTTTGATATCCTCTATCTAATATTGTATAAAATATATTTAATAATTCCTGAAAGTTATAGGGAACAAAATCGTCAGTTACACCGATGTATTCGTAACTTTGATTTTTGGCATAACTATTTTTTTCTGGAAGCATAACTGTTTGTGTACTATAAAAGTACGAATTAATGGTTTCAGTAATTTCTGGTAATTTAATAACTGAAGTTCCAACAATTAATAAACATATAGCGAAGGTAAGAAGTCTTTTCATTATATCACCTATTATAATCATATCAATTTGCTAAAAAAAAAGAAATGATTAATTACTCATTTCTTTAACTTTTTTATTTAATCTTGACTTTTGTCTAGCACAAGTATTCTTTTTTACTAATCCTTTAGAACAAGCTTTGTCTATATCAGCTATAACAGTTTTAAGTTCCTTATTAGCAAGTTCTGTATCTTTAGCCTTAATAGCATTTTCACATCTCTTGATTGAATTCTTAACTCTAGCAGTGTATTGATTGTTAGCAACAGTTTGAACTTTATCTGTTTTTATAGATTTTTTAGAACTTTTAATATTAGCCATTATTTTCGCTCCTTCCTTAAATACATCTAAAATTTTATCAAAAAAGTAGGTAAATTGCAAACCTTTTTAGTAAAAAAGCCACTAAAAGAACAAATATTGTTTAAAATACTTCAAAATAACAATATATAACAATTATTATTAACAAAAATGTATAAATATAACATAATATTAATTAAAATTTGCAATTTATGCAAAAAAGTTATATTATATGCAATCAAAGAGGTGGGATTATGACTAATACGGAATTTGAATGTTCTATTTTAGACTATGATATTGTTAAGTTTAAAGAAAAATTAAAAAGTCTTAATATAGTTTTAAGTCGCGAAGATCAACAAAAACGTTATGTTTATGATTTTAATCCAGTAAATCCAAACTCTTGGATAAGACTTAGAACTAATGGAAAAGAAACAACCTTAGCAATTAAAGATATAAAAGATAAAAAAGCAATAGGTGGAACTGTTAAATTAGAAATAGAGGTAGAAAGCTTCATAGTTACTAACGAGATTCTTTCGCGTATGGGCTATCATCCTAGAAACTATCAAGAAAATAAAAGAGAAGAGTACATATATAAAGATGTAATAATCAAAATAGACTACTGGCCTCAAATTCCTCCTTACATAAAAATTGAAGGAAAAAGTGAACATGATGTTATTAGTGCTATTGAAGAGCTAGGTTTGAGTGAAGAAAAAATAACAACATTAGATGTAGAATCAATATATAAGCAAGTATATGGTATAGATCTACTAAATATAAGGGAGCTAAGATTCTAATGAAAGGCTGTTGGAATTTAACAAACTTGTGTAACGAAGAATGTTACTTTTGTTTTCGAGAATTACAAGAACGCGCTAGAGCTGTTGAAGATAATATAGTAATTCTTAATAAATTAAAAAACATTGGTTTTACAGAAATTACTTACGCAGGTGGTGAACCTTTAATTTACTCAGGACTTAGAGTTTTACTTAAATATGCTAGAAGTTTAGGTATAAAAAATAATCTAATAACAAATGGGAAAAATCTAACTTTAGAAAATATTGATTCTTATCTATGTAATGTCGATAAATTGACTTTTTCAATTGAATCTACAAATGAATATGTTAATTCAACAACAGGTAGAGGTATAGAACACTATAAACATATAAAATCACTTCTTCCATATATCAAAGAAAATTATCCACATATTACTCTTGAAATAAATACTGTTGCTACAAAGGTTAATTTAAATGAATTAGATTATTTATTTGAAGCTTTGGGAAGTGAAATATCTTTATATGGTTTAAAAAAATGGAAAATCTCAAGATTTTGTCCATTAAGGGGCTATGCTAGAATTAGAAAAAGTTTTTTCGATTTAACAGAAGAAGAATTTCTCGATGTTGAAAAGAAATACAGTGGACTAACTGCGCCATTCAAAATATCTGTAAGAAATACAGATTCCATTGATGAAAATATTATAATATCACCAAAAGGTGCTATAAAAAAATCATCAATGAATGAAGAATATACTTTAGTTGAAGACATTATTAATTCTCCAACTGTTAGAATAAAAAAAGTTTTAGAGAAAGGAGTATAAAACATGTATAACAGTAATTTAAATTTAAATCTATATAAAATGTTTTATGATGTTGCTCAATATGGATCAGTATCGACTGCTTCAAAAAACTTAAATATTAGTCAGCCAGCAATATCACGCGCCATAAAAAGATTAGAAGAAGACTTAGACGTAACTCTTTTCTATCGTACTTTGAATGGCATGATTTTAACAGAAAAGGGAAGAGAATTATTAACTTTTGTTGAAGAAGCTTGTAATAGTTTAATTATTGGTGAAAGAACAATGATGGAAACCAACAGCCTTATAAAAGGGAAATTAACTATTGGAGTACCACAATCTATAGCTTCATTTTATTTACTAGATCGCCTTAACAAATTTCATGAAACCTATAAAGATATTGAAATATCATTAATTAATCGTCCAACAGAGGAATTAATCAAATTACTTGAAAGTCATGAACTTGATATAATTATTGATTTATCTCCTATCCAAACTCATGAAAAAGAATTGCATATTGAAGAATTAATACATTGTCATTATGGTTTTGTTGTAAAAAGTGATCTAGATATAAATGTTAATAAGTTAAGTGATTTAGAAGATTGTCTAGTTGTTTTACCAATTGAAAAAAGTTTCAAAAGACAAAGATTAAACGAAATATTAATGGAATGTGGAGTAAATTTAAAAAACACGATAACAATTGAAAGTAATGAAATGATCAAAGAAACTATTAAAAACAGCAACTCAATCGGTTATGTTTTATTAAATTCTGTTGAAAAAGAATTAAAAAGTGGAGAATTAAAAGAAATTGAGTTTGAAAAAAAGCTCCCTTATGCTACAATTAATCTTGTATACATCGATAAATACTTAACTAAAGCACCTCAAGTATTTATTGAAGACTACCTAAAAAAATCAGAATATTAACAGAAACGCATACCATATATAATATTATGTTATAGTATTTCTAAAAAGTTATAATCAACATGTAAAATTGGTATTTTACAAATATTAAAGATTAATTTATTATATACCTACAACTTGAAAAGGGATTCTCTTTCAAAGGGAAAATTATTCAATAAACTAACACTCTTCTCAAGTAAAAAGAATAAAAGGGAAAAAAGAATAAAAAGGGGAACTAATAAGGTATCAATTGTTGATGTAGCTTGTTGATAGTCAAAACCAATAAAATAATAATTTCTTAACTACAAAAACAAACCATATAAACATTTCAAAGAATGCAAGTTCTACTTGTACAATACACTATTCTTTGAATCTCTAAAATCAATATCCTAACTATGTTAACAATTGATATATGATATTGATTAGAATAAAAAGGTAATATAAAAAAGAATAAAAAGGAAAAAGTAGAGGCTTTAATTAGCTTCTCTTTTTTTATTTGTTTATTTTTTTCGATTATTGTTATCTTTTTTCTTCTGTTTAATATATTTAAATAGGTGATGTTATGAAAAAAATAATATTAATGTTCATTTTATTAATACCATATCCAGTTTTAGCAATTGAAACAAATGCAAAATCAAGTGTATTAATTGAAACTAGTTCAAAAACTGTATTAAGTGAACAAGAAAAAGATGTCGAGTTACCACCAGCGAGCATGACAAAAATGATGACACTTCTTCTAGTAATGGAAAAATTATCAGAAGGAAAAATCTCTTTAGACGATATGGTACCAATAAGTGCTTATTCTTCAAGTATGGGTGGAAGTCAAGTTTATTTAGAAGAAGGAGTCTCTTATAAACTCGAAACACTTTTAAAATCAGTTGCGATAGCCTCAGCAAATGATGCAGCTGTTGCTTTAGCAGAATATGTAGCAGGTTCTAAAGATGAATTTATTAAATTAATGAATGAGAAGGTTAAAGAATTAGGTTTAAAACATACTAACTTTAAAAATGTTCATGGTTTAGACGAAGAAGGGCATTATTCTTCAGCTTATGATATGGCAATGATTGGCTTAGAACTTTTAAATCATCCAAAAATTTTAGATTATACCAAAATATATGAAGACTATGTAGAACATCCTAATGGCAACAAAACTTGGATCGTAAATACAAATAAATTAATTAATTATTATGAAGGAGTAGATGGTTTAAAAACTGGATTTACCAATAATTCGGGATACTGTATAACTGTAACTGCAAAAAGAGGCAATATGCGTTTAATATCCGTTGTTATGGGTGAGGCAGATAATAAAATAAGAAATCAAGATATTATGTCGCTTCTTAATTATGGATTTTCAAACTTTAAATTAGAAACTGTTGTTGAACCAAATGCCAACTTAGGATCTATAAATATAAAATTTGGAAAAAAAGATAAAGCAAAAGTTAGTATGGCACGAGATGCTGTAGATCTTGTAAATATTTCAGAAGAAAATAGTTATTCATATGAAGTAGTAAAACATGATTTAAAAGCCCCAATAAAAAAAGGGACAGTAGCAGGCAAAGTAAATATTTATGCTAACGAAACAAAAGTAAACGAAATAGATTTAATTATAGATGAAGACATAAATAAAGCTGGATTTTTTACCTTATTACGAAGAAATTTAAATAAACTTTTAAAAGGATCTTTATAAACTTTCATAAAATTGAAAGTTTTTTATTGCGTCACAAAGACACAAATGTTAAACTTATACTAGAGGTGGTTTAAATGAAAGTAGAATTAATTGGAGCTATAGATTTTTTAAAATTAGCTAAATTTTTAGATGAAAGGGTTGGCGAGATAATAAAAGATAGCAGTTCTTTAAAAGAATATCTAGACTTATTATCTTCAGATAAGACATTAAATACAGATAATAGTATTAAATCAATTGATAAAATCATTGACTATCTAGAGAATAATTCTCAAGGTAAAAATGTTTCAATAATTACGAAGGTCTTAAATACTGTTTGCAAAAAACAAAGAAAAGATTTAGTTAGTGAAATAAGAAATATTCGAGAAAATATTGTTAAAGGAAATGTAGATGCTGTAGCAGATGTAAAGAAATTGAAATGTTTTATTGATGAACAAATATCTGCTTTGGAAACTATTAGACCAGACGTTGTTGACTATACTGAAAAGTTAGAAACAGAACGACATGCAGAGATAGTGTCAACTGCCGGAAAGTTATCACGATTTGATGGGAATATATTTGATGTATTAGAGATTGTTTCAGAAGGTACTTTAGATGAAAATTCTAAATATGCAAATTTTGTTTCAGGGACTTTAAAGCACGAATCAATAACCGATCATGACTATGTTGTATTTGCATTGCAAGATGTATCAGCTTTAATTGAACAAACACTTATAATCGAAAGATTTGCGTCTTTCACTATAAAATCAAGAAGACTTGTAAATTTTTTAACTGCTGGTTTTTTTGTACCTGATTTTCATGATGAAAATGGAAACATAATTAAGGAAAATGAAAAAGCAAAAGCTGAGTTTATAGAGGATATGAAATATCTGTTTGGCAAGTATGATTTTTTTATTAAAAATGGGATAGACTACGAAGATGCTAGATATTCATTACCATATTGCTATCATTCCAACATTTTAATGGGTGTTAATACTCATGTTCTAAAAAATATGATAATAAAATTTACTAAAACTAAATATGCAAAAATCCAAGAGGTTAGAGAACTGGGCGAGAAATTATATGAAATTGCCAAAGAAAAGGTTCCATATATTATACCAGCAATTGATGCAGTAGAACCAAACTATGAAGATGAAATAGGGGATTTTATTCGAGCTACTAGAAAAGATAAGTATGAATATAACAACTACAAAGTTCTCGATAGTCCAAAATTAATCGCAAAATCTAATGACGTTGATGAAACTATTTTAATATCTGCCATTATGCGATATACTCAGCTTGAATACGATGTAGCTAAGGAACTTTATCATGAAGCGATTAATAATGATCCAAATTTCAAAGAAACTTTAATGCGTTTAGTTTTTTTCAAGGGAGATCAAACAGAATTAGCTCAAATATCATTTGAATTTCAAATAGGTATTTCTTTAGCTGTATTAACTCATTATACAAGACATAGAACTCATCCAATTATAGTTCCTGATTTGTTTCCACTTGTTGACTTATATCAATTTATGACTCCACCAGCTATAAAAAATAATGAAGAGTTAAACGATAAATATGTTGATATGTTTACAATGAATGAAATTAATTGTAATGATATGAAATTTAAATATGGTATAAGAGATGAAGATTTAGTATACTATATACTTGCAGGAAATATGGTAAATATAGTTACTCGTTTTGACGGTAAAACATTTGCTCATATTGCGGAACTTAGAGAGTGTAATAGAACACAATGGGAATCAAGAATGATTGCGCTTAAATGTCACAATGAAATAAAAAAATTAGAGGACTCTAAATTATACTCAAAATTTGTTGGTCCAACTTGTGAAACTAAAGGTATTTGTAACGAAGGAAGAGAGTGTTGTGGTAAAATACTCCAATTAAAAAAAGAACAAGATGATAAAAAATTAGCTTAAAATAAATGAAAGTAGACGGATATAATAATAGAAGTCTACTTTTTTCCTTTCTTAAAGTGTGATATCATATAATTGGTGATTTTATGAAAATTAAAAAACGTATTGGAGCTTTTTTATTGGATATGTTTATTGTTATGTTAATATCTGTAACCCTAGCTAATTTAAGCTATTTAAATCCTTATAAAGATAAATACACTGAGGCATCAAGCAATTACATTGATCTTCTTGATGAATATGATGAACTTATTAAGAATACTAATCCGAAAGAATATGTAAATGAAGTTTTTAATTTTGCAAATAAAAAATTAGTACCACAGCTTATGATAATAGAAAAATATAATGTTTTTAATTCTTTATGGTATCTAATTATCTTTATGCTCTATAATGTTTTATTTGCTTATTTTAATGATGGCCAAACCCTAGGTAAAAAAATCT
This sequence comes from uncultured Bacilli bacterium, assembly GCA_910588195.1. Lineage (GTDB taxonomy): Bacteria > Bacillota_I > Bacilli_A > RF39 > UBA660 > CAG-582. The sequence goes on from CAJUPN010000010.1 coordinate 27,785, forward strand.
TTAAACTTAGAGTTGTAAAAAAAGATGGTGAAAAAGCATCAATTTGGAATTTTCTAGTGAGAAGTTTATTTAATGGATCAACTTTTTTCTTTGGCATCAATTTAGTCGTAATAATCAGAATACTTTTAAGTATTTTATCTAATAAATTACTATTCTTAATTTTATTTTATGGTGTAGAGTCACTTTCATTATTACTTGAAATATCTTTACTTGTAACATTGTTTGTAAGTAAGGGTAGCAGAATAACTAGTGATTATATTGCAAAAACTCAAGTAATTGACGCTAATTAATAATGTACAATAAGAATATTTATGCTATAATAAACACAGTGGAAGAGGGATACTATGACAGTCACACGAAGTGAATTAAGAGAGAAAATAATGACTATTTTATATCAAATATCTCTATATAAAAGTAATAACATTGAATATGACGTTGAAAAAATTATTTCTGAAAACATCGAAATTCAAAATGAGTTTGTTAAAGAAATGGTTTATGGAATTATAACATATAAAGAAAAACTAGATGAAATCGCTAATGAAAATCTAAGTAATTGGACTATCGATAGATTAGATTCAATGGGACAAGAAATATTAAGAATGGGAATATATGAAATGAAATATACTGACACTCCTGATTTAGTAGTAATAAATGAAGCTATTGAACTTGCCAAGAAATTTAGTGATGATTCTGTTCGCAAAATGATAAATGCGGTATTAGATAAGCTAATTAACCAAGAATAAATTAATTAGTTTTTTTATTTCTAAAAGATATTTAAAATGCTATAATTAATATAAGGTTGTTGATAATATGCGAAGTAAAAAAGATTTAAAAAAGAAAAAAGTAAAGTTAGATTCTAAAACATTAGAATTGTATGATAAATTATCTTTTATTTGTGGTATTTTTTCTATTTTGTTAACATTAACTGGTCTTTTTGGAATAATTATTGGGTTCCTAGGCATATGTTTAAGTGTAACATACTATATAGAAACTAAGAAAATAAAACTCGGCTATATACTCTCAATAATAGGTTCTTTATTATCGGCAATATTCTTAGTCTTACAATTATGTATGTTTTATAGATTATAATCTTTTTATATAATCATGTAAAGTGAAAGTAAATGACATTTACAAATTTATTTGGTGATGTTAAAATACAACACATACGAAAGGGAAGAACTATATGGAAAAAAGCGAATTAATATATTTAAATGATAAATTAACTAATTACTTAAAAAAAGTAATAAATAATAGAAAAAAATTGGATCCAGAATTAAATTTAAGTGAAGAAGCTTATAACTGTATTTCATATTATTTCTATGAAAATGCTATAAGAATTTTTGGTAAAAATGCACTTCAATTAGATGAAATAGAAACTATTAGTAGTATAGGTACATTAAATATTGCAACTATTTTTGGTCTCAATTTGAATGTTTTATTTGAATTTGGAGATGACCATACTGTGGTAATATCTGGAGCATGTCAAGATACCAATAAAGAACAATTAGTAGATTCTTTTATAATTACAGCAAATAATCAAAAAGTAACTAACAATTGTATATGCGATAATATGACTTCAAATATTGGATATTTTATTAATCTTGAAGATTGTGAATATGCTCTTACTAAAGGATCAACACCAAAACAAATTGATGTTTATTTAAAAGCTAAGCCATTAGGATCGATGCATCACAAAAATGCTTACTATGAATTTGAAAGAGTTTTACCTAAAGAACCTAATGATTCAAGATTAAAAAAATTATTTAGGATGTTTATTAGTGATTCTATTATCAGTGTTCCAATACCAGAGCTAGCAGATGACTTTGATCAAAATGTTATCGACAGTGTATTTTACTCTTTAAAAGAAAAAGCTGAACCTAAAAAAACAAAAGGAAAAGAATTAAAAAAGGCTGATTAATACAGCCTTTTTTTGTGATACATTAATAATTTACCTTCAGCAATAAGAGCTTTATGTGTTAAATATCTATTATAAATTTCTTCTGCTAACTTTTTTTCTTCATCTGTAATATCACGATCAAATTGAATGACTTTTTGTATATATAAAGTATTTTCATATACTGGTCCTTCGATAATTCCTTGATTATCCTCTGGAATAGGTAATATTTGTTCACCAGTTTTTATGTCAAAAAGATAACCATCGATAAATATTGCTAAACGTATTCTTTCAGATTTTAACTGATCTCGATAATAAAGATTATTATCATAAGAAACAAATAAAGTTGTATCCACATAATAAAACAATTCTTTAAATATATCCATAAAATCACCTTTTATTTCATGTATTATAACATAAGTTTTAAAATATAACATATTATTTATTATGAAAAATTGCATTAATAAAACAATTGTGATATTATAAACCACATATTTAAGGGGAGGATGGTAGTTATGAAATTATTTAGTATATTAAAATCTATAAAAAAGAAAATTGGAAATAGAATTAATTCTTTTCTTTATAGTCGTTTTACTAAATATGTTGTTGATTATAAAATAGAAGGTGAAAATTTAAGAATCTATACAAATTTAGGAAACTCTAGAGTTGTAAAAAACACTAAAGAAAATCAAAAAAAATTAAATAAAGTAATCGTTCAAAATAAGCTTAGTATTGCATCTAAAATTGATGAATACGAAAGAACCAGTGAAGAAAGATTAATAGTTCTAATAATTAATATTTCACTTCTTGGAATAGCTGGTGTCCTTGTTCCTTTAACTTTCTTTATTGGTAGCTACATTATATTTATATTATCAATTTTCCTTTTTTCATTTCTTTCTCTTGCTGTATCATTAATAACAACTGACTACTTTATTCTAGTAGAAGAAATAAAAAAATTAAAACAAATCACTGGTTATAAAAAAGATATGGAATTTAACCTACCAAAGATATCTTTAAAAAAATTAAATACAAAATAGAGTATTAATACTTTATTTTTTTATGCTATAATTTTCTTTGGAAGGAGAAAAAATATGAAAAAGTTAACCATTATTATTCCATTAATAATATTTATAACTATTATATTTTTCCTATCTGAAAAGAAGGAAACAACAATACTTGCCAAAGAAGATTTAATTACCATTCAAAAAAAAGTTGATGGTCAAATAAATAAGGGAAAAGAAAATAAAAATTATAAGATAAATTCACCGTATATATTAAATAACCCTTATAAAATTAGTCCTTTAACTTCCTTAATAATTTTTTCCTCAGAAGAATCAATAACTGTAGAAGTTTTTATAAATGACAAATTATATAAAACAATTGACAGCAAAACATTTTCTATTCCTATTGTTGGCTTAAGAGAAAACTACAATAATAAAATTGAATTAAAAGCAAATGATAAAACTTATGAATATTATATTAATACCCCAAAAGTTATAAATACTGCTATAAAAACAAAAGGGAAAAGTAATAACAATTATTTGGTATCTGGAACTAAATCAAAACATTTTATCCTAAATGAAACCGGTGAAGTGATTTGGTATTTAGATTTAGATACCCAAGGTCTTCTTGAAAAAACTTCAAGTGATACTTTCTTTATCGGAACAGAAGAAAGTATTCTAGATGAAAATATTTCGACATTTACTGGTCTTTATGAAATTGATTATCTTGGCAAAATTAGAAGAAGAATTGATAATAATTTAGGATATCATCATTGTTTAAAATTTATAGGAGATAATCGTTTATTAGTCTTAGGAAGCGATGTTTATCCTATGGATACTGTATATGAACTTGATATAACTAGTGGATTAGTAAAAAAGAAAATAAATCTTCTCGATGTATTAAGTCAAGAAAATTCTCAATTAAAAAATTATTTAGTTAATTTAGAATATGGTATGGGAACAAACTCTATTGATTACAAAGATGGAAAAATACTAGTTTCTTTTAGAAATATTAATACTATTTCAGAAATTAACTATGAAAATGCAACTATCAATTATTTAATTACAAGTAATAGTACAATAAAAAAATATTCCAGTAAATATCTAATTAATTTTAACAAAAAAATCTTGGGCCTTCATGATGTTAGATATCTTGATAATAAAAAAATTAGTTTCTATAATAATGGTTATGATTATACTTTAGAACATAAAAGTGAGTCTGCATCAGGAATGGTTATAAAAGTAGATAATGAGAAAGCAAAACAAGTAAAAAATAAAATAAATGAAAAAAAATATTCTTATGCCTTTGGAAGCTATCAACAAATGAACGATGAAGAACTTATCAATTATTCTTACATGTATGAAAAAATACCTGAAAATAAAAATGAATATGAATCATATTATAGTCGTTTAATATTTTATAAAAATGAAAAAGCAAAACAAGAGATTAAAATAAATGATAATATTTATAAAGCTATAGTTTTTAATGTTAATATGTCGGATAATTATATTCCTACGACATATAGTTATTATAGTGATTATATTACAAAAAATACTAATAAAATTAAGACTAATAAAATATTCCATGAGGTAACAGAAATAACTAATAATTCTATTGAATTATATATGGATACATTAAAAAAAGATATAAAAATAGTTTTTGAGGGTAAAGAAAATTATGTTATACCATACTTAAATACCAAAACATATTTTCAAGTTCCTTCAGGCAATTATTCAATATATATAAGTGTTGATGGAGAATATTATAAATATAAAAGTAAAGTAACATTCATATAGCTTTGACAATTTAAAAATTGTTATATATAATAATGCATTAATAAAAAAAGGAGAGGTTACTGTGACAGCAATAGAAAAATACTTAATAACACTAGAAGAAATACTTGAAGGAATAAAAAAAGAAGAAAGAGAAAAAGATATTAAAGAAATTAAAAGCGTAAATGGTAAAATTACTATTAAATGCAAAGAAACTCAATTTATTGACGCAACAACATTAGAAAGTGCAGCTTCTAAAATCAGGGAAATTATAAATTATTTGAAAAAACCAAATGATAAATGTATAGGAGAAAAACTTTTTTTCGTTAATTATGATAGTGTTACATATTATATGAAAAGAGGATTTGGGATAAAGCCAAGTGATGCCTATCAAATTCTTGCGTGCATTATTGAAAGAAATTATAAAATATCAAGTTTAACTAACGAAAGAGCTGTACTTGATATTGATGAATTAAGGGCAGTAAAATTTAAAAAAGTAACTGTTGAAGAAGTTATTGCAATATTTAAAGATCAAAAAAAACTTAGACGATTTTCTTTAAAAACAGATTTAGATGAAAGAGAAAAGGAGATACAAGCAGAAATAGAAAGTCACTTAGACGAATTTGTTTTTGATTATACTGAATTTTGTAAGTATAATGAAAAAATCTATTTAAACTTTATTAAAAAAGTACCTAAAATATCTCTTGAAGATATTATTGACTTTATAGTAAATTTAAAAAAATTAGGAGTAGTTGAAGAAACTATAAATGAACTAAAGGGATACTTTTTAAGTTTGTTTAAAACTAATATCAATAGCGACACAAAAATTTATGATTTAGAATTAAATCAAATATATATAGATATGTTAACAGATGATGAAAAAGAAAGAGACAACTTAGCCAAATTATTAAAATACCATAATAATGTTATTGAAACACAAAAGAGAAATGAATTAGATCGAGAAAAAAACAGTGAGGATAATAATCCTGAAAATACTTCAGTTAAAAAATCAAATATTCTAACTGAAAAAGAAGTTAGAGAGTTAAAAAAATATCTTCGTAAATTTTATGACACCTATAATGTTAGACTCGTACAAACACCATCATATTCAGAATTTTTACAGTGTATTGAAGTTTTAGAAAGATTAGAAGAAACACCTCTTGATATTACGAGATTAATTAATTTCTCAATTGCTCCAATTTTAGAACTAAAAGACTATTTTAATGATTATGAAGAATTAATAAATTTTATTAGTATTCTTATAAAGTATAAAATATCTAGAAAAGATATTGATTCATTCATTATAAAATATAAAAATTTAAAACCAGAAAAAGTTGATTTAGTTGAATTTTTTGAAGATAGTTTAGATGAAATTTGTTTGTATGATGAATCTTTAGGAAATGATGTTAAATTTTTATTAGACAGTTTGGAAGCAAATTCTAAGGAAGATTATGACGCAATAGTTCATCTTTTAGAAGACTGTTTAAAAGAATTTGAAAAGTATAGTGCAAGAACAGAATACGAATATAATTTAGGATTAAAAAAATTAGGTAGATAATCTACCTTTTTTTTGATATAATTTTTTTAAGGTGAGATCATGAATAAGAAAAAAACTGCTATAATAGGAATTTTATTAATTATTTTAGGAATATGTGGTTGCTTATACTATAGTAAAATGGATAAAGATGTTTTAGTTTACGATGAAACTAAAGAAATAAAAGAAAAATATGAAGCTTTAAATGGAACTGTTAGAGAAAGTGATAAAGCAACATACCAAAATATTACAATTGATGAAACCATTGAAATTGATGTTTTGAATGCAATGGAAGCAACAAAGTTTATAAAAGAAGAATCTGGAATACTGTTTATTGGCGCTCCTTGGTGTCCTTGGTGCCGTAATGCACTTCCTGTTCTTATGGACGTTGCTAAAGACAACAATATGGTTATAAAATATTTAGATATTACAGATATTCGTAATGTCTACAGTATTAAAGATGGAAAATTAACTAAGACTCAAAAAGAAGGAGAAGGTTATTACGAATTACTTGAAGCTCTTGATTCTGTTTTAGGAGATGAGACTTATAAATTAGAAGACGAAAATGGTAAAGTTTATGATACTAAAGAAAAAAGAATTTACATGCCATCAACAATAGCTATAAAAAATGGTAATATTGAAGGCACTCATGTAAGTACTGTTGAACTAAATGAAAGTCAAACAAAATATGACAAACTTGATAAAAATCAAATTACAGAATTAAAAAGTATTTATCAGGATTTAATAAATAAGACAAAAGGATTAAATGTTTGTACAGGCGAGTCATTATGTGATTAATTACCCTATAAGGAGTGAAAAAAATGAAGAAAATTTATAACAATCGAGTATTAACAACATATTTTATTCTTCAACCCTTAATTGATATAATAACAGGACTTATGAAATATTATTTTGATATTTCTATCTCACTAGCAATGATAGTGAGATTTATGTTTATAATTTATTGTGGTATTTATTTACTTCAAAGTAAGAATAAAAAAGTATATATATTTTTAGCTATATGGTTTGTTTATTCTGTTATAAGTATTACAGGTAATTTCATTATAAAAGATAATTTTAGTATTATGCATCAAGCTTATAATCTCTTTAGGATGATTTATTTTCAGATTGTCTTATTATTCTTTTACTTATATATGAAAAAACATAAAAGCATAAATTCTGAGGTTTTTACTAAAATGGGATTTATTGTTGGGATTTCACTCATTATATCTCTTATAACCAATACTTCTTTTTGTTCTTATGACGATTTTGACAATTGTTTATCTAAAGGATATTTAGGATATTTTTTCTCTGCAAACGAATACGGTTCAATTCTTATAGCACTTTTAGGCTATCAATTTATTGAATTTATTAAAAAAAGAAAAATTATAAATCTTATTGTATTAAGTATGCTTGTCTTATTCTTAAGTTTATTGGGAACAAAAACAAGTATAATTGGTTTATTTGGTCTTTTTTTCATTTACATAATCTATTACTTAATAACAGCAATCTTCTTTTCTCCTGAAAAAAGAGAATATAAGGGTGCAATAACGGTTCTATTTTTGATAATCTTACTTGTTGGAGTAAATATAAAAAGGTTACCAGTATATAATAACTTATATGATATTTATTTTGGAACTGTTGAATCTAAAATAAAAGAGAATCCTAATATTACTGAAGAGGAGTTAAAAAAAGAGTTAAATAATTATTTAGTTTATAATGGAAGAAATGATTTTGTTGCAGTAAATAAAATAATATATAAAAATGCTCCTTTATTTAATAAATTATTTGGTATAACTGATCAAGATAATTATTATGAGAATCAGCCTATAACACATATAAATGAAAGAGACTTTCATGATTTATATATGATTTATGGAATAATTGGATTAATAGTAGAACTATTATTACCAATATATATTGCCGCTAAAATGATAAAAAAGATAATAAAAAATATTAAAATATTTTTAGATGATGAAATAATTATTTTAGGAACAGTTTTAGTTCTTTTATTACTTGTATCATATATGGCAGGGCACTCTTTAATGCATCCAGCTGTTGCTTTCTATATTGCTTATGTTATAAATGACTTATTTAAAAGGATTAGAGTATTATGAATATAGGTTTAGTAATAGTAAATTATAATGATTCAGATAATGTAATTAAATTAATTAAAAATATTAAGTCGTTTAAAAGTGTAAAAATGATAGTGGTTGTAGACAATAATTCTTTTACTAGTGAACTAAATAAAATAAAAAAGTTAAAAATAAAAAATGTCAAGGTCATTGAAAATGATAATAATTATGGTTATGCTTATGCTTTAAATATTGGTTCCAAGTACATTAATGAAAATCTTAATGATGCTTTTATAGTTTTATCTAATACAGATATAGAAATTCCTAGTGAAAAAGTTTTAATATCGATGGCTAAAAAAATAAATGATGATATAAAGTGTGTTATGCCTAAAGTAAAAGAGGAGAGTAACTATAAATATGGATGGAAACTAACTTCTTCCTCAAAAGATTTAATTGCTAATATTCCTCTCATTAATAGAACGTTCAGAAAAGATATAATTAATTATCCTGAGGAATATTTTAAAAATAATAATATAGTAGATGTTATTTATGGTTGCTGTTTCATGATTGAAGGAAAAACTTTAAAAGATATTAATTATTTTGATGATAAGACTTTTCTTTATTATGAAGAATATATACTTGCAAGAAAACTAGAGAAAATTAATAAAAAGAGTGTTGTTGATACAGAGGTTTTTGTAAGTCATATCCACAATGCTGTTATTGGAAGTAATATAAATAAATTAAGAAAATATAAAATCTATAAAAAAAGCCAACTTTATTATGAAAAAAAGTATAATAGAGCCAATTTTATAGAAATGTTCTTTTTTAGATTATTTTATATAATAAATTTAATACCCTATGGAATAAAAAATATACTAAAAAGACTTTAGCTTAAAAAATATTTGCAGTTTATAATACTAAAAAATATTTTTTCACAGAAAAAACTGTTAATATTCTTTTGAAATAAAAGTGTAAGAATAAAATTCTTACATTTTTTTCTTCTAAAACACCATATAATTTTACATTTTAAGACTACTAAACTATTTTATTTTTTTAGTTTTTATTGGGAATAATATGAATATATGATATAATAATATACAGAAAGATTTAACGATAGTTTATAGAAGGTGACTTATGAAAAAAGGTAATGCAATTGAAGTCAAAAATATGACAAAAAGATTTAAACTATTTTATGATAAACCAAGTACTCTAAAGGAAAGATTGGTTTTTTGGAATCATAAAAAAGCAGAGACAAGAACAGTGCTTGACAATATTAATATTGAAATAAAAAAAGGTGAGACAGTTGCTTTGATAGGAGTAAATGGTTCGGGTAAATCAACACTTTTAAAACTTATGACAAAAATAATATATCCTTCAAGTGGAAAATTGGAAACTAAAGGGAAATTAACTAGTTTACTTGAACTAGGTGCTGGATTTCATCCTGATTTTACTGGAAGAGAGAATATATATTTTAATGCCTCTATTTTTGGATTAACCAAAAAAGAAATAGATAAAAGAATGAATGATATAATTGAATTTTCTGAATTGCAAGATTTTATAGACAATCCAGTTAGAACGTATTCCAGTGGACAATATATGAGACTTGCTTTTTCAATAGCTATTAATGTAGACGCTGAAATTCTGTTAATTGATGAAATACTTGCAGTTGGAGATCAACACTTTCAAGATAAATGTTTTCAAAAGTTAGAAGAATTAAGGGACAGTGATAAAACAATAGTTATTGTTTCTCATTCACTGGGAGTTATTGAAAAAATATGTAATAGAGGAATTTGGCTTAATGAGGGACAAGTAAAAAAAGATGGAAAAGTGAAAGATGTCATAGAAGAATATCTTAAGGCTTGTGGATAGGAGTATTTTTTATGAAATTATTTAGAGATTTATATGCATATAGAGAACTTCTAAAATCAAATGTAAAAAAAGATATTAGAGGAAAATATAAGGGATCATTTTTAGGCATATTATGGTCTTTTGTTAGTCCACTACTTATGACACTAGTTTATGCCATGGTCTTTCCTTTTTTAATGAGAGGTTCACAATATGAGAGTTATACCACTTTTTTAATAATTGGTATTCTTCCTTGGACATGGTTTACGACCTGTATTGCTCAAGGAACTTATTGTGTAATAGGAAATGGTGGAATATTAAAAAAGGTTTATTTTCCAAGAGAAATATTACCCATATCGGTTGTTACTAGTGGTATGATTAACTATTTAATACAATGTATAATAATTTTTATATTTGTTCTTATTAACCATATGCCAATTACCATCTATTTACTATTTTTGCCACTGATTCTATTAGCTCAATATCTATTTACCTTGGGAATTATCTTTATAACAAGTGCTATAAATGTTTATGTTAGAGATTTTGAATATATAATTAATTTTATTATACAGTTATTGTTTTATGCGACACCCATACTTTATGAATTAAACATGTTCGAGACAGCTCCAAAAGCAATTTACGCTTTAATGAAACTAAATCCAATGGCTGTTATTATAAGTAGTTACAGAGATATATTCTATTGGGGAAATATGCCACATATAAAGTCCCTCCTAATTGTGACTTTTGCTAGTCTAATTTTATGTAGTATTGGGTTATGGATTTTTAGAAAACTATCAAAGGGATTTGCAGAGGAAATATAATATTATGAAATTAGCTGCGGTAGTCGTATTTTACTTTCCAAGTGAAGATAATATAAATCATATTAATAAATATTTAAAAGAAGTTGATAGATTATATGTGATTGATAATTCTGATGACGATGTTATTAGAATTAAGTATAAAGACAAAATAAATTATATAAAATATGGAGAGAATAAAGGAATCGCTTTTGCCTTGAATGATGGAGCACATCAAGCAATTAATGATTCATATGAATGGTTATTAACATTAGATCAAGATAGTAAAATTACTGTTGAAAACATAAGTGATATAAAAAATTTTATAAAGACAACTAAGGAAAAAAATATTGGACTGGTTGCACCTTTTCAAGACATAGGTTTACCTTATCAAAAAAGCAATAGCGAATATGAAGAGTATATAGAGTTAATGACATCAGGAAGTGTCTTAAATCTAGATGCTTATAAAAAAATAGGTGGTTTTAAAGATTGGTTATTTATTGACTGTGTTGACACGGATTATTGCTTAAATTTACATAAGAATAAATATCAAGTTTTAAGATTAAATAATGTTATAATGAAGCATTCTCTAGGTGAATTAAAACTTCATAAATTTTTAGGAAAGACTTATGACTGTTTTAATCATAATCCAATAAGAAGATACTATATAGTTAGAAATAATTTATATATAAACGAAATGTATCACGATTTATGTCCTGATTATTGTGATCACTTAATAAGAGCACAAAAGGGGCAAGCTAAAAGAATATTATTGTTTGAAAAAAATAAAATCAAAAAGCTAAGAATGATGCTAAAAGGATATAGAGATTATAAGAAGGGTGTTAAAGGAAGGATAAGTGAGTAGTATGAGAAAAGAAACATTTATTAATGCAGCAAAAATACTAAAAAATGATGGACCTATAAAATTTTGCAAACACACAATATATCACATCGATTACATGCATAAAAAAAGAAAAAATTTGCTAAAATATGGTTTAAAGGATGTCTTATTTATTAACGGTTGCCCAATAGATTACTGCGAAAGATATAGAGTTTTACATAAAATGGAAGAATTAACTGCTTATGGTTTAACTTCAGACGAAACTGTTCCAGAATTATTAACAGAGAGTATGATTAAATGTTATCGTGCTTTTGTAATTTACCGCACACCTTGGTCTGAACATGTTGATAAATTTGTTCAATTAGCAAAGGAAAATAATAAAGTTGTTTTCTATGATATAGACGATTTAGTTTTTGATTTAAAATATACAAAAGACATTAAAGGTCTTAAGACCTTAACAAAAGAACAAAGAGAAGAATATGACGATGGAGTAAGACGTTATGGAAAACTTTTAGATTGTTGTGATTATTCAATTACTACTACTAAGGTCATCGCCAATGAAATGAAAAAACACGTTAAGGATGTTTGCATTGATAAAAACATTGCTAGTCTTAAAATGCAAAAATATTCTGAACTGGCAATAGAAAATGTAAAAAAAGATTCCAATAAAATTATTATTGGGTATGCTAGTGGCTCACTTACTCACAATTCGGATTTTGAAATAATAACAAATGCTATCCAAAAAATACTAGATAAGTACGAAAATGTTTATCTTAAATTAATTGGTGTAATTTCTATACCAGATGAGTTTAAAAAATATGGAGACAGGATAATAACATCACCATTTGTTGATTATAAAAAATTGCCTGAAGTTATTAGAAGTTTAGATATCAATCTAGCTCCACTCGAAAACACTTTCTTTAACACTGCTAAATCATCAATTAAATGGATGGAAGCTGGTCTTGTAAAAGTACCAACTGTAGCATCAAACGTTGGAGATTTTCATGATTGTATTACTGATGGTGTTGACGGTTTTTTATGCAAAGACAATCAATGGTTTAATAAATTAGAAAAACTAGTAACTGATTCTGAACTTAGAAATAATATGGGAGAAGAAGCTTACAATACTGTTTATAAAAAATTCACTGCAAATAGGAGTGGAAAAACTATTGCTGATTTTATCAAAAGTAAATTAAATAAAAATGTTATGTTTGTTATTCCCGCAGCAAATGTTGCAGGTGGAATAATTGTTGCTACAAAACATGCAGCTATTTTAAAAAAACATGGTTATGATGTAACAATGATTAACATGGATTTAGAAACTCAAACTGTAGACAAACTTTACGATAAAGACACCTATATTAATGTTGTTGCAAATAATAATCTTCACATGGACATAAGCGTTGATATTATGATTGCTACTATGTGGTTTACTACAATGTTTGCAAAAGCTTATCATAAATGTGATAAAATCAAATATTTAGTTCAAGGTAAGGAAGATGGATTCTATGAACCTGATAAAGTAGATATATTGCTTGCAAATGCTTCTTATAATTTGAACAATGTTGATTATTTAACTATCTCTAAGTGGTGTAAAGAATGGTTAAAAAAAGAATACGATAAGGATGCTAAATATGCTCCTAATGGAATAGATTTAAAACTATTTAGAGAAAAGAAAAGAAATTTTTCTGGCAAGATAAAAATTTTGATAGAAGGGGATTCTTCTAGCAAATATAAGAATGTTGATGAATCTTTTGAAATTGTCAACAGATTAGATCCAAACAAATATGAGATTACTTATTTATCTTATAATGGCAAACCAAAAGAGTGGTATAGAGTAGATAAGTTTTATAATAAAGTACATCATAATGATGTTGTAAAAATTTACCAAGATGCAGATATCTTATTAAAGTCTAGTTATTTGGAATCATTTTCTTATCCCCCTCTAGAAATGATGGCAACAGGTGGAGTATCTGTAGTAGTTCCTAACAATGGTAATTTAGAATTTTTAAGGGATGGGGAAAATTGCTTATTATATAAAAAAGGAAATATTGAAGAGGCTGTTAGTAAAATTGAATTAATCGTAAAAGATAAAAATTTAAGAGATAGACTTATTAAAAATGGTTTAGAAACATCAAGATTATATGATTGGGAAATCGTAGAAAAAGACATATTAGATTTATATAAATAAAATGGGCGGTATTATAATGAGAAAAATAATTAGTTATCTTAATAATAATAAATTAGAATTTCTTTCTTTAGTGATTGTTATTTTAATAGGAATATTTTTAAGAAATCAACTTAGTTTTAAAAAATTTATTTTAATTTATGCAGTAATAATTATTATTTTGTCTTCTATTATCATTATTTTAAGAAAATTTGATCTTAATATAGAAAAAAAGTTTCTAGTTATTGCACTCCCCATTGGAATAATGATGCTTTTGGCTATTCCTTTAGGGAATATCCCTGATGAAAGAGCTCATTTAGCTAGAGCTTGGGAGCTAAGCGATTTTCATTTAGTGTCAAAAATTTCAAAGGATGAAACAACTTGTGGAAGAGAATTGCCAATTGAAATAGATTTATTATTTAAAGAGAATTTTAATTATAGGGAGACGAAAGAAAATTTATTTTTAAATTCTGGTAAAAAAGTTTTTATGGGATTTCCAAATACCTCTTTATATTCCTTTGCTAGTTATTTGCCTCAGATAATTGGTATATGGTTAGGAAGATTGTTGAATTTACCAACATACGTGACAGCTTATTTAGGAAGAATTAGCAACTTCATAATATGGATATTTTTGATTTATAATGCTATTAAGCTAATTCCTTTTTGTAAAAAAATTGTCTTCTTTATTGCTTTATTGCCTATTTCATTACAAGAAGGAATTAGTCTAAGTCCCGATGCAATTACATTTGCCTTATCTGTTTTTTTATTTAGTTATGTTATTAACATAATACATAGAAAAGGCAATTTAAAAAAGTTTGATTATGCATTGATTTCGGTGTCTTGTATATTGCTAGCTTTATGTAAGATTGTATATTTACCTCTGTGTTTATTAATTATTTTGATACCTTTTAAAAGATTTGGATCAAAAAAGAAAAAATGGATATTTATTGGTTCTTTAGCCTCTTTTGTTGTCTTTGTTAGTTTATTATGGCTTTCTTGTGCTAATGAGTTTTTACAGTTTGCTAGGTTTGATTCGGAACTTCAAAAAGAGTTTATACTAAGTCATCCATTTAATTATCTAATGGTGATTATGCGAACAGCAGTTTATAAGGGTGGAGAAATAGTAGATGGCTTATTTAGCTATAGATTAGAAAGCTTTAATATAGAAATGCCTTATCTAACGTATTATGGAAATATGATAGCATTTTCTATTCTTTGTTATAAAGAATCATTATCTAAATCTTCATGTCCTAAAAATATGAAATTGATGATAATATTTATAGTTTTTTCTGTCTTTATTTTAATAAACACTAGCTTATATATTCAATGGACTAGCCCTCAAGCTGGAATGATTGATGGTATTCAAGGAAGATATTTTTTACCTATTATATTCATGATTCCAATGCTGTTTATGAAAAATGATGATAAACTAAAAATTGAAAAGTACAATCACAACAATTCAATATTGTATTATTTTGTAATAGTTCAAAATATATTAGCAATATCGTTTATAATTGTTTCACATTTGTGTTAAAAAAACAAAACATAAAAGTATTACAGTAGTTTTTAGAAAATAAATATAATAATAAAATTAATAATTTTAAATTAGATATAAGGAGTTCATATGGAAAAAGAAAATAGCAGTATTGCTATTTTAATCCCTTGCTATAATGAAGCAAAGACAATAGAAAAAGTAGTAAGGGATTATAAAAAAGCAATACCAGAGGCAACAATATATGTTTATGATAATAATTCTAATGATGGTACAGATAAGATAGCTTCAAAGGCTGGAGCAGTAGTAAAGTATGAGTATCGTCAAGGAAAAGGTAATGTAATTAGAAGTATGTTTAGAGACATTGAGGCAGATTGTTATCTAATGATAGATGGTGATGATACTTATCCAGCAGAGTCAGCACGTGAAATGTGTGATTTAATATTAGAAGGTAAGGCAGATATGGTTATTGGAGATAGACTTTCTAGTACTTATTTTCAAGAAAATAAAAGAATGTTTCACAATTTTGGGAATGTCCTTGTTAGAAAACTTATAAATTTCATATTTAAAAATAATGTTAAGGATATTATGACTGGATATCGTGCTTTCTCTTATGATTTTGTTAAAGGATTTCCAGTTTTATCCAAAGGTTTTGAAATAGAGACAGAAATGACCATTCATGCTGTTGATAAAAACTTTAAACTTGTAGAGATACCAGTTCAATATCGTGACAGACCAGAGGGTTCTGTATCTAAATTGAATACAGTTTCAGATGGTATAAAAGTATTAAAAACTATTGGAACTTTATTTAAAGAATATCGTCCAGCTTTATTTTTTAATATTTTTGCTTCTTTAACGGCGATAGCAGGAATAATAATTGGTATAGCACCATTTGTTGATTATTTTAAAACAGGAGTTGTTTTAAAATTTCCAAGTTTGATATTTGCATGTTTTTTAGTTACTGTTGGAGTGTTACTATGGATAACAGGAATGATACTTCAAGTTATAGTTAAGAAAAATAAACAATCATATGAACTTTATTTAAATGAGATAAAAATGTTTAAGAATATAAAAAAATAAAAATATGTTATTGCTAAGTAGGTGATGTTATGAAAAAAGAGAATACACTTTATATTGTAGTACCTTGTTACAATGAAGAAGAAGTATTACATGAAACAACTAAAAGATTAAAAGAAAAGTTAAATAAGCTAATAAAAGATAAAATTATTTCTAAAGATAGTAGGGTAATGTATGTAAATGATGGTTCTAAAGATAATACATGGAGCATTATAAAAGAAATAAATAATAAAGAAGAATTGTTTACTGGAATTACGTTATCTCGTAATAGAGGGCATCAAAATGCACTAGTAGCTGGATTGTTAACTGCTAAAGAGTATGCTGATATTATTATTAGTATGGATGCAGACTTACAAGATGATATAAATGCAATCGACGAAATGCTAGTAAAATACAGTGAGGGTTGCGAAATCGTTTATGGAGTTCGTTCATCACGTAAAAATGATACGATGTTTAAAAAAATAACAGCAGAAGGATTTTACAAATTTATGACTTTAATGGGAGTTGACATTGTATTCAATCACGCTGATTATCGATTAACAAGTAAAAGAGTTTTAGACGAATTTGAGAACTTTAAGGAAGTAAATTTATTTTTAAGAGGTATATTTCCTTTAGTTGGATTTAAGTCAGACGTTGTTTATTATGAAAGAGCTGAAAGATTTGCTGGCGAGTCAAAATATCCTTTAAAGAAAATGCTTAGCTTTGCTTGGGATGGTATTTCATCATTCTCAGTAAAACCACTAAGATTTATCTGTGCATTAGGATTTATTATATTATTTATTAGCTTTATTATAATGGCATATTCGTTGATTCAAAAAGTTCTAGGAAATACAGTTGATGGATGGACATTCTTAACAATCTCTATTTGGTTTATTGGTGGATTACAGATGATATCAATTGGAATAATCGGAGAATACATTGGAAAAATATACAATGAGACTAAAGCACGACCAAGATATATAATTTCAGAAAATTTAAATGAAAGTAAAAAGAATAAATAAGTTATTCTTTTTTTATTTTCAAAAAAAAGAAGTAAAATGAAAAATAAACGGTAATAAGTATAGTAGAAGATAACAGAAAAGAGAGGAAGATTAAAATGAAAGAAAATATCTTATTACCAGCAACTTATGATTGTATGTTTAAAGCATTAATGTTAAATGAGGAATTGAGACCGTTCTTAAAGGAGTTAATAAATATAATAACTGGAATACCACTTGAATTATTAGAAGAAATAGAAGTTTTAAATTCTGAATATTTAATAAACAATAAAAAGGAAAAAAAGTTGAAATCAGATATAGTAGTTAGTATTGGAAACAAGTACATAAATATCGAAATGAATAGTGAATACTATAAAGGAGTATTTGATAAAAATGATGCCTATTTAAATAAATTAAAAATGACAATGTATAAAGCAGGAGAAAGTTACTATAAAGCAGGCCAAGTAATCCAAATAAACTTTAATGAGTTTTATCATTTTAAAGAAAAAAAGGATATATATAAGTTTATGTTTAGGGAGGAAGAGACGCACGAATTGGATGAAGACTCGACAGTAAAATATCATGTATGTCTTTTAAATATATGGGATAGATGTTATAATGAAGACATAAAAAAGTTAACAAGATTTGAGAGATTTTGTTTAATATTAAAGGCAGAAACAAAAGAATATGCGAAAAAAGTGGCTGGAGATGATGAAGTAATGGGAAACATAGTAGATGAGATAGCAAGATTAAGTTTAGATAACACAATGATAGGACTCTATAATGCTGAAATAGAAGAAGAGAAGATTAAAAGAACTAGAATAGAAGCAGCAACCCAAGAAGGTTTAGAAATTGGTATAAAAAAAGGTATAGAACAAGGTTTAAAATAAGGAATAGAACAAGGAATAGAACAAGAAAGACAAGAAAAGATAGCAATGATAAAATCCTTATATGAGCTTGGAACATCATTAGATACTATTGCTTTATCTTCTAAGTTATCTATTGAGGAAATAAAAGATATTTTAAATATAAAATAAAAAAACAGAATTATTTTAATTGAAGTTGTAAAATAAAAGTGGACACATAAAAAATGTGATTCAC
>CAJUPN010000011.1 GCA_910588195.1 uncultured Bacilli bacterium
ATGGAGCAGATTCATCAAAGACACTTCCATATAATACAGAAACAGGATATAAAGCAAGTACAACAGGAAATATAACTGGAGTATATGATATGAGTGGAGGAGCATGGGAGTATGTAGCTGGCTATATGCCAAGTTCTAGTGATGCTTCTGGATTTACTTCTGATGAATTAATTACATATTCAAAATACTTAGATTTATATCCAAATAATTCTACAATGATATCTTATAATAATAGAATTTTGGGAGATGCAACAGGAGAGATGGGACCATTCTACTTCTATGCCGATAAAGATAATAATAAACGATACCATAATAATTGGTACGGTGACTATTCGGACTTCGTAGACTCTACTAGCCCTTGGTTCGCTCGAGGCGGCGTTTACGTCGATGGCGTTCTTGCTGGTCAGTTCTACTTCGGTAGGTACACTGGTGGTGTCGTCACTTACGATGGGTCCCGCCTTGTTCTCGCAGCAAAAATTTAAAAACATTTAAATTTTTGTAACTTAGTTACTTAAAAAGTCATCCCTGCCTCTTTTTTAGCAGGGATGACAAACTTATTTTTTGGCATTTATGATATGAATATAAATGTAGGTTAAAGTTGTAAAAATTAAACTCGTTATCCCCTTACGGTGACAATTCGAACTTCGTAGACTCTACTAACCCTTGGTTCAATCGAGGCGGCAATTACGACAATGGCGTTCTTGCTGGTCAGTTCAACTTCAATAGGAACACTGGTGGTGTCAACACTAACGATGGGTCCCGCCTTGTTCTCGCAGCACTAATTTATATAAGGCGTGCCTTCATTAATGTATTAATAGTAGCAAATAATTTATTTAAACTATAATTTTGATTTAAGGATCTATACACTAATGTTTATATTAGAAACTTTAACCTTTCTATTCGTAGATAAAAATATAAATAAAAGCCTTTTGTGAGTAAAAAGATGTTGAAAATTAGAGGCTTTTGGACAGTACATACAGTACTGTTTTTTTGAAATTAGAAAGAGGTAATAAATTTGAGTAAGATATATGCTAAATACTTAGAACTAAAAGAAAAAGATAAAGAAAAATTATACTTGTTTAAATCAGGTAAATTTTATATCTTCATTGCAGATGACTGTGATGCTATAAATGACTATGTAGTATTAAAAAAAGTGAAATTCACTAATGAAGTATATAAATGTGGATTTCCTGAAAATGTTTTAGAAGACTATTTAAGAGTATTTAAAAATCATAATTTAAATATTGAACTAGTTGATAATACAAATTTAAATAATAATTCAATATATGACATAATAAAAAATACTGATATAAATAAAATAACACCACTAGAAGCTTTAAAAATATTAGAAAATTTAAAAGAGATTATCCAAAATGAAAAGTAATACAGTTGAAGATTTAGTTATATATCAAAAATATATGGACCTTATATACTATACTGAAATGATTACAGAAAAATATCCTCGAGTTAGTAAAAGCTCAACAGTAGCCTCTATTAAAAATTCAACATATGATGGAATGAAATGTATCTTAATGGCTTATAAGATGTACGAAAAAAAAGATAAATTGAATTATTTAAATCAACTTGATGTCAATTTAAAGATGTTAAAAGTTTTGGTACGAGTATCCTATAAGAAAAAATATATTAATATCAGAAATTATGAATCTTGGTGTCGAAAATTAAATACAGTAGGAACATTCCTTGGAGGATGGATTAATTCATGTGTAAAACAATAAAAAAGTGTTTTTTAGAAAAACTAACTTTTGATAAAATGTTAAGTGCCCACATTAGAGCAAGTAAAGGAAAAAAGACAAAAAAAGAAGTAATTATCTTTGAAATGGATTTGGAAACTAATCTAATTAGAATAATAGATGAAATAAAAAATAGAAAATATAAATTTGGTGAGTATCGACAATTTTTAGTCTACGAACCTAAAGAAAGAATAATAAAGTCCCTTCCATATCGTGATCGTATTGTTCATCAGTGGTTTGTCGAAGAATTCATAAAACCCTATTACAGTAAAAGATTTATTAAAGATACATATGCTTGTATTGATGGAAGAGGAACTCATATAGCTGTACTAAGAACTCAAGAGTATATGCGAAAAATGCAAAAAACCAATAAAGATTATTATGTTTTAAAGTGTGATATAAAAAAGTATTTTTATAATATTAATAAAAGTATTTTAGTTAAAATATTAAAAAATAGAATAAAAGATAAACTTCTTTTAGACTTTGTTAATGTAATTTTAGATGATGGAGAAGAAATAGGAATTCCAATAGGTAACTTTACTAGTCAATATTTCGCTAATATATATCTTAATGAATTGGATCATTTTATCAAAGAAAAACTTCAAGTAAAATACTATATACGTTACATGGACGATTTTGTTCTTTTAGTTGAAAATAAAAAGGAAGCTTTATATTTATTAGAGAAAATAAAAGAATTTTTAAATATTAATTTAAAACTTGAATTAAATACTAAAAGTAAATACTTTCCCAATAAATTTGGCATAGATTTTTGTGGATATCGTATATATGAAACACACATTATTTTAAGAAAACGTTTTAAATCTAAAGTTAATAAAAATATAAAACTTTGGCGAAAGCTTAAAGGAGAAGATAAGTTTTTAAGAGATAAATGCTATAGAAGTTGGAATTCTTTTAAAGCCCATGCCAGTCATGCGAATTCTTATAATTATATTAGTGAACTTGATAATTTAGTCAAAGAAGAGTTCTTATCCTTAGAAGAGAATTATTTTTAATTCTCTTTTTTTCTTTTGTGGTTTGAAAGTTATGGAGTTTTATGTTACAATGTTCGGCAAATTGAAGGGGGATTAGTATGATATTTTGTATTGATTCTGAAAAACATAAAAGATTATCGGAAATAATTTCATCTATTTTAAAAGAAATTAAGAGGGATGAAGGTATAGATGCTATTATAATGAATAGTTATCTAATCCATGAAAGTATTTACAAAGTATTTCCACCTTCTGTTTTAAAGGATGGAATAAATATTAAAATTACATTTGTTGTTAATGATGAAAGAGAAAATATACCTGAAATTATGAGAACTTTTAAGTCAATGTGTGAAGAAGAATTACATTATAATTTAATTTTCTCAATAATAGGTTCATCAGCTTTAAAGGCTACAGGACTTCATTTAGGGGTAGAAACTCTTCTTGCTGATGGAGAAATTCTTTTTGATAAAACTAACGAAACTACAAAGTCTAAGTTATTTGTTTATAAAAAACCAAATGAAGAAGTTATAACATATGAACCTAAGTTAAATATAAGGGGTTAGAAATTTTTATTTCAAATAGTAAAATAGAACAACTTATTCTTAATAAATTAGATATTTTAATAATGTAAACATAATTAATGAAATAGGGGGGGATTTTATGTCAAAAAATAATGACAATGGCTTAGTGGATTTATTAAATAACTGTGGTTTTTCAGAAACACAAATAAGAAGATTAATATTTACATTTAATAGATTTAAAAATCGTTTTGAAAATAATAAAGATCTTGAACTTTATTATAGAAACTATGAAGCAGCAATGATTAAATTAGGCTATGAAGATTATGAAATTCATGAACTTGCAGCTACACATCCTAAGGTTATGTTTCAAAGTTTTATAGATGGAAATCTCGAAGAATATTATCAAAAATATATAAGTACAATAATTAAGAAAAAGCCCAAACTATCTATTGAAAGAAAGATAGAAGGAAATAGAAAGATTCTATTAGATTTAGGATTAGAAAAAGAAAAAGTTAATGAACTTTTAAAAATTGATTTACCAATTACGGAGATGCATCCAAGAGATTTAATGGATAATATACTTTTCTATTTGGGTTGTATTTTAACTGATGAAGACTTAATAAAAATAATTAATAGTAATTCAAAAGTATTATTATTTGGTGCTAAAGAATATCAAATTATTCTTGATGAATTTGATTGCATTACAAAAAAAATTTTAGGAGAAATTATAAGATCCTACAATAAATGGAATACAACTCTTCAACCAGATGTTTTATATAAAATTTTAAAATTTGCAAGTTCCAAAGAATTAGATATGAAAAAATTTATAAAGGGATTAAAAAATACTCCATTAAAAAATCTTAGTGAAGAAGAATTGAATGAAGAATTTGCTGGATTACTTGAAATTGGCTTTACTGAAAAGCAAGCTAAAGAAAGTATAACAAACAGTATGTCAATATTATATAATACTAAGTCTAAAGTAGAATATATTATTGAAGTTGGAAAACGTTACGCCATAGCAAAAGAAGATATTATATCTATTCTTACCGGTTTTCCTTCGTTAACAGCTTGTGCTCCTGTCACTATAGTTGAAAAAATA
Source organism: uncultured Bacilli bacterium (assembly GCA_910588195.1). Classification (GTDB taxonomy): domain Bacteria; phylum Bacillota_I; class Bacilli_A; order RF39; family UBA660; genus CAG-582. Next base: position 4,361 of record CAJUPN010000011.1, read on the forward strand.
TATGCAATTGCTAGATATAATTTAACTAGTTATGTCGTAAATCATCCTAAAAGTTTAATTCAAGGAGCTGAATTAATTTGGGCAAGAGCTTGGTATTTAAGATTATTCCATCCTAAGGTAACTTCTAAAGAATTTGCATGTGACATTTTTTCACAAGAAAGTAGCTTTGTAAAGAAATACAACCGAGAAAACACATATTTAAAGGAATTAAGAAATTTAATGAATAAGTAAAAGTATTGCAAAAAAGTGTAATACTTTTTTTATTGTGTTGACATGTGTATATAAGACGCATTATAATTGTTATAGTAAGTGTAGAGAAGACACATACTAGTGAGGAGGTAAAAATGATAAAATGTTTTACTGGACCAATGTTCAGTGACAAAAGTGCATATTTAGTTGAAATTTATGAGCAACTTTGGAATAAAGATATTTCAATCGCTTTTAAACCCGAAATTGATTCGCGAGATGGAGATTCAATTAAATCGAAAAAATATCCTGATAAACCAATTCCAGCTCAATTTGTAAAAACAACTGATGACATTTTAAAATATATAATAGAAGGAAACTATAAGACAGTCCTGATTGATGAAGCTCAATTTTTAAGTGGTAATGCTCGTGACTTAGTCGATTTATCAGTAATCTTAGATATTGACTTTTATGTTGCAGGGTTAAATATGACCAGTGAACAAGAACCTTTTGGCTTTATGCAAGATATTCTTGCTGTATCAGATGAAACTATTCATGTCCATGGTTACTGTCAAGATTGTAATAAACCCTCATACTATAGTTATTCATTAATCAGTGACAAAGTAGGACAAATTAAAGTAGGTGATGAATATATTTCTCTTTGTCCCAATTGCCTCAAGAGAAGAATTTTACAAAAAAGAGGAAAGAAACTAATGTTAAGGAGTGAAGAATATAAATGATTTATCTAATGCGTCATGGAAAAGACAACGAAGACTATATTGGAGGTTGGAGTGAAATACCTCTTACTAAAGAAGGTGTTTTAGAAGTAACTGAAACTGCTCAAATTTTAAATAACTCAAAGAAAATAACTATTGATAAAATAATATCATCAAGTATCAAAAGAGCTATTCAAACAGCCGATATAGTGTCTCCTTTACTTGGTATTAAGGAATTTGAAATAAGTGATATGTTAAAAGAACAAAGCAAAGGCCATTTAAATGGAATGGAAAAAAATGTAGCAAAGCACTTATATCCTGAGTATACTGGAAATAATGTTAAAGTTGACACTATTTATCCTGATGGTGAATCATTAGAAAATCTCTATACAAGGATAAAAAATAATTTAGAGTATTTTGCATCATTAGAAGATAATACTTTATTAATCACACACCGAGGTGTTATAAATATGCTTTATTATATTTTTAATGATCTTGGATTAGACATGGATAAAGAAAAGTTTGGTGTTACTCACGCTTCTGTACATGAATGTGATATAAAAAATAAAACAATAAGAAAGGTAATATAATTATATGTTAAAAGTTGCATTAACTGGAATCCCTAGTAGTGGAAAAACTACTGTTATAAATGGAATATTAGAAAGGTTTACAGAACAAGGATATCGTGTTTTAATTGTTCCTGAAACCGCAACAGAATTTATTAAATCTGGAATAACACCTGTTGGAGAAAATAAGATAGATCCTCTTATATTTCAAGAATTAGTTCTAAGAAAACAATTAAGTAAAGAAGAATTATATGAATATGCTGCCAATTGCTTAGGTAGTGACAAAGTAATTATTTTATTTGACCGAGGAACACTTGATGGTTATGCTTATGTTCCAGAAGAAGAAATGAATGAGGTGATGAACAAAGTAGGTGTCTCGAAAAGAGATTTATTGTTAAACTATCATGCTATTTTGTTCCTAGAAGGATCTCCTAAATTTTTTACTACTGAAAATAATGCTGCAAGATATGAAAAAGATGCTTCTGAAGCTGCTGCTTTAAGACAAAGACTTTTAAATTCTTATTTAGGCCATGACAATCTTAGGGTAATAAAACCGAGAGAACAAATGAAAGATAAACAAGAAGAAGTAATTAACATACTTTCAAATATGTTAGGTAATCCGACTCGTTTAAGAGACCAAAAGAAATTTCTTGTGAGTGATGTTAATATTGAAGAATTCTTAAAAAATGTTGGTTCAGGAATTGTTGATATTGATCAAGATTATTTAGTTTCTGAAAATAGTGAAGAAGAATATCGAGTACGAAAAATGACACAAGGAAATGATTCATCTTATCACTTTACTGTTATAAAAAAACTTGCTAATGGAACTCGTGAAATTCTAAAAGAAGAAACTATAAATGAAAAAGCTTATGAAAAACTCTTAGCTTTAAAAAATAAAGAATTAGCGTCTATTAAGAAAACTAGATACTCTTTTGTCTATGCAAACCAATACTATAAATTAGATAGTTTTGAAGATGGACTAATGATACTAGAAGTAAACCTTACCAAAGAAAATCCGACATTAACGTTGCCAGACTTCGTAAGTGTTGTTGAAGACGTTACAAATGATCTAGATTATACAAATATTAATATTGCCAAAAGAAAGAAGGACGATTATGACAAAGGGAAAGATAATAGTAATAGAGGGCACAGATTGTTCAGGGAAAGAAATACAATCTAAAAAGTTAGTGGAACGATTAAGTGAAGAAGGATGTAAAACATTTTATTATAATTATCCAAATTATGCGTCACCAACTGGTAAAATAATTGGTTTGCCTTATTTAGGTAAATCTTATTTGGGAGCTGAGCTAGTAAATTCTCACAGAGAAAAAGTTGTAGAAAGATTAAAAAAACTTTATCAAAAAACTAATAAAATCTATGATGAAAAAATAGTTGATTTAGCTATAGATTTAATGGGCGAAGAATTAGGTGTTGGTTGGTTTAAAGAAGGAGCATCAAATGTAGATCCCAAAATAGCAGGGGCTTATTACACTATTGATCGTGCGTATAATGCACCTAATGTAGATAAATTACTAGATGAGGGGAATGTCGTAATTGATCGATATTATTATTCTAATATGGGTCACCAAGGTGGAAAAATAAAATCTAGTGAAGAAAGAAAAGATTATTATGACTGGAATGTAAAGCTAGAAAGAGAAATGTTTGGTTTACCAAAAGAGGACATTGCTATATTTTTACACGTTCCAACAATTTATACCGCTATTCTAAAAAAAGCTCGAGATGAAGAATTGGATGAACATGAAAAAGATACAGAACATCTTAAGAATGCCGAGAGTGCTTATTTAGAACTTGCAAAAAATTACGGTTTTGAAACTATAGATTGTCTACATGAAATGTCAGATCCTATAAATTCAAGTGATGTAAAAACAGTTGATGAAATCCATGAAGAAGTTTATAATGTCGTTAAACGTAAATTGAATTTAAGATAATCAATCCCAGATTATCTTTTTTTTTGGGAAAATGTGTTAAAGAAACGTAGATACTATTGTAAAAAAAAAGACTTTATTTTATAATTATATTAGTGTATTATAGTCTAATACTGTGCATTAGTGACGACTAGTGTACTTTCAAGGAGTGAACAATATGATTTTTCCAATGATTGCTGATTGGTTCAACAATACAATGATGTTCTTATTTATCGGTCTTATTGACACAGTATGTTATGGGCTATTAACTGTTGCATATAACATTTTTTATGGTGTTGCTCAAATTGACTTATTTGGTGGTGGCTCATCTGGAGCTGTCTTATATGAAAACATAACACAAAAACTATACATGGTTTTATCAGTAGTAATGGTGTTTATTTTTGCTTATCAGTTAATCATGCTAGTAATAGATCCTGATGGTAAGGGAAAAGGAGCTATGTCTCAAGTTGTTAAAGATACTCTTATATCAATAGTGTTACTTATATGTTTACCTTTAGTTTTTCGTAGTATGGCAATGTTTCAATTCCATGTCTTAGAAAATGGAACAATTCCTGCTATAATAATGGGGACTAATGGACAAAATTCTAATAATGATCCAGGGAAGAATGTAAGTATGATGGTACTTGTTTCCTTTTTCCATCCTAATGGAACAACTTATAATACTTTCTTTGGCGAAGATGGAAATGTAAAATCATCTGCTGTAGAAGAGTGTCTTGCTCAAACTGCAGCAGCAGATGGTGAGGAACATCCAGATACCTGTGAAATGTATGTTTCAGCCCTTCAAGAGTGGACAGACGGTGGTGGATGGATTACTGCTTTAACTATGAATCATAAAAAGTTAAGACACTGGGTAGGTGATACAATGACTTATTCCATTGTACTATCTTCTTTTGCCGCCTTAGCTTGTGCCTATGTATTCTTTATTTATGCAATTGATATTGGAACACGTGCAGTAAAATTAGGTGTACTACAACTAATTTCTCCAGTGCCAGTTGTTTTAAGGATATTTCCTAATACTAAAAAATCATTTGACACATGGTTTAGCCACTTGAAGAAAACATACTTAGAGTTATTTATTCGTGTTGCTGTTATATTTTTTGCTTTAGAAGTTGTAAAAATGATCCCGACATTTGTTGATATATTATGGCATTCTCAAGACGGAAGTGTGGCAGGTGGATTTACCAAATGTGTTGCTACAGTAATCCTAATTTTAGGAGTATTGAAATTCGGTCAAGATGCTGTTCCATTATTTAAAGAACTATTCTCGGCTGGTGGAAACTTGTTTTCAGGTATTAATCTAAAAACTAAAGTTAACCCTATTAAAGGTGTTCAAGGTCGACTTGAAGAAAATAAGGGACTTATGTGGAGTGCTGGTAAATTAGGTGGAATAGCTGGTGGTGTTAGAAGCCAGTTTGGCTACCAATACGCTAAAAACACTAAGGCAGCTGTAGATCAAACAGGAAATGCCCACAGATTCTCTAGTGCAGTTATGGCTTTAGGTTCAGGCTTAAGGGGAGTTGTAACTGGAGCTAAAAGTGGTAAAGCTTTAACTAGTTTTGACTTAAAAGGTGGACGTCAAAGTGTTGTTACAGGAGCAGATGCTGCAAATAAACAATTTAATGAAAGCAGAAGATTACAAGCTTATTCACAAAATCAAGCTGACTTCTTACAAAATTTACACGATTTAGGAAATGCTAATCCTTCTGAAAGAACTAAACATTTTTCCAAAAATGTTGGTGCACTTATCGCTGGAAATGCTGCTGCTACAACTGGAGCTGCCGGAGAATGGGCTGATAACTTAAAATACGAAAAAGAGCAATTTCATAAACGTGTTCGTGGAGAGTATTCATCTACTCAAGCAACATCACAAGCATTGGCTGGTATCTTAGATGGATTATCAGGAATTAAAGCAAATACAAAAGACAAAACTAAATCAATTACTAAGAAAATTGACGACTTACAACAAATTGTCAATACTTCAACAGTTCAATCTGACCCTGGTGCTAATGCTAGTGCAGAAAGAAAACAAGAATATCAAAAATACTTGGATGCTAAAAAACTTCTTGATGAAGCAAAAGCAGAGAAAAACGATATTATTGCTAGAGAACTTAGTAAGACAGATGTTGCTAAACAATTTGCTACTAATACTTTAGATGATGTACTTGATAAAATCAAAAAAGCTCCTCAAGGTACTCTTGGAAGTCAACAAGATTACGATACGATTTTAAACAGAGTTCAAGACTTACGAGCTAGTGCTGGTAATGGAAGCCTTACAGGAGCAGATATTAAGGATTTAGGAAAAATTGTTGATGACTTAACTAACTACAAAATTTACTCTAATGCTCTTGCTGAACAACAAAAAAAGAGTACACAGAATTTTGCTGCCTCAGCAGGTGGAAGTGGAGCTTCCTCAGGTGGATCAAGTGGTGGCTCATCAGGCAGTTCCTCAGGTAGCTCAGGTGGATCAAGTGGTGGTTCATCAGGCGGAGGAAAGTAATAAAAAGCTAAGAATAATAAGGAGGAATTAAAATGAATCAATATTTGATTCCAGCAAACTCAAAAAGATCTATGTTGATTCTTGGGTTATTTACACCAGTAGATTTAATAATAGTCGCAATAGGAGGGCTAATAACCCTAGCTCTTCTATTTGCTGTTAATGCAGAAACTATCCAAGATATTGGTATTATACTAACGCCACTTTTAATAAGTGCAGCGATGGTATCCCCTGTACCAAATCACAGGAATGTATGGAATTTAACTGCAAATATATATAATTTCTTTAGTAAAAGAAGAACTTATTATTGGAGAGGATGGTGTATGACTCATGTCGAAGAAGAAACAACAAACGAAAAGTGATAACAGTAAGTTTACTGAAGATTGGCTTCCTATAAAAGGAATCCAAGGTGGTTACATAACTGTACCAGGGGGAGGAATTCTCGAAGGAGACCAAATCGTTACTGGCGTTAGAATAGAACCAAAAAATATTTTTATCAGTGATTCAGAAACTCAAAATATGACAATTACAGCATTAAGAAATTTTTATAATACAATGGATTATGAGTTTTGGTTAGTTTGCTGTGATAGACCAGTTGATATTAACTTATATAAATCAGAACTTGAAATTAAATATAACGAGGCAACAAATCAACAAATGCGTAAATTAATTTTGCAAGATTTAAAGAAAATAGACATGTTCATTGGACCAGAAATCAATGCTGTTGATACAGAGTATTATATTCTTTTTAAAGATAGTGCTAAAGAACGTGAAAGAATTCAAAAGAAGATTCACAACATAATAGGTGGATTTGCATCAGCAGGTTTAAATGCAAGACAATTAACAGATGAGGATGTAAGAGTACTATTAGATAGTTTCTTTAATGACTCAAAAAAAGTAGAATTTGGGACGGTGATGACAGATGTCTAAGATGACTCAAAAATCCGAAATAGCTCCAAAGGGACTTAATTTCAAAATAAATGAATTTATGATAAGTGATAAATATGCAACAATATTAACTGTTTTAGAATATCCAAACGCAATAGGTTACGGTTTTTTAAGTAATATTACCAATATTCCAGGAGCTAAAGTAGTTGTAAAACATATTCCAATTGCTTTTTCAACTATGACAAAAACCATCAATAAAGAAATTGGTGAATTAAAAGAAGCTTATCAAAAAGAAAATGACCATACATTAAAAGAAAGAATTAGAATAGACTACGAAACTATGGAATCTTTTGTTAACATGTTGGCTGCAACTCAATCAAAAATATTTGATTTTCAATTACATATCATGATTACAGCTGATACAAAAGACGAATTAGATGCTAAAAAATTACAAGTAAAAAATTTCTTAACTTCTTTAGGTATGCGAGCTATACCTATGATGTTTGAACAAGAAAAAGTATTAAAGAGTATGATACCAATATTCCCAAAACAAGATGTCGAAGAACGTATTGGTATTCCAATACCAGCACCAACTATTGCTGCAATGTATCCATTTGTGTTTGATAGTATTAAAGACCCTGGGTTATCAACTCTATTTGGTCTTGATAATTCTGGTGGTGTAGTTTTATTTAATCAATTTTTATATCAAATAAGAAAAGAACACAATCGAAATAATGCTAACATGATTATCTTAGGTACTTCAGGATCAGGTAAATCAACAGCTGCTAAATTACAATTAAGAAATCATATTCGTAATGGCTATCAAATTGTCGCTATCGACCCTGAAAACGAACTTGAGCATTTATGTCGCTCAAATGGCGGAGTTAACGTAGATTTAGGTAAAGGTGGATCATTTGGTCTTATAAATCCTCTTGAAGTTATTGTTGACTCTGATGAAGAAGAGTTATCTCAAGGACTAGGGTATACTGTTTTAACAAGAGCTCTTCAATCGATAAAAGCTTTTATGAAATATTATTCTCCAACAATTGAAGATGATGTTTTAGCGATGTTTTCAGAAATAGTTCAAGAAACTTATAAACGTTTTGGCATTGATTTTGATACTAATTTTGCTAATTTTACACCTGAATCTTATCCAACTTTTGATGACGTTTATACAACTATTAAAGGAAAACTTTTATCAATGCCTGAGGCAACACGTGAAAGAGATGTTATGGAACGTCTTGAATTACGTGTAAGACCATTTGTTAATGAATTAAGATATTATTTTAATGGTCATACAACTGTTAATGCTGATACAGATTTTATTGTATTTAATATAAAAGAAGTAATGAATAGTGACTCAAACATTCGAAATGCTTTATTTTTCAACATTTTAAAATATGCTTGGGGACTATGTTTAGATAAAAGTGTTAATACGGTAATGATGGTTGATGAAGCACATATTTTACTTGCTGGTAATAATGAATTAGGTGCTGAATATCTAGCTCAAATGCAAAGACGTGCAAGAAAGTACAATACTGGTACTATTATTATCACTCAACAGCCAACAGATTTCGCTGATGAACGAGTTATAATGCATGGTAAAGCTATATTTGACAATGCCTCTTATTATTTAGTTATGGGACTTCGTAAACAAGCTGTAGAAGATTTATCTAAATTAGTAGATTTAAATGACTCTGAAAGAGAAGCTATCAAACAATATACACAAGGACAAGCTTTGTTCATTTGTGGTTCAAGACGTATGAATATTAATGTAATTCTTACTCAAGATGAGTTAGATTCATTTGGTTCCGCAGGAGGACTATAGTATTAGGCGGTGATATTTGTGGATAATACACACAATAATAAAATAAGAACAATTATCAATAAAGGTATAAAGTATTGTGCCTTTTTTGTGATTGTTTTTTTTCTTGCTATCACCAACATTCAAGCTTATCAATTTAAATTTAGTGAGTTTGATTGGGATAAGTTTTATGAAGAAAAGAAAAGTTTTTGGGAAGATTTATGTAAAACAGAAGATGGTGGAACTGATAAAAAATGTGAATATGAATTAGCTAATGCTCAAAAGAAATTTTATAAAAAACTTTATAAAGCTTTAGCTAAATATGAAAAAAAAGGAATCTTCATCCCTGGAACTAATGAATATGAATATATTGATGACATTATTTTAGAAACAGTATTTTATGAAATGAATCCATCATTGTTTTCTGATAATGGACAAGAATATGCTGATTTATATGATCAAAAATCAGGTACAGGAATGTATATTATTGATGATACCGATGTAGAAGATCCTGAAATGGATATTGATTATACTGATGAAGCTGCTCTAAATTATTTTGCAGAGGAAAATGATACAATAAAATTACTTGTTCAAAATTTAATTGGTTATTCTACAGATTGTTTTGGTATATATGGAAATCCTGTTTATACGGAAAATGAAGAAGGTCAAAAATTTGCTCACTGTGATAATGGAAAACCAACTACTTTACCGAAAAGAGGAGAGAAGTGTGTTGATCATATTTCTGGACCAAATGGAATGGGATTCTGGGTTTATTATATAAGTAAACTTCAACATGATGAAACACTTCCTTGGTTTCAAAGAGGTCTAGCTTTAGCTTTCTTAGGTCGTAATCCAGTTGATGAAAACTATATAACTTGCAAAAGTTATGATAGTTCATATCCTGAAAAAACAATGTATGTATATAATGACGATCCAAAATTAGATACAGATAGATTTTTTGACTTTTTAAGTTACAATCAATATTTTGATAACAAAGCTCATCTTCAAATAAAATTTAGAGAAACTATACTTGACCCAGCTGGTGTTGATTGTATGACAAGTAAAGTTTGTGATAATTCCTTAGAATCTATTGGGAAAATTGATGAATATGAAGGGGAAGCAATACTTGTTAGAAGAGAAATAATTGATGATATTTTAACTATTTTAAACAATTATGGTTTTGATATTCATTATGAACCTGTAGACGGTGCAAGATATAATGAAGTAGAAGAACAAACTGCTGCTCGAAAAAGTTTTTTCTGGCCAATTGGAAGTGATGAGACAGAGGAACGTAATGGAGTTATATATGCCGATAAAGAACCTGCCAGTACTGATGTAATCTCAAAATTTGGAACTAGGGAAAATCCTGTCACAGGAGAAATAGAAGAACATTATGGAATTGATATAGCTGGTATAGAAGGAGTAACTAATGTTATTGCTGTTTACCGTGGTGAAGTAATAAGTGTTGTTGATTCTTGTACAGTTGGTGATTATGATTGTAATGAAGGTTATGGAAATACAATAATTATTGCTCACTCTAATAATGATTACACAGTTTATGCTCATCTTGCTAGTATTGATCCTAGTGTCAGTGTAGGAACTACTGTTGATAAAGGACAATTAATTGGTAAAGTTGGAAAAACAGGAAAAACTGATGTTGCTTGTTTACATTATGAATTAAGAAAAGGTGGAAATGATATTTTACATGCTGTAGATCCTTTAGGAGAACATGATGCAAGTAATCCACGACCATCAGTTCCTGAAGGCGATTTTTCTGTTCATGAGACAACTTTAACAAAGGAAGAATTTGTTGCAAAATTAAGAGCATATTGTGTAAGTAATGCGTGTTCTCAAACTTTTATGAATGTTTTTGTTGCTAATGCAGAACTAGTTTATGATGTTTCTGTTTCTAGTAATGTTAACCCTGAATTAGTAGTAATCCGTGGAGCTAAAGAAGGAATGTCCCCTGGAGGAAATACCAATAATTATTGGGGAATTGGTTGTACCAACGGAAGTGGTGTAGGAGCATGTTTTAGATATGCTAGTTTAACTGATGGAATAAAGGGATTTGCTAAAGTAGTTTCAGGATACAACACTGTTTCTGAAATGATGAGTAAATATGCTTATATTGGTGCCGTATGGTATAATCCAGGAAGTTGGTCTTTAGGAGGATGTAAATACTATCCATATATAAATAAATACATGAGTTCTTCTCGTTCTTCGTATGTAAGTACAGTATGTAATCAAGGACCAGCATGTAAAAGTAAAGGAGACTCTGCTTGTACACCAACTAATGCAGAAGACCAACAAGCTTATGCCATGTACAATGCTAGTTCAATGGTAAACATGCGTTATGTAATGTTTGGTTTATAGAAAGAGGTTTATTATGTTTTATATAAGTGATTCTCAAAAAAAAGTTTTAACTGTTTGGGCATTAATCGGGCTAATAATATTTTTACTTGTTGTCCTTATAGCAATTGTTTCACCAAAACAAAAAAATATTAAAGAAGAAGAAAAAATAACAGCAAACAATTCTAATTTAGTAATAAATAGAAGTCGCTATTACACTGTAAAAAATGCCATAACTAAATATTACTCTTATGTAAACATGGAAGACTATAATTCGGTTCTTAATATTCTTGATAAAAAATATAAAGAAGAAAATAATATTGAAATAAATAATATAAAAGATTTTTTAACAGATACAAAATTAGATATTTCTTATCAATCAAAAGTAATGTGTTTAAAAGATATGAAAGATGGAATATACACATTTGTTATTGAGGGAGAAGAAATAAGTGCCAATACAGGTGTTAGTATAAAAGAAAAATATTATGAAATAACATTAGATGGAAATAAGACTATATTTTGGTTAAAACCTATTGATAAGGCTTTCTATAAAGAGGTGTGTAATGGGTAAGATTAAAGAATTTATAAGTGAGAATAAAATTTTATTAATAGTTGGTCTTGTTATTCTAATTGGTTGTTTTGTTGCTTACTATTTTATTAATAAAAATAACAATTTAGAGTATAATCCAACATTAGGTGAGGATGTTCCTTATATAAAAAAAGAATATAAGTCTAATGAATATATTAATATAGATGTTGAATTAATCGATCTTTTAAATGAGTATTATGCATATTTTGTTAAAAAGAAAATAAATAGCCCAAAAGAAGCTTATAAAATGTTGACCGAGGAAAATAAAAAGAAATTTGGTAGTGCAGAAAAGTATGAAGAATATGTAAAAAAGACTTTAACTATTAAGGCCCCTACAAATAAAATAAAAGAATACCGTGAGGGTAATAAAAACAGTTATGATATAATTGATACAGAAGGCAATAAATACACATTTGTTGAACATGCAATATGGGATATAGAAGTAATCGATAATGGTAAATAATTAAGGTAAAGGAGTGATAGTATGGATCCCAATAAGATAGTAAATTCAGTTTCCTCATCTGCAGGAAAAAGTACTATGACTCCATCAAAAGTACCAGAAGCTTCTAGCTCATTAAGTGGTATTAATAATCCTTTAGAGAAAAAAGAAAAAGATATAGAATTACCTTCAAAGAAAATAGATGATTTTATTTCAAGTACAAATGATCAACAAAATAATTCTAAAGATTTTACTGACGATTCTGAATTAAAAACTGAGGAATCAGAATTAAAACCTGGGGATAAAGTTGATACAGGGAAACAAATTAATGAAAAAGGTGAAGTAGAAGATTCAAGTACTAAGAAGACTTTAAAAGCTGTAGGTAGAGGAGCAGCAGCCTATTTTTCTGGGGGCTCATCTATTGGTAAAGATAGTCAAATAGTAAAATCAGCTCCTGTTGATAAAACTATTGGTGTTGTATCGGATGCTTTAGAAAAAGTTCCCGGAGTTGAAAAAATAAGTAAAGAACTTGACGAAGCTGGCTTAGCTGATGGAGTAAATGATGCTCTTGATGTCGTTGGAAATGTAAAAAATGGTGACATTGCTGGAGCGATAGAATCAGCAAAAAATTTAAAAAAAGATGAAAAGAAATTAAATAATACTATCAAAAAAAAGATAATAATTCCGATAGTTGCTGGGATATTTGGCTCATTTTTTATAATGGCTGTCATAGTTTCAGCTATTTGTGGACCAGTAATTGGTGGTTTTTTAGATATTGTTGAAAGTGCTGATGAAGAAGCTGCCGAAATTGGAGAGGTTGACGAAACTTATAAATATGGACAAGATGATCAAGAACAGACAGGTATAATAATTGGTGGTGTTGTCGATTTTGAAAATTTAAGTGATAAGAGAAAAGCAATTATTCAAGCAGCAGCAGCTGCTGTGGCAGCAGAAGTTCCTTATAGTTATGGTTCACATCCTTTTGGGTCCGGTTTAAGAGGAATTCCTTCAGCTGGACTTGACTGTGCAGGATTTGTCCAATGGGCTTTTTGGACAGGTTTAGGTGGAAACCCTGGATATTTAACAACCCAAGCTATTTCTGACAGAATGGGGAAGGATTTTATCGTAATTGATGAAAAAGATTTACTCCCTGGGGACATTGCTTTAAGACGTGAAGGTGGAAGTTATGGAGATAATTATAATCATACTGGAATTTATGCAGGAGATGGTTATTGGTTTCATGCTTCAAGTGGAAGAAAAACACACAAGGTCGTAAAAAGTAAATATTCGGAGTTTAAAATATTTCTAAGGTATGTGGGAGTGGATAATTAATATGAAAAGAAAATTAATTTTTATAATAACGTTTATATTTACATTCTTATGCTTTCAAGGATTTGCAAATGCAACAAATTATTACAATGAAGTTATTGTTAAGACAACTTTTGAAGATAATATTGATTTAAATGCCATTAATGAAATAGAAATTCATCTTGAAGATGCAACAGAATTTTCTAAAGATTATTTACTCGAAAAAGCTAAGAATTTTGAGCTAGCTATAAATGACGTTCCAGTAGGACCATATAAATTTATGTATGGGGTTGTAATTGGCGATAATATAGGTTATTATAGTGTACTAGCAAGTGTAAATATTGATGAAAATAATAGCTCTGTACAAGTTTTAGTTAATGTAACAGAGTCAAATAAAAATAATAATAATACGTCTTTAACACAAGAAGAAATTGACCGAATAACTAGTGGTAATTCTGTAAGTACAACGACAAAAGTAGTTGATTCTGGTGATAATTCAGGATTAATAATTGAAGATGAGAATAAAGAAGAAAAAGAAGAAGAGACTACTACAATACCAAAAGACATTGAGGAAGCAAGAAAAAAAGAACAACAAGAAGAAAAAAGAAAACAAAATCGAGCAAAAAATAATTTAATAGGTAAAATAATGTTTTTTACAATTGGCATTGCACTACTTATTGTGATTATTTATGCAACAATAAAAATTAGTAATGCTAACAAATAAGTATAGAAAATTTTTTCTATTTAGGTTATAATATAAAATGAAGAAGGAAGGGCTACTATGAAATTAAAAGTATCAGCTAAAGACTTGACTATTTTTGGCATTTTTTGTGTTTTTTTACTTTATTTTAGTGCAATAGCAGTCCTAAATGTATTTTCGTTAATGAATGATGGTAATTTCTATGGATTAGCACCATTTGAAGCTTTTACAGGTAAATATATTGTTTCAACTTTACTTGTGTTTTTTGCTGTTCTTATAGCTATTTTCTTTAGTGTTTCATCATCTATATTCGAAAGAAAAAGTGGTATAGGTTTTGAAATAGGGACAAAAGAAGAAAAAGGCTATTCAAGATGGCTAAAAGAAAAAGAAATGAAAAAAGCCCCAAAAGTATATCGAGTTGGTGTTAAAGATGAAACAGCAACTGCTGGTGGAATCGTATTAATCAATGATGGTAAAAATATGTGGGTAGATGACAGTGAATTCCATACTCTTGTTATCGGAGTTACTGGGTCAGGTAAAACAAGTGCCGTAGTAGACCCACTTACTTACAGCCTAGTAAAACATGGTGAAAGTATGGTATTTACTGATCCTAAGGGAGAAATTTATAAAGATCATGCTGAGCTTTTAAAAGCAAGAGGTTATAAAATAATTGTTTTAAACTTCCGTGACCCTCAAATGGGAAATGCATGGAATCCCTTAACATTACCATATAGGTTATATAAAGAAGGAAATGTTGATAAAGCAATCGAATTAGTTGATGACGTTGCCAACAATATTGTAAAAGATAAACAAGCTCAAGATCCATTTTGGCAAAACTCTTCATCTGACTACTTTGCAGGTTGTACTTTAGGATTACTTGAGGATGCAAAAGAAGAAGAAGTTCACTTAAACTCAATTGGATATATGACTACTGTAGGTGAAGATAAGTTTGGAGCAGGATCGAACTATATACAAGAGTACTTTAAAATGAAAGGTGAACAATCCAGTGCTTATACATTTGCAAGTAACACAATTAATTCACCAGCAGAAACAAAAGGTGGAATCCTTTCAACTTTCCGTCAAAAAATTCGTCTTTTTTCATCTCGTGAAAACTTATCTGAAATGCTTTCATACTCAGACTTTAATATGCGAGATATTGGAAAAGAAAAAACAGCAGTATTTATGATTATTCATGATGAAAAAACAACATATCATGCTCTAGCAACAATCTTTATTAAACAATGTTATGAAACACTTATTTCAGTAGCACAAGAAAATGGTGGAAAACTTCCTGTAAGAACTAACTTTATTCTAGATGAGTTTGCTAATATGCCAGCTTTAAAAGACGTAACAACAATGGTTACAGCAGCTCGTTCAAGATTAATAAGATTCACATTTATTATTCAAAATTTTGCCCAATTAAATGATGTTTATGGTAAGGATGATGCAGAAACAATACGCTCGAACTGTGGAAATCTAATATACATCTTAACAACAGAACTTGCTGCTTTGGAAGAAATCTCTAAATTATGTGGTGAAGTAAAAAGTAAAAAAGATGATAAAACAGAATCTCATCCTTTAGTAACAATTTCTGATTTACAAAAGATGAAGATGAATGAGGTAATAATTTTAAGAAATAGACAACACCCATTTAAAACCCAATTAGTTCAAGCTTATACAGTTGATTGGGGTTCTTCACAATATGGAAAAGCAGAACTTTATAGACGTGAAAAAAAGGAAATAAAACTATTTGATATTATTGAGTTTGTTAAAGTTCGTAAGCGTAGTAAAATGGGAATTGATGAAAAAAATGGACTTCCAGGTGGTGGCTTCGGTAGTGCTGCTGGTGGTGGAGCACCAAGTTTTGCCTCACTTGCTAGTGGTGGCTTCGGTGGAATGGGAACACCTCCAAAAATTCCAACATTTGAAGAATTTATGGCAGCTCGTAATGCTCAGAAAAATGCAGCTAATAATAACGCTGCTAATAATCTAGGTGCACCTTCTGGAATTTCTAATATGGGACAATCTGCTTCTTCAATTATTCCTCCTAAAAAACCACAAATGCCATCATTTGATGTTGATGATTTAGTAAAAAGAATAGATGCTAAAATTGCTGAACTAGAAGCACAAGAAAAAGCCGAAGAAGAAGCGAAAAAGAACGGTGGAGTAATTCCAAATAAAGAGATTCAACCATCTCCAATTACTAATAATGGTAATGGCGTAACTCAACCTCAAGTAAATAATTCAGCAAATATGGAAGTAAGAGAAATTCCTAAGACTCAAACAATACCTTCTCCAGAAGATATTTTAAAAGGGAACTTAACGAATCAAGCATCTGTATCAGTTCCTTCTGAACCAGTAGTTAATATGGTTGAGCCAACTTCTATTCAAGAAGTAAAAGCGGAGCCAGTTAGTAATTTAGGATTTAATCCATTTAATAGTGATGAACAAGTAAAAGAAAACAAGTTTATTGACAAAGATATAATTGAGACTGTTGAAGAACAGGTACCAACAACGCCAGTTAAGGCACCATCTATTCCTGAAGTTAAAACAGAACCAATTAGCAGTTCTTCAGGAACAGTTCAAAGTTTTGAAGAATTAATACGTAAGAATGAACCAATTATGCCTGAGGCGAAGCCTAGTATTATGATTGAAAATCAAATTGATGCAACTAGAGCACCAGTATTACCTACTGAACCTGTTATTGCACCTCCTTTACAAGGTATAACTGATCCATTAAATACTAATAATCAAGAAACAGGTAATTTAACCCCTCAAATTAACAGTGTTCCTGAAATACCGGTTCCAAGTTCTGATATTCCAAAACCAACTGTTAATATTGAAGAAAATAAATCACTTGAGACACCAGCTATAGTTCCAACTATAGAACCAGTTGAATTAACTCCAACTAATAATGTTTCAAGTCAGGGAATTAATGTACAAGTGCCCGTTTCAGAACCAGTTAAGCAAAATATAGAACAAGTAGTGCCTTCTGAGCCAGTAGCTCCAGTAGAAGCTAAACCAAATGATTTAAATACTCCAGTTAATAGTTCAGAGCAATCACCTGTTCCTAAGGAAAACCTTACACAACCTGTTAGTGATGATGCTTTCTTTGATGATTTTTTTGAAAACGATTAGAACACTTTATGGTGTTCTTTTTTTATGTTCCTAAATCAGTATCAATTCAAGAAATTCTCGCATATATTACAATATGAAAAGAATAAGAAAAGAAGATTATAAAGGTGATGGGGTTTATATTGATTTAGATATTGAATATATACCTTATCAAAAATTAATTTATGATACAGAAAAATATTTAAATAGACATACTAAATACTATTTTCATTGTCGACACGGGGTTAAGAGTAAAGAAGTTGTAATGAGTTTGACTGAAAAAGGCTATAATGTAACACAAATTATTTAAACTCTTTAAAAAGATTTAAAAGTATTATATAATGTAATAAGTGATCAAGATATGAAATTATTAATAATTGAAAGTTTAGTAGAAATACTTGAGAATTTAGATACATATTCTGAAATGTTATTAAATAATTTAGGTATATGGGGAGCTGTTCTTAGTTGTTTTCTTATAACAATTGAGTCAATACTTCCTATTTTGCCGTTGTGTGTTTTTGTGACATTTAACTTTATTACTTTTGGTAATTTCTTCGGATTTATTATTAGTTGGGCATTTACAATTCTAGGTTGTATGTTTTCATTTATGTTATTTAGAACAAAAATAAAGGGCTTTGTTGAGAGAAAAATCCTTAACAAAAAAACAGGAAAAGAAGTTGCTAAAATAATGAATTTCATTGATAGAATTTCATTATCTGGATTAGCAATCCTCGTTGCAATTCCTTTTACACCAGCTTTTGCTGTTAACATAGCAGCAGGTTTATCAAATATTTCTAAAAAGAAATTTTTAACAGGGTTAGTGATTGGAAAAACGTTTATGGTTTACTTTTGGGGATATATTGGAACAACTCTATTAGAAAGTCTTACACATCCCATATATCTTGCAAAAATTTTAATAATGATTTTACTAGCTTATGTAATAAGTAAAATAGTTAATAAACACTTTAACTTAGATTAGGAGAATTTATGGAATTACAAATATTGATCGTTATATTGCTAGTTATACTTATTATTTTGGCAATAATAAATCTGTTAAAAAAACATGTTCAAGATAACACTGAAATAATTAAAGAACTAGGTGAATTAAAAAATACTACAACAAAAGACTTAGCAGAGTTTAAATATGATTTATCAAAAGAAATGTTAAAAGACTTTACTAATTTAAACGAAAAGATTGAAATTCGTTTAAATCAAATCAACGATAGGGTAAATGAGCGTCTTGAACAAAATTTTGAAAAAACAAATAAGACATTTAATTCAGTTTTAGAAAGACTAACTAAAATTGATGAAGCTCAAAAAAATATTGACGATTTATCAAAAGACATCATTAGTCTCCAAAGTGTTTTAACTGATAAAAAAACAAGAGGAACATTTGGTGAAGTTAATTTAAATTATATTTTAACAAGTATTTTTGGAGAAAAAAGAGTGGTCTATGATATTCAACACAAATTACCAAATGATTGTATAAGTGATGCTTGTATTTTTGCTCCAGAGCCCTTAGGAACTATTTGTATAGATTCTAAATTTCCCTTGGAAAATTATGAAAGAATGACTAATAAAAGTCTTGATAAAAATTTGCGTGAACAAGCTTTTAAGCTATTTAAAAGTGATGTTAAAAAACATATTGATGCCATTGCTTCAAAGTATATAATTGATGGGATAACATCAGATGAGGCTATCATGTTTTTACCAGCTGAAGCCGTTTTTGCAGAACTAAATGCTTATCATCCAGAACTTTTAAAATATGCTTATGAAAGAAAAGTTTGGATTTGTGGACCAACAACACTTATGTCAACACTTTCAACAATTAGTATGATCTTAAAAAACATTGAAAGAGATAAATATACTAAAGTAATTCATGAAGAATTAAATAAACTTGGTGTTGAATTTAAAAGATATAAAGAAAGATGGGATAAACTATCTAAGAGTATTGATTCTGTCTCATCAGAAGTAAAAGATATACACACTACAACTGATAAAATTTCTAAAAAGTTTGAATCTATTAATTCGGTTAATATAGATGCATTACAAGATAAAGGGGAATAATTCCTCTTTTTTTACTGTAATATAGCCTTTATATGAAGTAAAAGAATTGACTAGTTAATGTAAATGAATTAAAATATTTGTAAGGAGAGATTACCTATGGCTATAAAGAATTATAATGACAAGCATGAAGATGTTATAAATCCATATTTAACTCATAAACAAGCTCAAAAGTTACGTGAAAAATTAAAATTAAAACAATTAAAAGAAGATGTAGCAAATGCTGGAAGAAGTGATGAAGCAAAAGAGAATATAAGACGTCTTTTAAGTAATCCAACATCTCGAGTTTCTTATACTTTTAACAATTACGTATTAAAGAAACAACAAGATTTCTTTGGGACAGAGTTTACAGAGTTTAGTGCATGGCCAAATCAAAAAATTATTCATGGTGTGATAACTATATCTGAGTTTGATTCCAAGGGTAATAAAATCGGTGAAAAAAGTGATGATATTTACATGTATCAGCCAAGATTTGAAGGAAAGGATAGATTTTTTGTTGGACCAAGATACAGGAGTGATGGCACTTTAAATAATCGAGCAGCTTATGCTTATAAAGATATTGAAACTGGTATTGTCTATGTTGGAAGTATTCCTAAAAGAGAAATTATTTCTAATCGTAAATTTGACTTTGATAAAAGCAATATGGACAATTTTAATGCTACTTTAAAAGAAACTGATATTACTCATCGCAAAGTAACAGAAGTTGTTTCGATAAAATACGATAAAGATCCAAATACTGGATATATTAGATCTGTAAATTTAAACAATCCTCAAGAAAAAGCTAAATTAGAAAGATACTATAAAAAATATCCTACTGCTGCCAAAGCGGATGATATGATTGATTCATATATCCATAGAATCGAAAGAGAAGTAAGTAAGTTTGAAAAAATAACTGAAGAAATTGAAGAATCTGTTGCAAGAGTTGGTATTGCTAAAAATGCAGCTAGAATAGCAGCAGAAGAAGCACAAGAAGAAGCTAGAGAAGTCGAAGCCAATAAAACATTATCGCTTGCTGAACAAAATGCTAGGATGATTAGTGATCTTCTTAAATATGGTCGTAGACCAACACTTTCATCTCCAATTGACGATGGGATAGGTGGTTTAGAAATAGGAAGACCAACACCACCACCAATGCCACATCATCACGAAGGACAAGGAAGACACAGATAAAAGACCAAATAATTGGTCTTTTTATTTGACAAATTCACAAAAAATTCATATTAATAACAATGTCAATATGATATAATTATTAGTAGTAAGGTGATTATATGGAATTCATTGAGTTAAAGAATGTTTTTAAAGTTTATGAAAATGGTGTAACAGCTTTAGCTGATACTAATATTTCGATAGAAAAAGGGGAATTTGTTTTTATAATTGGTCAATCTGGATCAGGAAAATCCACTTTGACAAAACTTTTATACCGTGAAGAAAAACCCAATAAAGGTGATGTCTTCGTTGGGGGTATAAATGTAGGAAAATTAAAAAATGGAAATGTTTATAAATTAAGAAGAAAAATTGGTGTTGTTTTTCAAGATTTTAAACTTCTTCCTAAACTAACGGTTTATGAAAATATTGCATATCCTCTTGAGAGTTACGGAGAAAATCAAAATGAGATAAGAAAAAAAGTTATCTTAGCAACTGAAAGAGTTGGATTAAAAGACAAATTAAGAAGTTTTCCAAACCAATTATCTGGTGGGGAGCAACAAAGAGTTTGTATAGCACGTGCAATTGTTAATGATCCAAAGCTTATTATATGTGATGAGCCAACAGGAGACTTAGATCCCAAAATTAGTCAAGAAATTATGGAAGTATTATCCAAAATTAATGAAGAGTTAGGATCGACTATTATAATGGCAACACATGATAAAGAAATAGTAAATAAAATGAAAAAAAGAGTTGTGTGTATTCACAATGGAGTAATTGTTTCAGATAAAAAGAAAGGAAGTTACGTCGAAAATGAAGATAATTAGAATTGTAAATAAGAGTTTTAAAGATGCCTTTAAAAGTGTATTTCGTAATTTCTCTTTAAGTATGGCTTCCGTTTCTTGTACAGCAATTACACTTATATTAGTATCAATAGCTTTACTCGCTACTCACAATGTAAATTCCATTACTAAAGATATAGAAGATGTTTTAACAATTGTTGCGTTTGTTGATGCATCAGCTACAGAAGAAGAAACAGAAAATATAAAAAAACAGATAAATGAGATAAATAATGTTGAATCAAATGAATATAATTCTAAAGATAAGATCAAAGAAGAATTATCAAAAGATGAGGATTTAAAACAAATACTTAATCAATTAGATGAAAATCCTGTTCAATCAACCTTTGTAATCAGTGTAAAAGATGTCAAGAAAATTGATGAAACGGCAAAATCTATAAAAGAAATGAATAAAATAGTTTCTGTTAAATATGGAGAATCGTTAGTAAATAAACTTGTATCCATGTTTGATGTATTAAGAAATGGTTGTATAATTGCTGTTATTGCACTTATTGTTGTAACTGCTTTCTTAATTGGTAACACAATTAAAATAACTATTTTTTCGAGAAGAAATGAGATTAGCATTATGCGACTAGTAGGAACTAGTAATACAGTAATAAAGTTACCATTTTTAATTGAAGGAGCAGTTTTAGGATTAATTGGTGGTATTGCTCCAATTCTTCTAACAATATATGGCTATTCCTTCCTTTATGACTTTGTAGGAGGGAAGTTATTTATAGATCTATTTGTATTAGTTCGTCCTTCAGTTATCGTTTATAGTGTAAGTGGAGTATTATTATTAGTTGGTATTGTAGTTGGTATGTTTGGCTCATTACATGCAGTAAGGAAGTATTTAAAGATATGATGAAGAAATTAGTAAAACTATTAAGTGTAATAATAATCACTTCTTTATTTATACCAACATATGTGGTTTTGGCTGCTACAAATAAAGAAGATAAAACTTTAGCTCAATTGAGAAAAGATTTAGCAGCATTCAAAAATGAACAAGCAAATGCTGTAAAAAATGCTAACAAAACAAAAACAGAGATAAACAACGCTAAAACAAACGTTTCGAATAAGCAAGCAGAAATTCAAAATAACCAACAAAAAGTAAATGATGCCATAAAAGAAATAGCAGAGCTTGAAGTTGAAATATCGAGCGGAAAAATTGAGTTAGAGAAATTAGTAAAAAACTTTCAAATAGCTTCAGGAGAAAATATATATCTTGAATATATATTTGAAGCTGAATCTTATGAAGACCTAATTTATCGTTATGCTGTTATGGAACAAATCATGAATTATCAAGAAAATAAAATTGCCTCATGGAAAGATAAAATTGAAAGAAATGAGCAATTAAAAGTTGACTTAGCAGCAAGAGAAGTACAGTTAAACAATCAAATAGATTCTCTAGCTAAAGAAATTAACAACTTAAATGATGAACTTGAAGATTATTTTGATATAAAACTTGGTGCTGAAAAAGAAATATCTTCTACTCAAGAACTTATAACTTCATTAGAGCAAATGGGATGTAAAGAAAATCAAACACTTATGCAATGTATTACAGCAGGGGATACAAGATTTATAAGACCTTTAACTAAAGGAACTATTACTTCCGTTTGGGGATATCGTACGCATCCTGTTACTGGAAAGCCTCAAACATTTCATAATGGGATTGATATTGGTGGAAATAAAGTTGGAACAGCTATTTATGCAGCAGCTAATGGAACTGTAGGTAAAATTATAAAAAAAGCATCCTGCGGTGGGAATCAAGTTTATTTATATCATAATATAAATGGTAAAAAATATACGACATCCTATTTACATTTAAATACAATAAATGTTAAACTAGGACAAGTAGTTAAAAGTACTACAATAATTGGTACAGTAGGTGGACAAAAAGGTACGGGGGATACATGTACCACAGGAGCTCACTTACACTTTGGTATGGGAACTGGATGGTATGGAGCTGATTATATCAGTGGCTCTACGTGGCAAGCTAGGTCTGTAAATCCTGCTTCAGTAATATCTTTTCCAGCAAAAGGGAAATATTTTTACTCACGTATTTAGGAGGCTTAATATGAAAGAAAGACTCGTTAGTGGCATTATAATAATTGCGATAGTGGCATTAGTACTATATGTAGGTGGTTTTGTATTTGATATAGGAATATCACTTTTAGCTATCTGTTCATTTTATGAACTAATGACTGCTAAAAAAGACGTTACAATACCAAACATTATGAAAATTATAAGTTTACTTTGCATGTTTTTACTTATGTTTATAAATTCCGAAGGACATTCCTTTGTCTTTGGATTAAGCTTTGAAACACTTTCTTTGGTGTTCTTGCTTATATTAGCACCAACTGTATTTTTAACCAAATATAATTATCGTGTAAATGATGCTTTTTATTTAGCTGCAACAACAATATTTTTAGGAACTGTCTTTAATTTATTTTTAACAGTTTATCATGAATCATTTTATTTATTTATTTTTATAATTTTAATATCATTTGCTACAGATACATTTGCCTATGCTGGTGGTAAATTAATTGGAAAACACACATTTACTAAAATATCACCAACAAAAACAATAGAAGGTTGTGTAATTGGGTCAATATTAGGAACAATTATAGCAACAACCTACTATTCGACATTTATTTCATTTAATCCGAGTAATATAGTAGTTGTAGTAATATGTATATTTATATTAACTGTTATTAATCAAATTGGTGATCTTTTCTTTAGTTTGATTAAAAGAGAAAATAAAATAAAAGATTTCTCTAAATTAATTCCAGGTCATGGGGGAATACTAGATAGAATTGACAGTATTATATTTGTGCTTATTGCACTTATGTTTTTAATTAAATTTATGTAAAAGGAGGGTTTTTAATGGCAAAAAAACAAGAAGAAAAAAAAGTTAAAAAAGAAACAAAAGAAGTAGTTAAAGAAGAAAAAAAAGAGTCATCAACTTTAGTGAGCATTATAGAATTAATAGCAATAATTATTGGTGTAATAATTATTCTTGTATTCTTTCCAAACACTGTAATATGGAATATTGTAGTTCTATTACTTATGTTAACATTGTTAATATTTGTTCATGAATTTGGACACTTTATTACAGCCAAGTTAAGTGGTGTTCATGTGTATGAATTTGCTTTAGGGATGGGACCAAAGGTTTTAGGTTTTAAAAGAAAAAATGATCCTACAGAATATACATTGCGAGCTTTACCTATTGGTGGTTACTGTCAAATGGCTGGTGAAGAAGGCGAAGATGATGATAGCTTACCAAAAGATAAATTTATGTGTAACAAATCCAAAACTAAAAGAGTTATTATTTTAGTTGCTGGAGTTACTATGAATTTCATAACAGCCATAGTGTTATTATTTTTTATAGGTGTTATCTGGGGATCAACAGAACAAAGAAGTTTTATTGGTGGTGTTGAAGAAGGTTCACCGGCTTACGAGGCTGGTATAGTTGCTGGTGATAAAGTAGTTGGATGTAATGGTTACAAAGTTGATACTTGGGATAAACTATCAGTAATAACAACAATGAAAAATAAAAATGATTATATTGAATACGAAATATTACATAAAGATGGAAAAGTTGAGACTTATAAACTAATTCCTGATGAATATATTTCTTATGAAGATAAAGATATTCAAGTAACAGAAGAAAACACTAAAGAGAAAATATTAAGTGAAAATAATTGGGACGAAAAAGATGTAACAATTGGTAAAAAGATTGGAATATCTGCACCAACAGAAAAGTTAACTGGTTTTGTAGCTTCAATTAAATATGCATTTAGAAAATTTGTTAATATAGTAGTAATGATGCTAATGATAATTTGGAGCTTAATAACTGGTAAAATTGGAATTGATGCATTATCAGGACCAGTAGGTATGTATACAGCTGTTGGAACAGTTGCTAAGTTTGGAGTTGCTAACATTATTTATTTAGCAGCGTATTTGTCAGTAAACTTAGGAGTTTTAAATATTTTACCATTCCCAGCATTTGACGGTGGTAGAGTATTGTTTGTAGGAATAGAAGCAATTACTCGAAAAAAAGTAGATCCAAAAGTTGAAGCAGCATTTCATTCTGTGGGATTTATGTTGCTAATGCTTTTGATGTTAGTTATCACATGTCAAGACATATTTAGATTATTTTAAAACATCATTTTGATGTTTTTTTTTCTGAAAAAT
Source organism: uncultured Bacilli bacterium (assembly GCA_910588195.1). Lineage (GTDB taxonomy): Bacteria > Bacillota_I > Bacilli_A > RF39 > UBA660 > CAG-582. Next base: position 29,703 of record CAJUPN010000011.1, read on the forward strand.
TTATATTGTTATATAGTATGTTTTGTGATAAAATTAAATAAGAATAGAGGCGGTTGAGATGAGAACTTTTGAAAACTTCATCGAAAGTGAAGCATTTTTCCCTGTTTTAATCTTATTACTAGTTTTGCTAGTATGTGTCTTTATGTGGATTATGATGTCTAATAAAAAAGAAATTAAAAAAAGAAGAGACAAGAAAAAAATAAAAATAGATGAAAATGCAGAGATTAAAATTGTGTCTGACGGAAATGAAAAAGTAAGAGTAAGAAAGACACAAAAAAACAATATTGATGATGAACCAGAGCGTACAGAAATTGCCATTGTTGAAGAAGTAAAAGGGGTCTCTCCTGCATATAATTTTAAAATAAATAAGAAAAAAGAAACAATTTATGATATAGATTTACCAAATTTTAATGAAGGAAGATTTAATACTAATAATGATCAAGAAGAAATAGATCATAAAAATATTGACTATGGTGATTTATCAGTTCCACCAGTGCCAGATATTTTTAAAGATGATAAATATGAGACAGCTGAGGTTCAAGTATCAATCGATAATGATAATTCTAAATATAAAGATATGAATTTAGAAATAAAAGATGAAAGCGAAGTAGAGAAAGCATTTAATGCTCAACCTAGCAATGATACAAATATAAATGAAGACATTAAATATGACATGCCAAATGAATACATGGGAGAAAAAACAGAGGTGTTTGATTTCCCAGATTTTGATAAGGAAGATATTTTCTCAAGTGGAGACATTGAAACAGAAATTATCAATGCCGCAGAGGATTATATAAAGAATATTATGAGTAAATAGAAGAGGATGAGAGTTTTGGGCAAAATAATTGAATTTGATAATGTTTATTTAGAATATCCAGATGAGCTGATTAATGCAGAAGAAGAAACAGAAGCAGAAAAGGAATACCAAGAATTAGTTATGAATAAAACTCAAAGACTTAGTTTGGAAGAGCTTCAGCAAAAACTTGAAGAGACTCAATCTTTACATTTATAAGACACATTAGGTTGTCTTTTTTTTTGTTTTATGATAAATTTTATTAAGGTGAGACTTTATGGCAAATGCAAAAACAACCAAGTATGACGCAAGTTCAATAAAGATTCTAGAAGGACTTGAAGCAGTAAGAAAAAGACCAGGGATGTATATTGGATCTACAGATAAAAAAGGTCTTCATCATTTAGCATGGGAAATTATTGATAACTGTATTGATGAAATAATTAATGGTTATGGAACAACTGTAAAAATAAGATTAAATGGTGATGGCTCAATAACTATAGCCGATAATGGTAGAGGTGTACCCATTGGTAAACATGAATCTGGTACCTCAGCAACTGAGGTAATCTATACTGTTTTACATGCTGGTGGTAAATTTGAAGAAGGTAACTATAAGGTTTCAGGTGGTCTACACGGTGTAGGTGCATCTGTTGTTAATGCTTTATCAACTTGGATGGATGTAACAATTTATCGTGAAGGATTAATATCCAATATAAGATTTAAAAATGGTGGAGAAGTTGCAAGTCCTTTAAAAAAAATAGGGGAATCAAAAAAGACTGGTACTTGTGTAACTTTTATGCCCGATTATGAAATATTTAAAAATTGTCAATTTTCATTTTCAACAATTTGTGAGAGAATGCAAGAAAGTGCTTTCTTATTACCACAATTAACTGTTGAACTAGAGAGTGTTGGAGATGATAAAAAAGTATCATATCATTATGATAATGGTATTCAATCATTTGTTGAATATATTAATGAAGATAAAAAAACTCTTAATGCTATAGTTCCAATCCATGGAGTAAAAAACGATATTGATGTTGATATAGCACTACAATATACAGATACCTATAATGAATCAATTATTTCCTTTGTTAATAATGTAAAAACAAGTGATGGAGGATCTCACGAAGTTGGATTTAAAACAGGTATTACTAAAGTGTTTAACGATTATGCAAGAGCTAACGGAATCCTTAAAGCTAAAGATACAAACTTTGATGGATCAGATGTTAGAGAAGGTTTAACTGCTGTTATCAATCTAAAAATTCCAGAAAAGCTATTACAATTCGAAGGTCAAACTAAAGGTAAACTTGGAACTCCTGAAGCAAGACCAGCTGTTGAAACAGTAGTTTACGACACTTTAAAATTTTATTTAGAGGAAAATAGGAAAGATGCTCTAACAATCGTTGAAAAAATGGGTAAATCTAAATTTGCTCGTGAAGCAGCTAGAAAAGCTCGTGAAGAAGCAAGAAAAGGAAAATCGAAAAAGGAAGCTAAGAATTTATCAGATAAACTTACTCCACCACAAACTCGCAATCCAAAAATAAATGAGTTATTTATTGTTGAGGGACAATCAGCTGGTGGAACTGCTAAAAGTAGTCGTGATAGAAAATTTCAAGGAATACTTCCTTTAAGAGGGAAAATTCTTAATACTGAAAAAGCTAATTTAGCAGATGCTTATAAGAATGAAGAGATAAACACCTTAATCCATTGTATTGGTGCTGGTGTTGGACAAGAATTTGATATAAAAGATATTAATTATGATAAAGTAATAATCATGACCGATGCCGATGATGATGGTGCTCACATCCAATGTCTATTACTTACATTCTTCTATAGATTTATGCGACCACTTATTGAAGAAGGACATTTATATATAGCTATGCCTCCTTTATTTAAAGTAGAGGATGGAAAGAATTTAAAATATTGTTATAGTAATGAAGAACTAAAAGATTATACAAGAGATAAAGATCCTAATAAATATCGTGTTCAAAGGTATAAAGGATTAGGTGAAATGGATCCAGAACCTTTAAGAATAACAACAATGTCTCCAGAAACAAGAAACTTAATAAAAGTAAATATAACTGATGCTGCAATGGCAGAAAAAAGAGTATCTGTTCTTATGGGAGATTCTGTTGAACCAAGAAAAGAATGGATTGATGAGAATGTTGATTTCTCATTAGAAGATGATTTTAGAAAATAAGAGGAAGAAATTCCTTTTTTTAATTTAAAGAGTTTTAGAGGATACTTGATTAAATACTTTGATAGTACTATAATTTGTATAGAGTAGAATGCTACAAAATAGGTGATAAAATGAAAAGAAGTTATGTAATGGTTTTAGTATTATTATCATTTATGGTAGTAGGTTATGCAACTATATCAACAGCAATTGAGATGACAGGAAAAGCAAATTTAGCATATAATGAAGATGATTTTAGAGTAGAGATAACAAACTTAAAAATAAATGATGTCGATAGCCTAATTCAAATATCTGAAGATAAAAAAAGCTTTACTTTTAGTGGCACAGGAAATGAAATAATCGAATATACCGTTACTAACTTTAGTTATCAATATGATACAAATATATCTTTAACATGTATTCCAGATGATAATATATTAGTAAAGCAAATTGGTAATTTAGAAGCTCAAAATAAAGAAACTAGAGAAGTAACAAATACTAGTTTAAACGAAGTAACATGCATGATTAATATTGAAAAAATAAGTAGAACAGAGTATGCGGACGAGATGTGCCAAATAGCAAAAGGTTATGAATGGACATTCAATTATACTGGTAGTGAACAGGAATTTACAATACCTTGTAGTGGAGAATATAAAATTGAGCTATGGGGAGCATCTGGTGGATATTATCCTCAATCACTCTATAAGAGAAGTTCTTTAGGGGGATATGTCGCAGGAGAAATAAATTTAAATAAAAGAAAAAATCTATATATTTATGTTGGACAACAGAGCACAGTTGATAAGACTTTTAATTGCAGTAATAATGACTATTCACCAGCAGGTGGAGGAGCAACAGACATTAGACTAGAAAATGGTAATTGGGATAATTTTAATTCCTTGAAGTCACGTATCATTGTTGCTTCTGGAGCAGGAGCTAGTGGTTGGAATGCATTAGGAGGACAAGCTGGTGGCTTAAATGGTTATACTAGTACTGGCTATAATGTATCAACTGGATCTAATTATATGGGAAAAGGAGCACTTCAAAATTCTGGTGGTTTAGGTGGCGAAAACAATGCTGAAAGCAATGGGAAATTTGGAATCTCTGGTACTACTAGTGGCGGAGTATCTGGAGGTGGTGGCTACTATGGTGGCGGAGGCGGCTATGGTGTAGTCAATATAGATCACGGAGCAGGTGGAGGAGGTTCATCTTTCATATCTGGTCACAATGGATGTGATGCTATTTCAGAATCTTCAACAGAAGAAAATATAATTCATACAGGAAACTCTTTTCATTATTCAGGATTAAAATTTAAAAACACTGTTATGATAGATGGAGCAGGATATAGTTGGACTAATGTAAAAGGAGCTTATACTGGTATGCCTTCTCATGATGGTAAATCTACTATGACAGGAAATTCAGGTCATGGATATGCTAAAATAACTTATTTAGGATAAAGACATTTAAGGTTAATATTAAATGTTTTTTTGTGTAAAATAATGTACAAAATAAGATAAATATAGCTTGACAGGATAGTTTAGGCTTGCTAAAAAAAAAAAAAAAAATGGTACACTCATTATAGATAAGTCTGCCCAAAAGGAGATTGGAGTGTCCAAATGAAGAAAAAGTATACGATATTTCTGTTAGTATTTTTTATAACTCTAGGATATGCAGCAGTTACAACAACACTAGATATAATAGAAAAAACAAACATAGCATATAATGAAGAAGATTTTAGAGTAGAAATAACAAGTATAAAAATAAATAACAATGATAATATAAATTTAATAGCAAAAGATAAACAATCATTTACTTTTATAGGTAGTGGAAATGATATTTTAAATTATACAGTAACAAATTATAGTTACCAGTATGATGTAAAAATAAACTTAATATGTAATCCAAGTGAAGGAATAGAAATAGAACAAATAGGAGAACTAAAAGGACAGAGTAAAGAAAGTAAAACTATAACATCAACATCTAACTCTGAAGTAACATGTACAATAAATATAGAAAAGATAAGTAGAACAGATTATGCTAGTGAGATGTGTAAGATAGAAGAAGGATCTGAATGGGCGTTCAATTATACTGGAAGTGAACAAGAATTTATTGTTCCTTGTGATGGAGAATATAAAATTGAATTATGGGGAGCTCAAGGGGGAGCATCAAATTCTACTTATATTGGGGGCTATGGTGGATATTCTAAAGGAACTGCAAATCTTACTAAAACAGCAAAAATATACATAAATGTTGGTGGAGCAGGACAAACCAACAATGTTCCTTATTCATCCAAAGGAGCTCAAGGTGGATATAATGGTGGTGGAACTGCAAATCCTCATTCTGGTGTGAATCATTTATACGGAGCTGGTGGCGGAGCAACTCATGTAGCATTTTTATCGGGACAACTTTATGAATTAGAAAACTATAAAGATAAAATATTAATTGTCTCTGGAGGAGGCGGAGGTGGACGCTGGCAAACGAATTATACCGAAGGTCATTATGGATATGGTGGTCATGGCGGAGGATTTATTGGGGGAAATGGAACTGACAATCATGGCAACTATGGAAGCGGAGGAACACAAACAGGAAAAACTTTTGGAAAGGGTGCTAATAATCTTGCTCAAGCAGCAGGTGGTGGAGGTTTTTTTGGTGGAACAGCAGGTTGTTCTGGCGGAGGAGGCTCTGGCTATATTGGAAACCCTCTATTAAAAGAAAAAGAGATGTACTGTTATAAATGCCAAGAATCAAATGAAGAAGCAACAAAAACAATAACCACAACATGCACAAATTCGTCACCAATTTCTAATTGTGCAAAACAAGGCCATGGTTATGCTAAAATAACTTATTTAGGAAATAACAATTAATTTGTTATTTTTCTTTATTTTACAATATAAAAAAATATGATATAATATCAAAAAAATTAGAGGCAATGTTTATGGATGACATAAAAAAAATATATATAAGAGCAAATGAACAAATTGAAGATATTATGGATGAAAAACAAACTATATTTGAAGAATTAATCTATTTTGTTTTTTCTTTTTATTTGAAATTTTCAGAATCAACTTATTTTTTAGAATTAATAAAATATGTATATAATTACTATATAGAAGTAATAACTGAAATTAATCGTGAACATGAAATATGTGAATCTATAAAAAAGCTTATTTATGATTTAGAAAATGATGAAATAAAACACCTGGCAGAAAATAAACTATTACTAAGTGAACTTTCTGACATTTTAGATTCTCTTAATGAATTATCAGAAATAAGAATGCTAACACATGCTAGCATTTATAATTACTTCTTTAATTTATTAAAATCACCTTTCTTAACAAATTCCAGTTACAAAACTATTAAACATAAAGATTGTTTAACAAATAAAGTTAAAGAAAAATATTTAAGTATAATTAAAACAGCCAACTTAGAATGCACAAAAAAATAAGGATTTAAATATCCTTATTTTATTTCGCTAATATATTTTTTTAAAGTTCTAGCCTCAGGTCCAAAGATAATTTTTAATTGATTATCTATCTCAACAATTCCTTTAGCACCTAATTTTTGTATTCCTTCTTTATCAACTTTAGTCACATCTTTTAGAGTAACTTTAAATCTTGACATATTTGCTTCTGTGTCCAAGATATTGTCTTTTCCACCAAGATATCCAACTAATTTGTTAACCTCTAGGTTAAAATTCTTATGATGTAGTTTAACAATAACTAAAGATATAACTATTAATACTACAGCAATAATTAAATATTGCAAAATATGAGTAAGCTCCATTTTTATCACCATATTCATCATACCAAAAAAAATATATTAATGCAAACAGATTGACTATATATTTAAATAAAACTATAATATATGAAAAAGGAATGATTAAATTGAAAAAAATAGTATTAAGAATCTTGTCTTTTATTTTAGACTTAGGACTTGCATCACTTTTTATATACGCCATTACAATGTTTAGTTTTATTAATCCCAATATTGATGAATTAAATAGAATGTATAAAGCTTTTTACAAAGAGGATGCTAAATTTAAAAATTTAAGTATTAAAATAGATGAATACTTTAAAGATGAAATTTTAAGTGAAGAGGAAAATGCTGAAATATTCTCTTCATTTAGTAATTATAAAGATTGTTTTAAAGATATAAAAGTAGGGGAAAAAGTTACTACAGGAGATATTAATAAATTAAAAGAAAACATCTCAACATCTAACATGGATTTTATGAATGAAAGAATCATTGAAATAAATAAATTAAAATATATGGATACAGTAGTTAGTTTAATTGTTTATATTTTATATTTTGGTTTACTTGCTTATATCCTAAATGGTCAAACTCCATTTAAAAGATTATTTAGAATCAAAGTTGTTGATAAGGATAATCCTCAAAAACGTATTTCTTTAATTAAATATATTATAAGAGCTATTTTAATATCTGAAATTCTAATAAGTTTAACAGATTTAATTTTAATTTTCTCATTATCAAAGGATTTATACATCAATGCTCATTATTGGATTACTCAAATAAAATATATTTATGAAATGTCTTTTCTAGTTTGTATGGTAATAAGAGATGATTCAAGAAGTTTCCATGATCTAATATTAAATACAAGAGTATTAAGATATGATAAAAATGGACATGAAATAATTGAACAATTATTTAGTGATGAAAATGAAGAGAATATTAATAAAGCTAATTAAGCTATATCAAATATGTCCTCTTAGATGTCACAATAATTGTAAGTTCATACCAAGATGTTCTGATTATGCTATAGAATCATTAAATAACTATGGGACACTGAAAGGAACATACTTAACTATTAGAAGATTGATGAGGTGTAATCCTTTTAATAAAGGCGGGTTTGATCCTGTGCCAACTAAACACGATTAAGTTCGTGTTTTTTTGTAACTAAAATTATAGATGCACATAAAATATAGTGAGTATATATGAAAGGGTGAATAAATATGAATAATGAAGCTTGTAATAATGAATGCTCAAATAGTATTGCAGATATTCTAAAAGTAATCCTTATATTACAACAAAATGCTTGTCCAGAATCATGCCTTGATTCATGCGACAGACCTATGTTAGGTGGAGGACCAAACTGTCTAATATGTAATACAAGACCAGTTATGTTATATACTTGCTGCGGAAATGGAGTCCCATGGACTATGCCAATTTGTAAAGATTTAACAACTACATGTAGTAATCCACAAGAATCAAACACAAATCTATGTGAATGTTCTAATGTATTCAGAGTAGAAAAATTGGATGGATGTGCAGCAACATTTAGAGTTCTTGCACCAAATCCAGATAACACATGCTGCAACTCACAACCTTATGTAGGTACAAATAGTTTCTTTACAATGGATCTATCTTGCTGCTGCTGTATTAGATGCTTAAATGATACATTTGTAGAATGTGTCTAAGAGAATGCTATAGATTTCTATAGCATTTTTTCATGCCATAAAATACGACAAATAATATATATTTAACTTGCTATAATCTTAATGATAAATAATAAATTATAACACCAAAAGTGATGTTGAATTATTTAATAATTTTAGTTATAATTAATTTAAGAATAGAAGGTCAAATCTATGAAGAAAAGAAACATAATGATATTAATGATTTTATTAGTAATCGGATTTGCAGCCGTAAGCACAACACTTGTTATAAATGGAACATTAAACATTGGATATAATGAAGAAAACTTTTCATCAAGTGTAGTATATACGAGAGCAGAAACAGAAGATGGAACAGCAGAGATAAATCAAGATGATAAAAATATAACATTTGAAACAAATAAGTTAGAGAATGTTAATGAAACAGCTACATTAGAGTTTGATGTAACAAATAAGAGTAGAAATTATGATGCTAGTGTAACAATCAAATGTGGATTAAAAGAGAACTTTGAAAGTTTCAGTGAATATTTAAATATTGAAACAGATATAACAAGTCCTTTTAGATTAGAATCCAGTGAAACAAAAACTGGTAGACTGGTTGTAACATTAAAAAAGGCCTATGATAAAGACTTAGAAACAACAGCAGAGATAGAATGTGAGTTAGTAGCAGAACCATTAGAAAGAGACACATTAGGTGATGAATATGTGCTTGTCTATGAAGATCCAATCTTAAATGGAGCAGATCCAGTAATAAAAGAAAATTTAGTTCCAGTAACTATAGCAGACAATGGAGAAGTAACCTATGCTAACACGCAAAAGAAGTGGTATAGTTATGAAAATAAAGAATGGGCGAATGCAGTAATACTTGTTGATAGTCCATCAAAAGAATACCAAGAGAATGACATAATACCAGAGTCAGATATCGAATCATACTTTGTATGGATACCAAGATATAAATATCAAATATTTGATGAAGGAAATTATACCGAAGCTATTCAATCAAAACCAGAAACAAGTATAGCAACAGAAATACAGATTGAGTTTGAATCAAACAGTACTAATCCATCAGCAGGAAGTAAACAAGGCGAATGGTTAACCCACCCAGCATTCACCAACTTTGATGTAAATGGGTTTTGGGTAGGAAAGTTTGAAACAGGATATGAAGGAGCAACATCTATTGATACTGCTCAAGTAAATGCAATAGACTCTTCTAAAGTAATCGTTAAACCAAATGTATATTCTTGGAGAAGCTCAACAGTAAGTAATATGTTTAAAACGGCATATGATTATGAAAGAAATCTAGATTCCCATATGATGAAAAATACAGAATGGGGAGCCGTAGCATATTTAAGTCATTCCAAGTATGGAATCAATACAGAAGTAAGAATAAATAATAACTCAAACTTTTTAACAGGCTACTCAGCCGTAGATGAAACAGATCAAAGTATTTACCCTGGGGAGTATGGAACAGATTCTTCTAAAACACTTCCATATAACATTTCAACAGGATATAAAGCTTCTACTACTGGAAATATAACAGGAATATATGATATGTCAGGTGGAGCTTGGGAGTATGTTGGAGCATACATGCCAAGTTCTAATGATGCTTCTGGATTTAGTGCATCAGAACTTACAACATATTCAAAGTACTTAGACTTATACCCAAATAACACTACAGTTACGTCGTGGAATAATCGAATCTTAGGAGATGCAACTGGTGAAATGGGACCATTCTATTATTATGCAGATGAAGATAGTAAAAAAAGAAATCATAACAGTTGGTATAAAAATGACTCAAATTTTGTAGAATCTATAAACCCTTGGTTTGCTCGAGGAGGAGCTTATAACCACGGTATTATCGCTGGTCAGTTTTTCTTTGGTAGGAACACTGGAGATGGTTATATAAACGCTGCATTCCGTCTTGTTTTAACATCTAAAATATAAGAATTGAGGTAAGTTATGAAGAAACGAAATATAATCATATTGATGTTCTTATTACTAATCGGATTTGCAGCAGTAACGTCAACATTAGTAATAAGAGGAAATTTGAATATTGGATATAATGAAAACTTTTCATCAAGTATAGTATATACAAGAGCAGAGTTACCAAATGGAGAAGTAGAAATAAACAAAAATGAAAAGAATATAGATTTTATAACTGAAAAGTTAGAGAATGTTAATCAAACAACAATCTTAGAATTTGATGTAACAAATAAAAGTAGAAATTATGATGCTAGTGTAACAATTAATTGTGGATTAAAAGAAGACTTCAAAAGCTTTAGTGAGTACTTAGATATAACAATGAGTTTAGAAAGTCCATTTGAATTAATATCCAGTGAAACAAAAACAGGATATTTAACTATAAAGTTAAAGAAAGCTTACAATGAAGAGATGGAAACAAGAATTGAGATGAGTTGTGAGTTAGTAGCAGAACCTTTAGAAAGAGAAACATTAGGCGATGAATATAAATCAATTTATAAAGAAAAGATCCTAAATGGAGCAGATCCAGTATTAAAAGAAAAGTTAATACCAGTAGAAATCTCTAATAATGGAGAAGTAAGATATGCAGATATAAGTAAAGAATGGTATAAGTATGAGAATAAAAGATGGGCTAATGCAGTAATACTAAATGAAGGAGTATCCTATCAAGAAGGAGATATAATATCAGAGTCAGATATAGAATCATACTTTGTCTGGATACCAAGATATAAATACCAAATATTTGATGAAGGAAATTATACAACATATATAGAAAGTAAGCCAACAGAAAGTATAGCAAAAGAGATACAGATTGAATTTGAAACAAATGAAGTTGAAGCATCTATAGGTTCAACAAAAGGCGAATGGTTAACCCACCCAGCCTTCACAAACTTTGATGTAAATGGAATATGGGTAGGAAAGTTTGAAACAGGATACAAAGGAGCAACAACTAAAGAAGAAGCTCAAGTAAATGAAGAAAATCCAAATAAAATAATAATTAAACCAAATACATACTCATGGAGAAACTCAACAGTAAGTAATATATTTAAAACAGCATATAACTACAATCGTGAATTAGATTCCCATATGATGAAGAATACAGAGTGGGGAGCAGTTGCTTACTTAAGTCATTCCAAGTATGGAATAAACACAGAAGTAAGAATAAATAATAATTCTTCTTATTTAACTGGATACTCAGCAACAGATGAAACAGATCAATCATCTTACCCAGGGGTGTCTGGGACTACTTCAGACATAACGCTTCCATATAATACAGAAACAGGATACAAAGCAAGTACAACAGGAAATATAACTGGAATATATGATATGTCAGGTGGAGCTTGGGAATATGTTGCAGGATATATGCCAAGTTCTAGTGATGCATCAGGATTTACTTCAACAGAGCTCACAAAATATTCCAAATATTTAGACATATATTCAAGAAACTCTATAGTAACATCGTATAATAATCGAATCTTAGGAGATGCAACAGGAGAGATGGGGCCATTCTACTTCTACGCAGATAAAAATAATACTAATAAGCAGTATCATAATAATTGGTATTATGATAATTCATATTTTATTTCTTCTATTTATCCTTGGTTTGATCGAGGTGGTTTTTCTTATGGAAGTACTCTTGCGGGTCAATTCCTATTTGGAAGAGTTACAGGTGGAATTTATGTTGAAGGAGGATCTCGTCTTGTTTTAACCCACTAAAATATGAGAATAGAGGTAAGTTATGAAGAAAAGAAACATAATGATATTAGTATTTATGCTAGTAATCGGATTTGCAGCAGTGAGTACAACACTTGTTATAAATGGAAATTTAAACATTGGATATAATGAAGAAAACTTTTCATCAAGTGTAGTATATACGAGAGCAGAAACAGAAGATGGAACAGCAGAGATAAATCAGAGTGAAAAAAATATAACATTTGAAACAAATAAGTTAGAAAATGTTAACCAAAGTGCTACATTAGAGTTTGATGTAACAAATAAAAGTAGAAATTATAATGCTGAAGTTA
>CAJUPN010000012.1 GCA_910588195.1 uncultured Bacilli bacterium
GCTACATTAGAGTTTGATGTAACAAATAAAAGTAGAAATTATAATGCTGAAGTTACAATCAAATGTGGATTAAAAGAGAATTTTGAAAGTTTTAGTGAATATTTAAATATTGAAACAGATATAACAAGTCCTTTTAAATTAGAATCAAGTGAAACAAAAACTGGTAGATTAGTTGTAACATTAAAAAAGGCCTATGATAAGGACTTAGAAACAACAGCAGAGATAGAATGTGAGTTAGTAGCAACACCAGAAGAAAGAGATTCTTTAGGAGATGAATATGTTCTTGTGTATGAAGATCCAATCTTAAATGGAGCAGATCCAGTGATAAAAGAAAATCTAGTTCCAGTAACTATAGCAGATAATGGAGAAGTAACCTATGCTAATACCCAAAAGAAGTGGTATAGTTATGAAAATAAAGAATGGGCAAATGCCGTAATACTTGTAGAAAACCCAAGTAAAGAATATGTTAAAGGAGATGTTATCCAAGAGTCAGATATCGAATCATACTTTGTATGGATACCAAGATATAGATATCAAATATTTGATGAAGGAAATTATACAACATATATAGAAAGTAAGCCAACAGAAAGTATAGCAAAGGAAATCCAAATTGAATTTGAAACAAATGCAGTTGAAGCTTCTACAGGTTCAACAAAAGGAGAATGGTTAACCCACCCAGCCTTCACAAACTTTGATGTAAATGGGTTGTGGATAGGAAAGTATGAAACAGGATATAAAGGAGCAACAACAAAAGAAGCAGCTCAAGTAAATGCAATAGATTCTTCTAAAATAATAATAAAACCAAATGTATATTCTTGGAGAAACTCAACAGTAAGTAATATGTTTAAAACATCATATAATTATGAAAGAAATTTAGATTCCCATATGATAAAAAATACAGAATGGGGAGCAGTAGCATACCTAAGTCATTCAAAATATGGAATCAATACAGAAATAAGAATTAATAATAATTCAAATTATTTAACAGGATACTCAGCCGTAGATGGAACAGATCAAAGTAGTTATCCAGGGACATATGGAGCAGATTCATCAAAGACACTTCCATATAATACAGAAACAGGATATAAAGCTTCCACGACAGGAAATATAACAGGAATATATGATATGTCAGGAGGAGCTAGAGATTGTGTAGCAGGGTATATAACAAGTTCCAGTGACGCATCAGGATTTACCTCAGCAGAGCTTAACATATACTCAAAATATTTAGACTTGTACCCAGATAACACTATAATTACATCATGGCATCATGGAATTTTAGGAGACGCCACAGGAGAAATGGGACCATTCTATTATTATGCTGATAAAGATAATAATAAAAGATACCATAATAATTGGTATAATGACAATTCTTGTTTTTTAGATTCTACTAATCCTTGGTTCTATCGTGGAGGTCTTTATGTTGATGGCGTACTTGCAAGTCAATTTTACTTTAATGGCTATACAGGGGATACTAACACAGGTGTTGGCTCCCGCCTTGTTCTTACAATCAAATAATATCTAAAATAAAAAAGTGCTATTTAATTCAATTTAATTCAATAGCATTTTTTTTTACAAGCTTAATATTATTAATTATGAGAACATTATTAATTAAATTGTTTTTAATATTCCTCTTAAGCTTTTCTGTATTTATGATGCTAATTTTATTAAATTATATAGAAGTGGGGTATAATTTTTTAGAATATGTTTATTTTATTAAATGGTATGTAGTTATATTTTTAATTAGTATATATATGTTTTTTAGAATATAAAGGAGATATTATGCAATCTTATTATGATATAGATTTACACTTTGAAGATCAATACATTAATTATTATGAATGGGATTCAAAAGAACATTTTAATAGACTTCCTATCTATAAAGTTGAAAGTACAAGAGTATTTTTAGAAAATGAAATAGAGCTAATAATTGAGTATAAAAACGCTATTGTATCTGATGGAATAGTTTCTTTAGGTTTAGAGATAATAGATAATAAAGTTATTTATGTTTCAAGCTTACCCTATGAAGATGAATTTAAAATAAACAAATTAGCAATGTCAATGAATAATGAACTTGATTATAAAATAATCAAGAAAAAAGAATTAAAATTAAAAACTAATATAGATAAAATAAAGAATATCTATTTAGATTTAATTGAAAAGGGAGATAAAGACTTTATTAAATTTCTTTATTATGAAATTACAGGCGATATTTCAAGCAATATTTTAAACATGAAGAAGTTTTTATCTAATGATGTAAAGATAAATTTTTCTGATAAATATTACCAATTATATGATATGATTATAACAGGTGATTAAAATGTTTATATATGTTATTTTAGCAATAATATTTTGTATATTTATGTGTTTATCAATTTATGTTATTACAATTTATAATAAACTAAAAACTTATAAGAATGAAGTAGATAAACTATGGAATTCTTTAAGACTAAATATAGAAAGTCAATTTAAATTTATAAAAGCCAATATTGATAATTTAAACAATGTTGATAAATTTTATTTAAAAGATTTAATAGATAAATATATGATACTTGCATATACAGAAGAAGTAATGAACTCTTATATTGATTTAGAAATTATTTTAGATAAGTCTGATGACTCGGAAATTAAAAGTAGATTTATTACTAAAAATGCTGAGATAAATAATTTAAAAACTGATTATAACAATGTCTTACTAAGATATAATAATGTTATTAACATGATACCAAACAAGATAATTGCTAACATATTTCATTTTAATGAAGGTGTTTGGTTTAGAAGTAAATAAAAAGAGATTCTTAAAAATCTCTTTTTATATTAAAGTTTTTTAAATATGCATCGTATGCTTTATAATCTGTTGTATTTTTTATCTCTTTATAAGGGTATCTATTTGCTTCGAAGAAATCTCTTATAATTTTATCTAAAAGATGAGGATTTCTAATTAGTAGGGGACCAATAGTATATGTTCCATAAAAATTATAAACATGAATTCCTTCAAATTTACTTTTATTATTATCGGCATTACCACTTATTACTTCAAATAAGTGATTTTCTTTGCTATTATTTATTGAACCTCTATTTTGAAAACCAATTACAGGTTTATCTAAAATATAAGTTTTATAAACTTGTTCTTTAACAATTCTATTTCTTACAGTTTTACTTTCGAAGTCAAGACACCCTAAAGCCTCAACATCGTTTATTTTTTTTCCAAATAATTCATAAGAATTACCTGTAGCTATAAATACTTTTTTCTTAAATATCTTTTTAATTTCAGTTTTATATCTTAAAATATCTTTTAAAACTAACATCTGATTTGCATCTGTTCCACAACCGATATAAAATATATCAAATTTCGAAAAATCTATTTTATCACCCTTTGTAACATTACTAACAGAATATCTTGCTCCCTGACGTTTTAACGCTTCTGTCAAAGCTAAAATATTTCCTGATTCGCCATAAAGGTTCATAATATCATAATATAAATGAGCTATTTTTATGATTTTCATTTTTTCACTCCCTCATTTAATAATTTCTTTAAAACTGCAGTCATATCAAAACATACCATTGTATAAATTGAACCTTTACTTTTATTTTTTACAATATTTAATATATTATTTAAATTATCAACTAATATAAGTTTTTCTTCTTTTATCCCTGCATATTTTAATCTATTATATACATCATATCTAAATCTACCAATACAAAATATTTTATCAATAGAATTATCGTTTAAAAGTTCAAAATCAACATCATATAACCAACTTATATCATTATAGTTATATCTTCTTGAGACATTATCAAATCCCATTATAATTGTCTTTTTTCCTTTTTCTGCTTTAATATAATTAATTGTTTGTAAATACGATAGAGCATTTTCATTTTTTGATTCAATCATCTCAACTTTTCTTGATTTTAATCGATATTCTTTCATTCTCTTAGGTTCTAAAACTTGGTTATTTAAGTATTCTTGAATATCTTTAGTCGAAATACCAATAGTTTTTAAAAGTGCAAAAGTTGCAAGTGTATAGTAACAACAAAAGAAGACATTTTTATTTAAATGAACTATATTTCTATTAATTGTCATAAATTGTTTTTCTAAATCTATATCTTTAGCTTGAAAGTCTAGTTTATTTCTTGAAAACTTACACTTTGGACAAGTAAAATCGCCTAAATGTCCATAGTGATAAAAATTATATTTTAATTTTGTTTCGCATACAGGGCAGTAAGCTGCATCAACTGTATTTGATAGAGGTACTTTTGTATCAGTTTTATATTTTGCAATACCATAAGTAGTAATTTTTCCTTTATGTAAAATCTTAAATCTAGCAACAATTGGATCATCAGCATTAATAACTAAATGAGTGTTGGAATCAATTGCTGAAGCAATTTTATTAAATATAATATCTGGATTACCATTTCTAGCAGGCTGATCTCTTGTAATATTCGTAACAACAAGATGAGTTAATTTAACTTTATTGAAAATATTCTTTATAAATGATTCATCTAATTCTAAAAGTAATACATCAGCCTTAATACGTTTAGTAAAAGGATTAGTCTTATTTAATATTAAAGTAGCAGCAGCATTATAGAGATTAGAACCATTTTTATTCCAAAGTACGTTGTAGCCATTTCCTTCTAAAACATGAGCAATTAGAGAAGTTGTAGAACCTTTTCCTGAAGATCCTGTTACTCCAATAATATATTTAGGATAAATAAGTTCATTTAAAATATTTTTATTAAATTTTGTTGCATAATACCCTGGAGTTACAGAACCATCTTTTTTAAATACATTTTTAAATAAAAAACAAGCAAAAGATATTAATCTATTAACAATAATACATATAAAATTCTTCATTAGATCACCTTAGTAAAATTATACCACAAAAAGTAATTACTAACACATAAATTGACAAGTTAAACATAATATGTAAAAATGAGTAAAGAGAGGAGTTTAGTTGTTTATGGAAATAAAAAATGCTAAATACGAAAACGAAAATAAAAGAAGATATAAAATAATTAGTTCAAAGAATTCTGCGAGTTATCGAACAACGGATAATAAAGTATTAAAGAGATTTTTAAATAACCGATATTACTTAGATGTCTCAAGAACCCATCAAAATGGTTTTGTTAGATATTTAAAGGAATTAAGTTTTTTAGATAATCCGAATTTTGTTTTGCCTGAAGTTGCTTATGTAACAGGAATTGATACTGTAATTAGTTATTTAAGAGAATATATTTTTGGAACAAGTCTTGGTGATTTATATCCTAAAACAGATGTAAACTCTTTAATAAATGCGATGGATGATTTTTATAATAATTTAAATAGGAGTAAAGAATTAAGTTTAGATGGTATTAATGCTAAAGATATTATTTATACTGGAGAAACTTTAAAAGTTACCAATTTTGATTTGAGTTCTTTTAACTATCAAAATAATTTTAAACATAACTCTGATAAATTAGATTATGTTATATTTTCGGGATTATTTGGTATTGATATAGCTGATTTATCTTCAATTAATGAAGAATATCTTACATTAATTATGGAACTTTTAACTCATAAAATTAATATAGTTGAATATTTAAATGCTTATCAACAAGCTTTAATTAAAAGTGGTGAAAATCCTAAATATATTCGTACTCTTCAAAATAGATTAATTCATAAGTAAATAAAGGTGTTTAGTTTACATAATCGCCTTTTTTTTAATGCATATTTATAGTATACTAATAATGATAAGGTGGTGAATATTCATGAGACAAATTATCGCTAGTTTAGATATTGGAAGTAGTAAAATTAAATTAGTTGTAGCTGAACTAAAAGAAGAAGGAATCAATATTTTATGTGCAATAGATGAAGAGTCCCGTGGTATTCAACATGGAGAAATAGTAGAAGTAGATGATACTGTCTATGCTATTAAAAAACTTTTAAAAAAAGAAGAGGATTTACTAGGAATAAAGATTACTAAAGTAATTGTTAGTATTAGTGAAGAAAGTACTAACTATAAAATTGGAGAGGCAAGTATTATAGTTGGAGAAAGTGAAACAGAAATTCTAGCTAGTGATATAGTAAGAGTTTTACAGGCTAGTGTCAAAGGAAATTTAGAAAGAGACTATGATCTTATCACTGTTGTTCCTGTCATGTTTAAGGTTGATGAGCGAAAAACACGTGTTCCAAGAGGATTAAAGGGGCGAAGTTTATCTGTAAAATCAGTCATAATAGCAGCACCAAAACGTGATATTTATATGGCTGCAAAAGTTTTAGAAAAATGTGGACTGGAAGTCGTTGACATTATGACACCAAGTATAGGTTCATATTTTGCTCATAAAAATGAATCTACAGATACAGAAACTGGTGTAGTAATTGATTGTGGGTATTCAACATTTAATGTTTCAGTTGTTAATAAAGGAATAGTTATAAACACAGCTGTTTTAAATATTGGTGGTAAAGATATTGACTCTGATATATCGTATGTTTATAAGTTGACAGATGATCAAGCTAAAAAATTAAAAGAAGATTTAGCACTTGCTCATAAGAAGAACTCAAGCTCAGGAGAAAAAGAAAGTCTTATAAATACAAATGGAGAAAAGATAATTGTTAATCAAGTAGAGTTATCAGATATTGTTATGAGTAGGTGTCATGAAATGCTAAATATGGCGAAAAATGAAATTAACTACTTAACAAAGAAGGAAATTAGTTATATAATTATAACAGGAGGCTTGACTGAACTAAAGGATTTTTCAATTGAGATTGAAAGTATATTTGGACGTTTAGCCAATGTTGGGAAAATGCAAATCGTTGGTGCAAGAGATAATAAGTTTGCTGTTTGCATCGGAATGATAAAGTATTTTGATTCTAAGTTAAAGCTTAGAGATAAAGAATATTCGATTATAACGTCAGATGATGAAGAAATACTTAGTGGTATTGGTGATAAAAAGACATCTGGAGAATCAATACTTGGAAAAGTGTTTGGAATATTCTTTGATAATTAAGGAGGAACCAGAGATGATGGACGGATTAGAAATGGATCAAGTTGCTAAAATCAAGGTTATTGGTGTTGGTGGCGGCGGAATGAATGCCGTAAATAGAATGATTGAATCAGGAGTTAGAAGTGTTGAATTTATTGTAGCTAATACAGATTTACAAGTGTTAAATGCTTCACCTGCAGAATATAAATTACAAATTGGAAAAAATATTACTAATGGACGTGGAGCAGGATCAGATCCTGAGATTGGTAGGGAAGCTGCTTTAGAAAGTAAAGAAGAAATTAGGGAAGCTCTTGAAGGTGCTGATATGGTTTTCGTTACATGTGGAATGGGTGGCGGAACTGGAACTGGAGCATCACCTATAATTGCTGAAATTGCTCAAGAAGTTGGAGCATTAACTGTTGCAATCGTTACAAAGCCTTTTAGATTCGAAGGAAAAAGAAGAATGGAACAAGCCATTATTGGTCTAGATGAGTTAAAGAAACATGTAGATACATTAATTGTAATTCCAAATGATCGGTTAAGAGATATAATTGATAAAAATACTCCAATGATGGCAGCATTTAGAGAAGTAGACAATGTTCTTCATAGAGGTGTTCAATCAATTTCTGATCTTATTGCTGTATCAGGTCTTGTTAACTTAGACTTTGCAGATGTAAAAGCTGTTATGGCAAAAAGAGGAGATGCTTTAATCGGAATTGGTTTAGGTACTGGAGAAAACAGAGCTATTGAAGCTGCAAAAGCTGCTGTATCAAGTCCATTACTTGAAACAAGCATTGTTGGAGCAACAGATGCAATTATTAATGTAACAGGTGGAAATAGTTTGACATTATTTGAAGCTGAAGATGCTGCAGAAGTTGTAAGAGCAAGTGCTAATACAGATATAAATATTATATTTGGTGCTGTTATTAATGAATCGCTTAACGATGAAGTAATAGTTACTGTCATTGCTACAGGATTTGAAGATAATGATGAAGACAGTAGTGGTGGCTATCCATCAGACTATGGAAATGATGTGGAACCTATGAGAAAGTCGGTTAGTGTAATTGATGACGAATATGATATTCCACCATTCCTAAGAGATAGAGATAATATATAATTTATAGAAACATTTAAGAAATAAATCTTAAATGTTTTTTTATGTAAAGAAAGTATACAATTATGTATAGATATGTCTTGACATAATAGTTTAGACTTGCTAAAAAAAAAAAAAAAAATGGTACACTCATTATAGATAAGTCTGCCCAAAAGGAGATTGGAGTGTCCAAATGAAGAAAAAGTATATGATGTTTGTGTTAGTATTTTTTATAACTCTAGGATATGCTACAGTTTCAACAACACTAGATATAATAGGAAAAACAAATATAGCATATAATGAAGAAGATTTTAGAGTTGAGATAACAAGCATAAAAATAAATAGCAATGAGAGTGAGAATTCAATAGCAGAAGATAAGCAAAGTTTTACTTTTAGTGGAACAGGAAATGAAATGATCGAATATACAGTAACAAATTATAGTTACCAGTATGATGTAAAAATAAACTTAATATGTAATCCAAGTGAAGAAATAGAAATAGAACAAATAGGAGAACTAAAAGGACAGAGTAAAGAAAGTAAAAAGATAATATCTACATCAGCTACTGAAGTAACATGTACAATAGGTATAGAAAAAATAAGTAGAACAGAATATGCTGAAGAAATGAAAAAAGAAGATTTATATATAATTCGTAATGCCAAAGAACAAGAAAAAATGTCAACTTACTATCAAAATCACTCAACAGGTAAAGTAACATATAACAAAGACTATATAAACTTTTTATCTGGAACAAGTTATGTTTATAGTAATTACATAACATCAACACCTATATCTTTAGAGAATTATAATTATGTCCATTTTAATGGGTATATCAGTTCTAATAATTACGTTGCTGGACATTTATTTATTTCTACAAATAAAAACTCTACATGTATAAGCCAATGTTCTTCATACGGTGGAATAAGCAATGGTATTAAAAAATATGCTGAACTATATCCCAATATAAAATCCTACACAATAGATATAACAGATTTAGATGAAGAGTATTTTATTGGTTTTCTTGCAAGTAATCGCACAATTTATATTAAAGACTTATGGCTAAGTATTGAATAACTTAGTCTTATTTTTTCTTTCGACATAATTTTAGTTGTCTTTATAGTATATTGTTATTGGTGATGACATGAAAATATATTTAGATTTAATTGTTATAATTAATTTCTTTTATGATTTTCTAATTATTTCTGCCACTTCCACATTATTAAAACGAAATATTTCATTATTTAAAATTATTTTATCCTCTATTATTGGGGAGATAAGTTTACTTACTTTATTTATCTCTTTGGATAAATTAACACTTATTATATTTAAAATCTTATTAAGTATGATTATGGTATATATATCTTTTGGAAGAAAGAACTTTTTAGAAAATATCTTTTACTTTTATGTAATCACAATAGTACTTGGAGGTTCTTCATATTTGTTTGGAGGTGATACTTATACAACCAATATTTTAATGCTTATGCTAATAAGTCCCTTCATAATATTTTTATATATTAAATCAATAAGAGAATATAAAGCTAAGATTACCAGCATGCATGATGTTATTTTAATTGATGGTAGTAGCACTTATAAGTTAAATGGTTATTTGGACACGGGAAATAAATTGATTGATCCAATTACTAAATATCCTGTAATAATGGTAAGTGAAGATTTAAAGTTAGAATCAAAAAAGATATTTTATGTTCCTTATCATGTAGTTAATTCATCATCAGTTTTAAAATGTGTGAAAGTCGATAAAGTCTTAATAGATAATAAAATAGTTAAAGTATTAATTGGCTTATGTGGTCAAGAAATATTTAGTAGTGAAGTTAATTGTATATTAAATAATAATTTAAGGGAGATGATTTAAAATGATAAAAAGAATTATTGAATTTTTATTTAGAATTTTTAAAAAAGATAAAACAGTGCTTTATGTTGGATCACTTGATAAACTCTTACCACCACTTAATAAAGAAGAAGAACTGGATTTAGCTAGAAAAATGAATGCCGGAGATAAAGTATCAAGAGATAAATTAATTGAACATAATTTAAGATTAGTTGTCTTTCTTGCTAAAAAATATGAAAATACAGGATATGATTTAGAAGACTTAGTTTCCATTGGAACAGTTGGTCTCATTAAAGGAATTGACACATATAAAGTTGATAAAAATATTAAACTAGCTACTTATGTTTCAAGGTGTATTTCCAATGAAATTCTAATGTTTTTAAGAAAAAATAAAAAGCGAAGAACGGAAATAAGTTTAGAAGAAACATTAAATTATGATGCCGAAGGGAACACCTTATGTTTAGAGGATGTAATCGGTACTGATGAGGATATAGTTGCTACTTCCTTCGAAAAAAATGTTGATAAAAGATATTTAGAAAATGAACTAAATAATTTAAATGATCGTGAGAAAATGATTATGTCTTTAAGGTATGGTTTAAATAATAAAGATGAACTTACCCAAAAAGAAGTAGCAGAGTATCTAGGAATTTCTCAAAGCTATATTTCCCGAATTGAAAAAAAGATAATTAGTCGAATTAAAGCAACTATAAATAATTAGTTGTTTTTTTCGTGTAAAGTTATAGTTTTATTAGCCTCAACATAATAAATATTAAAAAGAAATATGTTAAAATTTAATTGGTGATTTTATGACTATAATGGATAAAGAAGACGATTTACTCATAAACAATCAAAAAAAGAATAATAAAAAAGATAAAGTAAATAATCAAAAAAAAGAAAAAAAAGTAAAAGCGGATAAAAGTAATCGTTCAAATGAACGTAAAAAAACAAAGAAAAAAGGTGTCTTAAGATATAAGATAATTTCTTTCTTACTAATTATTTTAACAGTTATTACAATCTCTAGTATCTTGATAGAAGAGATTTTCTCTCTTTTCTACATGGTACCAGTTTCTGCTCTTGCTCTTGCTGTTATTTTAGTTATTTCATTCGTTTTAAATAAAAGAAACTTAAGAAGATGGATAAAGAATATCTTTTCCCTTATAGCAGTCCTTATAATGGCCTTTGAAATTCTAATGTTGCTTTTTGGAACAAAAACTCTTAAATTTTTATCAAGTATAACAGATACTGGATATCGTGTTGAAACATTTGGTATTTATGTTTTAAAAGATTCTCCTTATGAAAAGGTATCTTCTCTTAATGATAAAAGAATAAGCTATTTAAATCATGATGATAATAAAAATATTAAAGAAGCTTTAAAAAAGTTAGATAAAGAAATAGATTTTCAAGAAAGTCATAAGAGAAATGCTAATGAATTGGTTGACGAATTAATAAATAATAAGGTTGATGCCATTTTAATGGATGTTAGTTATGAGGTCTTATTAGAAGAAGAACACGGTGAAAAATATCAAAAAATAAAATTACTAGAAACAGTTGATATTGTTAATGTTGTTGACACTATAAAAAGTGATGTTGATATAACGAAAAATCCTTTTGTTGTTTATATTTCAGGAATAGATACATCTGGTAATGTTGCAAGTAAAGCAAGAAGTGATGTTAACATGCTAGTTGCTGTAAATCCTAGTACTAAAAATATTTTAATGATTAATACACCAAGAGACTATTATATTACTTTAAAAAGTAAGGGAAAGAAAGATAAATTAACTCATGCAGGTCTTTATGGGGTAGAGGAGTCTTTAAATTCTTTAAGCAGTTTTTATGATACAGATATTGATTACTATATTCGTATTAACTTTACTTCTTTTGTTAAAATTGTTGATGAACTTGGTGGTATTAAAGTAAATGTTCCTTTAAAGTTTTGTGAACAAAATAGTAAAAGAAGTAAGGCCCCTAAAGATTTAATTTGTTTAAATAAAGGTGTTCAAAATTTGAATGGTGAACAAGCACTAGCTTTAGCAAGGCATCGTAAAACTTTAGCAACAGGAGATAGAGGAAGAGGAGAAAATCAAATGTTGGTTTTAGAAGCCATAATGAATAAAGCCATGAGTCCTAAAATTGTTTCAAAATATTCTAATTTAATTGATGCTTTAAAAGGAAGAGTTTCAACAAATATGACTTCTAATGAAATTATTAAATTTGCTAAAAAACAAATGAGTGATTTAGATGCTTGGACATTTACGTCTCTCTCTGCAACAGGAGCTGATTCAACAGGTATTTGTTATGCAACAGGAGCTGGTAAGGCTTATGTAATGGAACCAGACACAGAATCAGTTAATAAAATTAAAGATACATTAGATAGATTATTTGCAGGTGAGCAAAATATCTTAATAGAAAATAACTAGATAATAGTTATTTTTTATTATATAATATCAGCAAAGGAGATTAGATAAGATGGAAATAAAAAAAGTTATTAATGATAATCAAACATACTTGTATGATTTTATTCTTTCTAAAGATAACTTAAATTTTAAAATTTTTTTTGGGGGCAATCTTGATTTATACTGGCAAGTAATTGATGAGAGCTTAGATTATGATAATTATAAAAATTATGAAAATAAAACCTTAGAATTTGTTATCGATCAAGAAAATATGGAAGTATATTTATTATTTTCTAAGTTATATAATGACATTATAAATAAAAGATTTAAAGAAAAAGAAGAATCAGTTCTTGATGAGTTTTTACCATCTGAAACTAAAGAGTATTTGAAGAAAGCTTATGAAAAAGAACTAGATGATACCTATAATTCATTAGTAAAGAACAGTGTTATTAGTTGGCATAGTGACGAAACTTATTATGAAGTCTCCGATATCGTCAATATTGAACTAGTAAATGATAGTATCAAAATCACCTTTATCAAACAAGTTGAAAGTGATTATTCATTTCCAGGAGAAATTAGCATAAGATTTAGAAATAGTGGTAGTAGATATGACCCATTTAACCGTCTATTTATGGCTCACTTTAATGCTCTTCAAAATGTAAGTGTCGAAAAAGACGAAAAGAAAACTGGAAATCAAGAAAAAAAGTTGCAAGTCAACTAAAAATAGTTGACTTAAAAATTGAAAAATGTTAATATTAATGAAAGGCAAAGGAGGTTAGATTATGGCTGTTAAACTAAGATTAAAAAGAATGGGATCAAAACAAAGACCTTTCTATAGAATTATAGCTGCTGATTCTAGATCACCAAGAGACGGTAGATTTATTGAATCTGTAGGTACTTATGATCCAATAAAAAAAGATGAAAATGTTACAGTTGATGAAGAAAAAGTATTAAAGTGGTTAAATAATGGTGCTCAACCAACTGACACTGTAAAAAGCATCTTAACTCAAACTGGTGTTTGGGCAAAATATAAAAATAAGAAGTAAGAGGTATAAGTTATGCATGCAGAATTAATTGCTTTTACCGAAAATCTAGTAAAGTCATTAGTTAGTGAACCAGATATGGTTAAAGTACAAGAATTTTTAGGAGACGAAGAAATCATACAACTAGAAATAATTGTCCAAAATGACGATATGGGAGCTGTAATAGGTAAGTCTGGTAAAATGATATCAGCTATTAGAGTTTTAATACAAGCAGCTGCCTATAATATGGGTTTAAAACGAGTTAGAATAAATGTTGATTCATTCTAAAAAACAAAAAGAAACTAATTGTTTCCTTTTTTTTGCTCTTTAAATAATGGTTTATTTTGATATTCAAACTTCATAACGTCAATACCAGTTAATAGTTTGTAACACTCAGCAGCTTTTATTTCGTAATCTTTAATTAAAGAATTTATACTAGTAAATTTTGAAACGATAGGTAAAGTTAAATCCTTTTTTATTAAATTAATATATTTTTGACCTTCGTTACTTAATCCAAGGACTCGTATATATTCATTGTGTTCAATAATTTCTTTATCTGTTTTTTTTACACCAACTAATACATGAATCATCATTCGCATCAGACGATTATAAGTATATCTTCTTGTTTTAGTATTCTTTATTAACTCATCTAATGAATTAGATTTATTAATAACTTTTTTAAGTCTTTTATCTAATCCTTCATCAACCGATAAATATGAATCTAAATTGTCATCGGTTATAATTTTATATTTTAATAAAGTAAAAAATAAATTATAATTAATATTTACTAAATTACCTTCAGGAATATACTTTGTTATATCAATATTATTTTTTATTTTTTCTCTAATATTTGAAGCAGAGACAATAACATCATTACTTTTTATATCATGATAATCATTTGTTCTCTTTATAACTTCTATATCTATTTTGTAATTATTTTTTAAAATGCTTTTTATATAAGCAACTCCTAAAAGATCATTTGGTTCACTTATATCTACACCAGTAGCTTTATTAAGAGCAGTGGGGTAATTAACTCCAGTATCTAAAATGCTCTTTAATTGCTTATCAAAATCCTCATGCAACTGAGCTTCTGCTGACCTAAATAATTTACTTTTATCACCTGATTCACTTCCAAATACAAGTTTAGTTACACTTAAACAATTTAATAATTCTAAAGCTGATGATGCAAATATATCTGCTGAATTGCTACCAAAGATAAAAGGATGTTCTAAAACAATATCAACTCCATACTTTAAAGCCAAGCGAGTTTTTTCTTGTTTAGTTTCTATAGAAGGAATTCCTCTTTCTAAAAAATATCCATTAAGTACAAGTATAATTATAGAATCTGGATAAAGTTCTTTTATTTTCTCTAATTGATACAAGTGTCCATTATGAAATGGGTTATATTCGGCAATTAAACCTATTATTTCCATGTAAAGAATCCCTTCTTTCTTGTGTATAATAATAACATAACATGTCTAGTTTAACAATTATATGTTAAAATAATAATAGGTGATACGATGGAAAAAAGAGGGCTAAAGATCTATTTTATTCATTCTGCTAAAAGTGATTTTAACAAAAATATCTATTTACCAGTGCTTCGAAGCCGAGTACTTGCTAACCACACTTTAGTATTTCCAGATAGTGAAGCAAATAAAGAAAGATATCATAAAGATATTATGGAGGAAGCTGATGTTTTTGTCGTTGAGTTAAGCAACCCTGATGCTGGATTTAATATTGAGTTGAAAAGTGCTATAATGCTCAAAAAACCAATTCTTGCTTTAGCTCAAAAAAGTCTAGGATATGAAGAAAAATACCAACGTCTTTTAAAAAATGTAATCGGTTATTCAACAGAAGAAGAACTAAGATATTTTGTTGAAACATTTGCTGAAAATTATAAAGATAAAGTAAATGGTGGTAAAGTGGATCCAACTTTAATTTTAGGAGTAATAAATTAAAAAATAACTTCAAAGGAAGTTATTTTTCTTTTATATCAATGATATCTTTAATAGGTATTAAATCATTGTCAATGGTTATTAAATTATTATTCATTTTTCCGATAATAGTTGTATCAAAGTCTCTTGATTTAGTTTTAATATTAACATTTATCTTATAAATATATTTATTAGATTTAAATAGATTATTTATTTTATAGTCAATATTTATTGGCGAGTAGTTTGGTTTATTATTTTGTTGTTCTACTTTAGCACTGTAAAAAAACTCTTGGTCATTATTAATATTACCTATATTTCTATTTTGATATACTTTTGGTAAATTCATAAGTTACACCTACTTATCTAATATATTATATGTTTAATAATTACTAATATGTATAAAATAATAGTATGAAAAAGAAAAATATTATTATTATTTTAATTATTTATATGTTCTTTAGTTTTATAAATTTGCAAAACACCGATTTACTTGTTAAGCAATTTCTTTTTTATGCTGCCACAATATTCTTTATTTATTTTTTTAAGACTGATATAATTCATAAAAATATAAGATTACTTTATTTATTTTTTAATGCACTTCTTTTATACCTCTTGCTATTTGGAAAAGAAATAAATGGCAGTAAATCTTGGTTAGTTTTAGGTAGATTTTTAATCCAACCAAGTGAATTTATGAAAATAATTCTTTTAATTTATCTAAGTTTTATTGCTACAAAATATGAAAATTACAAGATAAAATGTCTTATTATAACTTTAATTCCAGCAATACTTACCTTCTTAGAACCTGATACAGGAAATGTAATGTTTTATTTTGTAACACTTCTTGCAGTCATATTTTATAAAGAAGGCAATACCTTATCTATTTTAAAATATGGTACAGCACTGATTTTGTTAGTAATTATATTCTTAACTGTTTATCTTAATTTTACTGAAGAATTTATTAAAGTATTTGGTTATTCAATCTATTATCGATTAGATAGAGTGTTTTCCCTTTTTAATAATAGCTCATACCAATTAAATCGTGCTCTTATTGGAATTGGTAATGCTCATTTATTTGGAAGTGATAAGATAGTTTCCATTCCTTATCAAACAACTGATTTTGCCTTTTCATATCTTACATCAAATGTTGGGTTTATTGGTATCCTTGGCTTTCTCTTGTTTAATCTATGTGTAAATTTATATTTTATAAAATCAATAAGATATAATGTTGGAATGAATAGGTCTGTAGTATTCTCATTTATAGTTATGAAAATAACTCAAGAGACTATTCATATTTTAATGAATATAGGATTATTCCCAATCACAGGGATAACTTTACCTTTTATTTCCTATGGGGGATCTAGTTTACTTTCTTATGCTTTAATACTTGCTTATATTAGTAAGGATAATTGTAGTATGGTGGATAGTAAGGATAAGGTTGAGTTGGGTATGGAGCAGGGTTTACATAAACTGGGCGAGGTCTGGAAAGTCCGACTACCGCAGCTCCTCCAAGCCCACCTAAAAGAAATGGAATAGCAAAACCACCAAAGCGATCATCATAATAATTATTTCTCATGTTAGAGTAATTTGGATACATAAAAAAACTCCTTTCTAGAGTATTCTATGAAGGAGTCTTTTATTTTGTGTAAAATCTATAAAGGTTTATAGAAGGTTTATTTAACAATCTAAATTCAATAACAGAAGTACCAATTCCACCGTTTATATACATATCAGCATTATTAACTTTATAATGTTCATCATAATATTTCTTTGATCCCTTAGGAGTGTAAATAGCACCAATTAAGGGTAGTCTTATTTGTCCTAAATGGGAGTGCCCTGCTAAAAATAAATTAAAATTATAATTCT
This sequence comes from uncultured Bacilli bacterium, assembly GCA_910588195.1. Taxonomy (GTDB): domain Bacteria; phylum Bacillota_I; class Bacilli_A; order RF39; family UBA660; genus CAG-582. The sequence continues at coordinate 17,110 of CAJUPN010000012.1, forward strand.
TTATATCAAGTATTTGATCAGGCTCATGAGCTAAGACAATCGTATAATGGTCATCACCAACTTCATTTAAATAACTAAAAGCATTTTCATAATCAGGAACACCTTTTGTTAAATCATCTAAACCAACTATAACAATTGGTTTATCACTTTTATAATAAACATATTCATAAGTATTATCTAAAAACTTCCAACCTAAATAGTCAACTATATTATTATAATAATCATGTTCATAATCATGATTTCCTTTAACAGTTAAAATCTCTATTTCCGGATTTAACTTGCTAAATTCATCTTTTAACTTTTTAGCTTCATTTTCAGAAATTTTAATTCCTTTTTCAACTAAATCACCTGTAAATACGACTAGATGGGGAGACTTACTATTTATAGTTTTAACTAACTTTTTTACATCATTTATATCAACTGTTGAACCATAGTGTAAATCACTAAAGTGAACTATTTTAAAGCCATCAAACGATTCATCTAAGTAAGTTGTTTTTATTGGATACTCTTTAACTTCTAAACCTTTAGTACCTAGGAAATGGGAATAGAGTACAACTAATACGATACAAAATAGACTTAATAATATTATTTTTATTATTCTATGTTTTTTTTCTTGTTCAAATTTTTCTTCAATTGTTTCTTCCATACTAACCTCCAAAAATTAATAATATAATGAATGATGATAAATTATTTGTAATGTGAGCAATCATCGATGTATAAATATTTCCTGTCTTAAAAAAAGGATAACTAACACATAAACTAATAAAGAAGTAGGGGATTAAATATAAAACTGCTGGAAATGATAAATCCATAATAATATGCATAAAAGCAAATATAAAAGTTGAGATAAAAAATTTTAAATATTTATTCGTTTTAATATCCCTGTAGGGGTATCTAAAAATTAGTTCTTCTAATATTGGCCCGATAATTCCAAATGTTAAAGTCATAAGAAAAGGGGCTTCAAAAAATGTTGAACGAATACTACTTTCGTTAGTAGCAAGATTTCCAACGATCATATTTAGTATGATATTGCTACAATACATAAGTAATAAAAAGATAATATAAAATAATACTAAATTTTTAACATTTCCTTTGATGTCTTCTTTAAAACTTTTAGCATCCTTTATAAGCGTAACCCTAAATTTAAATATTATAATTATTAGTGCAAGCAGATAGCCAAAGGCATAAGAAAGATGTTCTTTATTTGTCAATGTAAAGACAACCGCTACTGTAAAACCTTGAAGTAAAATCAATAAAAAACTTAGAAGTAAAGCATAAAAAATGGATGATTTAAATTTGATTTTTAAGTTCACTGTTATCACCTACAATTATTTTAACATACTTTAACTTTTTTTGTTTGAAAAAGAAGAGAATTGTGTTACAATTGTCATAGTACAGGGGTTTCAAAATATTAAGAGTCTTTTTATAATGGAGGGAAAAATAAATGGCAAAGAATAAATCTAAAAGTGGTATGAGTTCACTTAAACGTTTTATTGGTAACAAAAATATTGTTACTGTTTTAGGCTTCGCAGCTTGTATTGCAACTTTGGTTGTGGGTTATCACTTTCGTGTTAAAGACGCAATTTCTCCAACTAGTTTACCAGTTGCAAAGGATACTATTCCTTCAAGAACTTTGATAACAAATAATCATGTAGGAAAAATAAAAATTGCATCAACTTATGTAAATGAAGCGAGAAATGTTGTAAGAAATGTTAAAGATGTTGTTGGTAAGTATGTTTCACATAAGACAACTATTCCTAAAGGTGGTTTATTTTACAAAGAACAATTAAGTGAAGCTAGTGAAATGCCTGATGCAGCTTTTGCAAATATTGAAGATGGACAAACAATTTATAGTTTGGAAGTAGACAAAGAATCAACATTTGCTAACTCAATTAGAGCAGGAGACTACATTGATTTATATATGTCGGCATCTGACTATAATAATGAAAATCTTGTAATTTATGGATGTCTAATTAGAAGTATAAGAGTTCTTGCTGTAAAAGACTCCAAAGGAAATAATATTGTAAAAAATACTTTAGCTTATGGTGAACCAGCTGAACTTTTATTTGCTGTTGATGATGAGATGTTTGACCTTTTAAGAGAAACTGAATGGGTTAATGGTCAAATTAAATTATCTCCTGTAATTTATAATAAAAACTATACAGCAGCAGCTAATGAAACAGAAGTAGCTAGTGAACAATTACAACAATTTATCAGAGAACAAGTAAGGGACTTTAATTAAAAGGAGGTATCTTATGAATGCAGAAAATATAAAAGTTAATATTAAAAGATTCTTTAGCAATCCTAATACACTTACATTTTTATTAGTTATTGCTTTAATTGTAGCAGTTTACTTTGTTTATAGTTACCTTGTTAATAGGGCGGTACAGCCAGCTACACTTCCGTATGCTTTACAAAAGATTGGAGCAAAAAAAGAAATAACTAATGAGATGGTTGGAACTGTTAAAATAAGTGGAACATTTATAACACAAACAGGTAGAGGTTTAGTTCAAAATTCACGTTCTTTATATGGAAAATATGTTGCAGAAGGATATCAAATTCCTGAAAAAGGATTTTTCTATACAGAACAATTAGTTGATGAAAAAACAGCGGAGAAAACTACTGTTGCTGATGCACCAGATGGTTATACAGTTTTTGACCTTGATGTAGATTTCCATTCAACATATGGCTGTTCAATAATGCCAGGAAATTACATTGATTTATATTTTAAAGCTATAGATGATGATAACTTTGTCATGTTTGGTAAATTTATTGAAAGTTTAAAAGTTACAAAAGTTGTCGATAAAGATGGAAATGATGTTTTTGCCCTAGATGATGATACTAAAGCACCAAAACCTGCAAAACTATATTTTATCGTACCAAGAGAATACAATGACTTGTTAAGAAAAGCACTATTAATTTCTTCAAATAATATAGAAATTATACCAGTACCAAGAAATGCTGGTTATTCAGAAAATCCTAAAGAAACACAAATAGTAAATGAAGAAATTGAAAACTTTGTTTTAAGTAAATCAGTATATATTGCTGGATAATAATTACACGAAAGGGATGATCACATGTTAAATTCAATATTTGATCAAATGGATTTTGGCCCTTTAACTGAGTTTTTAGAAGAAGATGACGTAACCGATATCTCTTATAGTAATGGTGGTCAAGTTTGGCTAAAAACTTTGTCAAAGGGAATATTTCAAATAAACAGACCAGATATTAATAACACTTTCATGGAAAAACTTGCTTTCCAATGCTCAAACGTAATGGGTAAGACATTTAATATGGCTCATCCATTTCTAGATGCTGAATCAGCTGAATTACGTATGAACTTTGTTCATGATTCAATTGCAACTAATGGAATAGCTTGTCTAATTCGTAAAACGCCTGCAAAAATCAGATTAAATAAAGATAAATTATTAAATGAACAATATGTTACAGATAAAATTCATGATTTTTTATTAAAATGTGTAGAAGGACACTGTAATATAATGGTTGCAGGAGAAACTGGTTCAGGTAAAACAGAGTTAGTAAAATACTTAGCTAGTAAAACAAAAGATGATGAAAAGATCATTACAATAGAGGATACTCTAGAACTTCACTTAGATAAGATATTTCCAACTCGTGATATTGTAGCAATGAAGACTAATAATATTGCTTCATACACTGAATCGCTTGTAGCCTGCATGAGACAGAACCCAATTTGGATATTACTTGCCGAAGTTCGTTCTGCCGAAGCTGTTATGGCAGTTCGTAACTCTATTTCATCTGGTCACCATATCTTGTCAACTATCCACGCTGACCGTGCAATATCTATACCAATGCGTATGTATTCACTACTTGAATCAAGTCAAGATATTGAGCAATTCTTAGGATCAATTCACAGATATGTTCAAATAGGAATATATGTAAAGGGTTACTTCTCTAAACGTTTAGGAAGATTCCAACGTGAAATTATTGAGGTTTGTGAATTCTATGTAGATCCTAAAACTCAAAAACCAGAAGCTAATTTACTATATCAAAAGCAATTAGATGGTAGAGTTATCATGCGTAATCCAACTCAAAATTTAAGAGATTATTTAGCAATCGGTAACGTTGATTTACCTGATGATCCATTTGGTATAGGTGATGCTGAAGAAGGATACGATGATACTAATAGAACAGCAATGGAACAGTCAGAAAAGAAAACTCCAGTTCACAGTGAAACAGATCCTTTTAATATGAATGGGGACCCTGCTGATAATGGAGCAGGAGGAAGTGCACCTCAGTTAACTCAAGGTGCTCCTGCTAGTGCTCAAAAACCAGCAGTAGCACCAACGGGACAACCAACTGGGCAGCCTCAAGTAAGTAATGTAGCTCCACAAGTTCAAGCTGGAACTCAACCAGTAACACAAACTCCAGCACCACAACCAACCCCTGTTAATAATCAAGTTGCTAATGGAGCAGTAGGGCAAGCACCAGTACCTCAAACACCAGTTCAAGCACCTGTGCAAAACGTCGTGCCAAATGTAACTCCAATTCAACCAAATGTAGTAGTTGCACCGCAAACAGGTGTACAAATGCCCCAAAATAGTGTAATGCAAACAGCATAATAAAAATAAAGAAAGAAGGTATGCTATATGGAACTATTTATAATGTTAGTTATAGGTATATTTGTCGTTTCATATCGTCAACAAAATGGTGAAAACGTCTACAAATTCATCGCGAATAATATAAAAAATATTTATAATAAATATGCTCCTTATAGTTATCAAGAAGTACGTCAAAAAAGTAAAGAATTAGGACAAGAATATGGTCCAAAAGAATATGTAGTACAAGTTATCTTAATTGGTGGTTTATTTCTTGTAATAGGTTATATTTATTTTTACAGTATCGTTATGGCAATTTTATATATGGCTTTATCGATAATGTTTATTCCATACTTAGCATATCTAAAAAATAAACGTGTTTACAGTGAATTTATTTTCGAAGAAATTCAAGTTTACTGTTCAAATGTTATAAATGAATTTAATACAACACAATCATTTGTTAAAGCCTTAGAAGGAGTTGTAGCATCAAATATTTTAGAAGATCCTGTCTTATCTGATGTTGTAACAATGATTAATATGTCTTATCAAAATGGAACAATCGACGAAGCAGTTGAATGGTTTAATCAAAAATACCCATATTATATGGTAAAAAACATGCATCAATTATTTTTACAGGTAACTAAAGAAGGTGCTAAAGACTCTGGTGAATCTTTCGAAAATATGATGCTTGATATTGACCTTTTAGTTGAAGGTGTTTACCGTGATAAAATGGACCGTGAAGCTTCACATAAAAAATTCGTTATGTTTGGTATTGCTCTTTATTTCCTAGTAATGTTAATACAAACTTTATTAGATAAAAATAACTATAAAGCGATGCTTTCTTTGTGGTATGTTCAAGCTCTATTACATATCGTTATCATAATCAATTCTTACTTTATTATATCTGGTGAGAAATTCTATAATGAAGATACGGGGGTTGAATAATATGTATATTGAAATAGGTTTTTTAGCAGTTATTATACTGTTTGTAATGCAATATATTGGTGGATTTAGTATTAATAAATTCGTTGATGATAATGCCGTATATTTTAAAAGACTTCAAGAAGATGATTTTGAGTTTTATGCTAAAGCTAAATATGGTGATGCCGTTGACATTGAAAAATTATTCAATGCTCGTTTAAGACAAGCTCTATTATTAAGTTTATTTTTAGGATTTATGTTAATAAATAAACTTAGTGGGTCAACAGCATTGATTGTCTTTGCAATCTTCTTTGGAATGTTTAAATTGCCATATATGCAATTAAAACAACATTATAAAAGTCACTTACACTTAATTGATGCTCAGTTACCTTATTATTTAAAAAACTTGGAAATACTAATTCAACATTATACAGTTCCTGTTGCTTTAGGTAAGTCAGTTGGAGATGCTCCAGAGATTTTCCAAGAAGGTTTAAGAGATTTAATTGAAAAGATAAATGCAGGTGATTCAAGTGTCCAACCATATATGGAATTTGCTCGTGAATATCCTGTTAGAGATTCTATGCGTATGATGCGACTTTTATATCGTTTAGGATTAGGTAAACAAGAAAGAAAACAAGAACAATTACTTACATTCTCGAGAACTGTTTCATCACTACAACAAAAAGCACGAGAGGCAAGATATAAATCACGTCTTGATAAGATGGAATCAAAGACAATGCAAATGTTAGTTTGTACAGGAGTAGGTGTAATGCTATTGTTAGTGTTATCAATACTTCAATCATTCGGATAAGATGGACATATGTCCATTTTTTCTTGCTGAAAAAGATGTTAATAAATATAATAAGTAAATTAAACGGAGTTAATTTAAATGTCATTTATAGATGAATTAAAAAAATATATGAAAGAACGTGAATTTTCGATAGATATGCTAGATTACTCGCGTATGTTTCCAATATGGGAGATTTACTGACGAAGATAGTTATGAGTTTATAAGTGTGTTAAGTAAAAAATAGGAGAGAGATTACCTGATTTAGATCCAAATATAGATGAAGCATTAGCCGTTCTTTGCATTAGAAGAGGAGTTCATAAAATCATTGATATATATTTTATGAAGATGTAGCTTATTTGATTATTTGAGTAATATACTAACTAGAAGAAATGTAAGTAAAGAAATAATGAATAAATTAGCAGCTTCTTTACATGATATATTTTTAAGATATTTTAAAGATGGAAGTTTTCCAGAAAACTTGGATGGAAGAAGTTAGAGAAATGAATAGTTATCCCTATATAGAGTTTGCGATAATTATTAAAGAAGAAGATATGGCTAATTTATTAAAACAAAACAAAATTTTTTCTTTTAAAATAGTCAGCAAAATAAAAAATAAAGACAATTGTTGTCTAGTTGAATTAGAGTGTTCACCTAAAGAAGAAAATTTACTTGAAGTAGTTTCGGTAATAGATGAGCCAGTAAAATTATTTAGTTTACTTGAAAATAAAAAATGTCTAAATAAGTAAAGTTTTTCTTGACAGAATAGTTTAGACTTGCTAAAAAAAAAAAAAAAATGCTACACTTAAGATAGGTAAGTACGCCTAAAAATAGGAGTGTAGTGTATCATGAAAAAGAACTTAATGTTATTTGTATTAATATTCTTAACAGTAATAGGTTATGCTACGGTTAATACAGTTTTAGATATAAAAAATAATATAAATATATCAGAAAATAATGATGATTTTAGAATAGAAATAACAAATTTAAAAATAAATAGCAATAATAATAAAAATTTAATATCAAAAGATAAACAATCGTTTACTTTTATAGGAAGTGGAAATGATACCATAAACTATACAGTAACAAATTATAGTTACCAGTATGATGCGAATATCGTACTAGTCTGTACTCCAAGTGCCGATATAATAATTGATCAAATTAATAATATTGCAGCTCAAGACAGAATAACTAAGTCAATAAGTAGTGAAAATACAAAGGAAGTAACATGTACAATAAATATAGAAAAGATAAGTAGAACAGACTACGCTGAAGAAATGTGTAAAATAGAGGAAGGTACTGAATGGAAGTTTAATTATACAGGAGACGAACAAGAATTTGTTGTTCCTTGTGATGGAAATTATAAATTAGAACTATGGGGAGCACAGGGGGGGTCCACTGGAGAATGCACTGGTGGATTTGGAGCATATTCTTTAGGAGAAATTTATTTAGTAGAAAGACAAATATTTATAAATGTCGGTGGAAGTGGCATAGGTGGTTTAACATGGGAAGTAAAAAATGGAGGCTATAACGGTGGTGGAAGAGCTGGAGTAAATTCAGATACTAATTCTTACAATGCTTCAGGTGGTGGAGCAACCCATATCGCGTACTCATCAGGGGAACTCAATTCACTAGTAAATAAAAGAGATGACATAATTATAGTAGCTGGTGGCGGTGGCGGAACAGGGTACAATAGTGCTTATGGTTGCACATCTAAGTCAGGTTCTGGTGGAGGATTTGTTGGTGTATGTTCTGAACCTCGATATGCTCCTTCAATAAAAAAATATATGCAAGGTTGTGGCGGAACACAAACAAGAGGAGGAGAACAAATTACTGAAAATATAATAACACTACCCGAAGAAGCAAAGAGCAATTTAGGAGCATTTGGTAGTTTCGGCCAAGGAGGATCTGGAACCTCCCCATGGTGTGGTGCTGGAGCCGGATTTTTTGGTGGAACCAACAACGGATATGTATGTGGAGGAGGTTCTGGCTATATAGGCAATCAACTTTTAAAGAATAAATTAATGTACTGCTATAATTGCAAAGAATCTAATAATATTTTAGAAAAAACACTCTCAACAAATTGTTCATCTTCTACTCCAACTACAAATTGTGCAAAACAAGGACATGGTTATGCTAAAATCACTTATCTAGGAAAATAAGGTATTACCACAATTTCCTTTTTTTACTTAATATTTCAAACTATTTTGTAAAATAAGCTATCTCAAAAATACAAATGTATGATAAAATATATTAAGAGGTTAATTATGGAAGAAGAAACAAAATATTTTACAGTTACTCAATATAACCAAGCAATAAAAAACTTCCTTGATTCTAAAGAAGAATGTAGAAGTGTTCATTTAAAGGGTGAAATTTCTAACTTCAAAGGACATACAAGAGGACATTTATATTTCACTTTAAAAGATGAAGAGTCTAGAATAAGTGCTGTAATGTTTTCTTCAAGTGCAACAAGCCTTAATTTTACTCCTAAAGATGGGGATGAAGTGCTAGTTGATGGAAGAATAAGTGTCTATGTTCCTAATGGAGGATATCAAGTTTATGTTGATGCAATGAATCTTTCTGGAAATGGCGATTTATTAAAAAAGTTTGAAGAATTAAAGAAAAAATTAATGGATGAAGGTCTTTTTGATGTAGAACATAAAAAGCCTATACCAAAATACCCAAATAAAATAGGAATAGTAACTGCTCCAACTGGTGCAGCAATAAGGGATATTCTTTCAACTATAAAAAGACGATATCCTCTTTGTGAAACAATTCTTTTTCCTTCATTAGTTCAAGGAGAAGAAGCTAAATTTGATGTTGTAAGACAAATTGAAAATGCACAAAATTATGATTTAGATATTTTAATTGTTGGAAGAGGAGGAGGTTCAATTGAAGACTTGTGGGCTTTTAACGAAGAAATAGTTGCTAGAGCTATATATGCATCAAATATTCCAATAATATCTGCTGTTGGACATGAACCAGATTTTACAATTGCTGATTTTGTTGCTGACCTTAGAGCTCCAACACCAACAGGTGCAGCAGAAATGGCTGTTCCAAATATGGTTGATTTAATAAACTATCTTAACCAAATGGAAATAAGATTAAATAAAAGTGTAACTACTAAAATAGACTATTTAACAAAACAATTTAAAACCTTAAGTTCAAGTTACGTATTATCTAATCCCCTTGCAACTTTTGAAATAAAAGAGCAAAAATTAGATACATTAATTGACTCAATTATAAAAGATGTTAATTACAAATTGGAGACTTCAAAAACTAAATTAAAAAATTTAACATCCGTAAGAGTTCTAAAGAAGCCAACTGATTTATTCTTACCATCTAAAAACACTTTAGAGCTTATTGTAAACAAATTAGAACTTTTAAATCCTTTAAGTGTCTTAAAAAAAGGTTACTCAGTTGTAAAACATGAGAATAAGATTATAAAGTCTATTAAAGAAGTAAAAATAAATGATGAATTAAAAATAAAATTACTCGATGGCGAGTTAAAAACAAATGTTAAGGAAGTGAAATAATGGCAAAAAAAGAAATAGAAGAAAAAAAGTTTGAAGAATTAATTGATGAATTAGAGGTAATCGTCAAAGATTTAGAAGCAGGAAACACTGATTTAGATGAAACAATAAAAAAATACACAGAAGCTATGAAAATCGCTAAAGTATGTAATGATAAATTAGAAAATGCTACTACAGCAGTTAATAAAATTCTAAATGAGAATGGCGAATTAACTGATTTCGAAATAAATGCTGCTTAAGCATTTTTTTTGTATAAATATGTCGAATAAGGACACACTATAAATGATTGGTGGTGTCAGAACATATGAAAAAGTTTATTAAAACAACAATTATAATGCTAAGTTTCCTAGCTCCTATAAATGTTTTTGCTTATTCAGATTATATAATACCAGGGGGGGAGAATGTTGGTATTGAGGTAAAATATAATGGAGTACTAGTAATTGGTTTTTATAAAATAGATGGAGAATATAATAAAAATGATATTGAAGTAGGAGATTATATTACTCATGTTGAAAATACAGAAATAAATTCAGTTGATGAACTTGTAAATAATATTGAAAAATTCCAAAATGCTGGAAAAGTTAAATTAAAAATAAAAAGAAATAATAAAGAAAAAGACATAGTTTTTAATTTAAGTGTTAAAGATAATGTTTATAAAACAGGTCTTTATATAAAAGATTCAATTTCTGGAATAGGTACATTAACCTATATTGATCCAGAAACTAAAATTTATGGAGCATTAGGACATGAAATTATTGAAAGCTCTACTAATAAACAAGTAGAAGTACGTACAGGATATATTTATGAAAGTAAAGTTTCAAGTATTGATAGATCTACAAATGGATCCCCTGGAACAAAAAATGCCAAGTTTTATTACAATAATAAATATGGAGATATAAATAAAAACACAACCTATGGAATTTATGGTAATTATGATATTGCATCAACTAAAGAACCTATGAAAGTAGCTGAGCCTGATGAAATTAAAACAGGTGAAGCTAAAATCTTAACAGTAACAAGCGAAAGTGATATAAAAGAATATAAAATAAATATCACTAAAATAGATAAAAATTCTAAAATAAAAAATATCTATTTTGAAATTACTGATAAAGAATTATTAGATAAAACAGGTGGTATAGTTCAAGGAATGAGTGGTTCTCCAATTATTCAAGATGATAAAATAATTGGTGCAGTAACTCACGTTGTTGTTGAAAATGTAAAAAAAGGCTATGGTATATTTATTACAACAATGCTTACTGAAGGAGAAAGAGAGGAGTAACTTTTAAAGTTCTCCTTTTTTATTTTAATTAAGTTTAATTTATGATATAATTTACTTATACTAGGATGTGTATAATATGTTAAAAATGATTAATAAAAAAGATATTGAATTAATAATTAATTTTTATCAAAGTATTAAACTTTTTGATGAAGATAACATAAGACAAATTTATGAATCTTTAGAAGATAAACTATTGATATTTGCGAGCATAGAAAGAGACAAAATAACATCTCTTTTAAGTGTAAGTTTAATAAACAATAATTATCATATGGAAAAAGTATTATATGAAAACTATGACGAAGATCTTATTAAAGACTTAATTAGTTATACAATTACACAACTTAGACAAGATAAGGACCGTGGTTTAAATATTATTTATGATAATTTTCCTTATGATGATGTTATGCATGAAATAATGTTAGAACAAGGATTTAAATGTAACAATATAAACTTATCATATCAAAATATAAATGATAAACAAGAGTTAATCTCATCAAGTATTTCTCTTAATGATAAAAGTGATGATGTTAAAATTTATATCTATAAGCGTTTGATTGAAGAGATTAAAAGTAATGATTTATATTTAGGGACAAATTCATTAATTCCTGATATAAGTACCATAAGATTAGAAAACATTAATGTAGCTACCATAAGAGATTCTTCTAAAGAGGTATGTGGAACTATTCGTTTTTCTTTAGTATCTGATTTTATTCTTTTAGATAGTCTTTATGCTTCTAATGAAGAAAATTATAGGGCATTAATTAATTTGGTCAAGAATTTAACTTTAAGACGATTAGAGATTAGCATCTCTCCATCAAGAGTTAATCTAATTAAACTTCTTGAAAACATGGGATTCCAAAAATTACAAGCTGATTATTTTTTTAAATTAAATTAATTGAGGAGTTAATAATATGAGTAAAAAGAAAAATAAAGACAAAAATCTAGTTTTCATAATAGTTGTTGTTTTAATCATTTCTGTTATTATAATTACAATAGAATACTCGACAATAAATTTTAATAATAAACTTAAAGAAGAAAAATTAAATAAAAGTGCCTATGAAAATAGTACTGAAGTAAAAACATCAACTAAAAATGACTTTTATGATATTTCTCATATAACTTTTCACTCCATAGAAGTAAGTGAAGAATCAAAGGATCTTAGTGAACTTTGTTTTGAAGGATGTAATTTGAATATAAAAAATAGAAAGATAGCTTTTATTCTAAATAAAAATAAAGAGACTGGGGAATATAGATTAGATTTAGTTAGAGATAATAAAGCAATTTTAGAAAATAAATCTTTAGGAACTTCACTAGAAAATTCTAAATTAAAACTTTATGCAGGTTATTTAACTTTAGAGTTGAAATTTAAAAATGCTAATTTCTTTTATGATTATGCCTTATTTGTTGACGAAAAAGGAGATTATGATGAAATATCTAGTCTTAAAGCTAATGAAATGGAATTTTTAGAAAATGGGATAGTATATTATTATGATGTATGTGACGCGATAGTGAAGGGTGTAGGTAAAAAAGTAAAAGCTGTAAGAGCTCCCTTTAGTGATCAGCCAGCTATCATCTCTAGTACACCTGCCAACTTTGAATGGTGCAATTAATTTGTAAAGTATTAGTTAAAGATTTTAAAATATTTAACAATAACCTTATATGATATACTATAATAATTATAGAATAGAGGTAATATTATGAACATAGAACTATTAAAACAAAATGGAATAAACTTAGAAGCAGCTTTAGAAAATCTAGGGGATATGGATATGTACAATGATATCGCTAATGATTTTTTAACAGAATCAAAAGATAGATTGCCAAATATAAAAAAATATTTAGAAGAATCAGACATGCCAAATTATGCAATTCTAGTTCATGCCATGAAAAGTGACTCTAAATATTTAGGATTTAGTAGATTGGCAGAATTATCATACGAACATGAAATGTCTTCTAAAGAGGGAAATATTGCTTATGTTCAAGAACACTTTAATGAATTAATGGAAGAGGCTAACAGAATTATTACTATACTACAACAGTATTTGGAGGGATAATATGCAAATAAATGATTTGTTTGGAAATGTTCCAGCAATAATTGGTAATTTTATATCACACATATATTGTGCAAGTAAAAGTGATGATGTACTATACAAATTAGAGTATACAGGAAAAACAATTAAGATAAACACTAAAGAACCTTATAGTAACTTAATAAAATTATTAGATAATAATAAAGATTTATTAAATGACATCGAAAACTCTAATCAACTAAAAAAGATTTTAAATAATAAGGTGTTTTATACTGAATCTGTTGATGACTATAAAATAATCTTAGTATGTGATATGACAGTAGAATCTACTACTAGTAGTGATAAGTTAACTTTACTTATTGCTGATGATTCACCAGTAATTACTAAGTTTTTTTCAAAAACTTTTGAAGATGAATTTAACATATTAGTTGCTAAAAATGGTGAAGAAGCAATTAATATAATCAACGACAATTTAAATAACGAAACTCTTGTAGGAGCTTTTATTGATTTACAAATGCCTATAAAAAGTGGTTATGATGTTTTAGAATATTTAAGTGAAAATAATTTATTTGAACTTTTACCAACATCAGTTATATCTGGCGAAGATTCACAAAATGGAATAGAAAAAGCTACCAATTATGGCATTATCGATATGCTTCAAAAGCCATTTAATGCTGAAGCTGCCAAATCTATAATTAATAAAACAATTCAACATAGTAGAAATTATAAGAATCATCAATGATTCTTTTTATATTTAAAAATCTATTTAACTTCAAGTTTTAATATAAATATGTTAAAATAATAACGAATGAGGCGAGATTATATGAAAAAAATCATAATTATAAAATATGGTGAATTAACTACAAAAAAAGATAATATTAACTTTTTTATTACAACTTTAAAAGATAATATTAAAAATTGTTTAGTAGATTATGAAACAGAAATAAAATATGATAAAGGTCGAATGTTCATTTATGCAAATGAAGATAATCTTGATGTTGCTATTGAAAAAATAAAAAAGACTTTTGGTATTCATGAAATAAATATTGGATATGAAATTGACGATAACAGTATTGAAAATATTAAAAAATCATTAATAGAACTTATCAAGGATAGAGATATTACCTCTTTTAAAATTGTAACTAAAAGAAGTGATAAAAAATATCCTATTAATTCCATGGAAATTTCTCGCCAAATGGGTGGTATTGTATTAAAAAACAAAGAAAAAGCCGAAGTTGATGTTCATAATCCTAAAATGGTTATTAATATCGAAGTAAGACTTAATAATAAAGTTTATATTTATTTTGACAAGATTAAAGGAATAGGTGGTTATCCTGTTGGAGTAGCTGGCAAAGGTCTCCTTATGTTATCGGGGGGGATTGACTCTCCTGTTGCGGGATATCTTGCTTTAAAAAGAGGAGTTAGAATTGAAGCTATCTATTTTGAAAGTCCTCCACATACAAGTGATGCTGCTAAAAATAAAGTCATAAGCTTGGCAAAGAAATTATCCGAATATTCTGGATACGTAAAACTTCATGTAATAAACTTTACAGCTATCCAAGAAGCCATTTTAAAAAATTGTCCGCACGAGTATTTAGTTACTATAATGCGACGTATGATGTATCGTATTTCTGAACGAATCGCTAAGAAGAATAACTGCAAAGTATTAATAAATGGCGAATCCATCGGTCAAGTTGCCAGTCAAACATTGACTTCGATGGCCGCAATAAATTGTGTAACTAAATTACCTGTTATAAGACCAGTTGCTTGTTTAGATAAATTAGATATAATTGAAATTGCTAAGAATATTGATACTTATGAAACATCAATTCTTCCCTTTGAAGATTGTTGTACAATATTCGTGCCTGACCATCCTGTTATAAATCCAACAGAAGAATCTGCCAGCGAATATGAAAAATCTTTTGACTTTGAAAATTTAATAAGTGATGCTGTTTACAATGAAAATATCATCAAAGTTGAAAATAAAATATGTGAAGAACACTCAAGTATATTATAAGTAAACCAAATTTAAACATCTTGTAAAATAGATGTTTTTTTTATATAATCATAATAGGTGATACTAATGAATATAAAGGTGGTAATAATCTGGGGATTTGCAATAATTATCTTGGCTGGTCTAGGAGCATTTGGTTATTTTAATCAAGATTTACTTCTATTAGAGGAAGAAGAATACATTCCAGCACCTTCTCCTTCAAGTATATCTAAGACATGTCGCTCGACAACTGATAATGGAGAAAGTATTTATAACTTTACAATAAAAGATGATTTAGTAAATGTTATCTGGATATCATATACAACAAAAGTAAGTGATTTAGAAGGATATGAGGCTGCTAACTCCATTTCTAATGAAATAACTTCTAAAACTCTAAATGGAATAACATCAGCAGGTCTTCAAGGTGGTTCAGCAGATTATTCTTTAAAGATTCAATTTAATCCCAAAGAATATGATAAGACTCGTGTAGAAGAGTTAACTAATGAGTTTTCCAAATTATCAATGGTAATTGATTCAATAGATGATTATGAAACTTACAAATTAGCTTTAGCAAATTTAGGTGGTACATATATTTGTGAATAAATAAAAAAAATTTACCCATAATATAAATGGTGATATTTTATGGATAGATTAAGTAATTTAAAAGATAAAAGTGAATATCGTAAAATTAAAGAAGATTATAGTAATAACTTTGGTTTTAATACTGGTTTAAATAGTTTTCAAAACAGTGTAAAAAAAGACAAAATTGATAATTTCGTAAAAGGTGAAATAAACGTAAAAAAAAGGTAGGGAATATCTTTTTTTTATGCTATAATACGGTGGAAGGGTGTGAATAAAATGAAAATATTAACTGTAAATGCTGGAAGCTCATCTTTAAAATTTAATTGTATAGAACTTCCTAGCGAAAAAGAACTAATTAGTGGTTATTTTGAGAGAATAGGAATGGACGCAAGTTTCTATAGTATCAAAATAAATGGCACTAAAACTAAGAAAGAAGCAGAATTAAAAAATCATACTGATGCTGTTAATTTCTTAAAAGATGAATTAATTAATAATGGAATAGTATCATCTTTAGATGAAATTGATGGAGTTGGTCATCGTTTAGTCCATGGTGGAGATAAATTTAAAGATTCTGTTTTATTAACAGAAGAAGTAATTAAAGAATGTGAAAAGTTTAATGAATTAGCTCCACTTCATAATCCAGCTATGATTATGTGTATCAGAGCTTTTGAAAGTGCTATGAAAGATACTCCAATGGTAGGTGTATTTGATACATCATTCCATCAATCAATTCCAGAAATTAATTATTTATATTCGGTTCCATATAGCTGGTATAAAGATTATGGAGTTAGAAAATATGGTTTCCATGGAACAAGTCATAAGTTTATAACTAAGACTATGAAAGAAGTTTTAGGTAAGGAAAGCATTAATATTATTAACTGTCACATTGGTTCAGGATCAAGTGTTTGCTGTATTAAAGATTCTAAGAGTTATGATACAACAATGGGATTTTCTCCAAATGCAGGATTAATAATGGGTACTCGTTCAGGAGATATTGATTACTCTGTTATTCCATTTATCATGAATAAAACTGGTAAGTCTATTACAGAAATAGATAATATCTTAAATAAGGAAAGTGGATTATTAGGAATAAGCGAAAAATTTGCTGATCACCGTGATATTGAACATGCAATGTTTGAAGAACATGATAAACAATCTATTTTAGCAAATGATATGTGTGCTAATAGAATAATAGATTATATTGCAAAATATTTTGTTGAATTAAATGGAAAAGTAGATGCCCTAGTATTTACTGCTGGTTTAGGAGAAAATGCTCGTGAATTCAGAGAGCAAATTGTCAATGGACTTAATGCTTTAGGAATTAAAATTGATGCAGAGAAAAACATGCAAGTAGCTAGTTACTGTGATATTCATGAGGGTGTTATAAGTAGCACTGATTCAAGTGTTCCAGTGTATGTAATCCCAACAAATGAGGAATTAATGATTGCACTTGATACATACGAAATAATAAATAATTAATAAAAATATAGTTTGGTAGTGATATCGTTTGGTAAATATATATAAACAAATAGTAAAAAAAATTAAGGAATATGACGAAATAGTTATAGCTAGACATATTGGTCCAGATCCTGATGCAATTGGTAGTGAGATTGCTTTAAGAGACTTAATTAAGCATAATTTTCCAAATAAGAAAGTATATGCAGTTGGTGCAGGGGTTTCTCGATTTAAATATTTGGGGGTATTAGATAAAGTAGATGAATCTAAACTTACCCATGCTTTACTTATAATTGTTGATGTGCCAACTTTTGAAAGAGTTGATTCAGCTTATTTACCAAGATATGACTATAGCATTAAAATTGACCATCATCCTTGTGATCACAAAGTATGTGACTTAGAATTAGTTGATACTAAAAGTTCTAGTGTTTGTCAATTAATTACAGAATTAATCTATAAGACAAAATTAAAAATAACTGACGAAATTGCTAGTAAATTATATCTTGGAATAGTAGCTGACTCAGATAGATTTCTGCTTAGCTATACAACACCGAAAACTTTAGAATTATCTGCCAAGTTATTAAATGACTATAATATTGATCTAATGACTCTTTATAATAATCTTTATGAAAGAGGTTTAGATGAAAGAAGATTTGAAGCTTATATTATTAATAATATTACCGTTACTGAAAATGGCTTTGGCTACATAAAAATTGAAAACGATATTATAAAAAAGTTTGGTGTTGATTCATCAACAGCCTCTAATATGGTAAATGATTTTAATTTCATCAAAGAAATTAAAGTATGGGCATTCTCTTCTTATGATGAGAAAAATGAACAATTTAAAATTAATATTAGAAGTAGGGGAATAGTTGTAAATGAAGTTGCTAGCAAGTTTAATGGTGGAGGTCACAAATTTGCTTCTGGTGCAAGACTTAAAACTGAAAGTGAAGTAGATGATTTATTTAATGCCTTAGATGAATTATGTAAAATAGAAAAACAAAAAGAGGAATAAAATTATTCCTTTTTTGTTTGTATAATTAGTTACTAGTATCTCCTTTTAACTAAAGATACCTTGTATTTTGTGTGAATTTTTAGTATGCTTATAATAGACTATTACAATGAGGAGGAAAATACATGAAAAGAAAATATATCAGTATTCTTATTCTTCTATTAACTATGGGTTTTGCAAGTATTAGTACTGTTTTATTTATTGTTGGTAGAACTAGTGTAAAAAGAAATTTTGAAGATTTTGATGTTTATTTTTCAAAAGTGTACCTTAATGGTGTAAAGCATGATGAATATATTTCATCAAATGGCAAAAATATAGATTTTGGAATAAATGAACTAAAAACAGTGGGAGAAGAAGTTGTACTTGAATATGAAATAACAAATGCAAGTAGTCAGTATGATGCCGATGTTAGTTTATTATTTGATAACTTAAATAATTTAAATGAATATTTGGAAGTAACAAAAGAAGATAACTATGATGGATTTATTACATCCCATGGTAAAGGTACAGGCAGAATAACTATAAAGTTAATTAAACCAGTTACTGAAGAATCTGATGTTGATATGAATTTAAATTTAGGAATTAATGCTGAAGAAAAAGAATTAGAAGATATGGAAGAAGGATATACTCCAGAAAATCCCAAACCAAATTCTTTTAGTGCAAGTATGATTGTTGCAGATGAAGAAGAAAATCCTCTAAAAGACAAACAAATTGTTTATAAAACTGCCAATGGATTACGTTATGGAGAAACTGATTTAGATGGTTTTATATATCAAGATAATATACCAGAAGGAACAATGGATTTATATGTCTTTGATAATTTAAATAGAGAAGACATAATGAATATGAATGAAGAAGATGTTAAACTAAATGCTAATAGAAGTATTACTATAACAACTTCAACTTATGGAAGACAAGTTGGAAACAAAGTAATTTTATTAGATGTACTATCTAAAAAGACATCAGAGATAACTCTAGTTGAAATAAAAGTAGATAATAAAGTTTTAAGAAAAGAAGTAGATGAGGAAAAGAAAGTTATATTTAATATTGATACCGATTCAACTGTCATCGAAATACTTTCATTTGGTGAAAGAACGCTTACATCTGAAGAAAATATCTATGAGATACAAGACAATCTAGGAAGTATAATAAGTGTTATAGTTAGAAATAAAAAACCAACACCACCAACATTAACAGGTGGAAATGCAGAGTTTGTTTTAGATGAATCTGTAAGAGTTCAAATAAAAGAAGAAGGAACTGCAACATCAGGTGTTTCTGGATACGAGTATATAATATCAAATTCTTTAGTATCAGACTTTACTAATATAAATGTCGTTGAAAAGTTTAAAGATGAAATAATAATTACTGATGAAGGAACACATTATATTTATTTAAGAACAGTATCTAACAATGGAACACGAAGTGCTTGGAGCAATGTAGAGGTTGTTAAAATTGATAAATCAAGTCCTGTAGTAGAAATAAAAAAGACAACAACAACAAGTAATAGTATAAATATAGAATTTACAGCAACTGATATTTACTCAGGAATAGATAGAATAAACTGTTACTATGGTGATAACTATGAATATACTGGTGCTATAGAAGGAAATGTGTGCTCGATTAAGAACCTAAACAGTAATAAAACATATAAATATAAAATATGTGCAACTGATAAAGTTGGAAATGCTGAGACTTGTAAAGAGGGGGAAGCAGGAACTAATGAAGTAAAAAATCCTGTTATAACATTTGAAAATATAAATGGTAGTACAGGTGACTATTATTTAAGTCAAACTGCTAAAGTAAACTTTAATATTGAAGGAATAGCAACACCAACACACTATATCAAATCAACAAGAAAGGGCATTGCTAGTGCTAATGTTGTAGCAAGTTGTGGAAGTGGTGATACGCCAGCAGAAGAGTGTACACCAACTACAACAAATGTTATTGAAAAAAATATTTGGTATAGAGTTGAAGGAAATATAAATGTAACCTATAATGAAAGTTATGATGAATATTCTGAATTAGTTGCTATAACTTATGATGGGTTAAACTATAGTAGAAAAGCTACTGGAACTATTGGTAAAATAGCTTTTATGGCTGCTGACTTAGAATATCAAAATGCTTTGGCACCAGATGTCAGAAATGTTCAAGAAGCACTAGACGATTTGTATAAGAGATTTAATTAGGAGGAAATATGAAGTTTTTAAGATTTATGTTTGTTATGTGTACATGTGTAACATTAGTTACTGGTTGTGGCAAAAAGAAAGAAGATGTCAAGGAACCAGTTAAAGAAAAACAGACTGAAAAAGCAACATTAGAAAACTTTGAATTTACAACAAATTCAGTGAATTTTGAAAATAATAATTCTGTATTTGATATCAAAGTAAAAAATATTGCAAATGAAGAAAAATATATAAATGAATTTATAATACATGTAAAAGATTCAAATGGTGAAACTATAGGTAGTTTATTTGGAAATGTTAATGAAAATATTGAACCACAAGGAGAAAGAGTTATAACTTGTTCTTTTGGTGGGAATTTATCAAATTATTCATCACTTGAATTTGAAATACTATAAAAAAACTGACTCACAAACAATGTGAGTCTTTTATATGTAGCAAAATTTGACAAAAAATATATATTTGATTTGCTATAATCTTAATGATAAACCAAACAAATATTACATCAAAAATGATGTTGAAATATTTGCTAATTTTAGTTATAATTATTTTAAGATAGAAGGTTGAAGGTATGAAGAAAAGAAACATAATGATAATAGTATTTATGCTTATAATCGGATTTGCAGCCGTAAGTACAACACTTGTTATAAATGGAACATTAAATATTGGATATAATGAAGATTTTTCATCAAGTGTAGTGTATACGAGAGCAGAAACAGAGGATGGAACAGCTGAGATAAATCAAAATGAAAAAAATATAACATTTGAAACAAAAAAGTTAGAGAATGTTAGTGAGACAGCTACATTAGAATTTGATGTAACCAATAAAAGTAGAAATTATAATGCTAGTGTAACAATCAACTGTGGTCTAAAAGAAAACTTTGAAAGTTTTAGTGAATATTTAAATATTGAAACAGATATAACAAGTCCTTTTAAATTAGAATCAAGTGAAACAAAAACTGGTAGATTAGTTGTAACATTAAAAAAGGCCTATGATAAGGACTTAGAAACAACAGCAGAGATAGAATGTGAGTTAGTAGCAACACCAGAAGAAAGAGAATCATTAGGAGATGAATATGTCCTTGTGTATGAAGATCCAATCTTGAATGGAGCAGATCCAGTAATAAAAGAAAATCTAGTTCCAGTAACTATAGCAGATAATGGAGAAGTAACATATGCTAACACGCAAAAGAAGTGGTATAGTTATGAAAATAAAGAATGGGCAAATGCAGTAATACTTGTTGATAATCCATCAAAAGAATATCAAGAAGGTAATATCATATCAGAAAGTGATATCGAATCATACTTTGTCTGGATACCAAGATATAAATATCAAATCTTTGATGAAGGCAACTATACTGAAGCTATTCAATCAAAACCTTCAACAAGTATAGCAAAAGAAATACAGATTGAGTTTGAATCAAACAGTACTAATCCATCAGCTGGAAGTAAACAAGGAGAATGGTTAACTCACCCAGCATTCACAAACTTTGATGTAAATGGAATATGGGTAGGAAAGTATGAAACAGGATACAAAGGAGCATCATCAACTGAAGCAGCTCAAGTAAATGCAACAAACTCTTCTAAAGTAATAATAAAACCAAATGTATATTCTTGGAGATATCCAACAATTTCAAATATGTTCAAAACAGCTTATAACTACAATCGTGAATTAGATTCACACATGATGAAGAATACAGAATGGGGAGCAGTAGCATATTTAAGTCATTCAAAATATGGAATAAATACAGAAGTAAGAATCAACAATAACTCAAGTCATTTAACTGGATACTCAGCAACAGATGGAGCAGATCAATCATCTATCCCTTCGGTATTTGGAACGACATCAGATGTAACCTTGCCATATAATACAGAAACAGGATACAAAGCTTCCACAACTGGAAATATAACTGGAGTATACGATATGTCAGGAGGAGCTGAAGAATATGTAGCAGCATATATGCCAAATAAAAAGGATTTATCTGGATTTACTTCAACTGAACTAATTACATATTCAAAATACTTTGATGTATATCAAACTGATTCTAGTATGACATCTTATAACCATAGAATTTTAGGAGATGCAACAGGAGAGATGGGACCATTCTATTATTATGCAGATAGAGATAATGCAGGTCGCTATCATAATAATTGGTATGGCGATTATTCACTCTTTATAGACTCTACTAACCCTTGGTTCCGTCGAGGCGGCTATTACGCCCATGGCGTTATTGCTGGTCAGTTTAGCTTCAATAGTTTAGCTGGTGGTGTTCACTCTCCCATTGGATTTCGCCTTGTTCTCACAGCAAAAATTTAAAAATAATAATAAAAGTTATCCAAAAGGATAACTTTTATAAATTTATACAAAATGTATAATTTTGCAAAAATATGACTTGACAAGACGATTAGGACTTGCTAAAAAAAAAAAAAAAAATGCTATAATCAAGGTAGAGGAGTCTGCCCTTTAGTAGAT
>CAJUPN010000013.1 GCA_910588195.1 uncultured Bacilli bacterium
GGGGATATTAGAGATTGATGAGAACGGTAAAGCTGGGCGAGCCCCACCATTGCGTCTGTTAACAGAGCAGTAATATCTATAACCATCACCGTCAACCACGCGCGCGTCATTATCTCCATCATCTGATTTTGTCCAATAATATCCTGTTCTTCCCTCCAAAGAACTATCATTATCTATATGATTGTTGTCAGAAACATAAGCACCTAAAAGAATAGAGAAATCTGTTATTGCTGCTTTTGTTCCTCTCTTCTCTAATATATCTAATTTATCACTTCCAAAATATTGTTCTTCGGTTAAAAAAGTAAAATTACTCATCTATACTACTCCTATATTTTTGTATATCCATAGAATTTTTATAAAAATTTCATAGACACATTATCTCTTTTTTTATTCTACCATAACAACTTTTTTTTGGGAATAGTTTTACATATTTTTTTACAGTTTTTGTGGAAAAGTTTCATTTTTTAATTTTTGACTTTCTTTTGTGTCTTTGATATGGTTATAAAATGCATTTTTTCTAATATAAACATATTCCTCATCAACAATATTTTTTTCTCTTAATTTATGCAATGTTTTCAAATGTTTTTTTAATCTTTGTTTAGATGAAACTCGTAATTTTCTTGTTATACTGCCATCTTCATTTAAGATATGCCTATATCCTAAAAAATCTATTCCATTTTTTACAATTCCTATTTGTGTTTTTTGATTTAGTGATAGTTTTAACTCATGTTCACATTTCTCCTTTATTTTTGAAAGTGAATATTGTAAATAACTTTTATCTCTATGAACCAAAATCATGTCGTCCATATAACGAATATACCCTTTTACTCTTAAATCTTCTTTAACATATCTGTCGATTACATTTAAATATAATAGTGCAAACCATTGACTAGATTGATTTCCAAGTGGTAAGCCAACATCTGCATTATTAGGCTGTTCTTTTACTAATTTTTCTATCATCCACATCTCATCACTTGAAAAATTAATCTTTTTTAGTAAATTTAATAGCACTTCGTGATCTATGCTTTGAAAATACTTTCTTATATCACATTTTAGAAAAAATATTTTATTGTTTTGTTCTTTTCTATACTCATTTCTTAAAAAATTTTCTAATCGTTTTATAGCAAATGTTGTTCCTTTTTCTTTTCTGCATGCTGCATTATCATATATTAGTTTTCTATCAATTTTATCTCTTAATGCCACATCACAAAAACACTTTATAACAACTCTATCTCTAAAAGGTAATGCTTCTATAACTCTTTCTTTTGGCTCATATATTAAAAATTCTTTATACTTTCCTAATTTATATTTCTTTGACATTATATCGTTCATAAGATTACTTATATTACTTGATAAATTAGCTTCAAATCGTATCACTTCTCCTTTATGTTGTTTAGATTTTCTACAACCTTTATATGCATCATATAAATTTTCAAATGTAAAAATTTCTTTTAATTCCATATTGTATTTCCTCCTAAAAAAAGAACGCTCCTTAAAACTTGCAAAAAATAGATTATCTATTCGTTGCTCGTGTAAGCGTTCATATTCTTCCACCGCACTATTTCTTTAGCGGTTAGAAAAGAGAAAAATTCCTTCACTTTAAAATACTGATATATTTTCCTTAAAATATATTTCTCTGATTCTTTATTTTAAATCCACTTTTATAGGATTTATCAAAAGTGAATCTGGGCGAGCCCCACCATTGCGTTTGTTAACATTGTTGTAATTTCTATTACCATTATCGTTAACCACGCGCGCGTCATAGAGAATGGGGCTACAAAGAAAAACCCGAAATAAATTTTTCTCTTAATTAAAAGCCTTTCAGCCTAAAATCCTAACTTCGTTTTTTCCATCTTTCATCATCACTCTTTTTCCATGCTACTGTTAAATTAATTGCTTCTGATAATTGAATAGAAATTTGTTTGTATTGTTTCTTTAATATGCATCCAGAATTTTCTGCCACCATAGAAACATATCCTAGTAATTTTAATTTTACTATTGCCTCTTTTTGTAATTCTTCTCTTTTTGTTTTCTTTTCTACTGCATCCATTCTAATAAAATTAGCTTCTAATAAGCATTCTAATGTATCAAGACAATAGTTCTGCATTCTATTTACAAATACTCCTCTAAATTTTTTTGGAGATTTTTCTGTAACTGCAATTATATAAGCTGCTAGTTTCTTTACTACTGTTATAACCATTAAATCATTTGCATTAAATGGCAACTTATTCACTTGTTCTAATTCATTGTCATTTTCTACGCTTTCTTCAATTTCTTTTTTATTAAATCTTTTATTCTCAGCAGTAGCAATAGCTTGCTTCACTGCTACTTTATCCTCAATACTGTTTTCAGCTCCGTTAAAATCTTCTAATTTTTTAGGTATTTTCAAATTACTATCTCTACTAACTTGTAACATTTTTATCCTCCTTACACATTTCTGTATTTTAACATGAATTCCCTAAAAAATCCATTAAGTTCAATGTTTTAAAGTTCTCCTTTGATTTTTGTTATCTTATTTAAAAGCTTATTGTACTCCTCTCTACTAACACCTGTTCCTTCTAAAGACTTCTGATACTTTTTTTCTTCTTTAGATAGATATTCTTCTGGATCATCATAATATAATAATAATTCTAACATCAAACACTCTATTTCACATTCTGTATGCTTTTTATTTTTTATTGTAATACCTAATTTTTTTAATATTCTTTTCTCCTTAAAACTTAACATTTTTCTTATATTTAAAATCTCTAAATTATGATATTTTTCATCCCATTCTAAATATTTTTTATTTTCTAATTCTCTTTTTATTCTTTTTAATTCTGTATATATTTCTTCATAATCATTAACTGGTTTCTTTATATATCCTGCTACTTCTAGTCCACCATTTATAACATCACTTTTGTTATCTGCAGATATAACTAAAAATGCAATGTCTTTATTTTTAGCAAAATAACTCTTTATAATGTCTAAACCCGTATATCTATGATTGCGCATAAGGTCTGTTATTACAATTTCTGGCTTTAATTCCTCAATCATTTTTATTTCATCTTCATCACTATTAGCAATTCCTAATATTTCTATATCTTCATATTTTTCTAAAAATTCTTTTATAAATTTGCATATATGAATATTGTCATCTGCAATTATGATTTTAATTTTTCTACTCAATTTAATCTTTCCTTCCATTATTTCATTATTTATTTTCACTATTGTTTCTTTAGCAGCAATAGTAAATATCTCCTTTAAATTTGTCTTTAAATAATTATTGGTATCCTCTACATATTCAAATATTTCTTCATATAATTTCTTCTTTGTTTCAGCATCAAAGTCATTATTTTCTTCAATATCCTGTAATATTTGATTTATTCTCTTTTGTTTATTACAGTTTAAAATTCTTAATAATAATTCATCAAAATCTTGTTCTTCACAAATCTCATCTATTAAATCAAATTTTATCTCTTTCATTTTTCCCTACTTTGTAAAATTTTCTTCTCTTGATAGAAATAGTCTACCAAGATTAGTAAATAAATATTGTAAAATATACAATAATAATTAATGTTGGAAAGGAAACTACTATATATGCAAGTTAAAAAGTTAAATGGTAAATCTAATGTTATTGGTAGAAATATTAAAAAGTATAGAGAATTGCGTGGCTTAACTCAAAGAGAACTTTCTAATAAAATAGCTTTACTTGGTATAGATATTTATCATTCAGACATTTCTCAAATTGAAAATCAAAAATTATTGTTAAAAGACTTTGAAATTATTGCATTCTGCAAAGTTCTAAATGTATCTTATGAACAATTATTTGAAAATACCAATAACTTATTTGATTAATTATTATTATTTTACAATGACATCTAAATTTATACTTTTTCGTATTTTTTAGTTAAATAAATGTTAAAGAATATGGTTTCATATTCTTTTATTTTTATCCATTACTATATTAACATATCTTATATTATAAATCAATATTTTATTTTACTTTTGCTTTTTTTCTAATATATGTTTGTTTTATTTCTGCCATAATTCTTATATTATTTTTATATAAGAAAGGGGGATTACTTATTCTATGAAAAATGCAAAATCTTTAAAAAATATAGGAAACAATATTCAAATAGCTAGATTGAAAAAAGGATTAACACAAGAAGCTCTTTCTGAAAAATGTAATGTTTCAACTAAATATATAAGTGCAATAGAACGCGGAATATCTTCTGGTAGCATTTCACTTATAATTGATATTTGTAATGCTTTAGATGTAACACCTAATTATATTTTTAATAATACCATTAAAAATTCTAATGATAATGTTGATATATTTCCTGTTGAAATTTCTTCAATTTACTTGAAATTAAAATCTGAGAATAAAAAATTTGTCGAAACTACAATACAACATTTATATTCTATGCAAAATAAAAGATAAATTTTTTGTATATATAATTAAGAAAAATCCGTATACTAAGCTTCATACGGATTTTTTATTATATATTTCTTACTTATTTCCTTTTACCAAAGTATTTAAAATACTACTATACTGATTACTTAATTTGGCAATATCTCCATTTTTAGTACTATGCGACATAATAAATTCTTCTATTTCTAATTCGTATTTTCTCAATTCTTCTTTGTTGTAATCTATATCTTCTACATTTATTCCTGCATTACTTAATAATTTTATTTCTTCTTTTGAAAACTGCTTCATTAGATTCATTTTTTTCTTTCTCCCTTTCATTTATTGCTACCATAAGTTCATTATCTTGTACTGTTCTATTAGCATTTTGATATGTAAATTTAGCACCTGTAAAATAAACTTTATAATCTATACCTTCTAGCCTTGTTTTACATAGTGCTAAAAATTTGTCAACTTCCTCTTCTGATAAATTATGCTTAACTCTTAATTCATAGAAAGTAAAGATAATTTCATTTTCATTTTTCATCATCTTTTCATTTATAAGATTCTCTACAAATTGCGTTGTCATTGTTTCCACTCCATTCTGTATTGCATTATATCATTTATTTTTCATTTTGTCTTTAAAAAACAAAAAAATCGCAGAAGAAATACTTATTTTTTATAAGTACCTCTTCTGCTTATTTTTATTAGTACATTGGTGTTCCATACCCTAAAATATCTAAACTATTTATATCATAATCTCTCCTACAACAACTATCACTTGAATTTCCTTCTATTGTATAAACTCTTCCATTTTCTGTTTTTTCTACTATTCCTACATGATCTGCTTGTCCACTTCTTACTCCTGTATCCTTATCTGCCCAGTCAAAGAAAATAATGTCGCCTGGTTTGGGAGAGAATCCTTTTTCTTTCCAAAGTCCACAAGTTCTAAACCAGTCAACGCCCTCACTCTGACATCCTGCAAATTTTGGAATTAGTCCTGCTTCAATGTAGCCACATTCATTGGCACACCATGAAACAAAACAAGCACACCATTCTACACGAGAATCAAAACCATACCAACTCCAATAAGGTTGTCCTCCAACATTTCCTATTTGTGAAGCTGCAACAAGCACAATGTCATTGCTCCCAACAGATGAGCCATATATTACTGATGCCCACATATTAGCATATTTATTGTCTGTCAATTCTTGTAATTGTTTTCTTTGTTCTTGACTAAAATTGTATTTGTCTGCCATCTCATTTGCTGATTTGCCTGTTATTGTAATATGCAACTTAACTTTCGTTACTGTTACTCTATCAGTAGATGTTAAACCTATTCTTATTTCTTCATGACTTTCTTCATCTTTTGTAAATGATATTTCATTCATTTCCCAAAAAATCTCTTTTAGAAGATTAACTTTTTCATCATTTAAGGTTATAACATCTGCTTCATTATTACCATTGCTTAACTTAACTGTGTATATTGCCAAAATATCTTTCCATTCGGCTCTATGAGAATTTATATCGTACTCATCATAAGGATTATCTTTCTGTATTTGTGTTATCTTATTCATAAATTCTGTATTTAAGTCTAATATTACTTGATTCATTGTTACTACTTGTTGTTGCCCATTTATAGTTATTGTGCTACCTGTATCTTCGCTTGAAAAGAAAATACCAAAAATTGAACTAACTAGCATTGCTATTAAGCAAACTACAATTATAATTAAAACAACAATCCAGCCACCTGCTACTAAAAATGCAATTAGTGCTTTTGTTGCAACTATAATAGCTTTTATTGCTGCTATTGTTGCTTTTATTCCTACTTTTATCGCCTTTACTGTTGCTTTTGCTGTTGCCTTTGCCATTTGTATTGCTCTTTTAGTTGCTTTTGCTGTTGTTTTAGCTACTTTTTTTGTTGTTTTTATTGTTCTGTCTGCTGTTTTTATAGCTTTTTTAGTAGTTTTTGTTGCTGTTTTCATTTTCTTTGCAACTTTTTTTACTTGGCTTTTCTTTTTTATCGTTTTTATTTTTTGATTTACATTTTGTATATTTTGTACTGTTTTGTCAAAATTCTTCTTGCCATATTTATTAAGTCTGTAAACATTATTAGGAAGATTACTTGCTGTTTTTGATATTTTATTTATTGCGTATTCTGTTCCATTATCACTTGTTTCTTCTTGGTATGTTTCTTTTGTTTTGTCTTTTGCTTGTACTAATCTGTCTTTCATTTTTTCTGTTCCAACTACTGCTTTGTTAATTGTTTTTACTGTTCCTTTTTTACTCTGTTTAACTTTAATATCTGCCAAACAAACACCTCCTAATTGTTTATTTCTCTTGCAATAACTACTAATCTTCCGTTTTTATTGCTATATTCACAAGTAGAAAGTGTAATAAATTTATCGTGATATTTTGGTTTTATATTTGTTTCATAAAATGATAGTTCTTTACACTTGTTTACAAATGTATTGAACTCATCTTCATTACTAAAATTCACAGAATTATAATATTTAAAAGTGTTTTTGCTATATACTACTGTTTTGAATACTGCAAAAATTTCGTATTTCTTCATTTCTTCTAATGTTGTAAACTCTATAACCTTATGATTTTCGTAAAATTCTTTTGATTTATAATTTTCTAATGCACCAAATACTTTTTTATGATTCATGTGATGCCCATATATTACAAGATTATCACTTGTGTTTATATTACATTCTTCTGACATATAAGGTGTTCCGTAAGATGAATACTTTTTATAAAAATCTCTATGCAAATAATAGTTAGGATTACTTTTTATCTGCATTATTGGGTAATTTATTGTTGTATCATTTATTCTTAACCAACCTACAATATCACTATTGATAGCATATAAGTTATCTATATTTATTACTGTTTCTACTTGTTCTTTATCTTCTGGATTTGTTTGTTCTACTATTTCAATTAGTTCTTCAAAATTGTTTTCTTGTTTCTTATTTTCTTTCAACTCCTTATAAATAAAATAACTGCTAATAAGAATTGAACTTATTAGCAGCATAATACAAAATACATATAATACTTTTTTCACTATGCGACACCCTCTCCGTGGTTTGGTTGTCATTAGTTTGTATAGTTCTGTATTTCGTGGAAATTTATTTACAAATGGAATTAGTGAACTTCCTATTTTTATTAGTCCTTCTCCTGCGTTTACATTTGTAATATAGCTCATTTGCAAGTCTGATATATTTAATAATTTTGCAAGTTCTACTCTGTCTGTACTAGCTTGATTTAACATGATAATAAGCTCACTATTCGCTAGCATTGTTCTTGCTGTATGACTTTGTAACATATCTTCTACATTTTGTGTTATTCCCGTACAATATGCTCCGATATTTTCTCACTCTTTTCCATAAAGTGAATAAGAAGTTTGCTGAATATTCATATTGGAATAACAAGTAAATTTCATCAATAAAAATAAAGGTATTTCTACCTTTTGACCTATTCATTGTTATTCTATTCAAAATTGAATCAAGCACTACTAACATTCCAATAGGTAGTAGTTGCTTTCCTAAATCTAAAATGTCATAACACACTAAACGATTATGAGTATCAACATTTGTAGATTTTGCAAAAGTGTTCAAACTGCCATTTACAAATAGTTCAATAGCAAGTGCTATTTCTTTTGCTTCTGGCTCTTGTTGTTTCAATAGTTCTTCATAGAAGTCTTGTAGTGTAGGTGGTGTTCCTTGATAATTTCCTTGCTGATAGTATCTATACACACTTGCTGTGCATCTATCTATAATAGATTTTTGTTTTGCACCTAAATTATTACTTCCAACTAGCTGTTCACATAGTGAAAGTATGAACTCTGATTTTAATATAATAGGATTTGCTCCATCTCCATAATCTTTATTCATGTCCATAGCATTGATATGATTTCCACTTGTTGCTGATATTTTTATTACTTCTCCACCTAATGATTTTACAAGTGAACTTGCTTCCCTTTCTGGATCTACAATTATTACATCTGCATTAGGATCTTTCAACATTATAGAAACAATTTCCTCTTTTGCTATGAAACTCTTTCCACTACCACTAACACCTAAAATAAAGCTATTTCCGTTCAATAATTGCTTTCTATCTGCAATAATCATATTTTTGCTAATGACATTTTGCCCATAGTATATTCCGTTTTCGTGTCTTATTTCTTGTACTCTAAATGGCATAAATACTGCAAGCGATTCTGTTGTAAGTGTTCTTAAAGTGTCAATTTTTCTTACTCCAAACGGCATAGCTGTATTTAATCCATCAAGTTGCTGAAATTTTAGTACCCCAAACTGACATAAATGTTTTCTTGCTATTGTTAGTAATGCTTCTGTGTCATTATCTAGTTCTTCCTTGCTTTCTGCTGTATGCACCATTGTAAGAACTGATATAAACATTCTTTGATCACGAGTTATCAAGTCATCTAAAAATTCCTTTGACTGTTCTCTTTGTTGTTCCATATCATAAGGAATAATTGCTGAAAAATTGTTATTTGCATTTTGTCGTCTTTGCCAATTCGTTATATTAGTTTCTATTCCTAATCTTCTATTTTCTGCTTCTCTTACAGCCTCATCCATAGGTATTGGTATAACATCTATACTCATCATCATATTTTTATTTATATCTGTTAATTCTGCTACCATACTGTCCTTAATATAACTTGCATACTCTTTCAAGAATATAACTCTACCATATCTGTTTCCAATTTTGAAATAATCACTTTCAAATTCCATAGAATCTGGGCAAATAAAATCCTTAAAGCTATGTCCTTTTCTCATATTAGTTATCATATCAAAATTGAATGATGTTTCTTCTCCTACTCTATAAAAGTCATGAAATATTCTTAATCTTTCTACTGCATCTAGTTCAATACATATAGAGCCTAATTCTTTAAAATGGTTTATTAAGTCTGTTCCTACTCTTGCAAAATAATTTTTTGCTTCTTCTATGCTCTTTTTATCAACTGATATTGTTACAAATTTTTCTTGTACTATACCATTTGAAGCTGTTGCTTTGTCTAGTAGCATTTTATTATATTCTTTTCTAAATTTATCTAGCTCATCATTCTCCATAGGTAATAGCATAGTTTCTTCAAAGTCAATTTTATTTAATCTTCTATTGATTATAGTTATTTTAGTAGTAGCACCTGTATCAAATGAATTTAATAACTCTGAATATTCTAAAAACATTGCTTCTTTATCATCTCTACTTGCTACTGCATAATTTATATCACTAAATTTGTAACATTTTGAATACTTATTTTTCCCAATAAAAAAGATGCCATCTTCCCATATTGCCTTAATAGGAATGGCATCTTGCACACTTCGTGGTATGACAAACTTTTCTTTGTCTTGTTTGAATAATTTATTTAATGTTTTCAATACTTTGCGAATCCTCCTTGTTTTTAATTTTTCTCTCTTTTTTTACTTTTCTATTTTCTATATTTTTCAAATCTTCGTAATATAAGTTTATTGGCTTGAAAGTTAATCTTTTAGGTGTAAGTATCATTGATTTAATCCAAGCTGCAACAAACTTTTCTGCTGTCATTCCGTTATATTTTATAAAACCTAATGCTGCAAATGGTGCTGCACCTAATATACAAACCCATGATAAAGTTTCAATTCCACAATAAGGTTTTAATATAAAGTATAGAATAACAGCTACTACACAAGCACATATAGAAAAAATGAACTGCCTTAATGACAGTCCAAAAAATATGCTTTCCGTATATTCTCTTATTTCTCTATTGATTTTTACTTCCAATTATCGTGCCTCTCTTCCTTTTTTATTTCTGTTAAAGTTTTTTACTATTTCAATTTTCACATCTTCTCTTACTGGTATCAAAGGCTCTCCATAGAAATCATTATTAACTGAAGTACATAATTTAATTTTTCCTTTGCCTAAATTGGTATCTTTATATATTGTTCCTTTTTCATCTTTATAGACAGGTCTATCCCAGTTATCGATTCCAACAAGTTTTATCTTTAATATTTTTTCATCTAAATTAGGTTTTCTTATTCTTACTTTTATATCTTTTTCATTGCATTTGTTTTCTTCTGCTAATTGCTTAATAGTTGCTTCTCGTTCTCCTGTAAACTCATTAAGGAAATCATAAGATAAAACTTCTTTTCCATTTATAGAAAAAACTACTTCTTTCATTACTTCTTGATAAATTTGTTCTGGAGTCATATTTACATCTACAACTCCATCAAAAATATGCTCCCCATTTTTCGTTATTTCACACCAAGTTCCCTCTTTATGAATTGAATAGCCATTTATTACTTTATGGCTATTTTCATTTACTTGTTCTTTTGGTTTATCTTGTAATTGCTCTATCGTATATACTTCTGTATTTCTAGCTGAAAATTCCTCAAAATCTATAAAATTATTGTAGTATTTATTGCCAAATTTTAATTCCTTGTCTGTAATAATAGAGCCTACTCTATTTACTAAAACACTTTTCTCAATAGTTGCAATTTCTCCACCCTCATCACTATGTCTTAAATCATAACAATATAAGCCTTTGCTTTCTATTTTCTGCTTTTCTGCATTATCTTTGTAACTTGTAACTAAATATTTCATTTTCCTACCTTTCTATACTCTTCTCTGGTACAAGTTTCATTTTTCTTTTAAAACTCTCTTTATATTCTTCTTGTACCTTTTGTGAAATCTGTTCTAAATAAATGCCCATTTTTGTACTACATCTCTTATTCCCATCTGTTATTTTATAAAAGCAATCTCCTGTTTTGAAGTTATAACTTTTTAATCTGTTGTTTATAAAACCTTGTGTTGCTAGTGGAATTTTTATTCCATATAGTTTTGCTAAATATAGAATATTATTTTGTATTGTTCTACCACTGTATTTGTCATCTTTATAAAACTCAAAATCCTCAACTGAAATCATTTCTCCAATAAAGATTTTATATTTCATTTCTTTCAAAGCTTTTTTAAATCTATCGTTTACAGCTTTTATCTTTTCTTGTTCTTTTCGTTCCTGTTCTTGCCTTTCTTGTTCTTGTTTTCTATCTCTATTTTCTTCAAATGTTCTTCTACTTTCTTTTGCTTGTTCATAAATCTCTGGAAAGTGCCTATGGATATATTCTAATTCACATTTATTGAAATACCTCTTTTCACTTATTTTCTTTTTCCAGAATGCTTTTAAATCTAATTTCTTATATGCTTCTGTTATACCTTCTCTATATTTTTCTACTACTGATGGCTCTGATAGATATGAATCTATACTTCCTATAAACATATTTAACCTTATTGGAGCAATTCCTAATTTCCAGTATTCGTTGTTTTTATCTTTAATCAACAATTCTTGCACATCATAATATCTTTCTTCTTTTAAAGTAGCGATTTCAACATCATTATATGTTGATAATACTACTTTTTTATTTTTACAAGTTAATTCGTTATTCTCAATGTGCCATACTCTCGCTATTTTTGTTTGTTCTAGCAATTTTATCTCTCCTTATCTCTATTTTTTATAATCCTAACATTTCTCTTACTAATCTATCTGATATTTTGACTGTACCTACCAATACTAGCATATTAAATATCAATTCTCCGTATATATTTCCATACCATTGTTACTGCTGCTGCGTTTGCATCTACTACTGGTGGGCTTGCTGCAAACAATGAAAAGATTATACATGATAACATTATAATTACACCCTCTAGGCATACTGCACTATAACCTTTTATAAAGCTCTTTCCTATATTTTGTGTTGGCTCTCCACCAAAACTTGCAAATGCTATTGGAGATATTGCAGTATATAGATAGATTTTGAAAAATCTTCCGATAAACTGTAAGAATCATTACAAATGACAATACCGTTATGAATAGTCCTCCGTATTAGTGTTACTGCCCATAATGGTATGCTTTCAAAGAAATTACAGGCTTCTACTGCTGATATAATTTCATTTGGCAGAACTGTATTTGTTGCTCCACCTAATCCAGCTGCACTCATTACTGTACTTGCTAAACCTTGCACGATCTTAAAAATTGCCATCATAAGTTCCAAACCATAAGTTACTAATACTTTTGCAACTGCAAATCGTATGAAAAGTTTGAGGGCATGCTCTGGCTTTTTTACTTCTGCAAAACTTCCGACAAGTTTTCATTACTCCTACAACAAAAAACAATACAAGTAATGCTAATGCAATGGCTTGTACTGCTCCATGTATATTTGTTATTACATTCCAGATAGTTCCACCTTTAAAATCAACTGGCGATTGTGATACAAGTGTCCATATTTCACTTAATTTTGAGTTCCATGTTTCTATTGCATTTTGTAGGTTTCCTACTACCCAATTCAACATCTACCACCTCCTAACTTTGTTTTGAATACTTGATATACTCTTTTTGTTTTCTATTTCTCATTTTTGCTGTTTCTTCATCTCTTAACTCTGGATTTTTCTCTTGTAGTTTTCTTCGACACCTTGTAATGCTTTCAAAACTTATTCCTTTGTTTTTTGCATTAAACATTACTGTTGCAAACTGTTTTCCTACTTCATAAGGATATAATTTGCTTATTACTTGTAATATTAAGTAACAGTCATCTTCTCTTGCAAGTTTATCTTTTCGTAGTATTTCTTCTACTACTGTTTCTAATTT
This sequence comes from uncultured Bacilli bacterium, assembly GCA_910588195.1. GTDB lineage: Bacteria > Bacillota_I > Bacilli_A > RF39 > UBA660 > CAG-582. The sequence continues at coordinate 13,035 of CAJUPN010000013.1, forward strand.
TTTTAGTTCAGCTATTTCTCATCATCTCCATATTTCATTAAATCAATATCGCATTTTACTTCATTTCCCCATGAATCCCAACCATTTACTTTTTGTCTTGCAAATAGTTCCACCCTTGGTATATCTCCTAATAACTCTACAATTCTCTTTCTTGTTTCATCTGGCTTTTTACTGTGTTCCTCAACTGGAGATACTATTACTTGATGCACTTTTGCTGATATTCTTTTAGGTTTGCCTTTTGTTGCTAATATACATATCTCTGCATTGGCTCTAGTCCAAAAACCTAATCCCCAAAATAATGATGGTGTTTTCTTATTTTGCTTAATCCATACAAAAGCAACTGTTTTATATTTAAAACCCCAATTTTCCAAAACTTTTAGTCCTTCTACTAATGTTGGAAAAGTCATCCAAATAAAAAGTACACAGTCTTTATCTGCTATTTTTTCTACTGGTAGTTTGCATATATCTTCTATACTCATTGTAGAATAATGATTTTCTGCTGAACGACCTTTGCCTTTATCTGAATATACTTTGTATTGCCATGGTGGATCTGCATAAATGATTTTATATTTTTTATTTTCTTCTATAAAATTACCTCCTTAAAGCTGTTTAGGAGTAGATTATTTTTTCTTAATAACCTACTCCTTTTATTTTTTAACCACCTGTTATAATGTTTAGGATTTCCTTTGCAAAAGTGATAACTACTCCTCCTGCTAAAGTCATAAATCCATTTGCTCTCTGGCTAGGATCGTGTGATTTTAATGACATACCAACTTGTACTACTCCGAATCCTAAAATAATCATTCCAACTGCTCTTATAAGTCCAAAAATAAAGTCTGACAAATTATTTATTACTGTTAATGGCTCATCTGCTGCAAATACATGAGATGCTTGTGCTACAAATAATGCAACAATATACAAAATAATTATGCAAGACCTTTTTAATATTTTTAATAAAGTTTTTTTCTTTTTCAATTTATGATACCTCCCTAATAAATTCTTCTAATTCTTCTTCTGATAGGAGTTCATAATTTTCTAGTAATTGTTCTTTTTCAAATGTATCTATCTCATTTTCTTCAATATCTTCATCTAGCACAATAATAGAAGCTGTTGCTTTATCTGTTTTTCCATGAATATAAGGCTCTCCTTTGCCATCAGTAGTCAAAGCTACATTAGGGTGTTTTAATATATCATATTTTAGGTCTTTAACTGGTCTTTCTCCACGAATAAAAAGAAGTGCATATTTATTATCAAGTAAACGCACTTCATCTGGAGTCATAAGTTCTCTTCCTGCAAGTTGATAATTTGTCGAATAATTGCCGCTTCTACCAGAGCTTTTTCCATGTGTGTCTAAATCTATTGTTTCTTTTCCGTAGGAGTTCTGAAACATATTTATGGGTACTTTGCTCGTTTCCACCTAAATACAAAAAAGTATCGCAATTTCCGTACAATACTTTCCCATTGTTTTTCAAATAGTGCTTTAAGCTGTGCTAAATTTTGGAGAATGATAGATACTGATACTGACCTTGATCTCATGACACTTAAAATTTTGTCAAAATCATCTGGCAGACTTACATTTGCGAACTCATCCATTACAAAATGGACATGGGTTGGCAAACTTCCACCATACTTATGGTCAGCAATATAGAATAATTGTTGAAATAATTGTGTGTATAGTATACTTACTAGAAAATTAAAACTCGTGTCATTGTCTGGAATTAGGGCAAACAATGCCACCTTTTTTTCGCCTAAACTAGGCAAATCTAACTCGTCAATTTTTACTATGTTTGCAAGACTCTCTAAATTAAATTTTTCTAATCTTGCAGCAAGTGTAATTTGAATTGATTTTAATGTTTTTGCAGAGCCTGACCTATAATTTCTATAATACTTTAGAGCAATATGCTCTGGGTTATTATATTCTAATTTATCAAATAGAATATCTAACGCACTTATAGGATTTTCTTGTTCTTCATTTACATCTCCTGCTCTTAACATTTCCATTACCATTGGAAAGTTTTGTTCATCTTCTGGAGCTTCATATTTGAGATAAAATATAAGTGCTAGCAATAACATACTAGCTGCCGTGTCCCAAAACGGATCTTGGCTCTGACTTCCGTTTAGGTGTCGTGCTTTTGAAAAGGTTTGTTACCAACCTTTGAACATCATTATCTGTCTTTAAATATTTAAAAGGGTTATAGCAATGACTTTTTTCCATATTGATTAAGTCAAGCACTCTTACCTCATACCCTTTTTTCTCTAATAAATTCCCCGTATCTCGCAAAATTTCGCCGTTTAGGATCTAGGATTACATACGAACTTGAGCCACATTGCATTACATTTGGCTTTCCGATAGAATCTTGTTTTACCTGCACCGACTACCGACCACAAATTAAAACATTAAGATTTCTTCTATGTTGTTTTCCATTTAGACCTATTGCTACATTTTGCGTTAATATTTTATTATCATTAAATGGCTTTTGCCTATATTTTTTATTAAGTACACTTGCTATACCCCACTTGGCAGAGCCGTGTTCTTCTCTTCTTCTATAATTCTTTTTTGTAGATTCATATATACTTATTCCTAATACATAAAAGCATATAAAAATAAGAATAGTTTTTATGCTATTCTCACACCATATCAAATTAAATGGATTTTCCATTATTTTTGAAAAGTTATTTATTATTCCTACTATTCCATTATTTATATATGGTGCAATTAGAATAGCTATCCATACTACTGGAATTATACCTAATATATACAAAAACTCATTTGTTTTTTCATTATCTCTCGTTACTTACTCTTTCCCTTTGAAATATACTTCTTTTTCTAATGGGGATATTTAATAGTCTTAATAATAATTCATTTACAAACTCTGTTGATTTGTTTTCTCTTATTAACTTTGTACGAAGTTCGTTAAGGGAATTTATTATCATTCCATATTCGTACTTATTTAATATTACTACTCTTTGTTCTTCCAATACATTTTTCTCCTATCTTGCTTGTTCTTTTTCTCTACTTTGTTTTGCAAGTAGTTCTATACAATGACTTGTTCTTCCACTTATATTTTCCATTGCATCATGAATTGGCTCTAATTCTTCTCTTATTTCCTTGGCTGATAATTCCTTTAGTTCATAAGGAATATCTGTTACATTATAATTTGAAACATCTATGCCATATTTTTTGCAAACCATATAAGATACACAATTAGCTTTGAAAGCATCTAATTCTGTATTTTCTCCTATTTCTTGCTTTGCTAATTCTTGTGTTACTTCATGGAAAATTTGTGGTGCTTCTGCACCTCTTGCAATATATAATACATCTTTTTCTGAATCATACAATGCACTTCTATCTGTATTTGGTATTTCATTTACTACTTCTACTTTTGCTTGGCTACTATTTAAAAATACTCTTAATAATAATTTATTATCATATCTCATCATAGGATTTGGTTTCTTTCTTATACTAACTTGTGATATATCAGTTAAGTATTTTACATTATAATTTGTTGCTACTTTTCCATCTTCTCTCATATAAGGATCTGCTGGCTCTAATATCTTTACATCATTTTTACGATTTTTCTTTGGAAAGCCACCTACATTTGTCCAACTATCATAATCTCTTAAAACTGTTGCTTCTGGCATTTGTGCTGTTATTAGTAAACTATTTCCTACTGAATATTGTTCAAACTTACTTTGAGTATCTAAATATTTCTTAAATTCTTGCCCATCTTGTACGATCTTTTCTGCTGTTGTATCAATTAGTGCATATACTCCTTGTTTTTCTTGTTTTTTATATTCAATCCATTCTTCTTTATTATATTGTCGATTTTTCTTGTTATAATTATCAAATACTTGGTCTAATTCTCCCATGTTCATTTACCTCTTTCCTTATTTCCTATTTCTATTTTTGGTGTTTGTACTTGTGGCATTTCTACCATAATACTTTCTTTTGATTTTTGAGCTTTCTTCAATTCCGTTTCAACCTTTAACTCTGCTTCTGCTTCTTTTAATTTCTTCTTAACAGATTCTTTTTGTGCAGTTTTAGTAACCCCCTCGGAATTGTTTTTGCTCTTCAAGGAAGGCTCTGACGGAGGGTTTTTTTCCGTTTTTGCTACTTCGGGGTTTTGATTTTCATTTTCCTTTGGTTTAGAAAAAATATCATCTACCATAGCTTCATTTACTTGTGTTCTTTCCTCTCCTACATCTGGTGCATTATCTGACAAATCTTTTTCATTTTTATTAGCAACTTTTTCCTTTTCAATTTCTGTTTGAATTGATGCTTTGTCAAAAGTACACAACTTATACCTTTCTATTACTCTGTTTACTTGTGGTGCATCTTTTGCTCTAACAATAATATCTACTACATCATTTTCTGCTGTTTCTTTTTCATTAACTTTATTGTCTTTATTAACCTCATCAATGCTGTTCTTTTCATTTTTTTGATTTTTTTTCTTTCCTTTATTGGATTTGTCTGCTAAAACACAGAATTGTATTCCATATCTTTTAGCTTCATGACAGAAAGTCTTTAAATCTTCTTTTTTAACTGAAAATATCTTTAATTCATTATCACTTTTTAGCATATTGGTTAATCTAGTCTTTCCTTTAGACACTTTTTTTCTATCTTGTGATATAGTATATAATGCAACAGCAATATTTTTCGCAGCTGCACCACTTATTTTTGCAACTATTTCCATTCCTTCTAGTGTTAGTCTAATGGTTTGTTCTGCTGAATCACTTGATATACTCACTATTTTCTTTCTCCTTTTCTTTATCTTGATTTCTATTTTCTGCTTCATCAATAGTTTCCTTTATCTTTGGTGTTCTTGTTTCAATATCTTCTATTAAATCAATTTCTTCATTTAGTTTTTTTATTTCATTTTGAAGCACTTTTATTTCTTCATAATTTTTTTGTTTCTCACTTTCATTAGCTACTTTCCTATTTTTCTTCCATAAGCTCTCTACTTTTGCCTTATTTTCTTTTCTATCTAATATAAGTGATTTTTTATATGCTAAAAGCTCTTGGGCAGATTGAATGTTTTTTCTGCACAAAATCCTTGCTTCTTTTGAAATTTTATCCATCTTTTTTATTTCTTCTCGCAGTTCTTTTGAATATTGTTTTTTCATCTTCTTATTTTTTGGATACACTTTTAATAAAAAGCAATAATGCAAATATAATGCTTTTATTCCTTTAGCCTTTTTTCTATTTTTTAGATTTTGCTTTTTTACCACTCTATATCTTTTAGGTTTTGCTCTTGCTTCTGGAAATGGCTCTCTAATTGCTTGTGTTTCATAAATTCTTTTTTCAATATTTTCAATTTTGTAGTCATCTCCAAATGCTCTCTCAATTCTTATATTCTTTTTGTAAGGCTCTTTTCTAACACTTAATTTTCCATAACGATTTTCTACTGTATAATCCATTTTATTTAATATAGATAAAAAGTCTTTATATGAATATGCTTGTCCTATTGCATAGTCAATATCTTCTTTTGCAATAGTATGATGATTAGATTTATTTACTTGCTCTTTATAATATTTTGTATAATCAATATTGTGTTTGCCACATGGCTTTTCTTGTATTACACTTAATTTATATTCTTCACAAAGTCTATCTGATGTTTCTCTCATAACAGCATAAGTGTGTCTATTATTATAATATTTTTTTCCGTCTTTATATGAAACAGAATTTAAACAGAAGTGATTGTGTATATGATTTGTATTTATATGTGTTGTAACAACAACTTCAAATCTATCTCCCCACAATTCGTTTGCTAATTTCACACCAACTTCGTGAGCAATTTCTGGAGTTACTTCTCCTTTTGCGAAAGACTGAAAAGCATGAAAACCTAAAATTCCATTTGTTTTACTATATCTTCTTTTTGTTCTCATCATATCTTCATGTATAGAATCTTTATCACAATTTATTGCAGTAACATATAATTGTTCCTCTGTTTTATATGAAGCCTTTGCGTATTCTATAACCTTATGCAACTCACTATATGCTTCCTTACTTGTCTTGCTTGGATTAGTTGTATAGTCTATTACATGATCTAATCGTTCTTTAATCGCCCATATACTTGTAGTAGCCATTTTTACTTTTCAACATCCAAAAATTCTTTTTTTATATCTTGGGATAACTTATTCCATTTTTCATAAACCTTTTTATAAAATGGTGCATCAACTATATCTAAAGCATTTGCTTTTCTTGCAATTTGATTTAAGTTTATTCCAACAAGTTTTAATTGTTTTATTATTTCATACATATTTTCTGTTGGCTGCTCTTTTGGTTTGTATCCCATAATAAGATTTCTTATATAAGCACTTTCATTTAGTCCTGCTTTCTTTGAATTTTGTTTTAATGCTTTTACTTCATCTTCATTTAGCCATACTTGTTTTTTTATATCTCTTGTTCTCAAATAAAAATTATACACCTCTTTCTAAAATCATTTTTATGGGGGTTGGGGTTTCCCCACATTTTGAATTTGTGCGGGAGTACAAATTCATTGCTTGCTAGGACATCATTTTTACATTTCTAAAATAAGCTAAAATAAAACTACATATTTTTTTGTTGTATTTTTTCTATTTTTTAAGCTGATTTTTATTCAAATTTTATTCAATTTCTCTTACAACTTCTTTTAAATCTTCAATATTATCTTCCAAATTTTCAATTAACATATCAATATATACAATGTCATCTTCTACCAAAGCATTATCCATTTCTTTAAGATTTTCATACATTTGGTCAATAGTTCCTTTAATATTTTCTCTACTTTCTTTATCAATAATGTTTTCCTCTTCCATTTCGCCGTAGTTATTTTCTTCTCTTTTTCCAATAATTTTTGTTTCAACTGCTGCTAAATCTTTATAAGAATGGTCTAACATATTTGTTCTTAAATATGCCTTTTCTACAATATCTGTTGCTTCTTTTTCACTTTCTGCACATACTAAAATTTCTTTTCTAAATATCTCTTTCATTTCAATTTTATATTGATTCATAATTTATTTTCCTCCATTTTTTGTTTTATCTTGCTACTTCGCATACCTTTTCTTTTGCTGTTTTATTCAACTTTTTTATACCTAACATATATCGTAAATAATCATTGCAGTCCTTTCCTAATGGTGCAGGTCTATCTAAAACTTTATAGCTTTTTGATAGTGTTTCTTGCAAAGCTATGCTTGCATTTCTTCCAACTTCATCATTATCTAAATGCAAATGTATTTCATTTATGTTAGGATTCTTCTCTAAAAATTCTTTTATTGCTATTGGTATTTTATTATTTTCACTTGTCTTTGATGGGCTATTTACTCCTGCAAGTGAAATCATATTTTCTCTATGCCAGTCTATATTTTTCATTTTTAATAATGTTGCATAAGATAATAAGTCAATAGCACTTTCAAATAAATGCACTCTATTGCTTTCTGTTTTTGCCTTTAATCTAAAGGTATATGCTTTATCACTTCCTTTCGATTCTCCCATAAATCTTATATCGTTTGTACCTCTATAAAAAGCATACTTTGGACAATTTTCATCATCTACACCTATAAAAACAACATTGTGATTAGGCTCACTTTCATAAATCAAATTGTTTTCTATGCACTCTTTTATTATCTCTGGGGCAATTCCCCTACTCATTAAATATCTTTTTGCACGATCACAATTATTTGATTTTGTTGGTAAAACTAACACAATGTTTTCTTGTTTTTCTTCTTTATAAATTACAGGCTGCTTAACATTTATATTGCCTATAATTGTTTGTATAGCTTCTAAAAAGGAATATTTTTTTACTTTCATTAGATAAGAAACAGCATTTTTTCCACCTATACCCTCTGAAAACCAATTCCATAATCCATTACTTATTCTCATACTATCATGTGTTTTTGTGGTATATGTTCCGTTTCCTATCTTCACTAACTCATCTGGCTCATAGTTTTGCAAGTAAGTTAATAAGTCCATTTCTTCTGCTTTTTTTACTATTTCTGGTGGTATATAAGGCATATATAACACCTCCTAAAATCAAAAATACAGACTATTATAGTCTGCTTATCTTATACTTTCTATTTTGCTATTCTTTTTCATTATATTGTATTGTTTTTTTAATTCTGTTGAAGATGCAGAAATTAGTTTGACTACATCATCAATAGACCAATAATCTTTAGGAAGATATTTTCTTTCATAAAAATAATTTTTACATATTTTAGATATATTACATACAATATGATATAGCTTTATTTCATCTTCGTTTGATAACATTTTGACCTCTTTTCTATCTAAAAATATATGATTTTCTAATATTTTCTTTACATTTATATTATCTTTCATGGTCTTTGTTTTTATCTTTTTCATTATCTTCTATTTCATCATTTGATGTATCTAATACTTGTTTTTCTTTTTCATCTAGTTTCAATAAAATATTTAATTCTTCAAGTTTTTTCATTTTTTCTTTTAGCTCTTCTTCTTTTGGAAATGGCTTTTGAACTTCTATTTTTGCTGTTGCAAGTTGCTTTTCAATATCTTCTATTCTTAATTTTGCATCTGGAATCTTATCTTTTATTGCTTCTAGTGCATTGTTTATTCTTGTAATGTTACCAAAAGTATCACTACCTAAAAAAATACTATAACTATATTTATTTCTCATAGTCATAGTAAATTGTTTTTCTACTGAATTAAAGCCAAGTTCTAGTCTAAATCCTCTATATTCTCCTATATCTTCAATATCTGGATTTGATTTTGATTTACAAACTTCTAGTATTGCTTTTCCTGCTTGCTCTTTATCAGTATATTCAATTCCTTTAAGTGTCATTTTAGAAAAGCCATCTTCATTTGGTATTGTGTTATCTTCTAGTTGCTTGACATCAGCTCCTAGTGCATCGACCTTCTCTTGTATCTCTTTTATTTGATTTGGATATGATCTTGCAATTTTATCTTCTAAATCATAAATTTGGCTTTGATAACTTTGTCTTACTATTTTTAATTTTGCAACTTCTGAATCTAATTGTGTTTTTTCTAGTATATATTTATTTCCAGTTGCTAAAGCCTTAATTTCTCCATAACTCAATGCCGTTTCATCTATATCATCTGCTGTTCTATCTGGAGTCTTTGAAGTCATTATTTGTGATATAAAGCCTTGCTTTCTCTCTAACATTTGAAATAAGTAAGCATCAAATGTTTTCTCTGTTACATAGGTATATATATGAACTTGTTTATTTTGATTTCCTTGTCTTACTCCTCTACCATTCCTTTGTGTTAAGTCGGCTGGTCTATATGGTGTGTCTAAATGGTGCAAGGCAATTATTTTATCTTGCACATTTGTACCTGCTCCCATTTTGCTTGTACTTCCCATTAACACTCTAATTTCGCCTTTTCTTACTTTAGCAAATAATTCTTTCTTTTTAGTTTCATTATCTGCTTCATGTATAAAGGCAATTTCTTCTCGTGGAATACCTTTTAATACTAACTTTCTTCTTAAATCATTATAAACATCAGTAAATACATAGTTACCCTCATCATCAAATTTTTCTTCAAATTGTTTTGGTGTTGATAAATCACAAAATACTAATTGTGTTAATTTTTGTTCTTTATTTTCTTCCCATATTTTATAGATATTATTTGCACATACTCCAACTTTCCCATTTTCATTATCTTCTAGCATTTCATTCATAAGTCTTTGGTCTAACGCAAGTTTTCTTCCCTCATTAGTAATCTTCAACATATTATCTTCGCTAGGATCTACACTACCTTTTCTAATAGCTTCTGCTCTTTCTCCTAATTCTGCTACCATATCCTGTTGCATTTGGCTAGGCTTTACTATTTCATCATGTCTTACTACTTCTGGTGTTGGTAAATTTAAAGTATCAGCAGTTTGTATATCTGCAACTTCTTTGAAAAGCGACATAAGTTCTGGTAAATTATGAAATTTTGAAAATCTTGTTTTACTCCTATAATTTGTTCCGTTCTGGCGAAAGTTCCATTGCTGTTACTGTTTCTCCAAATATACTTGCCCAATTATCAAAGTGTTCAAGTCCCATTTTTCTTAAATCGTTATATTGTAAATATCGTTGCATAGTGTATAACTCTACCATTGAGTTACTTACAGGTGTACCTGTTGCAAATACTACTCCTCTGCCCTCTGTTATCTCATCCATGTAACGACATTTCATATATAAATCACTACTTTTTTGTGCATCTGTTTGTGAAATTCCACCTACATTGTTCATTTTAGTATATAAAAATAAGTTCTTGTAATTATGAGCCTCATCTACGAATATCTTATCAATTCCTAACTGTTCAAAGTTGATTACATCATCTTTTCTTGCTTGTGAGTTTAATTTTTCAAGTTTACTTTCTAATCCTCGTCTTGTTTTTTCCATTTGTTTTATAGTAAAGTTTTCTGCCTTATCTCTTTTAGCTTGTGCTATTCCTGCTATAATATCTGCAATTTGCTTTTCAATTAACTGTTGCTGTCTTTCGATTGACATAGGGATTTTTTCAAACTGCGAATGTCCGTATGATTACTGCATCAAAATCTCCAGTAGCAATACGAGAACAAAACTTTTTTCTATTAGCTGTTGCAAAGTCTTTTTTTGTCGCCACCATAATGTTTGCTGATGGATATAGTTGTAGAAATTCGGCTGCAAATTGTTCAATGATGTGATTTGGAACAACAAAAATAGACTTGTTACAAAGTCCAAGTCTTTTACTCTCCATAGCACCGAGCAACCATTTCAAAAGTCTTTCCTGCTCCTACTTCATGTGCTAACAGTGTATTTCTTCCATATAAAATATGGGCAATGGCATTTTGTTGGTGTGTTCTTAATTTTATCTCTGGATTCATACCTACAAAATTCAAATGACTTCCGTCATATTCACGAGGACGAATACTATTGAATCTGTCATTATATAGCCTTACTAATCGTTCTCTTCTTTCTACATCATTAAAAATCCAATCTTCAAATGCTTGCTTAATTTGGTCTTGTTTTGCTTGTGCAATGGCTGTTTCTTTCGCATTAAATTCTCTCTTTTTGTTTCCGTCAATATCTGTTACAGTATCAAATACTTTCACATCTTTTAAATTCAATGTTTTTTCAATAATTTCATAAGCATTTACTCTATTTGTTCCATAGGTTTTATTCGCTTTTACATTTGAATAATCATAATTTTTGCTTGTTATATACCATTGTGAATTATACTCACTAAATTTCACTTTCATATTCCATTGTGCATGATTTGGAGTTTCTAACAATTCATACATAAAACTATCAATAATCTCTGTTGGTATCCATGTTGCACCTAACTTTATTCCAATTTCATTGGCTGTTAAATCTTTTGGCATTACTTGTTTTAATGCTTCTATATTAGTTGCAAACTCTGGATGCATTCCAACTGATGCTTCTGCCATTTTTAATTTTTCTCTTATATTTCCAGAAAGGTATTCATCACTTGTTACATATTTATTATTTTCCATAGGAAGTTTATAAATAATACCATCTAGCTCTTTTACTAACTCTTCTTGTGTTTTGTTTGTAAGTTTTGACATATATTCTAAATCAACAGATGCTTTTTCTGATAGCGATACAATTAGTGCTTCATTTGCAGTATCAACACTTGTTATTTCCTTATATGCTTTTATAGTTCTTTTTGAGAACATATCTGCTTTTCGCACAAATCTGCCCTCGCTATCCATTACTTCTAATGAACATAGTAAATAATAGCTACTATCTGCTTCAAATGCTAAACGATTTCCCCTACTGTTTATAATTCCATACTTCTTAACATAGTTGTCATACATTCTATTTAATTTTGCTTGTGCTACTTTAATATTTTCTTCTGGATAATCTTCTGTTTGTAAATCTATTAAATCTCTGACACAATCACGAAGTTCTATCATTCCTTTTATTCTGCTTATTGTGGTAATTGGCAAGTCTTGTTCTGCCATTACACTGTTTTCTCTAAAATATACTTTGCCATCAATAATAGTATAAGAAAAGTTTTTCACAGAAGGATCTGCTGGGAGCATTGTTTCTTCTCTTTCTTCAATATCTCCTATTTCATATTCTGTAATTTCTCCTTCTATCTTCTCTTTTGCTTCATCTAATAGAGTCTTTAATTCTATTCCCTCATAAGGTTTACAAGTCGAATCTGGTCTACCATATTGTGTAGGCTCCATTTCCATTGTTCCCAATATCATATCTGGATTATCGACAAAATATTTATTCATTGTAATACCATTTTTGTCAGTGTCTAAATAAACCCAGTCTGGCATAATATCTGTCATATTCTCTCTTTTTTTCAAAAATAGTATATCTGAAGTTACTTTTGTTCCTGCGTTTTTGGTAAATGTGTTATTAGGTAACCTTATCGCTCCTAACAATTCTGCTCTTTGTGCAATATATTTTCTAACTTCTGAATTCTTTTTGTCCATTGTTCCTTTTGAGGTAATAAAAGCAATAACTCCACCGAGGTCGAACCTTATCTAGTGTTTTTGCAAAAAAGTAATCATGTGTTAAAAACTTATTCTTATTGTATCTTTTATCGTTTGGTTTGTATTCATCAAAAGGCACATTGCCGAACTGCTACATCGAAAAAGCTGTCTGGTAATTCTACTTTTTCATAGGCATTTACTGCTATTGTAGACTTTTGATATAATTGTTGTGCTATTCTTCCAGATATAGAATCAAGCTCAACACCATACATTTTGCATTCTTTTAATTGTGTTGGTAACATTCCAAAGAAATTTCCAACACCACATGATGGCTCTAATATATTGGCTTCCTTTAACCCCATATTTTGTAGTATTTCATACATTGAATTGATTACAATAGGTGGTGTATAAAATGCTGTTAACACAGATTTTCTAGCATTTTTATATTCCTCATCATTTAATAATTCTTTTAATGTTTTATATTCATTTGACCAACTACTATCATCTTCTTTAAATGCTTGTTGTAAGCCACCCCATCCGACATATTTTGACATAATTTCTTGTTCTTCTGGAGTCGCATACCTATTTTCCTCTTCACACTTTTTCAATACTTTAATTGCTGCAGTATTTCGTTCAAATTTTTCTCTAGGTGTTCCTATTCCTAAATCATTATCTGTAATTTTATAATTGTTTCTATCTTCTACTGCTACTTCTGGGTGCAATACAAAGTATTGAATTTTGTTTTTAGTTCTTACAAAATTAGGTTTAATATCTTGTTTTGGAAAGTTCCTCTCATTTTGATTATATAAATTTTCAAAGGTTAAGATACTTTCTTCTCTAAATATAGGCATAGGTATTTGTAGGTCTAATAGACTTATTGTATCTTTTTCTAAATCAATATTGTCAATTCTATATTTTCTGTCAGATTCTAAATAAACCTCTTGCCCTACTTTGTATGGCTTTTCTTGTTCAACTTGTTGCTCATTTTCTTCTTGTTGTTCTTCTGTTTCTTGCTGTGCTATCTCTTCTTTTTGGTTTTCTTGTTCTTCTGTTTGTTCTTCATCACTATTTACTTCTGCTAAACTTTCTTCTTTATTTTCTATTGTATTTTCTTCTTGTTCTTTTACAATTAAATGGTCATTTGAATAGTTATCTTTGACTTTTCTTTCAAATTCATCAAAGCTCATTGTTTTATTTAATATAGGAAATTTTGTGTCAATTAAGGTTACTACATTGTCCTTTATACCTGCAATTTCATACTTATCTGCACCAATATAGACTGTATCTCCTAAATGATATTCATAATGTGGAACTCTTTTCTCTAATATTGATATTATCACATCTAGTTCATGTTTTTGTGAGTCTGTATCTGCAATATTTTCTCTTATTTTATTTAAAGCATTTACATAGTCATTTACATTTCTCGTATCACTTATATCTGATTTTACTATTTCAATATTTTCTTCATCTGTGTTTAAAGCTGCTGTATCATCTGGATAATTATATAAATCTGATGGCTTAACAAATGAATATACTCTTTTGGCAAGCTCATACTCTTGTTGTTCTGCTTGATTTTCTAACTTTTCTTCTGCTTCTCTTAATTCTTTTGCTTGTTCTTGTTCTTTTAGCCAGTTAGGATATTCTGCAATTTCCTTTTCATTCAAATATCTTTCTAACTTAATAAGTTCTGTTATTCTTTTTGCTACATCATTCCAACTTATTGTTGTCGTGATTTCGTCTTTGAAATAACCTCTATTTAATGTCATACCTTTAGGAGAACATTGCAAACCTATTCCTGATCCCGATACAGTTCCAGTTGTTCCATAATAGCCTAATCCATACATTTTCTTTAAATAGTCTGCATTATCTTTTAATGACAAATGTGTTTCAAATTGTTGATATATAGAGTATTTACTGAATGTTCCTCTTTCTTGTAATACTCTATCTATAAACTCTTGTGTAAATTCTAGTTCTGGCTTTTTTTCTGCCTCATTGATTAAAGACATTTGGTCTGTAACAGATGGGATTCTTGTTTCCACATCTTTTAATTGATTAAGCATAATCATAGCTTCATAATTATCAATTAAATTTTCCCATGAAATAAAACTTTCTGTATCTCTTGATAAAAAACTACCTTTCCATACTAAAAGTCCATTTTCAAATGCTTTATAGCCATATCTTTCATCATTTATTGTAATTTCTGTGTAATCAATATTAAAGCTACCTTTTAGAAATTCTGCTCGTTTACTTTTGTCTTTTTCATTTTCAAAGTATTGTCTAATTTCACTATTAGAAACTGTTAAATGTGGTGCATTAGTTAGTATTTGATTAACTTTTGCATCTGTAACAACATAAGGACAGTCCTTACTACTGTCCCTACTATAAATACCTAAATGTAAATTATTTCGTTCGCTGCCATCTCCTCTGCTGTCGCTTTTATGTTGTTCATGAGTCCCACCCATGTCATTTGATCTTTGGCTTTCAATTCCTCTGTTATTCCTTGTTGTTTCTTCATCATCTCTACCAATTCTTCCACTCTCTGGCTCATTTGTTTCTGTACTTGTGTCAAGTGTTGTGCTAATTCCTTGTTCATTACTAATATTGTCAATTCGTGTTTTTTGTGATTCTTTAGATAATTGTATCTCATCAGAGCGTATTTCCCTGTTGGTATCTTCTCTTTCTCCATTACTAGGTTGGGCATGTAATAATCCCCTTGTTTCGTGTATTCTATTTTCTCTACCATCTTCATTTCCTCCTTTGATTTTTTCATTATCATTAGAATACATTTCTTTATCAATTTTCTCAATTGTACAATTTTTTAATTTTTCTCTTTTTTGTAGATTTGCAACTGTCCTTGCAATTTCTCTCAAACCCATTTCTGCTATATCACTTACACTTGTACCTAATGTTGTTAGAACTTCTTGGTTGTTGAAGTATTTTATATATGATAATTCTTGCTCTTGTATTTGTTCTTTCGCATTTATTCCACATCTAGTCATCATCATATAGCTTACACTTGCCCATGTAGTTGTAATAAGCATAGTTTTTATTTCATCATCTGATATAGTTTCAAGCATTGAGTTTTTCTTGTTTTTTATAATTGATGTAAAATAATCTTCTATATTATCTACTACCATATTATAACTTGCTGAAATTATAGCTTGTGATAGATTTTCTTTTGAGCTTATATCTCCAAAATTGGCTTCTAAACTTTCGATTATATCTTCTTCATAATTTTGTTTTATAGTCCATAATTTATACTCTGTATTATTATAATTGTTGGTATCTGATAAGTCAAACACTAACTTAAATGGATATTCACTATATGGATTTTTATCGAATACATATATTGGTTTTGCCCCACTATTTACCCATCTATGTGGTACTACTTTTTTATTCCATTCTTGCATAGTTGCACAAGCTCTTGCATCTGGTCGCTGTGCATATATAAGAATTTGGTCATCAAAATCATATTTGAAATTCCATGAACTGCTATCTAAAAACTTTCTCCAATTTTCTGCACTTTGTGAAAGTTCATTTATAACTTCTTTATAGAGTTGTCTTGTTTCTGTTATTTTTCCCAAACTATTCCTCCTCTACATTATTGTCTTTTCATTTTCCTTGTATAATCTTCATCTACTTTTAATACATTATCAAATGCAGAAAGTAATAAAACTATTAGTTCTGCTGCTTCTTTTTGGAATAGTCCAATGTCTATTATAGATATTTCTCCCTCTTCATCTTTTTGTGGTATAGAATATCTTAATAATAGATCTTGTAGGTTTCTTGCTTTTTCTTTCCATTCTTCTGTTACAATATTTTCTTCTTGAAATGCAAGTAATGCCATTAGTTTATTAAAGTTTCCTTTATTTACAATGAATTTTACTGATGGCTTTTTATAATGTTCTATCATAGTTATCTCCTTTCTGTTTCCTCTTTTCCTGCTAAAAATCCTATTACATTTTTCTTTGCTACTGCTTCTTTTAAATCCATAATAAAACTTTTTTCAACAGGGCTAAACTGCTTCAAATCTTCCCATTTTAAGGCTTTTATTTTTTGTTCTGAATCTATATTGTTTTCAAATAATTTTTCCAATGTCTTTACACTTTGTGTTAGTGTATATTGTGGCATTATAATTCCTCCTTAAATTGAATTAAGGTGGCTAATTAAAGCCACCTTGTTATTGGTCTATTTTTTATTTACTGATTTTCTCTTTTTATATTCGTGTACTCCCACACTAGCTAATGCAAGTATAGATAATCCTAATAAACCTACATATAGTTTTAAGTTACTATTATCTCCTGTTTTTGGTGTATCTACTGGTACATTTTCAAATTCAAAAGTATATGTTGAATCTTCGCTTTCTACTTTTTCATTATCAATAAATGTTCCTTTGTCATTCATTTCAATTTTAATTACTTTGTCTGATAATACATAACCTTTTGGTGCAGCAATTTCCTTAATATAATAAATTCCATATCGTAAATTTTCAAATAAAACTGTTCCATTTTCTTTATCTGATTTTACTTCTTTTATAAGTTTTGTGCATTCTGCATCTTCATATATTCCAAAAGTAAATTTATCTTTGATAACTTCTTTTGTATTACTATCAATTTTTACTAATTTAATATTTTGAAGAATAGGCATATCTTTCATTTCTACTCTTTGTGTTTCTTTATCTTCACTCACAGTAAACTCGATTTCTTCTGTAATCTCATAGCCATAAGGTGCAGTAATTTCAACTAATTTGTATTTTTTGTTTTCTTCTAATCCAACTACTTTATGTGGCTCTTTTGTAGATGTCCATTCATCTATTACATTGCCATCTTCGTCAATTACTTTCAATTCTGCTCCTTCAATTTCTTCGCCTGTTACTAGATCTGTTTTTACAACTTCTAATACTTTGTCTATCATTATTACTTTTTGAGTTTCTTTATCACTTGTTACTGTAAATTTTACATCAGTAGCTTTTACATAGCCATTTACTACTATTTCTTCGTGTAATATATATTCTTCGTTTTCAATAAGTCCATTTACTTTGTGTGGCTCTTTACCAGAAACCCATTTATCTACAATATTCTTTGTTTTTGTGCTAGTAACAACTAAAGTAGCTCCCTCTAGTTCATTTCCACTAACATCTTGTTTTGATATTTCAACTACTTTATCTATCATTTTTACTTTTTGTGTTTCTTTATCAGTAGTTACAGTAAATTTGATTTCATTTGATATTACAAATCCATCTGGTGCATATTGTTCAACAAGTGTATAAGTTTTTCCCTCTACTAAATTGTTAATTCTATGTGGCTCTTTTGTAGATGTCCACTCATCAACTATATTGTTATCTTCATCAATAACTTGAAGTTCTGCTCCTTCAATTTCATTTCCTCCAATGTCCTCTTTTGTCATTGTTACTACTTTGTCTATCATTGTTACTTTTTGAATCTCTGTTGTATTTTCTACTCTGAATTTGATTTCTGTTGCTACTACAAATCCATTTGGTGCTGTTTCTTCTTTTAGTGTATATTCTTTTCCTACAACTAAACCTTCAATTTTGTGTGTCTTTTCTCCAGAAGTCCAACTATCTACAACTTTATCATTTTCATCAATAACTGTTAATTTCGCTCCAACTAATTCTTTTTCTCCAGTTATGTCAGTTTTTGAAAACTCAAATACTGTTGTATCATTTGAAATATCTTCTTTTACTTCGTAAACTTTTGTTACTAAATCTTTTTGCTCAAATTTAATTTCATATTTTTTATCATTTAATACTAATCCATCTAAAGTTTTGATTTCTTGTAGTTCATAAGTTCCCATTGGTAGTTCTTCAATTCTTAAATCTCCATTTTTATCAAGATTATAATTTTTTACTAATTGTCCTTTCTTATAAATTGTGCTACCATCACTATAATCAATAATATCTTCTTTTGCTGTTAAGCTAAATTCAATTTTGCTTAAATCTGATATGTCTACAATAGAAGTATCTACATCTTCCCTTATTGCAACACTTTTATCAATTATAAGTGTTCCTGTTGGTTTTTCATTTTTTACAATTACTTCTTTGATATAATCTCCCTCATTGTCTTTATCATAATCTTTTACTCCATCTACTTTAAAAGCAACTGGCTTTTCTAATTGTAAAAAGCCTTGTGGTGTTCTTATTTCTGTTATTTCATAAGTTCCAACTTCTAGTTTTAATGGTGTTACAATAGTTCCTAATGTTTCTTTGTTATTATTATAACTATTGTCTGGTACAACTAAATTTTTAGCATTTGTTGTAAATGAATTAAATATTGTACTTCCAATTTTTTGAGTTACTGCCTCTCCCTTTTTATAAAGGATTTTTCCTGTTGCTCTATCATAAATATCTTTTGTAGCTTTTATTTGGAAAGTTGCACTATTTAAAGTAACAGTTTTTCCAGTTTTTAAATCTTTTTTAATTAGTTTGATATAAGTTTCTAATTGTTCATTGTTTACAACTATGTCTTTTACTTTTTTTGCAATGTCAATTACTTCTGATTCATCTTCTGTAATTGAAAAAGTAAAGTCTGTTGAACTTTCATAATCCTTTGGTGTTACTGTTTCTTTTGTTATATAAGTTCCATAAGGTAACACTTTCTCTGTATAAGCATCTCCGTTTTCATCTGTTACAATGGCTGCGTATGTTGGTGCAATTACTTGTGCTTCTGCTACTCTTTTGCTATTTACTTCTACTTTGTTTCCATATTCATCAATACCATTCCATACTTCTGCATAAGTATAGCCTTTTGCATAAGCTCTTTCTACTGCACTATTTAATTTTATAGTAAATTCTGCACCTGCAAGACCAGGAGTTTTTCCAGAATTAACTTTTATACCACTTTTGAAAATGTGTACTCTCATTTCTTTTACTTTGTCTGTACTGTCTGCTTTTCCTGTGATAACTTTTGTATATTGGTCTTTATATACTAAATTAACCTCATATTCTTTTTTATCAATTAAGTAGCCAATAGGTGCTGTTTCTTCTTTTACTAAATACTTTCCTAATGGAAGATTTGTAACATCTTCGCATACACCTTTTGCATTTGTTGTTCTTGTTGCTACTAAATCACCTTTTGAATAGAATTTTTTAGATTTTGCTACATTGTATATATCTTCATTAGCATATACTTTATAAACTGCATTTTCTAATTTTGCATCTCCTTGTGGCACATTTCCTGTCTTTGAATCTCTTTTTGTAATTCCAATACTACCTCTTGGCTCATTATTAGTGATACCTTCTATTTGTATTTCTACAACTGGTGTGTGTTGGTCTTTATATTCTAAATTTGCTGTATAAGTTTTTTCATTTAATAGATAGCCTTTTGGTGCTTGAATTTCTTTTACTGAATAACTACCCATTGGTAAGTTATCAATTTGTCCAATTCCTGTTCCTGCTGATGTTGTTATTCTTCCTACTTCTTGTCCTTTTGAATAAAATTTCTTGCTTTTAGCCTTATTGTATATATCAGTATTAGCTGTTACTGTAAATACTGCTCCACCAATTTTATCATTATTTTCACTAACTTTGTATATTACGATTTTTCCAGTTGGCTCTGTGTTTACAATAGCTTGTTTAGATGTTTGATTTGGTTTTACATCTACTGTATATGTTTCTGTGTTTAGTAAATATCCATGTGGTGCTGACTTTTCTTTTACTGTATATGTTCCTCTTTTTAGCTTTTCTACTACAATTTTTCCACCAGTTACTGTTACATCTTGGTTATAGTTTTCTCCTGTAACAGTATATACTGCTCCATCTACTAATGCTTTTTCTGTATCTAATTTTGATAATTCAATTTTTCCGAATAAATCAATTTTGAAACTTAAAGACATAGTTACAGGATCATTGTAATTCAAAGAGTATAATTGATTTTGTACTCCATCTCTAAAAGTGAAATATACTGTTGAATGTTGGTTATGTGTTTCTTCTTTGATAACACCCCAATCAAACATTGTATTTTCTGATATTCTTATTGCTTCCTTCGTGCAATCTTCATTTGCTGTAACATTTAATGTATTTTCTCCTTTGTTATGTGTTATTCTTATTCCATCTACTGTTTTATCAAAACTAACATATTGTCCTAATACATTATTTGAATCTGTAAGTGTTTTTGTTTGTCCTACTTCAACTGTTATTGTTTCGTTACAAAAACTTGGTTTTCTTTCCATATTATCAATTTTTGCATTTATATCTGCTTTAAATGCTTCATATTGGCTTTGAATACTTGCATTTCTAAAAGTAGCATTACTTTGTCCTAATGTTGACCATACCATTTGTTGTGTGAATACATAGTCCATTTTTCTTGAGTTCATATCTGCTGCCATTATTCCACCATCAATGCAATAATTTCCATATTTTTGATACCACCCAAAGAAAGCTACTTTACAAGCTCTTTTTACTTTAGGATCTGTTGGTGTATTATGTGTTCCTGTTTCTACTGTTCCTGTTTGTGAATTTACACCATGTTCTGCACAAAATACTGTGATTTTTTCTCCTGTTGTGGTATTTACTAATCTTCTCATAAGCATTCCTAAATCTGACTTATTATCTGTTGTATAAATATTAGAATCCCATTGTCCTGCTGTCCATTTTCCAGTACCACTGTCTGTTACTGCAAAAATAGGTTGAGCTGTGCTTAACAATGTGATTGCTATAAACATCAAAGCTATTACTTTTTTTAACTTTTTTGCTTTTAACATTAAATTTTCCTCCTTTTAACAAAAAAAAGAACAAGTCTTTATAACCTGTTCTTAAATCAAATATTATTATTTCTTTATTTATTATAATAGAAGTTCACTGTCCATTTTTGACATTGAGGGCAAGTCCAAACTTCGTACCCATAAGGGCAATTTTTATGATATTCATCATCTGTTATTTCAAAATTCTCCCATTGCTTTCCCCACTTTGCTATTTCTGTTTTGAAATATGCAGCTGCTTGTTCTTGTGTTTCAAACCATTTACCAGTATTTCCTGCACCTACTTTATGATTATTCCCTTTGCATTCTGTCTTTGGTGCAATTTGAACTTCTTGTTCTTTATAACTACTATCATTATTTTTTACTGGTGTTGTTGTTTGTTCACTTTTAGAACTTGGCTCACTTTTTTGAGGTTGTGATGGTGTTTTTTCTTGTGTTGTTTGCTGTTTACTTGTTGTTGTAGTTTTATTATTTTCTTTTTTAGCTGATGTCTTTACATTTTTTTCTTGAACTGGCTGTGTAGTTTCTACTGTTTTACTTTCTTCTTCTACTTGATTTTGTGATATTGCATTATCTTCAACAGTATTACTTTGCTCTACATTGTTTTCTGCTGTATTTTCAATAATATTTTCATTGTCTATTATATTTTCTTGTTCATTATTTGGTTGCACTTGATTTTTATTGTTTTCCCCAATAACAATATTATCAACTTTCCTATTCTTATATATGAATATTCCTACAATTCCTAATACTACTATAACTAATGTTGTAATTAAAATAATGAATTTCTTATTTTTACTCATAACCAAACATCTCCTTTTTTTCTTTATTTTACTACAATGTTTAGTTACTTTCAAATATACAAATTAAAATATTATTGTTATTTTGTACTCCCACACAAATTATCTAGCCATTTGTCTTTGTTTTAATCTTCTATGGTGTTCTTCTACGCATTTGAAAAGGAAATCTTCTACTTCTTTTTCTGTTACTACATCTCTAGGTAAGTATTTCTCAAATCTATCATAATGTATATTGTATTTTGGCTTTTGATTCGGTTTTTCTGCTGACATTATTTCTTCCAACTTATCTGTTGTAAGTTTTCCCTCTTGACTTAACTTTTTTAAATATATTGCTTGTGATTGCGAGGGTGTTGCATCATATTTTTTTATATAGCATAATAATAGATTTTGTTCTTCTTTAGACAAATAGGAAATTTCAACAGCTGGGCTAAAAGATATTTTACCTATATCGACCATATCTAATAATTCTTTTATTAGTTCTGTTAGCCTTATATATCTTTGAACTTGTCTGCCACTTTCTCCACTATCTTTTCCAACTACATCTGCACTTACTAACTTCTCGCCAACTTGTCGAGAAGTTTCTTTTTTACCTTGATGACTTAATGCTTCCATTTTCATTTTGTATGCAAATGCTTTTTCTGATGGTAGTATCTTCTCTCTTTGAATATTGCTATCTACCATTATAATAGTAGCTTCTTCATCTGTCATTTCTCTAACAATAGCAGGTATTCCATCTAATCCTGCCTTTTTTGTTGCATAATTTCTTCTGTGTCCTGCTACCATTTCATAGCCACCATTTTGTTTTGGTCTTACTAAAATTGGCACTTTTACACCTATTTCTTTTATGCTTTCTACCATATTGTCCATTTCTTCATTGTCTGTTATTTTAAATGGATGATCTGGAAAATCTGTAATATCGTATGGATTTAATATTACTACTGTTTCAGCTTTTCCTTTATTTGTGCTAAATTTTAGTAACTCATCTACACTGGGTAGTTCTATCTCTGGTCTTTTCGCTATTCTTCAACACCTCCTCCGTAAAATTTTCATAAGCTACTGCTGGCTTACTTTTCTTGTCATAAGCATATATACTCTTGCCCTCTATCGTACTTTCGGCTGCTTTTACTCCCATAGGAATTACTGTGTTGTATATCTTTATTCTGCTTCCATAACTATTTCTTAATGTTTCTATTGTTGTCTTTGCTAAATTTGTTTTCATATCTGCAATAGTCAATAATATTCCATCTATTTTTAGTCTTGGATTTATCTGTACTCTCGTTTTATCTATTGTTTGTATTAACTGTGTCATTCCTTTAAGAGGTAAGTATTGAGCTTGAACTGGAATAATTACACTATCAGCTGTTGCAAGTGCGTTTATTGTAAGAAGTCCTAATGAAGGTCTACAATCAATTAAAATATAATCATAATCTTCTTTAACATTATCAATGTATTGTTTCAATATATTTTCTTTGTTTATATATTTAACTAATGATATATCTAGTGCTTCTAATTCAATATTAGCAGGCACTAAATTTACACCTTCTACATTTTGTAATACTCCCTCATTTTTGCTTATAGGCTTTTCCTGTATTACTTTTTCCATAATGTTTTTTATTGTTATTTCCATATTGTCTTGATTTTTATACCCTAATGATGTTGTTAAATCTCCTTGTGGATCTAAATCTATTAGTAATACTCTTTTTCCTTTTCTTGCTAGTGCATTTCCTAAATTAGCTGTTGTAGTTGTTTTTCCTACTCCACCGTTTTTGATTAGCTATGGCAATTACTTTACACTTTGACACTTTTTACCCTCCTTTCATAAAAATTAGCCATCAATAATGATGACTATGTAAAAAACAAATCAACCTAGGTCGACTTGTTTATAAAAATTATCTCTCTATTTTTTCCCTTTCCTTTTGATTCAAACTTCTCAATTTTTTATCTACCATTTGGCTATATTCTTCTAGTCCTATTGCTCTTGCTTCTCTTATACATTGTCTTTTAACATTAAGGTTATCTATTCTACTATCGTTGTTATAGTGTTCTATCATTTCTTTTACTTTTTCTTCAGATGTTATATCTTTAAAAATTATTTTGCTTTCTTTTATTTCTAAATTATAGCCTTTTCTTAATAAATAAGCCAAAAAGTATCTTTGTCCCTCATTATCATATTGTTGTAAACTTTCACTATTAAATTGTTGTTTTTCATGATATTCTAATACTTGATTATCTTTCATTGTTTTACCTTGCCCTTTCTTTATTCTTATTTTTATTAGGTTGCATACGAACTTTAGAGTATATCTCAAAAGCCTTATCTTCATCAAAACTCTTATCTATTGAAATTGATTTGTTTTCAATAAATTCTTTGCTCATTATGAATCTACCTGTATCAACAAAATTATATCTGCCGTCTTTGTCTTTGCCCATATACATAACCGTAATTGGTATTTTTTCTTTGTCATTACATATTGGTATATTAACAGTACAAAACATTCCTTGCTGCAAATTATTTAGATAATCTATTGCTTCTTGTTTTTCCAATTTTCTCCCTCCTTATATTTTTTCCACTAAAAAAAGCCAACCTTTCGATTGACTTTTTAGTTATGTATTTAATTTTCGATTAGTTTTATTAGTAATTCATTTATTGGCTCTGTTGTTCTATTTTGTTTTAGTTGATTATTTCTCTTTTCGACTAATGCTTGTATAATTAACTTTTCATCTCTAGCACTTAATTTTGCTTTTATTTTTTTCATATAGAATCGCTCCTTTTCATTTTTTATACTATAATGTTATTACAATTTTTTTAAGATAACAATTCTACTTTCTCATTTTTTTATCAAATTTACACCATATTCATATAAACTTTCACTTCAACTCGGCTAAACTTTTCTCTCTTTTTCTCTTCTCTCACATGGCTTTCAAGCTCTTTCCTCATATCGAACGCATTTCCTACTAATAGCAAGTGC
>CAJUPN010000014.1 GCA_910588195.1 uncultured Bacilli bacterium
GGATCAAGTGCAACAAATGTAAGTGAAGCAATAGATGATTTATATAGTAAGTTAAATATAAAGGATACAGAGATAAATAGATTAAAAGGATTAGGAAATGTAGCATCAAATCAAATGTTAAAAGGATATACAGCTTTAGTAAAAGGTAGTGTTGTAACAGGTACAATCCCAAGTAAAGGAGCTACAACATATACCCCAGGAACAACTAATCAAACAATAGCATCAGGTAATTATTTATCTGGAACTCAAACTATAAAGGGAGATGCAAACCTAGTAGCAGGAAATATAGCCAAAGGAAAAAGTATCTTTGGAGTAGCAGGCTCATATACGAGTGATGCTAATGCTGTAGCTGGAAATATCTTAAGTGGGAAAACTGCTTATGTAAATGGAGCAAAGATAACAGGTTCAATACCAAGTAAAGGAGCTACAACGTATACCCCAGGGAAAACTAATCAAACAATAGCATCAGGTAATTATTTATCTGGAACTCAAACTATAAAGGGAGATGCAAACCTAGTAGCAGGAAATATAGCCAAAGGAAAAAGTATCTTTGGTATAACAGGCTCATATACGAGTGATGCTAATGCTGTAGCAGGAAATATCTTAAGTGGAAAGACTGCTTATGTAAATGGAGCAAAGATAAGTGGTACAATGATTGATAGAGGTCTTGCTCAAAGTGGAAATTGGGGTTGTGGATCAGCAGGTTGTGGAACAGGAAATGATGCTTACTATGCAATAAATGGTTTACCAGAAGGATGGTACCACTCAGATGGAAATAGTTGGGCACCAGAAGCAAGAATAAATGCTAATACTTTACGTTCTCAACTAGGAGTTAGTGCTAATAAAATAGCTAAAGGACAAAGCATTGCTGGAGTAGCAGGAACATATACAGGTCAAACACAGTTTACTTACCTTACAACTATAGGATATAGTTCTAATTGGAATGATTCCAAAACTTGGAAAGCATCAGAAAAATCTGTAATAATAGTTATTGCATATTGCAACATATCTGTCAAAGTAAATAATGTTGCAAAAGGTTCTTCAGGAACTTGGGCACATCAAAATGCAGGAGGAATTTTCTATTTTACTATGAATGCAGGAGAAACTTTAAGTATTTCAGGTAGCGGATCAGGTGGACAAGGAGCAATTGCCTATCGTATAGCGTAACCAAAAATATAACTGAATAAACAATACAATAAAATATTTAAATATTATGTAATTGCATAATATTTTTTTGTTACTGTACGAATTAGTCTTTTCAATTTACTAATAAGGTATTTCTTGGTAAAATAAGATTGCAGGTGACTTATATGGAAAGATTACAAAAAATAATAGCAGAATCAGGATTTTGTTCAAGAAGAAAAGCAGAAGAATACATAAAATTAGGAAAAGTTTTTGTTAACGGAGAAAAAGTTACAGAACTTGGAACAAAGGCTTCATTTGGAGATTATATAGTTGTGGATGGAAAAAGTTTAACAAAAGAAGAAAAGGTTTATTTTCTTCTTAATAAACCAAGAGGTTATGTTTCTACAGTTAACGATGAACTAGGAAGAAAAAAGATAACAGACTTAATTGAAACAGATAAAAGAGTATATCCAGTAGGAAGACTAGATTATGATACAACAGGTTTAATAATTTTAACAAATGATGGAGAACTTGCTAATATATTAATGCATCCTTCTAGAGGAGTTGAAAAAACTTACATTGCTAAGCTTAATAAAATTATGCTTCCAAAAGATCAAATGATTTTAAAAAGTGGCATAAATATTGATGGAATAAAATGCATACCAACAAGAGTTAAAGTTCGTGACATTGATTATAACAAAGATACATGTATTGTTGAGATTTCTATTGTCGAAGGAAGAAATCATATTATAAAAAATGTATTTATGAAAATGGGTTATTTAGTTGATAAGCTAACAAGGGTAGAATATGGATTTTTAAAATTAGATAATTTAAAAAGTGGAGAGTATAGAGAACTTTCTATTAAAGAAGTTAAAAAACTATACGAGTATAAAAACTAATGAAAATAGAAAAATTAGATAATAAAGGAAGAGGAATAACTTATTACAATAACTTAATCACGTTTGTTAACAATGCTCTACCTGATGAAGAAGTTGAAATTTCCCTTGTAAGTGAAAATAAAAAATTTTATATTGCTGATGCAAAACTAATAAAAAATGAAAATATCAATCGTGTTTTACCGAAATGCCCTTACTACTATTCTTGTGGTGGTTGTAATTTACAACATATAAATATAGAATACGAAGATGAATTTAAAGAAAATAAAATTACTGAAATATTAACAAAATATGCTGGAATAATACCAACTATTAAAATTAATAAAAATGATAGAGAATTATTTTATCGCAATAAGATAACTTTGAAAATTGAAGACTTTAAATGGGGTTACTATAATGAATCTACCCATAAATTATGTGAAATAAGTAAATGTCTAATTGCTAATAACACCATAAATAACTTTTTAGATTATAAAGATTTATTTAAAATAAAAAACGGAACGATAACAATTCGTGTTAATTATCAAGATGAACTATTACTAATAATAACAACAGAAGATAAAATAAACCTAAACTTTCTAAATATGCCATCAAATATAGTTGGTATAATTTTAAATAACAAATGTATTTATAAAGATAATTATTTTTATGACTATATTGATGATATGAAATTTAAAGTTTCTTATGATTCTTTTTTTCAAGTTAATAATTATATGGCATCTAATATTTTTAGTATTTTAAGAAATAATATTACTGGTAAAAACTTACTAGATTTATATTGTGGAGTAGGTACATTAGGATTGTCTCTTAAAGACAATTTTAAAAACATTTATGGAATTGAAAAAGTGAAAAATGCTATTTTAGATGCTAAACATAATGCAAAAATTAATAATGTTAAAAATGCTTTTTTCTATGCTGGAGACACTGCTAAAATAATTGCTAAAATAAATCAAAAATTTGATACAGTTATAGTAGACCCACCTAGAAGTGGATTAAATAAAGAAACATTAAATCATTTAAAAAAAATAAATCCCCAAACAATAGTTTATGTATCTTGTGATCCTATGACACTGGCAAGAGATATTAAAGAATTAGAAAACTATCAAGTAAAAAAGACAAATGTACTAAATATGTTTCCTCGGACTTATCATGTGGAGTGTGTATGTATACTAAATAGGCGATAAAATCTTGTAATAGGAGAAGATTTATTATGAATTACAAAAAAGAATATAAAAAATATTTAACATCATCAGTATTAGATACTGCTAACAATAGAATTGCAAGTGCTTCCTTTATTTCTGCATTTGCTATATATTTAGGTTTGTCTGATTTAGCATTAGGAATATATGCAGTTTTAGATACAATGACTAATGTAATTCAAGTTTTTGCTGCACCATTATTTTCTAAAATTGGACAATCTAAAAAAGTTGTATTAATTAATTATTCAATATATAGAATTTCTTCAGTTTCTATGGCATTTATACCATTTCTATCAAACAATATAAGCGTTAGAACAGTATTATTTTTTGTATTGGCAACAATCTATGCAATTACTGGAGAAATGGGTTATATAACTTTTGTTAATTGGAGAATGACTTTAATAAGAAAGGATGATAGAACAACTTTTGCTGCCAAAAGAAACTTTTTGAAGAATACTGTAGTTTTAGTATTTAGTTTAATCATGGGAGTTGTTCTTGATAAATTTACAATCTATGGATATGAATTATTTGGATTTATGATATTATTTGCCATTGTGTTTATTATTGCGTTTATAGATATATCTATTAGAATAAAGACATATAAGCCAGTAGTAATTCAAGAAAAAATTAGCGTCAAAAATAATATAAGTATTCCTGCAAAAGACAAAAATTTTAGAAGTGTACTTATAACAGGAGGATTAAATAGATTTGCATATGGGGTAGGCACAATGTATTTAAATGTTTTCTTGCTCAGATATTTAAATATTGGTTATTTATATTATAGTATTTTAAATATATTAATTAATTTATCTGAAGCACTTTCTAGTAAATATTGGGGAAACAAGTCTAAAAAAAGAAACTGGAGTAAAATTATATTACCTATGTGTGTAGTATTTGTTATAGTATTTACAATGTTATTATTATTTAATAATCAGCAATTACAATATTTATTGCCTTTAATATATATACTAATAGGCTTTGGTAATGCCTCTTACGAGATGTATGATCACATAGCAATATACGAAACAGCAAAAGATAAATTGCAAACTTCTTATGTTACTTTCGAAAGATTTATCGAGGGATTGGTGACAATGATAATCCCAGTATTATCTTACACAATATTTAAAGAGAACAACAATGTCATAAAAATTACTTTTGCAATTTCAATACTATGCTATATAATTTTATTTATATACTATAAGTTAAAAGAGAGTAAAGGTGAGAGTTAAAGTCAAAGTGGGAAAATGATATTCATAATAGATGTTGTACTAATCTTATTTATATATTATGATATAGTCAGTTATAAACAAACATATCAGTATGAACTGTTCATAGTATACATTCTAGTCATGTTGAATATGTGGAATTGCTTAGTCTAAAAAAACTATTAAAATAAATATTGATTTTTAATAAAATGCTTGATTTGATAAATTATATTAAAATGTTGAATATGTTGATGGAGATATGAATGTTTCCACATACCACTTTGATTGTAATATAAGTATGAAAGGATAGTAGCTAATGAACAATAAATTAATAGGCGATGAAAGTAATATAATTTTTTATGAAGATGAAAATAATAATACGAAAGTTGAGGTAAGATTATTAGATGAGGATGTATGGCTAAATGTTAATGCAATAGCCGATTTATTTAATGTCCAAAGACCTGCGATAGTTAAACATATTAGTAATATATATAATGATCAAGAACTTGAAAAAAGTTCAACTTGTTCCATTTTGGAACAAGTTCAACTTGAAGGAAATAGAAGAGTTTCTAGAAAAAGAGAATATTATAATCTTGATATGATAATTTCTATTGGTTTTAGGGTTAATTCTAAAACGGCTATTAAATTTAGAACATGGGCGAACAAATTAATTAAAGAATATATTGTTAAAGGATTTAATTTAAACGATGATAGGTTTATAAAAGGAAATAAATTTGATAAAAGATATTTTGACGAATTATTAGAACGAATAAAAACAATTCGAGTAAGTGAAAGAATGTCTTATCAAAAAATAACTGACTTATTTATTGCAACTTCAACTGACTATAATTCAAAATCAGAGGATGCTTATATATTTTTTAAGATAGTACAAAATAAACTCCATTATGCCATTACTAATCATACCGCAGCAGAACTTATATATGAAAGAGCAAATTCAGAGCATATTAATATGGGACTTACGAATTGGAAAAATTCTCCAGATGGTCTTATATATAAATATGATGTAGGTATTGCTAAAAATTATCTTAACAAAGATGAATTAAAGAAATTAAATAATTTAACAAATTTGTTTTTGAATTATGCGGAAGATATGGCAGAAGAAGAAAAGGTAATGACTATGGCAAATTGGATTGAAGTAACTGATAAATTGTTAGTTTTTAGAGAAAAGAAAATATTAAATAATTCAGGTAGAATATCACATAAGCAGGCTAAAGAAAAGGCTGAAAGTGAGTATGAGAAATTTAGAATTAAACAAGATCGAGAATATATATCATCAATGGATCAAATGTATGAAAGATATTTAAAAGGGGAAGATATTGAATGAAACTAATTATAATAGTATTGCTATTAAGAAACAGTTTGTAATAAAAAAATAAAATAGTGCAATATTTCATAAAAGATGTTAAAATTTTTAGTAAGAAATGGGGGATATAAATGTTATTATTAGTAGGAATAATTAATAAAAATAAAAAATATTATATGAATGTTGTTAATACGGAAAGTCCAAGTACAATTGATAATTATCAATTAATTAATACTTTTATTTTAAACAATTGTGATAATGTTTCATCTAGTAATTTTATCTCAAGTAAACAAAATCCACTTGAATACATAAGGGGAGACTTTGATCTTTCTCGTCTTATTATTAATGCTGATAATTTAAGATATAGATATAAAGATTTTCAAATTACAACTGTTTATTATGATAAAAATAATAAACCTGTCTTATATAAATCCATTGATAGATCGGGAAACATTAGAATACATGACATATCAGAATTTGAGTATACAAAAAATGGAAGTATTTTAGGCGACAATATTGATAAACTTCCAAATTTTGTTGAAAATAAACCAGTAGAAGATGCATATGAATTTTTAAAAAATAATATTAATGAAAAAAATTTAGCTGAATTACCTGTTGGTCTTGCTAAACAATATTTAATTCTTGTAAAAGGTTTTAAAGAAGGATTCCATACTATTACTAAAGTAAATAATGGTATCGAATATGATGTTCATGAACATTTATTATTTAATGGTTCCATCACTTTTAAATTAGTTGAATATGTAGCTAAAGATAAAAAAGCTTTTATGACAAAACAAGATAAAATATCAAATCCTTATCCTAAAGAAAGAACTGTGGGATTTTTATCCAGTCCAATAATTTTATTTGGTTCTAAAAGACTTTTAATAAAACATTGCAAAATGAATGTTTGTTCAGAATTTGAATATTTTAATACCAAAGCGACTAAAGTTTGTATACCACTTTGCGATGAGATGCTTCCTTTATATGATAAATTTGTTAAATCAAAAGATGTTCTTTATAGCTGGTATTTAAATTATTCTAACAATCTATCTAGTGATATTTATAATAATGTTTTACCAAATGAACTTTTTAAGTTACCTGCTGTTTTCTTTAGAACAATGCGAAATCTACCAGCAAGTTATAAGAAATCTTACAAATTACAACAAGAAAACGATTCTGTAGAAACTTGGATGCACACGGTTGCATTATTAATATGTTGGCAATTCTTTCAAACGGAATTAAAAAGAAAGATGAAACCTCTAATTGATTCATATGAAGAAATATATGCTGAAGCTCTAAGAAATATTGTTGAGGATATAGGTCCAAAAGATACTTTAACAGTTATGGAGTGGACAAAAGAAAATTTAAAAGGTGCTTTAAAAAAACTTTTAGCTGATAAGGATATCTCAATTGATGACTATAGTTGTCTATTTTCTTTCTATCAAAATGAATTTGACTTACCAGATGAATTACGAATTTTTTCAGAAGAGGCAATTGAAAGTTATGGTGGAGTAGAAAAGCTAAAAAGTGACTATGAAAATCAAGGAGTACTAAAAAAACAATATATACTAGATCTGTTAGATAAGTTAGACAGGGTAGAAAAAGATAATAAAGCAGACAGTAATTTAAAAGATATTAAATATCGAAAAATAGAATTAGAAAGTAGGAATTAAATATGCTAGAAGGAAAAGTAGCAATAATTACAGGAGCAACTAGAGGAATTGGTTATGAAATAGCTAAGACCTATTTAGAAAATAAAGCCAAAGTCTGTATTTTAGGATCTAAAAGTGAAACAGTTGAAAATGCAATTTCCAAACTTAAAGAAGTAAATTCAAATTTTGACGTGATAGGTTTTTACCCAAAACTTACTGATGAATTAGAACTTAAAGAAGTATTCGATAAAGTTTTAAAGCAATATGGCAAAATTGATATAGTCGTTAATAATGCTGGAATTTCATCGAGTACCAAAATATTAGATTATAATGCAGATGAAATTGATCGAATAATTGATTTGAATATAAAGTCAGTCTTTATGGTAGCTAAAACAGCTGTACCTTACTTAAAAGATACAAAAGGAGTTATTCTGAATACTTCATCAATGGTAAGTATCTATGGTCAACCATCTGGTATTTTATATCCCACAAGTAAATCTGCTGTTAATGGATTAACTAAATCATTAGCACGTGAACTTGCTGAGTTTGGTATAAGAGTAAATGCTGTAGCTCCAGGGATAACAGAAACTGATATGGTAGCCGCACTTCCAAAAGAAATGATTGAACCACTAATAAAAAGTATACCTTTAGGTAGAATTGGAACCCCAAAAGATATAGCTAATGCTTTTCTATTTTTAGCAAGTGATTTAGCAAGTTACATAACTGGAGTTGTATTAAGTGTTGATGGATGTGCAAGAAGTTAAGTTCGAAAGAACTTTTTTTCGTTATTTATGTTATAATAACCATAGATTAAATAAAGTAAATTAAAATAAGGAGTATTTATGAAAAAAATAAAATTAACAACTGACGTTAAAGTTTTAAAAACAAACGTTATTGATACACTAGAATTTAGATTAGTCTATCCAATTAAACATCATAATGATAATGGTACATATATAAGATTCTTAAATCTTTTCATTTCAACAACTAGTGCTAAATTTCCAAGCAATTCTGAGTTCTATACTGAAAAATTAAAAAAGACAGTTCTTGGATTAAATATAAGAGAATTAACTATACTTGACAATTCATACATAATTTTTAGTTTTACAACACCAAGAGTTGGATTATTAAAAGATTTTAATCTTGAAAAAACTTTTAAGTTTGCTATTGATACTTTGCTAAATCCTTATGCTGAAAATGGAGAATTTAATAAAGAAAAATTAGCTTCAGAAATTGAATATACATATAATAATTACAAAAGATCTAAAGACAGTATTTATTCTAGTAACTCTAACCAATTTTATGATTATATTGATCCAGAAGAGCTTTTAGGTAATTCATATGCTAAAGCAGGAGAAGTAATAAAAGGCGTAACTCCTAAAAAATTATATGATTTTTATAAAAAGAATATTTTAGAAAACACATTTATTCCATATGTATACGGAAATATAAGTGTAACAGATGCTAAAAAATTATTTAAAAAATATATACCACAAGATAAAAAGGAAGTAAGTTTTAATGTTAATCATTTTAAACCAATGCCAATGAAAACACACACTTATCAAGAAATAAAGACACCTTTTAATCAATCAGAATTATGTTTAGAATTCCAAGTTGATATGAAAAAAACAGAGGTTAAATATTTATCAACCTTAGTAAATATTTTAAATGGGGCAGAAAACAATTTAATATTTGAAGCATTGAGAGTTAAAAATAATTTAGTGTACGATGTTCAAATGTCTACTTTTTCATCCCGTGCTATGTTTATTATTATTGCTTTTATTCCAAGTAATAAATATAAAGAAACTAAAAAGATTATCAAGTCTGTATTTACTAAATTAAAAGATAAAGAATTTTTAACACTATGTTTAAATAAATTAATTAAAGGTTTAGAAGTAGATTTACTAAGAGAAGAAGACAGCCAAGGTAAATTATTAAATAATACCATTAATAATGATTTAGATATCCTTACAACAGAAGAACTATTAGAAAGAACTAAATCAGTAAAAGTAGATGACTTAATTAAATTTATAGATAGAATTAAGATTACTAATGAAATGTTCTTTAGAGGTGAAGAAAATGATAAAGCATAGTACAATGTTGCTCCCAAATAATGTTAGATTAGTCTTATCAGAAGATAAAAGTAAAAATCAAACATATGCTGAAATAAGTGTTTTATATGGTGGCATGACTGAAAAATATAAATATCAAGAAAAAAAGAAAAAAATAACTCCAGGGTTAGCTCATCTAATGGAACATTATTTAGTTGAACATAATTTATATGGTAATATGTTTGATTATTTAAAAGATCAATATGTTGAATTTAATGCAACTACAAATGCTAAGAAAACTTGTTTTTTCATTAATACAGTATTTGATTTTGAACGTCATCTTGAAGAACTTATAAAAATCGTTAATGTTCCCACTTTTGATCCTGATGCTTTAGAGAAAACAAAGAAACCTATTATTGAAGAAATAAAAAGAACAGCTGATCGCCCTTATGTTAAATTTACTAAAAAGATGAATGACTGTACATACCATGATTGCAAATTTCGTGAAACAACTGGTACTATAGATGATGTAAAAAGTATAAAGATAGAAGAGTTAGAAGAAGTTCATAATTTATTTTATCAAACAGAAAATCAAGTTATTTTTATAGCTGGAAATTTTGACTCAAAAAAGATTATTAAAAAAATAACGGAAATATATGAAAGCATTAATCGAAAAAAATATGAATACGAAATACTTGATAAAAAAGAAACAGCTAAAGTTAGACGTAAAAAAGGACATGTAAAAGATTCTAAATTTGATGATTTAATTACTATATCATTCAAAATAGATTTAAAAAAACTAACTCCTAAAGAGCGAGTAAAGCTAACATTTTATTTATCCCATTTCTTAAGTTATAATTTTAACGATTCATCTAAAGTATATCAAGAACTTACAAAAGAAAAAGATACTATATATAGTTTATCTACGAGTACTTCATTTTTTATTAAGGACATATGCTTTTTAGATATTAGTATGTATGGTAATAACTTAAAAAAATTTAAGAGATTAGTATTTGATGTTATAAAAAATAAGTATACTGATAAAGAATTATTTGACTTATGGAAAAAGGAAACTTTAATAAATGTAGTTGTTAGAGAGGGAAGATGTGTATCTTCTGGGTTAGCTTATTTAGATAACATTTTGACTTTTGATTATTTGGATGTTGATAAAATAGGTGACATTGAAAAATTTAGCATTGAGGATTTTAAAAGCACTTTAGATAAATTAGACTTTAGTAATTATTGTATTGTCAGTCAAACAAAAAAGTAAAGATTATTTCTTTACTTTTTATATGTACTTTTTGGGAATATATAGTAATCTTTCAGCACTTTCAAAGTTTTTAGAAGCTAACTCTTCTTTTGTCATACCATATGAAACTAACTCAGCAAATTGCTTTTGGCCATCATTTAATGGACTAAACTGCTTTTTGGCAATAAAAGACACTTTATGATTAAATGCCGATAATCGACTATCCATAATTCTTTTTTTTAGAGTATATAAGTGTATAGATATTTCATGTAGATATTCACAAGCTAATTCATATTTTTCATCTTGTTCACTCAAAATTCTGTCAATGCTAATATCATTGTCTATAGCTAACATTCTATGTAAGTTTTCTTTAATATACATATACGTGTTATAAGCACCTTCAAACAACTTTCTATGTTGTTCTAAACTAAAAAATGTTTCAAAGTAATCTAAATATTGAATATCTTCTTTTACTGATTTTATTAATTCACTTTTCTTTATCTTCAAATTTAAATTACGTTCTCTAATCGAATTTTTGTCACGAAAATATCCCACATTATATAAAGAATGAAATTCCCAATACTTGTTAACACCAATTTCCTTTAAATATTTTTGAACTTCTGGATTACCATAAATTAAAGCTGCTTCATCTAATTTTTTTAGTCCGCTATTAAATCCTTCATTATTCCCGAGTCCTAGGCAAGCTAAATTTATAAAACATTCTAAATTAGAAACTTTAAAACCTTTGATTAACTTCTTATAATCATCATTAAGGGCATCATTAATAAAAATTGTTCTGTCACTAGTATAAAAATCTCTTGAATACTTTCTTTCATCAGATCCTAAAACACTTTTTATATTTTCCTTAAGAATTGTATCAGTTGTAACATTTTGAAGAGCAATTAACTCACTTAAATCCATTGACTTTAAAAAGTTATATTTATTCATAAAAATCTCCCCACTAAATCGATAATATTATAAAATTATTAAAACAAATTGTCAATTTTAGAAATGTTTATTAATTTCTGTTGAATCAACTATCATTTTATTTGATAGTATATTAAAATATTAATAAGAAAAGAAAAAAATATTATTTAAGGAGCATAAAGATGCGTATTATAAGCTTTGGAGATTTATATATTGATTATTATTTTAGTAATAATCTAGTCCTAGGAATTTGTGGCGGTAAGTCAAATGCTAATATCATCGCTAATTTATCAAAATATTACAAAACGGCATTTTTTGGTGTTACAGGTAATGATGTACAAGGTAAAGTCGCTATTTCTTCTTTAAACTATTTAGGAGTAGATACTAGCAATATAAAAGAAACTGTTGGTCATACTAAAGCTTTCTTTGTTTCTAAAGATGGATATAGTAAGACTTGTCCATATTGTGGAAGAAAGTTAGCTTATCAAGAATCACGTTTTGAACCAAAAGATATTATACCTTTAATACAAGATGATGATTACATTATTGTTGATAATCTTAGTGATAATGTTCAAGAAGTTTTAAATAGTGTTTCCAATAAAGCTTTTTTAGATCTTTCATATATCGGAGATCTACTGTATTTAAGTTTAGATGAACTTATAAGCATACTTAAAAATCGCTTTGAAATAATAAAAATGAACAAGAAAGTCTATTCAAGTTTAAGAGATAAATTTAAACTTGATTTAGTCGATTTTTATGAGTTAATTAATCCAAAACTTTTAATAATAACTACAGGTTGTAAGGAAACTCTTGTTGTTTTTAATAGTGAAGTATATGAAAAAGCTATAACAGAACAAACTCATGAAATAGACATATCAGGTGCAGAAGACTCATTTTTTGCTGAATTTATAAGAACTATTATTGATAATGATTTAGAAATAAATGAAAAAATAATTTCATTAGCTTATATGCGAGCAAGTGCGATAGCAAGATTTTGTGTGACAAACTATGGAGCTAGAACACACCTTGAGGAATTAACAAAAATTAAATCTTATCAAGAATGCATTTGTGGCAATATAACAGTAGAGTAAAATTATAGATTTCTCTAATTAAATATTGTATAATAAGGTAAAAAAAGAGAAGTAGGTGTACAACATGAAAGAGTTACTTAAGCATACTAATAAAAGTGAATGGCTTTTCATCGGAATATATAAGGTAGCGATATATATATGTTGGTTCTTATTTGCTTGCTCTTTCAATGTTTTCTTAAAAGACTCCTTGACTGACGCTAAACTTATATTTTTAGTACTATCTCTTATAGTTCTTTATGGAATACGTGTTTTCTTAAAAAATATATACAAAAAAAATGCCAATATAAGTTATTATAACTTAAAGCATTCAATTGAAATGTACTACTTTAAAAAACTAAAACAGCTAAGTTATAAAAACTTAGAGGAAATAGATAAAGAAGAATTATCTAATAAAATCTTAGAAGTATCTTATAATTATTCTAGGATAATATCTGATTTATTTGAATATATTATACCAGCACTTATCGGACTTTTCATTTTATTTATAAAACTATTAGATCTTAACAAAGTTTTTTGTTTAATTGTATTTTTCTCTCTTATAGCAATATTATTATATTCTTATAACAATATTGAAGATGAAGAGATAAAAGTTACAAATTATAATGACTTATTAAAGGAATTTATTTCTAAAATAATGCTAATAAAAAAATTAAATATTTTTAATTACTGTGTAAAAAAATTAGATAATACAAGAGAAAATGATATTTGTATCTTAAAAAATAATGATACTGTAAGTGATATAAAATTTACAAGTCTAATATTTATTTTAATTACTGTAATTTTAATTTCATCATTCCTTTTTATAAATAATACTATTACACGTCTAGGATTAATTATATTCTTTATTATAATTATTTTAAAATTACAAGATTTACTTTATAAAATAAATCCAGCTATAAAAAATATGTTTATTTCTTCTAAAAATAAAACTATTTTAGATAATATGTATAAGATGAATGAAGAGCCTAAAATAAATACCCGTTGGAAAAAGATTAATATAAAAAATGGTATTGTAAATTATAATGATACAACAGAAGATATTAAAATACCTTCATTTGAATTGCTAAAAAAAGATCATATTAGTATTATGGGAGCAACAGGGCAGGGGAAATCAACAATTTTAAATGTCTTAAGTGGAATATTCTCTCTTGATGAAGGTGATATACTTTTTGATGGAAATAGCACCAATGAAATTGTCAATGCCTATTACTCTGATACCCCAGTATTATTCAGTGTTTCCTTAAGAGATAACATAAAGTTTTTAAGTAGCCAGAAAGATGAATTTATTTTAGAGTTAATTAATGAGATTGGGCTAACTGAGTGGTATAACACTTTGCCAGCTGGATTAGATGAAATATTATCTCCAAACAGTATAAGTGAAAGTATAAGTGAAAAAATAAATATTATAAGAGCTGTAATAAGCGATAAAGATGTTTACTTTTTTGATGAGCCAACTTTATCTTTAGATAGCGATTCTGAAAAAAGAGTAGCTGATATTTTAAAAAAATATTTTAAAAATAAAACTTATATTTTAGTTTCAAAAAAGACAGTCTTAACTAATCTTTGTAAGAAACATTACTTTATTAAGAATCATACACTTCTTGAAAAAGAACCATTATTATAAAAAGTACTGATATATTTCAGTACTTTTTATATAACTCGGACTTTAAAAGTCCATTACAAAGTTCACCATGGTTTGTTATTATTATCTGGGAAGTAGGTGGTATTAACAAAAAGACCCTTATAAAATATTCTTTTATAATATTGAATATTTCTTGGCTGCGATTTTTTAAGGGGATAACACGGGAAGAACTCGTGTTTTTTTATGCAGCAATAAGTTCTAAAATCATCATTATTACAAAACCTACCAAAGAAAGATAAGCCATTAATGTTTTGTGTTTAGAGTCCATTGCCTCAGGAACTAATTCTTCAACAACTACAAATATCATAGCACCAGCTGCAAAAGCTAAAAGATAAGGTAAAATAAGCTTAACCTTTAAAGCTAAAAATACTCCAAATATTGCCGCGATTGGTTCAACAATTCCCGTTAATGCTCCAATTATAAAGGATTTTTTTCTTGAATACCCTGCATTTCTCAAAGGAATAGAAATTGCTGCTCCCTCTGGAAAATTCTGAATACCAATTCCAACAGCAAGTGATATAGCACCTGCTACAGTAGCACCTTCAATACCATAAATAATTGAACCAAAAGCACATCCAATAGCCATTCCTTCAGGAATATTATGCAAAACTATTGATACTATTAATAGTAAAGTATTTTTAAAACCTTTATTTTCTGGAATAATGTATTTATTTGTAAATTTATCTCCCAGAATTAATAATAAAGAACCTACAAGAATGCTAAGTGAAATTATTAGTGGAGCATTTAAATTTAAAGATGAAGCTTGTTCAATTGATGGCAGAAGCAATGAAAATATTCCAGCAGCCAACATTATACCTGCAGAAAGAGCAATCATTGAACTCATAACTTCTTTTTTAACCTTCTTAAAAAAGAATACCATAGCAGCTCCTAAACATGTAACAGAAAATGTTAACATAGAAGCTATTAATGCTTGATAATAAACATTTAAATCATAAAAAAAATTAATCATATATATCCCTCACGATATACTATGATTAATTAACTAATGAGTTACTATTTTTTTACTTCCATAATAACTGGTAAAATCATCGGTCTTCTTCCTGTACGCTCATTAATGAATACATTAAGTTCTAAGATAACTTGATTCTTAATATCAGTAACACTGTATTTAGAAGATTTAAGTGATTTATTTACTATATCTGATACTTTATTTTCTATTTCTTTTATTAAACTAGCATTTTCATTAACTAAAACAAATCCTCTAGTAGTTATATTTGGTCGTATCATTAATTGACGTTTATCAAGATTAATATTAAGAATAGTAACAAGGACTCCATCATTACTCATTATTTTACGGTCTTTAATAACTACAGATCCAATATCACCAACTCTTAAACCATCAACATAAACATCGCCTGCTGTAATGCTTTTTCCACGGCGAACTCCATCATTATCCATAATTAATGAATCTCCATTTTTACAAATAAATATATTATCTTCTTTAATTCCACAGGAAACAGCTAAATCAGCATGTTCTTTTAACATTCTATATTCTCCATGGATAGGCATTAAATACTCTGGCTTAATTAAACGCATCATCCATTTTAATTCCTCAGCCTTAGCGTGTCCTGATGTATGAATATCAGGAAATTGTGAGTTTGTATAAACTTTTACGCCTTTTAAATAAAGCTTATTGATAATTCTATTAATACTAGATGAATTACCAGGGATTGGGTTTGAAGCAAAGACGATTATATCATCAGGCATAAGTTGTACTTGCTTATGAACCCCATTTGCAATTCTTGATAAAGCAGCTAAACGTTCTCCCTGAGATCCTGTACACAAAATACAAATTTCGTGTTTTTTTAGATCCTTAGCTTGATTAGTATCAATAAATATTGAAGGGTCTTTTATAAGTCCATTCTTAATTGCAATATCTTTGGCATTTTCCATACTTCTACCAAAAGTAATAATCTTACGATTATTTTCACGACATGTTTCTATAATATGTTTAATACGATAAATATTAGAAGCAAAAGTTGCAAGAATAATTCGATTTGTTGTTGCTCTTGCAAAAACATCACCTAATGCCTCGTCAACACAAGCCTCACTCGCTGAAAATCCAGGGGATAGGGCATTTGTACTTTCTGATAAAAGTAACTTAACTCCTTCTTCACCTAAACGAGCCATTTTATGAATATCTGCCATTGGTCCAATTGGTGTTAAATCAAACTTAAAGTCTCCTGTATGAATGATTTTTCCATTTGGAGTAGTAACAACTATTGCATATGAATCTGGAATAGAGTGAGTAGTTCTAATAAAGTCTACTTGGATATTTTTAAACTTTATAATAGTCTCTTCATTATAAGTATTTATATCTTTGTACCCAATGTTGCGATCAATTAATTTTTTATTTATTAAATCTTGTGCTATACGAGATGCATAAACAACGGGGATATTAACATTTTGTAGTAAAAAAGAAATACCACCAATATGATCTTCATGACCGTGAGTAATTATTAAAGCTTTTATCTTTTTTTCATTTTGTTTTAAATATGTAACATCTTGAATTACATAATCAACTCCTAATAAATCATTTGTTGGAAACATAACTCCAGCATCAATTATTACAAGTTCATTTTTATATTCGATCACGTACATATTTTTACCAACTTCGCCTAAACCACCAAGGGCAAAAATGGACGTGAAACCATCATTTTTATTCATTTTTATTATCCTCCTTAAAAAATATATAAGTATATAAAAAGCTCTCAGGTACCTAATACTATACTATAAAAATAACATTTTGTCTAGGATTCTCTTAGTTTTTGACAGATAAATGAATTAAAAAAATGTTTTAACATATACCTTAATAGGAGATGATTTTTATAAAAAAGGTAATTTTATTGATGATATGTATTGTACTATTATCAGGGTGTGGAAAAAAGAGTACAGATACATTAAAATCATTTAAAGATTACAATGCCAAACAAACGTCATATGAATTAAATGGAACAAT
Source organism: uncultured Bacilli bacterium (assembly GCA_910588195.1). Lineage (GTDB taxonomy): Bacteria > Bacillota_I > Bacilli_A > RF39 > UBA660 > CAG-582. Next base: position 17,342 of record CAJUPN010000014.1, read on the forward strand.
GAAAATAGTTAGCAATGAAGATGAATTCACCTATAATGTAACTGTAGGTGTTGATAATAATGAACATTACAAAGTATCTTTAGTAAACACAATAAATAATCATGAACAAGTAATCTTAAGAAATGATGAAGGAGTTTATGTAGTAACACCAGAACTTAATAAAAGTTTTAAATTCATGAGTGAATGGCCAGATAACTCAAGCCAAGCATACCTACTAGAATCCCTAGTAAATGATGCCAACAAAGATGCCTCAACTAAAATAGAAAAAACAGGAAATGGTTATAAAATAACTTCAAAAGTTAATTATCCTAATAATCAAAGATTAGATCATGAAACTATTGAAACAGATAAAGATTTTAACATCAAAAAAGTCAGTGTAAAAAATGCCGAAGAAAAAACAGAAATAGAAGTTGAAATAACCAAAATAAACTATAAGCCTAAATTTTCTAATGATTATTTTAACTTAGATAAATTAGTTAAGACTGAAAATACTACCGAAAAGAAAGATAAAAAAGTAGACGAAGACTGTTTAGCAAGTTGTACAGATACAGTTGATAATTGCCAAAATACCTGTAAAATTGAGACTACTTCTAATATTTTAGAAGATATAATTTATCCTTTATATGTTCCTACAGACACATACTTATCTGGAAAAGATACGGTTGCAACAGATAACGGAAATCGTGTTATTTTAACTTTTGCAGGAGTAAACCCATTCATACTAGTAGAAGAAGTATCAAAAACTAACGACGATTTAGATATAATACCTGTAAATGGGGAACCTTTGTTCTTAGGATCAACTATTGGAGCTATCTCGGATAACTCAGTTTACTGGACAAGTAATGGTGTTGATTATTATCTAACTAGTAAAAATTTAGATGCTAGTGAAATGATGACTATTGCAGAAAGTGTTCAAAATTCTTCAAATTTAGTTGCAGGACTAAAATAGTTGATATATAATATAGAGCCATGAAGCAAGAGGTGTAGTTATGAAAAACAAAATTAATAGTATAAGTGCTTTGTTAACAGCATTTGAATCTCGCAACGAACAACTGCACGACGAGATAAAGAAAAATGAAGAAGCAATTGAAGAAATGAAAGCTGAGCTTGCTGGATTACTTGAAAGTGAGACAGAACAAAATTTAATTGATTCAAAGATAGAAATGGTTGCATAACCATTTTTTTAATTGTTTCGACTATTTTTTTATGATATATTATTTACAGGTGAAATTATATGAAGAAGAAAAAACAACAAGAAACAGAAAAATTTGTAAGTACAGAAATTAAGCAAAATAAAATGGCTAATGAAGATTATCAAAAAATAAAAGCTTTCTTTGTAGTTTTAATAATTGTAATTGCATTAGTTGGTTTATTATTTTTGTTTAATGGAAAAGTAGTAACAAAAGATGTCTTTAATGAAGGAGAAAAGACAACAACGACTGAACCATCATATGATGAAAATATTATTCTAGCTTCTGATATATTTAAAAAAGGTGATAAAGAATATATGGTTTTATTATTTGATTCAAGTAATAAAGAAAATGGAATGCTTTATAGTGGTTTAATCAATTCTTATAATGGAAAAGGAACTATATATGGAGTTGATTTTGCTAACAAAATGAATAAAGCTCATTTTAATGAAGGAATTGAAAATGAAAATACAAATCCAACTACTTTAGAAGAACTTGTAGTAGGTGGACCAAGACTTTTAATAATTAAAGATAAAAAAGTTATAGAATATATTAAAGAACCAGAAATAATAACTGAAAAATTAAGAGCAAAATAGAATACTTTTTAGTGTTCTTTTTTTATTATTTGTTTTATGGTACCAAAGAGCTTGGAAATTAAAATAATTACATAAAGAGAACTTTGTGTTAAAATTAGATAAGAAGCGATTTAACAGAGGAGATGAATACATAATGAAGCTAACCGATATTGATACAAATAATATAAGTAATGAGATAATAAAGAAAGTTTTATTTAACACACCTAAAAATGAATATTTAGAAGCTGACTGTCTTATAGTTTTTGGTTGCCATTTAAAGCCATTACTTGACGAAAGAATAAAAACAGTTCTTGAAATATTAAAAGTGAAAAAAGTTGATAAAATATTATTAACAGGTGGAATTGGAGTTGCAGGAGATTTCAATGAATCTGAATATATGAAAGAAGTATTATTAAAAAATAATGTAAAAGAAGAAATAATTTTAATAGAAGACAAATCAACAACTACAGAAGAAAATATAATTAATTCTATAGAAATATTAAAAAACAACAATTTAATAGAAAACAAAACCATAATTTTAGTGTCTAACCAAGCTCATTTAAAAAGAATTGGGATGGAATTAAAAAAACAATTAAAAGATAATAAATTTGAAATCATATATGAGTACCCATCTTCTTCGCTTACTTCTTTTGAAAATTTTGAAAAGAACAATGAATTAAGAGTACGTGCAGTTAATGAAATAAAGAAAATACGTAAATTTATTGATATGGGGATTGTAGATGATGAAAATATATAAATATTTTTTTAATTTGTAGGAACATAGAGACGAGCGGATACTTAATCTTCTGTAATTTTTTATTATATGGTATAATTATGTCAAGGAGAATCAACATGAAAAAAAACAACAAGAAAAAAAATAACTTTGAAAAAAACAATTTTAATTTAATTGAAGTAATCGTGATAGCGTTAGCATTTTCTTCACTAACGGGGATTATTACAGGATTATTCTTTTACTTTAAAAATAACCATAATTTGATACTTGATAAAGAACTATTAGATATTGTAGCAACTTACAATAAAATAAATGAAGATTTTTATGGAACTTTAAATAAAGAAGAATTAGCAAGTAAAGCAATAAATGGAATGATGTCATCTTTAGATGAAGAGTATACAACACATATGGATAAGGAAGATACTTCAGATTTATCAGAAAAGCTTGAAGGTAAATACCATGGGGTAGGTATAACTGTTCAAAAAAAGGATAATAATATTGTCGTTGTTAATGTTATTGAAGAAACACCAGCTTTTATTGCGGGAGTAAAATCAGGGGATATAATAAAAAAAGTAAATGAGCGAGAAATTACTGAAGATGATACTCTTGACGAAGTATCATCACTTATTAAAGAAAGAGACAAGGTTATTTTAACAATATTAAGAGAAAGTGAAACATTAACATTAGAAATAGATGTTAAAACAATTGAATATCCATCTATCGAATCAAAAATGTTTGAACGTAATAATAAAAAAGTTGGTTATATATATTTATCAACATTCTCTAAAACTTCTGCATCTCAGGTCCGTAAATCTTTAAGTAAGTTAGAAAGTGAAGGCATGGAGTCTTTAATTATTGATGTTCGAAGCAACACAGGTGGATATCTTGAGTCAGCTGATGCAATTTTAAATATGTTTATAAAAAAAGGTGAAGTTCTTTATTCTATTGAAAATAAAGATGGCAATAAAAAAGTTTATGATACTTCAAATGAAAAAAGAAACTATGATATTGTTGTTTTAATAGACCGTGCCTCAGCATCTGCTAGTGAAATTTTAGCTACTTCCTTAAAAGAAAGCTATGGAGCTATTCTTATTGGAACAACGACTTATGGAAAAGGTTTAGTGCAACAAACTAATTACTTAAGTGATAACTCGATGATAAAATATACTACTGCTAGATGGTATACACCAAATGGCAATTATGTTAATGAAATTGGATATAAACCAGACATAGAAATCAAGTTAACTAAGGAATATGCCCTTAATCCAACAGATGAAAATGACACACAATTACAAAAAGCAATAGAAGTACTGTCAAATTAGAAAGAATTTTGTCGAATTGGACATAGATTTGTCTAGCCGTTTACAATATTTTACATGGTTCGACAAAACTTGCTATTTCTATTTGTAAAACTTTATACTATAATGTTTTTAGCAGTCAAGAAATATTAGAAAAAAGGGAGATATTTATGGCAATTAAAACATTAGTGGTGGATGGAGATATCAATCACACAAAAGAAGTTGCGAAGTATTCTGGAAGTTCTAGTAGTATTGAAGTAAAATGTGCCCAAACAAAAGAAGAAGCACTAAAATATTTAGACGAATCCGATTGTATAATCGTTAATATGTTACTTAATGGAATGGACTCCTATGAATTACTTAAAACTATAAGAAGTAAAGGAGATGATAAAATAATTATCGCAACAAGCGAATTCATATCAGCTGATATGATGGATAGTATAAGTAACTATTCAATTAATTATTTTATCAAAAAGCCGTTTGATGTAAGTACACTTGAAGATATAATTATTGCATTATGCAAAAGACGTTCAGTCGTTTTATCAGATGCATCTGCGGATATTAAATTAGAAATAACTAATCTATTGCATAGTTTAGGAATTCCTTCTCATATTAAAGGATATTCCTATATAAGAGATGGTATTGAGATGCTTTACAAAGATTCTTCATTAGTAGGTTCTATTACAAAAGAATTATATCCTAGTATTGCATCATCTTACGATACAACATCATCAAGAGTTGAAAGAGCAATTAGACATGCAATTGAAGTATCTTGGGTTAGAGGCGACTATAATTTGATGGAAGAAATATTTGGAAATTCAATTGATTTTGACAGAAGTAAGCCAACAAATTCTGAGTTTATCGTTACTTTAGCTGACAGATTAAAATTAAATACAAAATATGCATAATAAGTAAAAAAAATCCTCATATATATATTATAGGAGGATTTTTAAATGGAAAATAATATAAATGGTCGTATTAAAAGAATACTAGAATATGCAGAACAAGAGATGTTGGATTTAAACCATCCGTATGTAGGAAGTGAACACTTACTTTTAAGTTTGTTAGAATATGATCGAACAAAAAAGATTTTAAATAAATATAATTTAACCTATGATAATTTTAAAGAAACCTTAATACGTATTATAGGTAAATCAAATATAAAAAGTACTTATATCTTATATACACCTTTGTTAAAATTAATCATTAAAAGAGCAATTGAAAGAGATGGAGAGGATGCTAATGAACTTTCCTTACTTAAAGAATTAATTTCTAGTGACGATGGTATAGCTGTTCGTATCATGTTAGAACTTGGATGTGATTTAGATACTCTTTATGGGGAACTTGTAAATACTCATTCTTATCTTGATGAAATTGGTGTTAATATGATGCGTTCTACTTTAGATTATCCCTTAATAGGTAGAGAAAAAGAAATAAGCAGTATGTTAGAAATACTATTAAGAAAAAATAAAAATAATCCAATTTTAGTAGGGTATGCTGGAGTTGGAAAAACAGCAATAGTTTATGAACTGGCCAAAAGAATAAAAGAAGGGCATGTACCAGAATCTTTAATGGGCAAAGAAATTTATATGTTAGATATGGCAAGTCTGTTATCCAACACCAAATACCGTGGCGAATTTGAAACAAAAATTAATAATTTAATTAAAGAGGCAATTAGTAAAGAAAATATAATTTTATTTATTGATGAAATTCACACAATTGTACGTACTGGTGGTGGAGAAGGATCGTGCGATGCTGCCAATATTTTAAAACCTTATCTTGCTAGTGATAAAATAAAATTAATTGGTGCCACAACTCTTAAAGAATATGATGAGTACATAAGTTCTGATAGTGCACTTTCTAGACGTTTTGCTCGTATTCATGTAAAAGAACCAACAGAAAGTGAAACTTTAGAAATCTTAAAAGGCGTTAAAGAAAGTTATGAATCATATCATAAAGTAAAACTTGAGGATAAAACTCTTGAATTAATTGTAAAATATGCAAGTAAATATATTACAAATAACCAAAATCCAGATAAATCTTTAGAGGTATTAGACTGTCTTTTATCACGTGTTAATTTAAATATGTATGAGAATAATTATGTTTACGCCTATAATGAATTTTTAAAAAATAAAGATTATAAAAATGCTTTAAATGTTCGAATGCAAAAAAAAACAATTGAAGAAAAAGATATAATATCTGTCATTGAAAATTTAGCTAATATAAAAATACTTGAGGAAGAAAATTATCAAAATCTCGTTAGTATATTAGATAAAAAAATATATGGGCAAGATTTAACTAAACTAAAAGAGTTACTTCATAAAAAGTTTATTAACAATAAAGTTTCAATGATTGAAATAAAAGGACCAAAGGGAGTTGGAAAAACTTATACAGCTAAGTTAATAGCTGAAACTTTGAATTATAATTTAATTGAACTTGATATGAAAGAATTCTCATCTCCAACTTCTATAAATAGACTTATCGGATCAGACCCTGGGTATGTCGGTTATGATTCATCTACAATATTAGATAAAATAAAATATAATCCCTATTCTTTAATTCTTTTGAAAAATGTTGAAGAAGCAGCATTAAATGTACTAGAATTATTCTCATCCATTTCTGAAAAAGGCTATTTAACTGATAAATATAATAATAAAATAAATTTCAATTTTACGCTTATTATAAAAACAAACAATTGCATGACAAGAAAAATAGGTTATGATAACTTAAATGAACAGAATAGTGGAATTGTTTATTATAATTTAATAAGTAAAGAAAATATGAAAAAGTATTTATTAGATAACAAGTTATCAGAAGAGTACTTACTAGACTTAGAAGATGAGACTACATTTACAAATTTACATTTAATAAATGATATCTTATATATAAACCCATAAAAACTTTGATATAATACATGTAGAATAGAAGGGATTATATGAATAACGAAGATAAAAGATTCAAACAAATTAATCGTATTGCAACTCCAATCAGAGTAGATGAAAATGGCCAAAGAATCGAAGAATCAAAGGTTAATCAACCAGTTGAAAATACCGTTAAAATAAAAAAAACGGAAGTCAAAAAAAAGAAATTAAAAAAAGAAACTATCTTAAAAGCATTAATTATAATTATAGTTATCGGTATAATCTTATCTTCTGCATACTTATTAATTCCTAATACTAATACAAAATCAAATTTAAAATATAATGATATTTCAACTACTAAAAAAGATGATACTTTAGAAGAACATTTTTTTGAAAATATTAATCTTAATGAAAGTTTATACTTAGAGGAAGGTTTTGATTATCAAGTTGGCTCCTTTACTCTAAAAACTTTGAATTCATCTGTATTTGTCAACAACACAATAGTTGGTACACATTCTAAAGTAAGTTCTAATGTAGCACTAATTGATGATTTACTTCTTTTTGTTGCTTCTTCAAATGAAGAACGATCTAACGTTTTATATGCTATTGATACATCAGGAAATAAAGTTTTAGAAATGTATCATGTTGGTGATATAAATGGTATGGTAATTGAAAGTGTTGTATTTAATAGAATATCTATTGTAATAGTTGCTAAAAATGTAATTGGAGATTCTATTATTCCTAATAATACCATTAATAATATGAACCCTGTGTCAATTTGTAGCGAAGATAAATTATTTGAAAATTCAATAGAAATAAATAAACCTGTAATTGTTCATTATTCTTATACTTATAAAGGAAAACATGAATTCTCTGAAGGATTAAACATTTATGAAGTATCATTAGATAAATATAAAAAGGATAATAATTATTGTCAATAAAGTAGTAAAAAGTACATATTATTTAATATGTACCTTTTTCTTTTAAATTAGAGACATTTAGTATATAATAATATATATAAAGAAGGGATTTTTATGTTTAAACGATGTTGTATTATATAGTTTTTAAATTTTAAAAAGGAAGGGAAAATTTTATGAAATTATATAATACATTAACTAAAAAAATTGAAGATTTTATTCCTCATAAAGAAGGGGAAGTTAAAATATATACTTGTGGACCAACTGTATACCATTATGCTCATATAGGTAACATGCGTAATTATATAGGCCATGATGTTTTAGTTAGAACTTTAAAATACTTAGGTTTTGATGTTACTAGGGCTATGAATATAACTGATGTTGGACATTTAACAAGTGATTCTGATTCTGGGGAAGATAAGATGGAAGTAGCTAAAAAAAGAGAAGGTAAAACTGCTTATGAAATAGCAGACTTCTATACTGAAGCTTTCTTTAAAGATTTTGATGTTCTTAATAATCTTAGACCAGATATAACAGAACGAGCAACTGCTAATATTGATATGTATATTAAGATGATAGAAAAGTTACTTGCTGATGATATTGCCTATAAAAGTGGTGGAAACATTTATTTTGATATATCCAAAGTTAATAATTATTATTGCTTAACTAATAGTCAAGAAGATAATTTAGTAGTAGGAGCAAGAGAAGGAGTTTTATTTGACGAACATAAACGTAATCAATCAGATTTTGCTTTATGGTTTACAACTTCAAAATTCGAAAATCATGAAATGTTATGGGATTCTCCATTTGGGGTAGGTTACCCAGGGTGGCACATTGAATGTTCAGGAATATCTATTAAATATTTAGGGGAATATTTAGACATTCACGGTGGTGGTGTTGATAATATATTTCCTCATCATACTAATGAAATTGCTCAAAGTGAGGCATACCTTGGACATAAGTGGTGTAATTACTGGTTTCATAACGAACATTTATTAGATGATACAGGGAAAATGAGTAAATCCCATGGAGAATTTCTTACGGTATCACTACTAATTGACAAAGGTTATGATCCTTTAAGTTTTAGATTCTTGTGCTTAAACAGTCATTATCGTAAACAGCTATTATTTTCTTACGAAGCTCTTAATCAAGCAGAAGCAACATTAAATAAATTAAGAAATAAAATATCTAACATTGATAATGAAGGAAATTTAGATGAAACTAAGATTTCTACGTATAATGAACAATTTTCTAAATATTTAGAAAATGACTTAAATACAGCTAACGCTATTTCTGTTTTATATGAATTATTAAAAGATAATGAAGTAAATGGCCATACTAAATTAGAATTAATAAAAAGGTTTGATCAAGTATTTGCTGTTGATTTAATACAAGAAAAGAAAAAAACAGAAGCTCCAGAAGAGATTTTAAAGTTGATTGAAGCAAGAAATGAAGCTAAAAGAAAGAAGGATTTTGAACTTGCTGATTCAATACGTGATGACTTATATAAAAAAGGAATCGAGCTAATAGACACAAGAGAGGGAACAACATACAAAATAGTTGGTGAATAAATTTAACACAATTTTCACAAGACTATAGTAAATTAAAGAAGGTGAACAAAAAATGGATATAATAATTATATATTTATTAGTACTAATTATTCCAGCAATTGCCTCGTTCAATATTAATTCAAATTATAAAAAATTCAAACAAATAGAATTAAATAAAAAAATTAGTGGATTTGAAGTTGCTAGAAAAATATTAGATGAAAATGGACTTGATAACGTCTACATTATTGAAACACAAAGAGATTTAGGTGACTGCTATGATTCTGCAAGAAAAACAGTTAAGCTAAGTAAAGATGTGTTCCATGGAGAAACAATAGCTGCCGCTTCAATTGCTGCTCATGAATGTGGTCATGCAATTCAAGATAAGGAAGGATACTCTTGGATGAAAATACGTAGTGCAGTATTTCCAATAGTATCAATTTCTAATAAAATTGCCTATGTAACTCTTATACTTGGGTTAATATTTCAATATTCAGATTTAGTATTAGTTTCCGTTATATTAACAACAGCAAGTTTGCTTTTCCAACTAATTACTTTACCTGTCGAGTTTGATGCATCAGATCGTGCTTCAAAACTTTTAGAAGAACTAAAATTAGTTGATACTGATGAACTAGAGGGAACAAAGAAAATTTTAAAAAGTGCTGCTCTGACATATGTTGCAGGAGTGTTAACAACCATGTTACAAATGCTATATTATCTTATGTTATCGCGAAGCAAAGATTAAAGAAGAATAAATTCTTCTTTTATTTTTTTCTAGATATTGCTATAATAAATAACTAAGGAAGTGAATATGATGACATTAGAAGAAATTTTACAAAGTGATATCTTAATTAGTTTTGAATTACTTAAAGAAAATGGTATAACTCTTGAATACATTAAACAAAACTATAATGTAGTAGGTAATATCAATCCCAAAAGAATGATAGAAATATTAAAAGTATATGAGAGTATTTATAAAAGTAAAAAACTTAAACCAGATAATAATCTAGTATTCATGTTATTTTTTGAGTTTGTTAAAACATGTGATTTTGAATCAGCATATCAATATGTTAAATACTTATATGCTAATGAACCCCATTATGAATGTGATTATGGTACATATTTAATACTACTTCAAGAACTTGTAGAAAATCCAGAAAGAATATACATAGATAATATTTTTGTTGATAGATTTGATATGCGTTTTGGAAATACTAAACATCAAAATAGTATTAGAGAAGCTATAAAAAAGAGAGATTTTGATAAAGCTGATAAAATATTTAAAGGACTTTATGCAAGACCATTAAATACATCAGAAATTATTATTAGTATATTATTAAAATCTATAATTCGAAAAAGAAAAGAAACAGCCATTAATTGTATTGAAGAAGATGACTATGTAGGATTTAAACAATATTTAGATTCTAAAACAAATAAAGAAGGGGTCAGTTTAGTTCAAGATTATTTATATTATTTATGGTGTGATGTAATTGAAGGATATGATTTACTTGAACCTTCAGAATTACCAAAGATGTATAATATTTATGATGCAGTGAAAGCTAATGATTTAGAGACTGTAGGAAAAATAGCAAATGAAGAGGTAACATCTTTATTGGCGAAAAAAATAATCGATACTAATCAAGCCAATATAGAAGGAGATTACTCTGGTAAATTAAGAAGAAATTTAGATAATTTATTAGAAGATCTTTATAGTTTTATCTGTAATCGTGATTTTAAATCAATTGAAGATTTGATTGTTAATTATCTTGAATCAATAAATCGTGACTTTTGGATTTTCTATATCCTAAATATTTTTGATGAATTAAAAGGAGAAATAGATACTTTAGACGAAGAAAATCTTACTTTAAGAATTGCCGATATATTTGATCTTTTAGTAGAGATATCTAGAAAATTAACTAAGGACGGAGAAAATATATTAATTAAAAAGTACATGGCTTCAACTAAAAATACAAGTCAATTTTATGAAACTGGAGACATAGACTATAATTATGGTATAGAAGGTATATCAGAAATTATTTCTAGTATAAATGATAAAACAATTGATTATGAAAAATATGCTGACAAAGATTACTACAGTGAGGATGACTTATTTACTTTGGCAATCATAGCACGTGAAAATTATCGTCTTTCTAATAAAGAAATAGGAAACACAATAATAAAAATATTAAAGTCTTTAATTGAAGAAAATGAAATAGACTCAAAAGAACTTAAGCAATTTATTGAAGCAATAGAATTAAATAAAGATACTTTAAAAGGAAGAAAAAGTATAGCTTTTAAAGATGAAGTTAAAAAACTAATAAGAGACTAAGTCTCTTTTTTAGTTTCATATAAAATCAAAATTTTATAAGTAAAAAACATGTAAAAATATTAAATTATATACACCAATTACAACGTATATAGTAACATTATTGATATAATATAACTATAATTAGCATGTTTGAGGTAGTAGTTATGAATAAAAGAAGAAGTCTAATATTTATATTAATTGTTTTTTAAATTTTAGGTTTTGCAAGCATAACAACCACACTTGTTATAAATGAAGTATTAAATATCGGAGAAAACACTGATGACTTTAAAATAATATTTACAAGTGCCAAGTTAGATGGAAGAAAGAGAAATGATTTTATTTCAGAAGATAAAAAGCATATAGAGTTTATTTCAAATGAATTAAAAGAAATAGATGATGAAACAAGATTAGTATATGAAGTAACAAATACAAGTAGGAATTATGATGCCGAAGTGCATATAGAATGTGAATCGGGAAGTAATGAATATATCCAGTTTCAGTATTCACCATATGAAATGGAAGTACTTGCAGGAGAGACTAAGACAGGAACTTTAAAAGCCTCAATGTTAAAATTAGTAGATGAAGAAAGAGAAATACCTATAACATGTGAAATAGTAGCAGAAGCAAAAGAAAGAGAAACATTAGGAGATGAATACTTTGAACCATTTTCGAAAAGTGGAATGTTAATGAAAGCTCCAGCTAAGAATAATCAAAGTGAAGATGCGAAGTTTTGGAAATATCGATATAACATATCAGAGGTAATATTTGAAAATAAATTAATACCACATGAAACAAGTGAAGGATTAATATTTGATGTATCAAGTAATCAAGATAAAAGTGTAATGGCATATTTGATACTAAGAGAAGATAAAATAAATAAAACAACTGATTTATATGGAAATGTAGTAACAGATAATGATGATTCATATACTTTATATATTCAATCAGATACTGGAGTATTTGCAAACATTGATAGTGGTTCCTTATTTGATAGTTTTTATAATTTAAAAAATATAGCTAATATGCAATACTTTGATACATCATACACTACAAATATGGCTTCTATGTTTAATGATTGTCTTTCCATAAAAGTTATAGATGTATCAAATTTTGATACAAGCAAAGTAACTAATATGTCTAATATGTTCAGAGCTGGAAATGGTTTTTCTGCTATAGACAGAGAACTTTTGGAAATAATAGGTTTAGAGAATTTTGATACAAATAAAGTAACTAACATGTCGGGTATGTTTATAAGTATAACAAAAGCTATCACTCTAGATGTAACAAACTTTGATACAAGTAATATAACAGATATGGCACACATGATTAGATAACTTAGAAGTTAAAAATTTTAATATAAACAATGTAAAAAATCTAAATTCTATATTTTATGGCTGTGAAAGTTTAAAAAATATAGATATTTCATCATGGAATACAACAAAAGTGCAAAACATGGAAAGAATGTTTTGGGGATGTCGCAATTTAGAAGAAATTAATGTTTCAAATTGGGATACCTCAAGTGCAACAAGTATGTATGGTATTTTGGCTTACTGTGAAAAGCTTTCAACTATTGATGTTTCAAACTGGGATACTTCAAAAGTAACTGACTTATCAAGTATGTTTGCTTATTGTAGAGGACTTACAACTCTAGATGTTTCCAACTTTAATACCAGTAGTGCTACAACAATGAGAGGAATGTTTGCAGAATGCAATATATTGTCTAATTTGAATTTAGAAAACTTTGATACAACTAATGTTACAAATTTACAAGCGTTTGTTTCTGGTTGTCATAATTTAACAGCAACTATTACAATAAGAGGAACAAACTGTACTGAATTTAAAGAAACACTTGGTTGGTCTAATATTTTCAACTCAACCTCTGTTTATAGTGGTACTAAATTTACTGTTAATTATACAAGTGACGCATCATCTTTAGTAGATGAAATGATCGCAACAAAAAGTGAATCATCAAATGTTATAAAGGGTGCTCTAGTAGCATAAACGACTAATACTAGTCGTTTTTTATATAACCAATTATTTTGGGAATACTATAAATGATGAAATATATTTAAAAATATAATTATTTTTGATAAGATATTATTAGAGAAGGTGTAATATGAAAAATATAAATAAATTTATTAACAGAAATAGAACACTAATACTAAGAATTATTGCTGTCTTAATTCTTATAATTTTGGTTTTATTTGTATTCAAATTTATAAGTATGTTTGCTCGTCCAACAACTGACCCAGAATTAACAACATCATTCTTTATAAAAAACAAAGATGATAAATATGCTATGTTTAACGATTCGGGAAAAAAATTAACTGATTTTATATATAGCTCAGTTGAATCAATTTACAATGGAGCAGTTAAAGTAAAAGATGAAAATGATAAAGTAGCTATTTTAAATGAAAAAGGAAAATATATTGTAAAACCAGGGAAGTATAAAACAATTATACAAAATGGTGGAATATTCAAAGTAGAAGAAAAAGAAAATGTCTTTAGTCTTTTAAATTCTAAAGGTAAAAAAATAATAAATTCTAAAAACTTTGATATAAAATCAAATTCATATCTTTATTCAGCAACTATAGTTTTAAACAAAGATAAATATGATATATATTCTTATACAGGTAAAAAAATATACTCATTTAAAGTAAACAAAGATAAAAAAGATGGTGAAGAGATAGCTCCAACTGCTAGTAATTTTAAGGAATATGTTTCTGTGTTTTATGATGGCTTAACAGTGATTTTTAATGCCAATACTGGAAAAATTATAAAAAAGATAAAAGACAGTGAACAATATTGTATTAATAATATTACTGAAGATGGAAGTATAATGGCTCTTAATACTTGTATAACTTGGTATGAAAAGTCTGATGATGTAAAATCAAAGTTACTAATTAATGGAAAGTTAAAGGACAAGGATGGGGAATGTGATGCAATTGGTCTTAATGGAGAAAATCTAGTTTGTACAAAAAATGAAGTTACACATCTTTTAGATAAAAAATTAAATATAGTAAATTCGGATTTAAGTATGATGACTTATAAGGATGCCAAAAATTATGCTCTTAAATCTGGAAATGATGTTCATATTTTAAAAAATAATAAAGTTTTAAAGAAGATTGATAATGCAGTTCTTTCTGATCGTGGTTACACTGAATACGGAATATATCTAATCTATAAAGATAATGAATTCATATTCTATGATTACAAAGGTAAAGAATTATACGATAAAAAGTATAAAAAAGCCATAACTTTTGACAGTAATGGACTTGCACGTGTTAGTGAAGATGGTGAAAACTATTACTTTATTAACACTAAAGGTAAAAAAGTAAGTGATTACATTGATGCATCTTATCAAATTGGAGAATACTATATTGTTACAAAAGACAATAAAAAAGGAATAATGACAAAAGATGGTTCAGTAATTATTGATGTTATATATGAAAGTGCAGAAATAAAAGTCGTTAATGATGATTTGTTTGCCTTCCTAAAAAAAGGTGATGACTATATGTTAATAAATCTTAAAACTAAGAAAGAAACCTTAAAGATAAATGTCATCCCAGCTTTCTTTGACCACTACTTAAAAGTAGATAAAGATGGGAAGTCAATCTACTATACTTATAATGGTAAAAAGTTATACGAAGAATAAGATTTGATAGTGAATACATAAAATGTATTTCACTTTTTATTTGGAATAATATTTGACAAATAAAAGATTGATATAATGAAAATAAATAATAGATAGCATTGCTCAATATCATAAAATAAGTTATAATAACTTTAGAATAAGAGGACCATTTAATGAAGAAAAGAAACATAATGATATTAATGATTTTATTAGTAATCGGATTTGCAGCCGTAAGCACAACACTTGTTATAAATGGAACATTAAACATTGGATATAATGAAGAAAACTTTTCATCAAGTGTAGTATATACGAGAGCAGAAACAGAAGATGGAACAGCAGAGATAAATCAAGATGATAAAAATATAACATTTGAAACAAATAAGTTAGAGAATGTTAATGAAACAGCTACATTAGAGTTTGATGTAACAAATAAGAGTAGAAATTATGATGCTGAAGTTACAATCAAATGTGGATTAAAAGAAGACTTCAAAAGTTTTAGTGAGTACTTAGATATAACAATGAGTTTAGAAAGTCCATTTGAATTAATATCCAGTGAAACAAAAACTGGTAGATTAGTTGTAACATTAAAAAAGGCCTATGATAAAGACTTAGAAACAACAGCAGAGATAGAATGTGAGTTAGTAGCAGAACCATTAGAAAGAGACACATTAGGTGATGAATATGTGCTTGTCTATGAAGATCCAATCTTAAATGGAGCAGATCCAGTAATAAAAGAAAATTTAGTTCCAGTAACTATAGCAGACAATGGAGAAGTAACCTATGCTAACACGCAAAAGAAGTGGTATAGTTATGAAAATAAAGAATGGGCGAATGCAGTAATACTTGTTGATAGTCCATCAAAAGAGTATCATGAAGGTAATATCATATTAGAAAGTGATATCGAATCATACTTTGTATGGATACCAAGATATAGATATCAAATATTTGATGAAGGAAACTATACAACATATATAGAAAGTAAACCTTCAACAAGTATAGCAAAGGAAATCCAAATAGAGTTTGAATCAAATAGTATTGAATCATCTACTGGAACATCTAAAGGAGAATGGTTAACCCATCCAGCCTTCACCAACTTTGATGTAAGTGGGTTTTGGGTAGGAAAGTATGAAACAGGATATGAAGGAGCAACAACCACTGAAGAAGCTCAAGTAAATGAAGAAAATTTAAATAAAGTAATAATTAAACCAAATACATACTCATGGAGAGGATTAACAGTAAGTAATATGTTTAAAACAGCATATAATTATAATCGAGAATTAGATTCACATATGATGAAAAATACAGAATGGGGAGCAGTAGCATACTTGTCACATTCCAAGTATGGAATCAATACAGAAGTAAGAATTAATAATAATTCAAATTACTTAACAGGTTATGCGGCAGTTGATGGAACAGATCAAAGTAGTTATCCAGGGACATCTGGAACAGATTCGACAAAGACTCTACCATATAATACAGAAACAGGATATAAGGCAAGTACCACAGGTAACATAACTGGAATATATGATATGTCAGGTGGAGCTTGGGAGTATGTAGCTGGCTATATGCCAAGTTCTAGTGATGCATCAGGATTTACTTCAACTGAACTCAACACATATTCAAAATATTTAGATTTATATCAAGATAATTCAACATTAACTTCATATAACAATAGAAAACTAGGAGATGCAACTGGAGAACTAGGACCATTCTATTTCTACACCGATAAAGATAATAATAAGCGACATCGTAATAATTGGTACAGTGACAGTTCAGTCTTCGTAGCCTCTTTTGTCCCTTGGTTCCTTCGAGGCGGCAATCACGACGCTAGTGCTCTTGCTGGTCAGTTTAACTTTGATAGGGGCACTGGTGGTGTCTACACTAGCGATGGATTTCGTCTTGTTTTAACACCACAAACTAAGAATTGAGGAATTTTAATGAAGAAAAGAAATGTAATAATCCTAGTAGTAATGTTGATAGTAGGGTTTGCAGCAGTAACGTCA
Source organism: uncultured Bacilli bacterium (assembly GCA_910588195.1). Taxonomy (GTDB): domain Bacteria; phylum Bacillota_I; class Bacilli_A; order RF39; family UBA660; genus CAG-582. The sequence goes on from CAJUPN010000014.1 coordinate 34,408, forward strand.
ACATTAGTAATAAGAGGAAACTTGAATATTGGATATA
>CAJUPN010000015.1 GCA_910588195.1 uncultured Bacilli bacterium
GATGGGCTAATGCAGTAATACTAAATGAAGGAGTATCCTATCAAGAAGGAGATATCATAACAGAATCAGATATCGAATCATACTTTGTATGGATACCAAGATATAAATATCAAATCTTTGATGAAGGAAATTATACAACATATATAGAAAGTAAGCCAACAGAAAGTATAGCAAAAGAGATACAGATTGAATTTGAAACAAATGAAGTTGAAGCATCTATAGGTTCAACAAAAGGCGAATGGTTAACCCACCCAGCCTTCACAAACTTTGATGTAAATGGAATATGGGTAGGAAAGTTTGAAACAGGATACAAAGGAGCAACAACTAAAGAAGAAGCTCAAGTAAATGAAGAAAATCCAAATAAAATAATAATTAAACCAAATACATACTCATGGAGAAACTCAACAGTAAGTAATATATTTAAAACAGCATATAACTACAATCGTGAATTAGATTCCCATATGATGAAGAATACAGAATGGGGAGCACTAGCATATTTAAGTCATTCCAAGTATGGAATAAACACGGAAGTAAGGATCAATAATAACTCAAACTTTTTAACAGGATATGCAGCAACAGATGAAACAAATCAATCCTCATTCCCTGGGGTGTCTGGGACTACTTCAGACATAACACTTCCATATAACACAGAAACAGGATATAAAGCTTCCACAACAGGAAATATAACTGGAATCTATGATATGAGTGGTGGAGCTTGGGAATATGTAGCAGGGTATAGACTAAGTTTAAATGACAAATCTGGTTTTACTTCAACAGAACTTATAACATATTCAAAATATTTAGATTTATATCAAGCAAATTCAGAAACAACATCATATAACAATAGAATCTTAGGAGATGCAACAGGAGAAATGGGACCATTCTACTTCTATGCCGATAAAGATGGAAGTAATCGCAGACACAATAATTGGTATGGGGATTATTCGGATTTTATAAATTATACTAGTCCTTGGATATTGAGAGGGTGTTACTTTTATGATGGAGTAATTGCTGGTCAGTTCAATTTTAATAGAGATTCTGGTGACTCAAGAATAAACCATAGTTTTCGACTTGTATTAACAGTAAAAATATAATTTAGATTTACAAAGATAACACATTTTGTTATCTTTTATTATTTTTATTAGAATAATAAATTATTGATACTTGCTAAAATATTAGATTTATTGTATTATAAATATCATTAAAAAAGGGGATTTTTATATGGATTTAAATATACTTTATACCACTGATCATAATTATTCTAATATAACGGCTGTATCTATTCTTTCAACTATTATGAATAACAAAAATTGTCGACTTCACTTTCATGTTATTACAGCTGATTTTGAAGAAGAAGATTATAGACTTTTAAAAGCAATAACAGAAGAAAATGAAGATGTCGATTTAAATTTTTATGATTTTGATAATTTTAACATTGAAGATTTTAATATACCTAGTTGGCGAGGTACACAAATTGCTAATGCAAGATTATTTTTTCAAGACATTATTGAAACTTCAAAAATTGATAAATTATTATATTTAGATTCAGATACTATAATATTAGATGATTTGGTGGACATTTTAAACTGTAAAGGAACTGTGGGAGCTGTGCCAGAGACTGTTTTAAATTATAGACTTAAAGAACTTGGTGTAAAAAGATATTTTAATAGTGGAGTCCTTTTACTAGACATATGCAAATGGATTGAAGGAGACTATCAAAGAAAAATAACAGATTATAGAAAGAAAAATCCTAATCTTCCTTTAAAATATCCAGATCAAGATTTATTAAATGTAGCAATTGGAGAAGAAATTACAGAACTGCCTTATGAGTATAATATGCCTCCATACGTGCTTGCAACTGGCTTAAATTTAAGAAACCACTTTTATAATGATAAAAGAAAATATAATAATTTTAATGATGTTGAGAACAAAGTAAAAAACGCAAAAATATATCATTGTTGTGATTTTGCAGGAATAAAACCATGGGCAAAAAATAATGTTAATCCCTTTAATGAAGAATTTGATAAATATATGGAAATAGTTAATCCTAATTTAAATAAAGAAAAATTAAGTGGAGCTAAAAGAATACTTGCAGAACATAAAACACTACTATACTTGATTCTTTATATGAAGAATGTTATACTTCCCGAAAATGTTATTCAAAAAGTAGAAAATATTCAATTAAAAAGAAAATAACTTATCTATTAAAGATAAGTTTTTTGTTTGTTAGCCATGTGAGAGCAAGTACACCAGCTAAAATAAATGGTGAGAATTTATATAAAACTAGTATAAACTCATAATGGTCATTCATATAAGTTGTAATAAAAAGTAAGATTGGTAAAATAATGTTTATAACCCATTTGTTTTTAACATTATTTTTAATGGAATTACCACATGATGCCAACAAAATAAATACATCAATTATCCACATATAGGAAACTATATTTTCAATATTTTGTATTGCTGTTGTAAGACTAACTTCTTTTAAAATTAAGTATTCTGGATATCTTACAATACTACTAACATTCGCACCTAATATTCCATAAGTCAGCATGAATATGATTCCCATTGTAAAACATGATACTAAATACATTTTATAAATGTTTATATCTTTAGTCTCAGAATTTCTTGTTAAAAATGTTGGTGTAATTGAATATAATGCAAATTCTAAAGCACAAGTAACAACACTTTTTATTGAGACATTTGTATAATAGAAATTATCAAATGTAAAATATCTTGATAGAGAAAAGAAAGCAAATAAATAACATAGAAGATTAAAAAATAACATTATACCTGATAATCTATACAACACTATTTCTTTTTTATTAAGTAAATAGAGTAGTAATAACACAAATGGTAATCCAATCAAAAGTTTAGGCATCTTAGTTAAATACATTGTTGAAATCATGTTAATAAGTAAAACTAATGACATAATAATTATACAAGAATTAAGTAAAATATTTATAAAAGAATTCTTCATTTCTAACTTTAATAAATAAAGAAGAAATAAGCCAATGAGAGTACCTAATATAATAGATATATATGAGTATTCATGTGCTTGAGAAATTATTCTTGATAAGCCAATTCCCATAAAAAGAGCTCTTGTATTGAAATAATTTAAAATATTAAAGTCTTTTTTCATTTTAGCAATAATCCTTTCTTATAAATATGGATATCTGCATTAGCTTCATAATCATATTCATTAAATTTTTTATCTAATTTTTTGTACTTATTTTTTATTAATGTATTTATACCTAAAATGTCTGTTTCATTTTCTTTTAAAGTATCCATAAACTCTAACATTCTTTTTTCCAAATCTTTTTCTGCCATATCTTGGAGTTTATTTAAATCTTTAACTTTTGTAATATCTAAATTACAGTTCATTTCTTGAATACTTGTTTTTAATTTTATATCTATTTTTATTTTTTTATCAATCTTAAAATCTGTTTTAATAGAATCTATATTTATAACAAAATCTTTATCCCCACATTCTGAATGTAAGAATCCGTCATATTTATTTTTTAATACTTTAAATATTTCTTCTTCTATACTATCAAATTCTTCTTTTGGCTCTAAATCTTTATAAGTTTTCATGCCACCTAATTTTTTTCCATCAAACATTGGAACTGCAAAATCCCTTAACTTATTTATATGACCCTTCATTATTTCAAAGAAAGAACATAAATCATCATCATCAATATTGTTTTTTATAAGTTCTCCAATATTAACTTCTTCATCTTCATATATTTTATCCTCATTAGTATAAACAAAAGCAAAGTTATCATTAGTATCTGGATTTCTAAAGAAATAATATACTATATCTTCTATATTAACTCTGTCTGTTATAATAACTGCATTTATATGTCTAAAATAAAATTTCTTTTTACTTTTTTCTTCGGCACTGTTAAATGCTTCTGTTAAAGATGGTCCTGCATCGTCAAATATTTGAACCTTATCATCTTCATCATATACTTCAATTCCTATTTTAAAGTTATCATCTTCTTTATCTATAAATATTGAAGATACAACTGCCAGTTCATCTAATTCAATATAGTTATAGCAGCCTGTCATAACAAATAAACAAAGTATTAAAATTATTATCTTTTTCATAGTCTCCCCTTAATTCTATTTTTACTTAATAACTTACTTCTTTTATTATTTTTCATTTTAAATAAAGTTTCTTTTAAATAAGTTTTATCAAATGGTGCAATAGGGTAAAGGTAAGATGTACCATTTATATCATAGTTACATAAATTAATAAACATAAGAATTATAGACATTCCAACACCGTAAAGACCAAATATTGCTGAAATTAAAAGTGCAGCAAATCTCCAATATCTAATTGCATTTATAATTTCTACATCTGTAAAAATCATACTTGATATAAAAGTTATTGAAGCAACTATTATCATAATAGGTGAAACTATACCCGCTGAGACTGCTGCTTCTCCCAAAATTAAAGCTCCCAAAATAGAAATTGCTGAGCCATAACTAGAGGGAAATCTGATATCGCTTTCACGTAAGATCTCACAAATAATCAGAGTTATTACACATTCCATAACAGCAGGAAAAGGAACATCCATCCTTTGATTCTGTAAATTAATTAATAGACTAGTTGGAATTGTTTCTTGATTAATCGTTGTAACTGCAACATAGAAAGCTGGGACAAAAATTGCGATAAAGAAGCAAATCAATCTTAATATTTTTATAAAGTTAACACTAGAAGTCTTTGTATATTTATCACTCATTGGATTAATAAAATCTGCTAAAAAAGTTGGTAATATTAAGGCATATGGAGAATTATCAAGAAGTATTGCGATTTTTCCCTTTAATAAAGAGTCAGCAATAACATCAGGTCTTTCAGTCATTTTAATTCCTGGGAAAACATTTTTCTTATCATCAACTAAAAAGGGTTTTATTTCACCAATATCTGTTATACCATCAATATTAATACCATTTATTTTTTCTAAAGTTGATGCTACTAAATCACTTTTACAAACTCCTTCTATATATAGAATAGAACACATTGTTTTAGTATATTTACCTACATTTGTCTGGGTATTTTTTAAATTACTACTTTTTATTCTTCTTTTTATCAAACCAAGATTTGTTTGATAATTTTCTACTAAAGAATCTTTTGGACCATATATAGTGGCTTCAGTAGAAGGGGTATCTATTCCTCGGTTTAAATTACTTTTTGTTTCAATTGCTATAACTTGTGAACCATTGAAAACAATTGTAAAACCTGTATCTAAATATAGACATAATTCTTCATAAGTTTTAACATCTTTCACATTAGGAGAAGGAATTAAATTTTTTATATTTTTAGGTATTTTACTTTTTGGTATTATTTTTAATATATAATCATTTATTTTATCTTGATCTGCTAATGTTTCTAAATAAACAAGATTAACAGTATTAATAGTTTTTACTACTAAATCACTTACTTCGACATAATCCTTTTTTATTTTCTCTAAAAAGTTCATCTTATCACCGTTATTAGTGTAACCAACAATGATTTTACTATTACAGTTGTTTACAAATTAATTATTTTTTTTTATAATTTAAGTAGGTGATAAAATGAAAAAGTTATTGGATAACAAAATCGTGCAACTTGGGTTAACTGCTTTTGGGGTAATAGCAGCTTGCATTTTATTTGGATTTTGTTTATTTCATGTTAGTAAAATTTTAAGTTTCTTTGGTATGCTAGTTCGTATCTTAATGCCACTAATATATGGATTAGTTTTAGCTTATATTATGCATCCTTTAGTAAATTTATTTGAAAGAAAAGTATTTAATAAAATAACTAAAGAAACCACTAGAAGAAATTTAAGTATATTTTGTACATTTGTAATAATAGTTGGTCTTTTAGTAACTTTAATTAGTTTTATAATTCCACAATTACTTTTAAGTATTCAATCAGTTATTGTAAACGCTCCAACATATTTTAATGATTTAGGAGAATGGCTAAAAAATACTTTTACAAGCGCTGATGCTGATTCTAATTTATTAAATAATTATGAAGTTATAAGTGAATATTTAACTACTGCTTTAAATAATGTTGTGTTACCTATTGCTAATGGAGCACTTACTAAGCTTAGTAGTGGTATATTTGGAATAATCTCCTTTATCTTTAACTTTGCAATTGGTTTAGTATTTGCCATATACATTTTAGCTAATACAAGAACATTTAGTGCTGGCATTAGAAAAAATTTATATTCAATATTTAATGTTGATAAAGTAAATGCTTTTATTGATGAAATACAACATATAAATCATGTATTTGGACAATTTATGATAGGGAAAATTTGTGATTCAGGAACAGTAGGTTTATGTACTTTGCTTTTCTTATTAATATTCAAATATCCATATCCGTTATTAATTGCTGTAATAATTGGTTTAACTGATTTAATACCATACTTTGGACCATACATTGGTTCAGTTCCATCAGTTTTATTAATTTTATTAGTAGATCCTGTAAAAGCAGTTACCTTTATTTTATTTATGGTAATCTTACAACAAATAGATGCTAATCTTATTACACCAAGAATTCAAAAACAAGCAACCGGCTTACCATCATTTTGGGTATTATTTGCAATTACCTTATTTGGTGGGCTTTTTGGAATAGTCGGTATGCTAATAGGAGTTCCATGTTTTACGATTATTTATGAACTATTTAATGAATTTACGGATAAGCGTTTAAAAAGAAAAAATATGCCAACAGAAACTGATTATTACACTAAAGTAGATATTGTAGAGGAACATGTAATAAAAGCAAAATTAACTAAAAAGAATCTAGGCAAGAAGTAGATTCTTTTTTTTGTTTTAATTAACAATAATTAAAAAAAGTATTTTATTTAAGAAACTAAATAATTTATTTCTTTTTTATACCATTTTTATATCTTCTTTGGTATAATGGTAATAGGGTGAAAATATGGACTGTATATTTGATTACAAACTATCTGATATGCAAGAGTATTTTGTTTCTATTGGTGAAAAAAAATATAAAGCTAAGCAAATATATGAGTGGCTCTATAAAAAAAGAGTCTATAATTTCTCTGATATGAGCAACATAAGTCGAGCATTACAAGAAAAATTGGAATCCACATTTGATACTTCCATGCTAAAACTAAGAAAAAGACAAACTAGTAAACTTACTAATAAATATCTATTTGAACTTAGTGATGGAAATTTAATAGAAGCAGTCTTAATGCGTCACGACTATGGATTAAGTGTTTGCGTATCAAGTCAAGTTGGTTGCAATATGGGATGTACTTTTTGTGAATCAGGAAGATTAAAAAAAGTGCGAGACTTAAAGTCTGGTGAAATTGTTAGACAAATACTTATGATTGAAAATGATGTTAATATGCGTATATCATCTGTTGTAGTAATGGGAATTGGTGAACCTTTTGATAACTACGCTAATATAATGGATTTTATTAGAATAATAAATGATCCATCAGGAATAGCTATTGGAGCACGCCATATTACTGTTTCAACAAGTGGGATAGTGCCGAGAATTTATGATTACGCAAACGAAGCAATTCAAACTAATTTAGCATTATCATTACATGCTCCCAATAATGTTTTAAGAAATAAAATTATGAGAGTTAATAAGGCTTATCCTTTAGATGATGTCTTAAAAGCTTTAAAATATTATATTGAAAAAACAAACAGAAGAGTTACTATTGAGTATCTCTTACTAGATGGAGTTAATGATACAATAGATTGTGCAAAAGAGCTTGCTCATTTAATTAAAGGATTAAATGCATATGTAAATTTAATTCCTTATAATGAAACAAGTCACATCGAATACAAAAAAAGTAAGAATGAAATCGTTATGCAGTTTTATGATACATTAAAAAAATTGGGAATTAATGTAACTGTGAGACGTGAGTTTGGTGGTTCAATAGACGCCGCTTGTGGACAGTTAAGAGCTAGTGAGGTGGAAAAATGAAATCTTTTTATATAACAGATTCTGGTAGGGTAAGGAGTCATAATGAGGACTCGGTAACAATTGTAAAAAATGCAGCATCAGAACATTTGATGATTGTAGCTGATGGTATGGGGGGACACCGTGCTGGAGAGGTAGCCTCTTCAATGGTTGTAACTCAAATAGGTTCAAAATTTAAAGCCTTATCAACCATTGGAACTAAAATAGACGCTATAAATTGGTTAAAGGATAATGTTCAAGAAATTAATAATAATATTATTAAGTATTCTGAAGATCATCCAGAATCAATGGGACTTGGAACTACTTGTGTCATGGCTTTATTAACAAAAGATTTTTTGCTATTTGTTAATATTGGAGATTCTAGTGGTTTTGTGTTTAAAAATGGTAAGTTGAAAAAAATTACAAGAGATCATACATTAGTTAACTTTTTAGTTGAAACGGGGGATTTGTCAGAAGCAGAAGCTGTTAACCATCCAAAGAAAAACGTTCTTATGAAAGCCTTAGGTGCAGCAGATCAATGTGAAATTGATATCTTTGAAGTAGAAACAGACATTGATGCAATCATGCTATCTAGTGATGGATTAACGAATATGTTATCTCAAGATCAAATTGAGAAAGTTTTAAACGAAACAGAAATAACTGTTGAAGATAAGTTGATAAAATTAATAAAGAAATGCAACGTTAGAGGTGGAACAGATAATATATCAATTGCTTATCTAGTAAAAGAAAGAGAGGCATAAGAAATGATAATGAAGGGTCAAAAGATAAACGACCGTTATCAAATCATCAAAACTATTGGTGAAGGTGGTATGGCTAATGTTTATCTTGCTTATGATACTATTCTAGATCGTAATGTTGCAGTAAAAGTCCTTCGTGGCGACTTAGCAACTGATGAAAAATTTGTCAGACGTTTTCAAAGAGAAGCTTTATCTGCCTCTAGCTTATCTCATCCAAATATCGTAGAGGTTTACGACGTTGGTGAAGATAATGGCTCATACTATATAGTAATGGAATACATAGAAGGTAAACATTTAAAACAACTTCTTAAAAAAAGAGGTAATTTAACTTTAACGGAAGTTGTTGATGTAATGTTACAAGTTACTGATGGAATGTCAGCTGCCCATGATTCTTACATAATTCATCGTGATATTAAACCACAAAATATTATGATCTTAGAAAATGGACTTATAAAGATAACTGATTTTGGTATAGCGATGGCTTTGAATTCCACACAGTTAACTCAAACAAATTCTGTAATGGGGTCGGTTCATTACCTTCCGCCAGAACAAGCTAGTGGCAAGGGCGCAACTATTCAAAGTGATGTTTACTCTATGGGAATATTAATGTATGAATTATTAACAGGAACTTTACCTTTTAGAGGAGATAACGCAGTTGAAATAGCATTAAAACATATTAAAGAACCATTTCCAACTGTGCGTGATAAAGTTAATAATTTGCCTCAATCAATTGAAAATATTATTATGAGGGCAACAGCAAAAAATGTAAAAAATAGATATGCTGATGCAAAGGAAATGCATGATGATTTAAAAACAGCCTTATCTGATTCCCGTGCCAGCGAACCAAAATTTATGTTTAAATATCCTGAAGATGAGTCAGATTCTGGAAAACGTAAAAAGGAAAATATTGAAGCTGAACTAATAAAAGAGAATGAACCAAAGACTAAAAAAGAAACAGAAAAGAAAAAAACAAAAAATAAAGAAGCAGTAAAAAAAGAAGAAACAGGAGAGATTGATATTAAAGCAAAACAAATAACCGAAAGAGATTTGAAGAAAAAAGAAAACAAATTATTATTAATATTAGCAGTAATTTTTACAGCTATAGTTGTTATAGTGACGACTCTTGTTTTATTAGTCCCTAAATTTACTAAAGTTAAAAGTTATGAAGTACCTGATGTATCTAATTTGACTGTTTTAGAAGCTGAAGCTAAATTACAAGAAATGGGTTTTGAAATAGATGAAGAACAAAAAGAAATATCTTCATCAGACATAGAATCTGGTCGTGTCGTTAAAACTTCTCCCCAAGCAGGAAGTAAGCGAAAAGAAGGAGCTATAATAACTCTTTATGTTTCATCAGGTGAAAATGGTTATGTGGTGGAAGATCTTGTTGGACAAAATGCCACAGAAGTTAAAGCTGTTTTAGAAAGAATGTATAATCTATACGTTATTTTAAAAGAAGAAGACAATGATAAAGCTAATGCAAATGAAATAATTCGTACAGAACCAGCAGCAGGGGCGACTCTTACAGAAGGTGACACTATAACACTATATATTCCAAATAAAATAGGTGACTATCCTGATTTTACAACAGGAGAGTATTCATTAAAAGATATTCAATCATGGTGTGAAAAGTATAGTATAACTTTAGATATAACTTATAATCCAACGGATGAATATCCAGCGGGGACAATTTATGAACAATCTCAAAAAGCAGGAACTACAGCAATGCCAAATCAAAACTTAGTTATTTATATAGCAGAAGAATTATCTCAAGATGATCCTGCACCAGAAGATATTGATGCTACTGATAACGATGAGGTTGAATAAATGAACACTGCTACAGGCAGAATTGTAAAAAATATTAGTAATTTATATACTGTTGAAGTTAACAATGAAAAGTACGATTGCCGAGCTAGAGGAATATTTAGAAATAATAATGAAATTCCTCTAGTGGGTGATATTGTTGAAGTTGATTTAGATAATTCTATAATTACTAAAATAAATGCTCGAAAAAATGAACTTACAAGACCAACAATTGCCAATATTGATGCATGCATTATTGTAACAAGTTTAAAAGAACCAGATTATTCAGCTTCTTTATTAGATAAAATGTTAACAAATGTTATTCTGTCAAATATAAAACCAATTATTGTGTTTTCCAAATACGATTTATTAACGGACTCAGAAAAAAAACATTTTGATTCGATAATAGAATATTATAAAAGTATTGGAATTGATGTGCTTCTTAACACTGAAATAAGCGAGTTAGAAAGCCTAATTTCAAATCAGACAGTGACACTTACTGGTCAAACAGGAGCTGGAAAATCCACTTTGATAAACAAGTTGGATAAGAACTTAAATTTGGCAACCGACGAAATATCTTATGCTTTAGGAAGAGGAAAACATACAACAAGGCATGTTGAATTATTTAAAGTAAAAGATTACTATATAGCTGATACTCCAGGATTTTCAGCACTTGATGTAATTGATGATAAAGAAAATATTCGCTTTGCTTTTTATGAATTTGAAGAGGATTTATGTAAATTTCGCGATTGTAAACACCTGAATGAAATAGGTTGTAAAGTAAAAGAAGATTTGGAAGCAGGGAAAATTTTAAACAGTAGATATGAAAGCTATAAAGGAATGATGAATAATGAAAACATCAGTAACGTTTTTAAAAAGTAAATATGATCGTAGCAGAACTATAGAAAAAATAATGGAAACTGATACCGAATATATACATATAGATATAATGGATGGTATTTTTGTTGATAGAACAGTTTTAAGTATTGAAGAAACGAGAGAATTATTTTTAAATTCTCAAAAAAAATTGGATATTCATTTAATGTGTGAAAAGCCACGGGAATATATTGAAGCTTTAAGTGATTTAAATGTTGAATATTTTACCATTCATGCTGAAATAAAAGAAAATGTAAAAGAATTAATTTCATATATTCACAGTTTAGGAATAAATGCTGGTCTTGCAATAAAATTAGAAACTACTATTGAAGATGTAAGAGACTATCTTGACTCAGTAGAAAATATTTTAATTATGGGAATTAACCCAGGGTATGGGGGACAACCTTTAACGCTTTCAGCAGTAAATAAAATTCACGAATTAAAAGAATGTCGTGAAAGATATAATTATCATTATCAAATATCTCTAGATGGAGGAGTAAATTCTGATACTCGTTCACTTCTCGGAGATTTAGATATTATAGTAGCTGGTTCATACATTTGTGAATCAGATGACTATCAAGCAAAAATTAATACATTAAGATAAAAACTTAATGTGTTTTTTTGCCTAAAATAAGAAAGTAGGGGAAAAAATGTTAGAAGAATATAAATATGAATTAGGAAAACAACTTTATAAATCTATAGAATGTTGTGAGGAGGAAACTGAGGAGTTTTTAGATTATCTAGATGAACTTTTAAAAAATGAAGCATGTGTAGATTATCAAGATCCAAATACAGGTAACACACCACTTATGTTAGCAATCGAAAAAGATTTTGGTTATACATTCTTATGTTTATTAAGTTGTTTACCAAATTTAGAACTAACTAATAAGGAAGGAATTTCCGCTTTGCATATAGCAGCAAGGAAAGTAAATCCTTATTATTTAACAAGACTATGTGATGAATACGTTGATTTAGATTTACCAGACAAAGCTGGAAATAGAGCTATAAATTATGCAATAATAGCAGAAAGACTTGAAAATATAAAAACTTTAATGGATAAAAAATGTACTTTAAATTATCTTAATAGAGATGGCTTATCTATTTATGATGTAGCTTGTTCTACACGTAATGCAGAAATAATAAATTATGTTTTTAATCCCAAAAAGAAAAAAGATAAAAAGTCACTTATTAGATCTTTTATAAATTTAAAGAATCCTTTTAAATAAAAGTTAAATATGGTATAGTATATATGTGATAACAATATGGGATATAATGCTGTACTAAATTTAATTTTTATTTTTTTAATATATTCCTTTGTTGGATGGATATTAGAAGTATTAACTGTAGCCATAAAAGAGGGCAAGTTTGTAAATAGAGGAATTACTAATGGACCATTATGTCCAATTTATGGAATTACATCGATAATAATCATTCTTATAACAAGGGACTTCGAAAATATATTTGGTATTTTTATCGCATCAGTTATCTATGGGACATTTATAGAATTCCTAACAGGAAAAATTTTAGAGAAGATTAATCGAGTTAAATGGTGGAATTATTCCAAAAAGAAATTTAATTTTGAAGGATATGTCTGTTTAGAATATTCCCTTCTATGGGGACTTCTTGGAGTAATACTTGTAAAACTTATAAATCCTCTTTTTATAGGAATTTTTAATAATATTAATATTTTTATAAGAAGTGTTATTTGCTTTTCTCTTTTTGGAATAGCTATAATAGATTTTTTAACATCGTTTATCTCTATAAAACTAATTAATACTAAATCACTTGAAAATGCATCTAACAAGTTAGGAAATTTTATTTTAACTTCTGTTAAGAAAAGAATTGAGAATGCTTATCCAAATGTCAAACATAAAAAAAATGATAAAAGCGAAAATGAAAAATTTGCTGAAGGACTTAATTTCTATAAATTGTTTTTAATCTTTTTAATAGGGGCTTTTATAGGCGATATTTGTGAAATAGTGTTCTGTCGTTTTACAATGCACAGGTGGATGAGTCGTTCATCATTAGTTTTTGGTCAACTCTCCATAGTTTGGGGAGCAGGGTTAGCTCTAGCAACACTTTGTCTTCACCGCTATCGCAATAAGAAAAACTTTACCATATTTATAATTGGTTGTGTCATGGGAGGAGCTTTCGAATATGTTTGTAGTGTCTTCACAGAAGTATTATTTGGCACAATATTTTGGGATTACTCTCATATTCCCTTTAATATAAATGGCAGAATAAACTTGTTATTTTGTTTTTTCTGGGGATTTGCAGCAGTACTCTTTATAAAAAGAATTTATCCTTTGATTTCAAACATAATTGAAAATATACCAAAAAAATTAGGAGCAATTATAACCAATATATTATTTATAATATTTGTAATTGATTTAATAATAACTGGCTGTGTAATGCTTCGATACAATGCTCGAAAACAAGGCTATGAAGCTAATAATATAATTGAAAAGTTATGTGATCAATATGCTGATGATGAATACATGAAATCACGTTGGTCAAATATGAAAAATGTAATAGAGGAGTAGAATTATGAAAATAGTAAAAGAATATGTATTAAATATGTTTAATGGATTTTGTATGGCACTGGCAGATTCGGTTCCAGGGGTATCAGGTGGAACTATTGCTTTCTTACTTGGTTTTTATGATAAGTTTATTAATTCATTAGATGATCTTTTTAGAGGAAATATGAAAGCCAAAAAGAATGCTTTAATATTTCTTATTAAATTAGGGATTGGATGGGTAATAGGTTTTTTAGCATCAGCTACAATTTTATCTGGTTTATTTACAACAAAAATATATGCGATGTCATCACTTTTTATTGGCTTTATAATAGCTGCTATACCTTTAATTGTTAAACAAGAGTTAGATTCTTTTAAAGGAAAATATAAAAATATAGTGTTTGCTATATTAGGTTTATTACTAGTTGTTGGTATAACTCTTTTAAGTGGAAATTCTCTTTTTGATGTTAATTTAGCAAAACCAGATATATTTACATACTTATATGTTTTAGTTTCGGCATCTATTGCTATAACAGCTATGGTTCTTCCAGGAATTTCTGGATCAACACTTTTATTAGTGTTTGGACTTTATATCCCGATAATGAACGCCATAAAAGAATTATTATCTTTTAATTTTTCAGTACTACCTGTTTTAATTGTATTTGGTATAGGTATACTATTTGGCATTGTCTTCTTTGTTAAACTACTTAGAATAGGTTTAAAAAAATTTAGAAGTCAAATATGTTATACAATTATTGGAATGATGGTGGGCTCTCTTTTCTCAATTGTGATGGGGCCAACAACACTAGAAGAACCTATGCAAATGTTAACATTTAAATCTTTTGACATACTTTTTTTTCTAATTGGAATAATAATAATAGCGTCGCTTGAAATACTAAGAGTAAAATTAAGTAAACAAACAGATGTCAAGTAATTTGAAAAAAATGTCGAATATTGTTGATAAATAATGTTATTATGATAAAATTTAAATATAAGACAATAATAATAGAAGGAGAGGATGTTTTATATGAAAGGAAAAACAAAGAAAAGTATTGTGGTTTTAGTATTATTAATGGTGATTGGATTCGCTGCTGTAACTACAACATTAACAATTAATGGAGTAATTCGTTTAGGAGCAAACCAAGAAAACTTTAAGAATAATTTAATTTTCAAAAAAGCTGAACTAACTTACAGCGATACAAATAAAACAGTTGCCGCAGGAAAAGTTACAATTAGTGAGGATAAAAAAGGTATTAATTTCAATACTCAAGAATTAAAAAATATTGGAGAAAACGTAACATTAACTTATGATGTAACAAATAACTCTCAATATGGAGCTGAATTTAAAGGTATTACTTGTACAGTTACAAATGCTGAGGGAACTGACGTAACTAAAGCTGTTAATAACAACACTGAGTATATTACATTAGAATATACTAAGAACAAAGATGCAGAAGGAAATAATGCAAAAATTTCTGCAAATGGTGGTGTATTAACTGGAGAAACTCTAAAAGTTACTCTAAGAAAGTCTTATGTTGGGACTGAAACTACTACAACAACAAACTACAGTGTAAATTGTACAATCAATGCATCTGGATTAAGCGAATAATAATTATTTAAAAAATAAGAGTGGTGAGAAATATGTTTAAATATATATTGCAAGTACTTTCAATAATATTAACAATTTCTCTTTTATTCTTTAATATTTATATCTCAAAATCAATTAATTTTGTCTTTACTTTTTTAGTTCTACTAGGAATGCTTCTAGTAAGCATTTTCTTGTTTGGATATAGAAGAGTAGATAAAAGAGATTATAAATATAAACTCGTACTTGTAGCTGGACTAACGTTTTTGCTACAGAGTGCACTGTACTTAGTTGCTACTAAAACAGGGTATACTGCTAACTATAGCTCAATGTTTAAAAGTTATGTAGAAAAAAATATAATCTTGCTAGTATTTTTATCAGTTTCGTTAAGAGAAGTAATTCGCTACTTAATTGTTAATATTAAAGTAAGAACTAAGTGGCAAAATCTATTAGTTCACATGCTACTTATTAGTATGTGTGTGCTTGTGGATTTAGCTATAGCCCCTAAAATATATACTTTTACAACATTTACTTTAGTTTATGAATTTATAGCGATGTTTTTAATACCAAGTATTGCTAAAAACATCTTATTAAATTATTTAAGTAAAATAGGAGGATATTTTCTTACATTTGTATATATTTTGATAATGGATTTGTACATCTATTTTCTACCTGTAAAACCTGATTTAAATATGCTTCTAGAGGCAGTTGTATTACTTGTTTTCCCATATGTTGTTTATAATTATGTGAATCAACTTAATAATAAGAAAACAGTTATAAAAAAGAAAGAGAAGAAAAAAGAAAATAAATTGGTTACTATTATTTCAACGATAATATTTGCTATACTTGTTTGTCTTGTATCAAGAGAATTCAGGTATTCCATGATAGGAATAGGTTCTGGATCAATGACTGGTACAATAAATAAGGGTGATGCTGTTATCTATAAGAGATATGAGAAGGGTGAAAACCTAAAAGATCGAGTAATAGTATTCAAAAGAAATAATGTTATGATTGTCCATCGTGTAATCAAAGCTTATTCACTAGATGGCGAATATGTGTATCAAACGAAGGGTGATAATAATGAATCTGCTGATAATTGGTTGGTAGAAGAAAAAGACATTATTGGTACAGTTGAAAGAAGAGTACCATTAATAGCTTGGCCATCAGTTATATTAGGAGAAATATTTTAGAATGTGAGTGATGTAAAGATGGAAAAAGTAGAATTACCAATATTAAGAGGAAATAATAGTAAAAGGTCTATCCCAATGACAGTTACTGTTGGTTTAATAATATTAGTTATATTATTATTAATAACTAGTTTGTCTTTAACATTCAAGAAAACTTATAAAATAAACTACAGTGATTCATCTGATTTAGACTACAAAGTATATCTAAAAAAGAATCCATACTTTGATACAAAGTATTTAGGAAAAGATAAGCAATATATATCTTCAATTATTGATTATGTAGATGCTGATTTTACATATAATTTCTCAAGTGAAGATGATATAGATATTGATTACGAATATTATATATTAGCTACATTAAATGTAACTAACACTGATGGAAAAGTAATTTACGATAAAAAAGAATATCTACAAAGTAGTAAAAAAGTAACTGCTGAAAATAAGTCATTAAGTATTAAAGAAAATGTCAAAGTAAACTACGATAAATATAATAAAATGGCAAAAGATTTCATAGATGAATATGGACTTACTGCTAATGCTAGTTTAGTAGTTAGCTTAATGGTTGATGTTAGAGGTAAAAATTCTCGTTTTGATAAAGCTATTTCTGATAATGGAGTTATAGCATTAAATATCCCATTAACTACTAAAACTGTAGATATATCAATGGATTACGAATTATCAAATAATAAAAATGCAACACTACAACAAAGAGAAGCTATTATTACTAATAAGACTTTATTTGTTGGTGGAATTGTCTTTATAATAATGGATATTATCGCTATAATTGGTATAGTTCTTTATATCATCTATACAAGAGATGAAAAAGAGAATTATCGTGTTACACTTAATAAAATCTTAAGAGATAACGAAAGATATATTAGTGAAACAGTTATAACTGAAAGAGTAGAAGATATGCTAAAAACAAGATCCCTAAGAATTGAAGTCGTTAAGAGTTTCAATGCCTTAATGGATATAAGAGATAGTTTAAATAAACCTATTTTATATCATGAAGAAAAATTAGGTGAAGAAGCAGTATTCTATATTATTAGTGAAAATATTGGCTACATCTATGTTATGAATGTAGAAGATTTTAAGAAAAAGAAATAAAATTATTTCTTTTTTTTTCGTATTTTTATATAATTAAGTATGAATGAAGTGGTTTTATGAAAAAAGAAAATAATGTATTAGATTATATAAAAAAATATGGCGATTACACTTTCAATTTAATTGAATTTAATGAAATAGATAGTCTAATATTATCTAGTATTTCGTATATTAATTTTGAAGATATTTTAAAGAATCATTCCAATGAATCAGTAAGTATTTCTGACTCTGGTAAAATATTCTTTCAAAAATATTCTAAAAAAGATTTAAAGAGTAATGTCTTTTCTGTTCAAACAGGAATAAAAGTATTTAAAGCCATTTATAATACCAAAAGATTTGGGAATCTATTACTAAGTAAATATTTAAAAGTAGTAGATGAAAATAAACAATTTCAGGCGCTATGTATTAATATAAACGATAAATTAAGCTATATTTCCTTTGAAGGAACTGATGACTTAATAAGTGGCTGGTATGAAGATGCCGCGATGAGTTATAAATTTCCTGTACCATCTCAAAGAGAAGCAATTAATTATGTTAATCGTCACATCAGTCCTTTTTCAAGAAAATCTTATATATTAGGGGGACATTCTAAAGGTGGAAATTTAGCTTTAGTAGCGGGAATGTATGGCAGGAATTTTGTAAAATCCAAAATTAAAGCTATTTATATGTTTGACTCCCCTGGAATAAGAGAAGAGCAATTTAATACCAAAAACTTTAAAACTTTAGAACCAAAAATTAAAAGAGTAGTAACTAATTACTCGGTTGTTGGTCTTTTATTTAAAAACATTGATTCTTTAAATGTAGTTAAGTCTTTAAAAAAAGGTGTAATGGCTCATAATTTAATTAACTGGTGTATTGATGAAGATAAATTTTCCTACACCGATTTATCAGCCTCTAGTAAAAAATTTAAAAAAGGAATAGAAGACTGGCTTAATAGTTACAATGATCAAGAAAGGGAAGAGTTTGTCCATGACTTATTCAGTCTGTTTAAAAGGGCCGATATAAAATCCTTATTAGATATAAAAAAGAATAAAATAAAAAAATTACACACCTTAATTAAAGAAAGTAAAAAGCTTGATTTGAAGAGTAGAGAAATTGTAAATACTTTCTTAAAATTCTTAATAGAGTTTATAAAAGAAGAATCAACTTCTAAAATTAGTGAAAAACTTCCTAGTTTAAAACATTGATTTGACATATATTAATTGAAAATAATATATATTATTCCAATTCCTATGATATAATTTTATTATAGATATGAGGGTAATGATATGGAATTTGAAACTAAGAATCTTGAAGTTAAAAAATTTATACCTGAATACATCTCCGTTATGTATGAATCATGGGGAACAGATAAAGAAGTAGGTAAATATCTCCCTGGTGCTTTTAAGATGGATTGGAATCTTGATGATTTTACAAATTATATTATAAATACTTATCAAGATGATAACTATTCTAGATCTATTATTAAAGATAAAAAAACTAATAAGATAATTGGAAATATTTCTTTATACCAAGAAGATAGTAGAAGTAAATCAGTAGTTCTATGGCTTGTAAGAGATTTTTGGAATAAAGGATATGGTACAGAAGCTTTAACAAAATTAGTTGATGAATTAAAGAAGACTAATCTTGGAAGTATCTATGCTACCTGTGATGGTAGAAATATAGGAGCTAAAACAATATTAGATCGATCTGGTTTCGAACTTATTGATACTATTCCAAATTATCGTGAAGATATAGATGGTAATATAGGAGATGAACTTCTATACGAAATTGAGCTTATAAGAGTACAATATTAACAAGATTTAATCTTGTTTTTTTGTTGCAAGAAAATTCGACAAATATTTCTTTAAGTATGATATATTATACATCCCCAAGAGGTGTGAAGATGCCTGCCACCAAACCACAAGCTAAGTTATTCAGGGGGAGTAAAGAAGGTGGTACTAATGACGAAAAATCAAATGTCTATATTGATATTTATTCTAGTTATTATTATTTTAGTAATAAAATAAAAAAATGGCATCTTACTCATTTGAATAAGATGCCCAAAACAAAAAAACATGTGGCAGGCATTAGCTTGTAATGTAACACCTCTCACTAATAAAAGTATATCACAAATAAATTAGATTATACAAGTATAATACGAAATTGAGCTTATAAGAGTGCAATATTAACAAGATTTAATATTTGTTTTTTTGTTGCAAGAAAATTCGACAAATATTTCTTTAACTATGATATATTATACATACCCGAGAGGTGTGAAGATGCCTGCCACCAAACCACAAGCTAAGTTATTCAGGGGGAGTAAAGAAGGTGGTATTAATGACGAAAAATCAAATGTCCATATTGATATTTATTCTAGTTATTATTATTTTTATCTTGGTAATAAGATAAAAAAACGGCATCTTACTCATTTGAATAAGATGCCCAAAACAAAACCATGTGGCAGGCATTAGCTTGTAATGTAACGCCTCTCACTAATAAAAGTATATCACAAATAAATTAGATTATACAAGTATACGTTTAAATATTAAATTAAATGTATGAGATATTTTTATAATTCTAGTTTTATTTTGCTTATCTTTACATAGTAATTTTACTATTATATAATTTAATTAAAAGAGTGTTTATACAAATTGCATAAGATTCGAAAATAATGAAATGGATTGATATTGAATATGGAAAAAAGAAGATGTAAATGGTGTAATTTAAATAATCCTAAGTATATAGAGTACCACGATTTTGAGTGGGGTATACCTAGTCACGATGATAAATATCTTTTTGAACTTCTTCTACTTGAATCTTTTCAAGCTGGTTTATCTTGGGAATGTATTTTAAATAAACGAGATAACTTTCGTATATCTTTTGATAATTTTAATTATGAGATTATTGCTAAGTATGATGCAAACAAAATAGAAGAGTTGATGAAAAACTCTGGAATAATCCGTAATAGACGAAAAATTGAAGCAACAATTAATAATGCCAAAGTATTTATGACTATTCAAAAAGAATTTAACTCCTTTAATAAGTATATTTGGGGATTCACTAATAATAAGCAAATAATTGGTGATGGAACTAATGCAACCTCTAATCTTTCTGATAAAATATCTCATGATTTAATAAAAAGAGGAATGAAATTTGTTGGTTCAACAATTATATATTCTTATCTTCAAGCAATCGGAATAATCAATGATCATGAGGTTGATTGCGCATTCAAAAAAGATTGTATATGAAAATTATATATAATATAATAACTAACAAGTAAACCTTGATCGTGATGATGTTCATCAATTAAAATTATTCTAAAACTTTATTATTGCAAAATAAAAAAAATAATGTATAATGTAATTAAGCAATTATTTTAAAAGCAAAGAACAAGAGGAGTAAAATAACTATCTTTACTAGGGATGAAAGATCGTAGACTGAAAGTCTTTCTTAATGATATTATTTGAAGGTAGCTTGGGAGCTGTTAATCTGAAAAATAGTAAGATTAATCGATTTACTCACGTTAAGAGTATTGAGTATAAATTAAGGTGGTACCACGAGTAATAGTTAGTTCTTCGTCCTTTGGATGAGGGACTTTTTTAATTTTTAGGAGGTTCAATATGGATTTTAAAATAGTTGATAAAAGAAAAGCATTAATTATAAATGAAGAAGATAAAATATTAGTTATTCAAGATAAAATGGGATTTGGCTATCCTAGTATAAATAAAGAAAACGGCAGAATATTAAACATTTTAGGAGAAAATTATCTTGAAAATTATCTGCCTCTACTTTCAACGAAAAAAGAGGAAATAAAATGTAGAACAGAGAATGGACATTTAATAAAAACTAGACTTCTTAGACGATATCATTATTATGCAATGTACCACCAATTAACACCAGAAGAAAAAGTAGCTTTTATACGACTATGCGAAAGAAAAGAAGGACAGCCCAACTTTTTATCACTAGAAGAAATAAGATATTTTTATGAGCGTATGTATTATACAAAAAGTTATTGGGATATTCCTCTTCAAAAAATGGAACCGATTTTCTTTTTAGAAAATAAAAAAGGAATAGATAAGAAATTAAGAAAGGAAAATTTATATGTTAGAAACTAAATATGATAATAAAAAAATTGAAGAAGGCAAATATGACAAGTGGAAAGATGCTGGATATTTTAATTCTGGTGATAAAACCAAAAATCCATATTGTATTGTTATACCACCACCAAATGTTACAGGTAAACTTCATTTAGGTCATGCACTTGATGTTTCAATTCAAGATATTATAATTCGTTATAAAAGAATGCAAGGATTTGATTGTCTTTGGTTACCTGGGATGGATCATGCTGCAATCGCAACAGAAGCAAAAGTTGTAAAAAGATTAAAAGACCAAGGTATTAATAAGTATGAATATGGAAGAGAAAATTTCTTAAATGCTTGTTGGGATTGGACACATGAATATGGTGGAAACATTAGAGAACAATGGGCAAAAATGGGAATTTCAGTTGATTATAATAAAGAAAGATTTACCCTTGATGAAGGTTTAAATAAAGCTGTTACAAAAGTTTTCGTAGATTATTATAATGAAGGAATAATATACCGTGGTGAAAGAATAATAAACTGGGATCCAGAAGCAAAAACAGCTTTATCCAATGAAGAAGTTATTTATAAAGATGTTGAAGGAGCATTTTACCATTTAAAATATTATATTGAAGGAACCAATGAATATTTAGATGTTGCAACAACTAGACCAGAAACTTTATTTGGTGATACAGCAGTTGCTGTCAATGAAGAAGATGAAAGATATAAAAAATATGTTGGGAAAAATGTAATTCTTCCAATTGTAAATAAACCAATTCCAGTAATTACTGATGAACATGCAGATCCTGAATTTGGAACAGGTGTTGTTAAGATTACACCAGCACATGACCCTAATGACTTTGAGGTTGGAAATCGTCATAATCTTGAAAGAATTGTGGTAATGAATCCAGATGCAACTATGAATGCTAATGCTTATAAATATGAAGGAATGACACGTGAAGAATGTCGAGATGCTTTGCTTGAAGATTTAAAGAAGGAAGACTTACTTATAAATATTGAACCTATGACTCATTCTGTAGGTCATTCTGAAAGAACTGGAGTAATGGTTGAACCATACTTATCAAAACAATGGTTTGTTCGTATGGGAGATTTAGCTAAACGTGTTTTAGATACTCAGAAAAAAGAAGATGAAAAAGTTAACTTTGTACCTGAAAAATTTGAGAAAACTTTAAACCATTGGATGGAAGAGTGCTTTGATTGGTGTATTTCTCGTCAATTATGGTGGGGACACAGAATTCCAGCATGGTATAAAGGAGAAGAAGTATATGTTGGAGAAGAAAAACCAACTGGGGATGGTTGGATACAAGATGAGGATGTCTTGGATACTTGGTTCTCAAGTGCTCTATGGCCATTTTCAACATTAGGCTGGCCAGCATCAACTGAAGATATGGAGAGATATTATCCAAATGATTGTTTAGTTACAGCTTACGATATTATTTTCTTCTGGGTAGCTAGAATGGTATTCCAAGCAGAACACATCACAGGTTCACGACCTTTTAAAGATTGTGTAATCCATGGTTTAATTCGTGATAAGCAAGGAAGAAAGATGTCAAAATCACTTGGTAATGGAGTTGACCCAATGGATATGATCGAAAAGTATGGGGTAGATGCTTTAAGGTACTATTTAGCAACAGATGTAGCGATGGGAACTGATCTTCGCTTTGATGAAGAAAAATTATCTAGTACTTGGAACTATATAAATAAAATCTGGAATGCATCACGCTTTGTACTTCTAAATATTGAAGATTTAAAAGAAGCTCGATTAGAAGATTTAAGTGATGAAGATAAATGGATTTTAACTAAATATGAACGTATAGTAAATTCAACAATTAAACATATGGATAAATATGAATTTAATTTAGTTGGAACGGAAACTTACAATTTTATTTATGATGATTTCTGTAGTAATTATATTGAATTTGCTAAATATAACTTAGATAAACCAGCAACTAAATCAACTTTATTTTGGGTACTATCTGGAATACTTCAAATATTACATCCATTCATGCCATTTGTAACCGAAGAGATTTTCCAAATGTTACCAATTAAAACGCATGATTCAATAATGATAAGTAACTATCCAATCTATGATAAATCACTTATATTTGAAGAAGAAGAAAAAATAGTTGATGAAAAAATTGAATTTATTAAAAACTTTAGAAATATTAAAGCTGAAAATAATATTTCTAAAGAAGCTCAAGTAAAAATAAATACAGCTGATGAAATAATAATAAAAATGCTTAAATTAGCAGATAATTTGACCGAAGAAGATTTAAGTATAAATTCTTACGATGTAAAAACTAATAATTATAAAGCAACAATTTATTTCGAAAAACAAATAACAGAAGAAGAACTAAAATTAAAAGAAAAACAAATTAACGATTTAATTGCTTCAATTGAAAGAAGAAAAAAACTTTTAGCTAATGAAAACTATGTTGCTAAAGCTCCAGCAGAATTGGTAGAAAAAGAAAGAGAAACTCTAAAAAGTGAAGAAGAAGAATTAGCTCTTTTACAAAAATAAAAAAATCAGTCATATCAAATTTGACTGATTTTTTGTTATTTTAATTTTGGTGAAATTTCTTTATATTTGTCATAGTAAGACGATATGTAAGCAGCTAAAAGATCTGCATTTTCATCAACTAACGCTTGCATAACATCTTCTGTTTCCGAAAAATTTATAATATCCATTACTAATTCTTCAACATTTATATTAATTTTAAAAGCTTGTATTAAAAATTTACTTGCTTCACTAAAAGCAGTAACTTTATCATTTGTACCATTTATCCATTTACTTATTTGACGAATAAAGAAATCACGATCAATATTAACAGAATACTTTTCATAATCATCTTCAAAAAGAGGATTAATAAAACTAAGCAATTTTATATCATCTAATGTTAAGCATTTAAAACTTAGAACTTTTTCAAATGCAGAGGAATCTAAAAAATTTAAAATAGCGTCAACTAACCTTAATTGAATTTTAGAATCCATAAATAATTGATTGTAACGTTTTTCATCATCTTCTTTTTGTGCACAAGAAATTATCATATTTAAAATTCTTAATTCGGCATTATTAATGATACCTAAAGAACATTTTTTATTAAGCTCAAGGTAAAGATCAGTTATTGAAATAGCTTCTGTTAATCCTTGAATAAAAGCAGTGTTTCTAATTATTTCTTCTCCAAATAAGCGATTTAAAGCCTCATTATCAGTGTAATTTGTTGAGACAATTGAGTTAAAAGCAATTGCTTTTGCCATCTCTTCTCTCATCGGTATATTTGTAAGCTGTCTACATCCATTAACAATGAATAAAAATGTTTCTCGTATATCATTAGTGGTCATAGTGATTCCCCTTTAATGAGTAAGTATTTTAATACATTTTTACAATTTTGTCAAAAAAGTGAGCATAAATAACAAAAAAATACTAGAAAATATGATAAAATTATAGTAGATTAGTAAATAAGAAAGAGGTTTTTGCTATGGAAAGAAAATTAACTGATCAAGAGTTAGTAAGAAGAGAAAAAATGGAAAACATACGCAAATTAGGTATAGATCCATTTGGAACAAGATATGATAGAACGGATTTTGCTCTTGATATAAAAAAGAAATATGAAGATATACCTCATGATGCTTTTGAGACAATGGAAGATGTTGCTTGTGTCGCTGGTAGAATAATGTTTATAAGAAAGATGGGTAAAGCTTCATTCTTTACTATAAAAGATAAAACTGGAAAAATTCAAGTATATATATCAATAAACGACATTGGGGAAGAATTATATTCTTTATTTAAAACAGCAGATATTGGAGATATAGTTGGAGTTAAAGGAAAAATTATGAAAACTCAAACTGGGGAAATAACAATTAAATGCTTAGAATATAGACATTTAGTTAAAGCCTTAAGACCACTTCCAGAAAAATTCCATGGATTAACAGATGTTGAAGAAAGATATAGAAGAAGATACGTAGATTTAATCATGAATGAAGAATCTATGCGTGTTGCAATGATGCGACCAAAAATTATTAGATGCATTCAAAACTTCTTGGATAGTCAAGGTTTTGTTGAGGTTGAAACGCCAATACTTACAACACTTTTAACTGGTGCATCTGCTCGTCCATTTGAAACACATCACAATACTCAAGATTTAGATATGTATCTACGTATTGCTTTAGAGCTTAATTTAAAAAGATTATTAGTTGGTGGAATGGAATCAGTTTATGAAATAGGTAGAACATTTAGAAATGAAGGAATGGATCCACAACATAATCCAGAATTTACTATGATGGAAGTTTATCAAGCATATTCTAATCTTGAAGGAATGATGGATTTAACTGAAAATATGTACAAGAAAATTGCTAATGATGTATGCGGAAAAACAAAATTTAATTATCTTGGTCATGAAGTTGATCTTTCTGGTACTTGGAAAAGAATTTCAATGGTTGATGCCATAAAGGATAAAACTGGAATAGATTTTTCAAAGGAAATGACTGTAGACGAAGCTCTTGAGTTAGCTAATAAACATGACATTGAGGTAGAAGCTCATGAACATACAGTTGGTCACATAATAAATTTATTCTTTGAACGTTATGTAGAAGAAACATTAATCCAACCAACTTTCCTTTATGGTCATCCAGTTGAGATTTCACCACTTACTAAAAGAAATCCTGAAGATCCTAGATTCGTTGATAGATTTGAATTATTTATATCAGGACATGAATGTGCTAATGCCTATACAGAACTAAATGATCCAATTGATCAATTATCACGTTTTGAAGAACAATTAAAAGAAAAAGAACTAGGAAACGAAGAAGCTAATGATATAGATTATGACTTTGTTGAGTCTCTTGAATATGGAATGCCACCAGCAGGTGGAATAGGTTATGGAATTGACAGATTGATAATGCTATTCACTGAATCTGAATCTATTCGTGATGTACTTTTATTCCCAACAATGAAACCTATAAATAAAAACGAAAATTAATATAATAATTCAAATAACACTTCAATTTACGAAGTGTTATTTTTTGCAAAAATATGACTTGACAAGACGATTAGGGCTTGCTAAAAAAAAAAAAAAAA
>CAJUPN010000016.1 GCA_910588195.1 uncultured Bacilli bacterium
TTATTTACTTTTAATTATTTTTTTATTCCGCGTCTACTTGACAAGGGTCAGTTCAGAGTTAAGCCTTTTTTAAAATACAAATTATTAAAAAAGGGATAATATAGAGCATTTGAAAATGGTTTAGATTTGATTGAAAACATAAAAAGAATTTGATTTAAAATGTGTTGAATGTATAAAAAATAATGCATTTATTATAAAATTATTTCTTGGTATAGATATAAATCATGCAATAGTGTATAATAGAATTAAGGAAATTAAAAAGGTGATTTGCAAAGTAAGAAAATATGTTAAATTATATAGGAAATATAGTTTAATGTATATTTTACGAGTGAGGTATGTAAATGGAAAATCTACAATTACGAACATATCAAATTGAAGCAATACATGCTATTCAAGAAGCTTTGAAAAGTGGTCAAAAGCGTATAGTCATTGAAATGATATCTGGAAGTGGAAAAGGAATGGTTTTAGCCAAAACAGTAGAATATATACAGAAATCTAGTATTGATAAGATTCTTATTGTTATTGGAAATTCAACTCTAAAAGAACAACTCGAACACGATATTCATACAAGTTTTAACAATTTTATAAAACTAAATCATGATAGTATTTTTCTCGAAACTAGAAATAGAGTGCTAAAATATATTAATAAACAAATATTTGAATATGATATTGTTATTCTTTATGATGATATATCAATGGAAGTGTTCAATACTCTTTGCCATGAAGAAAAAACAGTTATTGCGTTTACTAACATAGATGATGAAATTACACAGGAAAATAAAAAGTCAAAAAAACCTTTTTCATCAAAGGATATAGTCTTTTCATATTCTTTTAAAGAGGCAATAAATGATGGATATATGACTCCTGCAATGAATGTAAAATCTTTGGGAGCTGCGATTGAGGCATTTAGCAAGCATTTGTTGGAGCAATTTGGATTCACTCAATTTGATTCTCCATTGAATAAACAATATGAGAACTGGGATTTGATTTTGCAAAAGGACAAACAAATAGTATTAGTAGAGTGTAAATATTATAAAAGTCAAGTTGTTTCTATATCAGTTGCTAATGAACTACTTAAAACTATTGTTATGAAAAAAAATAAGCAAATGTTTTTTCAAGATAATATAATTTTGCTGATAGTCTTGAGTAATATACCAAGTTTTCAAAAAGATGAAATTTATAAGAGATATCGGATTATTGTTTGGGATATTGAAAACCTTGTTTTTTATAGTAAGAACAATCCAGGACTACTTAAACAATTATCTCAAATTACATATTTCCCGATTGAACAAATAGAAGGACGACCTTCTGTAGAAGCGGGAATGGCTCGATTGTTGTTTTCTGCTGAGGATAAGCCTTTAAAGGAAGCCAGAGAGGAGAATAATAAGGCTACTATTCTTATTCGAAAACTAAGTAACTGCACTGCGGGAAGAGAGAACTCAAGAGAATACGAAAAAATTTGTGAAGAAATAATACGTCATCTTTTTGAAGCCAACTATTTTAATAGGTTAACAAGTCAACATAAGACTAATGATGAACATTTTCGAATGGATTTGATTGGTTCCTTGAAAATAAACCAAATCAATGATCAAAGCATGCATCCACTTTGGCAGATGATAGTACAGCATTATAACTCACATTTTGTGGTTTTTGAATTTAAGAACTATGCTGAAAAAATAGATCAAAATCTTATTTACATTACAGAAAAGTATTTATTTGATGCAGCATTAAGAAATGTTGCATTTATTATATCACGTAAAGGTTTTTCAACTGCTGCAAAATTTGCAGCAGAAGGATGTTTGAAAGAACATGGAAAATTAATTCTTGATATTACTCAAGGAGATTTAATAAAAATGCTCAAATCTCCAACTGACAATCCTGCAGATTATATTTTAACAATATTAGAAGAATTTTTAATGGGAATAAGTAAATAAGTGATCTATATTTAGCTAATATAAGACTTTCTATATATTTAACAATTTATATATTTTACACGGACTGAATATAGCACATATTTGGTTCAGCATATTATATAATTTAAGCCTATATAAACCAATAAAAAGATGTTATGTAGGCTTATTTTTGTATAAGCACATTATAAAAAGTTGCATAATATGTAATTTCGCGAGTAAAAAAATAAAATATATGCAGTTCTAGTATTCTCATGTAGTATTGGATTCTAATAACAATTTACTTGCAAGCTAATTGTAGCTTGTTTTTTTATTTGATTAAAATGACAAGAAAAAAAGTTTTACATACAAAACATTCTAAAT
The DNA here is from genome assembly GCA_910588195.1 of uncultured Bacilli bacterium. Lineage (GTDB taxonomy): Bacteria > Bacillota_I > Bacilli_A > RF39 > UBA660 > CAG-582. The sequence continues at coordinate 2,274 of CAJUPN010000016.1, forward strand.
TATAAAAAATTATTAATTAGACTAAAGAGAATAAATATAGTTTTAATAAAATCTTGATTTTATAGGTCGATTTTAGTATTTTTAAATGTTATAATTATCGCTAAGTTCAACAAAAAAGGTGATTTAAGAAATAGGATTAGAAAAAATCCCATATTGAAATTCACCATAAGCTTGAAATAAAGATATAGGCATTTCAAAAGAAGAAATATTTTTATTAGTAAAAGTGATGATACCTTTCATTGCTTTTAAATAAGAATTGGTCGAACGCGCTGTATCTTTAACTTTATACTTCAATTGTTTACAAAATATAAACCAATTTAAATAGCTTTGTAAATGTCTTGTAGATACACCATGTTTTTTACTTAAGATCCCTTTAAATTCCCCTTATAATTGACATAAGCTTCCTAAACTATTTCCTTTGTTGGTTGTATATCTTTTTCCTACTGGTATAACAGGAATTGGGTCTAAATGCATTTCATTTTCTTTGGCAAAATTTAAAATGCTAGTCTTACTATCTGAAATAATTGTTGATCCTTTTTGATATTGTGTTTTAAATTTGTTGTAATACTCTTTTGATTCTACTCCTAAGCCTGCTATCTTGAATAACATATTATCACTTTCATCCACAGATGTTACTATACATATTTTATGATGACTTAATCCTCTTAATTTTTCACTCCCTGTTGGATAAGAGAGTTTTGTCCCTCTTCTTTTGCTCATTCTCGGCATTTTATTCGGTTTTTTCCCTTTTAAATTGATTTTAACATAAATGCTATCTAATTCTATTTCACCAGATAACTTCACATTTTCAACTTGTTCTTGAATGGCTTTATACAATTTATGTCTCATATTATAGCAGGTTGTTTTCGTTCTTCTAATTACTATTGCTTCCTGGGCTAAAGTCATCCCAGCTATTTCACATCCAATAAAATCTCTCCAAATGAAATAGTTACTTTTCGTATGATAGAACATTGTTTTTGTAGTATCAGAAAATGTTTTATGACATTCTTTACAGATGTATTTTTGTCTATGTTTCTTATTCGTTCCATTCTTAACGATATGTCTAGAACAGCAATATGGACATTTTTCTATATTCTTTTCTAGATTCTCATTATTTGTTGTTTCTTCATTTATTTTATCATTTACCAACTTATTGATTATTGATTTTATATATTCTAACTCAACTGGTGCTAGATTCTTTATATATTTATCTGTTATCATTCTACAATACCTTCTTTCATCTATATTGTACTTTATAGTGTAACATTATTTATGTTTCTATCACCTTTTTTGTTGAACTTAGCGTTAATTATTAAGAATTAGATGCTGTTTTATTCTTTTAGTGATAAAGTATATTTTTATTAGTATTAAAAGGAGTATTATATTTTGATTTTTAAAGGAGATATTAAATTGAGTAAAGAGGTTTTAATTATTATAGGAAATGGATTTGACGTGTTTCATGGGTTGCCAATAAAATAATCGATTTTTATCGCTTTATCAAATTTAATTATCCCGAGTTTTTTTGGAAGAAAACGAAGGACTATACCCTCAGATTGATGAAGATATTTTTTGGAATGATTTTGAAACTAATATATCTTATGTTGATAGTTATTATGTTCAAGAAGTATTTAGTACGGGAAGGTTTTCAATTTATTATGATTCAGAAACAAAAGAAGAATATAACAAATATACAATTGCTAAACTTAACGAAGAACGAAACAAAATAATTTTTTTGTTTAATCAATGGTTAAATTCTATCGATATATTAAAATGTTGGTATTCTAATGTATATTACAATATCTTTTCATATGAGAAAGCGATAAGGGATGAAGAATTATATCTACACTCTAGCACCAATTTTTTAAAAGTGAAAAAGATATTTCCAAACTGCAAAATTATAAATTTTAATTTTATTAACATTGAATTAATTTATGGCGTTAATAAATCGAAATTAATTTATATTCATAATAGAATAAATGATAAAGAACTTATATTTGGATGTTCAAAAGAAGCCTATGAGTATTACAAAGAATTTGGGTATGGTTTTTATGAAAATGAAGAAGATAGAAAAAACGATTACCATCATTCGCAAGAAGCCGTAAACCATTTTCTAGAAAAAACTATTAAACCATGCAAAAAAAAATCATTAGTGAAAAGCTTCAGCCTTATTTAAATAGCATTAATAGTTTTGAATTTATTTTTGTTATGGGGCATTCACTTAATCAAAATGATTTGGAATACTTTATATATATTGCTTCAAGATATAAAACTGCAAAGTGAATTTTTTCTTATTATGGCTTTAGCCAGTTGAACTTGAACATACAGTGCATGTTCAAGGGAAACAAAAAACCACCTGCTATGCGGGTGGGAAATAAAAGTTATACAAAAAAACACTTATCCGTTATAATAAATGGCTAACAAAACAAACTCATTAGCCCACACAACATGGCTATGCAAATATCACATTGTGTTCATACCCAAGTATAGACGAAAAAAAATATATAGTCAAGTAAGAAAAGATTTAAAAGAGATAATAAAGCAATTATGTAAGTATAAAGGAGTAGAGATACTAGAAGGGCATATGATGGTAGATCATGTGCATTTTTTGGTAAGTATTCCGCCAAAGATAAGTGTGTCAAGTTTCATGGAATATTTGAAAGGGAAGTCTGCCTTGATGATATTTGACAAACATGCAAACTTGAAATACAAATATGGGAATAGACATTTTTGGGCAGAAGGATATTATGTTTCAACAGTAGGATTGAATGAAGCAACGATAAGGAAGTACATACAAGATCAAGAGAAGCATGATATCGCAGTGGACAAACTAAGTGTGAAAGAGTATGAAGACCCTTTTAAGGGTCAGCGCTAGAGTGATACGAATACTCCTTTAGGAGTAGCAAAAGAGACAAAGACAATAGAGGCTTGAACAAAGTAAAAGCCAGCGTCTTTAGGCGCTGGTCGGTATAAAAGCCTTATAGGCTTAGTGCAAACCACCATTTTGAAGGGTGGTTATGATTATACAGAAACAGATAAAAAGAATATTTTAAGTTTTGTTAATAAAAATAACATTAATAATTACCTTATAGATACTATGTTGAATGTGTTAAATTATCTTATAACTATTTATAAATGATATTTTTAAAAATTTAACGGATTATCTCTTGAAAGAAGTAATGAAAATTAATAACGTTTTTGATAAAATTTTGAGATCTTACAGTAAAATTTGTTTGAACAGTAGAAAAAAATAGCAAAAAGTGATATAATTTTATATAAAATGCAGTTATTTGAAAAACCAAAATTTTTAAATGGGAGGTTAAATGGTAATGTCAAAAAGAGTACTTAATAATCCATCTCCAAATGTGTTAATGAATTCAATGAGATCAATTGGTTATAGTTTTAAAACAGCTGTTGCTGACATTATTGATAATTCAATTTCGGCGCATGCATCTAAGGTTAAAATATATACTCCAATTAATGATGATTTATACATTGCATTCTTTGATAACGGAGAAGGAATGGATCGTGATAATCTATTAAATGCAATGAAATACGGTTCTAATAGGGATTCATATTGTGAAAATGATTTAGGTAGATTTGGATTAGGGCTTAAATCCGCTTCACTTTCGCAATGTAAAAAATTAACAGTTGTTTCTAAAAAGGAAGGAAAATTATCTGCTTTTTGCTGGGATTTAGATTGTGTCTTGGATTCTAAAAAATGGGAGTGTCTTGAACTTGATTTTGATGAAATTAATTTATTACCTAGAATAGATGTTTTGAAGGAAGCAAGTCAAGGAACTTTAGTAGTGTGGCAAAATTTCGATATAATCTATAAAAAATCAAACGGTCATATTAGAGAAACAATATCTGAAGAAGTGGAAGAAACAGAAAAACATCTTTCACTAGTTTTTCATAGATTTATAAACCGAACATTTAATCAATTAAAAATATATATAAATGATTATGAAATTATTGGTTTAGATCCATTTTTAGAAGATAATCCAAAAACGGATTCACAAAAACCTAGTATAATTAAATGTGATGGTGCTGATATAAAAATTCAGCAATTTATACTTCCACATATGACTGATTTATCTAATAGTGATATAGACAAACTTGGCGGAGATGATATGCTAAGAAGTGGACAAGGATTTTATATTTATAGATATGATAGATTAATTATTTATGGAACTTGGTTTAGGCTAGCATCTAGTAACTTAAATTCTGAATTTTTTAAATATGGAAGAATTAAAGTAGACATTCCAAATGTTTTAGACAATATGTGGGATATAGATATAAAGAAGCAAAATGCAACCATCCCTAAACAAGTTTTGGCAAGTTTAAAAAAAGCAGTTAGTAATGTTCGTGGCAAATCAAAAGATAAAAGTGCTAAAAGAGCAAAATTGAAACTAGAAAAAGATGATAGCAAAATTTGGAATAAGAATTTAAATAGAGATGATAAAGAGGTATTTTTTATAAATTGCGATTCTAAATTTGTTAAAAATTTTATTGATGGATTTGAAGATGCTGATAAAGCTAAAATAATAAGATTTTTAGAAGCATTATCTTGCTCTGTTCCATATGATGATATTTATAACTCAATGTGTAATAGAGCATTAGAACAAAAGATAACTGATAATGGACTTGAATCAATTATATTAGAAGGAATTAATCAGTTTAATTATTTGAAAAAATTACTTCAACTTTCAAATGATAAAATCTTTGAAATCTTAAAAACATATGAACCATTTAATAATGAAGAAATATTTGGTTCAGTAAAGGAGAGAATCGATAATGCAAGATAGAAATATTATTTATAAAATGTATCTAAATGATTTTGATTCTTTCAAAACGGCTCAAGAATATAAAAATCCCAATTTTATCATATCAGAAGCATCTATAAAGGAATCAATAGAAGCAACAAAAACTAGGTTTGATTTTATGCCGGAAGTAGTATTAAAGAATGGTGAAGAGAAGTATGTTATTAATAAAATAAAGTCTATTTATTCTATTTATCAAGAAGAAGGGGATGTAATTCTTGGAGATTATAATCACAATTATGATTGGTATAAAGATTTTTTAGATTCAAGTGATGTTAAAACGTATCACTGGGATAGATATAAAAATTATTTAGATACCCATAAACATTTTCCAAAAGAAATTATTAAAGTGTTAGAGCAAAAAACTTTGTTTAGCTTAATGTCATATTTAGGTAATCCTAATGAGGAACCATCATTTTCAATAAGAGGATTGGTAGTTGGTGATGTTCAATCAGGGAAGACATCAAACTATTTAGGGCTAGTTGCCAAGGCTGCTGATGTGGGATATAAAGTCATATTTATTTTAACTGGAACAATTGAAAGTTTAAGAAAGCAAACACAACAGCGTGTAGAAGAGGGGTTTATTGGTTGGGACAGCTTTAATGGTGTTCCTGTTGGTGTAGGAAGAGGAGACCCAACACCTAAAGCTTTTACAAGCAGAGGCAAAGATTTTGTTGGAGCTGACAATCAAAATACTACATATAAATTAAGTAATTATTCATCAGAACCAATGATTTTTGTTTTAAAAAAGAACGTTTCAGTACTAAAAAAGGTTTATTCATCTCTTAGAACAATAAATACCACGGCTGTACAAAATAAGATTAATTATCCAGCTTTAGTTATAGATGATGAGGCGGATAATGCATCAATTAATACTAATAAGCCAGAACATGATCCAACTAAAATTAATATATACATTAGAAAACTTCTATCATTATTTACTAGAAGTAGTTATGTAGGTTTTACAGCTACTCCATTTGCTAATGTTTTTATTAGTTATGATAAAGAAGATGAAATGCTAAAAGATGATTTATTTCCAAGAGATTTTATTTATGCTTTAAAGTCACCTACTAATTATTGTGGAGCAAAGAAATATTTTGTTGAACAAAATAATAACATTCAATTCATTGATGATGCAGATGAAGAATTATTTCCTATGAAGCATAAAAAGGAATGGGATGGAAATAGATTATTTAATTCTTTATATGAATCTGTCCGCACTTTCCTTCTATCAAATGCTATTAGAGATATTAGAGATATTGATAAAAATACTCATCGCTCTATGCTTATTAATATGTCTCGTTTTACCAAAGTTCAATCAACTATAAGAGATATTGTTCAAGAGTATTTCGATGAGATTAAAAGAGCAGTTAAACAAACGCATAAATTATCAATGAGTTTGGCTTTGACAAATCCGTTAATAAAGGAATTAAAGAATACTTATGAAAAGCAATTTGCTTATTTGGAAGAGGAAAGCGGAAGTACATGGAGTAAAGTTTTTGAATGTCTATATGATTCAATTTCAAAAATAAAGATTGTTGTAGTTAACTCAGCAAAGAATTCTTCTAAACTTAATTATGATGAAACCAAAGAAGGATTAAGAGTAATAGCCGTTGGAGGCCTTGCTTTGTCAAGAGGCCTTACTCTAGAAGGTTTAATGACAAGTTATTTCTATAGGAATACTTCAACATTTGACGTTTTAATGCAAATGGGTAGATGGTTTGGATATAGGGATGGATATGCTGATCTTTGTAAGATTTGGCTCACAAGAACATCGTATAGTTATTATAAATATATTTACTTATCCACTGAAGCATTGAAAAACGATATTAAAACTATGGGCGAAGAAAAAAGAAAGCCTGAGGATTTTGGTATTCGTGTTATGAACGATTCAATTGATTTAGGTATAACTGCAGCTAACAAAATGAGAAATACATCACGAAAAGTTATACGGAAATCATTCTATGGAAGTTTATTTGAAACTCCATATATTACTAGAGATTTAGATAATGTTGGTAAAAATATATTAAACACTTTAAAATTTTTGGATAAAATTAATAAAACTCAAAGAAATATTAATGTTAAGCAACATCCATATTTCAATAATATCAGTTATGAATATGTTAAGGATTTGATAGAATCTTTAATTATTCCAAGTGAATGTGATACCTATTTTGATAAAAAACAAATATTAACTTTCATCAAAAAGAATAAAGCAGATTTAACTAAATTTGATGTTTTGGTAATCGGAGGCCAACCTAAAATAGATGGCGGTGACAATCCATATAGATTTAAATATGACAAACTTGATATTAATATTCCCCTTGTAGGAAGAAAGTTTGATGTTAGAGATGGAAATATAAGAATGAGTAAAAATAGATTAAGATTAGGCGGATCTGCCGATACAAGCTATGGACTTGATAATTCACAAATTCCATTAACTCATTCAAAAGCTCAAGACTACTTAATTGAAGGAAGGAATCCACTTTTAATTATTTATTTTATTAGACCATCTTTTCCAAAAGAATTAGATGAAGAAGATTTTGTTTCTGATAAGGATACGGGAGAAGACCTTGCTGATATGATGAAGCTACGTAAAGAGTTGGGAACCTTAAAATATCAGTATATTGTAGGTTATGCACTTGGTATTCCTCAAAAAACAGGTGCTTCATTTGAAACAATTATGTATACAGTTAATAAAACAGTTAATTACTTTGACAAAGACCATGAAAATGAATCTGAGGAGGTATAACATATGAAATTCGATGATATAAAAGAAAAATTAGAAAAAATTGAATACCCTTCTCGATATGTTAGAGTTAGTGTTATTCATCCTCTTGAATTATATTTAGGAAAGAATGAAAAAGGTTTTTTGACTCTTAGATTTAATGGTGATTTTACTCCTACAAAAGTTTTAGGTACTAATTTGATTGAGGTTAAACAAGTAAAAACATCAAATTATAATTCTATATTATTTTCATTTTTATCTGAAGATAATTTTACTCTATTTTATCATTTTTGCGAGGATATGATCACAGAAACAGAAAGTTATCAAGGAAACGAAGGGTATATAGAAATAATTAATAGATATAATCAATGGAAAAAGATGTTTACGGGAAATAATAAGGTATTAACAGAAAATGAAGTTTTAGGATTATTAGGCGAACTATTATTCCTAAAGAATACTGCTATACCTACATATGGTGCTACTGATGGATTAAATAGTTGGAGTGGTCCGGAGCCGACTCATAAAGATTTCTCTTATAAATCTAATTGGTATGAAATAAAATCAATTAATACATTTAAAAAAACAGTAACAATTACCTCTTTAGAACAATTAGATAGCGAGCTTGAAGGGCACTTAGTAGTATATACTTTCGAGAAAATGAGTCCGAGTTTTGCTGGAGTATCATTAAATAAACTAGTATCAGAAATTTTAAGAGATTTATCTTTTGATATTGATAAGGATATATTTATTGCTAAACTCAAACAAGTAGGATACTCATATAATGAGATTTATGATAACTATGTATTTAATTTAATAAAAAAAGAGTCTTACTTAATTAATAATGAATTTCCAAGAATTAAAGCAGATGATTTACAAAAAGGAATTACAAAGGTTCAATACGAAGTGTTGCTTTCGCTTATTGAGAAGAATAAGGAGAATTAATATATGAATCAAACCTATGAAGAATTTGAACAAGAGTTTTTAGATGATGTTAGAATTAATGCCCAAATAGAAGGAACAACTCCAGACGACTATTTTTTGAACGATATATTAGGCCGCCTTTCATCAATGGGAGAATTAGTCGATCCTCAAATAGCTCAAATGCAAAAGAGATGTAGAAATCAAAAGATAATGTCATTTGATGCATATGCATTTGATGAATCAGATAGATCTATTGTATTAATTACAAATGATTTTATTGATGATAAAAATGGCGTAATAAATAAGGCTCAAATCGAACAGCACAAACAAAGAATGCTTAATTTTTTACAAGAGGCCTATGATGAAAAATTAAGTCAATATTTTGATGTTACAGATAGCTTGCTTTTCACAGGGCGAGATATTGGAAAAAGAATGAAAATTAATTATGTTAATTTAGAAGAAGACACATCTATTGATAAAGTTAAATTGATTATTGTAACAAATAAACGATTAAGTGAAAAAATTAAAACTTTACCATCAGAAGATTTTAATGATAAAAAAGTAGAAATTAATGTATGGTCATTAACTAGATTATACGAATTGTATGAATCAGGTAGAGAAAAAGAGCCTATTATTATTGAAACAAATAAATATAACTTAGATGGTATACCGTGCATTAAAGCTGAAATGAGCGGCAATTTAGATTATGATGCTTATTTAGCAATAGTACCTGGAAGTTTTTTGCATCAAATATATTATGAACATGGCTCAAGATTACTTGAGGGAAATGTTCGTGCTTTTCTAAGTAATAGAGGTAAAATTAATAAAGGAATAAGACTTACAATTAAAAATGAACCTACAAAGTTTTTCACATATAATAACGGAATAGCATGTACTGCATCCGAAGTAACTTTAACTAACGATGGACATAATATTATTGCCGTGGAAGATTTGCAAATAATAAATGGTGGTCAAACAACCGCATCGTTATCTTCAGCTGTGCTAAAAGACAAAATGTCTTTAGATAACATTTTTGTTCCTATGAAGTTAACTGTAGTCAAAAACGACGACTATGACACAATGATTCAAAATATATCAAAATATGCAAATAGTCAAAATAAGGTTAAAGATTCTGATTTATTTTCAAATCATCCATTTCATAGAACATTTGAATCATTTGCCAAAAGAATTCAAGCACCAGCTCACGGTGAATCTATACATAATACTATGTGGTATTATGAGCGATCTAGGGGGAAATATGAACAAGAACAATTCAAGTTTACTAAGAAAAGTGAGCGTGATAATTTTGTTAAAAAATTTCCTAAAAACCAAGTTATTAAAAAAGAAGAATTATCAAAATATTTTACATGTGCTGAATTATTAAGACCTGATCAAGTTAGTAAAGGTCCAGAAAAATGCATGTCTTTCTATGCTGAAAAAATAGATGATAAATTTCAAAAATCACCTGAAAGTTTTAATGATCAATTCTTCAAAAATTGTATTTGTTATACCCTTTTATTTAAAACAACTGATAAAATTGTTCATAAATCCGATTGGTATATATCAGAGACCTATACAAAGCCAGGTGTAGTAGCATATACAATTTCTAAATTAATATATTCTATCCCAAAGGAATATTGTTTAGATTATAACACAATTTGGAGAAAACAAGAGCTTTATCCTTCTTTAATTGCTGAACTTGGGCGATTAGCCCATGAAACATTTAATTATGTGCAAGGTTTAAGCGGAAATGGAATGGAGCATTTTAAAAAAGAAGAAACATGGGAAAAGTATAAAAATATTAATTTCCAATTATCTGATGCTTTTTTAAAGGATTTAATTAAAAAGGAATTAATCGAATCTCAATCTCGAAGCGAAACTAAAGAGAAAAAGGAAACTAAGAAAATAAATATTGAAATAGAAATTGTTAATCTTGGTGGTAAATATTGGGAAAATCTAATTAATCAAGGATTAGAAAGACGCTTATTGTCCAGTACGGAACTAGACTTACTAAAATTAGCTTCAAAAATTGAAACTTCTGGTAAAATTCCATCACCAAAACAAGCACAATATATTTGGAAAATTAGACAAAAATTAGAAGATGCAGGCGTTTTAGTATAGACTTACTAAAATTGTAATATGCCTCATTTTCTAATATGAAGAATGGGGTATAGTTATATGAAAAAATTAAAAATTGTCGAACTATTCAGCGGTATTGGTAGCCAAGCTCGCGCATTAGAGAATGTTGGAATTAAAATTGATGTACAAGCTACTTGTGAATGGGACATACATGCTTTTATAGCCTATGATGCAATGCACAAAGGAACAAATATACTTGATGAAGTTGCAAAAATGACTAAGGAAGAAGTCTATGATAAATTAAAAAACTATACTCTAAGTAATAATGGAAAAGATCCTATGACAACTAAAACCTTACATAGCTATAGTGAAGAAGTTTTAAAAAGAATACTTACAGCTATAAAAAGGACAAATAATTTAGTCGATATAAGTGAAGTTACCTCAAAAAAAATGCCTAAGAAAACCGATCTGTTAACTTATTCATTTCCATGTCAAGATTTATCAAATGTTGGAGCGTTTCATGGCTATAACAAAGGAATTGATAAAGATTCAGGAAGTAGATCAAGTTTACTTTGGCAAGTTGGCAGGATATTAACTGAAATGAAATCAAGTAATAAAAAATTACCAAGGTATCTCGTTATGGAAAATGTTCCAACATTGCTTTCAAAAAGGCATAAAGATAATTTTAACCTATGGATGGATGACTTGAAAGAGTTGGGGTATATTAGTAAGTATGTTCGTGTAAATGCTAGAAATTATGGCATCCCCCAAAATCGACCAAGATTACTAATGTTAAGTGTTTATGTTGGTGAGAATGAACTTCTTCAAAAAAAAGTAAACAATTTTTTTGAAAATTGGGGTAATAATGAAGAATACATTGTTGAACAATACCACAAATCAAAATTTTATAAAAGTATTGCAATTAAAGATTTAATTAGAGTTACTAATGATAAAAAATCAATTCTTTGGCTTGAAGCATTAGAATGTACTCCTAATGACACACCTTCTAGAAGAAAAATTTGGGATGAAAACCCTAAAATTATTGATTCAAGTGGTCGCATAACAAAAGACCCGTACATAAGAACTATAACGACTAAACAAGATAGACACCCTAACTCGGGTAATATTTATATTGATACAAAAATTGCAGGAAGAGGAAAGTTTAGATATTTAACTCCCCGGGAGTGCTTATTATTTATGGGGTTTGAAGATTTCGATTATGACAAAATTCAAAATAATAATCCTATGCAAAGAAAAAATCGTAAATTATTTCCAAGAGATAAAATCATAAGAATGGCCGGAAATAGTATTCCTGTGAAAATGTTGGAAGGATTTTTTTATCAACTACATGATTTAGAAAAAATCATTAATAGTAAATAAAAGAAAATACAATTAATTCTTTAAATTATCAAAATGATTAAATTAGCAATCAGCAATTTTATATGGATGAGATTTATCTAGATTTAGTCAAATATAATTTTCTTTTGAAAACTAGGATAATAGTCATAAAATAAAAAAATGAGATAAAAGTAGATAAACCTTATATATTGTTATTAGGCATCCTTTTAAATGAATATTTATTGGTAATGTATACAACAAGAATTTAAAAAAACATTGATGTCTTCCATAATAAATAATATTTCTAACAGTATTATATAAAATTATGATTATTTAGTTTGCCAAACTAAATAATTTAATTATAATAAGAAAGAGGTGTTGTAAAAAATGTCAAATCCAGGATTAATAACCAGTCATGCCTTTGAATACCAAAAATTAGTTTATTTTCATTATATCATTTCTTCGTTCAATGTTTACAATGATTTTATTTATGAAGGAGAAGACGATATTGAGTGCAATAGTTTGTTAGATCATTCGATATATATTCAAGCAAAGACGGGTATTATAAGTGAAGATAAAAAAATAAATATAATTTACAATTGGTTGCGAGTTTCAAATTGGAATAATGCAACGTATTGCCTAATACTTTCTCAAGAGCAATTGGTTGATATTGACGAAATGATTTTAAAAGCAAAGGATAATATTATAATAAATGGTGAAAAGTCTAATATTCGTTCTAATTTATACAAAGCCTATTCTTCTTGTCAAAATTGTGGTAGTTTTTCAATTGAAATATTGGAAGATAGACTAAAAAGTATTAAAAAGAATTTTAGGAAACGCCTTTTACCCTCTGAAGAAATATATTCTCAATTAAGCAAAAATTATAGTGATTCTTTCGTTAGTAATGAAAATGTTTTAGAAAGTCAAATTATAAGGAGATTGGATTTTCTAGCTGAACGAGTTTTAAAGAAAATAAATGATACATTAGCACCATCTTATGAACATTCAGTTGTAATTAAACGGCCAGAGTTTAATGAATGGAATTATGAGGCGGTAGAAAAGTATAATTTAAATAATTTTAATGCAAGAAAAAGTAGAATTAATAAAAACTTTGCCATAGATGAGGGGCTGAGAGAAGTCATTCAAATGAGATACGCAAATTTAGAAGATGATGAAATATTAGATAATCTAATTAACAAAGTTTTATACGAGGATTTTAAGGATTTTTATATTTCTTCGTGTTATAGTGAAGAAATAGAGGGTATAGAAAGTAAAGCTTTTTATAATTATAAAAATAAAAAGAAGTACTTAAAAATTAAATCAGAATTAACATCTGAAATGTTGTTTTACGAAGTTACAAATACTATAATAAACGATGTTTTAATAACGAAAATGAGTGATGCACAATTTTGTAGAATTGGGTGTTACATTTATTTATCGTCGGATTCGGTTGAAGAAGAAAAACAAATTTCATGGGAGGTAAAAGATGAATAATGAAGTTATATTTATTATGGAAAACATTACATTATTAGTAGAACTGCAAAAAAAGTATTGTTTTAAATCTATGTTTATGTTAATTTTTTCTGCTTTTACTATTGATAATATTAAAATAAATGTTAGAAATAATAACATTTTACAATTGTTTTTAGATGAGCTCCATATTAAATACATCTCATCTAAAAAAGAATTATCATATTTTTTTAAAGCTTTTAAGTTATTAGTGGATAGTGGAATTTTTGTATTTCATAATAACTCACTAAGAATGATTCCAATGGAATATGAAATCAATAAATTATCTAATTCACAAATAAATATGCTTAATGAAATTTCTAAGTTAAGTGAGGAAAGTTTTGTTAGGATGGTGATTAACTATGTTTAAATTTGAAATGATTGAATTAGTACATCCAAATGCTAAATTAGACATTTTTACATTTGGTAAAGTGAATTATATTTATGGTCCTAACGCAAAAGGTAAAACTATACTTTTTAAGATTATTGATTTTATGTCTGGATCAAGTGATTCATTATTAGCGAGTGAAGTTGAAGGGCTAGAAAATGTTTGTGGAATAATTGCAAAGTGTAAGGTTTCAGATGGTTACATTTTTCTAAAAAGAGAAACCACAAATCTTTTTTTAAAATATGCTGATGAAGATCAATTTGAAAAAGTTGATTTGAATACATATAAGGAAATAATTATGAGTTATTTATCAACAAACGACAATGAAGAATTAGTAAATTATAGAGACATTTATTCTGAACAGTTGACACATCGAGCATTTTCGTTTTTAAATTTTATAGATGAAGTAGGTATTGGTGACATTTCAAATGTCTTTACTAGAAGTCATACTTCTAAACACACATTTAGAATCAAAAATGTGATTGATTTTTTGTTAAACTATGATACTATTTTAGAGAAGAATCAAATGAAAAATGAAATAGAAAAATTAAAATCAAAAATAGAAGATGAAATGCAAAAAAATTATGATTATTATAATGCCATAGAACGAACTAAAACTATATTTAAAAAGAACAATCTTAATTTTACAACAGATATGGAAGAAAATTATAATACATTTTTGCTTTTTAAAGAAGATTTTGGAAAAACTTCTGCTGAACCAATTAAAAAAGATTTGATTAAGTTATTAAGTATTTCAAATAAATTGTCTGAACAAATTAGAATACAAAACCAAATTAATGTACAATCAACTATGATTATTAAACGGCATGAAAAAATAAAAAGGATTATAGAGGATTTAGGCAATATTTTTACAGAAGGAAATTTGCCATATGAAGAGTATATAAACAATTTACTATTAGAACACTCTAAGCAAGATGAGATACTGTTGGCTAAAAATTTTAGCGAAACCATAGAAAGACTCGCTGCTGAGAAAGCAGATGTAGATGAAAAAATTAAGCAAATTAACAGAAATTTATCTGTTACAAATCTTAAGGATAAAATGGTTGATATTTCAATTCTAGAAGACCTGTTTAATTTATTTAGGAAAAAAACTTTTTCTTGTGCATATTTAGATACTTTAAAAGAAAAGTATCAAACCCTTCAATCAAATTTAAAGAAATTAAAAGCTCAGTCAATGAACAATAAAAATAAAATTAAGATTGATAAGATGATTTCTGCTTGTTATGCTGAATTTGGAAATAACAATTTTATCAATGAGGATTTTTCTAAAAAAGGTTTTTCTATAGTCTTCAACGAAAATGGTTTATCTATATGCGGATCATATGTAAATGATGTATCAAAAAAATTTTTTTTGCCTGGTAGTTTAGCTAGAATGGCTTTGTGGCAGGTTTGCACATATATAGCATTTATTGAATATATTCTTGAAAATAGAAAAAATCTACCACTTATGCCAATCCTTTGTATCGATAGTCTTAATCAACCATTTGATGAAGTTGAGTCTAATTATATAGAATCTTTAAATTTGTTGCTTAAAATTTTGGCAAAAAGAAACATACAAATTTTTATTTTTTCTACAAAATATGATACAAATGTTGAGCGATTAATTGAAAAATATTCTGTAAATAAGATTGATTTGAGTAGTGGATTGAACAGTTGTCATTAATAGTATGCCAAAATTAGATATTTTAAAAGTGAATACTCCAATACTACTTATTCAAAAGATCCAAATTATTTCTAATTGTATAGTATACTAGATATGTAATAAGCGGTTGATTAGAATCTAGATAATAGTTCACTATATTAAATAAAATTTTTTATGTAGCAATTGATGTTTTTGAAGTTTCTAAACTCATGATCAAGAAAAAAATATAATTTTACTAATGAAATTGGTGTAACGTAAGGAATTCGAGACAACTTTTTAAAGTAAAGTAAATATTATAGTGAAAATAATAGTTAGTGAAAATAATTAAATTACTATTATCAAAAGAAACGATATTAGTTAATGATTGTATTAGATGCATTCAAAAATAAATTAGTAGTGTACTACATAAAAAAAAGCCTACTATAAATAAATCAAGTATAAAATAAAAAAATATATAAGAATTATTTAAGGCAATAGAAAAAGGGGCTTTCACCCAACGTTTTTAAACGTGTTTATGACATCTAAAATTTAGATGTTCAGAATAAATGATATAATCTTGATCTTTGAAAATAATAAATGGTTATTTTTGTGGAATAAAAGATATCTTGTTTTTAAGAAGATAGAACATAACCCTAATCAATTTTTTGTCAATATGACCAATGGCTACATAGTGATGTTTACCTTCATGAATCTTCTTGAGATAATACTCATTAAAAGTCTTATCCCATATCCAAATGCCTGATGAAGCTTGATGAATAGCCCATCTCAAGTATTTAGACCCACGTTTAGAAGGTTTGTTATGAGAAGCTTCAAAATTACCTGATTCATATACACTGGGATCTAAGCCAGCATAAGCTAAGAGTTGATTAGGTGAAGTAAAATTATTTATATCACCGATTTCAGAAAGAATCATGGCTCCTGTGATGGTACCAATACCAGGGATAGAAGTAATAATTTTACCATACCCAGTTTCCAACAGTTTTAATTCTATTTGCTTATTATAAATATCAATTTGAGATTGATAGAAACGAATCGTATCAATGGTATGTTGTAATTCAAAGCCTAAGTAATCTTCAGATTGTCCTATAGAATTCTTTGCCAACTCAATCATCTCAAGTGCTGATGTTTTACTTCTATGATGAAGAAGCTTATTTAAACTTGAGATATGAGCTCTAGCTAGTTTTTTAGGAGTTGGATATGCATAGAGAATACTTCACCAGTATCTCTCATTAAAAAGCAGTCGTGTTTTTGTGAGGCCACGTCTATACCTACATAAATCATAATATCTTGTCCTTTCTTGATTAACACTGGTGCTACCTACAATTTTCAATTCATGTTACCTCGTTGCTGATGTACCAATCACTAATGTGTTGTAACCTACTCATAACCATATAGAATTAAAAACTGTAGCTATTTCCTTTCTTAACCAGTCTTGAACTGTTAGGAGGTAAGATAATAGTCTACAGTGTTATCAAATATATTATATCAAATCAGTTATTAAACTTCATTGATTATTTGATGGTTGTTAATCAATGTTAGTTATTAAAATTACAACCAAATATATTATACGAGGAATAGAGGGAAAAAGATGGATTTTCAAATTAAAGGCAATATACTAAGAAAAGAATTTAAAAATGTTGTGTATGAATATATGAAATCAAATGAAAGATGTCAAAAAAAGAATATGGGAATGACTCAAGCACAAATTTTTCGTGAGTGTGGTATGGATTGGGGCGAAAAAAAGAATTGTACATCCTCTAATCAGCAATATTGGATAGTTGCCATTTTAAGAGAATTGGAAGAAGAAGGGAAGATACAAAGAGATCAATTTACCAAAAAATGGAGATTAATATAAAAAGTAATAGCCATATGTAGTAGCAATCACTTGATATATTACTGAAACCCATTGTGATATTCCTAATACGAATAGAATATTATAAAGTTTCAAAAACTTGAAAACAAGAAGAAAATTCAAGTTTACTTAGTTACAATAAAATAAACATAGTCATTAGATATGGTTCTCTAAATTCTAGTGTATGTAAAGGGAAACCGAGCTCTAAAAAAGAGT
>CAJUPN010000017.1 GCA_910588195.1 uncultured Bacilli bacterium
AAAAAGAGCCTTATAGGCTCAGAGAAAACTACGTATTTAATGCGTAGTTTTTATTTTTAGGAGGTAAGTTATGGGAATTGAAGAATTATTGAGCATAGTAAAAGACTATGCCCCAAAAGATAAGGAATTTATTATTCGTGCTTATGAATTCGCAAGTGAAGTTCATCGAGGTGTCAAACGTAAAAGTGGAGAACCTTACATAATTCATCCAATTGCAGTAGCTTGTATTACTGCTAGAATGTACGCCGATGTTGATACAATTGTTGCTTGTATTTTACATGACGTAATAGAAGATGGGGACATAACAAAAGATGATTTAGCTAGAATATTTAATCCTACAGTAGCAATGCTTGTTGATGGTGTTAGTAAATTACCTAAATTCAGTATTAATAACAGTAAAATTGAAACTGATAATTTTAACTTAAGCAAATTATTTAGAGGGTTAGTTACTGATATTAGAATAATAATTATAAAATTAGCTGATAGATTACATAATATGAGAACTTTAGAATTTCATACCCCAGAAAAACAAATTGAAAATGCTAGAGAAACTAAATCAATCTATGTTCGTTTAGCTGCCTTAATTGGTGCCTATAGAATTAAGCAAGAATTAGATGATTATTCATTTAAATATCTTGATCCTATCCACTATCAAGAAATGCAAAATTTAATTACAAAATTAAAATTGGATAATTTTGATATTATTGAAGAATCAATTTGTGGAATATCACAATTATTAAATTCTAGATCTGTTCCTTTTGAAGTCAAGCTTAGGATAAAGAGTCTATATAGCTTATATGAAAAATTACAAAAATATGAAACATACAATGATATTCATGATATTTTTTCTATCAATTTTATACTTAACGATGTAAATGTTTGTTATATGTTAAATAATGAAATATCTGATCTTTATCCAATTATTCCAAGCAAAAGTAAAGATTATATTGCTAAACCTAAACATAATTTATATTCTGCTCTTCATACTTCTATTTTTGCAAGAAATAATCATATGTTGCAATTCCAAGTCACTACAAAAGAAAGAGACTTTATTAATACCCATGGTTTAACTGCTTTTTGGGAATTACAAAAATTTAACTATGCTCCAAAACAAATGCAAGAAAATGTTAGTAAAATGCCTTTTTATTGTTTTATAAAAGAGCTCTTTGGAGATGAGTTAGATAACTCTCAAATCAATAAAGAAGTAACCGAAGATATTTTAGCAGCGACTTTAACAATATATACTCCAAGTGGGGATATAATAGAATTACCAGCTGGTTCAACTCCTATTGATTTTGCTTACAAAATTCATGAAGATATAGGTAATTGGATAACTGGAGCTTGTGTAAACGGAGTAAAAGTTAGATTAGATCACCAATTAAGAAATCGTGACATTGTTCAAATAGAATTCTCTAAAGATTTTATCGGTCCAAGAGAAAATTTTGAAACCATGTGTAAAACTAATAGAGCAAAAAGAAAAATTAAAGAACTAAGAAATCGAAAGCTAAAGTGATGTAAACTTTAGTCTTTTTTTTGACGATTTACCTCAGTTATTGAGTGAATGTCTTTGATAGCCTATATACTTTAATTCATTATTTGGTATATTATTTTAGGATTGGAGGAATTTTAATGATAGATCAAGAAAAAGTTGGAAAATTTATTGCTGACTTGAGAAAAGAAAAAGGCTTAACACAAGATGATTTAGCAGAGAAAATATTTGTAGGTAGAGAAGCCATTAGTAAATGGGAAAGAGGTGTATGCATTCCAGGTCAAACTATTCTTTTATCTTTAAGTGAAGAATTTAATGTTTCTATAAACGAAATACTTTATGGAGAACGTAAAAACAATAAGAATAGCAAGGTAGTAGAAAATACCTCATTCAATTGGTTTTTATTGCAATTAAAAAGAATTAAGAAATATATTGTAATAGCTTTTATATTTTTCTTAGCTTGTTTCACTATCATATATTTTGTTCAAGATTATAACTCTTTTAAAATTTTAACTACATATGTAAATGGTGATAGTTTTACTGTTAATAAAGGATTAATAGTTAGATGTCGTGAAAAATTATATTTTCAATTTGGAAGTGTTATTAATCATACTGATTATGATATTACTAGTATAAATCTTTACTATGGAGCAGATGAAAATAAAATTAAACTTGCAAGTGGTAGTAATATAAATGATATTGTTGTTAATAAAAATGATTTAGAAAAATCAACTAATAAAAGTATTAAAGATATCTATAATAATCTATATCTAGAGATTAATACAGATGAGTTAACAGAGTTATATAAAGTTAATGTGACAGTGGATTTTAGAGCAACTTTATTTAAAAATGAAGAAGAAAAGACAACTACTGAAGCTCATATAGAACCATATTCAAATGACTTTAATAATAATAAAGATATAAGAGATAAATTTGTACTTATAAAAGGTGAATATGTTTATGAATTTAATTATAAAGATAA
The DNA here is from genome assembly GCA_910588195.1 of uncultured Bacilli bacterium. Lineage (GTDB taxonomy): Bacteria > Bacillota_I > Bacilli_A > RF39 > UBA660 > CAG-582. Next base: position 2,472 of record CAJUPN010000017.1, read on the forward strand.
AAAATATAAATGTATTTTAGAAGAAAACACAATTAATCTTAAAACTACAAAATATGTATTAACATATAGAATAGACGATGAATCCATTAAAATAAATTCAAGTAAGAAAAATATAGTATTTAATACTAAGAGTAACATGTGTGAAAGTGATAATTGTGAAGACTATATGAATATCATTAATATGTTTGTTAATAATGTGATTAGTTAACTGGACGCACCAAGTCCTTTTATAAAAATTTAAAAGTCATTAGCATTAATGTTGGAGGGATAATATGAGAAAGAGATTATTAGGTGTTATGATTATTGCTTTATCTTTATTTTCAATTAATGTTAAAGCTGATGCTTATTATAAAAATGAAAACGGTCTTGAATTAACTGAGTTTCAATATAAAGTCTTAGTAGATATGTTCAGTGAAGAAAAAATAGAAGAATTTACTGAAGAAGATTATGATGCATTACATGTAGAAAGAATGATAGAAGGAAAATACAAATATAAAGTAGAAGAATTTGAAACTCCAGAAGAATCATATCCAGGGGGATTAGTTCCATATGTTTTTCATGAAACTCCTTCAAAAAAGTTAACAATGGCAGTATTTAACAATGGCGATTTTTGTACTATTACGTTAACGGTACATTGGAAAAAACCTCCGGTTGTTGCCAGTTATGATGTTATTGGTATAAGAGTTGCCAATTCTATGATTTATGATGATACTAACTCTTTTGACGCAAAAATGGATGGAAAAGTTACAACTTCTTATGCAAGAGCAGTAAAAACAGAACTTGGTTTAGCAGATGTATTTAAAATAACAAATGGAATTAGTTATGCATCTCTAGATACAAAAGTTAGAAAAACTAATAATGGAGTAGTTTATGGTAGTTATCAACATGCAACTAAAGCAATTACATTAACAAATGCAAGTAACTTCACTTTTGCTGGAACAGGATATGGTTCAGTATTCCTATGGCCATCAAGTATCAAAGGTACTTATGATAATATGAGTGGAGTATACGATACTCTATATTAATTAAATAAAATAAAGCAAAATAATCATAACACCAAGAGTACAGTCAAATGACTGTGCTTTTAATTTGGTAAAATTTGCGAAAATAAAAATATATGCTATAATAACACTCAATCTTTTTGAAGAATATTTTGAGCTATCAGTTTAAAAAATGAATATTGAAGGGGATAAAAATATGGATGCACTAGATATAGAAATATCTCAAATTAAAAATCTAAATATGATTTATTTATATAATATCGATAATGCTCTATCTAATAGAGAAAGAAAATACATTGGTCTACAAGTAACGTATAATAATCATAAAAGTAAAATTGATTTAGATTTTAAAGATAAACATTTTGCAGATTTATTAAAGAAAGTAATGTATCGATACAATCAAGAAAAGGATAAAAGAAACATTGTTCTTTTAGGTGATTTATCAGAAGTTCTTTTTGAAGATGACGAAATTCTAGAAACAGCTTTAAAACGTAATGAATTTAATTCTACTGGAAGAAAAGTGTTTGGATCAATGAAAGAATTAATAAAACCATTCTTACCTTATTTAAAAGAAATAATAACACTTGTTCTTACTCACATAAGAGGATTTGATGGAATAGAGATACAAGAAATAACAGGATATAATAAAAGATTTATTGTACATTATTCTATTGTCGGAATAAAAAAAGAATTTCCTATAACTTTATATTTTAGTGATGAGAATACTTTGAATTTTCAAATTGGTTTTATTGAAGGAAAAAGTATTGGAATATCTGGCTATATAAATAATGAAATTGATAAAGTTAGCTATAACTTTAATCATCCATATGAAAGATATAAAGGAAACTTTGAATATGATTTAAAAGCTAAGACAGTAGAAAAAAATATTTTACTTGATGGTGTACCTATTTATGAGTCTAATGAAAGTGATACAATAACAAAAGAAGATGCAGAAGTTATTAAGTTTTATTTAGAATTATTTGAGATAGAATTTAATGGTGAAGTTTTAAAAACGGATGATAATAATTTTCTTTTAGGAACAAAAATATCTGGATATACAAATTTAGAATCTAAAGTTACAAAAGATACAGCTATTCAAATATTTATAAGTGATGATGGAGTTTATTTAAAATATAGAGTAAAAAATTGTCTAAATAAATTAAAATATAAAATTGATATTCCACTTGATTTTGAAGATTATGAAATAACTTTAAAAAGAATCGACATTAATAATCGAAAACGTCTTATTGTTGAATGTATTACAACAAATAATATAGGAAAAAAATATGACTATGTAGTTTATGAAACTGATAATATAGATTTTAAACATCCATTTGAAATTAAAGGAAAAGAAATATTAGAAGGAGAAATAAAATCTCTTTATGATATAGAAAAAAAACTTATAAGAAAAGAAGTACATAAAGTTGAAGGGGGAGAAAACTAATGGCACTTTTTGATAAAACAAAAAATAATACTTATGAAAGAAAAATAAAAATTTTAAGAGATAAAACTAATTTTAATTTAAAAGGAGAAAAAATATTGAATTTATATTCCAGTCTTGGAAATGAAGATTTGTTTTTTCAAGTTGCTAATATTATAGTTGATAATGATCAACTTAGTAAAAAGAATGAAGATCGTTTTTTAATCGTGTTAAAAAATTTTATTGATATGCATAGTTATATAACTGAAAGCGATACTTATTTACGTGTAGTGAAACTATTAACTCAATGTCCAGATATTCTAATAACTGATATTATTCCTAAAATATCTTATACTTTTACAAATCAAGAAATAATTTACAAAGTTTTACTATATCTTTTTAATTTACTAAAAAACAATGATAACTCAATTAATATAGATGATTTTTCAAATATTGAGGCTGCTTTTTCTTATTTAATAGCTGCTAGAAAATATTATGTAGATGATCAAAGTTTATTTGCAACGTTTATTAGTTACATTGAAACTTTAGGAGTAAATAAATTAAAATATGCAGATAAAGAAGAAATAGATAAAATTACAAAAGAATTTTTAGATGAAGATAAAAAATCTAATGGAATCTATGACATAAGCCAAGAAGAACTTGAATATATGAGTAGAAAAGCTTCTGAACTTGGAATAACACGTTCGCAATTAGAAACTTTATTAAAAGTATCTGAGGATAATATTAAAAATACAAAAACAGTTTATAATACATTGAGAGATGAAGCAATAGAATCTGCTAATATGACTTATGAAGATTTACAAACAAAAATAACTAATATTATTAATAATTTTAGTTCAACATTTAATGAATTAAAAGGACAAGTAAGAAGAGATATGAAAGATGATGGCAGATTATTAATAGAAGCTTTTGAAAAAGAATTAAATCAGAAAAAAGAAGAATTAGTTAATTTAATATCAGAATTAAGCATTGAATGTAGAGACTATCAAAAATCTATTAATAATCTAAAAAGAGATCAAAGTAGTGTACTTAGTGATATTAATAGTTATATTGAAAACAGCCAAGCTTTAAAAAACTTAGTTGATAGAACATCACATGATAATGACTTTATGAAAAAGCTTGATTTGGTAAAATCTGTTGCCGATTATCTTGAACAAAATGGTGGACTTACTAAAGTGACTCAAGTAGGTTCTAGTGAATCAAATCAATCAGAAAGAATTATAGTACCTCCAGCTAACAAAATAATTATCCAATCACAAGGTGAGGCAGACAAGCCAGTGGATTTAACACCAATTTATTATTTCGATGCTAGTACTGAATACAGGAAAAGATTTGATAAATTGATGGAGAAGAAAAAAGAAATGGAAGCTAGAGGTGAAATATTTAATGAATGTTTTGATGATGTTTTAGCAATCGTTATTCACAACAATGTTCCATATATCTATGGACCATCAGGAACTGGAAAAACTTATTTAGTTGAAAAACAATTATCAAAAATTTTAGAACTTCCTGTTGTTAGTAGTCATTATGTTTCTTACGAACAAGATATTTTAGGTTATAATAATGCAGGTAATGGTGAATATGTTCCAACTAACTTTTATCGTTCATTCCGTTCTGGTGGAATAGTACTTTATGATGAATTAGATTGTTCAAATCCACGTCCTACAACTATTTTAAATGGTTTCTTAAAAGGACAAGCTCAAGCACCTTATACGTTCCCTAATGGAGTATCAGTGCCAAGACATCCAAACTTCCGTATTATAGGTGCTGGAAATACTACAGGTGAAGGAAGAACTGTTGAATATTCTGCAAGACAAAAACTTGATGAATCACAATTACAAAGAGTTTATGCTGTAGAATGCGACTATGACGAAAGAGTTGAAAAAAATATTTTTGCAGGAAGAGAAGGATGGTTATTATTTTCAAAAACTTTCCGTGATGCTATAAATAATATTCGTCTATCTAATGAAGTTTCTTTAAATTCTACTGGAGTATTTACCACAAGAGATGCTAGTGAAATTGTTGAATATTTAAATGATGGTGCATTTGATTATAAAAAAATAATTAAATATAAATTTGTTCAAACAAAAGGTGTTGATTATTTAAGGTTAATTTATGGGAATATGGAGAAATTATATTCTGGAATTAGTAGTGAACAAGCTAATAAAGAATATCAAGAGTTATTTAATGAATTTGGTAGACAAATAGAAGCAAAAGCTAAAAAGTTAAGTCTTGGCATGCCTACTAGGAAATAGAAAATAAAGAGTAAAAATAATGAAAAAAAGTATTTCAAAATATAAAGGCTCTACTGTTTATAATATGCACTTTTATGGCATAACAGATTTATATGACTATATAACTGAGTATCCTATTTCAGTTTATAAAGAAAAAAGAAACAATGTACTAGACCAAAAAGAATTAAGGGAAGCTTTAATAAATGATCCTCGAGTAAATTTTCGTATTTTCTCATCACCAGCTAGTCTTTTAGCCGAAAAATCAAAAAGTGGAGATCCTCTAGAAGATGCTTTAAGCTATCTTTTTAGTGGATATAATAAAGGTTTTGATAACTTCTTAGAAATAAGTCGAAATTTAAAAACAACAATTACAGAATATAATCAAAATTTTGAAGTTACAAGATCTTTTTATGGGGGAATACCATTTGCACCTTTAGTAGCTGCAAATGTCCCAGACTGTATGATCAGAATTGAATCAAGTTATGTCGAAACAAGAAACATCTTATTTAATCTCTCTTATCCTCATAAAATGACCAAAGAACAAGTTCGCAACCGAGGTCTAGCAACCCTCTATATAATTGATGCTTTAGAGTCTCAAGGTTTTGTAGTGAACTTTAAAGCTTTTGATTTATCAAAATGTAAAAATGAAATAATTCATACAACTATTGATTTAAAAAGTAGCGATGAAACAAGAATAAATTTGCAAAAATGTTATTTTTTAATGGTTGCTGAAGAAGCTTTAAGAAGAGTATTATTTAGGGTTATTGAATTATCTGATGTTAGAGATAAAGAATGGGGAAAAACTTATGGAACTTCTTTCAAACTTCAAGAATGTCGAGATTACTTTCAAGCTAGTTCCAAAGACATTATAATAACTAATCCCAAAGACTTAAATATTACAGGAGAAAACATCTATGAAGATACTCTAAATATGATAGAAACCTTAAATCTTGACGGAGATTTTAATGTTCAAAAACTAAAAATGTTAAGCATGAAAAAATAAAATGCTTAGCATTTTTTATTTAACCCTTTCTAAATTAGCAAAAAAGTATTAAAATATAATATAGAAGGGTGTTGCTGATATGGAGTTAGGTAAAACTTTTGATATTGAACTTAATGGAATATATAGACAAGCAACTCTTATTGATATTATTGAATATCAACAAGATAAGTATGCTATTTATACCATTATGAATGATAATAATGCTTGTGACATTTATACATCACGTGTAAAAATTGAAGCAAATGGTCAAATTCAATTTATTGGTGCCGCCAGTGAAGGAGTAAGAAAATACTTATTAAATCTTATAAACAAAAACTAACGAAGAAAGGAGAATACCCATGGATCCAATACAAGCTTTAGTAGAAGAGTATAATGAATATGTCTCTTCCAATAAAGAAAATACAGCAAGAGCTAGTCATTTAAGAAATATTATTGATGCTCTTAAAAGTGAAGGAATAATTTATAAAACAAATTCTAGTGAACTTGTAAGTGTTCCATCTTTTATCTTCACAGAAATCAAAAAAATGTTTAAAGAAGAAGGAACAATGAGTATTCAAGATATTCCAAAATCAATTCCTCAAAAAGCCCTTGAAGTTTTCAGTGTTGGAGAAGAAAGAGAACAAGAACAATTAAAGAGAGCCCGTGGAAAAAGAGTTATAAGATTTAAAAAAACTTCAAGTAAAGTACTACTTAATGAAATGCGATTAGACTTAAAACGTAAAAGCAGAATAAATGTGCTATTTATTGCTGAAGAGAATTTAGATCATAAAAGTACTCTTTTACTTCAAATACCACTTGAAAGTATAAGTCAAGTAATAAGTAATTTAAAATCTTACAATGAATCATATAAGAGAGAAGAAAGTAATGACATAAAAGAAATAAAACCAACTATAGTGTCTGAAGGTTTAACAGACGCTGAAAATAATTCTCGAAGAAAAAATATGATTAATATGATGATAGCTGCATTAAAAGAAGAAGATAGAATAGAAAGCATTAAAGCTTCAACATCTAGTGGAGTAAGAATTTCTAGATAGAAAGGTTAAAATGAATTTAGGAGATAAAATAAATATTGAGATAGAAGGAATTTTAAAAACAGCAGAAGTAATTTCTTTACTTGAAAAGGAAAATAAAAGATTTGTTATTTATTCAACATATGATGAAAAGACTGATACAAATAAATTATATGCATCAGCTATAGAAGTTAAAGATGGTGAAGAAAAACTTGTTGATACAGATGATAAGGATATATTAAATCATGTTTTAAAACTAATATCTCAAAAAGTAAAGTCAGTAACTGGGGCAAGTAAAGAAAACATTAAAAAAAGTTTAGAATCAAGTCCTAAAAGAGATGATATTATAACTAAATCATCTTTTGAAAATACTAAAGTTACTGAAAAGAATATGGAAGATGCAATTAATATAATGAAAGAGTGGACAAAAGATAATTAGTATAGTCCTCTCTTTTTTATTCTTAAAAAAATAATTATTACATACATTTTACTAAGGTGATAAAATGTTTCAAGACAATTATGAATCAAGAATATTAGTAGTATTTTTAGTAGTAGTACTCTTATTTGCTTTAGTAATTATTAAAATATTTTATATTCAAGTTATTGATTATGATCGACTTAATGATTTAGCAAATGATCTTTGGAGTAGAAATCTTCCAATTACAGCTGATCGAGGAAAAATAACAGACCGTAATGGTGTGGTCCTTGCAGACAACATTACAACAACATCTCTTGTCGTTGTTCCAAATCAGATAGAAAATAAAGAAGAAGTAGCATCCTCTTTAGCTGAGATATTAAATTCTAATTATGATGATATGTTAGCCCACTTAAATAAGAAAACCAGTATTGAACGTATTCATCCAGAGGGAAGACAATTAAGTTATGAAATAGCCGATAAAATAAATTCATTAAATTATGATGGAGTATACTTACTTAAAGAATCTAAAAGATACTATCCTTATGAAAATATGTTATCTCATGTCTTAGGTTATGTTGGAATAGATAATCAAGGATTATCTGGAATAGAGAGTTATTATGATGAATACTTAACTGGGGAAGATGGAATGATTAAATATTATTCTGATGGTAAAGGAAAAAGAATAGATAAATCTTCTAGTTATACTTCTCCTCAGGAAGGCCTAACTTTAAATCTAACAATTGATATAAACATTCAAGAAGTGGTAGAAAGAGAACTTGATAATGCTGTATCAAAGTATAATCCAGAGCAAGCACTTATATTAGTAGCAAATCCTAAAACAGGAGAAATATTAGGTATGGCTAGTAGACCTAATTTTGATCCTAATAATTATAAAAATTATAGCAAAGAAGTTATCAATCGTAACCTACCAATATTTAATACATATGAGCCAGGAAGTACATTTAAGGTTATAAGTTTAAGTAGTGCCATCGAAGAAAAAAAAGTTAATTTATTTGAAGATCACTATTACGATTCTGGTTCAATAAATGTAGAAGGATCACGTATTAAATGTTGGAAAGCAGGTGGACATGGAGCAGAAACCTATTTAGATGTTGTAAAAAACTCTTGTAACCCAGGGTTTGTTATTATGGGACAACGACTTGGAAAAGAAACTCTTATGAAATACATTAAAGATTTTGGATTTGGTGAAAAAACTGGTATAGATTTATCAGGAGAAGAAAACGGAATTCTATTTAAAACAGAAAATATGGGACCTGTTGAAACAGCAACAACAGCATTTGGTCAAGGAGTATCCGTAACTCCAATCCAACAAGTAATGGGAGTATCAGCTGCTATAAATGGCGGGTCTTTATACACTCCATATCTTTTAAAATCTGTTTCCAATCCTGATACCTTTGAAGTATTAAAACAAATAAGTCCAGTTGTCAAAAGAAAAGTTATTAGTGAAGAAACTTCTAAATTAGTTCGTTTTGCTCTTGAAAGTGTTGTAGCACAAGGTACTGGAAGAAATGCCTATATAAATGGACATACTGTTGGTGGCAAAACTGGAACAGCTCAAAAAGTTTTAAATGGAGCTTATATGGACGGTAATTACATATTATCATTTATCGGTTTTACTCCAACTGATAATCCCGAAGTTGTAGTTTATGTAGCAATTGATAATCCTAAAGGAGTAGTGCAATACGGCGGAACGGTTGCAGCTCCTATAGCTAAAACTGTTTTAAAAGGGTGTATCGATATTTTAAAGATACCAGAAAGTAAAAGTGAAGTTACAAGAGAATATGAACTTTGGGATGTTAAATACTATGAAGTTCCTAATGTTGTTGGACAAAATAAAACTGAAGCAAGGAAATCTCTTACTCCTTACTTTGGTGTCGAATATTCAGGAACTGGGGAGACTGTAATAGCTCAAAGTCCTTCTAAAGGAACTTTCATAAAAGAAGGGGATAAAGTAAAGTTAATGCTTAATTAAGCATTTATATCATTGAAAATCGTAAAACAACTTTAAAAATTATAAAAATTTTGTTATTATTATGATAAGTAGGTGATTATATGGCAATCGATACGGATAGTTATAAAAGTGCTTTAACAAAATTAGAAACTAATTTACAAGAAAAATTATATGAATTATTTGATAAAGGAAAATATCAAGCAATAGACAGTTTAGCAAAAATTATTTCCAATAAATTCCCTAATATTGAAGGAAAGATTGAAAGCTTTATTGAATCAAACCTAATAAATGCTTTAATGTTTAATGTAAAATCCTTATTAACTGATATAGAGGAGCGTGTAGATACAGCTAAAAAACATGCTTCTATGCAACTTGAAAGACAAGGAGAAGAAAGATCTTCATCTAGCTTTAATGTATTATTAAATGAAATACATCGTAATTATCAAGGTACAGAGATTTCTTCTGCAGTAAAAAGCTTTTTAGATGAACTTCCACACTTTTTATTAACTCATGGCATTAGAGAAAATTTAAATACTACTAATTATGAAGAAAAAGCTAGTGACTTAAAAAGAGAATTAGAAAAACTTTTTCAAACACATATAAACATTTATACTGAAAAAGTTAGAAAAGCAATAAAAGAAGAAATTAGTAAATTAATCGATTCAATAGTTATTAATAATACACTTGGATCTTCTTCTGAATTATCACAAGAGGATAATAATAATTTAAAATTTGTTGTTACATTCACAGATTATAGGGTTGTAGGGAACAAATTTATCAACAGTAAAACAAATGAAGAATATCCTTTCCAAAAAGTAGGTGAAAGAGTATTTGAGTCTTTAGATGGCAAAATAAGTTTTTCTTACAAAGATAAAGAGTGGAATTTTACTGAAGGAGATACATGTATTACTGTTACCAATAGTTATATAGCAGTTGGTACAAGGGAAAATAGAAATGAAATACAAATTAATTATGGAATAGACGAAGTAATTTTCATATATCATAATAAATCTGTTACAGACCCTACAGTAATTAGTCATATTTGTGAAGAATTAAAAAATAAATATCCAAGGCTTTATGAAACTCAACTTGAAAAAAATGCTGATTTTAAAGCTGCAGAAGCAAAAGCAGCAGAAGATAAAAAAAGTCAAAATAAATTCTATGTTGATGAGTCTGGAAAAGCAAGAATAAATCCTAATAATAAAGAAGAATTAGAAAACTATTTAGCTTCATTAGGTTATGAAATATATGAAGAAAACGATGCTGTCTTGTTAAAAGATAGAAATGGAGAAATACTCAATACAACTATAAATGGAAATACAATCAATTTATCTAATGGCGCAAAAATTGCTCTTGATGTTTATACATATCCAAAAATGAGTGCTGCTGAAGGACCTAATGTCCATTTTAGTGACCCAGAATCTGGTGTATCAGTTCATTTTAGTGAAGATTATTCAAAAGTAAGTGTTTTTGTAGATAATAATGTTTATGTAGTAGGTATAGAAGACTCAAATCTAAAAGTACGTGGATTTGAAAATAATAGAAGTATAGAAGACTTTAATCATATAACAGAAGTAATTGCATTATCAGCAAAAGAAGTTTTAAAAAATGTTTTAAAAACTTATAAACATAAACAAGAACATGAACTTCCACCAATCTTATTTGACGAAGAAACAGATGTAGTAAGTGCAGAATTAATTGCTGAATTAGAAGGAAAATTAAACAAATCAGAAGAACATACAATCTTACCAGATGTTCCAATAGCTAAAGAAGTATCAGTTGAATTAGGCAGTACATATCAAGAATTAATAGCAGAAATAGAGTTAGACGATATACAAGAAAATAAACTAGGAAACAATGAAACTGAATATTTAACGGAAGAACAAATTGATGATAGATTATTTGAATTATCTCAAGATCCAAAAGTTCAAGAATACTTAGAACTATTAAAGAGAAGAGAAGAACTTTCTCAAGTTTCTTCACAAGGATTAGGGAAAACATTTTAAGACAACATAAGTTGTCTTTTTTTTTGACAAAAAATTATGTATAGATTTGTTATAATAAATCAAATAATAAGATATTTAACACCAAAAGTGATGTTGAATTATTCAATGATTTTAGTTATAATTAATTTAAGAATAGAAGGTCAAGTCTATGAAGAAAAGAAATATAATGATATTAATGATTTTATTAGTAATCGGATTTGCAGCAGTAACGTCAACATTAGTAATAAGAGGAAACTTGAATATTGGATATAATGAAAACTTTTCATCAAGTATAGTATATACAAGAGCAGAGTTACCAAATGGAGAAGTTGAGATAAATCAGAATGAAAAGAATATAGATTTTACAACTGAAAAATTAGAAAATGTTAATCAAACAACTATCTTAGAGTTTGATGTAACAAATAAAAGTAGAAATTATGATGCTAATGTAACAATCAATTGTGGATTAAAAGAAGACTTCAAAAGTTTTAGTGAGTATTTAGATATAACAATGAGTTTAGAAAGTCCATTTGAATTAATATCCAGTGAAACAA
>CAJUPN010000018.1 GCA_910588195.1 uncultured Bacilli bacterium
ATATTTAAATTAATTTATCTTTTTATTTAGTGAGTACTTGACAGGTACTAGTATCTTATCTACACTTTTTTCCTTGATAAGTATCTCTCTTAACCATCTCTTTATCTATTTCATTAAGTACACAGAATTTCTTTAATAACCAATTTGGTGCAACTAGGTCTTCTTTTACAGGGTCCCCCGTTATTCTATTAATAACAATATTTTCATTTAAAACTTCTAATTGATTGATAACAATATCAACATATTCCTCTTTTGTTAAAATATGAAAAGATTGCTTTTTATATAAATCTTCTAAATCAGTATTTTTTATGATATGAAGCATATGAATTTTTATTCCGTCTATATCTAATTCGTTCAAATATTTTGCAGTTTCAATCATCATATCTTTTGTTTCATAAGGAAGACCATTAATAATATGAACAACAACTTTAATTCCTCTTGATTTTAATTTTTTAAAACAATCTTCAAAGTTCTTTAAATCATGTCCTCTATTAATTAATTTTAAAGTTTCTTCATGCATTGATTGGAGACCAAGTTCAATAATTAAGTCAGTTTTATTATTTAATTCTTCTAAATAATCCATAACTTCATCTGTTATAGAGTCACTTCTAGTTGCAATATTCAATCCAACTACATTATCAAGATTTAAAATAGTTTCGTATTTAGCTTTTAATTGATCAAGTGGAGCATATGTATTTGTGTTAGCTTGAAAATAACCTATGTATTTTGCATCAGGCCATTTTTTTAGCATAATACTTTTTACTTCATTGAACTGTGAAATTAAATCTAAATTTTTATTCCCAGCAAAATCCCCACTGCCAAGTCTAGAACAAAATATACAACCTCTAGTTCCAACAGTACCATCTTTATTTGGACATGTAAAACCACCATTTAAACTAACTTTAAATACTTTAGAATTATATTTCTTCTTATAATAGTAATTTAAAGTATAATATCTTTTATTATCTAAAGTATTTTTAAACATAAGAACACACCCTTAACAAATATTATAGTACTAAACTTCTAATAATCAAACAATAAAAAAGAAGATCTATCCTCTTCTTAAAAGTTGTTTGTTTTTTTCTGCTAAATGATAACTCTGTTTTAATTCTTGTTCTATTCTTTCTCTAATAAATAGGTAAGGAAGTTTATCATCATCGTCGGTAAAATCTTGAATCGATCTCAAATATACATTTGAAACTCTTTCTCCTAAATAATTCATTTTAAATATAGCTTGATCTTTTAAAGTAGAATCTTCATCAACAGCTATAATGTCTGTTACCAAAAAGAAATCATCATCAATAACGTCAATCATCGAATATTCAATACATGCAATATCTGAACTTTCTAAAGAGAAAAGACAGCAGGCATTCTCTTTTGCAGAAATCACTAAAGCTTTAGGAGAAAAAGCAATTGGAACCCCTGGAATTTTAGATCTTTCTTTAAAAACAGTTTCATTGTATAAACATTGAAAATCAATTTGCACAAATTCTTTACTAAAGATAGTCTTTTCAAAATTAGCTTTTTCAACTTCAACAATAAGATGAGTTCCCACCATTGTAATATTTTTTACATTTTCATTTAAAAATATTGAAGGACAATTATCGACAATTTCATATCTAGTAGACTGCTTATTATTAATTCTTTTTATAATTGCCAAACATTCATAAGTAGACTCATCTCTTCTTATAACATTTACGCGAGCTATTGCAAATCCATTTTCAAAACTTAATGTTTTTAGTTTCTCTTCATTAATAAAACATTTATCAAATTTATAATTATCAATAATAAATTCCAAAATTCATCATCCTTTAACAAAAAACTTTTCTTAAGTGAATATTATATAACATAAATATATTAAAGGTAAAGAAATTTGTTTACTTTAATAAACAAAAGTATTATTATAAGCATAAGAGGTGAACTAATGAAAAAAAATTATATTATAGCAAGTATTTTGCAAATCGTTTTAATGGCTTTAGGTTATTATATATTCCTACCACCATTAAATATTCAAGCAATATCTTTTTGGGTATTCTTTATAGCGTCTGTTTGTATGTTTATTTTTATATTTGCAATAGCTGCATCAACTAGTGAGGTTGTTAGAATAACTAATAACTCAAAAATGAGGGATTTACCTAAGGTAATATCTATTCCTAGTATGCTTATATCAATTATAATTGCTGTTATTCTTATCGTTAATGTTGCATGTTCTCCATTATTTAACGCTGGAAGTTATTCAAGAAGAATTATAATTGATGAAACAAAGGAATTCTCTAATGACATAGCTGAGGTAGACTTTAATACACTTCCTTTATTAGATCGTGATTCATCAGAAAAATTAGGTGATCGAGTAATGGGACAAATGAGTGAATTAGTAAGTCAATATTATGTTTCAAATCAATATACTCAAATTAACTATAATAATGAAATAACTCGTGTTACTCCACTTGAATATGCTGATATTATAAAGTGGTTTACAAACAGAAAAGATGGGGTAAAAGGATATATAAAGGTTAATTCAGTTAATGGTAATACTGAATTAGTTAAACTAGAAAAAGGTATGAAATATATGCCAAGTGCATATTTCAATGAAAATTTAAATCGTCGTTTAAGATTTGCTTATCCTACAACTGTTTTTGGAGATGCTAAATTCGAAATTGACAATGACGGAAATCCTTATTGGATAGTACCAACTTATAGTTATACTGCTGTAGGATTAAAGACAAAAGTTAGTGGAGCGATTATTTTTAACCCAATTGATGGTACATCAAAAAAATATAAAATGGAAGATGTTCCAACTTGGGTTGATAACGCAATTAATGCCGAACTTTTAATTGAGCAAATAGATGATTGGGGAAATTATAAAGGTGGATTCTTAAATAGCATTTTTGGTCAAAAGAATGTTGTTAATACAACAAAAGGCTATAATTATTTAGCAATGAATGATGACATATATCTTTATACTGGTATAACTAGTGTAATGAGTGACGAGTCTAATTTAGGCTTTATACTTTCAAATATGCGTACAGGAGAAACAAACTTTTATGCTGTAGCAGGAGCAGAAGAATACAGTGCCATGGCTTCGGCTCAAGGTCAAGTACAACAAATGCAATATGTTTCAACCTTCCCATTACTAATAAATTTAAATAATAAGCCTACATATCTTGTAAGTTTAAAAGATGCTGCAGGATTAGTTAAAATGTATGGTTTTGTAGATGTTCAAGATTATCAAAAAGTTGTAGTAACTGATGCTTCAAAGGGAATAGAAACTGCTAGTCAAAATTTCTTACAAAGCTATGCTGAAGAAATTAGCGACAATATATTAACTAAAAAAGATATAACTGTAAAAAACATAAAGTCAGCTACAAAATCAGGAAATACTTATTATTATATAACTGATCAAGACTCTAAAAAATATGTAGCTTCAATTGAATTAGGAGATAAGCTAGCATTTACAAGTGTTGGGGATAAACTTACAATTGGTTATTATGATATAAAAGAGATTACAGAAGTTGTTAAAATATATTAGAATAGAAGCATTTGCTTCTTTTTTTATGCAATACTTGAAAAAATCATATCAATATAGTAAAATAAGCAAAGTTTATTGAAAGGGGAAATTATCATGAAAAATTTAAAAGTTTATTTAGCAACATTATTATTATCTTCTTCAATGATAATTACTAGTTGTTCAGCTGAATTAAATGAAGAAGATAAAGCAGTTTCTTCTTTTGACGAAGCTTTTTCTACTTCATTAGAAGTAATGGAAAAAGCATCAGCTATTGTTAAGGAGGAATTAAAACGCGAAAAAGAAGATCAAGAAGCATTTGAGAAAGTAATATCAAACCCAGAATTCATAGATACAAATGAATTTAAACAAATTAATTGTATTTCAATTACTTGGGACAACATAAAAAAATGTTTTTCTGTTGAGTGTTCTAAAGATGACTCCATTTATACAGTTCCACTTCCAGACGAAAGATTAGTAGGTTACATGTTGAAAAATTGTCATGTAGAATATATAAATTTTTATGATATAGAGAATGCAGAAGTTATCCAAGAATTATCATCACTTGAAAATGTTAAGGAAATTTCAATATTTGACGCAAAAGTTTCTGATTTAGAAATATTAAAGAAATTTACATCATTGGAGAGAATAAGATTGGAAAACTGTCCCAATATAACAGATATAAGCTTTTTTGAAGAACTTCCAAATATTACAACAGTTGAACTTTTAGGGACATCAGCAACTGATTTAACTCCATTAAGTAAGTGTGTTAATTTAAAAGCAGCGAACTTAAGATGTAATGAATTCACTAATCCAGAAGTATTAAAAGATTTAGAGTATTTGACATCGATAAAATTAGAATATAATAAAATAAGTAATGTTAATCAATTATCTTCACTTATTTCAAAGGGACTAATTTCTAAAGAAGTAGCTGATTCAATTGTTGAAACAACAACGAATCATAAGCTTTTATTTTCAACTGGAGATTCGAATGGGGTAGCATTAAGAGTTAACTATTTTGAAGCTCAAAAAGAGTATTATGCTGAAGTATTAGATGAATCAGGAGCAGTCATAGCACTTATTTTTACTGATGAACCATATAATTTTTATGATATCTCAGAAAAAATTGGCGAGGCTAAATATTTAAGTATTAAAAATTTTCCCAAAGAAGGTTACATCCATCATTTGAGTAATCTTGACAAATACACTACAATCGATATTAAAAATTGTGATTTCGAAAATTTCTTTATAACAAGAGGAGTTGAATACTTAAACATATATAATTGTCCCAATTTAACAGGTTGTTTAAAAGTGATTTATACTTCTGTATTTTCAAATTTAAAATATCTAAGTATAAAAAATACTGGACTTGATTCAATAGAAGGTCTTAATCTATGCAAAGACTTAGAAGTTATAGACCTTCAATATAACAATTTTTCAAACTATGATTTTATTAAAGATGCACGAGGATTAAAAACAGTTACGGTTACTTTAGATAATGACAATATTGATACTAGTATTTTTGAAAATCTTTTATCAAAAGAAGTAAACGTAAATGTTTATGAAATAATAGGATCAGAAGATTTAGGAGAAGAAGATAGTACATATTCAAAAAATAGGGAAAGTACCCGTTTATTAGAAAGAGCAAAATAAAATTGCTCTTTTTTTATGTCGATAAAGTGTTATAAGTATTTAAAAATATAAATAAATACTTTATAATCTATAATGATGGAGTGATAAAGATGAATAATGAATTAATAATTAATGAACTGATTACTAGTTTACAAATATCAAAAAAACAAATAGAAGCTACATTGGGCCTTTTAGAAGAAGGAGCAACTATTCCTTTCATAGCTAGATATAGAAAAGATGTCACAGGAGCATTAGATGAAAATCAAATCAAGGCAATTGGTGACTTATATTCCTACTATCAAAACTTGTTAGAAAGGAAAGAAGCCGTAATACGTTTAATAGATGAAAAAGGACTTTTAACAGATGAATTAAAAGAGCAAATAATGTCTGCTAAAAAGTTAACAGAAGTTGAGGATTTATATCGTCCTTATAAAGAAAAGAAAAAGACTAAAGCTAGTGAAGCAATCAATGCTGGACTTGAACCACTAGCAAAAATGATAATGTCATTTCCAACAACTGGCAGTCTAGATGAAATGGCTAAAAAGTTTTTGAATGAAAAGATAACAAATATAGACAGTGCTTTAGAAGGAGCAGGATATATCATTGCTGAGTGGATTAGTGATAATGCTAGTTATAGAAAGTGGATTAGAAATTATGTTTTTAATAATGGTATTATAAAATCAAAATTAAAAAAGACCGCTAATGATGAAAAGAAATTATATGATATGTATTATGATTTCCAAGAAAGTGTTAAGTATATAAAACATTATCGAATTTTAGCTATTAACCGTGGTGAAAAAGAAAAAATATTAACTGTTTCTATTGACATGGAAGAGGATGCTATAAAAGAATATCTAGAAAAAAAGATGATTAAAAACAGTAATTCTTTTGTCTGTGATTTAGTAAAATCAAGCATTGAAGACTCTTTAAAGAGACTTGTTTTACCAAGTATTGAAAGAGAAATAAGAAGTGAGATAACAGATTCAGCTGAAGCAAAAGCGATAGAAACTTTTGGGATTAATCTTGAACATCTTTTACTTACACGACCTATTAAGGGGATGACTGTACTTGGCTTTGATCCAGGGTATGTTAATGGATGTAAATTAGCTGTAGTTGATCCTTCAGGAAAATATATAGATTCTACAGTTATAAAACCATTCTTAAACTCTAATCAAGAACAAAATATTCAAACTAGCAAATTAATTGTAAAAAAACTAATAGAAGATTATAAAATAGATATTATTTCTATTGGAAATGGGACTGCATCTAGAGAATCAGAAAAGTTCTGTGCAGAGCTTATAAATGAATACAATCTTAATTGCAAATACATAATTACTTCTGAAGCAGGAGCATCAATTTATTCTGCTTCAAAACTAGCTATCGAGGAATTCCCCGATTTAGCTGTTGAAAAGAGAAGTGCTGTATCAATTGGTAGAAGAATTCAAGATCCTTTATCAGAATTAGTTAAAATTGATCCAAAATCAATAGGTGTTGGAGAATATCAATATGATGTTAATCAAAAAGAATTATCATCTGCTCTAGATTTTACTACCTCAAAAGTAGTAAATGAAGTAGGTGTAAATATTAATACTTCATCAAAAAGTATTTTAAGGTATGTTTCAGGATTAACTAAGTCAGTTATTGACAACATTATAAAATATAAGGAAGAGCATAAAATAAAAAATCGTGAAGAAATAAAAAAAATAAAAGGAATTACTCCCAAAGTATATGAGCAAGCAATTGGCTTTTTAAGAATACCTGATGGAGATAATTTATTAGATAATACAGGAATTCATCCCGAAAGTTATGAAGTAGCAGAGTCTCTTTTAAAAGAACTTGATTTAAATATTGAAGATATTAATACTAACAGTTTCAAAGAAAAATTACAAAATGCTAAAGTCGAAGATTTAGTACATAAATTGAATAGTAATGAATATACTATAACAGATATCATTAAAGAATTGCTCACTCCAGGGTTAGATCCAAGAGATGAGTTAGAAAGCCCAATCCTAAAGAGTGATATACTTCATATTGAAGATTTACGTATTGGAATGGAGCTAGAGGGAACAGTAAGAAATGTTGCCTCATTTGGAGCCTTCGTAGACATTGGGCTACATGATGATGGATTAATTCATATATCAAAAATGAGTAAGTCGTTTGTCAAAAATCCCAATGATATTCTAAATGTAGGAGATATCATAAAATGTTATGTTGATGGTATAGATTTAGAAAAGCAAAAGGTTCAATTAAGTTTAATAAAAGAAAAAAATTAAAAAATTTCAAAAAAAGTATTGCAATTAACATGAATCATGGTTATAATGTTAATTGTCTACTTGATGCGGGTGTAGTTTAATGGTAGAGCTTCAGCCTTCCAAGCTGATAACGTGGGTTCGATTCCCATCACCCGCTCCAGGATGCCCAATTAGCTCAGTCGGTAGAGCGCACGGCTGTTAACCGTTAGGTCGTAGGTTCGAGTCCTACATTGGGCGCCATTTTGTAGATTAAACCAACGTTAATACGTTGGTTTTTTAGTGCTTAAAAATTCTTGTAATATCTATTATGTTTGTTATAATATTTAAACCAAGAAGGGAGAAATTTATGAAAAGCAGAAAAAGTTTACTAGCTTTAGCCTTAGCATTAATTATTAGCAGTAGTATTAATGTTGAAGCCTATTCAGAATCTAAATTAGATAAAATTCAACGTCGAATAGAAAAATATATTGGAGTGAATAATATAGAATATGAAGACATCAACGATCCTGACCTTAGATTAATAATGAGAGTTCAAGCAATCGTTCATAGTGTTCCCGTTGAAAAAAATGAATGTCTATACAAGAAATTAGTAGCTTCAATACAAACGGATGAATTGATTAAGGACTTTTTAAAAAAATTTATCGATGATGAAATGTGTTGTGTAGCTAAAGAATCTATAATTTATGCTAATTTAGCAGAAAATGAAAAAGAACTATATTCAAGCATTTATATGTTCATAACATCTAGATATAATGGTAATGCTATAGCAAATGGAGTAATTAAGGATGTTTTTCCGAAAGAAGAAGTTCATATTTTTGATAATAGAGAAGGAATAGAAGAACTACCAAAAAAAGCATTTGTTTTTTACGACTATTCTTCTTATGGCGATTATCGTGTTTATTCTAATTCTGAAGAATATCAGATAATAACAAATCAAGATAATAAAATCTTGGCTTGTATTTCTAATATTGACTTCGAGTGTGCCTACACTAGATTAGATAATAAAGATATTGCTGTACAAAATATCGAAAGCTATTTAAAAGATTCTAATATTGCTTATATATCTAAAGATAGTTATACAAGTGATGAAATATCGGCTATAAAAGAATATTTTGAACAAGTTCCAAAAACAAGCTCTAATAAACAAAATGCAAAACTAGAATTAAAATAAATTAACATGTTTAATTTTTATAAAATAAGAAAAATCTATAAACTATTAAATTAGATAAATGGATTTTCTTTTTTTATTTTAAAATAACTTATTTAACAATATTTTGTGAGTAATAATTTGTTGAACAATATAATTTTATCTGTTATAATGAATGCAGGATAGGAAGTGTAGGTATGATAGACTTTAGTCGAGCAGAAGTTTCTAAAAATCATCATGCATCATTTATGAAAACATCTAACAACATTATTAGTTTTGTTGAAGACCTTCAATCTAAGTACAACAGCACTCGTGAAAAATTAGAAATAATTAGAAAAGAAATGGCTGCTATCAAAGAAGAAACAATCCAACTAATAAAAAATAATAAAATACGTTTAGGCAAACAATTATGTAGATGTGATAATAAAGAATTAAATGCAGAACTATTAAATGCTATCAATGCACTAGAAGATGATGAGAAGGAAAAAATCCAAATAAACTTAATAAAAATTAACAACCGCTATGATAAAATTCAAGTATTAGGAAAAGAACTAGAAGATATTGCTGAGAAAATAGCAGCTTATCGCGTCATTGAAGATGATTATGAGGAAGAGGTTGTTTTAACTATTCCTAAAAAAGACAAAGAAAAAAAATCGAATACTAATGAAAAGAAAAAAGAGAAAGAGATAGAAAAAAAAGAGACTCTAATAGAAAAACCTCAAGTAAAAAAAGTAGAACAAAAAGATAAAGAACTTGAGAAAGTTGTAAATATTCATTCAGCAAAGGAAGCTTTATTAAAAGATTATGAAGCAAAAATTGGAAAAACAGTCAGTCAGAAATCAACTACTACATCTTATGAAGCCGAAGAAGATGATATCCGATATTTTACAGCAACTGATCTTTATGATACAAATGAACTTGCTTCAATCCAAGATGAAATGGATTATCTTGCTAGTGTAGAAGAAACTTTAAACCAAGAATCAGAAATTAGTGAATCAAAAGAAGCAACTGATAATGATGAATATATTTTGTTCACTATCAAAGATCAAGTAACATTAAAAGAAATTGCAAAAAATGTATATCAATCAGAAGAAAATTGGCGTTCATTATATAACTATGGAAGTAATACAAATAAAATAGATAGAAAATCTGCAGAATATGGAATGTCTGTAGAAGAAATTGCATCTACTCCAGGATGTTTAAATAATGTTACACTTCAATTTCCAACATTATTAATAACACCAGAGGAAATAGATATTGCAGAACATAAAACATCTAGGCGAGCAGCATAATAAGGGGCTAGTATGATATTTAAAGAAAAAGAAGTCATAGAATTGTCTGGGGGTAAAAAATATATTGTCGCTAAGGTGATTAACAGAGATGATTGCTGGTATTACGGACTTTTCGAAGTAAACAATGCTGAAACAAAAGTATATACTGATCTTCGAATAATAACAACTGTGAGTGAAAATGGTAATATTTTTATTAAAAATGTTAAAGGAAAATTAGCAGAAGAGTTAGAAAATCAGTTAAAAAAAGAATTAAATATTGACTAAAAAAGTCAATATTTTTTTATTTATTTTATCTTTAAATTTAAGCCAAAAATAGGGAAAAACAGTTAGTTTATTTATTTTTTTTGTGATAATTTTAAAAAGTCAAATTGACAAATTAATGATATTTTGATAAACTATTTTTCGTTCGACTGAAAAGGGAGGACCAGAAAAATGGAAACGAAAAAAGCTTCTAAGGCATCTTGGAAGCACATAGTTTGTTGTTTAATACTTTTAATAATATTTGTATTAACAATAGGCATTCATATTAATGCAGAAGGTTTTGCTGAAGCTGCAATTGCAGAAAGTTCTTCAGACACGATACCCCTGTGTATCAACAATAATGGTATCGTAAGATATACAACCGACGCAGATAAAAATGAGGTTAAATTAGCTGGACCTAAAGAGGAAGTAACAGTCAATGTCCGTGACGTTGAATATTACATTACTGAATATGCTGACGAACTTGAATTTTTTGCAAAAACATTTAGTGTTAATTACGAAGATATAAAACAGGATATCCGTAATCGTTATGACAATAGTGAAAAAGAATTCGAAAGCACAAATATTGGTTTCTTAACAAATGGAACAAACGCTTTAACCAAATATCCAAGTGTCGAATATGGAATAGTCGAATATTTCTATGATTATGTAGAAAAACACCCTAAAAAGGTCAACAAAAAAAGGGTACCATATTCTGGTGATGCTAAGTATGTAGAAAATCTTATAATCTACTATACTACTCACATTTACACAAATGTTGATACGTCTGTTGCACTTAGTATAGGAGCCGCTGAATCTGGATACTACAAAGTTAAATACATGCTTAACTGTAATAATGTATTCGGAGGAATGAGTTCAAAAGGGCTCATAAAATATAGAAATATTGAATATGGGGTATTATCATATATTAGATTATTATCTAAAAACTATTATGGTAAAGGTCTTAATACTGTAGCTAGAATAGGAAGGGTATATTGTCCAACATATGATGATTTTGGTAATAAGATTGCTAGTAAACATTGGATTAACTTAGTTAATACAGCTATTAAAAGATATTCGAAATATGAACTAACTAGTTCAATAGAATTACTAGTAGGAAAAGAAGAGATTGTTTAAAGAATAATCTCTTCTTTTATTTATAATAAATCCAATTGCAGAAATTTTTATTAAGAAATAAAAAATAGTAAGCTAAGGTGATATGGGTTGAATTTTTATTTATTTTTTTTTATAATCATCATAGAGATGATACTATGGAATATATAGAAAATATAAATGTTGATAATAAAAGAGTTATTTTGCGATTAGATTTAAATGTAACTATAAAAGATGGAAAGATATTAGACGACACTAAAATAAAAAAAGGCATTCCTACCATTAAATATTTACTTAATCATAATGCTAATATTTTAATCATGTCACATTTAGGAAAAATTAAAACAGATGAGGATAAAAAAAATAATTCTCTTGAGCAAGTTTCATATGTTTTAAGTGAACTACTTGAAATTCCAGTAAAATTTATTAAAGAAACAAGATCAGAGGAATTAATAAACTCAACATTTGAAAATCGAGTAACCCTTATGGAAAATACTAGATACGAGGATTTACCAAACAAGTGTGAAAGTGGTTGCGACGATGAGTTAGCAAAATATTGGTCATCTGCGGGAGAAATATTTATAAATGATGCTTTTGGAACAACGCACAGATGCCATACTTCAAATTATGGAATATCTAAATACCTACCTAGTGCTTATGGATTTTTAATAAAAGAAGAATTGAATGGATTAGATCCGATAGTTCATAATATAGAAAAACCATTTGTTGTCATAATGGGTGGAGCCAAAGTGGACGATAAAGTTGCACTGATAGAATCTTTGTTAAAGGAATGCGATTACTTACTTGTTGGTGGTGGAATAGCCAATACATTTTTAAAGGCTTGTGGATATAATGTTGGTAATAGTTTATATAGTAGCGACTATGTTGAAAAAATCAAAACGTTATTGGATATGCATAAAAATAAAATCTGGATGCCTGTAGACGTAATTATAAAATCAGGTGGAGAAATTAATACAGTAGGTATTGATGAAATTCCAAGTACTGGATCAATTTATGATATCGGTCCTAAGTCTGTAGATATTTATAAAAAAATTCTCAAAGAATCCTCAACAATATTTGTAAATGGCACTATGGGGTTATATGAGGACGAATCTTTTAGAAATGGAACAGAAAATCTATACAAAGCTCTTTCTAATATAAATGCTACGATAATTGCTGGTGGTGGTGACGCTATTGCTTCAATAAAGAATTTGGGTTATCAAAAAAACTTTGACTTTCTTTCAACAGGTGGAGGAGCAACTTTGGAATATATCTCTGAAAAAAAGTTAAAATGTTTTGGAGAAAACTAAAATGTTAGTATTAAATTTAAAAATGAATTTTTCTGCTGAGTCAATAAAGAAGTATGAAACATTCATTAAAAATAAAGAAGTAATAGTCTTACCACAATTCCCATATTTACTTTTCTTTAGAAATGGATTATATTCCTTAGGAAGTCAAAATGTATCGAAATTCTCTAAAGGCAGTTACACTGGTGAAGTATGTGCAAAAGCTTTAAAAGGTTTAGGAGTTAAGTATTGTTTAGTTGGACATTCTGAAAGAAAAGAATATTTTTATGAAACAATCAATGACTTTAGAATGAAAATAACAAATTTGAATAATGTAGGAATAATACCCATATATTGTATTAATCAAACAAGAGATGAATATGAAAATGATTCGGATTTAAAAAATATAGAGAATCAGTTAGAGGGGATTCCTGACTACGTCAAATACATAGTTATTGCTTTTGAACCTAGTTGGATGATTGGTGGTAGTGAGGAAGAACTAGACATTGGACATATCAATAATGTTTTAATAAGAATAAAATCATATTTAATGGAAAGAAATATTGGACATTCAATATTATATGGTGGTGGCGTAGATTCAAGTAATATAGAAGTTTTAAAAAAATTATCTTGTAATGATGGATTTATTATTTCATCTTCAGCTATGGATTTAGAAGAACTTGAAAAAATATATAATAATTTAAAAAGTAAAGCGATATCTGACTTATAGCATTTTATTTTTCAATGGTGTATAATACAACATGAGCGGTGATAAAATGAACGATATAAAAATAGGAGATAATCTAGAATTACACTGTTATAAACATAATGGTAAAATAAATAGCATATCTGATAAAATTACAGTAATCGATATTTTAGATGATTATATAGTATGCGGAGATTTTAAAACTACTATCACAGAAAGTGATGGATCTACACATAAAACAAAAGAGCCAGCAATTATGTTCTTTTATAAAAATAGATGGTTTAATGTTTTAGCCCAATTAAAAAAACAAGGATTGTTCTATTATTGTAATATAGCAACACCATACCTAATCGATGAACATATAATAAAATATATTGATTATGATTTAGATTTAAGAGTTTTTCCTGATGGTGGTTTTAGAATATTAGACAAGAATGAATATAATTATCACAAAAAAATAATGCATTATTCAGATGAGCTTGATGAAATACTTAAGGACGAATTAAATATTTTAATAGAGATGAAAAAAAATAATCAAGGACCATTTAACAAGGAAATGATTAATGAATACTACGCAAAATATAAAGAAATAACAGGACTATAGCGTTTTGTTGTTTTTTTAACAAAAAAGACTTGCAAAGGGAGAAAAAAAGTATTATATTAGAGCAA
>CAJUPN010000019.1 GCA_910588195.1 uncultured Bacilli bacterium
ATAATGGTCCTAATATTCCGTTATGACTATTTTTTTTAATTTAGCCAACATTTTGTAATTTATTATCTTCATTTCCTATATTTAAAATATTGAATTTATAATATATAGTTATTTCTTTACTTTCTGATATTTCTATCTTATCTACTAAAGATACAAGCATTGTTCTTGTTATTTCTTTCATATTAACAAAATCGCTTACAAGTTTGTTAATGTCTATTGATGAATCTTCTTTTTGTTCTAGTTCTTGTAACTGCTTTATTCTTTCTTCTGCTTGTTTTCTGTTTTCTATCTGTTTTGAATAAAGTCTTGTAAAATCTTCATCTTCAAATAGTCCATTGTATTTATCTTCATATAACTTGTCTATTCGCTTGTTTGTATCTTTAATTTTCTTTTCTAAAATAAGAATTTCATTTTTAACATTAAACCTATCTTTGATTATCTTGTCTTTTGATGTATTTGCTATTTTAGTGTATTTCTCCTCATTTAAAAACTCTCTACATCTTTTCTTAATTTGCTCAATTACAAAGTCTGTTACTTTTTCTAGGTTATTGCTATGTGGTGTGCATAATCCTAATTGTGTGTTACTTGCATAAGTATTGCACCTTAAATAAAATGTTGTTTTTTTTGGATGTTTTTGTGGTACTAGACTTAATTTTTTTCCACATTCTTTGCAACATACTAATCCTTTTAGTAACCAATCATACGACTTTGTTCTTACTCCTGTTCTGCTTTTTATCATATCTTGTACTATGTTAAATGTTTCTTCATCAATTATTGGTGTGTGCATATCTTTTACGATTATTCTATCTTCTTTAGGCATTATCATTGTTTTCTTGCTCTTATAGTTTATCTTTTTTGTGTTTCCATTTGATACCCAACCTAAATAAGTTACATTTTGCAATATTCTTTTTACTGTGTTTCTGTTCCAACCTCGCTTTATTCCATCTTTTCTTGTGTGTCCGTTTCCTACAATTTCTGATGGTACTAGAGTCCTTTCATCTGTTAGAATTTTTCCTATTTCTGTTGGTGTCATTCCATTTCTTGCTAGCATAAATATTCTTCTTACTATTGGAGCAATATCTTGATCTATTACATAATGATTATAATCTAATGGATCTTTTTTATAGCCATAAGTTGGATATGTTGTCATTACTTTTCCTTCTTTTGCTCTTGTCTTTTTTCCATTCCTTACTTTTCTTGATGTATCACGCAAAAACCACTCATTAAAAAATGCTTTAAATTGTACCATTTCTTCTGATGTTTCAATATGTCCTGTATCTATATCATCTGTTACTGCTATAAATCTTACACCTTTTTCAATAAAAAATTCTTCTAAATAGTATGATATTTTGCTTGATAATCTTCCAAACCTAGATAAGTCTTTTACTATTATTAAATTGATTTTCTTATTTTCAATGTCCTTTATCATTCTATTAAAGTCTGGTCTGTCGAATGTTGCTCCAGAAACTCCATCATCTGTATAGTCATCATATACTTGTATGTTGTTATCTTTACAAAAGTTTCTTAAAAATAGTTTTTGTGTGCTTATACTCCCACTTTCTTGCTCATCTTCATTTGTTACTATTACTTCTCCATTACCAACTTCAATATTTTCATTGGATAATCTTTCATATAATCCTGCTACATATTTTTCAGGATTTGCTATTGTTATCATTTAAACCTCTCTTTCCAATAACAATAGGTTTCCTCCAATCCAATTTATAACTGAATTATACAATTACTATATAAAAATTGCAACTGGTATTTAAAAAATTTAGGCTAGTTCAATATGCCTAAACATATATAAACTAACCTTTTAACTATTTATTTATTTTTTCAATTAAGAAACTTATAAATACATCTTTTAATTTTTCTTCTAGAGTTTTTGATTTTTTATCAAACACTTCTACAATTTTATATTCGTTTTTCATATATAAATACCTATTCCTTTCCTTGAATAGCTATTTATGGTTATTTATTCAGTTATCAAAACTTATCAACCTATTGCTATTCAACATCTTTTCTAAATTCTTGATAAATAAAATCATCTTACTTGTTTCTCCTTTTCAATTTAGAGCAAAAAATAATACTTTGATTATTTCAAAGCATACAAATTAAATATATATTCTATTACTCTTTATCATATTTGGATTTACAATATTGCTAACTCTTTTAGGAACTGCATATCCTGCATTTATATTATCTTTTAATACTAAATCACTACTATTTTTGTCATAATCATAAGCACTTCTATTACAGTTTACAAATTGTAAATCATTTTCTTTCTTTTTAGTAGATAAATATTCGTTATCTCTATTTATTTGTACTAATAGTTTTTGATATTCTTGCTTTTCCTCTTTTTCCTTTTTTCTTCTGTTTTGTGCATATATTCGTTTTTGAGTTTTACTTTTTTCTTTGTTTTCTTGCTTTCTGTTTTCTTTCTCTCGAATATATCTTGAATCTTTTTGAATTATCTTTGTTATATATGGCATACCAATTTTTAATTTCTTTGCTATCTCTGTTGGTCTTAAATGTTTTTCAAAAAATAATTCAATTATTTTATCTTTTGTGCCTCTGCTATCTAATTTGTGTTTTATCTTTCTCACCCTCTTCCTTTTTTAGATTCTCTATTCCAACAAACTACAATTTCACACCTACAAATAAAAAACAAAAATATATAAATCAATTACTTCACTGTGTTGTTAATAGTCTGTTTAAAATCTTAAACACATTGTTATTACAATCATTTCTCAAAATTTAGTGAATTTTTATTCTACAGCTTTTAGCAATTAGTTTTGAAAAAAGTATTGTAATTATATTAGTATTATAGTATAATAAATATAGAATGTCAATAACAATTTATTATTTTTATTAAATTGTTTACTGTTTTTTATAAAATTTGATTTTTAGAAGGGAGATAAATTTGTATGGAACTACCAGAAGTAACCTTTTTTAATGACTTCTACTTTTGGTTTAATACTGAAACTAAAAAAGAATATTATGCTACACCTTTATATTTTTATAAAGCTGATTTCCATTTAGATACTGAAAATAAATTAAGAGATGTCTATTATAAAGAAACTGAAGAAACAGATAATGGTTTAAAACATCCTGCCTCTTTATACTTTCCATTTCACGAAAAATTTGGACTAATGTTATTAAGATTTTTAAATGCTGATTTATCTAACTTTGAGTCTGCTAATAAAAGTTTCTTTTATGCTTATGGTTTTGAGATATTAAGGAATTTAGATAAGGATTATAAATTTGAATTAAGTAATAATTATGGTAGTAATGAAGATTATCTAAAGGCAACTACTAAAATATTTGAAGATTTACATGAAAATCTAATTGATTTACAACAAGAACTAATAAAAGCAGTTACATATATTTATAACTTAAATAGTAATAGTAAATTAGAGAAATATACATATGCTGAGCGATATGCCGTTTATTTAATAAAAAGAATGGGAAAATTACATACATACTATAAAAATGACTTTATTATGAGAGATAGTTATTCAAAGAAATATCAAGAATTTAGTAATAAAAACGAATATGACATACTAGAATCTTTACATACTAAAAATATGTTTCTTTCGATGAGTGATACACATAAAAGTAATGATTTATCAAGTATTTGCTATGCTATACTTGATGAACTTTCAAAAACACCTAACTATCCTATTAAAAAATGTCAAAATTGTGGAATGTACTTTATTCCAACTTCAAAAGTAGATGAAATCTATTGCGACTATCCAAAAGAAAATTCAAAAACTTGTAGAGATTTAGGTGCTTTTCAGTCTTATACTGAAAGATTAAAGCAAAATAAAGCTATGGGCGAATATAGAAGAACTTATCAGCAAAAATTTATGCAAGTTAGAAAAGATAAGGAAAATAAAGAAATTTCTAAAAACTTCGACACTTGGAAAAAACAAGCTAAAGAAAAAATTAATCTTATGAAAAAGGGCAAACTTACTGAAAACGAGGTTTATGAGTGGATTTTAAAGAATAAATAACTTCTACTCTTATCCTTATATTTTAATTTTTTACTTAACAGATAGAGGGACAGAAGGCAATAATATATTGCCTTCTGTCCCTCACTTTTATTGTAGAATGTATTTATTAGAATATAAGGAGTGTTTTTACTATGAATCGCCGTAGAGGAATTAATAATAAATTAAATGTCATATCTGAAAACTTCAAGAAATTCCGTGCTGAAAGTGGATTTTCTCAAAAAGTTTTATGCGAAAAATTAGAATTGATTGGTCTTAATTTATATAAAGCTGATATATATGCTATTGAGCATAATAAACGTTGTGTAAAAGATTATGAATTATTAGCATTTTCCATCGTTTTTAATAGACCTATTGCAGACTTCTACAAAGATGTTAATGATTTTAGTTAATTTTAGTTTTTGATTTTGTACTTAATTAAGTTCCGAAAAATGGTAATAGTTTTGCTATACCAACTGCTTAATTAAGTACATTTTTCTTTGATCTTGATACCATCTATTAGACCGAATTTTATATGCTAAATGTGTTTTAAAATCACATATTTCATATATTAGATTATTTATTTCTTTTAGTTTTTCTTTTTCTGTATCATCTAATTTTTCAATTAATGTATTACTTGCAACTTTTAATTTTTGTATTGCTATTTTATATTCTGTACTATCTGAATATGCATCTTCACATTTTTTTAGTTTATCATCTATATTTTTATCATATAAATTTAATGTTACAAATTCCATAGGTTCTTGAATTTGTTTTATATAATTCAAATATATCTGCTTTCTAGCTTTTACATCTTTTTTTACTTCATCAATTGTTTCATATTTTTCAAACACATTTATTACATCTATAAATTGAGCCATCATAAATAGTTCTATGTCTTGTCTTGTAAGACTTTTATCATTGTTCATCTTATTTCACCTCCTATCTCAACCATTTTCTTTATCATATCACTTTTTAAAATTTTCGACAATACTTTACTGTCGTTTGTTTTTGTTGTATAATAAATTTGAAAAATTTTTATATGAGGAGAGTGTATATATGAGTAAGCTATACAAAAGATATAATGAATTAAAAGCTACTAATGACAACCAATTATATTTATTTAAATCTGGTATGTTTTTTATTTTTTTAGATAATGATGCTAAATTAATATCTAATGAACTAAATTTAAAATTAACAAAATTAAATGATAATATTGTAAAATGTGGTTTTCCTATTAATAGTTTTGAAAAGTATTCTAATTTACTAAAAGAAAGAGGCTTTGAGTTTTCAATTATTGATGAAAAATCTTCTATTGTTACCTCTACTTCTAATTATTTAAGTAACATAGAAATAGTAAACATGATAAACAAAATTAAAAATATGGATATAAATAAAACTTCACCAATTCAAGCATTTAATATATTATCTAATTTTAAAAAAATATTAGGAGATAAAAACGAATATGAAAACAAATGACGAACCAATTATTTATCAAAAATATTTAGATTTAATCTACTATTCAAATGACTTAGTTAGAAAATATCCTAAAAGTGAACGATTTGTTTTAGTAGAAGAAATTAAACGTACGTTATATAGTGGTCTTAGACTTTTAGTTTACGCATTAAAAATTTATAACAAACAAGAAAAATTAAAATATTTGAATGAATTAGATGCTTGTCTAAAACTTTTACAAGTACATATTAGAATTTCTTTTAAATATAAATATATTTCTATGCAAAATTATTCTACTTGGAGCGATAAGCTTACAGAAGTATGTAAAATGTTAGGTGGGTGGATTTCTTCATGCCTAAAAAAATAAAAAATACATTTTATAAAAATTTAACTTTTGAAAAACTATATTTAGCACATAAAAGAGCGAGAAATCATAAAACCTATAAATCTGATGTTGTAGAATTTGAAATTGATTTAGAACGAAATTTAACTTTTCTACTTAATGATATTGCTAATCATACTTATAGAGTTGGAAAATATAAAGAATTTAAAATATATGAACCAAAAGAAAGAATTATACAAGCATTACCCTATAAAGATAGAATAGTACACCAATGGTATGTTGAAGAATTTATTAAACCTTATATATTACCGCGTTTTATTAATACTAACTTTGCTTGTTTAGAAAATAAGGGTACTCATAAAGCAGTAGAACAATTACAAAATTATATGAGAATCTTTAAACGAAATTATGGGGATTTTTGGATTTTAAAATGTGATATAAGTAAATTCTTTTATAATATCGATAAGAATATATTATTTGATATTCTATCCAAATATATTGCTGATAAGAAATTATTAGATTTTACACATTTACTTATATTTGATGGTACAGATAATATGAATAAAAAAGGAATACCAATAGGAAATTATACTTCACAATTTTTCGCCAATATCTATATGAATGAATTAGATCAGTATGTAAAACATATCTTAAAATGCAAATATTATGTTCGTTATATGGATGACTTTATAATTTTATTGAAAACAAAACAAGAATGTATTGAAATAAAGAAATTGATAGAAAAATTTATAGATTCTCATTTAGAATTAAAGTTAAATGATAAATCTAGGTATTATCCTTATTCAATGGGAGTCAATTTTTGTGGCTACCGAACCTTTACTACTCATAGATTACTTCGTGTTTCTAGTAAGACTAAAATCAAGAACAATGTTAAAAAATGGAATAAATTGTGGCACTTAAATAAACTTAATACTAAACAAGCTATCATGAGCATAAATTCTTGGCTACGGTCATTCAAGTCATTGTAATTCTTATAAACTACAAAATAAGATTTTAAATTCTTGTGATTTTTTATATACTGAAAATGCTAGAAATAAAATTTATGAAGATTTATTAAAAGATTATTATAATTTTTAAAGACAGTATTCTTTTGTAAAATACTGTCTTTCATAATCTCGAATATTCGCCATTTTACTACTAACTCGAGAATTACTGTTTATGTGTTTATGATATAGAAACAAGTCTATACCAAAAGAATTAAACTTCTTTGATACTAAATCACTCGGTGTTCTCCTTGAAGATACACCCCTCTGGACTTTTTAGACTATATAAAATATATCTAAAATGAAGTATCGAAGTGGGACTAACACCACACGGAAACTGTTGTTGCTGTTAGCATCTCCTGTGTTGTTGTTGAAAGCAAAACTACCTGCATTCGTGCCATTGTTGTAATTACCGACCACGTTTGAATACTGGGTTAGACGAGTTCACAAAGTTAGAGTAGTAACAGTTTAATCCTCAATATATATCATTTTCGTAATTCATTTACGAAAGATATATCTATATTAATTTCATACGCTCATGCGTGTATTTTATGATGCTTTTGCACGGGCTTTCTAATAATGAAAATGTTCTAGTATAATTAGCCCATGCCTCTATATTTATTACAATTTTCTTATCAAGTATCAAGGAACAAAGTCACTTATGGGACTAACACCACACGGAAACTGTAGTCGCTGCTAGCACCTCCTGTGTAGTAGGTGAAAGCAAAACTACCTGCAGGCGTGCCACCGTAGTAACCACCGACCACGCCTGAACACTGGGTAAGACGAGCTCACAAAGGAAGAGTAGTCGCTATTCCATCCTTTTGTTTCTTTTGTTGCATCTCCTATTTTGGCTCCGTCATAGTTTGAATTAGAATTGCTTGTATTTGTGTATAAATCTACATACTTGGTATCTCCTGCTGTTACTCCAAATTTAGCATTTTCTTGTCCATTTAAACATCCTGCAACATATTCCCAACTTCCTCCTGCCATATCATATACTCCATATACAGTTCCTGTTGTACTTGCTTTCGGTCCATTTGCTGAATTATATGCAAATGTAGTTGTATTATTTGCATCTTTGCTTGTTCCAACTGAACCTGTTATATAGGAACTACTTGAATTATTCCAAACTTGGTATGTTGCATCTCCATTTGCTCCTGTACTACTTTCTGGATTAAATACTCCATATTTACTTTGACTTAAGATTGCCACTGCTCCCCATTCTGTATTTTTCATCATATGACTATCTACAGTTGAACCTTCTAATACTTCTCCTTCATTTGTCATTTTTCTACATGCTGTAAATATATTTGTTGTTTGGATATATCTCCAACTTGGTTGATTCGGTATTACTTGTACTTTTAAATTCGTAGCATTTCCTCCTCCATTTGATGCGGTAGGAGTATTACTTACTGCTTCAAACTTTGCTACCCATATTCCATCTAGTTCTCCAAATCCTCCGTTTCCTGCATTTGTAAAAGCTGGATGTATGGTATAGCCATCACTTGATTTTATTGTTCCATCACTTTGTTTTGTATATCCTTCTGCTCCTTCTTTTTTATCTGTTCCTATAAATCTTACATCTATTTGGGTTGCAGTAGTTTGAGTAACTTCTGGTACTTTATATTCATATCTTGGTATCCATACCCAATATGCTTCTAATCCTTCTGTTTCGTTAGTTGTTTTTATATTTGCCCATTTTCCATTTTCATAATCATACCAATTTTCTGGTTGTGTTATTTGTGTATCATTTGGCACATATTCTGTTCCTGCTTCATTTAAATCCCATGTTACATATGTTTTTTGTGCTACTTTATTTAAATTTGGTGTAGATGCTCCACTCTTATCTGCTATTACTGGATCTTTAGGCGTATCTTGTACAGTTGTTCCATTAAATATATCTGATACTTTTATTTCATGATTTCCTTTTGTTGTTGTTAATGTTTTATCTATTAATTTTTCTTCATTTGATAATACACCATACTTTTCTAATATTCCCTTTAAAGTATCATCTGATATATTCCCATTGTTTCCTGCTTGTTCGCTTAGTATATCAGTTTTTATTTCTTCTTTTATACTTGCTATCTCTGTTGCAATCTTTGCATCGTTTGCCTTATTTATTAATCCATTATCTCCCATTATAGTTGCAATTGTTACCCCTGCTAGTATTAAAAGAATTATAATTGTAACCACAAGCGATATCAATGTTATACCTTTTGTACTTTTAATTTTATTCATCTTTTGAACTCCCCCATCTCTATTATTAATTATTCGTATCATATCATAACATAATACGTTTTTCAATGATTTTTTAAAATAAAATATTTTTATTTGTGTGTGTTTTCTATACACACTATATCACAAACAATATTATAAAATCAAGAAAATAATTATTTTTTTGGAGAATATGATGAAAAAATTTAATGAACAACGCAATGTAATAGGTAATTTAATAAAAGAATATAGAGAAAAGAAAAATTATACTAAAACTCGGTTTATCTCAAAAATTAGAATTGCTTGGTGTTGAACTTGATAGATTTGAAATTTATAAAATAGAAAATGGCAAAATAATCGTTAAGGATTTTGAACTAATTGCTTTATCTATTGTTTTAGATATACCTTTTGATGAAATAAAGAAATTAGTAGATTTTGATTAACTTTGAAAATGTATAAATTTATATATTTTTTAAGATAGAGCTTTAAGACAAGCTCTATCTTTCTAAATCCCATTCTTTTTCTCTTTCTTCGTGTTTAAGTTGTTTTTCTGCATCTAAAAAAGTATTTGTTTCTTTTTGAAAATCTCTAATCAAATTATCTTCTGCACCCATATCAAACTTTTTGCAAATCCAATGTATGAATTTATCAATTGTTTCATAGAATTTATCAATAATTTTGTGTAAATGATTATTTTCTTTTTCTAAACTTTTGATTTTGCTTTTATATTTCCATTCTATATCAAATTCTTTATTTCTATATTCATCTTCTAATTCATTTTTTCTATTATTATAGTCCAATTCTAAATCTTTAACTTTATTGTTTAAAACCTTATTATCTTCTAGTATTTTGTCTCTTTCTTTTTGATATCTTTCAGCTTCATTAACAAGTTTTACTTGTTTTGATAATTCTTGATGCAAAGCCTTATTATCATTATATAATTCATTAATCAAATCGTCTTTAGGCTTTATTATATCGTTTTCAACTTTTGCTTTATTCAATTGTAAAAGCTTTATATCGTTTATGTCTGGAACTTCTGGTAATTCTAGTTTTATATTATCTAGTATCTTTTTAGTGTTTTCAAAATTAGTTATTTTCTTTAAATCTTCTATTTTTTGATGTTTTGCTCCTGTTTCTTCAACTGGCAGTCCTCTTTCTAAATCAAAACCTTTTGATGTTACATATGCATGAAAGTCATTTTGTAACTCTCTATAACTATTTCTACCTCTCCAAAAATCCCTTGCACATATTTTATCTATTGTTTTTCCCTCTTTGTCTTTTGTTTTAACTACAGGTATATATACCAAGTGCATATGTGGTGTTGTTTCATCTAAATGCACTGCTGCTGACACTATATTCCTCTCCCCAAGATTTTTGTAGTTACATACAAATTTGTAACTTTCCCTAAAATACCTCTTTGTTTCTTCTAGTCCTATTTTATCAAAGAACTCATTGTCTGATGTAATCATCATTTCGCACATTATAATGCTATTACTTCTAATATTACCTTTTAAATCGTATTCCTTTTTCATTCTATCAAATTCTTTGATATATGTGAGTTGATTTTCTTTGCAGTAGAAGTTTAGATGTGTTCTTGATGGATCGATATCTTTATTAGAATGTCCTTTTGACCTTCTGTCATTGTGAATATATGATCCTTGTGCATCTACTCTTGTTAGTTTATCATTTCTTATTATTGCATAACTCATATCTCCTTGTACCTCCTTCTTCGCCAAAGATAAATTTATTTGTCTAACATACTAGTCAAACAAGTTTGACTGTATGGCAGGGAAATTACATTTCCCCACACCCCTATCTCCTAAAAACTGCTAAAGCATTTTTTAGGTTTTATTTAAAGTTGCTACTCGCACCTTTAAATAAAAAGAACAGCCACCAAAGTAGTTTTCTACTCTAGTAGCTGTTCTTCTATATGCAAATGTTCTGCATTATATAAAAGCATCTGCATTTGCATATAATCTAGTAAAGTCAATGTCGTCATATTTTCGTTGTTCAAAGTTAGCCATACTCTTTTTTTGAAATTTTTTGTCGCTATTATATTTATTATTCTTAAACTTTTCTTTAATAGGGGTATTAAAGTTTGCTTGGAGAGGGTATTTAACTTTTCTTAAATAGGTATCTTCATTTTTTATTGGTATTAGTTTTCTCATTTCCACCTGTTTTGTGTTTTCTTTGTAAATTAGTTCTGTGTCAATATATTCTTTTGACTTTAACGAATTTATTAAATTTGATACTTGTGTTACTGATATATTTAGTAATTCACTAATTGTTTTATTTGTTAGAAAACAATATTGATTTTCTTTGCTTAAATAAATGACTATTGCATATATTATCTTCTCTTTATCACTCAATTTATTATCTGTTAATATTTCTATTGGTATCCATATACCTTTTAAATTTAAGTTAGACATTCCCTCACCGTCTTCCATTTATTAGCTTTATTTTAAATTTCTAGCCGTTTTTATTTGCTTTTAGTATAATTTTATATCTTTAAAATGTAGATAAAAATTTTCTATAAAAAAACGCCTTGAACTTATTTCTAAATTCAAAGCGAAATTTATTGTATATTTAATGTCTACTTTAATGTCTACTTCTTTGGTAGACATTAAAATACACAATAAAATTATTTTTTTATAATCCAATATCCATCTTTTTTTGAACCTTTTCTTTCTAGTATATTTGCATTTCTTAAAATTCCTACATTCTTCTTTATCGTATGAATACTTAATCCAACTTCTATTGCCATATTTTCTTGAGTTATTCTTGGGTTTGATTTTATAAGTTTTATCATTTTTAATTGTGTTGCATTAAGTTGTTTTTCTATATCATTATCTTTTTTAGATAAATCATAAGTTCCATAATTTTTATCATAATATGATGGTCTTAAAAAACTTGCCTCAAAGAACTCATCATATTGGAATTTGGGTTCTTTTAGCCCTGCATCTTCCATCAATTCTCTCATTCTTCCTATTCCTGTTCCAGCTTTTTCTATATAATGTGTTCTTCTTAATAAATCTGCAATTATAGGATTTCGTGCAATACTTCTTTTACCAAAATTTTCTTTTGTAATTCCTTTAGGAACTCCACCAGGACTTACTATTGAAACTCTATCATCATAAATCTCTACCATTACTCTTGCACCTTCTTCAAAATATTGACGATGGCATATACCGATTTATGATAGCCTCTTTTAATACATCTTCTGGAATCTCCAAAACTTCTTTTCTTGTTGCATTTCCTTGCTCTCTCATAACCTCTGCATTAATTAAATAAGTCAGATTTATGTGCTTTTTAGCAAATGCTAAAGCATCTTCAATATTGGTTATTATGTCTTTATTGCAATCCAATGTATCCAAAATATAAACTCTATTTGTACCTTTAAAAGCAATACAAGTAATATAATTTTGAATTAAGAAATTTGTAGGATTCTTTGCAAAGAAAACAACACCTGCATTTGTAAACATATATTTATTATCTACTTTTTCTAAGCAATTTAAGTTTATCAATAATTCTTCTCTTTCAATTGTTTCACTTGTATTAGATAATTTTAAAAAGTTTTTATAGGCATTTTCATCAAAGTCTTCTGGATATTTTGCTTTTTTATTTATCATTCGATCAAATTGTATTTTTCCGCCATCTTCTAAATATTCTCTGATTTCATTTCTATTCATCTTTTGACACATTGCACCAGCTCTTAAATAATACCCTTCACTTGAAGAATAAGGTTTATCATCTCCCTCTGGTACATTTACAACAATAACATTATCTACTACTTCGATTTTTACATTTATTCTTGGTTCTATTTGACTTATTTGATTTTGTATATTTGCTCTTTGATTATTAGAAGTATCTGTGCCAATGATATTTCCGTCATCATCTACACCTATCAATATTTTTCCACCTATACTATTAGCAAATGCAACTACTTCAACTGCAAATTTTTTACCTAAATTTTCTTTAAATTCTAAAGTATGTCCTTCGCCTTGCTTTGCTAGTATTTTTAGTTCTTCTGTTGTCATTATTACCACCTTTCCAATTGTGCAGATACCGTCTGCACAATTTATTTTAATCTTATTGATTGATATTATAACATTTATTTACAAATATTTCATTACATTTTAAAAATTTCATACATATATTAATTCTTTTAATACGATTTCCTTTGCTTGTTGTTTAATTGCATTCATTGTGCCAACCCAATAAAGCACATCTGTATTTTTCATATTTTCTGTTAAATCACTTTTTGCTTTCAAATCATTAATAATTTGATTTACTCTTTTAGTTGCTGTTTCTTGTATTTCTTCTAAATGTTCTATTAATGTATTTTCCATAAACATTATTGTATATTCTGCTTTCTTATGTTCTTTTAAATAGTTTAATCTCATTCTTCCATATTTATTCAAATGTATTTTCTTTTGCTTTGATAACACTAAATTCGGTATATAGTAATCTTCTTGTCTTATATATTCTATTCCTGTTTTTTCATCAATAAATCTTTCTTTTAATTCTTTGTTCTCCATAATTTTTAAATCTCCTCTCATTTTTTTAATTTTAATTTGTTATTATAAAATCAAAAAAAGATGAATTTGTTATTGTTTTTTACAATTCATCTTTTAAATATGTGAAAATTTTATTATTTCTAAATTGTTGCTAGGAGGAAACCTTTGCTATTACTACATTTTAATTTTTCGTCATAAGAGAATAAAATTGTAAT
>CAJUPN010000020.1 GCA_910588195.1 uncultured Bacilli bacterium
ATATTTAAATTAATTTATCTTTTTATTTAGTGAGTACTTGACAGGTACTAGTATCATTATTCTCCTTTTAACCATTGGTATTTTGTGAATTTTAATAAAGTTTTAATTAAATTGCTAGGTTCAACTATTTCTTCTTTAGAATCTTTTGTTATTGCTTTTATTTCTATTTCATTACTTGAAATATCAGTGCATAATTCTTCATAAACTTTAGTTGGACTTAGAAATTTAGTATAAATTGCTTCATCAACTTCTTCAAAAATACAAGGACAAGTATATTCGATAACTTTTCTAGTATAACTATTATTATCTTTTTCCCATTTTGTTCTTACTTCAATTATAAAATTATTCTTTTCATTGTTTTTCATAGAAATTTCCCCTTTGATTGCTGTGTATTCTAATACATTTTATGCGATTTGTCAAAATTTTAGAAAGGTAACTATAAAAACTTTATAATAACAAGAAAAAAACGGGGATTTCCCGTCTTTTATTAGCATGATTTTTTTATCATAATTGTCTTTCTTCCACCGTATTGACCATATGTAACTTTAACATCTATCGAGTAAGCGTTTCCATTAACAAGTGAATTACAACTAACTTTAGTGCCATCTTCACTGTAGCATGTTGCATCAATTTGTGTTTTAGGATCATTTGTTACATTTTTATCATTTACGATTACTCGTATTTTATCTTGAATGTTAGGTCCTAAGGCATTATATGAATCAACTGTAACACAGCTATGATTAAATTCAACTTTTAATGGTGCTTTGTCTCCTTCAGTTGGTGGAGTAGTTGTAGTATTTGAATTAGGTTTTACTGTTATACCATCAGATTGATTAGATTTAAAATATTGATATGATGATTTTACAATAAATGTTGTATTTCCATCAATAGGAGTATTTACTGTGAAATTAGTATTTGTTGTAAAGCCTAAATCTGTTGTTCCACTTGATGTTACCATATATACTTGGTATCCAAAATTTCCAAACGTTGTATTATTATAAGCAATTCTTTCTTGAAGGTACTTATCAGCCCATCTACTATAAACATTGCTTGTGAAGTATTCTCTTAATTTTTCTTGACTTGCTTCACGAGGAGTAGGGGCTGCCGTCCAAGATAATGTTACTTGGTTTTGTGTTGATGAATATTTTAAGTCTTTTGGAGCTTCTAATTTATCAAATCTTTCAGATACTTCACTAGGAGCGTAGCCTTTTTTAAAGTATTCAGTACTACGTAAATTTTGAGGAGTATAAGGACTTGCAAGTTTTAGAGGATCTGTTCCTAATTCTATTTCCACTTGAACAACTGAACTTGGTTTTACAAAACGCGAGTTTTTAGGCATTATATATTTTGTTAAATATTTTGTTATAGCTTTTCTTGCTGTTCCACCCTCATTATTAGATAAGTAATAAAGTTTATCAGGCTGTTGATCTATTTGAGGACTATAACCATACCATGTTGCTATAGCGTAGTCTGGAGAAAATGCTACAGTCCATGAGTCTCCAATAACACTTCCTTTGATGTTTGCAGCTTTTTTAGCAGCAGCATCAATTGTTGAAGTTCCTGTTTTTGCACAAAGGTCAGTCCCTGATACAGAACCAGCTCCGACATTACCACTTGTTACAGCATATTTTAGTATCATTGTTATGATATAAGCTGTTGCATCACTCATAGCTTGAATTTTTTTTGGTTTAACTGTTACAACTTCACCAGTTTCAACTAGTTCAAAAGATGTGTAAGAATATGGTTCAATATAAGTTCCACCTCTGGCAAAAGTTGCATAAGCAGCAGCAGCTTGTAAGGAACTTACTCCTTCAAAACCGCCAATTGATGCAGCTTCATTTATATATCCAGTTGCATCTTCTGGATGCCATCCTAAGTTGTTTGCAAAAGTAAGTTTTTCTTCATTGCTTGTTTGTTGGAATGTATAAAGAGCAGGAATGTTTCGTGATTGCGCTAAAGCAGTTTTAGCCATCATTACACCTTTATGATTATTATCCCAGTTCTTTATTTGTCCACCACCAGTGTAATTCATTTTATCATCTATTACCGTTTGACCTGATCCCCAATTTTTATATTCAATTGCTGGACCATAATCAAGTACTGGTTTGGCAACTGACCCTGGGTGACGTCTTGGAGATGTTGCATAATTATATGCTAATTGTTTTGAATCACGACTTGCACCAATAGCAACAATTGAACCGTCTTCGACACTTACAACAGATATTCCAGTTTGAGCACGATCATTTGGCCATTTATAACCTTCTTTACCATTATAAGATTCTCCTGTCATAACTTTATTTACAACTTCTTGTTT
The DNA here is from genome assembly GCA_910588195.1 of uncultured Bacilli bacterium. GTDB lineage: Bacteria > Bacillota_I > Bacilli_A > RF39 > UBA660 > CAG-582. The sequence continues at coordinate 2,315 of CAJUPN010000020.1, forward strand.
AGATGGATCCATTGTTGTATGAATAATCATTGAATCCCTTACTGGCGTACGACAAGTTGATTTTTTTTGTTTACAACCCGTTCTTTCTTCAATTTCAGCAGTAACTGTATCGATAAAATCTTGATATTTATTGAATTCTGAATCTACTTTTGAAAGAGTACTAGATAATGGAATAGCTTTTGCATTATCTCTTTCTTCTTCTGTAATATACCCATGGCGACACATTAAATTAAGTATAGTGTTACGTCTGTTTTCAGCTGCTTTTGGATGTTGATGTGGGTCATAAGCATCTGGTGATTGAAATAAACCAGCAATAGTTGCAGCTTCTACTAGAGTTAAATCTTTAGCTTCTTTATCAAAATATACTTTAGCAGCTTGTTGAACTCCATAAGTTCCTGAACCTAAGTAAGGAATATTTACATAAAATTCCATTATTTGGTCTTTAGTATAGTTTTTTTCAAATACAAATACTGAAAGGTAAATGTCAGTAAATTTTCTTTTTATACCAGCAAAACCAGATGAAGTACTACTTGTAGCAGCATTTTTGGAAACTTGCATTGTGATAGTTGAACCACCACCTGCATCATTTCGTCCTAATAACTGTCCGATAACAGCTTTAGTAAAACGTGCTATATCAACACCATTGTGTTGGAAGAATCTTGAATCCTCAGCAGAAACAATAGCATCTACTAAAACTTCTGGAAGATCATCATATGTAACTTTTTCACGATTCTCAGTACCACGACGGGCAAATTCATTGTTATTTACATCTAAAAATACGGAAGCCGATGATTTATATAGTCTTTCATTAGATATTTCTGGAGCAGTAGCAACAATGTAGATACAAAAAGCAATAATTAAACTAAAGCCAGTTATTAAACATAACATCATTAATATTAAAATTTTGTCTTTTAACGTTCCATACTTGAATTTCTTTTTAAATTTTTTCATATCGAATTTAATCACCTTTATCCTGTTAATAAAGAAAACAGTTATTTTAGCAAATCCTTCGTAGTCTTTATAATGTAGTTTATTTGGGTCATCATCGTTTAAATCTATTTCTTTATAACGATTTTTCTTTGGAGTATTTTTAGTCTTCTTTACTTTTTTTCTTTTTTTCTTCTGAGGAAGTATTTTTTTGATAATATCTGCTTCCTTAATATTATTATATTGGTAAATTGTGAAATTTTTAATATTTTTTGTACATATTAGAAAGACTTTACATAGGTGTAGTGAGATTATTCTTATCTTTCTAGATATAAAAATTAAACCTTCTTTAATTTTTTTACAACTGATTAATGTCACTTTTTTTAAGAAAGTAAATATAATTATTAATAATTTTTTTATATGAGTTAACAAATTTAACGAATAAACTTTTGCCTTTTTTCCAAATTGTTTAATGTTTTCTTGTATTTTATCTTTATCAATATTTGGTTCTTTTATTTTCTTTTTTATGGTTTCGAAAGTTATTTTTTCTTTTTTCTTCTTTTTTACAGTTGTATTAATTCCTGAAGATGTAATTATGCGATTCTTTTGAGCAGGGGATTTTTTCTTTTTCTTCTTCTTAACTGATGTTGATTTCTTTTTGTTCTTTTTCTTGTTTGACATATTAATCTCCTTCCTTAAAATATAATTCATCAATTACCTTTAAATAATCAAGTCGCGGTTTTATTTTTTGTTCTATTATTATTCCATGGGTTTCTATGTAAGAATATGGGATACTTTTTCTTTTATTCGTATTAATGAATTCAAGTATATTTTTTCCATCAAGGTAATAGAAGTTAGTATTCATATATATTATCAAAAAAGATATTCCACCATGGGCGATAACGCTTTTCATATGCTTAAGTTGGTGTTCATGAATGTTTTGTAGGGGAAAAGAAGTTTTATTATTTGTCTCTTTAGCATCAAAATCTAGGTATGTTCCTTTATATATACCATTGTAATCTAGAGTTGATGGTGTACGAAAATAAGCTTTGGTAATAATTCTTTCTTTTTCGCCATATTTTACTTCACTTATCGTGATTGGAGTTGGTTTTTTGTAGATGATAGCTTTATCTTCTAATAAATAATATTCGTTACTTTGATTTAATAACTCTTCAAGATTCATTCCTCGATTGGCATAACTTGTAAATTTATTATATTCTTTTTTTGATTTATTAGGATAGTTCATCTAAATTCACCTTAGTTAATATTATATAACAAAGGCTCCTTTTTTTCTATATTAATGTGTATAAAATGCTATTTTCTAAAATACTAAATTTGACAGGTATTTATTACTCTGATAGAATAACCAGAAAAACGGGGTTGAGGAAATGTTTATGAAAACAAAAAGAATAGAAAATTTAATTATAAATGATTCTTCTATAAGAAATTCTATTTATGATGCTATTTTATTTTTAATTGAGACTTCTAATGAACTTGCAAGATCACTAAGGACAGTAGATGAATTAAGTTTGGGTGATGATATAAGAAATGACATTGAAGGAAGAATTCAATACATGCAAACAATAATTAAACCATATGACATTAACACTTTAGAAAAGACTGTTGATGGAATTTATCATTCATTCGATAAGATGGAAGAAGAAAAAGAAAAATTAAATTTACATAAACAAGATGTAAAAGCTTGTATGGAAATAGAAAGAGCACTTTATGACTTAACTGATGCAGCGAATTTCTTTGCTCCTTTTGAATCTTTGGAAAAATTCATAAATTGGTGTGTAAAAAGTGATGATAGCTTGGATGAACTTTACTCAAATTTTACTTTTTGTATAAAAAAGCGACTTAATAGAGAAAAACAGGAATCTGAACAAGTTAATAGGACAACTAAATTAATTGTTGATGTTATTGCCAAATGTCGTTCTTTATGGAGAAGAATTGATAATAAAAACGCAAATTTTACAAGAGTAGTGTTTTTTAACAAACAGATTAATGAGGGGTTATGTGAGATATTTGGAAAAAATATAATAAAAGAATTATTTGCAGAAGTAAATAAAAGATATACAATTAATTCTAGACAATCTACTTCATTTTATTTGAATTTACCACTTTATTTAAAGGAAAGGCTGGATTTAGAGTTTGAAACTGTTGGTGATGGCGAAATATTTAAAATGCTCCAACAAAATTATTTTAGGGTACAAAATGGTGAACAATTAAGCTTTGTTCAAGACGAAGAAACTGAAGAACTTTCTTTTGGGGAAGAAAGTTTAAATGAAGAACTTGCTAAAATTTATAAAATTGTTATGATGGCTTATGAAAATATGAAAAAAGGTAATACTTTAGATGATTCTTTTAGTAGTCCTAAAAATGGATCTCATAAGCATAAGAGCCTTTTTAATACTTTTAAAGGAAGAAAAAAATGAGTTTTAACCAAGTGTTCTAGCCCTTGGAAGTTGATTTATTGAAGTTGTTTTGTTATATTAATGATACTAAGGATGTGATTATATTGAAAGTTGAAAGTTCGAATTTAGAAACTATAGCTGTTAGAACAAGTCAATATCCGACTGATGAAAGATGCGAGTTTTTACTTTGTGGTAGAAGTAATGTAGGAAAAAGTAGTTTTATTAATACTATTTTAGGAAGAAAAAATTATGCACATACTTCGGGTAAATCTGGGAAAACGCAAACATTGAATTTTTATCTTGTTAATGAAGATTTTTATTTAGTTGACGTCCCTGGATATGGTTATGCCGATGTTTCAAAAGAAAAACAAAGAAAATTTGGGTTGATGATAGAGGAATATATAAAGACCAGAGAAAATCTTAAATGTGTATTTTTACTTGTGGATTTTCGTCATAAAGCACAAGAAAATGATGTGATTATGTATAATTATTTAAAATATTATGAGATACCGACTGTAATTGTTGCTACTAAGTTCGATAAGGTTAAGTCTAATCAAAAAGAAAAGTGTGAAAAAATATTGCGAGATTCTTTGAATATATTGCCACAAGATAAATTTGTTTTGTTTTCTTCGGTTACAAAAAAAGGAAGAGAAGAGATATACAATATTTTGTCAAATTATGTTAGTGAAGAAGATAATTAAATTATTTTCTTTTTTTTATGTTATAATTTTTATAGGGTGAGTGTATGAAAAAGAATGGTTTTACATTAGTTGAATTGCTAGCTGTAATTGTTTTGCTAGCTATATTGATGGTTATAGCTATACCTAATGCTTTTAAAATGGCTAGTAAAGTAAAAAATAAGGCGTATACAACGAAAATTGAACTTGTTGAAAAAGCGGGGCAAGAATTTGGACAAGCGAATCTGAAATTAATTAGAGAAGGAACTAGTATGACAAATTCTAATGAACATCATACTTGTACTTTCAACTTTGATAAGAAAAAAGATATTACAAGTGTATCTTTTAATACCAAGGCATATTCTCAAAGTTTAAAATTAATTGATGAAGCAAGTAGAAAAGAATATTGGTGTACTCGTGTTGAAATAGCTGATTTAGTTAAATCAAATAATCTATCATGGGATTTAGAAAATCAGTGTGGACAAAAATGTACAACGGATGAACAAAGAAAAAATTATGATAAAGTTATTGAACATCCTTCAAATAAATATATAATGAATAAATGTCATGTATATGTATATTATCGAAACAATCGTGTTTATACATATTTTGATAAAAATCAATGCGATAAAATAAGTGATACACCTAATTCTAATGGAAATAGTTATAGACCATTAATGGGATAATAAGTTTGCATATGTGTTACATATGCTTTTTCTTAGTTTGTGTAAAGAAGCATTTTATGATAAGATAGTAAACTAATAAAAAGGAGGAAAATATATGCGTAAGTGTGTTTGTTTAGTTGGTCGTCCAAATACTGGTAAATCATCTCTTTTTAATAGGATAATAAATGAAAAAAAGTCAATCATAGCTGATACCCCAGGGGTTACTAGGGATAGAATATATGGTATTGCAGAATATAAAGATAAATCTTTTTCATTGATTGATACTGGGGGAATAGATTTAGAGAATGCAACATTTAATGATAATATACGAATGCAAGCAGAACTTGCAATTGATGAGGCAGACGTTATTATTTTTGTTGTTGATGGAAGAGAAGATATTACTTTAAATGATTTAGCTGTAAGAGATATGTTACTTAGAACAAATAAAAAAGTAGTTGTTGCTTTAAATAAAATAGATGATAAAGTTCACGAAGATAATATATATTCTTATTACGAATTAGGGTTTGAACGTATAATTCCTGTAAGTGCAGAGCATAAAAGACATATTGATGAGCTTTTAGATTTTGTTACAGAAGATTTTCCTACATATTCAACAGAAGAAAGATCGGAAGATATTAAATTTTCAATTATTGGTCGTCCTAATGTGGGAAAAAGTAGTTTAGTTAATGCTCTTTTAGGTGAAGAAAAACAAATTGTTTCTGATGTGGCTGGAACAACTAGAGATTCTGTTGATACTAGATTTACTTATGAAAAAAGAGATTATGTTGTAATTGATACAGCAGGAATTAGAAAAAAAGGTAAAATATATGAATCAATTGAAAAGTATTCATTAATAAGAAGCCTTAAATCAATTGAAAGAAGTGATGTATGTTGCATTGTTATAGATGCTAGTACAGGAATTTTAGAACATGATAAACATATTGCTTCTTATGCTATTGATGCTGGGAAAGCTGTTGTTTTAGTTGTAAATAAATGGGATACAGTACAAAATAAAGATTCTGAGATTAAGATATGGAAAAAACGTATGCGTGATGAGTTCCAGTTTATGCCTTATGCACCAATTGTTTTCTTGTCTGCTCAAACTAAGTCAAGAATTCATACTTTAATGCCTTCAATTATTAAAGCTTATGAATCTTATACTAGCGAAACTAAAACAAGTTTATTAAATGATATAATTAGAGATGCTGCAGCATTGCACGAAGCACCTTCTTATAAGGGAAAAAGATTGAAAATATATTTTGTTAGTCAATCTGGTATGTGTCCACCTAAATTTACTTTTAATGTAAATAATAAAGGATTGGTTCATTTTTCTTATTATAGATATTTAGAAAATAAAATACGTGAAAATATAGACTTAGAAGGAACACCAATTATATTACAATTTAAAAACAAAAACGATGATGAATAGGATGATAAAATGAAAGATAAAAAAATTATTATTTTAATATCTATTATATTTATTACTGTTCTTTTGCTTTCTTTGACGGTTTTCTTGCTTATTAATGATAAAAAGGGAGAAACGGTTAAGAAAGATGATAGTCTACAAGTTTATGGAGTAGTAGTAGAAAAAGGTAATAATTATTTATTGGTAAATAGTGTTGATGATAAGAAATATTATGTTTTAAATTCGGAAATAATAGATCTTGGGACTTTTGTGTCTATTTCTTATGCAAGTAAGAAAGATGCTGAAAAAGGCAATGGCTTTTTAGAAATACTTTTAAATGAAGAGGAAACGAATATTGTAGATGATTTTACTGATCAAGATTCAACTTATTTAGATGAAGATGAAAAAGTTACAACTACAACTACTTCTAAAACTACGACACCAATGACTACTAGTACTATATCTACGATTACAACGACTTATAGATATACTAATAAAGTAAGTGATGATGAAATAGTTAGTTATGCTTCAAATTATTATAGTGATGTTAAATCAAATAAAATTAATTTGGATGGAGCTAAAGAAAAATTTATATTACTTGTTGATTTTATATTTTATGATGGAGAGATAAAAGGGAAAAAGTTTAAAGAATTAACTTCTTCTGCAAAAGCGAAAGTAATATATTATACTTTACTTATTGATGCTGGTATTGATTCGAAGTGGCCAAACTATAAAGATAATATAAATACGAAATATAATGATATAAAATCTAAGTTAATAGCGAAATATATGGATTTAACTACCTCAATATGTGAATCAAGTAAAGATAATTGTGCTCAAGCAAAAAGTGATTTTAAATTATTGAAAGAATCTGTTAGTTTGACTTGGAATACTTTAAAAAATGCTTTTTTATATGCATTTGATAAAGGAAAAAATTCCTTAGCCGAATGGTATCAGATTTTTAGTGGTAGAGCATGAGAATTAATAATGATGACTTAGAGGTAGTTATTGAAAGAAAAAAAATAAAAAATATTTATTTTAGAATAAATGAACAGAAACAAATTTATGTTACGTGTCCAAGACTTGTAACAAAAAAAGAAATAGATAGATTGCTAAATGATAATATAAAATCTTTAGAGAAAATGTATCAAAAAGTGTTAAAAGAAAATGTTAATAAAGAAAAGGTTTTGCTTTTAGGAAATGAGCTTGAATATGTTTATGATAGAAAAATTAAGTTTATTGATGGAGTTGCATACGGTCCTTCAATTGACGCTATAAACACTTATTTAGAGAAAAAAAGTTTAAAAGTATTTCAAGATCGTTTAAATTTGCTTGCTCCTTCTTTTTCTTCTTTACCTAAATTTCGCTTGAGAATACGAAAAATGAAAAGTAGATGGGGAGTTTGTAATCGAAGCAGTATGACTGTTACTTTAAATACTTTATTGATTCATAAACGAATATTTTTAATAGATTATGTAATTGTTCATGAGCTTTCTCATTGGTCACATATGGATCATTCACCTGCTTTTTGGAAGGAAGTAGAAAGACATTTTCCTGAGTATAAAAAAGCTAGAAAAGAATTGAGAGGTTAAGATGATAGAATCTGTAAATAATGAAAGAATTAAGCGTTTTTCTAAACTTCAAAACAAAAAATATCGTGATCTTGAAGGGTTTTTTATAGTGGAAGGTGAACATTTAGTTGAAGAAGCTAAAAAGAAAAATTTATTAGTTGAAGTTTTTTCTTTAGATGGAAGTGATGGGACCATTGTTAGTGAAGCTGTTATGCGTAAACTTTCTGGTTTAAAAAGTGTTCCTAAAGTTTTAGGAATTGCTAAAAAGCCTGAAAATACTCAAATAAAGGGAAATATTTTGATGTTAGATGGTATTCAAGATCCAGGGAATTTGGGAACAATTATAAGGAGTGCTGTTGCTTTTAATATTGATACTATTGTTGCTTCTTTAGATACTGTTGATGTTTATAATACAAAGACTTTAAGAAGTAGTGAAGGTATGATTTTTAATATCAATTATGTTACTGCTGATTTAGAAAATATTATTAAGAATTTAAAAGATTATAATGTTTATGTTACAAATGTTTTAAATGGAGAATCTTTAGATGACATAGAAACTAAAGGAAATTATGCTTTAATTGTTGGTAATGAAGGTTCTGGTGTTCGAAAAAACATACAAGAACTTGCAACAAATACTTTATATATACCTATGAATGATAAATGTGAGAGTTTAAATGTTGCAATTGCTACAAGTATTATTTTGTATGAACTTAATAAATAAAAACCACCGAAGTGGTTTTTATTATGCAGGAATTTTTCTTTGACAAAGAGATGTGATGCTAGTTTTGAATATTTGTGAGTATTTATAAATATTTGAAGTAGAAATACATATAATACCTGCTTCATATCTTGCAATGCAAGCTTGTGTTGTCTTTAATTTTGATGCAAGATCTTTTTGTAACATGTTATTTGCTAATCTTATTTCTTTTAAGCTTTCTCCAATAGATTTTAAGTCAAAAGATGGATATTCGGTTTTAGTGCGTTCATTGGTTAATCCGATTACATAATCTATTGATAAATTAAAATAAGAGGCGAAATCATAAAGATGATTAAAAGGAATAATACTAATTCCTAATTCCCAAAGGGAGTAAGCACTTCTTTTAACATGGAGAATTTGAGCCATTTTTTCTTGACTTAAATCATTATCTTCACGTATATCTTTTAATCTTGTTATATCTATCATTTGTCATCACCTAATGAAATTTTTGCATACAAATTTTGAAAAATTGTATCTTTGCTAGTTTAAGTTATAAGTTTTGCTGGTGTAAAAGATATTTATTTTGCAAAAATATGACTTGACAAGACGATTAGGACTTGCTAAAAAAAAAAAAA
>CAJUPN010000021.1 GCA_910588195.1 uncultured Bacilli bacterium
TGCTGTAAGGATAAAATGTTACTTTTTTCATCAAAAATATATGGGTTTTCATAACCCTTTAAATAAAAATCAAATTTTGTATCATTGTATATAACAACTTTATCAACTAATTCCTTACAAATGTTTTTACTAAACTTTTTCAAATTCAATATGTTATCTACCGTTTTTCTAACACTACTTAATATTTCTTCAATATTATCTCTAATTTTGATTTTCTGCTCTTGTGCTTTTAGTTCTTTTTCTAATTTTATCATTTTGTTTTCTATCTCTTTGTTCTTTAGTCTATAAGTTTCTTCATCAATTATTTCTTTTATACACAAATCTAGTAGTTTGTTTTTTTCTTTACAAAGTTGTTCTTTTTCCTTTAAAAGGATATCACTTAATTCAGTTTCTTTTTCACATTTATTTATTGCTTTTTTAACATATTCTTCTACTTCTCTTTTGATTTCATTTTTATTAGTTAATATTTCTTTTAAAGCCTTTGTGAAGCATTCTTTTAGAAGTTCATTATTTACTCTATCATTATTACATCCTATTTCTTGGTCATTTTCTATATGTTTCTTTCCATATTTAGTAGCAGTATAACATCTCCATGTTTTTCTTATTGTTCCATCTTTTCTTTTTCTATTTTCGCCACCAACATAAGATGCACCACAGCAAGCACAAACTAATTTTCCAGAGAAAGTATGCTTATTTGTGTATTTACTTTTTTCGTGTTTATACATTTCACTTCTTCTTTTTAATTCTTTTTGTGTTGCCATAAATGTTTCCCTGTCAATTATAGCCTCATGATGATTTTCTTTATAAATAAATTCTACTTCGCCTTGATTATATTTTTTAGTATGCTCTAAAAAGTCAGTAGTATATGTAATCCTTTGTTTTAAATCTCCTATGTACTTCACATTTTGCAAAATATCTAGAATCGTTGATTCCCTCCAGTCTGTTGACTTCTCTTTACTTCTAGTTCTCTTAATTTCAACTCCTCTTTCTTTTAGTTCTTTTGCAATAGTATAAGCACCTTTACCCTCATGAAGATACATATTAAATATTTCTCTTACTATTGCTGCTTCTTTTTCGTTAATTACTAATTTGGTCTTTTTACCAGTTATAGGATCTCTGACAAAATCGTAGCCATATACTATATTTCCAAAAGCAACTCCTTTTTTCATACTTTGTATTACTCCAAATTGTACCCTTTCAGAAATTCTCCTACTTTCATCTTGAGCTAATCCTGCCATTATTGTTAGTCTTAATTCTCCATCTGTATCAAATGTACTAATATTGTCTATTATGAATCTTACTTCAATTCCTATTTTTTTAAATTCTCTTGTCTTTTCTAGTGTATCTACTGTATTCCTTGCAAACCTACATACTTCTTTTGTCAGTATAATATCATATTTGTTTTTTAGCCTATCTCGATACATTCTATTAAAGTCATTTCTCTTTTTTAATGATGTTCCACTAATTCCTTCATCTGCATATATTTCAATTAGTTTCCAGTCCTTATGTTGGCTTACATATTCTTCAAAATACAACCTTTGATTTTCCAAAGAATTTTTTTGATCTTCATGGTCAGTAGATACACGACAGTATGCAACAACTCGCTTCATGCTCTCTTATACCTACCTTTCACTTAATTTTTTCATTTTCTTTGCTATTTTAATTCTTTCTGTAATCTGTTTTTTATAATCTTCATTTTCCCAAAGTGCTTTCATTTTTTCACTTCGTGATTTGTTTGCTTTTCTTCTTTTTTCTTCCTTTGTAGCTGTATCAACTTCTTTTTCTATTCTATTTCTTAAATTAGTAGCTTCTTTTTCATTGACTTGATATTTTCCATCGACAAAATCATAACCATATATTTTTTCTTTAGTATTTCTATCGTTTTTTACTTTTTTCTGTACTTTTTCAAATTCTTTTTTTCCTATTATAGCTCCGTGATAAATTTTCTCTTTTTGCTTTACTTCGCATTTCATTTTCGCTTTGAATCATAAAAACAATTATTTGAATTTGTGTCCTTCCTACTGCATCTGCTGTACTAATTTTTTCATCCAAGAAAATTACTTCTATTTGTTTTTGATTAAAAAATTTTATAAAAAAGTCTACCTTATAATTAGTTGCTTGGCAAAATTGCCTTACATTTTTTATTAAAATAATATCAATATTTTCTTCTAAAGCTTCATTTAATAATTTCTCAAAACTTATACATTGTTTATTTTTTGTATAGTCTATAAATTTTTTTACTATTTTCCATTCTCCATAATCTTTAATATACTCTTGTATTTGCTTTTCAAAATCTTTTATACTCTTTTCATTATTATATAATCCATAAGTTACTACTTTTTTCATCCTTGCTTGTCCTTTCCTACTTTCTGTGCTAAAATAGTAGCAGAAAGTATTTTAATATTTTCCGAACTATCTATATTAGTTTCACGGCTATTGGATAGTTCTTTTTTATTTTTCAATATCATTATGTATTGCTGTTTTCTTTATAATTGTTGCTTTATTATCTTTTGTTTTCCTTAAAAGTACCTCTTTTTGCTCATTTTCTGATAATTGTTCTGGATTACCTACTCTGCAATATGCAAAAACTCTCATTTCTGTTTTAGGCATCAAGCTACCCTCCTTTCAAAATCTTTGTCTATCTCTATAATTGCTAATTTCATTTCTTCTTCCGTTAGTATTCCTTGTTCATATAGGTCTTTTATAATTCCTATCTCTATGCACTTTTTAGCAATTTCTCGCATACAATTCCTCCAATTTAAAAAGGAAGTTTTGTATTGCCTATAAATAGCATACTCAACTTCCTAAATCTTTTCCAAGGTACAAAATTTACCTTTCCTATATTTTTATAGATTTGACATATTATTTTCTATCTTTCACATTTTCTGCTTGTTTTTCAACTTCATCTGGAGAATATAAATCAATAAGTGTTAAGATATATTTTCCAAATTCCTCGTTTGAAATTTCCAAGTTCCCTGTATGTTTTAGATATTCTCTTGCTACCATTCCATAAGATGCAATTTGATTTCTCGTAACAAATTCTGTTTTTTCTTCTATTCCCTCTCTATGTGGCACTTCTTTTTTGATTTTCTCTAAATCTATTCCTAATGAAATAATAAGAGCTTTATCTACTTTTCTCAATTCTCCAATATCTAAAGCACCTATATAATATTTTAATCTTGATTTGTCTATTGCTCTGATTTGTTCTGTCAAAACAAGTGAATTTTGTTTTAGTCTATCTTTATACCCTTTTATATACACATGAGTTGGTATAATCGATTTTGAATTTACTTTACTTGTTATTGGTGCAATTATAACAGTTGGACTATGCTCATTTCCTATATTGTTTTGCAATATTACTACTGGTCTTACTCCTGTTTGTTCACTTCCTACATAAGTTTCGTCTAAAGCTGCATAATATAAATCTCCTCTTTTAATTTCCATTTTATTTCTATTCTCCTTTTTTTCTTTATAATTTTTCAAATATTCCATTTGTTCTTGATCTTCCATTATTTTTTCTTCTTCTGTTTTACTCATACTCGCATATAGAATCATTAAATATGTAAATATTGTGATAAGTATAAGTAGTATTAAAAATATAATTAGTAAAATATTCATTGTTTTATTTCTCCTTTTTTATTCAAAAAGGCTACCTTATAAATTAGATAGCCTTTTACAATTACTTTCTATCTTCTCCTAAAATTCATTAAACGGCAATTAGCTAAATTGCTCCACAGGACTTCCACCTACCTGCTTTCAACAGATTTGTTCTCAATGCGTGGGACGGTTTTATCTCGCTCGTGCTATGACTAAACAAGTGTATCATTATACCTACTACTTGTCCTCGCCTTATAAGTGGCTATCTTATATTTAAGTAAAGTAATTTGTGAGATTACTTTTTAACTAGCTCGAATAGTAGGAATGTATTTAATGAATTGTTATTTAATTTTCAAAGTTCATGTGGAATAAAAATTCCTCTCATTTCTCCTGTGAAAAAATGAGAGGTTTGTAGGATTAAATTTTTAAATTTTTATAAATTTTTTTAATTTTTCTAAAATTCTATCTCGTTTATCTTGAATTGTAGTGTAATGTTTGCCTACTATTGCAGCATATTCTCGCAATGTTTTATTTTCAAAAAATAATGCTTTTATTAGTTTGTATTCTTCTTCACTTAATTGTAATAAAGCTAATCTTAATTTTTCTATTTCATTTTTTCTTTCAAAATTAGCTTCTACATTATCTATTGGATTTGAAATTATATTTTTTAATGTAGCTCCATTTTCAGATTCATGATCATAAGAGATTAAATTCATTTTTCTTGCAACTCTATCTAAATATTTTTGTCTTTGTTCCTCATACTCTATAATTTCATAATCTTTTTTTGACACTTCTAGCAAAACATCATCCAATTTAATAAATTTCTTTTTCTTATATGTACTGTATTTTTTTCGTTTTTCTTTAAGTTCTTTATATGTAATTTCTTCATAAATTCCCTTTTTTAATTTTATAAAACATTTTGCATTATCTTGCATTTCTCTTTCCTCCAATCAATTCGTTTTTGTGAATTGACTGGTAGGTGGGCTACGGCAATGTTTTTCTTTTAGAGCATAAAAAAAATCAAATATACAACGCATAATTGCACATTTGATTTGAAATAGGCACAAATATCTAATATTTACATTTTTTAATGTAAATACTTGTGAAATTACTTTTACATTTTTACTTGTACCCCTCCCCATATAAAAAACTCCTTTACAGAATAGTGCCTAAACAAAATTCTTAAAGGAGTTTTGAATAATTAAAAAATAAATCAATACTATAATCAAAGTCTAAAATATATACTTGTAATTATCTTGTGTTTTCTCTATATCTTTTGAATCGCCTCCCTTTTAAGACTTTGATTAAGTTGCTTGCATTATATAGAATTTTACTTTTCTAATGTCAAAAAAGGGGGAATATGGCGAAAAAGGGCGAAAAAAGGCTAAATTTTCTTTTACTATTTTTTCCATTTTATATTGTGTTTACATAATTTTTATGGTATAATGTTATCGAATTTATAATATAGACATTTGTAGGAGGGTTTCCAGATGCAGAAAGTCCTTATTGCTAATCCTAATGTTGAGCAAAGAATAAGGCTTTGTCAACAGCTTGCAAATGATAAAAGGTTAGAAGTAATAGAAACAGCTGATGGAAAAACTGCTTTAGAAAAATATCTTGATATTAAACCTAATGTATTAGTTTTAGATTCTTGCCTAAGAGATATAAATTGTATTGAAATAATTGATAGATTATCTACAAATATTGCAGATAAGAAGAATAACAACATTATATTAACAGCTCAAAAAGAAGAAAACTTGAATTTGTCTAATGCTGCTAGAATATACAAAGTAATATATAAAGATGAAAACTCAAATGACTTCTACGATACAATTAAAGAAATGTACCTTTTTGGAGAATATGAAGAATTAACTAACGAGGAACTCGATTTATTATTTTTGACATTAAAAATTCCTTTAAATTCAAATGGAACTAATTACATAAGAGAAGCTATTTTTGAGTGCTACTACTACCCTGACTTACAGAAAAAATTGAAAGATATTTTTACTATAATTGGACAAAGACATAACAAACCTAATTCGGCAATACGATCAAGTTTTAGAACTGCATTAGAACGATTAAATATGTATAGAGATACTATCAACTGCCCTATTATGCAATATTTTGATATTGAAGAAAACATAACCCCAAAAGATTTTTTAGAAATTGCAGTAATGTATTTACATCTACAAAAAGGAAAGAAGAAATAAGTTTTGTAAAAACCTATTCCTTCTTTTTTAGTTTATGCGTTTTCTTTCAATTCTTTATACCCTTGCATTATATTGTCTATCTCTATATTGTTTATTGGCTCTGATACAAATGTATTCAAATTTCTTCCCATTAGATTATATGCTGTTTTCATATATTCATCACTAACATTATCACTTGTAATTATATTGAATATTGGTACATTCTCTTTTAGACTTTCTTTTGATTTTCTCATTATTTCCATACTGTCCATATTGTCTAAATTCATTTTTGCAAAAACCATTTCTGGCTTTGATTCTATAATTTTATTATATGTTTCTTTTCCGTCTGCTGCTGTGTCTACTAATTCAACATAGTCTAAACCTTTTATTGTATCTGCTATTTTATTTCTTATTTCCTCGTTATTATGGGCAATTAGAATTTTTATCTTTTTCATTCTATTCTCCTCTAATTCATACATAAATTCTACTGGATTTTGATATAGTGCATTTCCCTTTTTCACATCTACACCATGTTCAGTTTTTATTATATCTCCATTTGCTATTAGCAAAGTATATTTATCTTCCATGTCCTTTTCTTGTCTAAAGTCTGTTTCTCCTATATTTCCAAAATTTCTAAATACATTTTTAGTTTGCTCAAATTCTGCATCTGTTATTTCAAATTCGTCTTTATTTTTTTCTGCTGTTTCTCGAAGTGGCATAAATTTAAAGAATTTCCACTTGCTAATATTATAATTGTTTAGGAACTCTCCTAGCTGCTCCATTTCATTTATATTTTTCTTGCTAACTACTGTATTTATATTTACTTTAAGATTTCTACCTTTAACATAGTCTAGTATAACTTTAACCTCTTCAAAATGATTTCTGCCTCTTCCTAGCTCTTCATTGGTGTCATCATTTATTGTATCTAATGACAATGTCAAAGAATCTAAATAATCTAAAATCTCTCGCATATTTTCATTCTGTGCTAGTACCATTCCGTTTGTTATCAATTTATTCTTTATTCCATTTTCTTTTGATATTTTTAATAATTCTTTTAAGTTTGGATATAGTAGTGCTTCTCCTCCTGTCCAAGTAATATTGTTTACTCCATCTTTAATCAAATTATTCAATATCTCTTTATTTTCTTCATAAGTAAGATCGTTAATACCCAAAAATCTGTGGCAATATTTACAATTTTGATTACACTTTGTTGTAATATTCCAACAAACTCTCTTTTTTTGCATTTTTTACATCTCTCTTTCTTTGAAATTGATACACAATTATTATATATTGTAAGAATTTTCATGTCTATTCTTAAATATTTAATCAGTATTAAATAATTTTTAACATAAAAAAAGAATACCCTTCGTTTTAAGGATATTCTGCCTACTTTCTTATATTCATTTATTACTTATTTTTTAAGTATTTTTTTATAAATTTCTTATCTACTTGTGTTAGCATATCTTTCATATACACTAAATTTATACTTAATTCTGGCAATTCTATTGGTAATTCCACTTCATATAAATCGCCATTTTCTAATTGTTTTTTAACAGCTTCTTTCATTACATAAGCTATTCCTAATCCATTCATTACTGCTTCTACTCTTATTTCTGTTGTATCACATTTCATATTAGGTTTTATTTTTACTTTGTGTTCTTTTAGAATCTTGAATAGATTTTTAGTAGAAATCGTATTGTCAAAATTTAATATATATCGTAAATCTTCTAATTCTTTTACATTCTCAATTTTCAATGGCTCTTTTGCAACAAATATATTGTTTACTTTTTTTAATTCTTCAATTACAAACTCATCTGCTTCTGTTGGTATAACATCTGTTATTACAAAATCTAATTTGTGATTCTTTAACATTTCAAACATCTCGCTTGAAACTGCACCACAAATTAAACCTACATTTAAGTTTGGAAAATCATTTTTGGCTTCTTTGATATATTCCATTAAGTAATAATTTGTTAAGTGTGATTGACACCCTATATTTATTGTTCCATTAGCCAAATCATTTTTCTCTTTTATTACTTTCTCTGCAAAATCAAATGAAGAAATACTTTTATTTACAATTTCATATAGTCGCTGTCCCTCTTCTGTTAGCCTTACTCCCTTTTTTTCTCTATAAAATAATTTAACATCTAATTGGTTTTCTAAATTACTTATCTGTGTACTAATATTGGCTGGAGTCTGATCTAATTTATTGCCTGCATCTGCATAACTTTTAGAACTTGCAACTACACAAAATATCTTATACAAATTATAATTTACATTAGACATAGTAGCACCTCTCAATCGCTATTATTATATCATATTATGTAAATAAAGTAAAGAGTTTTGCCTTATTTCTAGGCAAAACTCCATGTATTACTTGTTATTTTGTTTTGAATATAATAAATCTGCTTTTCTAATATCAAACTTTGTTCCAGTTTTTAAGTTAAGTGTTTTTACAAATTCTATTAGCTGTTCTATATTTTGTTCAGCATTTTCTATTTTCTTTGCTTCTAGTTCTATAAATATTCCTAAATCTTTAACATCTTGAATATATGCTATAAACTCATCATTCTCATACATATAGTTTTTGTCAATCATATTTAAAAATCTTGTATAACCTAATATATTCAAATGTTTTTCTGCTTCTTCTATGCTCATAACTTTTAATACAGACTTTTCTGTACTTATCTCAAACCCATTGCTATTATGATTTCTTCTTTTACAAACTATCTTTTTGTCATCTTCATTAACATGTCTAATAATTAGTGTATCTGTAATTCTACCATTTTTAGATGCAAATTCATTGGTTTTGTCATTTTTCATATATATATCATCTAATGTAAATTCTTCTATATACTTAAATCCTTTATCTTCTAAAACTTTAACAATAGTTGATATTTCTTCAAAGACTTCACAAGTTATTTCTACATCTTTTATAAACTTTGTTTCTTTTTTATCACTATCATATATTCCAACTTTTTCTTCTAATAGTTTAAAATTACAACTTATATCCACAAAAAATTTCTTTTTATCTACTGTTACCATTTTATATAATTTATTTGCCACATTTCTTATTTTTTCTGTATTTTGTTGTATAAAATTGTTTTGTGCCATTAACAAGTTTTTATATTTAATATCTTTAATTAAATTAAAATCTATTGGTGTTAGTACATCTCCTACAACTGGAATCATATTATTGAATCTAATAATTCCATAATCTTGTCCTATTTTTATGTATGTTGGATTATCACTATATTTTTTGTGTGTACTTTTAGGCGAAAATAAAGGTGCAAAATATTTGATATTATCTATCTCAATAATAACACCTATATATGGTCTTTTTTGATTTTTATTGTATGGAACTTTATCATCAAATTGATATAAATAATCAATATATTTATCGTCTATGTTATAAAATTTTAATCTATCCATATTCTCTCCTCTAACAAAAATTGTGGGATGCTTGTATAAAAACACCCCACATAGTTTTTATCGCTTACTTAGGGCTAAGCTACTCCCATTTTTTATCTTCACTTAGGGCTTGAATACTCCCATTTTTTATTGTCAACTTTTGGCTTGACTACTCCAATTTGAAAATATTTGCATATTTTCTTTGTTAGTATATTCATTATACACTATTTTTATGCTATTGTCAAACACAAAAATTACAAATTTTCTACATTTTTTTAGAAAAACAAGTCTGCTTCTAACACTTTATCTGCTTATATCATCCATAGAACTACTTTTATCAATTTGATGTAATTGTTCTAACTGTTTTTCAGTTATATTTATAACTTTACCACAACAAGGCTTAAAATCTTTATTTCCATAAACTAGCCAAATAATATTTTCTCTTTTTAGATCTTCCTTTGGCATAGTTCCAGGGCAAGGATAGCCATCAGTAAAAACAATTTTGTTTATTTCTCTTTTTTTAGTAAATGATCTAACTGCTAAATCCCAATCTTCTGTCCATGCAGAATCTCCTCTAGCCCCTCTAGGTATATTAAAATTATCTATATCTCTTACATTTTTTATATCTACAAGTCCCCAAAATCTCTCATTAAAGCATCCTACTCTTAGCTTTGATTGTTCTAATAATGGTTTTAATTGTCTTAGAAATGATTTTACTAATTCTAAATCTACTGAGCCAGAAACATCAATCATAACTTCTGTTTCAGCTTCATCTTCTATATCATTTTCTTCTAATCTATATGCATAATTATTTTCTGCAATAGAACGCCTTTGACTCCAAATTGTTTCTGTTTTTTCTACTTCTCTTCGTAATAAAACTTTCCAATCAATTTCTTCTTTACTTTTTCCTATATCTCCTAATTCTATTGTTCCTTTATCAGTACTTCGTATATCTTTTTCAGTCTTTTCGCGTCTAGATTTGAATTTTTCTCTTTTTTCTTTTCTATTATCTTCAAATTCTCCTCTTTCATCAAAATCTATATCTGTATGTTCTTCTCCAGTTTGCTCTTGTTCTTGTCCCTGTTCTTGTTTTTGAGAATTTTCATCTTGCTTTTGTCCTTTCTTTTGAGAATTTTGCTGCTGCTTAAATGCTTCTTCCCATAAACTATGGTCATCTCCTTGACTTTTACCTTCATCTGAATTTTGATTTTCAGTTTGCTCCGAATTTTCATTATCTTGTTCTTTTCCTTGTTCTTGATTTTGCTCATTGTCTTGTTTATTATCTTGTTGCTGGTTCTGTCCATTTTCTTGCTGATTATCTTTCTCCTGTTCTTGTCCATCTCCTTGTTCTTGGTTTTGATTATTTTTTTGTTCTTGTTCTTTCTTTTCTTTTTCTTGCAACAATTTCTGATAAAATTCCTCTGCTGAATAATCTAGTGCTTCTGGCATATTTACATATCCTTCTTTAATTGTAAATCCATCTCTTTCTAAATTCGCATTTATAATAGCATCAGTTGCTATATTCCAAAGTTCTGGATCTCTTTTTACTCCACTTTTATCCTTTAATCTATACATGTGCATAAATTTTATATGCATTATTTCATGTGCTATTGTAAATAATCTATCATTCTCACTTAAACTTGCAAAATAGTTAGGATCAACATATATATTTTTTCCATCAGTTGCTGCTGTATGATATTTCAAGTTGTCTTTAAATTCAATATTAGCTACTGCTATTTCACTACCAAATCTAGGATATTTTGCTAGCATTTTCCTTTTTGCATCATAAATTAAATCTGTATTAGCACTCATTTATATGTTTCTCCTCTCTTAAAATTAACTACCATAATTTTTATGGCTAATTATTCTCTTTCATGTTCTTCATTTATAACTTCTTTAGAATCTCTTGTCAAATATGAACTATACATTTGTCCTATATCTGTATATGCAGCTATTCCATCTTTTGCATATT
>CAJUPN010000022.1 GCA_910588195.1 uncultured Bacilli bacterium
AGGATATATTTTATATTTATCCATAAATTCCTCCTAATAATTAATAGTTATTTTAAGAAAATAATATCAAACATAAATTATTATTTCATTAGAAATATATTGTGAAAAATAAAAAATCAACAATATATTTTTCTGATTTTTTACATTTTAATCTTATCTTTTTAACTGTATAAATTTATAAGTTCTAATATTTTTTGAACAACTTCATATATATTTTCTTCTTTTAGACTCAATTTATTTAATTGATCAAGTTTTTTGAAATAATCAGAAACATCTTCTTCACAATTTGAAGAAACAGCACGATATTTATTTCTCTCGTAAAAATATGGTCTTAGATAATTAGTCTTAAAATTTTCTGTCTTTATTTCGTCATATAATAACTTTGCAGTCCCTCCTGTACACCCAACAGGTAGTATTAAAGCATTATTTTTCGCAACAAGATTTAGTTCTTCGCGCATTCCATCTGCATATAAGTTTTCATTACCATTTTTATTTCCAAATACAAAAACCGCAACATTAGCATTTAAGCATAAAACTTCTCTATTTTTAATTTTACACCTCATTAATTTGTTTTTATTAACAGAATTAGGGTCTATTCTTGGGAAAGGAAATGTCTGCAATCTATCGAAATATTCATGCGAAGTAAGTCCAAGTTGTTCGCAACCATCAAAAACACCAAACAAAACAGCAGATCCCACTCCTACTCCGTAACCTGAAAGAACATTATAATTATTTAAAATTATTTGTTTAGCTAGTTCTTCCATAAATTTCTCTGTTAATTTGGCATATTCTCCCGACTCACACTGACTCGCAGATATTAAAACATTTTTTCTATTTAAACTTCTAGTTTGTTTTAAATTGCTCGCTGAAAAAGAATATTCGTTGTTAAAAACTTTTTTTAATGCAAAAATAACATTTTTCATTGCATAGATTTGGTTCAAATTTTTATTTTTTGCCTTGTTTCCATCACCCAAATCGCTTATTCCCTTAATTACTAACCAATCGTAAACACGGTTAAATATGCTTGCAGAAGCAACTCCTATGCCTTCCATATCCAGCGCAGCAACTTCTTGGAATTTTGTTTTCAAATAAGTGCGATAAAAAGAATTATCTAGTAATTTCTCACCTGAAATATAATTACCTGTATAAACATACGGAAAACACCCATTTGAAAGCATTTGACTCCACAAAAACTCTTTTTGCTGAGTTCTAACACCAATTGTCATACAATTAGGTTTGTCCCTATTTAATTCATTATCTAATTCCTTTTGAATTTCTTCTTTTAAATAATTGTTAAAACTTAGAATATTCGCACTGCAAAATAAATTGAATAACCTCATTGAATGGTATTGTGGATAACGTCCAATAATCTCCGTAGGAGCTATTTTTTCTGATTCATATCCTATAATTTTGTTAGCAATTATAACATCACCAATTTTTAGTTTATCGTCTAACCCTGCTGATATGCCTGGCATAATAATATATCTTGGTTTAAAAATCTGAATGGCACGATTAATAACATTAATAACACTATTAACATTTACAGCCCCCATATCTGAAGTTTTTGACAGAACAATATTATATTTAAAAAATTTGCCAATATAAAAATGCTGTAAACATTCTTCCTCTATTAAATCAAGGATTACCCCATATCCATCTAATGGTGCAAGGTTTTTTTGCATTTCCCACATTTCTATCTCGTTGTAAACAACAAATAAAAAATTTAGCAAGGGCTCTATTTTATTCACTTTTTCTTTAGGTATTGATACAATATTGTATTTTAAATCTTTTGTTAAATTAATGTCCACAATTTACTCTCCAAACTAAAATTTTGTAACTTTAATTTACCACAATTTGATATAATTTTCAAGAGAGAAACAAAGAAATATGAAGAATAATGAATATTTGTCAAATCTAATCAGTTATTTTGCAAGCCAAAATATAATTTATCAAATAAATTACTAAAGCTTCCTTTCAAATTTAATAATATTAAACGAAAAAAATAATATCTATTGAAATCTTTAAAACTAAATATAAGTAAAAACATAAATCTTCATAATTTCTTGCTGTTACAAAAACAATAAGAAACCAAATTGCCTCTAAACTATTTATATTATACTTTTTTATACAAACCATCTTAAAGATAGCAATAATCTGCATATTATCCAGAAAATTTAAAAACATACACTAATTTCTATTACGTAAATTTCTACCATTAAAATCATCAATCTCCAAAATAGGTTTTATAATTTCGAGGTTCGAATCCTGTCCGAGTCGCTATTTTTTTATATTTTAAGAAATTAAAAGACCTTGAATAAGGGCATTAGTATTTGTCCTCCATTTAAGGTCTTTTCATATTTAAATTTTTTACAATGCATACTAGCATTATTTAAAGTAGACCTAATAGCCATAATGCAATATCATAAATTATGATTCCTTCATAACTATATTTATCATGTTTAGTATTCGCAATAATTATTTTAGGGTGTGCATCTTTTATTCGAAGCAATGGATCGTATTCTCTTTTAAAAGTATCTTCACTTGAAATATTATCACTCACTTGAATATAAAGCTTTTCTTTTTCATTCAATGCTACAAAATCTACTTCTTTTTCATATAGCTTACCAACATAGACTTCATATCCTCTTCTAAGTAATTCTAGACAAACTAAATTTTCATATACCCTTCCATAATCCATATTCCTAGTTCCTAAAATTGCATATCGCAATCCAGAATCGCATAGATAGTATTTATTGGAAGTTTCTAAATATTTTTTGCCCTTAATGTCATATCTCTTAATTTCATAAAAAACAAATGCATTACATAAATATTTAATATATTTACCAATCGTTACATGGGTTGTCTCAATAGAATTTGTATTAAGTATTTCACTCACTTTATTAACTGAGGTAAGATTACTTATATTATCCATCAAATATTCTGCTAATTTATCCATAACTAATCCACTAGACAAATTATACTTTTGAATAAGATCGCGATTGACGATTGTTTCATAAACATCTTTAAGATATTGAACTCTATCTCTTTCATTTAAATATGGATAAGCTCCTGAGAAACCTCCTTCTCTAACGTAGTTATTAAAAGCTTTATCAATATTTGAAATCTCTTTATGATAGGACATATATTCTTCAAAACTAAATGGAAAAACATGGATTTCAATATAACGTCCTGTGAATAAAGTAGCCAAATCTGCACTTAATAAGAAGGCGTTTGAACCTGTTATATAAAGATCGAATTTTTCACTTGAGTAAAGAGAATTAATAACTAACTCAAATCGATTGCAAAGTTGAACTTCATCAATAAAGACATAATTATTTCTTCCTAATATAAATTTTGCATTTACATAATTATTTAAGGATTTATATTCTTTCAAATCATCAAATTGTAAATCAGTAAAATCAATAAAAATTATATTTGCTTTATTATCTGATTTAGAGATATATTCCATATAAGCCTTCATTAATTTAGATTTTCCTGATCTACGAACTCCTGTTATAATTTTGATATCTGGGGTTCCTTTTAAATCAATAAGTCTATTCAAATATGTTGGTCGTTCAATTATTTTCATCTTCGTCTCACTTTCAAAACTTTAATTTTTTTGTTTTTTTGAAACTAATCATATTATATATCATTCTAATTAAATTTTCAATAAACTAAATCACACTTTGTTAATCACATAAATGAAAATTTATAATAAAAAAACTATCTTATAAAACCAACCTTCCTAGTCAAAATTTATTTGTGTGGAATTTTTCACGGGAAATCTATACAAGATATTCAAAGAATTTATAGGATATTGGAAGTAAATCACTTTACTTCTAAGCCGTCGATCGCAGGTTTGAATCCTATCCGAGTTGCCATTTTCTATTTTAAGTATTTAAAAGACCTCAAGTAAGGACATTTATACTTGTCTTACATTCAAAGTCTTTTCTATTTATTTTTCATAAAGGCCATTAAAAGTTGCAGATAGATTATGATAGATAAATATTTAAATTATATCTTTGAATGTTCCAATAGATTAATCCTTTAACCGCAATGATAAACTTTCTATCACTATATTAGAAAATTTAAAACTCTACAGAATAGTTTTACTATTATATGTGGAGTTTTAAATAAATTTGTATTATTTCTAACAATACAGCAAAAAGTGGACGCAAAAAAAATTTTAAAGAGATTTGTATTTATTGAGTCTACAAAGAATTCATAAAATCAATTATGTTTTGAATCAAATCAGTTTTGCTGGATTTTTTATCATTTAATTTTTCAAATAATGCTCTTGTTGTATAAGAGGCATCTGGATAATACAATCCAAAGTCTTCTTTGACTGTTTTTCACAAATTTTCTGCCATATATCCTGTAGCCCCAATTGGAATCACATATGCATTCCCTTTAGAATTATAGAATTCTTCAAGCATACCTGTTGCTTGAATTTTCTTGCCAGATTCATTTAATTTTTTTCCGTAAATAAAAATAGAGTTCTTTATGTCTTTTGTCATTAACTTTGTATTCTCAGTTTTTATTGATTGTAAAAATTTTTTTATTCTTCATTATGAACTCTTGGAAATGAATAAGATTCAAGACAATCTGATGTATTAAAAGCCATTGCTTTAGCTATATCGTATGCTCCTGATACAACTGCTGGGTCTACACATAATCCGTATCCTGTTATTACCTTTAGTCCATTTTTTATAAGATTCTTTGCTAATTCATTTGAAAATGCCTCATCCTCAAAAGTGTCTTTATCTCCATATACATAGCTACCACTAATCAAAACATTTCCTTTTGAAATATTAAAAAAATTTTTTTGTTCCATGATATATTTAAATAAAACAATAACATTTCTCAGAGCTTCATCTTAATTTTCTCTACCTTTCTTTTTTTCTCCTTTATCACTAACCCCTTTTATAAAAATCCAATCTTTAACCCAAATATTTAAACAAGTTGCACCTAATCCAGTGCCTTCCATGTCCAAACCTATTGTTTCTGGATAACTCTTTAATAGTTCTTTTTTGTATCTTGAAGAATTTAATAATTTATCGCCAGATAGAACCGTTCCTTTAAACACTTTAAAATTAAATTTTCTCGCAAAAAAAGTGCTGAAATGCTTCTATATAAATTCCCTAGATTATAAATGTCTGATCTTTGAATTCTATATATTTTTTAAAAAAATGAGATTCTGTTACTTTTTGTTTCTCGTATGCAATGATTTTATTTGCTATAATTACATCTTTCAAATTTACTTTTGCAGAAATCCCTGCACAAATTCCCAGCATGAAAACATAGTCGATTTTCATATATTTGCAATAATGATTAATTGTTATAATTGCATTACATATACCCATATAAGTATTTTTTCCTAAGACAACATCATAAAGTCCAATACGTCCAAATGTATATATATAATTATCATTTATAATTGTTTCTGAATTGTTAATAATTGCCTTTATACTATTGTATTCTTTATCAGTTACTGTAATAATAAGAGTTTTAGTTTTTGAAACATAATAATTGAATTTTGCATTATTTAAAATATTTTCCATATTTTTGTTCCGCCCAATTTCTTCATAACATTGTAAATAATTATATGGTAAAATGAAGAAATCTGCAAGAAAAAATCGTATTTTAAAGAAAAAATGATTTAACAAAAAATCTTCTCTAATTTCAAAATAATATGAGATTATTGGGAAGAAATATTGAATAAAATGAAAACTAAAAATAAAATTTTTATCAGTTGGTCTAAAGATACTAGCAAGTTAATAGCACAAGAATTGAGGATTTTTATAAATAATATCTTCTCTTCTGCAATAGAGTTATTTTTTTCGCCTGAAATTTACAAAGGTACGTGTGTGGATAAAGAAATACATGAAAATCTTTTATCTTGTTCCAAATGCATAGTTTGTATAACAGCCGATAATTTTAAAAATCCATGGTTATTATATGAATCTGGTGTCATTTATGGTTCGAATTACAATAAGAGCAACAATAAGTCTATAATTGTTCCAATTCTATTTGAATCAATTCCAGACTGGTCTTCGTGGATTGATAAACCGCTTAACAGATACGTTCCTATAAAATTTATAAATGATGATGGTGAATTTGGCTGTGGTAAAGAAGAATTTAAAAAGTTTTTTGAACAAATATCACTTGAATTTAATATAGAATATAAATATTTTGATAAAGAATGGGAAAAGTTTCAACATTCAGTTTCAAATATCTTGACTAAAAATTCATTAATTCCTAACGAGTGTAGTAATTTAGTCAATGATATATTAAAAAATGATGAAGATTTTGTGGTTGTCAGTCCTGAAATAACTAAAGAACACATATTATTTCATAAAGGATTCAAAACCCCTGCTTTGACAAAAATCTTAATGAATAATGTTTTAAATGGGTTTAGTAAATATTACTGGATATTTGGACGAAAAAATCAAAGATTAATGTCAAGAGAATATGAATATTTTTTTAGAGAATTGTCTAAGATGAAAGACGTTGATTTTAGATGTTTATTTACTATGCCAAAAAGTCCTGCTTCAATAAAAGCTATTACTTGGGACAGAACGGATACTTTTGATGTAGAGTTACAAATCACATTGAAACATGCTTTAGAATTAAAAAATAAATTCGGTTTGCCAGTAGAAAAAATATTTAGATTATACTTTGAACCAAGAACTGAGTTAATGATTAGATTAGATAACACAGTATTATATAATAAAATACAAAGGGATGCAAATGGATATCCTCTATCTTATACAAATTCAAGTTTTGAAATTTTGAGTGGTTTAAAAGATGTTGGATTAAATGCAATCAAAAATTTTGAATCTATTTGGAATAATGATCAAAAATCTGTTCCTCTAACACAAGAACTATTTGATAGTTTATTTAATTAATAAAATAGACTCTAAGTAATCATTCATAATTTTTTCAATAATAGTGACAATACTATTTTGACTCATTCCTGAGATATCAATACTAAATACATTATTTACTTTATTTGATAGTTCTAATGTTTCTTTATGCAATAAAAAATTTTTTTCTTTATATTTGAATATTTTTTCCTTTATTTGGTCATCACTCAAAGTATAATTTCTTTCCTTACATCTATCAAAGCGTCTTCTAATATGCTCTTGTTCATCTGAGATATATAAATTAATAAATAAAACATTATCCTTAAATCCTTCAACTGGAACAGAATCTTTAAAATATACACTAGGTATTATATTAATTCCTTCAATAATAGTAGGGATACATCTTTTTTTTGCCTAACAACTATCTCTTTTACATATCTTGATAAAACCAAAGCTTGCTGTTTAAATGTATCATAATTGTTATCTGTTGTTGAACTAAGTAAACAATTAAAATCATCATTCAAACGGAAATTTTCATTTTCTTTAATAATCGATCGTATTACTGTTTTTATCATATCAAGTTCAGTAATTCTTTTAAAAAATGGGTAGTCTTCTAATAACTTGTATGATATAGTTGTTTTTCCAACGCATGGTACCCCAGATATAAATAAAATAAAAGGTATAGATTTAATTTTTTCCATAATTTCATTTTCCTCCCAATAATCTCATATTATTTTGAGATAATTATACAATAAAATGGTATAATTCACAATATAAAATCGAATTTTGGAGGAAAATAAATGAATTTAATAAAGTATAGGGAGATATTTATAACTAAAATGATGGTATCTAAAAACTTGGATACGAAAAGTATCAAGGCCTATACATCAGATTTAAATCACTTGATTGACTTTACAAATGGAAAAGTATCTCAGGAGTTTATCATGAATTATATTCAATACTTAACTCAAAATTATAAGGACACTACTGTTACAAGAAAGCTAATTACAATAAAGATGTTCTTTAGATTTATTGAGGAAGAAACAAAATGGATAAACCCATTAGACAAATATAAAATAAAAATCAAAAAAGAAAAAAGATTACCTAAAACGATACCTGTAAAAGATGTAAGTAAATTGTTAGATTATATGTATGAAAATCTCAATCAAGCTACTACTTCTTTTGCAAACTTCCAAGCAGTGAGAGATTTATGCATTATAGATCTTCTTCTTTCTACTGGAATGAGAATAGCTGAAGTATCCAATTTAAAGCTAGAAGATATAATTTCATCAGAACGTGTATTACTTGTTCATGGGAAAGGAAAGAAACAAAGGTTATTATATATATCCAGTTTAGAGACCTGGAATAATTTAAAAGTTTGGCTAACAATAAGAAAAAAACTTAAAGTAAATCATGATTACTTATTTGTTAATAAGTATCATAACACTTTAAGCATTTATGGAATCGAAAATATATTTACTAAATACAGGGATAAAAGTGGAATATCTCCTTCTGCTACTCCGCATTATTTAAGGCATACGTTTGCTACTAACTTACTTGCTAATGGAGCAGATTTAAGAAGCGTTCAAGAACTACTAGGACATTCTTCTATTTCTACAACAGAGATTTATACTGAAGTAAACACTGTACGAAAGAAAGTGGTTCTAAAAAAATATAATTTGAGAAATAGGCTTACTAGAAATTCCTAATCAAACAAAGTGTTAAAATTTATTTTTGACTATTCAGATTTAATATCATCAAATATGGTTGGTCTTCTGAAATAGAAGTTTCCCTGTAATTCATCAATTAAATTATCCATAACATCAGTTGCCTCAAATATTAAAAATTGTATGTCATTTAATATGTCTTCTATTTCTTTAAAATCCTTATGGAAGTCTCTTAAAAAGAATTCATGATTGATGTAATTTCTTTTATTAATAACACCTTCTAAATCTTTATATTGTTTTTCACTTAGATGATTTTCTTTCTTTAATGCATTATTCAATTTGTTCAGGGAAGCTATACTAATTTTCTTAATTGGAATTTGAAGTATAGTAGCAAGTTTTTTATACTCTCGTTCCCATTCTTGAGAATACATTATAATCTTTCCAACTGCTTTATAAACATCATTTGGAAATCTATTATTTTAATATTTTTTCCAAGCATTTTATTCATAAACCTTTCTATTATTAGTTCAACTTAGTTTCTTTCTATTAACTTAATATTCATTTTCTTACAATATTCCATCATCTTAATCTTATTTTCTTGAGAAACATTTTTGCCTAAGTAGATTGCTTTAATTTTTGGAGCGATTGGTTTTTCTCCTGCATCTCCAATCAATCTCCATTCTCTTTGATATTTCCATTGTGTATTTTTGGTTAGAAACAATCTTAAGTATTGTGTTATATCCGCTTTTATCTGCCCGTTACTAAAACTACATATCAATTGACCTATAAAATTTGATACCAATTGAATTATAATATTTGTCTCTCGTGTATCTTCATATACCACTGGGAAAATGCTTTGATTGAAAGGATAATCAGATACATCATACGCAATACAGCAACCTGTTTCATCTCCAGCATAATAATTATTCCACATTTCATCAATGTCTTTAGATTCACTTAAAGAACATATTCCTACCCTTTCTTTAGAATATACTCCATAAGAAAGAAGTTTTTCAAGCTGAGGCTTAATCGAAGGCTCGTTTAATTTATCAGGTATCTCAATAACATAACTGACAAAAGGTGCTATATCTAAACTTGGAACTAGTTCTTGAAGTTCAGGGGCTATTTCCATCATATAATTTGGTCGAATTGTTCCATCAGATCTAGTTATTCTTTTGATCACTGCTTCTATTTTTTTATAATTTTCAGGGGAAGTATAAGGCTTTATCATCATTTGAATAATTTGATCAACACACTCTCTTTTCAAGTTATTAGTTTCCAAATCCATTAGTCT
The DNA here is from genome assembly GCA_910588195.1 of uncultured Bacilli bacterium. Taxonomy (GTDB): domain Bacteria; phylum Bacillota_I; class Bacilli_A; order RF39; family UBA660; genus CAG-582. Next base: position 9,828 of record CAJUPN010000022.1, read on the forward strand.
ATAAAAATCTAATGATGTGTTACATTCAGATTTATCATCTAAATTCTTAGCAGGACAAAGATATAGGTAATTCTTTTCTAACATATCAAATGTATATTCATTAAAAGGTTTATACTTATATAAAATAGCAGGTCCCGAATATTTAATTTCTTCTTTTGTATTGATAACTGAATTCAAATAATTAATTTTGTCAATTTCCATATATTAGCTCCTTATAAATCATTTAATCTATTTAGCAGTTAATAAAATTTTACCACAAATGATTTAAAATTTACAAACATTTACATAATTTTATTTTTGGTGTATAATAAAAATTGTCAATAAAGGGGGTGGTATTTTGAAAGCTTTAATTAAAGCTCTTATGATACTTCTTAGGCTCCAGCTCGGTTTTACCACTGGACTCCCCTTTATTTCCAAAAAAAGCACTAGAGGTGTTCTTGTTCCTCTAGTTTTTTTAGTGATATAAAATAAGTTTATGCGGGATCGTGCGGGGAAAAATGTGCGGGATTTTTTACGGAAAACTTATACAAGATAATAAAAATATAAAAGAAAGTTATAGAAGTTATTTAAGCTATTTTTAAAAGATATTGTGAGTTATAAAAGATATTGTGAGTTATAAAAGATATTTAACGAATTAACAAGATATTTGAAGTGATTCTCTTTCCTTCTAAGCCGTCGGTCGCAGGTTCGAATCCTGTCCGAGTCGCCATTTTTTTATATTAAAAATAAAATACCTTGAATCAGGACTATTAAACTTCTCCTTTATTCAAGGTATTTTCTTATATAAAACTTTATTAAGTTTTTCAAAACTATAATTTTTTTACTAATTCATTATTTTTATGTTTCTTTGTTATAGCACAATTGTCATTAACTAGTTTTTCATAATATCCTTTACCATAATAATATACAAAAACGAATAAACAGGTACATAATGAACTGACCCTTGTCAAGTAGACGCGGAATAAAAAAATAATTAAAAGTAAAT
>CAJUPN010000023.1 GCA_910588195.1 uncultured Bacilli bacterium
TTTTATGACTGCCACTATATTTCCTTGACCATCTTTTGCATAGTCATAATCTATAATGCTTCCATCGGAGGCAATATATCTAACTCCTGCTATACCCATTAAGTCATACATATATCTCAGTTTAATACCATTAGAGTAGTCTTCTCCCAATAGTTTAGACCCATCATAATAATATTTAACTTTAATACCACCAGAATTATCCTTAGTAACACGATTTCCTTGATAATTATAAGTGAAAAATGTATTTAAGTAAAAGCTTAATAAATTACCTCTCTCCCAACCTAATTTGTAGGAATTGCCATTTTTTATAATATGATGAGGAAGCAAATTGTTTTCATGATATTGTAATTCTTTTATTAGAGAACCATTTCTATAATATTTAGTTAAACGATTTAATTCATCATATTCATATTCTTTAACCTTCGTAGTACCTTGAAAAACCTTTGTCACTCTATTAATATCTTGACTATTATTATCTAAATAACTATATGTATTATCTATTCCTTGACGAGTATTATATTCTGTTTTTAGTCGATTCAATTTGTCATAAGAATATGAAATATCAGTATCTCCATTTTTGGTAGAATGAATTCTTCTAATATTTTCATTCTCATCATAACTATAATCAAATTGATATGTACAATCTTTTATTTTATGAGTTGAATTTTGAACTAAATTAGAATAAAAGACAGTATTATCTTTTGGAATAAAGTTGTATTCTAAAGAAGAATCACTATTATTTTTCTTTTTTACTACGCCTAATATATTATCATATTCATATGAGAACCCAAATTTTTTGACTTCTTTCCATTCATCTTTTCCATCATCTTTTTGATCATCATAAACAGATGTTTTAATTATTTGAGGAGCGGTATAAATATTATTCTTTTCAACAGAGGTCTTATAATGTGTATTTCCAATAACATATTTGGTATTTTGCGAATCTAACTGTTGAATTCTTAAAATTTCTTTATCATTCTTTTCAATTTTATAACCACAAGCATCATTATTATTATCATACCAAAATGTTGTTTGAGTTCCATCCAAACTATCGTTGATATGTTTAATTTTTGCTATACTTTGACTTTCAGCTAATGGAGTAGAATAACTATTTGAATTAATGTGAGCATCTTGTTCTTGATATTCAAATTCAACTTTTTTAAAAAAGATATCGCTAAAAAAGATTTTTCTAGGTCTACCATACTTATCCTTCTCAGTAGTGATTTTACAATTTGTCAAATGATTAATTTCTTCTTGTAAATCGCCACCATACGAACTACCATTAGGCGTAACAGATTTAGATTTCACATCAAGAATTTCTTTATTTTTTTCTATGTAATATTTCTTTATATTCCCATAAATATCATAATCAAAACCAAACCTATACTTTTCATTATCTGTAATTGCTTTAATTCTCCCAAGGGAATCATATTCAAAATGATGGTAAACCTTTTTATTGAAATCAAAGTTTATAGATTGCTCTTTTACACGATTTAATAAATCATAAGAAAAATTTTGTGTATAATTATTTCCCACTTGTACAGAATCCACAGTGTTCAACATTTGCGAATTTTTTCTAATTTTCACAGATGAATTTTGAACCTTTGTATCAATGACCATTTCACGGTTTTTTCCATTTTCAGATTCATCATCATATATATATCTAGTATAAAATCTTTTTTTACCAGATTTTACCTTATTATCTGAACCAAAATCGTCCTCCAATGCAGTTGTAGTACTTATAAGATTACCATATAAGTCATATTCATTTACCGTTTTTTTCTTATAAGCATCAACTGTTTGTAAAATTCTTCCTTGATAATCGCTTACCGTTGAATTTTTACCACCAAAATATGATTTATTAATAGAAACTTCATTATACTCCTCAAGTTTTTTAGCATAAAAATAGAAATATTTGCTTGTAACGCAACTATTATCTGAGGAATGTGTAATAAATTTAATTCCTGAATCAGAATAAATTTCATATTCATTCTTCATTCCAGTATAATCCATATTCTCATAAACTCTAAAATATACTTTTGTTACATTAGCTATTCTTTTTGTATTTCCACAATATACAAAATCAAATCCTGATTCTCCTCGAATCATTCTATTTTTGTAGGCAAATAAGATATCTGAATCAGTTAAAAAGTTTTCATGATCTAAAAGAATTGTTTGAGATCTGCCATTCGTTAATTGCAGTCTAACACTATAAAATTCTGAAATGGAAGGTTGGCTAGCATTAAAATTAGATATTTTTAATTTAGACATTTCACCTTCCTTAATTCTAAAGTCAGAAACTTGATAAGTTCCTGTTCCATCCGTTAGAACTTTAATATATGCTGAATCAAAATCGTATGTCTTTGATTGATCATCATCTCGAATGGAAAAGGAAAGCGTTACATATTGCCATGCATTGTTTGCAGTTTTATCAATGAATATCTCTTTTTTTATCCAGTTCATATGAAATATTTCAAAAAAAACTTTCATATAAGAGGCATTTGTACAAGAAACATTAATCCAAAAGGATGCTACAAAGTTAATATAATTTAATCCATCCTTATCTCTATATGCTTTTAGAGTTCTTCCTCCAGTAAAAAAACCGCAATCTCTATTATCCTTATCTAGACATTTAATGCTTTTACCAATGGTAGCAGTTACTATACTTTTATTATTAATAGTCTCTTGGTAATAGTCTTTGGGCATCTCATACATAATGGAGATTCCATTATCCTTTGTCAATGTTCTTAAATGGTTTCCTTCAACCTCAAAGACACCTGTAACAAATCCTTTTTTATTATGATAATAGCGATATTCTATATCTTTATCACTTTTTATTGACGAATAACTTGAATAATGATTAAATGTGGTTTTTTCAATTATTGAACTATCTGATACTCCAAAACTATCATAACTTTCAAGAATAACAGTTTCATCCTGAAGTGTTTCAAAGGCAGATATTTCTCCCAAATGGTATAATCCATCATTACTAGTCTCTACAATAAAATTTCCTTTTGCTTTTCTAACATTTTTAAAGCCGATTTCCGGTTCTACTGACGGAATAGGGATAGTTTCGCCCGAATATAAACCATCATTTAATGCAGCAAATGAGCTTAAATAAAGCTTAGATATTCCTTTTTCAACAATGATCTTACTTGCATATGGCGTAAACTTTAATGCCAGTCCATTAGGTGTAGCTGTAGCAAAAATGAGATTATCGCTTGAATCATATTTAAATAAGGCAACTTGAGATAAAGCATTGTTAATAAAATGATAGTTTGACTTTAAATTTGTTCCAATATATGAATAGTAAATACTCTCAAGTTCTATACCCAGACTAATTAATGAGATTTTATAAAGTAGTGAATTTTTATATTCAAATCTAAAATATCGTTCTCTTTTTCCTATACTTCTACTATCATAGAATTTTATAGGACGTCCTAAATTATCTAATTCAATATGCTTTATAATAGTATTTGGGTTTCCCTCTATAGATAATTTAATTAAATTACCTGCTGAATTAAAATCATAAACATTATTTTGTGCATCTTGAATTTGATATGAGTTGTAAGAAGTAACTAATGTCATTCCGTTTCCCAGGGTATCTAGGTAACGATTGCCATCATATTTTACAAATCTATGAATGTAACCATCCCCATCTAAATATAAGTAATCACCGACATTAAACCCTTCTAATCTCATACTTGAATCATAAGGTTTTATATATTGCTGAATATTTAATTTCCAATTGGTACCTACTCCTGTATCAACAATATGACAATAATTATTGTAAATATGAGAAAGCCCCATCTTAAAGGTTCCTTCTCCCATTTCCATATCCGTATGTCTAAAAATTAGTTCAGCAACAGAAGCATTTACACTAGCTGTACCTGCATCTGAAATAAAGTCAATATAAGAATGAGCCGCATAAGTTATTTTTGAATTTTTAAATTGCATATTAATTTCTCATCCCTTCAATAATATTTTTTATTTTTTGTTCAATTTGCTTTTTAGAATCATTTTCTATTTCATCTTGAACAACTTCTTTGTTAATAGTAACATCTTTAACATTAACAACTTTAGTTAAAGTCACAAGCTCCTCAATCCTATTAGAAGCCTCTTCTTGATTAAATTTAATATGATTTTCTAATGCAAATTGATTTAGTTTTGTCATTACATATTCTTTTTTCTCAGCACCACTATAATTAGAAAACTTTTCTGCTTCTGTTATACAAGGAATAATTTCCCTAGTAATTTGTTCTGTTTTTTCTAATACTCGCTTAAGTTTTTTATTTTTAACAAACTTTTGCAAGAAAACAACCGTTGTGCACAATAAAGTTAACGTAGGTGCTAAAATAGAAAGATATAAATGTATATTTTCTGGATTCATTCTTTTCTTCCTTTCTTTTAAAAAATAAGGTCATAGTTTCTTAGATAAAAGACATCTATGACCTTATGCACTATATGATTATTGCTGTATTCCCACAAACTGTTTTTTCTGTTTTTGAGAATGTCTGAAATAAGGCACATTGATGGTCAAAAGATACATCGGGATTGCCATTTGCAACAATTCTCACAAACAACTGTTCACTATTCCAAGGATTCATAATATCTTTTCTTTGCGTTGTTATTAACACTTCTTTATAAAATTTTAATAAATCTTGTGTTTTTCCAAAAACAACCCCTGCATTTAAATATTTGAATTCTCCTAATGAATCTCTATTTTCAATAATGTCAATTTCCATGTTTGGATGATTGTTTTTTGTTGCATTAAATAATATTTTAGTGTTTAAATGTTCAAATTTTTGAATAAATGTTTCATCCAAATTCTTAAAGAATAGAACATCGTATCCATCAACTAATAGACAATACTCTGAGGTTGTTTGTTCTAGAGCTCCTACATAGTATTTAATTTTATCAATGTTTGTCCATTCCTCTACTCCCTCAGGACAAGCATTAATATATGGCATATTACTTAGTTCTAATTGTAAAGCTGTAATTGCCTTATTTTTATTTGTAAATGTTGTAATTACAGATATACGTGGACTAATTTCTATTCTATTGGCACTATATTCTTCTATAATATCCATAGACTTTTTCATGGCATTACCTTGAAAATGTCCAACATATACCTCATTTCCTGTATGACTTAAAATTTTTGTCATTGTACTTTCTCCTTCCATTTTATGTTCCACTTGAACCAGAACCACCACCTGTAGATGGGTTATTAATCTTTGTGTGTCCTAAAGCTATTAAAACATTCCATACAAATTCTGTTGTAGCAACTTTTGTGCTAGAATCATACACAGCTTGAGTTTGTGAAGTTGGTCCAATTGCAGAAACTACAGACTTCACTGCATTTTTAATTTCTGCATTAAGTGTATCTGCATTTAAAGCTGTTCCCTCTACACTAACTCTGCCCTCTGCTCGTTCAACGTCTACTGTCAAACTCACTATATTCCCACTCGAATCTTTTACTATATCGCGAACAATTAGTTTCTTACGATTCAAATGTTCTGCTTGTCTGTTTTGAAAAGCCATATTTATCCTCCTATTTATATTCGTAATTTAAGATCTTATTTTACAATTGTACTAGTAGCTACCTAATACATTTCTATTGTAAATAGGATTCTATTAAATGAAAATACCCCAATTTGGGTATTGACAACAATATTATTTTATGATAATAAGATTTTTCAGTTTTTCATACTTTGGTAGACTTAACATCTTAGAAATAAAATTTTCATATTTCTCCATAAACTTTATTACACCTTTAATATTAATAGCTGCATATTCACTAATCTTTGCATATGACATATAACTTTTGGAATTTAGGCACTCAAAAATTATAGTATACATATTATCACAATTAAATAAATCATATTTATAAAAGAAGTCCTTTATTTCTTCTTTAAATTGTATAAATAAATCTATATTTTCTGCAAGACAATTTTCTTTCAGTAAGTCCATAGTATTTTTTCTTTTCATTATCCCATCTCCCTTCTTACTCTAATCAAGACCAAAAAAGGGCAAAAACAGTACTCTTAAGTACCATTTTTGCCCTTCCTTTTATTTGCAACTTAACGATGTTTTATAAAAAAACAATTTCATAATAACAATCTATTTATTAATTTCTTCAACTCCTTCATTACTATATCCTCCCTTCTCGGATGTAATCATACCATTTATTGCAAATTTTGTAAAATATTCGCGAAAAAGAGAGAATTTTTAAGAAAAATAAAAAGGGGCTGTGAAAAAACCTAACTATTAAAAAGTTAGTTTTTCACAGCTCTTTAT
>CAJUPN010000024.1 GCA_910588195.1 uncultured Bacilli bacterium
AAAAGAGCCTTATAGGCTCAGAGAAAACTACGTATTTAATGCGTAGTTTTTATTAAGTTGAATAATAATATTATAAAGTATATAATACCCTAGTAAAAGGAGGGGAAAAGCTATGGGAAAATATCGATATGACATTGGACTTGGAACTAAATATATGTTTGGAACTGAACTGGAATTTTTTGGAGCATATTTAATTGAAGTTTGTGCATCACTAAAATGTAAAGAATTACCATATCGTTTTGCCTTAAACCATAAATCAAGAGGTTTTACAAAATATGATGAATGGTATGTGGATATAGATTCTACAGTTACCAATAAAGAAAATAATGAATTTTTAGGTGGCGAAATAAGTAGTAGAATTTTAACTGACAAAAAGAAAATATGGTTAGAATTAAAAGAGGTCTGTGATGCTTTAAAAGAAGTAAATGCTTATTGTAATGAAAACTGTGGCAATCACGTTCGTATCAATTTAGCTCCGATTAAAAATGAAAGATATTTCTTTGAGGCACTATCTAAACTAGTTGCTTTATTTGAAAAAGAATTTAGACTTTTTTATATGGGGGATGAATATTTTATTAGAAGCATTAGTTTTGAAAAAGCAAGATCAATCTCGTACCATCTTTTAAATTATATTAACAATGTTGATTTTAAAGATCCAAACTTCTTATACACATTTAGACATAATGGTATAACTTTATTTACAAGGAACGATGGAATTAACTTACAAGATTATGATAATAAAAAATTTATGGAAATAAGATATCCTAATGGAACAATCAAAGAAAAGACTATTCAAAATAATATTAACTTCTCATTAAAATTAGTAGATGCTATAGATAAAGAAGTATTTGATCTTGAAAGATTAACAAGTCTAATAGATAAAGAAAAAGATGATTTATTAAGCTATAGTTTATTTAGTGATAATTCTTTTCAAAATTTTGAATTTATAGTTAATAGTATAGCAACATCAACGGAAGACAGGGATGATTTTGTCGATCAATATGAACGAGTTTTAAGAACAAGACCAAAACTATAAAAAAAAGAACAGATTCTTGTTTAGAAAATGTTTTTTATAATTAATATGTCAAGGGAACATGCATAAAATAGAAAAGGAATACCTGGTTTTAAAGAGTTAGGTACTATTCCAATTTAGTTTGATTTAGTATCGACTTATAAAGTTGGTACTATTTTTATTAGAATGATTAAAATCACAATAATAAGGAGTATTATGATAGTACAAAGATATTCTTCTTTCTTTCTCATAATTTTGCCTCCTTCTACCTCTAAAAGTAAAGGAGAATACTACCTAAAATAACTAAGTATTTCAAATTAATTACATTAAATATCTGTTTACGAAATAACAATTTTATTATAAACTTGATAAGAAAATAAAATTACAAATTTAAGTATTGGCAAAGAAAATCAGAAAATTCCAACTTTATCACCAGCTTAAAATATCTGTGTTTTTTATCTATATTGTTCATCTATTACACTTGTATATGTAGAATTTATAAAATCTTTTGTTAAGCCCAAACTATATCTAAAATGACTTTTTTCATAGTCCTCGGTATAATCTTTAAAAGGAATAAGCGACCAATTATTCATTGCAGTATCAAAATAGTTTACTATTGGTTCTGTTTTTATATCATCAAAACTAATGTTTTTATTCTCATCAATAATTACATTAAACGTTGATAATAAACCAAATTGATAAGCATTATCAAAAGTTTCTTGTCCTTTAGGAGTTCTTGCAATGTCATCATCATTAGATACGAAATTTCCTAAAGAATAATAAACTAAAGTCTTATGTGTATCTCCAATCATTTTTATTGGCTGGATAGAGTGGGAATGACTTCCATAGACAATATCAACACCTAATTCATTTAAAAAGGTTGCTACTTCTTGTTGTTCAGCAGATTCTTCAAAAGTAAATTCATTTCCCCAATGCATCATGACAATCATAATATCGCTTAAGTTCTTAACGGCAAGAACTTCTTTTTTTATGTTTTCCTTTGCAATATCATCAAATTTACGAGTATCAGGGTTTCTATAGACACTTACCATATTTCTTTCAGCTGAATTAACACGCATATTAGTTCCATAAGTATAAGCTAAAAATCCAAATTTAATTCCATTTATATCAAGAACACGATAATTATTTTTATCATCATCATTTAAATAAGTTCCAACAGTTTTAATACTAGTATTATCTTTAAAATAATTGATAGTTGAAACTAATCCTTCAAGACCACGATCATAAGAATGATTATTTACTGTAGATAAAATTTGAAAATCTAAAGAAGAAACTAAATCTCCAATGTACCTTGGAGCACAGAAATTATAACCATCTCCACTAACTGGTAGAGTATCATCACCAACAACAACTTCCATATTACCTATACTTAAATCATCATTAAAAAAATAGTCTTTAACATTTTTAAAATAATTATTAGCATCATACCCATTTTTTACAGATTGATAAAAAGGAGATTCAAAAAGTAAATCTCCAACTAAAGTAAGTTTAGCTGATTTTATCTTTTTCTTTTCTGTAGTGTTTGTAATCGTTGTTTTATTATCCGAATTAAAATTTTTCTTTGGTTCAGGAATTGTAATAATTGCAATAACTCCAACTAACAAAGTAATAATAATAAAAAAACTAATCTTAACACTAGATTTAACTCTTCTTTTTGCCATACTATCACCAATTATATAATAACATAAAACCAACAATTATGATATAATCATGTTAAGGAGAAACTATGAAAATACAAAAATACATTAAGGACAGACAAAATAAGTATAAAGTAGTAATTGATGATGAAGAATATATTTTATATGATGATGTTATTGTAAAATATAATCTTCTTTTAAAAAGTGAAATAGATAACTCTTCCTTTGAAGAAATAAAAACTTATAATGACGAATTAAAAAGTTACTATGATTCCATAAAATATATTAGTAGACGTCTTAGAAGTGAAAAAGAAATATATGAATATTTAGAAAAAAAAGAAATACATCCCCAAATAATTGCTAAAACGATAAAAAAACTAAAAGAAAATAAATTTCTAAATGATGCTTTATATTTAAATGCTTATTTCAAAGATCAAATAAATCTTACAAATAATGGTCCTAAAAAAATTGAAGCAAATTTAAAAAAAATTGGTTTAGATAATGAATTAATCGAAGAGAAATTAGCAACTATAAGCGAAGATGTTTGGTTAGAAAAAATCGAAAAATATATTGATAAGAAAATAAAAACTAATCATAATTCCTCTAGTAATATGTTAAAAATAAAAATAACAAATGATTTAATAAATCTTGGTTATCTTAAAGAAGATATCATTCATATCTTAAATAGAAAGACAATTAATGAAGATGATGTTATAAAAAAAGAATATGAAAAAGCTAAACGAACCTTAGCAAATAAATATAACGGTAAAGAACTAGAAAATAAAATAAAAGAAAGACTTTTTCGAAAAGGTTTTCACATTAGTAATTTAAAGGAGTTAGAAGATGAAGAATAAATTTGAAAGATTAAATAAAAATGAAAAAAAGAAAGCAATTGAAGAATTCTCTAATTCAAATGAAAGCAACGCCAATATTATTTCACGAATTAAAAGATTAAAAGTTATAGGTATAATTGGTGTCATTTATTCTATTGGTATGTTTATTTTAGACTTTTTAAAAGAGATGGAAATATTTGATATTGGTTTTAATCATTTTGATAATTTAATATTAAATTATATTATTGATGCTTGTCTTTTAATTTTTTGTGCCTTCTTTGTTATAAAAGCAAATATGATTTTAAAAGAACAAGTTAATAAATATTTAATCGGAAAGAAGAAATAACTTATTTTGTAAATAGCAGATGAATAATTATATTTATGATATAATAAAAATAGGTGATGATAATGGAAGTTAAAAATCCTTTATATAAAAATCAAGGAATACATGTTATAACAAGTATTTTTACAGTTGACCATGGGGTAGTTAAAGTATTATTAATCAAAAGAAATAATGAGCCTTATAAAGACTCGTGGGCTTTAGTAGGTGGAGCACTTTATAATAATGAAGATTTAAATACAGGTGTAATGCGAGAGATTAAAGAAAAAACTGGAATAAAGAAAATAGATCTTCAATTAGCTGATGTTCATGGAAAAGTAGATCGAAGTCCAGTCATGCGAATGGTTGCAATTTCTTATATGGGAGTAATTGATAATCAAAGAGTTACATTAATTAAAAAAACTTTAAAGACTAATGATGCTGAATGGTTTAATATAAAAGATGTTGAATCAATGAGTTTAGCTTATGATCATGCAGAAATAATAAAAAGCACTTTTGAAAAATTAAAAAAACAAATTTCTAAAAGTAATATTTTAAAATCTTTATTTCCTGATAAATTTACTATGCCAGAGCTTCAGAAAACTTATGAAGCAATATTAGGGGTAAGCTTAGATAGAAGAAATTTTAGAAGAAGAATTCTTAATTTGAACTTAGTTGAAGATACAAATGAATATTTAAATTTTGAAGGCAAGAAACCAGCAAAACTTTATAGATTTAAAGAACATATAGAAGAGAAAAATATATTTTAGGAGGAATATTCGTGAATGACGTTATAAATGCCATAGTTGAAATAACTAGTGGCTCAAAGAATAAATATGAAATCGATAAGAAAAGTGGAAGAATAAAATTAGACAGAGTAATAAATTCATCGAATGTCTATCCTGCTGAATATGGAACGATAGAAGAAACTTTATCACCAGATGGAGATCCATTAGATATTTTAATTTTATCTAATGAAAAAACGTACCCAGGGTGTATTATTCCAGCACGAGTATTAGGTTATTTAGATATGGTAGATAATGGACTTTTAGATTATAAGCTTATTGCTGTAGTTGATGTTGATCCAAAGTTTAAAGAAATAAATGATTTAGACGATTTGGATGAAATAACTTTAAAAGAAATAAAAAACTTTTTTGAAAATTATAAGTCATTAGATGATATAGAAGTTAGTGTTGGATCTTTTCATAAGAAAGATGAAGCACTAAAGGTAATTGAAGAATGCAAAAAAAGATACAATGAAGTATAAATTTATAAAACAATAATATAATTTACTATGAAAAAAGTTATATTATTGTTTTTTTTAATTTTATTTCCTCTTAATGTAAAAGCCTCTATTTGTGTTATGGATACTGACACTAAAAGATTGTTATCTGGTTATGGTGAAGAAGAAGTTCGTTTAATTGCCTCAACTACTAAGATTATGACATCTCTTGTTGTAATAAATAATGTAGATGACTTAAATAAGGAAATTGAAGTTACAGATGATGTTCTTAAAAGTTTTGGTTCAGGTATTTATATTGAAGTAGGAGAGCATATAAAAATAATTGATTTACTATATGGATTAATGCTTAGAAGTGGTAATGACGCCGCTATAATGCTTGCTACTTATGTTGGTGGGTCGATGGAAGGTTTTGCTTCCTTAATGAATGAAACAGCCAAGTCTATTGGAATGAAAAATACTAAATTTATTAATTCATCAGGTTTAGAAAATGATAAAGGAGAAGGAAACACATCAACCTGCTATGACATGGCTATTCTTATGTCAGAAGCTGTAAAAAATGAAACTTTAACTAAGATAATGAGCACAAAACATTATGGAGTTCAAACAGATTATAAATATTATGATTGGTATAATAAAAACAAATTGTTAAGTGAATATAAGTATACAACAGGAGGGAAAACAGGTTATACAGAAAAAGCTTATCGTACCTTAGTAACTTCGGCTACTAAAGATAATAAAAATTTGGCAGTTGTAACTTTGAATGAAAAAGATGATTTTGAAAAACATAAAAATAAATATGAAGAAACATTTAAAAAATATAAAATTACTAATGTTGTTGATGCTAAGCATTTCTTAAAAAAAGAAGGGTACGAAGTAAAAAAAGATATTAATATGTTACTTTTAGACAGTGAAATAAAAGACGTTGATATTAAAGTAACATATTTAAGCGATGCCTTAAATCGTGCTGGATATGTTGAAGTAAGTTTAAAAGGGAAGGTTTACATAAAAGAAAATATTTATAAACGTGAAAAAGAAAAAAGTATACTAACTAGAATAAGAGATTTCTTTAAACTATTTTAAATAAAAAGAAGAATAATCTTCTTTTTATTTTGTATAATTTTGCAAAAATACTCTTGACAAGACGATTAGGACTTGCTAAAAAAAAAAAAAAAA
>CAJUPN010000025.1 GCA_910588195.1 uncultured Bacilli bacterium
TACACTCTTTTTTAGAGCTCGGTTTCCCTTTACATACACTAGAATTTAGAGAACCCTATTTCACCTCTTGATATATTTCATTTAATCTTTTTTAGTTTCTACTCTTACTAAAGTCGTAATCGTTTCAACGTGTGCTTAAAAGTTTTATTCTGTATATCTATAAAATCTTCTGATAAAAATATACAATTACTTATAACGATTCACATCCATAAACTCTTCAATGCATTTTATAAAACTTTTCTTTTTATATATCTTAAAGCAAATAGCAAATCTAATTCTTAATAATGCTTGATATTGTTCATCGATTGGAGTATAGTCCCTGCCATATGCGTTGTTGATACGATAAAAAAATAATATAGATGTCATAGATTCTAATTCATTGATTTCTTTAGTATACTTTTATTCCATTTTATCAATGAGTTTTTGAGTAGAATTATGGTAATGTTTGAAAGTTTATTTGGTATATATTATAGAATCAAAGGCAAACAAAAATTACTCAAATAACTATATCTTTATATTTTCTAAATTTAGTAATTCATATTCTTCCAAAAAAATTTTACTTTGAATTATATTTCTTATTAACAAAATTACAGCTTTCTTGGATAAATTTTCCAACTCTATATTATTTTTCTGAATATAGTTTTCTACTTTAGATATTATAGTTGGCAAAATTCCTCTATCTGACATAAGTTTAAATACTGCATTCTTTTTTGTATCACATTTTAAAAACACTAATAATCTAACGTAATAAGAGTTATAAAACTGTATTTTTTCATTTTCATCAAAGAATAAATCATGTTGAATAAATTCATTTAATATAGTTGAACAATAAAATAAGTTATACGGAATATACTCATAACCTGTTCTCATAATCTCTACAATATATTGATTTTTTTCTTCAATTGTTTCAAAAGAATCTAAAGCATTTTTTATATTTTTTAAGGTGCATAATTGTTTTAATTTAAAATCTATTCCGTTGTTGTTGCTTCTTAATAATTCAGCTAATACTATTGGCACATAATATTTAGATGCTGGCTGATATTTATATTTAGTGTTACCAACAAAATTTTTATAAATATAATCCAGCACTAAATTCTTATTCAGTCTCTTATAATCTTTAGTTAATAAATCTGAATGAATTTTCTTTTTAAATTCTATTTTAAAATCATTATATATGGATAAAAGAGCCAACAAATCTTCCCCTTTTGAGAAATAAAACTTGAAATCTTCATACCAATCATCAAAATTAATGTTAACTCTATTTAACTCTTCAATAATTTTATCTTTGTATACATTTGAGTCTACACTTTTCAACCCTATATCAAATTCTTCTTCTGCAGTACTAGGATTACTTCCTATATATAATTCTAATGCCTTTTTATCATACAAATCGTTATATCCTTCACCAAAATTAAATATACTGCCAACTATTTCTCTATTTAATCTACCGGCCCTACCACATAAATTAAAAAACTGAAATGGAGTTAATTCCTCATTATTATACTTAGTTCCATATATTACTATATTTTTTGCAGATGTATTGACACCTTCTAATAAAGCCGACGTCGTCAATAATCCTTTTTGAACTCCATCATTAAATTTTTTCATAGTATATAAGTTGATATATGCTGGGAAAGACGAATGATAAATGGATATTCCTTTCTTCATAAGTTTAGGTAGCATCCAAAAAGATGGGAAGTAATCTTCCATCCATTTAATAAAAGAATCATTATAAACATCTGGCAAATCTAAATCTAAAATCTTTTTGATTTCTTGATAAATTTTTGACTTAGAGTTTATAAATCCAATGGTATTTTCTCTCTTTTTAATGTTTTCCACAAAACAATCGGTAGGATTCAAATGAAAAAGCTTTTCTCCTTCATATATTTTAAAACTTACAGGAGAATAATCCGTTTGAATCAAATTATATTTTTGGGCCTCATCTCCAACAAGTTTTTTAATAAACGGTCCTATCAAAATACTCTTAGTTGCTTTGGAAAGAATTTTTTTATAACTATAGTAAATTGATAAAAACCTTGTCCCAGAATGCTTCCTATCAAGATTGTATGCCTCATCTACTATTAAAAGATCAACCACATAATCAAAATCAAAAACATTTTTACCATCAGAAATCATAATTAATATATTATTATTATTATTTTCTTTGTCAATTTCTTCAAAATCATTAATAACATTATATTCTTCACCAAAATATTTCTTAAAATTATTAGTGACTTCATTACAAAGTGACTTTGTATGAACAATATATATTATTAAATGTAATTTTTGTTTTAGTCTTTTTATGTATTCCAATACTAAAAAACTTTTACCAAAACTTGTCGGCGCAGATATTACAAAATTCCCTACTTGTGAAATTTTTTGTAAAATGTCAAGTTGTACAGGCATTAAAACTACATCAGGATCCAAATGAGATTTACCAATGATTTTCATGATTTTATGTTCCATATTATCGGCACAAATGTAAAATGTATGCAATTCGGCCGCTAATTTATCACAAAAATCAACATTATATTTGAGTTTTTCATCTTCAACTAATCTTTCTAATAATGAATCTCTCATTTCTTTATATCCTCGCATAATTCTTTTAATGCTTCAAAGCAGCACTTCACTAATTCATCTTTACTTAATATAGGAACACTTACTATTATGACTTCTACATTATCTGAAAAATCAAATTCTTCCAAATTGTTCAATTCATCTTGCAATGTCACTTCCTCTATCTTATTTCCAATCACAAAACCTACAACATAAATTTTTTTTGCAATATGATAAATGTCTTGCTTAGTCTTTATATTCTTTTTCAATAAATATTCTCTAACTTCGTTTGGTAGCATTTTAAATTTAGCATACCATTCTTCGACTTCCTTATCAAGTTTATTATGATTAATAATTTGATCTAAATCCTTATAAACACGAGTTAATGCTGACTTAATATTTTTAAACATTTTACTTTCAGCAAAAACAAATTCATCTAAATCAATGTTAATACAAGGTACATCGATACCAGTGGGTGATAAATTTCCCCATTCTATATATAATTTAGACATTATTTTATTATAACCTAATTCTAACAAAATGTTAAATAGTAAAATTTCACCAAAATATCCACCCGCTATTTGCTGATATAGTTTTGTTTTATTTTCTTTAACTTCTAAATCACTAAATTCAAAATATTCTTTCAATTCTACTTCAGATAAAGCCTCAAATTTTTCTTTTATTTTTGATTCAATATCATATAAATATTTATTCATTATAGATAAAACTTCAATTTTCTCATCTTTAGGAAGTTCCTCAAATGAATTTTCTAAAATTCTTCCATATGTAGTATTAACATAAGGAAAAGTTTTAAAATTTATAAACTTTTTCACAAAAGAATTTAAATTATCTTTATCATTTAAAACAGAAATTAATCGAATTGTAGTTTTTCCACTACTTATCCATTTTTTTATAAGAAAAGAATTATTGCTCAAATCCATATAAAACTCACCAACTTACATATTTGTCTATAATAATTATACAACATAATGCAATAAAAATCGACTATTATTTTGTCAAAGAGAATATTGAGAAAATTACACTTGTTTTATATAAAAAATCACTCTTAACTTTACCAAATAACAATTTTGTCTACAATCTCCCTTTGTTCAGTCGAAGTTCTTCTAAGATAAATGCGTGTTGTTTCAATACTATCATGTCCCATTAAATCTGCTAATAATGCTATATCATTATACTTCTCTAAAAAATTTTTTGCAAATCTATGTCTAAATGAATGTGGATATACAACTACAGGATCTAATCCATATTTTCTTGCCAATTTTTTCAATTGCAAAGAAATTCCTCTTGTTGTTATTTTTTTCCCAAACCTATTCAAAAATAGAAATCCTGTTGTTCTTTTGATTTTTTCAAAATATGCCATAGTTTCATTTCTAAGTTTTTTAGGAATATATAATCTTCTAATTTTTCCCCCTTTAGAATATATATCATAATATCCTATCTGGACATGCTCAATTTTCAATTGTATCAACTCACTTACGCGAGCACCAGTTGCTGCTAAATATCTCACCACAAAATACCATTCCATATTTTCATCCTTTTTAAGTTGATTCTTAAAATACCTGTAATCTGCATCACTAATAACATTTTCAAGAAAAGTTTTTTGTTGCAATTTTATTGCACTTAATTTCAAATTCCTTTTCTTGATGAACTCTAAATACTTGTTAACAGCCTGAATTCTTAAATTAACCGTTTTAGGTTTATATTTCTCCAATAAATACCCTTTAAAAGCTAAAAGATTCTTCTTTGTTATTTCTTCGTGCATTGAATAAAACATACTAATTGTTTTCTCATACGCTGAAATTGTATTTACAGATAAATTCTGTACTTTTAAATATTTAATAAATTTTTCTACCATAATTCTTTTCCTCCTATTCTTTATGGTAGATATATTTTATCGCAAATATTGTCGTTGGTATAATTGCTATTATGAGAAAATAGGCA
>CAJUPN010000026.1 GCA_910588195.1 uncultured Bacilli bacterium
TAAAATAACTATTAATTATTAGGAGGAATTTATGGATAAATATAAAATATATCCTAAACAGTTTAAAAGAGTAAATATTCCTATCAATCCAAATCAATGCTTTGTCCTTATGCCGTTTGATAAAACTTATGATGAACTTTATGGTACCATTAAAGAAGAATTGAATAATTTATCTTTTATATGTTTAAGAGATGACGAAATAACTGGAGCAGAACCATTTATAAATAAAGTTTTAACAAATATACTGATATCACAGTTTGTAATAGTAGTGTTAACTGATTTTAGACCAAATGTCCTTTACGAGCTTGGAATTACACATACTTTTAAAGATATACAAAATGTTTTATTAATTGTTGAAAAAGATTCGTCACTCAAAAACAGCATTCATGAAAGATCTTCGGATATCTCTCATTTAACATATATTGAATACGACCCGAATAATCTTATTAAACTTAGAGCAGAAATACGAAAATTTATTAGTAAAAACAAAAATTATTCCGATTTCCAAAATGTTTTAAAAACCCGCGGTCTAGTAAGTATTATTACGGAAAATAATAATGATTTTATTGAGTATCTATATAATAAGCTTGCTACAAATATTAATATTGTGATTGATTTATTATTGCGTGATATTGGAGACTTTTCAAGTGCTGATATAGAAAAGATTTATATATTATTTGAGAATATTATTGAAAACGCATATAATGAGCATAATGACCAATATATTAATCCCATTTTAATGATTTATGCAGATATTATATGTTCTTGTTCAAACATGAATAGTTCTGTATCTGATGTTTATTTAAATCGATTACTTGATACATTTTGGTTGAAATTTGATATAAATGATACGCTTATTATTCAATATAAAACGGATTTAGTTATTTACCTTGCCACCAATAAATGTTTATTAGAAATAGTTATGCCTTGGATAATAAATTATTTTAAGCGTTCAAAAACTTCTGCTATTGATTTAAACAGATATAAATTAGAAAGTTTTTTAATGACAACACAATATGATGAAGTTAATTCAGCTATTTCTTATGCAGTATTAAATGATAATCGGTATATAAGAGAACATATGTCTGATATCATTGGTGAAAAACGCATTTTATCAGCCATAGACATCCTTATTCAACAACTTGATAAAGAAGAAAGCAACTTTGCGGCAGTCTCAATAATCGAAGCAATAGGGAAATTGGGGTTCTCCAGAGGTGTTGATGCAATAATTAAATGGATAAATAAGCACGAAGAATACATAATAAAAACACGAGAAGATTTTGTTTTTAATCATGCGATAAGAGCAATCGTAAAACTAAAGAATACAAACAATGAAAATCAAATAAACGAATTTGTTATGCGTTGTAAAGAAAACATAAAAGATAAAAATTTTTTTTAACTTCATCTTAAAAAATTTTCTATCCGCTCTAAATCAAAAAAATCAAGTAATTCTTCAAAAGAATAAATTTTTCCGATTTTTTTTATTATGTAAACCAATTGTGTTTTAATTTCTTTATCAGATAAATTTGATTCAAACAATAAATCTATGATAAATGAAAGATTGCGAAAAAAATAGTTTATGATGTCTCTGTCTGTTTTTAAATAGTTTTTTTCGTTTATCAAATATAAAAAAGCTGATACTAAATCATCAACAAAACGCTTTTTATATAAACCGGTAATTGAAGTCGGTCTTTGAAAATAATGATAAAACACATCTTTCACAACCCCGACTTTTTTAACCTTTTTAAAAAATAAAAATGAGAATATATCATCTTCATTGTAACTATTTACTAAAAACTTCAACCCCATTCTTTGTAGCTGTTCTTTTCTATAAACCTTATTGTTCACCATCGGAGTAATAAAAATATCTTGATTATTAGATTTAATCAATAGTTTTACAGCAAAGTTACCACTTATTTGATTATTAAATGGATATTTGTACCTATATGTCCAAGCTTTTCTGTCTTCCCTTTCGTCAATGATTCCTGCTAAAGCAACATCTAATGAGTGCTCTTCCATTTCATTTATCAAAGACATATAAAAATTAGTATCAACCCAATCATCACTGTCGATAAAAGCAATATACTCACCATTTGCAATACTTAAGCCAACATTTCGTGCATTTCCAGCACCATGGTTTTCTTGCAATATAATACATTTTATATTATTATTTAACTTCATATATTTTTCTAAAATATATTTGCTATTGTCAGTGGATGCATCATCAACAGCTATTATTTCTATATTTTTATAACTTTGATTTAAAACAGATTCCAAACATCGTTCTAAATAATTTTCAGTATTAAACACGGGGATTATTACGGTTAATAATTTTCTCAGCATAATTTCTCCTAATAATTAATAGTTATTTTAGGGTGATTTGGAAATAAAAACTTAACATTT
>CAJUPN010000027.1 GCA_910588195.1 uncultured Bacilli bacterium
CTATTGTCACATATTTTGCCGCCCTAGTCGAGGTACGCACTATCTACCGTTTACATTAATCCACTTACTGATAACGAAGTATACATTTCAAACACTATTTTTTTAGCTTTTTCCCCTCCCTGATTAAAATCGAAGGATTTTTTCATATTTAATAAAAATTGATCAAATACCAAATCAGCGTTACAAAAATAATTTTGTAACATTTTATTTGTGACATTTAAGGCATTTATTTCTATTGTGTTTTTGATATCTGATATATCTACATATTTAAATTCCAGGTTATCTAATATATCCTCAGATATTTGTAACCAGCCCTCATATGTAGAAATCTTTGAAGAAGGAATATAAGAATCAATGATATCCAGAGCATAACTTTCACTATTTTTTACTACAACATAGTGTTTACCTTGACTCGTATTCGATTCAGAAAAAATTTTAGAATAAGTCAAAAATTTACAATCTATTTTCAAAAGCAATCTACCATACTCTTTTATTTTGTTTTTCAAATCAAATATATTATTTACCGCAATGTTTTTAATTGAAATACCATAATGTTCTAGAGCATCATTTACTATTAATTCTAAATCAGTATATAAACCCTCATATGGAGAATAACAATTTAAAACTAATAAATACTTTGAGAAAAATAAATCTAACTCTCTCATATCAATAAGATAATAATTTAAAATTTGCTTAATAGAGCCCGAATAGCATGATACACTAACATCTGATTTTTTCATGATTCATCTCCCATTCATAAGAAAAAATTTCCACATCAAATTGTTGTTTTTCTATTTTTACAAATTGACGCCAAATTCCTGTGATATTAAATCCCGCTTTTCCCAAAAACAATTTTCCCAATCTGTCGCCTGAAACAATAAATACTAATACTTGGCATAACTGAAAAGAGTTTACTTTTAGAAAATCTAGTATTTCTCTTAAAGCCTTAGATATTTTTCCTATTCTTATAATTCCTATTTCTAGGATGTTATTATATTCATTTAAGCTAGTGCATCTAAAATCCAAAAAAGGTCTACCATAAAACTCCAATCTAAAATAATTTTGTAAAAAACTTTGCTCTTCTAAAATCAAATTACTCCAAATATAATTTTTATTCAAATCTTCTTTCTTTATTTCAATAATATTAAAGCCCTTCATTGCAAACCTCCCTGGCATTAGAACAACAAACATTCCTACCCAAATGCAAACCTATGTTCATTCCAGGAAGTAAATATGCTGTCAATAATAATAAACAGGAATATATATACATTTCAATAAAATCTTTTTTATTTTTTATATCACTATGAGAAAAAATAAATAAAAGAAGTTGTATAATTGATAGAAACATATTTTCTATCATACTTACTCTCATATCTGATAAAATAAACAAAAATAAATGTCTCCATAAGTATTCTTCCAATAATACATCACATAAAAGAATAGGTGAAAACCTATAAGATAACTCTATTTTCGGTCTAACAAAAAAAGTACTCATATAAGTAATAGTAACAATAAAGGGACTAATAAAGTAGCCTAAAAATGCACAGAAAAAAAATTTAATTGTTAAAAAATGAAAAAAATCAACTCTCTTTAAAAACATTAAACTTACAATAAAGCCAAAAAAATATCCCACTTTAGAGACTGTAAAAAATCTTGTGTCTATGAACTTTAGACTTTCCTGATAAGAATT
>CAJUPN010000028.1 GCA_910588195.1 uncultured Bacilli bacterium
TTGTGTATCAAGTGCAGTAAGTGCTATTTCAAAGAGTATCAAAGCAGCAAATCAAACATCTATTAAAGTTGATGGACAAACCATAAAATTACAAAATGCTAATAAAGCAGATTTTACCGATGATGCATGGAAAGAAATACAATCATTAACAAAAGCTCAAAACGGTGAAACTATATCAAATATGGCTAGTGGCAGGAAAATTCATCAAGGTTATAAGTCTGGAATGGCTGGAAAAGAACAATGGTTAAAAAGTGGTACAGGAAGAATGGACTATTTTGATAAAGCTAAGAATGTTATATACGAGTTAAAACCAAAAAATGCAAAATCGATAACAAAAGGTGCACAACAATTAATAAGATATAATAGAAAATATAGTAATCTGTGCAAATTGGTATTAGTTCTTTATTAATATGGAAAAATTAGTTATAGTATGCTATAATTGCTTTTAAAGGGAGGACTTTCTATGAGATTTAATGACTTTAAAGATATAGTGTCAAGATTTTTAGAATTAAACTATAAATTTGAAATGAAGAACGGATTTATGTTTAAAAATTATAAAGATTTTCAATTAGTAATCTGTATTGTAAAATCAAGTTTAGGAAAACATTATAAAATACTTTCAAATTTTTATGTACCTGAATTTCATTCTTATAAAGAATTGATATCAATGAAAGATTGTGAGAAAATATTTCATGAAGACTTACAAAATCCAGAGAATTTCTTTTCAAATCAACTTTTAAAAGAAAGTAATGATGAAATCATTCTGTACTATATTAAAAACATTTTTGATAAATTGCTTGCAAATATTAATCGGGAAGGAATTAATTATTTATATAATAAAAAAGAAAAGAATTTTTTTTCAGCAGATTTTAAAGAATTTATGAAGCTTAAAAAACAAAGTAGTATTATATAATAATACTATAATGATAGGGGTATACTGGTTCATAACTCTTGTAGGAGTACTCAACGTAAAAAATATTGGAAAAAAGAAGCAATTGATCAAAAAGGAGCTGGAAAAACTTATGATATTGATTTGGATGGCAATTTGGGTCGTATGCAAAAAGGCAAAGCTCCAATTGGATTTGATGGAAAAAAGTTGAACTTCATCATGTAGAGGGGATAAAGAATAGTTTTGAAAATATTGTTCAAATTCAACGCACAGATCATATTAAATTTCATAAGATGTATGGTTATTTTAAATAAAAGGTATATGGACGCTATAAAAAATAATTTTTTTTCATATAGTACATATACTCATTATGAAACTTTTCAAAAACTATTGAATCATTCACTTAGTATATCGGATGTTTTCTGTAAAAAGTATAGTGTTTATGACATTGTTTATAAATGTTTTGGAGAAAATAATATCAAGTATTTTGAGAAATATAAAAAAAACTATGAAATAGCTTTAGATACTATTCCAGAATATTTGGCTAGTGATGAAGCTGGTGAATATATAGAAAGAGAAATTATAGATAAACTACCAATTCATTTATCAGAATCACAAAGAAAAAAATATGTTAAAGATAGATGTAAAACATTGTTTTATTTAGAAAAAAAACATTACCCTCACTGGGTTCAAGAATCGGAATGGCCAATTAAAAATGGAAAACCACTAAGGTACATTGGAAGTAAAAGAAGTGGGGATTTAGTCCAATTCATTTT
>CAJUPN010000029.1 GCA_910588195.1 uncultured Bacilli bacterium
TAAAAAAGCGGAATAAATTCCGCCCTTAAAGAGTCTGATTAAGTTTAGGCTCTTTAGTTTTGCTTTTTCACTAATTTATGATATATTTTTATCGGTGATATTAATGTCTAAATTTACTATAAAACAGATTTTTATTGATAATTGGGATAGTTTTGTTACTAATTGTAGTGATGTAAATATTAGACCTGTCGTTTTTGAAGAAGTTAATAAGATTATTAATTGTGGTAATCCGGATTTTGGCTATGCTTTATATGTTTGTGAACATTGTGGTAAATTTTTAAAAGTTCCTTTTAGATGCAAATCTAGATTTTGTAATACTTGTGGTGTTAAATATGCTCAAGATAGAGCTTTGGCTATGGCTAAAAAATCTATTCGTTGTAAACACAGGCATATTGTTTTTACTATGTCTGACAAATTATGGTTGTACTTTCAAAAATATAGATACCTTTTGAATGGCTTATTCGAAGCTTCTTCTAATGCTATTCTTTCTTGGTTTTATGAATTAAACAAGTCTCAGAATTTTAAACCTGGTATAATGTGTACTCTTCATACTTTTGGTAGAGATTTAAAATGGAATCCTCATATTCATCTGCTTTGTACTGAAGGTGGTGCTGGTAACACTGAAATTTTTAGAATTGTCCATCATATTAACTTTAAAGCTCTTAGATTTAGGTGGCAAAAATTATTATTAGATTATCTTTCTATTAATTTACCTGCTTGTGAACTTCCTAAATTCAAAAAACTTAAAAATCAAATATATAAAGAATATAATAATGGTTTCTACGTTTATGCTAAACCTGATAACATCTCTTCTATAAAACAAACCATTGATTATGTTGTTAGATACACTGGTAGACCTTCAATGGCTCAATCTCGTATTCTTAATTATGATGGCGAATATGTTACTTTTTGGTATGATAGACACGAAGACGGAAAACATGTTGAAGAAACAGTCCATGTCTATGAATTTATAAAAAGATTAATTAAACACATTCCTGATAAAAATTTTAAAATAGTTAGATACTACGGCTTATATGCTAGAGAACACAAACATTCTAGTAGAATATTTAAATTATTAAATCAAACTCAAATAGAAATTAGAGAACAATTAAGAAAGTGGAATCTTTCTATTGAATTATCTTTCGGGTATAATCCAACAAATTGTGATTGTGGAGGACATTTCATATTTTTCGAATTAAAAGTCCCCTCCAAACTATTGTCAAATGTCTCCTAAGTTTATATAATGTCTTTGGTGATTTTAATGAAAAATAAAAAGAATAAATATCCTTTTGCTAATGAAGTAAAAGAAATGAAAGATAATTTTAAAAAAATGATTGATTCCATGTCTGATGATGAATTTCTTGATTTTATAGAATACATAAATGCTTGTTCTAACATCTCTGAAGAAGATTATGACAAAGAACTCTGGGCTGGTGATGAAGGCTGGGAAGATGAAGCTGCGAAATTCTATGGTTATGATTTTGATAATATTGAAGATGATGACAGCTTACCATTTTAACTTCAAAATATTATATTTTGAGGCATATTCATTATGCCTTTTATTTTTGCATTCTTTTTATTAAAAAATAGAACTTTCC